>NZ_WKJZ01000001.1:1752471-1916709 GCF_009763245.1 Pseudomonas xionganensis | reverse complement strand
TACGGTAACCCGCCCCGAACACGGCACCAGCGCGTAGGGTGGATGACGCTCTTTTCATCCACCTGCGATAACCACGGTGGATGGCTACGGCCATCCACCCTACGGCACTGGCATCCGCACCCTGTAAGGCGCCTGTCGCACCAGCTTTGCCGGGCACACGAAAAAACGCGACCGAAGCCGCGTTAAAGATCACTCACCGACGCACTGGAGCGGGCGCGCCGGGGCCGACAACCGGGTGCAAGAGCCTGCTCAAGGTCTAGCGAGCTAGAGACCTACAAGGCAGAAATAGGCGAGAAAGCGGAGTGTACTGTTGTACATGAGCATTTCGAGCCTGTTTCTAACGCAGTAGGGCCGACGCGCAGCAGACCTTGAGCGAGCGCTTAGAAGAAGCCCAGCGGATTGATGTCGTAGCTCACCAGCAGGTTCTTGGTCTGCTGGTAGTGGTCGAGCATCATCTTGTGGGTTTCGCGGCCGACGCCGGACTTCTTGTAGCCACCGAACGCGGCGTGGGCCGGGTACAGGTGGTAGCAGTTGGTCCATACGCGGCCGGCCTTGATCGCCCGGCCCATGCGGTAGGCGATGTTCATGTCGCGGCTCCACACCCCGGCGCCGAGGCCGAATTCGGTGTCGTTGGCAATCGCCAGGGCTTCGGCTTCGTCCTTGAAGGTGGTCACGCCGATCACCGGGCCGAAGATTTCCTCCTGGAACACGCGCATTTCATTGGTGCCCTTGAGCAGGGTCGGCTGGATGTAGTAACCGCTGGCCAGGTCGCCTTCCAGCTGCTCCGCCGCGCCGCCGGTGAGCAGCTGGGCGCCTTCCTGCTGGGCGATCTCCAGGTAGCTCAGGATCTTGTCGAACTGCTGCTGCGAGGCCTGGGCGCCGACCATGGTTTCGCTGTCCAGCGGATTACCGCGCTTGATCTGCTTGATCTTCTTCATCACCTCGGCCATGAACGGCTCGTAGATGGATTCCTGCACCAGGGCGCGGGACGGGCAGGTGCACACCTCACCCTGGTTGAAGAAGCCCAGCACCAGGCCCTCGGCGGCCTTCTCGATGAACGCCGGCTCGGCGCGCATGATGTCTTCGAAGAAGATGTTCGGCGACTTGCCGCCCAGCTCCACGGTGCTCGGGATGATGTTCTCGGCGGCGCATTTCAGAATATGCGAGCCCACCGGGGTGGAGCCGGTGAAGGCGATCTTGGCGATGCGCTTGCTGGTGGCCAGGGCCTCGCCGGCTTCGCGGCCGAAACCCTGAACCACGTTGAGCACGCCTGGTGGCAGCAGGTCGCCGATGATTTCCAGCAGCAGGGTGATGGACAGCGGGGTCTGCTCGGCCGGTTTGAGCACGATGGCGTTGCCGGCGGCCAGGGCCGGGGCCAGTTTCCAGGCGCCCATCAGCAGCGGGAAGTTCCACGGGATGATCTGCCCGACCACGCCCAGGGGCTCGTGGAAGTGATAGGCCACGGTGCCGTCGTTGATCTCGGCGGTGCTGCCTTCCTGGGCGCGGATGCAGCCGGCGTAGTAGCGGAAGTGGTCGGCGGACAGCGGCACGTCGGCATTCAGGGTTTCGCGCACGGCCTTGCCGTTGTCCCAGGTCTCGGCCACGGCCAGCAGTTCCAGGTTGGCTTCGATGCGGTCGGCAATCTTCAGCAGGATATGCGAGCGCTCCTGCACGCTGGTGCGGCCCCAGGCATCGGCGGCGGCATGGGCGGCGTCCAGGGCCAGCTCGATATCGGCGGCAGTGGAACGGGGGAATTCGGCGATCAGCGAGCCATCCACCGGGCTGGTATTGCTGAAATACTGGCCACCCAGCGGCTCGACGAACTGGCCATTGATGTAGTTGCCGTAACGTGGTTTGAGGTTGACGACTGAGCCTGGGGTACCGGGTTTGGCGTAGATCATGATGCAGCCCTCTAGTGTTGTCGGAGCCTGCCCCCTTGGGTGGAACAGGTCATGACTCGATCTTAGGAAGGGCTTGGCGGCGCCGGTATGCACCAATGGCACAGGTCGACTCGTTATTTGGTAGTAGAGAAATCTGTAGGGGGCGCCGTGCGCAGGGCAGCATCGCCGGTTGGGTAAAGCCCGACGAGCGGTGGATGGGTAAAGCGCCATCCACCCTACGGGCTGCCATCAGTGCAACGTTTTGCGTAGGGTGGATGACGCCCTTTTCATCCACCATTGCGGTTACTTGCCCCACCCAAGCCACAGACAGCACAAAGCCGGCACGCGGCCGGCTTTGTGTTCAGGCGCAGGGGATCAGCGCTTGGCGACCAGATCCTTGGGCAGTTTGAAGGTCCAGAGCATGCCGCCCTGGTTGAAGTTTTTGACCCGCTTGGCCACCTCGCCGCCCCACAGCGGTACCGCGCCGCCCCAGCCGGACAGCACCGAGACATACTGCTCGCCGTCCATCTCCCAGGTCACGGGCGAGCCGATCACGCCCGAGCCAGTCTGGAATTCCCAGACCTTGTCGCCGGTCTTGGCGTTGAAGGCCTGCAGGTAGCCCTCAGGCGTGCCGGTAAACACCAGGTTGCCCTTGGTGGTCAGCACCCCGCCCCACAGCGGCGCGTAGTTCTTGTGGCGCCAGACTTCCTTGCCGGTCTTCGGGTCGATGGCGCGCAGCACACCGATATAGTCCTCGTTGAGCGGCTTGATGGTGAAGCCGGCGCCCAGGTAGGCGGCGCCCTTCTTGTAGGCGATGTCCTCGTTCCAGATATCCATGCCCCACTCGTTGGAGGGCACATAGAACAGGCCGGTGTCCTGGCTGTAGGCCATGGGCATCCAGTTCTTCGCGCCGAGGAAGGCCGGCGCGGCGAACACGCTCTTGCCCTTCTCGCTGGCACTGGGGGCGCCGGGACGGTTGCTGTCGTCGAAGATCGGCCGGCCGTTCTTGTCCAGCCCCTTGGCCCAGGTGATCTTGTCGACGAAGGGGAAGCCACGGATAAACTTGCCGTTGGTGCGATCCAGCACATAGAAGAAGCCGTTGCGGTCGGCGGTGGCCGCCGCCTTCACGGTCTTGCCGCCTTCCTGGTAGTCGAAGGAGATCAGCTCATTGACCCCGTCGAAGTCCCAGCCATCGTTGGGCGTGGTCTGGAAGTGCCACTGGATGCTGCCGTCATCCGGGTTCAGGGCCAGGCGCGAGGACGAGTAGAGGTTGTCGCCAGGGCGCAGGTGCGAGTTCCAGGGTGCCGGGTTGCCGGTGCCGAAGAACAGCAGGTTGGTGTCGGCGTCGTAGTAGCCGCCCAGCCAGGGCGCGGCGCCGCCGGTCTGCCACAGGTCGCCCGGCCAGGTCTTGCCGGCCTCACCGCCGCTGATGCCGTTCTCGACTTTCTTGCCGTCCTTGTAGACGTAGCCCATATGGCCTTCCACGGTGGGACGGGTCCACAGCAGTTCGCCATTCTTCGGGTCGTAGGCTTCGATCTTGCCCACCACGCCGAACTCGCCGCCGGACACCCCGGTGATCAGCTTGCCGTTCACCACCAGCGGCGCGGCGGTGATGGAGTAGCCGGCCTTGTGGTCGGCCACGCTCTTGCGCCACACCACCTTGCCGGTGTCCTTGTGCAGGGCCACCAGCTTGGCGTCCAGGGTGCCGAAGATCACCAGGTCGCCATACAGGGCCACACCGCGGTTGATCACGTCACAGCAGGGGCGGATATCCTCGGGCAGACGTGCATCGTACTGCCACAGCTCCTTGCCGGTGCGTGCATCCACGGCGAATACCCGCGAGTAGGAGGCGGTGACATACATCACACCGTCCTTGATCAGCGGCTGGGCCTGCTGGCCGCGCTGCTTCTCGCCACCGAAGGACATGGTCCAGACCGGGCGCAGCTCCTTGACGTTATCCACGTTGAGGGTGCTCAGCGGGCTGTAACGCTGGCCCTGCAGGCCGAGGCCGTTGGTGACGATCTCGTCGGTGGTGCTGGCATCGGCCAGGATTTCCTTGTCGCTGACAGCCCAGGCGCTGGCGCCGGCCGAGAGCATGGCGGCGCACAGGGCGCTGAGAAGAAGGGGCTTGCATGGACCAGAGTGTTTCATTGCGGCTACCTCTGTGGGTTCATTGTTATCGCCGGGAACTTTTCCCGATCTAGCGCCGATTCTTCGGTGCCGGCCCCTGCGCAACAATTGCACGCAGTGCCGATTTCCCTAGTTCCTTGGTAGCAATACCGCCCCCTGCCACGGCCCGACAGGGCCTGCGCCGTTGCCCGCCAGCGCCACCCAAGTAGCACCCAGGCGCCACCAAAAGCCCATACCGCCGCAACGCCCCAGTCCGTAGAAAGGCACTCCCCTACCTTTCAAGGAGAATGCCCATGCCCCGCGCCCTGTTTGCCCTGCTGCTGGCCGCCCTGCTCGGCCAGGCCCAGGCCGAGAGCCTGAAGATCGGCCTCAACTATCCGCGCACCGGCAATGCCAAGGATGAAGGCCTGGAGCTGCGCCGTGGCGCCCTGCTGGCGGTGGAGACGATCAACCAGGATGGCGGTCTGCTTGGCCGGCGCCTGGAGCTGCTCAGCGCCAACACCGACTCCAGCGCCGCCCAGGCCGCGGCCAATGTCGAGCACTTTGCCCGCCAGGGCGTGCGCATGGTGTTCGGCGGCACCAGCAGCGAGGAAGCCATGGCCGCCGGTCAACAGGCCCGCGCCCACGGCCTGCTGTACTTCGCCACCCTGAGCTACGCCAACGAGGTCACCGGCCAGGCCGGCCAGCGTTACCTGTTCCGCGAATCCAGCAGCGCCTGGATGAGCGCCCGGGTACTCGGTGAATACCTGGCCTGGCACCTGCCGCGCCAGCGCTATTACTACATCCTCAGCGACGATACCTGGGGCCGCAGCCTGGAGCAGGCCCTGCGCCTGGCCACCGGCAGCAGCGACCGCGCCCGCCATGGTCGCAGCGTGCTGCCCCGCGGCCCGTTGCGCCGCGAGCAGTACCGCGCCGCGCTGGACAAGGCCGCGGCCAGCGGCGCCGATATTCTGGTGCTGGCCCTGCTCGGCGACAACCTGCAACACAGCATGCGCCTGGCCCATAACCTGGGCCTCAAGCAGCGCCTGCAAGTGATAGTGCCGAATCTGAGTAAAAGCCTGGTGCAGCAGACCGGCCCACTGGTGATGGAGGATGTGATCGGCACCGAGACCTGGACCTGGGACATGCCGCGCCAGGAAGACAGCGCGGCAGGCCTGCTCTTCGTCGAGCGCTATATTGCCGCTCACCAGGAGTATCCCGGCAGCACCGCCGCCTCGGCCTACACCATCGTCCAGCAGTGGGCCGACGCCGTGCGACGCACCGGCAGCAGCGACAGCGAGACGCTGATCAGTACCCTGGAAGATCACAGCTACCAGCTACTCAAGGACCGACAGCAGTGGCGCGGCTTCGACCACCAGAACCTGCAGAGCATCTACGCGGTGCGGGTACGCAAGCGTGAACAAGTGATGCGCGACCCGTTCAAACAGCACTACTTCGAGATCATCCACCGCATGAGCGGCGAACAGGCCGCCCCCAGCCATGATGAGTGGATTCAGGAGCGCGGCGAGGTCCTGACGCTGCAGTGAGTGCCAGGGCCGTTCTGAACGTCACTCACGCGCAGGCGGAAACCCAGAGAGTTCGCCGGCTCTGGACTCCAAAGACGACTTTTTCTGAGTTTCCCTACTGATCGATGCGCTGCAGCACGCTGTGCTCATAGCGCGGATACAGATGACTGACCGAGCGGATCAGCTCATAGCGGCTCAGGCTGATGGTGGCGAAGCGCTCGGGAATCGGCGTGCGGATCAGCTCATTCATCTCCGCGCCCCGCTCGGCGCCGCTGCGCATCACTTGGTCGAGCCAGCCCAGGTAGTCGCGCATCTGCACGAAGGGCGCGGCATCGCGGGTAATGGGCCCATGCCCTGGGACGATCTGCTGCCAGGGCAGCGCCTGCAGGCGCGCAAGATCCTCCAGCCACACGTCCAGCCCCGGCGTGCCCGGGGTGGTCAGGGCGCGCTGATGGAACAGCAGGTCGCCGGCGAACAGCACGCCGCTGCGCTCATCGAAGATCGCCAGGTCGGCACCGCTATGACCGCTCAGCGCCAACAGCCGCAGACGCCGCTCGCCGATATCCAGCTCACCGGCCTCCAGGGTCTGGGTCGGCAGCCGCACTTCGGTGCCACGCATCCAGTCGCCCACCAGGCGGTACATGTTCTCCGCCATGGCCTCGCCCTGCTCGGCCAGCAGGCGCCGGGTGCCTTCAAGGGCGGCGATGGGTACATCGCTGAAGGCCTGGTTGCCCAGGGCATGGTCGGGGTGATGGTGGGTGAGGATCAGCAGAATCGGCGGTTTGTCGGTGACCCGCGCGATGGCCGCCCGCAGCGCCTCGCCAAAGCGCTTCGACGGGCCGCTGTCGATCACCAGTACGCCATACTCGGTGACGATAAAGCCGGTATTGAGGATAAAGCCGCCATTGTCGCGGCCAAAGTTGTCGGTACTGCCCTCCACCAGCCAGACATCCTCGGCGATCTGCCGCGGCTCCAGTTGGTAGGTCAGCTCGGCCTGGGCCGATCCGGCCAATAGGGCCAGGCACAAGATCATCCAACGCATTCCATCCCCCTAGTAATGGCCGATGGTGCGCATGGCGCACCCTGGACTGGCTTAAAACGCCGCCTGAAACTCGTTGCCGTTGTTGTCACGCAGCCACAGCTCGGCGCCCTGCGCCTCGCGCAGCTCGAAACTCAGGGTGGGGTTCTCGCTGACCGAGGGAAACAGCTCCAGGCTGGCCAGGCGCTGGCCGCTGGCATCGCGCAGCTCGGCCTGTTCGATAAAGAACTCGGGAATGCCGCCCACCAGGCCGTTATCCATGGGATGGGCCACCTGCAGACGCAGCCGGTCGCTGTCCTCAAGACGAAAACGCCGGCCCAGCACCTGGCCAAAGCGCTCTTCCCAGCCGGCCTCGGCGCGCACCACGCTGGGCGCCGTGCAACCCCCGCCGGCGGCGTCCACCCGGGCCGAACCCACGTGCCAGAGGCCGTCTTCCGTCAGCACCGCGGCGCGGATCGGCGTGGCCTGCTCGACGCGGATACGCAAGGCGAGAAAGGGCAACACCTGCTCGCCCGGTTGAAAATCCACCACCTGGGCGATGGGATTGAGCTCGGCCCAGACCAGCAGCCGCTTGACCCTGGCCCCCAGGCTGCGGGCATCGATCTGAATCGGCACCTGGCGCGCATCCTCGGCAAAAGGCGGCACCAGCACCTGCACCCGCTTATCGAAGGTAAAGGCGGCACTGTCCAGCAGACGCTGGTGGTAGTAGTCCCACATCACCGAGCTGACCGGGTCGCTCTGCTCTGCGGCCCGTGCCTCCCAGCCCCAGGCAAACAACGCCAGGCACAGCAGTCCACGCCAGTCCATCGCTTATCCCCTCTACTGATACTGCTCCGGTTTCTCGAAACGCAGGCCGTAGCGCGCATACAGGCGCTGCAGGGAGCCATCGAGGATCATCGCGTCGACCTGCTCTTCCAGGGCATAGGCCAGCTGCCGGTTGCTTTCGTGCACCGCCATGCCGATCTCCCAGATCTGCCGCCCCATCTCCGGGTAGGCATTGTCGGCCAACACCAGGTTGGGGTCGGCGGCCTGCTGCAACAGCCAGTCGACCTCGCCGCGCATGGCCATCACCGCATCCACCTCGGCGCCCTGCAGGCCGGCGAAGGCCGCCGCCACGCTGGGGTAATGACGCAGTTGCTGGCGCAGCATGCCCTGCATAAACAGCGACAGGTAAAAGGACGGCACCCCGTCTACCTCGACGCCAATGGGGTGTTGACGCAACACCGCCAGACTCGGCAGCGCCGGCAAGCGGCGACGGTCGAAGGCCAGCTGCCAGCGCTCACGCTGATAGGGGCCGAACAGCACCACCAACTCGTTGACCAGCTCGCCCAGTTCGTTGCGCTTGTAGGCGAAATCGCGGTCATAGGGCACCCGCAGCATCACATCGGCCAGCTCGCCGGGCTGGGTCAGGCGCCCGCGCCAGATATAGTCACGCAGGTCGGCATCGAGGTTTTCCCCCGGCGGCGCCCAGATCACCTGCAGCTCAAGGCCCAGCCCCTCGGCCAACTGCCTGGCCAGCTCATAGTCGACGCCACGGGGCTGGCCCTGCTGGCGGAAACTGTAGGGGGCGAAGTCGTCATACAGCGCCACCCGCAGCACCCCGGACGCAACCATGGTGTCGAAGTCGCGCACCTGGGCCTGGGCCGTGTTCAGGCCCAGCACCAGCAGGCACAGCAGGAGCAGCCGCGACATGGCGTTACTCCTCGATGGCCACGCTTTCCAGGTAGCTGCGCACCGCCCACAGGGCTTCCTGGCTGAGGTAGTCGGCCATCTTCGGCATATACACCCGGCCATCACGCACCGCACCGTTGATCACCCGCTCCTTGTACCACTCATCGCCCATGGCGCCGGTTTCCAGCAGGCGCAGATCCGGGGCGATACCGCCGGACTTGGCCTCCAGGCCATGGCAGGCGGCGCAGTTCTGGTTATAGGCCGAGGCGCCGATCTCGATGGCGCGGGGGTTATCGCGGTAGGGGTTCTCCTCCAGCCACTCCTCGCCCAGGGGCTCCAAGCCATCAGTCTTCACGGCCTGGGGCACCACATCGCCGTGGGCCCAGAGTTGGGTGGATGCGCCGAGCAGCAGCATGGCCAGGGTGGCATTGAGTTTCTTGTTCATGGCTAGGACCTCATCGAGTGCACGCAAACAGCCCGTTCAGAGCTTGAGGCGTTCATCTTAGAAAGGCCGCAGCAAGGGCCGAATGCTGCTTTGGTGGCCGCGCCCTAGTCCCTTGGTAGTAGAGCTTGCGAGGGAGCCGCCCCGCTGCTTTGGCAGCAAGGCCAATTAAGCCCGGAACTGGGCAATCTTCCCGGCAAGCGCGGGAGTTTTTCCGTAGGCGGGAAACGAGGCGGGTTTCACCATCGAACTGCCACGGTAGGGCATCTCTAAAAACGTCGGCGAGGCAGTCAGCGCAAGGCGAGAACAGGCGAAGAAGCGCAGTTTACGAATTGTAAATGAGCATTCTGAGCCTGTTTTTAACGCAGCGATGACAACGCAGACAGTTTTTAGAGGTGCCCTGCGGCGACCTACCACCTCCAACGGGAAGCACAACGATGACAACAACAGCCTTCACCCCGCGTCCCCTGACGCTTGCACTGCTGATGGCCAGCGCGCTGGGCCTGAGCCAGGGCCTCCAGGCCAAACCAGTGACCTGGGACGATATCGCCAACGACCACCTCAGCACCCACAACGTGCTGCAATACGGCATGGGCACCAACGCCCAGCGCTGGAGCCCGCTGGCCCAGGTCAACGCCGACAACGTATTCAAGCTGACGCCGGCCTGGAGCTACTCCTTTGGCGACGAGAAGCAGCGCGGCCAGGAATCCCAGGCCATCATCCACGACGGGGTGGTCTACGTGACCGGCTCCTACTCGCGGGTGTTCGCCCTCGACGCCAAGACCGGCAAGCGCCTGTGGACCTACAGCCATCGCCTGCCCGACAACATCCGTCCGTGCTGTGATGTGGTCAACCGCGGCGCCGCCATCTATGGCGACAAGATCTACTTCGGCACCCTCGATGCCCGCGTCGTGGCGCTGAACAAGGACACCGGCAAGGTGGTGTGGAACAAGAAGTTCGGCGATCACGCCGCCGGTTACACCATGACCGGCGCGCCGACCATCGTCAAAGATGGCAAGAGCGGCAAGGTGCTGCTGATCCATGGCAGCTCCGGCGACGAGTTCGGCGTGGTCGGCAAGCTGTTCGCCCGCGACCCGGACAGCGGCGAGGAAGTCTGGATGCGCCCGTTCGTCGAAGGCCATATGGGCCGCCTGAACGGCAAGGAGAGCACCCCGACCGGCGATATCAAGGCGCCGAGCTGGCCGGATGACCCCAACCACCCGACCGGCAAGAAGGAAGCCTGGAGCCAGGGCGGCGGCGCCCCGTGGCAGAGCGCCAGTTTCGATGCCGAGACCAACACCATCATCATCGGTGCCGGCAACCCGGCGCCGTGGAACGGCTGGGCGCGCACCTCAGACGGCGGTGATCCCAAGGACTACGACAGCCTGTACACCTCAGGGCAAGTCGGCGTCGACCCCACCACCGGCGAAGTCAAGTGGTTCTACCAGCACACCCCCAACGATGCCTGGGACTTCTCCGGCAACAACGAGCTGGTGCTGTTCGACTACAAGGACAAGAACGGCAAGGTCACCAAGGCCACCGCCCACGCCGACCGCAACGGCTTCTTCTATGTGGTCGACCGCGCCAACGGCAAGCTGAAGAACGCCTTCCCCTTCGTCGACAAGATCACCTGGGCCAGTCATATCGATCTGGAAACCGGTCGCCCGGTGGAAGTCGAAGGCCAGCGCCCACCAAAGCCCAAGCCCGGCGAAAGCAAGGGCGCGTCGGTTGAGGTCTCGCCACCCTTCCTCGGCGGCAAGAACTGGAACCCCATGGCCTACAGCCAGGACACCGGCCTGTTCTACGTGCCGGCCAACCACTGGAAGGAGGACTACTGGGCCGAGGAAGCGCAGTACAAGAAGGGCTCCGCCTACCTGGGCATGGGTTTCCGGATCAAGCGCCTGTATGACGACCACGTCGGCATCCTGAGGGCGATGAACCCCACCACCGGCAAGATCGCCTGGGAGCACAAGGAGCGTCTACCGCTATGGGCCGGGGTACTGGCGACCAAGGGCAACCTGGTGTTCACCGGCACCGGCGACGGCTACTTCAAGGCCTTCGACGCCAAGAACGGCAAGGAGCTGTGGAAGTTCCAGGTCGGCACCGGGATCATCTCCCCGCCCGTCACCTGGGAGCAGGACGGTGAGCAGTACATCGGCGTAACGGCCGGCTACGGCGGCGCCGTACCGCTGTGGGGCGGCGATATGGCCGAGCTGACCAAGCCGGTGGCCCAGGGCGGCTCCTTCTGGGTGTTCAAGCTGCCGAGCTGGGACAAGGCCAGCGCCCAGCGCTAAAGGCCAAGCCCCATGGCGCACCCACCCGGCTGCGCCATGGGGCTTTTTGTAGGAGCGGCTTTAGCCGCGAACCCCACGAATCCCACGCCCCCACGAATCAGGCCATCACTGCCCGAGGACTCACCATGAACTATCTGCCCCTGCTTATCCCGGTCCTGCTGCTGGTCATCGGCAGCCACGCCATCGGCGCCGAGAGCGACGGCGTGCCACAGATCAACGGCTGCCGCATCGAACCCGACAGCCAATGCGCCAACGCCAACCTGCGCGGCGCCGACCTGCGCAACCTGGACATGCGCCGTATGAATCTCACCGGCGCCGACCTGTCCGGCGCTGACCTGCGTCACGTCAACCTCGACCTGGCCCAGCTGGAAAAGGCCAAGCTGCGCGGCGCCAACCTGACCCGCGCCAGCCTGCAACAGAGCAACCTGCGCGGCGCCGACCTGTCCGGCGCCAGCCTGGTGGCCATCAGCGGCTGGGGGCTGTTCGCCCAGGCTGCGCAATTCGAAGGCGCCGACATGCGCGCCGCCAATCTGGAGTTCGCCCGCCTCTCCGGCGCCAAGCTGCACAATGCCCAGCTGCAGGCCGCCAACCTGGAAATGACCTGGCTGAGCAAGGCCGACCTCAAGGGCGCGCACCTCGCCGATGCCAACCTGCAGGAAGTGAAACTGGGTGGCGCCAACCTGGAAAACGCCAACCTCAGCGGCGCGCGGGTGCGCTTCGGCAATTTCCAGGGTGCCAATATGCCGGGCTGTATGGAATGTCCGAAGGGCTGGGATTGAGGACTCTGGTTCGCGGCTAAAGCCGCTCCTACAGGTTCAACACGATCCGTAGGAGCGGCTTTAGCCGCGAACCACCTCACAGGCTCACAACCAAACCGCATCCCACAGCGGATAATCCCCAACCCGCCTCACCAACCCCGCCCGCAACGGATTGGCCACCACATAACGCGCCACCGCCTGCACATCCTCTTCGCGGCGCAGGGCATGGTCGTGATAACCCGACTGCCATAAGGCTCCCTCGCGCCACAGTTGCCGATTGATCGTCCGTGCACTGCGGCCTTTCACCCGCCGCAGCAGCGCCGCCAGAGGTTGCTCTCGCAACTCGACCAGCCAATGGAAGTGATCCGGCATCACGACCCAGGCCAGGGAGTTCACCCAGCCCGCCTCGACCGCCGAGCGCAGTTCGGCCACCAGCAAACGCCCTACCGCAAAATCACCGAAGAGCGGTGCGCGATCACGGACGACGACGGTCAATAAATAGATACGACCTGGCTCGGAGCAGCGGCCCAGGCGCAGGGAGCGTCCGTGGTAAGAAGTGGGAACAGGCATTCCATTGCCTCGATAAATAGGATGTTAGGGATATAGCACAGGGAGCGCGGTTGGTTACCCCAGAGCCTGCACGGCTTGGTTGTGCCCCTACGGCCCGTTCGCGGCTAAAGCCGCTCCTACAGGATATGAGTGCTGTGTAGGAGCGGCTTTAGCCGCGAACCCGCTTCCATTCAGGCGCTCTCCAAGCCCACCCGCACCACGCCACTGTCGATGGCCAGATGCACCAGCTCGGCCTGGGAGCTGATCTGCAGTTTGTTCTTGATCAGGGTCTGGTAGTTGGACAGGGTCTTGGAACTGATGCACAGCTTCTCGGCAATCTGCCGCGGTGGCAGGCCGCGGGCGAACATGACGAAGATCTCGAATTCGCGCTGGGTCAGTTCGCGCAGGCGCGGGTCGGGCCCACCGCTGCCCGGGTTACAGGCCAGTTGGGTGGCCAGGGACTGCTCGATATAGGCATGACCGGATGCGGTACGGCGCACCGCCTCAACCAGTACATCCGGAGACGAACTCTTGGTCAGGTAGCCGATGGCGCCAGCCTCCAGCGCCTGGCGCACCAGGGGCAGCTCGTCGTGCATGCTGAAGAACAGGATGCGCAGCTGCGGCAGGCGCTGACGCAGGCGACGGGTGGTTTCCAGGCCACTGATGCCGGGCAGGCCGATATCCATGATCACCAAATTCGGTATCTCTTCCTGCACTCGCTGCAAGGCCTGCTCGCCATCGCAGGCCTCGCGCAGCTGCACCTCCGGCAACAGGGCGCGCAGCAGGCTGGCGTAGCCCTGACGCACCACCGCGTGATCGTCCACCAGTAGCACCTTCATGGCATCGTCTCCAGAGGAATGTTCAGGCACAGCGCCCAGCCCGCTTGCGGCCGACTGTGCAGGCGCAGCTCGCCGCCCAGGCTGCGGCTGCGTTCGCGCATCGAGCGCAGGCCAATACCGGGGCGTAATGGCAGTGCCGTGCCACGGCCGTTGTCACGCACCAGCAGACGCAAGCCGCGGCCACGGCGCTGCAGACGAATGCGCACTTCGCTGGCATCGGCGTGGCGGGCCACATTGGTCAGCGCCTCCTGCACCAGGCGGTAGAGATGGGCCTTGCTGGCCAGCGGCAGATCCGGCAGCCGCTGGCCCAGTTGCAGGCGGCAACGAATGCCTTGCGCCTGCTGCCAGTCGGCGGCCAGCTGCTGCAGCGCAGGCCCTAGTTGCAAACGTTCCAGCACCACCGGATAGAGTTCGCGGATCAGGCGACGAAAGCCCTGCTGCAGGCGCTCGCAGTTGTCGTCCAGCAGGCATGCGGTGTCCTGCACCTGCTGCGGTCGGTCGGCGATCACCTTGAGCAGGCAGGCCTGGGCACGGATGCCGCTGAGGTACTGGCCCAGGTCATCATGCAGGGTCTGGCCCAGGCGTGTGCGCTCGCGCTCCTGCAACTCCAGCAGCGCTTGAGTCAGCTCGGCATTGTCCGCCTGCACCTGCTGCAGGGTGGTGGCCATGGCGTTGAAGTGCCCGGCCAGGCGCTGCGCCTCAGCCAGGCCGTGGTGTTGCAGGCGGGTGTCGAAATGGCCGGCGCCGACCTGATTCAGGGCGGCCAACAGCTCGTCGAGCACGCGCAGCCCACGGCGCACGGCAAAGCGAATGGTCAGCAGGCTCAGGGCCAGGGCGAAGGCACTGAGCAGCAGCAGCTGTAAGAGAGAGTCCTGGACTTCCTCGATCTCGTCATAGGGATCGAGGGCAATCTGCAACTGGCGACCATCCTCCAGCGTCCAGCTGCGCACCCGCAACAGATCAGGTGCCAGTAACTGGGCGGCGAGCCAGTACTCAAGGCCACTGGCTGCCGGCGCCGCGGAAGACTCGCCGGCCCCCAGCCAGCGCACGCGAATATGCCGCAGGTTATCGGTCAGCTCCGGGCGCAGACTGGCCGGGTTACGCTGCACCACTTCCCCCAGGTACTGCACCACTGCCTCGGCGGCCAGCAACTCACGGCGTACATCGTGGCTTGCCTGGCGCGCCAGCAGCAACAGCCCCAGCAGGGTTACCAGGGCGAACAGCAGGCTGACCCCCAGGTTGATACGCCCCAGGGCGCTCATTTACTTGACCACAAAGTGGCCGAGCATGCCCTTGTTCTCCAGGCCCTTGGCATAGAAGCGGTACTTGCCCGGTTTGACCGGGAGGAAGAAGATCTCGGCCTCGCCGGCATCCTCGAACTCCAGCTCGGTCAGGGTCACCGCCTTGATCTCCACGCCGCCGGCCTCGACCTTGCGCAGGTAGATGGCGGTGGCGAATTCCGGGGCCTGGAAGGCGTACTCCTTCTGCCCGCTGGCGATGATCTTGAGCTGATAGGCCTGGCCGGTTTCCAGTTGGTACTCGCGCTGCGACATGGCGTAGTCGCTGTCGTCGCTGCCCAGTAGCAGATCCGGCAGGGCCACTGGGCGGCGGGTCATGTCACCGGCGGCGTGCAGGTTGTCGAAGCCAGCCAGGCTGCCGAGCAGAATCAGGCCAAGGCCCAGGTGTTTGAAGGTGTGCATGGGGATGTCCTCTTGTTGTTCTGGCACGACTGCCATCCTAGAGCCCCAGCCTGCCCAACCCGCTACTACCTTGGTGGTGCCGAGCTGCTACTTTGGGCCCCACCCGGCAGACCGAGCTTGCCAATACAGGCCAACGCCCTGCCGGGTTTACGGCCCTTTCGCGGCTAAAGCCGCTCCTGCGCCAAACGTGGAGCCCATGCAGGAGCGGCTTTAGCCGCGAGCCTGCACCGCCGCATTACCAAGGCAAAACTACGACCTTGGTACTGACCGACCGCGACCAAGGGCATATTTTCCCGGCCATGCCCCCTTCCTATGCTGGCAGCACCCGTACAGGAGTTGCTGCCCATGCGCCCGATCCGTCGCCTTCTGCTGCCCTGCCTGCTGATCTGCCTGGGCGCCTCTGCCGCCTGCCTGGCCGCGGCGCCTGCCGCCGAACTGCAGGTGCGCATCGGCTACCTGGCCTATATCCCCGCGACCGGGCCGCTGCTGTCCAATGTCATCCCCGAGCCCACGGACGCCGGCCTGCGCGGCGCCGAACTGGCGATTGCCGACAGCAACAGCACCGGGCGTTTTCTCAAGCACAACTACAGCCTGGAAGTCAGCCAGCAACACGACAGCAACGCCCTGCTGCAGGCGGCGACCGACCTGCACCAGCAGGGTGTGCGCCTGTTTGTGGTCAATGCCCCCGCCGCGACCCTGCGTCAGCTCAGCGAGCAGCTGAAAGACAGCCTGCTGCTCAATGCCGGCAGTGCCGATGACGCCCTGCGCAGCCAGCAGTGCCTGCCCAACGTGCTGCACACCCTGCCCAGCCGCGCCATGCTGGCCGACGCCCTGGCGCAGTTTCTGACCCTGCGCAAATGGACGCGCTGGCTGCTGATCACCGGCCCCACCGAGGACGATCAGGCCTACGCCTCGGCGCTGCGCCGGGCGGCCAAGCGCTTCGGCCACCGGATCGTCGCCGAGAAGCCCTGGAGCTTCGACAACGACCAGCGCCGCAGCGCCCAGGCGGAGATGCCGCTGTTTACCCAGACCAGCGAGTACGACGTGGTGCTGGTGGCCGACGAGCGTGGCGACTTTGGTGAATACCTGCCCTACAACACCTGGTATCCGCGCCCGGTGGCCGGCACCCAGGGCCTGACCCCGACGGCCTGGCACAAGACGGTAGAAACCTTCGGCGCCGCGCAGCTGCAGAAGCGCTTCGAGGCCCATGCCGGGCGCTGGATGAACGACCGCGACTTCGCCGCCTGGATGGCCGTGCGCAGCCTGGCCACGGCGGTCACCAAGCAGCGCGCCAGCGACCCCATGACCACGCGCCACCTGCTGTTAAACGAACAACTGCCGCTGGATGGCTTCAAGGGCCGCAAGCTGAGCTTTCGCACCTGGAACGGCCAGCTGCGTCAGCCCATTCCCCTGGTGCATCCGCGCGCCCTGGTCAGCACCTCGCCCCAGGACGGCTTCCTCCATCCACACAACGAGATGGACAGCCTGGGTTACGACCGCCCCGAGGTGAGCTGCGACCTGGCTGGCAGCAGCAATTGATGGTGCGCACGGCGCACCCTACCCCGCCCGTAGGGTGCGCCGTGCGCACCGGCAAAACCGAGCCCGTAGGGTGGATGGCCGCAGCCATCCACCACCCACCGATAACAACAAGAGGATCGACCCCATGCGCCTTAGCCACCTCGCCTGCGCCATCACCCTGGGCCTGGCCTGCCACACGGCCCTGGCCGCTACCGCCTATGTATCCAACGAAAAGGACGACAGCATCAGCGTGATCGATCTGGATACGCTGCAGGTCACCGATACCCTGGCCGTCGGCATGCGCCCCCGGGGCCTGCTGCTGTCCAACGACAACAGGCTGCTGTACATCTGCGCCAGTGACTCCGATCGGGTTCAGGTGATGGACCTGGCCACCCGCCAGATCATCAAGGAGCTGCCCTCCGGCGCCGACCCCGAGCAGTTTGCCCTGCACCCCAATGACCGCTGGCTGTATATCTCCAACGAAGACGATGCCCTGGTCACCGTGGTCGACACCCAGACCGACGAGGTGCTGGCGCAGATCGATGTCGGCGTGGAGCCCGAAGGCATGGCGGTCAGCCCCGATGGCAAGTGGGCGGTCAATACCAGCGAAACCACCAACATGCTGCACTGGATCGACACCAGCACCCAGCAGCTGGTGGACAACACCCTGGTCGACCAGCGCCCGCGCCATGTCGAGTTCGACAAGGACGGCCAGCGCCTGTGGGCCTCGGCCGAGATCGGCGGCACGGTCACGGTGATGGACGTCGAGGCGCGGGAGATCCTCAAGGTGCTGCGCTTCGAGATCAAGGGCGTACACCCGGACAAGGTTCAGCCGGTGGGGGTCAAGCTGACCGATGACGGCAAGTACGCCTTTGTCGCCCTGGGCCCGGCCAACCATGTGGCGGTGGTCGACGCCAAGACCTACGAGGTACTCGACTACCTGCTGGTGGGCCGGCGCGTCTGGCATATGGCCTTTACCCCGGACCAGAAACGCCTGCTGACCACCAACGGGGTCAGCGGCGATGTCTCGGTGATCGACGTGGCCAGCCTCAAGGTGAGCAAATCGATCAAGGTCGGCCGCTACCCCTGGGGCGTGGTGGTCACCCCATGAACGCCCTGGAGGTGAGCGAACTGGCCTTTGCCTATGGCCCACGCCAGGCCCTCGATGAGCTGGCGTTCAGCCTGAGGCCGGGGCGCTTTGCCGCCCTGCTGGGCCCCAACGGCGCCGGCAAATCTACCCTGATCGCCCTGCTTACCCGTCTCTATGATCTGCAGGCCGGCGATATCCGCATCTTCGGCCACAGCCTGCGCCGCGCGCCGCGCCAGGCCCTGCGCCAGCTCGGGGTGGTGTTCCAGCAAAGCACCCTGGACTTGGACCTGTCGGTGCAGCAGAACCTGGCCTACCACGCCGCCCTGCACGGCCTGCCAAGGCGCGAGGCGCAAGCACGCATCGAGCTGGAACTGGCCCGCCAGCAGCTTGGCGAGCGCCGCCACGACAAGGTGCGCGAACTCAATGGCGGCCACCGCCGCCGGGTGGAAATCGCCCGTGCCCTGCTGCATCGCCCACGTCTGTTGCTGCTCGATGAAGCCAGCGCCGGCCTCGACCCGGCCAGCCGCCTGGCCCTGGGCCGGCATGTCCGCCACCTGTGCCAGGAGCATCAGCTCACGGTGCTGTGGACCACCCACCTGCTCGATGAAGTGCAGGCCGGCGACCAGTTGCTGATGCTCAGGCAGGGCCGCCTGGTGGCCGAGGGCCGCGCCGATCAGTTTGGCGATGACCTGGGCGCCAGCTTCGAGCGCCTGACCGCGGCGGCCCCATGCCAGCCGTAGGGTGCGCCGTGCGCACCGATGCCTGTGCCCCCAAAAAACCGGTGCGCACGGCGCACCCTACGCGGGAGTCTCGCCCATGATCGTCTACTGGGAATGCCTGCGCGGTATCGTGCTGCGCGAGTGGCTGCGCTTTGTCCTGCAGCGTTCGCGTTTTCTCAGCGCCCTGGTGCGCCCGCTGCTGTGGCTGCTGGTATTCGCCGCCGGTTTTCGCGCCGCATTGGGCATCGCCATCATCGCCCCCTACGACACCTATATCACCTACGAGACCTATATCGTGCCGGGCCTGGCCTGCATGATCCTGCTGTTCAACGGCATGCAGGGTTCCCTGGCCATGGTCTACGACCGCGAGATGGGCAGCATGCGCGTGCTGCTCACCAGCCCGCTGCCACGGGCCTTTCTGCTGGCCAGCAAGCTGCTGGCCACGGCGCTGATCTCGCTGCTGCAGGTCTATGCCTTTCTCGCCATCGCCTGGGTCTATGGCGTACAGCCGCCGCCCTGGGGCTTGCTCAGCGCCCTGCCGGCGCTGCTGCTGGTGGCCCTGCTGCTCTGCGCCCTGGGCCTGCTGCTCTCCAACGGCATCCGCCAGCTGGAAAACTTCGCCGGGGTGATGAATTTCGTCATCTTCCCGCTGTTCTTCCTGTCCTCGGCGCTTTATCCCTTGTGGAAGATGCGCGAGGCCAGCGAATGGCTGTACTGGCTGTGCGCCCTCAACCCCTTCAGCCATGCCGTGGAGCTGGTGCGCTTTGCCCTCTACCAGCGCCTGAACCTGTCCGCCCTGCTGGTGTGCCTGGGCCTGACCGCGCTGTTCGCCCTGCTCGCGGTGCTGACCTTCAACCCCCAGCATGCGGCGCTGCGCAAGGCCGGGTAAGCCAGGGGAAAGCCCCGATGCGCACCGCGCACCCTACGCCAATCGTCCGTAGGGTGCGCCATGCGCACCGCCCCTCTCATTCGCCACTGCCAGTAACCCGCAAACATCAAAGGCGTAATTACTACTTTGGTACTGCCTTTGCTCTCCATCGTAGAATTTCCAAGGCCGCGACCCGGGTCTCTAATAGCTGCATAAAAAGAACCGAGACCTACGCCCATGAAACCCTGCCGAGCTCTACAGGCAGGGCTGCTCCTAGGCTCCAGCCTGCTGGCAAGCGCAGCGCTGAGCGAAGTGGCCCTGTACAGCGCCGAAGGCTACCGCCAGGCGCATTACCGCAGCCCCACCCCGGCCGAGCTTGCCGGTGCGCGCAGCCTCGACACCGCCGCCCTGCAGCGCCTGCTGGCCGAGCAGCCGCATACCCGCCTGATCGATGTCTACCGCCGGCCCTGGCGCCATGGCCAATTTATCGAAGACGAGCCCCACGCCAATCTGCCCGGCAGCCTGTGGCTGGCCAATGTGGGCGACGGTGAACTGGAGCCACGCTGGCAGCGCTACTTCGAGCAACAGTTGCTGCGCATCAGCCGCGGCGACCCGGACTGGCCGCTGGTGTTCTACTGCCGCGCCGACTGCTGGCTGGGCTGGAACGCCACCCGCCGCGCCCTGGCCCTGGGCTACCGGCGGCTGTACTGGTACCGTGAGGGCATCGACGGCTGGCAGCAGGCCGGCCTGCCCCTGGTACCGGCCCAACCCGTTCCCCTGCCGGACGCCGCCGCCACTTTCGCCACCCCCACCGCCGCACCATAGCAGGCCGTTGAAAAACGTAGGCGAGGCAGGCAAGACAAGGCAAAAACGGCCAAAAAAGCGGAGTGTACGAGTTGTACATGAGCATTTTGAGGCCGTTTTTAACGCAGGATTGCCCACGCAGGTAGTTTTTCAACAGCCTGATAATCACAAAAACGAGGTGAAAGGCCATGTACAAGATTCTGATTGCCGACGACCACCCACTGTTTCGCGAAGCCATCCATAACGTCATCAGTGACGGCTTTGCCGGCAGCGAGATCATGGAAACCGCCGACCTGGACAGCGCCCTGGCCCTGGCCCTGGAGCACGACGACCTGGACCTGATCCTGCTCGATCTGAACATGCCCGGCATGCATGGTCTGGGCGGCCTGATGAACCTGCGCAACGAGGCGCCGAGCATACCGGTGGTGATCGTCTCCGCCGAGCAGGACAAGCAGGTGGTGCTGCAGGCCATCACCTACGGCGCGGTGGGCTTTATCACCAAATCCTCACCGCGGGCGCAGATGACCGAGGCCATCGCGCAGATCCTCGACGGCAATGTCTACCTGCCGCCGGATATCATCCGCACCCAGAAGAGTGGCGGCCACCGCCAGCATCACGACAGCCACAGCATCGCTCCAGAGCTGCTGCAGGCCCTGACGCGCAAGCAGCTCCTGGTGCTGGAGCGCATGACCAAGGGCGAGTCCAACAAGCAGATCGCCTACAGCCTGGATATCGCCGAAACCACGGTCAAGGCCCATGTCTCGGCCATCCTGCGCAAGCTGGGCGTGCATAACCGGGTGCAGGCCATTCTGTCGGCCGGGGATATCGACTTCGCCGCCTACCTGCGCCGGTGATGCTGCGCGTCGTCCTGCTGACCGGCCTGGCCATGCTGGCCTTCGCCGGCAATTCCCTGCTATGCCGCGCTGCCCTGTCCGGTACTGCCATAGACGCCAGCAGCTTTACCGCCCTGCGCCTGCTGTCCGGTGCCCTGGTGCTGAGCCTGCTGGTCGGCCTCAGGCAGGGAGCACGCGTGGGCGGCGACTGGTATTCGGCCCTGGCCCTGTTTGGCTACGCCGCGGCCTTTTCCTTCGCCTATCTGCAACTGGATGCCGGCG
Organism: Pseudomonas xionganensis; assembly: GCF_009763245.1. Taxonomy (GTDB): domain Bacteria; phylum Pseudomonadota; class Gammaproteobacteria; order Pseudomonadales; family Pseudomonadaceae; genus Aquipseudomonas; species Aquipseudomonas xionganensis. The sequence goes on along the minus strand of NZ_WKJZ01000001.1, from coordinate 1,895,788 downwards.
CGGGAGCCCTGCTGCTGTTCGGCGCGGTGCAGGCCGGCATGCTCGGCTATGGCTGGTGGCGCGGCGAACGCCTGAGCGCCCTGCAGCAACTGGGCCTGGCCAGCGCCATCGGCGGCCTGCTGCTGTTGCTGCTGCCCGGTGCCAGTGCGCCAGCGCCCGGTTCGGCGGCGCTGATGCTGCTGGCCGGGGCCTGCTGGGCGATCTACTCGCTGCGCGGCCGGGGCAACCGCGACCCGCTGGCGGCCACCGCCGGCAACTTCCTGCGCAGCCTGCCGGCGCTGCTGCCGTTGCTCTTGATCTTTCACCGCGAGCTCAACTGGGACAGCCTCGGCGCCTTCTACGCCCTGCTCTCCGGTGCCCTCGCCTCGGGTATCGGCTACGCCATCTGGTACGCCGCCCTGCCCCAGCTGCGCGCCCTGCAGGCCGCCAGCGTGCAACTGAGCGTGCCCATCATCGCCGCCCTGGCCGGCAGCCTGCTGCTGGGCGAAGCCCTGACCCCGCGCCTGCTGCTGGCCAGCCTGGCCGTACTCGGCGGCATCGCCCTAGTGCTGCGGGTCAAGGCCAGGGGCACGGCGGCCTAGAGCAGGTCATGGGGTAACTTGCCCAACGGTCCCAAAGTGGTCAACGCGAAGTTTCCTCCAGGCCAAGGTGGAAAACGCTGCGCGGTTTTCCACCCTACCAACCATCACAGAGTGCGTAACCCCGCACATCCACGGCGTAGGGTGGACAACGCGAAGCTTGTCCACCGAACACCAGGAGCACACACAACGCTTGCCACCCGATCTGGCGTTTCACTGGCAGCTGGCCACCATTGGCCTTATCCTCGGCGCGCGCAGTGCGCTGATCTGATGAAACCGCCCTGCGCAGCATTTCTCCAAACATGCCCAAGCATGCGCGGAGCCAAGTCGTACCAGCATGGAGCTTAAAATGCGTCTTCTCGCCCTATCCCTTTCACTGGCCTTGTTAACCGGCTGCAGCATCAAGCAAACCGTCACGCCCGCCAGCATCGCAGCCTCGCCCAGCAATGAGATCTGCATGATCCCGGCACAAGGTCTGCGCGAAGGTTTCCACACCACCTACAGCAACCTGCTCACGCAGAAAGGCTTCAGCGTGCGCAAACTGAGCCCCAGCGCCAACCCCACTCAATGCCCGCTGGCTACCACCTATGTCGGCAACTGGGCCTGGGATCTGGCGATCTATATGGTCTATGCCGATATCAAGGTGTATCAGGATGGCAAACAGGTCGGGCACGCCAACTACGACGCCAAGTGGGGTGGTGGCCGGCCGGACAAATTTATCGATGCCGAAAACAAGATCACCGAGATGGTCAACAAACTCTTTCCAAACGGCGCGCCCGCACCGGTAGCCCAGGTGCCTGTCGCGACATCCGGCGCCACGCTGAGCAAGGCCGAGCGTCTGCAACAGCTGATGAATGACAAAAGCCTCAGCTATGAGGAATACCGCCGCCAACACCAGCTGATCGAAGCGGAGTAAGGCTGGCAGTCCATCGCTGTTGCCTAGGGTGGAAAACGCTGCGCGGCTTTCCACCTCGCCCCTTATCCCCGCCGCGCCAATAGATGACTGAGGCTGGTCTTGAGCTTCATCGGCTTGACCGGCTTGTGCAGCAGGGTGTGGCCCAGTTCGCGCAGGGTTTGCTTGAGTTCATTGCTGTAGTTGGCGGTGAGCATCAGCGCCGGCAGGGGTTCGCCGCGGCGGGCGTTGATCGCGGCGATGGCCTGGACGCCGTCGCGGCCATCGTCCAGGTGATAGTCGGCGATCAGCACGTCGGCGTCGGCGTGGTAGTTGTCCACCTGGCGCGCCAGATCATCCTCGCTCAAGGCGGTGACCACCTCACAGCCCCAGCCTTCGAGCAATGTGCGCATGCCGGCGCAGATCGCCGCATCGTTATCCAGCACCCAGATGCGCGCGCCCTGCAGGCATTCTACGGCCATGGGCACGGCCTTGCCCTTGTCCGGCAGCACATTGGCGCGGCGGGTCAGCGGCACCTCGATGGCGAATAGCGAGCCCTTGCCCGGCTGCGAGCTGACGCGAATGCGGTGACCGAGCATACGGGCGATCTTTTCCACGATCGCCAGACCCAGGCCCAGGCCGCGGTCCTGATGGCGCTGACCCTCACCGCGTTTGAACTCCTGGAAGATCTCCTGCAGCTTGTCCGCGGCGATGCCCACGCCGGTATCCCAGACCTCGATGGACAGGCTCTGCCCGCGCCGCCGGCAGCCAAGCAGGATGCGCCCGCTGGCGGTGTAGCGGATGGCGTTGGTCAAGAGGTTGCGCAGAATCCTGGCCAGCAGCTGGATATCGCTGCGCACCCAGGCGCTGCTCGCCACGAAGTCCAGCTGCAGCCCTTCAGTGGCGGCCAACTGGCGGAATTCGGTGGCCAGGGTGCCGAGCAGGTCGGCGATGGCGAAGCTGCCGATCTCCGCCTTGATCACCCCGGCGTCCAGCTTGGAGATGTCCACCAGGGTGCCGAGCAGACTTTCCACATCCTCCAGAGAGTTGCTGATATTGCGCACCAGGCCCTGCTGGCTGCAGGTTTCGCGCTCCAGCAAGGCGCTGGTGAACAGCCGCGCGGCGTTGAGCGGTTGCAGCAGATCATGGCTGACCGCGGCGAGGAACTTGGTCTTCGACAGGTTGGCCTGCTCGGCCTCGGCCTTGGCCTCACGCAGACGCGCTTCCATGCGGGTGCGTTCGTCGATCTCGCGGCGCAGCTGCTGGTTGACCGTGGTCAGCTCGGCGGTGCGTTCGCGCACCCGCTGCTCCAGATGCTGATAGGCCTGGTGCAGGGCCTCGGCGGTGCGTCGGCGCTCGGTGATGTCGCGGATCAGCACGAAGATGCCGAGCACCTCGCCATTGGCCTGGCGGTTGGGCACATAGGAGCGCAGCATGTAGCGCTCCTGACCGCTGTGGTTGGTTTCGGCGAACTCGAAGGTGACGCTCTCGCCGGACAGCGCCCGCTCGATATAGGGCTCCAGGCGCCGGCAATGCTCCTCGCTGTGCACCACGCGCAGGCTCTGGCCGAGCATGGCGCCGCTGGGCCAGCAGTACCACTGTTCGTAGACCTTGTTGGTGAACTGGTAGACCAGATCGGCCGACAGATAGGCGATCAGCGCCGGCACATGGTCGGTGATCAGACGGATCCAGCGCTCGCTGGCACTCAGGGCCTCGGCATGGCGGTGACGCTCGGTGATATCGGTAAAGGTGTTGACGAAGCCGCCGGTGGGCAGCGCGTGGGTGCGCACCTCCAGCATGCGCCCATCGAACAGGTGCAGTTCCAGCTCCTCGATGGGTTTGCCGTTGGCGTCGCGGCTGTCCGGGGTGAGCAGGGTCAGTTCGCTCTCGGCCATCACCTCGGCGAAGGGCCGATGGGCATTGATCGGCGCCAGGCCGCAGAGGTCGAGAAAGCGGTGGTTCCACAACTCCAGCTGGCCCTCGGCATTGACCATGGCCATGCCCTGGGACAGGTTGTCCACGGCGCGCTGCAGCAGGCGCGACTTCTGCGCCAGGGCCTGCTCGCGGCGCAGGGTTTCGTTCTGCTTGACCTCGGTGATATCGGTGTAGAGGATCACCAGCCCGCCCTCGCGGGTGGGCCGCTCGCTGACCTGCACCCAGCGCCCGTCGCGCAGGCGATAGAGCATCTGCTCGCCCTCACGGCTGCGCTGCTCCTCCACCACCAGGCCGGTGCTCTTGCTCAGGCGCTTGATCTCCTCCAGCCGGGTGCCCGGGGTGATGCGCGCGCGGCTGTGACGCCAGAAGGACTTGAAGCGGCTGTTGAACAGCACGATGCGCTGCTCGCGGTCGAACAGGACGAAGCCGTCGCTGATGCTTTCGATGGCGTCGATCAGGTGCTGGTGAGCGGTTTCCGCGCGCAGGCGCGCATCGCTGAGCAGCTGGTTGCTGGATTTCAGCTCGGCCATGGCCTGGTTCAGGGCATCGGTGCGTTCGCGCACCTGCTCGGCCAGCACCACCGAATGCTGGAAGGCGGCGTAGGCATCGTCGCCACGAGCATGGGCCGATTCCACCCGCTCGATCAGCGCGGCGTTGATCCGCTTGAGCTTGAGGTTGTCGCGCTCAAGCTGCGCCAAGCGCGCCCGCAGCTCGGCCTCATCAGCCTCGGCCGGGGCGGCCAATGGCGACTCCGGTAAAGGTCTGGTTGATATGCATGCCATTGAACTGCTCCCCGTAGGTGTTGAAGCCAATCACCGGCTGCTCGCGCAGAAAAGCCGATACCGGCTCGCTGCCACCGTCGTTCTCGATCTCCAGGCGGCGCAGAAAACAGTCGCAGCCGATGGTCAGCAGCAGGGGGCCGAGGCGCTGGCGCAGGCCGTCGAACACCGTCTGCAGGTTGGGCAGCAAGGGCCCGGGCTGCATGGCGGTAAGGACGATGCCGTTCTCCACCGCGCAGTAGAAGGTCAGGCTCAGGTCCTCGTTGACCCGCTGGATGGAGCGCACGTAGTGCTGCTCGCTGATGCGCACGGCCAGGGGGTTGGCGGCGAACAGCCGATGATCCAGCTCGGCCAGTGGCACGCCGATCAGCTCCGCGTATTCCTGGGCGGCCGGCGCGGCATTGAGCTCATACACCCGGCGGCTGGCGCTGTCGGCGCGGGTGACCACCAGTTTGTCGGCGCGGGGCTCGATGTGGTGGGTGCTGAACACCTCGAAATCCAGCCAGGTGTTGAACAGCACCACCACTGCGGCGCCGGTGTGGAACTGGCCGCCATGGTAGACATGGGTATGGGTCAGATGATTGTCGTCGCCGGCCGAGCCGCCAAAATGCGGGATGCTGCCCAGGGCCGCGCTAAGCACGCCGAGCACCACTTCCTCGCGGCTGGACAGGCCATCGAGCAGGGTCAGGGCAAAGCTGTGGCCCTTAATCGGCGCCAGCTCGTTACTGCGGCAGTTCTTGACCAGACGCTCCACCAGCTGCTGCGCATCGATCAGGCTGAAGCGCTCCATCTCGTCGATCAGGGCGCTGGCGATGGAGAAGCTGCGGTGATCGAAGCCCACCGCACTGACGCAGCCGCGACCATAGCCCTGGGCGGTGATTTCCCCGGCCGTGGTACAGCCGACCAGTTCGATACCGCCAAAGTGCTGCTCCAGAGCCTGACCGAGACCGCCCAGGTCGTATTCGGCCGAACAGAAGAACAGCACAAAGCCCAGGTGCGGGTGGATCAACTGACGCGCCAGCTCCTGGGCCACCAGTTCGACATCCGTGGCGCTGGACATGGCGGTAATCACGCCTTCGTTTATTTCCCTGTGCATGGCCGGCCCCACTCTAAAACATCGCGTACAAACACATTCTACGAAGCGCCCCCGCCCTGCCCCATGCCACTTGAGTAGCGAGGCTCTAGTCCCTAAGTAGCGGGTGCCAACCCGTAGAGCGGACATACCGCCAGGCTTGTCCGCCACATCGTCGGTGGACAAGGCTTCGCCATGTCCACCCTACCCGGGGCGCAGAAAGCCCTGCAGACACAACGGCAACACCAGCAGCACCAGGCTGCCTGGCAGCAGTACCAGCAGTTCCAGGCCATGAAGTTCCATGCCTACCTCGCATTTGCAATGCGGCCATACAGACGACAATGCCGCTCACCGGCAACCAGTGAGCGGCATCCCGGGTGTAGCGGCTTACCAGCTCAGCACGGCACCCACGGCGAAGGTGTCGGTGTCTTCGTTCAGGCCGCTGCCGCTGGCGGCGTCGATCTGGTACTGGTTGTACTCGGCCACCAGCTTGAGGTTGTCGTTGATGGTGCGGAAGTAGGCCACGCCACGGGTTTCGTAGTCGGCCGCCACGCCCAGGCCGTTGCCGTCGTCCTCGGTCTTACCATAGGACAGGGCCACGCGGTTCTTGCCAAAGGTGTAGGAGCCCTGCAGCAGGTAGCCGTCGCTGTCGATATCGCGCAGGGTGGCTTCACCGGCGTTGTTGGTGAAGAAGGGGTTGATGCCCTGGGCCTGGAAACCCGAACCGGTCAGGGACAGACCGCCGATCTTGGCCTGCACGCCATAGCCCAGCCCCTTGCTGGTGACATCGTCGACCGTGCTGTCGGTGTTTTCCGAAGTCTGGTAGGCGCCATTGAGCCAGGTGTAGATGGTCGAAGGGCCCAGGTCGAACTGGTAGCTGATCTCGGACTCGAAGCGCGGTTTGTCCTGATAGGCCTTGCCCACCAGGCTGTCATCGTTGGTATCCACCGGGTCCATGATGCCCACCGCCACACGCAGGCCTTCGGCCAGGTTGTTGTTGCGGTAGGTGATCTGCGAGGTGGGGAACGGGTACGGGTAGCCGCTGCCGATATTGCCGAAGGACACACCGGTACCGTCGACCAGGCCCAGGGTATCGCTGACATTGCCGTAACCGGCCAGCAGTTCGTCGAGGAAGATATTGGAACGGGCGAACAGGCCGAAGTCCTTGCCCACCAGTACCTCGCCCCACTCCGGGTTGGCCACGGTGCCGTAGAACTGGCGCACGTCGATGGCGGTGCTGGTGCCGTTGGCTTCGCTGTCGTTGATGGTCACCCAGAAGGAGGCGCGGCCGCCGAGCTTGAGGTCATCGACCTGCTTGCCGAAGTTGAAGCCGATCCAGTTAGGCAGAAAGCCCATCTTCACCCGCGACTGGGTGCGATCGAACTGCTCGCCCTCGCGATCCACGCTGCTGTTGACGTAGAAGGCGTTGATATAGCCGTCGGTGGAGAAGGTGGTGTCGTCCTGATCGTAGAGGACGATTTCCGCGGCGGCCTGCTGGCTGGCCACCAGGGCCACGGCGCTGGCCAGGGCCAGAGGCAGGAATCGGGTGCTGGCGATTTTCTTGTTGTACATAACGCTCTCCACTTGAGGAACGACTGAAGCAGTCGGGTCGGAGGCGATTATCAAAAGTGCGGCGCAGCCCTGGTATGCGGCCTTGGGCCTGGTTGAACGCTGCTTTGGCGCGGGCCCGCGGAGCAGGCGGATAGACCCAAGACCCGATGCGCCACCAAGGTCGTACACCCGGGCGCGACCTGCGGAGCAGGAAAAAGGTGCTTTGCCGGCGCTGTAGGAGAGTGCTGATTAAGACTGGACTGGCAAGTACATCTTTGTTGCTGATGACTGGGCACTATCCAATGGCGTGTCGCCTGACCTGATGGGTTTCGCCCTTCACGGGCGAGTGACTTTTTCTTGCTTGGCCAAGAAAAAGTCACCAAAAAGAAGGCCACCCGGCATCCGGGTTTCGCTGCGCGAAACTCCCCTCGCTCAGGTGCCGCTCCGGGGGCCGGCTTACAAGGGCCGTCCCTGGCCCTTTAAGCCTCGACCGGCCATCCGGGCCGGTCGTCCCCCTGCACAACACCTCCACTCGGCCTCCTGACGGGACTAGGGTCGCGAGCCTGAAAGATCTTTCCAAGAACAAACTGAGTGGAGTCTGAGCTTTTGCTTTTGAACTGCGGCGTTACAGGCGACGCCCAAGTCCCCACCAGAAGGCCGAGTGCAATCACTGCGTAAGGGGTTGAGCAGCATGGATGCTGCGAGAGCCGCGACGGGCCAGGGATGGCCCTTCGCGGCGTGCCCTTGGAGCGGTGATGGAACGAGGGAACCCTGGCAAAGCCGGGGCCGGATGATGGGGTGTGTTTCTTTGCCCACTTTCTTTGCACAAGCAAAGAAAGTGGGTCGCCCGTGAGGGGCGAAACCCATCAGAACAGGCGACACAAAAATGAACCATGCCACGACACCAGTGGCGCCGCAGAAAATCTTGCCAGTCCGGTATTAGACAAAGTTGCTCAGCGCGGTGCCGGCTGATTGGCCAGAATCTGTCGCGGGGCCTGCTCAAGCTGCTGCAAGGCCTCACGCCAAGTTGCCCTATCCAACATGGCACAGGCCTGGATCACGGCCTGGGGGTGCTCGGCTGGCAGGCCAGCCAGCCAGGCCTGCCAGTGCTGTTGGGCCTGTTCCAGGGGCGCCTCGCTATGCAGGCGCTGGCCCAGTTCGGCGGCCGCCTGACGCAGTTGCTCAGCCGGCCAGTCGCTAAGGATCGCCACCTGTTCGGCGAGCAGGGCCTCGATGTGAGCCCGCAGCTGCGCCGTATCGACCTTGGGGCTCTGCACCGCGAAGAGAATGCCGCGCCGCCCCTGCACCTGGCGATAGCCACAGAGCAGCGCATAGCCCAGCTGCAACTCGACCCGCATGCGCTGGTAGAAGGCCTCCTGCAGTGGCTGCGCAAGCAGTCGCCAGGCCGCTTCCATCTCCGGCGTGACCCGCATCATGGGGCAGAACAGCAGCAGCGCCGCCTCCTGCCCAGGCTGCCCGACCTGCTGCCAGCCTGTGGGCACGGCACCCAGTTGCGGGGCGGCCGGCGGCGCGCCGGGGGCCAGCAACTGCTGGATTTCGTGACGGGTATGCACACTGCCGCCAAACAGCTGGCCCTGATGCCGAACCATCCAGAAGTGCCCAGCACCATGATCTGCCGCCAATTCGTCAGCCATGGCAAAGGACGCCGGCCAGGCCTCCAGCAGCTGGCGAATCGGCCACTGCCCACCTGCCTCGGCGACAGGCTTCACCTCAGCGCCCTCGGCCTCGTTCAACATCTGCAGGGCCTGCCCCAACAGCGCCGGCAGCAGCGCCTCGGCGCCGCTCAGCTGCAACTCCAGCCAGCGCTCTCCGGCACTGGCCTGCAGACTCAAACCCGCCTCTGCGGCCAGACTCTGCAAGCTCTGCAGGCGCTCGTCCAGCAGCGCCTTCAGCCCACTCAACGGCAGGGCCTGGCCCAGCCCACAGCGCCAGTGGATCTGCGCCTGATCATTAGCCAGCAAGATCTGCGGGCTATCGCGAAAACTCACTATCCCGGTCAATTGCAGATCCGGCACCCTCGCCAGTTGCCGCGCCAGCCAGGGATTACGCGCAGGCAGGCGCCAGGGCTGCCGCCAGGCCGGCAGCTTCGGCGTCTGCAGCGCTCGCATGGCCAGGGCAAAACCTGCACTGGGCCAGGCCGGGGCCGGCTCGGTGCTGCTGCGCAGATAAATCCGCCGCGCCAGCTGCTGCATCTGCTGCAGCAAATCAGGCAACAGGGCCAGGCTGGCGCTGGACAGGCCACCACGGGGATCGCCTTCGCCCAGCAGGGCGGCCTGCCAGGTGCGGGCCAGCTCTAGAGGCCCCAGGCCGGCCAGCTGCCGCTGGCGTACCCGCCGATACTCGGCCTGCTGCTCGGCCCAGGGCGCCTGCCCGGCCAGCCAACGCAGCCAGTCGAACAAGGCCGCGGCCAGGCGCTCGGGCTCCGGGGCCTCTTGGCCGCTAAGCAGCCAAAGGCCCTGGCCCTGATGCTGGTAGACAAGCTGTCCCCGCAGCTGGCGACACAGCCCGGCCGTACGCAGCTGCTCCAGCACCCCGCCCGGGTTCTGCCGAGCCAGCATAAACTGCAGGAAATCCAGGGCCTCGACCAGCGCCTGGGGCGAGTCGTAGTCCAGGGCAAAGCCCAGGTGCAGGGCCGGCGGGCTATCCGCCAGGCACAGCTGCAACGCCTGCTGACGCAGGGGCAATAGCCCGGGCGCAGGCGCCATGGGTCGGGGCGGTTCGCGCTCAAATCTGTACTGGCCAAAGGGCTGCACCAGCGCCAGCAACTCATTCAGGGGCTGCGGCCCCACCAGGGTCAGCTGCATGCTGGTCGGCTGGTAATACTGCCGATAAAAGGCCCAAAGCGCCTGTTGAAAGGCGGGCTGCTCAACGACCAGGGTCTGCCGATTGCCGGCATAAAAGCCGCCCAGCGGATGCCCCGCGGCCACGGTCTGGCCCAGGGCGGTCTGGATCAGGGTCTGCCCGTCGCCGCTGCGGGCGAGAAACTCGGCCTGCAGCACCTCGCGTTCGGCACGCTGAGCCGCCGGATCCAGCAGCGGCTGCCAGAGCATATCCAGCAGCCGCGCCAGGGCGCCTTCCAGCTGCTGCGCCGGCACCTCACAGAAGTAGTCGCTGTGATGGGCCTGGGTGCTGGCATTGAGCTGCCCGCCACAGGCCCGCACAAAGGGCATCAGGCGCTGCTCGCCGGCAAAGGCCGCGCCGCCCAGGAACAGCAGGTGTTCGAGAAAGTGCGCCAGGCCGGCAAAGGCCACCGGCTCGTCATGGCTGCCCGCCGCCACCCGCACGCTGAGCGCCGCCCGCGGCAGATCCGGGCGGCTGAGCAGGGCCACGGCCAGGCCATTGGCCAGGCGCAGCTGCAGCGGCTCGCTGGGGGCATCGACAGGCGCACAAGGGGCCATGGCCAGGGCTTCGCATCGGTCCAGGGAAGCTACGAGCATCGCCCTCACCCGGGCCCGGGGCAATTAGCCTTTGGCCGGGGTTATCTAGTGCAAAAGTCGCAAGGCTACTGCACCGCGCCCCGCCGATAGGCCACCGCCAGCCCGGCCACGATTACCAAAGCCATACCCAGCAGGGCTATGGCATCGGGCAACTGGTCAAAAAACAACCAGCCGAACAGTCCGGCGATCACCAACTGGCCATAGCTGAAGGGCGCCAGCAGCGCCGGTGTGGCGTGGCGGAAGGCCAGGGTCAGCAGCTGGTGGCCGCACATGCCCATCACCCCGAGGCTGAGCAGGGCCAGCAGGTGTTCCCACTCCGGGGCCTGCCAGAACAGCGGCAGCAGCAAACTGACCAGCGACAGGTTGATCAGCCCAGCCAGCAGGTTGCTGGTGGCGGCGCTGTCGTGGGGGGCGCTCAAGCGGGTGAGGATCTGGTACAGGGCAAAGCAGAAAGCTGCCCCCAACGGCAGCAGAATGGCCGGCTCGAACAGCTCGGCGCTGGGCCGCACGATCACCAGCACGCCGACAAAGCCGAGCAGCACCGCCAGCCACTGGACCGGGCGCACCCGCTCGCGCAGGAAGATGGCCGAGAGCAGGGTCACCAAGAGCGGCGCCAGAAAGATCACCGCCGTGGCTTCGGCCAGGGGCACATAGCGCAGGCCGGTGACAAACAGCAGGCTGATGCCCAGCAGCGCCAGCGCCCGGCACAGCTGCAGCCCCGGGCGTTTGCTGCGCAGTGCAGCCAGGCCATGGCGCGGCAGCAGCAGCGAGCCCAGGAGCACAGTGTGGGACAGGTAGCGAAACCAGGTCAGCAACAGAATCGGATACAGGTCGGCCAGGTACTTGGCCATGGCATCGTGGCTGGCAAAACACAGCACCGCCAGCAGGGTCAGGACAATGCCGCGTATCGAAGGGCTGCTGGCGAGGGCGCTGGGCATGACAAGGTCCTAAAGCGCCGCAAACGGCGAGGCAGTTAAGAAAGGCTATCTACCCGTTTTGCATGGTTGTTCGTAGGAGCCAGCTTGCAGGCGATCCAGCTCACAGCAAAAAGCATCGCCAGCAAGCTGGCTCCTACAGGCCCTGTGAATGGGCCTGAACCAATGGGCATATCGCCTAAAGATAGCCGCCTATGCTGCGCCAGCGGCCAGGGCCTGGCCAGTGGCAAACAGCCGCAGGCTTAGCGCAACAGAAATGCCAGCACCGGCGCGGTAAAGCCCTCCCCCGCCTCCACATTGGACAGGTGCGCGGCGCTCAAATCCAGCTGCCGGGCGCCGCGAATGCGTTCGGCCATAAACTGGCCGTGGGCCACCGTGGTGACCTGATCGGCGGTGCCGGCGACGATCAGGGTCGGCGCACCGATGGCCCCCAGCTGCTCACGAAAATCCGCATCGCGCACCGCCGCACAGTTGCCGGCGTAGCCCTGTGGTGAAGTGGTGGCGAGCATATCGGTGATGCGCTCCACCTCGCCCGGCTCGGCGGTGGCAAAGCCCGGGGTAAACCAACGGGCGATGGAGGCATCGCGCAGCTCGCCCATGGCCTGCTCGCCGCCCTGCAGCACAGTGTCGATACGGCTGTTCCACACCTCGTCATTGGCGATCTTCGCCGCGGTATTGCACAACACCAGGCGGGTCAGGCGCTCGGCGGCGTTAAGCGCCAGCCACTGACCGATCAGGCCGCCCATGGACAGGCCGCAGAAGGCGAATCGCTGGATATCCAGGGCATCGACCAGGGCCAGCACATCGCGGCCCAGTTGCTCGATGCTGTAGGGCCCGGGCGTAACCAGTGAGCGGCCATGGCCGCGGGTGTCGTAGCGCAGCACGCGAAAGTGCTGGCTGAACGCAGGCACCTGGGCATCCCACATCTGCAGGTCGGTGCCCAGGGAATTGGACAGTACCAGCACCGGCGCATCGGCCGGGCCATCCAGTTGGTAATGCAGGGCGCCATCGGCGAGTTGGAGCATGGGCATTGCAAATCCTCAATCAGGGATACAGCCCATATCAGGGCTGTCCTACAGCTTAAAACCAGCCTCGGCGCTTGCGTAGGGTGCGCCATGCGCACCGGAAAAACCGAGGATTATTCGTGGTGCGCATGGGGCACCCTAGATTTTATAGGTGCGCCGCTGCGATCCATGGACTTGCCTTTCCGACCAGACCGCAGCAGCGCAAAACGTCAAACCCGCTCGATGGCCAGCGCCAGGCCCTGGCCGACGCCCACGCACATGGTCGCCAGTCCGCGCTTGCCGTCGGTTTTTTCCAGCTGATGCAGGGCGGTCAATACCAGGCGCGCGCCGCTGGCGCCCAGGGGATGGCCCAGGGCGATGGCACCGCCGTTGGGGTTTACCCGGGGGCTATCGTCGGCCAGGTCGAGGTCGCGGGTCACGGCCAGGCCCTGGGCGGCGAAGGCTTCGTTGAGTTCGATCACGTCGAAGTCATTGATGCCCAGTTGCAGGCGCTGCAGCAGCTTGCGCACCGCCGGCACCGGGCCATAACCCATGATGCGCGGGGCGACGCCGGCACTGGCCATGCCCAGCACTTTTGCGCGGGGAATCAGGCCATATTTCTGCACGGCCTCGGCCGAGGCGAGGATCATGGCCACGGCGCCGTCATTGACCCCCGAGGCATTGCCGGCGGTGACGCTCTTACCCTCGCCATTGACCGGTTTAAGTTTGGCCAATGCCTCGGCCGTGGTATCCGGGCGCAGATGCTCGTCCTGGTCGATCACGACTTCACCTTTGCGGGTCTTGATCCGCACCGGGACGATTTCCTCGGCGAAGAAGCCTGCGGCCTGGGCGCGGGCCGCGCGCTGCTGGCTGCGCAGGGCGAAGGCGTCCTGATCGGCGCGGCTGATGCGGTAGTCATCGGCGACGTTGTCGGCGGTCTGCGGCATGGCATCGACGCCGTAGCGGGCCTGCATCAGCGGGTTGATAAAGCGCCAGCCAATGGTGGTGTCCTCGATCTTTTGCCCACGACCAAAGGCGCTGTCGGCCTTGCCCATCACATAGGGCGCGCGGGACATGGACTCCACGCCGCCGGCGATGGCCAGCTCCATCTCGCCCAAGGCGATGGCGCGAAAGGCCGTACCCACCGCATCCAGCCCCGAAGCGCAGAGACGGTTAAGGGTCACCCCCGGCACACTCTCAGGCAGGCCCGCCAGCAGCAGGGCCATGCGCGCCACGTTGCGGTTGTCTTCGCCGGCCTGGTTGGCGCAGCCGAGAAACACCTCGTCGATGGCCACCGGGTCCAGGCCGGGATTACGCTCGATAAGCGCCTTGAGCGGAATGGCCGCCAGGTCATCGGCGCGCACCGCAGCCAGGCCGCCGCCAAAGCGGCCAATGGGCGTGCGCACGGCATCGCAGATAAACACCTCGCGACTCATTCCTCACCTCCGGCCTGGCCGTGGGCGGCGGCGGTGCGTGCTTCCAGGGCGCGCAGGGCCTCCAGCTCATGCTTCTGGGGTGCCTGGGTTTCGGCCACCTGCTCGGCAAAGCGGATCGGCCAGCCGGTGGCGGCGATGATCTGCTCGCGGCTCACCCCCGGGTGGATGGAGGTGACCACGAACTCCTTGGTGCCGGCCTCCGGCTCCATAATGCACAGGTCGGTAATGATGGCCACCGGGCCGGCGCCGGGCAGGCCCAGCTGCTGGCGATGCTCGCCGCCCTCGCCATGGCCCACCGAGGTGATAAAGGCCAGCTTGTCGACAAAGGTGCGGTGGCCCTGCTTGAGGATTATAAACACCCGCTTGGCGCTGCCTGCGATCTCCGGCGCGCCACCGGCACCCGGCAGGCGCACTTTCGGATTGTGGTAGTCACCGATCACCGTAGTGTTGATATTGCCGTACTTGTCGACCTGGGCCGCGCCGAGAAAGCCCACATCGATGCGCCCGCCCTGCAACCAGTAGCGGAAGATCTCGCCAGTGGGCACCACGGTGTCGGCGGTTTCGGCCAGTTCGCCGTCGCCGATGGACAGCGGCAGCACGCTGGGCTTGGCGCCGATCGGGCCGGACTCGTAGATCAGGGTCACGTCCGGGGCGTGGGTCAGGCGCGCCAGGTTGGCGGCCTTGGACGGCAGGCCGATGCCAACAAAGGTCACGTCGCTGTTACCCAGGCGGCGGGCGGCGGCCACGGTCATCATCTCGTTGGTGCTGTAGGCGCTCATTGCTTGGCCTCCTGAAGCTTGGCCTGATAGGCGGCGAAATCGGCGGTGCCACGGATGTAGGTATCGATCCAGGCGTTAAAGGATTCGCGATCCCGGGCGATCGGGTCCCAGGCCTGGTAGAAGCGGTTGTCGCGCTCGTAGTAGCCGTGGGCATAGGACGGATGGGCGCCGCCGGGCACCAGGCAGACAGCCGTCAGCGCCCAGTTCGGCAGCACGCAGGCGTTCATCGGGGCATTCAGCTCGTCGACGATTTCCTCGACCGTAACGATGCAGCGCTGGGCCGCCAGGGCCGCCTCCTTCTGCACACCGAGGATGCCCTGGATCAGCACATTGCCCTTGCGGTCGGCCTTCTGCGCATGGATCACGGTGACATCCGGGCGCACGCTGGGCACGGCGGCCAGCTGCTCGCCGGTAAAGGGGCAGGTCACGCTCTTGATCAGTGGGTTGACCTTGGGCAGATCGGAGCCGGCGTAGGCGCGTAGCACCGCGAACGGCAGGCCGGAGGCGCCGGCCACATAGGCGTTGGCCATATCGGCGTGGCTGTGTTCCTCGATCTCCAGGGGCTGCGGCCAGCCCTTCTCCACCGCATCGCGCAGGCGGTGCAGCGAACCCACGCCGGGGTTGCCACCCCAGGAGAACACCAGCTTCTTCGCGCAGCCGGCGCCGATCAGCAGGTCGTAGACCAGATCCGGGGTCATGCGGATCAGGGTCAGGTCGCGGCGGCCCTGGCGGATAAGTTCGTGGGCCGCAGCAGTGGGGATCAGGTGGGTAAAGCCTTCGAGGGCGATGCTGTCGCCGTCGTGGATAAAGCGGCTAACCGCTTCACCAAGGGAAAGAATCTCAGCCATTGCTCTGTACTCGCTGGGTGGTCGTCGGGGGTGGCGATGGCTTCAGGTTATGACTGGTGCTAGCGCCAAACAATCCGATAATCGCCATAGTGTTCGATAATCGAACTAGTTAGTTGCTTTGCAGCAGGCCGCCCATCTGTTCGGCCAACTGCTGCTGGGTGACCAGGCGCTGCATGATCCGCTGCACGATCTGCAGGCGCGCCGCGGCGCCTTCGCGCATCTCGGCCATGCTCTGCAGGGCCTGGCTGGACTGGCCCAGGCTGCTGTGGGTGGTGCCGGCCACCTGTTGCAGGCCACTGCGCGCCTCGGTGGCAGCCTGCTGCAAGCCGCTGACGATCTGGCCGATCTGCTGGCTGGCGGCCCCGGCGCGACCGGCCAGGTTGCGCACCTCGTCGGCCACCACGGCAAAACCACGACCCTGCTCCCCGGCCCTGGCCGCCTCGATGGCGGCATTCAGGGCCAGCAGGTTGGTCTGTTTGGCGATGTCCTGAATGCTGCTGACGATGCTGCCGATGCGCTCGGCCTGCTCGCTCAACTCATCGAAGACCCGGCCAATCGGCGCCATCTGCTCGGCCAGTTGTTCGATACCGCGACTGGCGGCCTGGATGCTACCGGCGCTGTGCTGCACCTTCTCGCCGGCATGCTGGGCCAGTTCACTGGCGTAGTGCATATCCGCCTGGCTGTGCTCGATGGCCTCCAGCAGCGCCGCCAGTTGCTGCTGCAGTTCGGGCCATTGCGGCACGGGTGCGGACTCGATCAACGGCGGCTCGGGTTGCCTGGGCGCGGGCGCTTCAACGGGCGCCAGGTCGGGGTAGCTGATTTCCAGCGGCTGGCTGGGGGCCTGGGGCCGTGGGCAAAGCGCGGCCATGCCCAGGCTGAACACCAGCACCAGCAGGGCCAGGGCCTGCTGCAGTTGGCCTTCGGCGAAAAACAGCTGCACGCAGCCCAGCAGTGCGGTGGCCAGGGCCAGCAGGGTGGCGGGGAAACTTGATTGCATAAAGGTCTCCGATTACGTGACCACGGTTGTGTGTCACGAGGCGGCAATGGGTAGGGTGCGCTGTGCGCACCAAGGCATAGGTGCACAGCGGTGCGCACGGCGCACCCTAGGGCTCGGTGTGGCGCCCCGCTTCAGAGCGCCATAGCACTTAGAGCAGGTTCCAGCTGTAGCTGAGGATCAGCCGGTTCTCATCGATATCAGTGCGGTAGTTGGAGCGCGCGGTGACGTTGCGCACGCGCACGCCGAGGCCCTTGAGGGCGCCGTTCTGCACCGTGTAGCCGATATCCAGATCGCGTTCCCAGTCCTTGCCCTCGTAGCGTGGGCCGCCCCGGTTGGTGGCCTCGGCATCGACGTTGTCGCCACGGATATAGCGCACCCCGGCCACCAGGCCTGGCACGCCCAGGGCGGCGAAGTCATAGTCGTAGCGCAGCTGCCAGGAACGCTCATCGGCCGAGGCGAACTCGTAGGTCGGCACCTCGTTGCCCAGGGGGCTGACGTTGGCAAATACCCGAGGGAAGGCGTGGTCGCCAAATATCGCTTGGTAACCCAGGTAGAAGGTGTGGCCACCGTGCTTGGCCGAGAGCAGGGCAAACAGCGCCTGGTTGTCGATATCACCCAGCAGGCGCTTGCCGTTTTCGGCCGAGTCAAAGAAGCCGAGATTGGCGCCCAGGGTCCAGTCGCCCACAAGCTGGCTGTGCTTGAGGCTGACAAAACGCTGGTCGTAGATATCTTCAAGCTGGGCATACCAGGCGCCTACCGAGGTGCGTCCGGCATTGAAGGCGTAGTCGGCGCCGGCATAGTTGAAGGCATCGCTGGTCGCCGCGCGCTGCGGCAGATGGCCAAGCATGGCCAGCATCTTGTCGTCACCGGCCTCATTACGCAGGCTGGTGGAGTTGAGGTGACCGGCCTGCAGGGTCAGCCCGGCCAGCTCGTTGGAGACGACACTGACGCCCTGGTAGCTGGGCGGCAGCAGGCGGATGTCCGAGTGCACCAGCACCGGCAAATTGGGCTGCAGCTCGCCGACCTTCAGCTCGGTCTTGGAGACGCGCATCTTCGCCGCCAGACCCAGGCGGCTGTAATCGTCGGCGGCCTCGCCATCCTCCTGCAGCGGCAGCAGGCCGGTATTCACCCGGCCGCGCCCGCTGTCGAGCTTAAGGCCCAGAACACCGATGGCATCCACGCCAAAACCGACCGTGCCCGGCGTATAGCCGGATTTCACATTGAGGATAAAACCCTGGGCCCACTCCTCGGCCCTGGATTGCTGATTGGGCCCGACGATATCGGAGAAGTCTCGGCTGAAGTAGTAGTTACGCGCCGTCAGGGTGGCAGTGGCGTCTTCGATAAAGCCGCCCTCCCCGGCCTGGCTCAGGTTCGGCAGGCAGGCGGCAATGGCGGTGGACAGCAGGCAAAGGCGTGGACGGTGGTTCATGGTTGGTGTGCTCTTGTTGTTATCGAGGTTGCAGAAACCCGCCCGGCAGCCCCAGGGCGGCCGGTGCGGGGGTAAATAAATGGGTTAATCCCGGGCGGGGTGACTGACCGGGCTGGCCAGGGCGGCCGGTTTGCGCAGGTGCAGCAGCAGATGCGCAGCCAGACCGAACAGCAGCCCCCAGAACACCGCCGACAGGCCGATAAAGCTCACCCCCGAGGCCGTGACCAGAAAGGTGAACAGCCCGGCGTCTCGCTCGGCCGGATCACTCAGGCTGCGCGCCAACGCTTCGCTAAAAGCGCCGTACAGCGCCAGGCCGGCCAGGGCGGCGATCAGCGCGGCGGGAAAGGCAGCGAACAGCGACACCAGGGTGGCGCCGGCACTGCCCAGCAGCAGGTAGGCCAGGCTGCCGGATAGCGCAGCCATATAACGGCGCCTGGGATCCTCATGGGCCTCGCGGCCGGTACAGAGGCTGGCGGTGACCGCCGCCAGGTTCAGGCCGTGACAGCCAAAGGGCGCCAGCAGTGCCCCACCGATGGCGCTGGCGCCAATGATCGGGCTGGCCGGGGTGGCATAGCCGGCATTGCGCAGCACCGCCATGCCCGGCATAAATTGCCCGGTCAGCGCCACCAGTACCAAGGGCAAGGCCAGGTTGAGGGTGGCGGTAAGACTGAACTCGGGGGCGATCCACTGCGGCGTGGCCCAATCGAGCACCAGCGCCTCGCTGCGCAGCTGGCCACCGAACAGGGTCAGCGCCGCGCCCACGACCAATACGCCGGCCACCGCATAGCGGGGCGCCAGGCGCCGCAGCAGCAGGTAGGTGACAAACATGCTGGCGATCAGCACGGGCTGCTCGGGCAACGCCTTGAACACCTCGATGCCGAAGGCGAACAGAATACCGGCCTGCAGGCCAGCGGCAATCGAGCCGGGCAGTTTGGCGATCAGCCGGTCGAAGCTGCCGCTCAGGGCGATCAGCAGCAGGATCAGGTTGGCCACCAGGTAGGCGCCGATGGCCTGGTTCAGGCCCAGGTTGGGCAAGGCGCCGACCAGCAACGCGCTGCCGGGGATCGACCAGGCGATCACCACCGGGGTGCGGTAGCGCAGGCTAAGGACGATGCCCAGCACACCGCTGCCGATGGAAATGGCCCAGACCCAGGACGACAGCAGGGCCTGGCTCAGGCCGGCGCTGTCCGCGGCCTGGAAAATCAGCACCAGCGGCCCGGCATAGGAAATGGTGGTGGCCAGCAAGCCGGCCAGCAGTGCAGTCAGGCTGAAATCGTTAAGCAGGGCTTTCATAGTCCCTCGCAAGGTCAGGCTGGCGTTTCTTGGAAAACGCTCTTGTAGTGACCTATTCCATAAGGAAAGGCTCTTGAGAACGAGGGTGGCCGGCGACACCGCATTGCCTGCCTTGCCCTCTCCCCAACCCTCTCCCAAGGGGAGAGGGAGCTGGATGCAGCGTTCACATCCGCGCGCTGCGCTTGTCTCCCCTCGCCCTCCGGGAGAGGGGCTGGGGGAGAGGGTGTCAGCGATCACGCACCCTGCAAGGCCCGCGGCCGGGCGCTGCGCTGTTCGGCCTTGGCGCTTGGCGCCTGTTGCAGCACGAAGTCGAACGTCAGGGTGGCGAAGCGCTTGCCGTCGACGCCACGGTCACGGGCGGCCGCTTCATCCTCGACAAACTGGATATCGCCGACCAGGCCGTCGCGGGTGGCGTAGGCGAAGTCGTCCCACAGGTACTTTTCACCGGCCAGGTTGATCTGGGTGGTCAGGTGGCGATGACCCAGGGCGGAGATAAAGAAGTGGATATGCGCCGGGCG
Organism: Pseudomonas xionganensis; assembly: GCF_009763245.1. Lineage (GTDB taxonomy): Bacteria > Pseudomonadota > Gammaproteobacteria > Pseudomonadales > Pseudomonadaceae > Aquipseudomonas > Aquipseudomonas xionganensis. Next base: position 1,876,284 of record NZ_WKJZ01000001.1, on the reverse strand, counting down.
CTGGCCGTGGCGACCGAGCAGGTCCAGGCATTCCTGGGTCGGGCCGTCCGGGGCGCAGCCATAGCCGCAGGGCACGATGCTGCGGGCGCGGTAGCGACCCTCGGCGTCGGTGACGATGCGCCGGCGCAGGTTGTAGTCGCTCTGGCTCTTGTCGAAGTAGGAGTAGTTGCCTTGGGTATTGGCATGCCACAGGTCGACTACCGCACCGGCCACAGGCTGGCCCTGGGTGTCGGTGACCACACCGTCGAGGAACATCACGGTGGCCTGATCCAGTTCGGTGCCATCGTCCATCCGTGCTTCGCCTTCGACCACCGGGGCGCCGGCCACATAGAGCGGGCCTTCGATGGTGCGCGGGGTGCCGCCGCTCAGGCCGGCCTGGGCGTCCTTGGCATCCTGCAGCACGTCGAGGAAGTGCTCCAGGCCCAGGCCCGGCACCAGCAGGCCGACTTCATTGCGACCGCCCAGGCGGTTGAGGTAGTCGACGGTCTTCCAGAATTCGTCTTCGGTTATTTCCAGGTCTTCGATCAGTTTGGCCGCATCATTGATCAGGCGCAGCATGATCTGCTTGACCCGGGGGCTGCCCTGGTCGTTGTTGAGGCCGGCGGCCTCCTTGAACAGGTCTTGCATGGCGGCAGTGTGGCTAACTTTAACGGTCATGATGGTTTCCTCGTTGTTGTTCTGAGTGGGATCAGCGGTCATCGCTATGGATCGACGAGGGATGCCGGCACAGCGGCGTGACCTCGATATCCATGTAGGGGAACAGCGGCAGCTGCAGCAGGGTGTCGTGCAGGGCCTCGACGCTGGCCACGTCGAATACGCTGTAGTTGGCGTAGTGCCCGGCAATGCGCCACAGGTGGCGCCAGGTGCCCTCGCGCATCAGGCGCTGGGCCAGTTCCTTCTCCTCGGCCTTGATACTCGCGGCCACTGTCGGGTCCATATCGGCCGGCAGCTTTACGGTCATCTTTACGTGGAACAGCATCAGGATTGCCTCCGTTTCACTTGCGGGCAAAGAACGCCAGGCGCTCTTCGTCCAGGGTCAGGCCCAGGCCCGGGGTACGCGGCACCTGCAGGGCGAAGTCGCGATAGAGCGGCGCCTCGGTGACGATTTCTTCGGTGAGCAGCAGCGGGCCGAACAGCTCGGTGCCCCAGGTCAGCTGCTTGAGGGTGAGGAAGGCGTGGGCCGAGGCCAGGGTGCCGATGGCGCCTTCGAGCATGGTCCCGCCGTACAGGGCGATACCGGCCGCTTCGGCAATCTGTGCGGTGCGCAGAACGGCGCGCGGGCCGCCGTTCTTGGCGATCTTCAGGGCAAACACTGAAGCCGCACCGGCGGCCGCCAGGCTAAAGGCGTCCTCCACGCTTTCGATGGATTCGTCGGCCATGATCGGTGCCGGGCTGCGCTGATTGAGGCGCACCTGGCCGGCGCGATTGATCCGCGAGATGGGCTGTTCAATCAGGTCGATGCCGTTGTCGCCCAGCACCTGGCAGGCGCGGATAGCCTGGGACTCATCCCAGCCCTGGTTGACATCGACCCGCACGCTGGCGCAATCGCCCAGCGCCCGCTTGATCATGATCACGTGCTGGAGATCGCGCTGCAGCTCGCCGGCACCGATCTTCAACTTGAAGATGCGGTGACGACGCAAGGCCAGCATCTGCTCGGCCTCGGCGATGTCCTTGACGGTGTCGCCCGAGGCCAGGGTCCAGGCCACTTCCAGGCTGTCGCGCACGCGGCCGCCGAGCAGCTCGCTGACCGGCAGCCCCAGGCGCTTGCCCTGGGCATCGAGCAACGCACTTTCGATGCCGGACTTGGCGAAGGTATTGCCCTTGGCGATCTTGTCCAGGCGCTGCATGCAGGCGTTGATATTGGCCGCGTCCTGATCCAGCAGCGCCGGCGCCAGGTGGCTGTCGATATTCTGCTTGATGCTCTCCGGGCTCTCGTTGCCGTAGGCCAGGCCACCGATGGTGGTGGCCTCGCCAATACCTTCAACACCGTCGCTGCAACGCAGGCGGATAATCACCAGGCTTTGTTGCTGCATGGTGTGCATGGCCAGCTTGTGCGGGCGAATGGTCGGCAGGTCGACGAGGGTCGCCGTCAGGCTTTCGATCAGGGCGTGGCTCATTTCAAATTCCAGTCAGTTACCTAGTACTCCCCTCTCCCGCTTGCGGGAGAGGGGCCGGGGGTGAGGGCTAAAGCTCAGGCCTTGGCCGCCGTCAGGGCTGCGCTCGCCGCCTGGCGCCGCTGACCGCTGAGGGTGAATACCGCCATGGCCAGGGCGGCGATGGCCCCGGGTACGGCAAAAGCAATGAAGTTCAGTTGCAGCGGCAGGTTGATGGCCATCAGCGCACCACCGAGCAGCGGCCCGACGATGGCGCCGTTGCGACCGATGCCCGAGGCCCAGCCCAGGCCCGTGGAGCGGATCGACAGGCCATAGAACTGCGCGGCGCCGGCATACAGGAGAATCTGCGTGCCGATGGTGGTGGCGCCGGCGATAAAGATCAGCAGATAGAGCACCGGGGTCGGGCTCTTGAAGCCCAGCAGGCTGATCGACACGGCAGCAGCGACAAAGAAGGCCACCATCACCTTGCCCAGGTTGAAGCGATCACCCAGCCAGCCGCCCACAATGGCCCCGGCCATACCGCCAAAATTCAGCGCCAGCAGGAACGACAGGCTGGAACCCAGGCTGTAACCGGCGCTCCCCATCAGCTTGGGCAGCCAGGAACTCAGGGCGTAGACCATCAGCAGGCAGCAGAAGAACGCCAGCCACAGGCACAGGGTGCGCAGCGCACGCTGCTCGCGGAACAGCTCGAACACGCCGACGCCCTGGCCCTTGGTATCGCTTAACTGCAGTTGGTCATTGGCATTGATGGCCAGCGCCGGTTCGACCTTGTTGAGAATTACCCGGGCCTGTTGATGACGGCCCTGACGCACCAGGAAACCCACCGACTCCGGCAGCTTCCACAGGATCAGCGGCAATAGCAGCAGCGGCACGGCGGCGGCGAAGAACATCGACTCCCAACCGAAACGCGGCAGCATATAGATGCCCACGCCGGCGGCGAGCATGCCGCCCAGGGAATAGCCGCTGAACATCACCGCCACCAGGGTGCTGCGCAGGCGCTTGGGCGCGTACTCGTTCATCAGCGCCACGGCGTTGGGCATCAGCCCGCCACAGCCCAAGCCCGCAATAAAGCGGAAGATGCCGAACTCGGTGGGGTTGCTGGCAAAGCCGTTGAGAATGGTCGCCGTGGAGAACAGCACAAAGCAGATGGCGATGCCCTTCTTGCGCCCGATCTTGTCGGCCAGGGTGCCGAAGGTCAGGGCGCCGAACATCATGCCGAACAGCGCATAGCTGCCCAGGGCGCCGGCTTCCATGGGCGTAAGGTTCCACTCCTGCATGATCGACGGCAGCACCACGCCGAAGATAAACAGGTCGTAGCCGTCGAAGATCAGCAGCAGCGCACACAGCGCCATGACCATCCAGTGAAAGCGGCTAAAACGCGCGTTGTCGATAACCGGGTGAACGTCTATCTGTCGCATGGCAGGGGTTCTCTCTGTTGTTTTTGTTGTGAAAAGCTCGGTTGCTTGTGTAGGAGCGGCTTTAGCCGCGAACCTGGGAAGCCAGACGCTTCGCGGCTAAAGCCGCTCCTACGAGGTTGTGCTTAGCCCAGATCGCCGCCGCCCACCGGCAGGGTTACGCCGGTGATATAGGAGGCCTCATCCGAGGCGAGAAAAAGGATGGCGCCGACCTGTTCGTCGATGCTGCCGTAGCGCTTCATCAGGCTGCTGTGCAGGGTCTGGTCGACGATCTGCTGGTACCAGCCCTTCTCCTCGGCGCTCTGTTCAGCGGCATTGCGCGGGATACGCCGTGGCGGCGCCTCGGTGCCGCCGGGGGCGGTGGCATTGACGCGGATGCCGCGCTCGGCGGTCTCGAAGGCCAGGCAGGCGGTCAGGGCGTTGACCCCGCCCTTGGCCGCACCGTAGGGCACGCGGTTAACCCCGCGGGTGGCGATGGAGGAGACGTTGACGATGGCGCCGCTGCCCTGCTCCAGCATCTGCGGCAGCGCGGCATGGCAGCACCACAGGGTGGGGAATAGCGAGCGACGCACCTCGGCCTCGATCTGCTCCGTTTCATAGTGCTCAAACGGCTTGGCCCAGATGGTGCCGCCGACGTTGTTGATCAGGATGTCGAGGCGGCCGAAGCGCTCCACCGCCGCCTGCATCACGCCCTGGCAATCGCCGGCCTGCTCCAGGTCGGCGGTCAGGCACAGCACGCCGGGCTGCTCGGCCAGTTCGAAGACCAGTTCGGAGCGATCCACCGCCACCACCTGCGCGCCCTCCTCCAGCAGCCGCTCGGCCACGCGGCGGCCGATGCCCTGGGCAGCGCCGGTGACTACAGCAACCTTGTCTTGGAAACGCTTGTTCATCTGCTTCACCTCAATTTCGACTCGTAGGAGCGGCTTCAGCCGCGAAGCTCCTGGCTGTTCAATTCGCGGCTAAAGCCGCTCCTACAAAAGCACCGGGCTGTGTGCCTCAAGCGCTGGCGGCAAATTTCTCGTAATAGAAATTGGCCGGTGCGATGCCCTGCTCGCGGATATAGCCGCTGACCGCCTCGACCATCGGCGGCGGACCGCACAGGTAGATGTCCACCTCGCCGTCGTTGAGATGCTTGGGCTCAATGTGCTGGGTAACGTAGCCCTTGTGCGGGTAGCTGCTCTCGGGGCTGGCCACGCAGGCACTGAAGCTGAAGCCGGGGATACGCGCGGCGAAGGCTTCCAGCTTGTCCAGCTCGACCAGGTCATGGTCGTGGGTCACGCCGTAGATCAGGTGCAGCGGGTGCGCGCTGCCCTCGGCGGCGATCTTCTCCAGCATCGCGGTAAAGGGCGCGAGACCGGTGCCGCCGGCCAGCAGCAGCAGCGGGCGCTTGATATCGCGCAGGTAGAAGCTGCCCAGCGGCCCGGCCAGGCTGATGCTGTCGCCGGCCTTGGCCAGGTTGGTCAGGAAGCTGCTCATCAGCCCGCCCGGCACGTTGCGGATCAGGAAGCTGACTTCGCCGTCCTTGGGCAGGCTGCTGAACGAATAGGCGCGGGTCTGCTCGCTGCCCGGCACCTTGAGGTTGACGTACTGGCCCGGCAGGAATGCCAGCTGGTTGAGCGCCTCGCCCTTGATCGACAGGGCGATGGTGCTATCAGAGAGCTGGCGCACCGCGCTGATGGCCGCCTCGAAGCTGGCCTGCTGGGTCTTGCACAGCTGCGAGGAGGCCGGCACGCGGATCACGCAGTCGCTTTCGGCGCGCATCTGGCAGGTCAGCACATAGCCTTGCTCGGCCTCGGCCTCGCTCAGGGCGTCCTCGATATAGTCCTCGCCGAGGTCGTACTGGCCGGCTTCGGCAAAGCACTTGCAGGCACCGCAAGCGCCATCGCGGCAGTCCAGGGGGATATTGATGCCCTGGCGATAGGCCGCGTCGGCAACGGTTTCGCCGATCTTGGCGTCGATAAAACGGGTCACCCCGTCTTCAAAATTCAGTGCGATCTTGTGGCTCATGGCACACCTAGCTAGGCAGTTTTGGCATGCAGCGACCCGTGACGGGAGCGAAACGCTCCCGCCGGCAGCGCTGCAGCGGACTTAAATGTGGTAAACGTCGATGACTTGCCTGACGTAATCGTTCTTCAGGATCACCTTCTTGGCCTTGATCAGCGGGTTTTCGCCGTGGGTATCGAGGCTGTAGAAGCTGGTGCCGTAGAAGTGGTCGACGGTCTTATAGCGAAAGCTCAGGGTGTGCCAGTTAAAGCGCACCCGGCACAGACCCTCTTCCTGCTCAACAATCTCGATATTGTTGATGTTGTGCGAGGTGCGGGTGTCCGGAATGGTGGCGCTGGAGCGCTCGGTGCGGATGCGGAACACCCGGTCTTCCAGGCCGCTGCGGTTGCCGTACCAGATCAGCGAGATCTCGGTCTGCGGGTTTTCCACCAGCTGGTCGTTATCGTCCCAGGCCGGCATCCAGAACTCGGCGTCCGGGGCGTACAGCTCCAGCCACTCATCCCACTGCTTGTCGTCCAGGTAGCGCGCTTCGCGGTAGAGAAAATCGCGCACGGCGTCATAGGAAAGGCTCATTTACGCACCCTCCACGTGAATCAGTTGTTCCTGCTGTTCTTTCAGCGCCTTGATCATCTGCTGCTGCCAGTAGTGGTGCTGCAGCACAAACAGCCCCTCGTCCTCAGTACGCGCACCGCTCATCAGCGGGTGCAGGTCGATTTCCTTGGCCGACTCGTCGGCGCCGTCGATCCAGTGCTTGGCCCCGCGAGACATGTCGTTCCACTCCATGGCGCGGCCGGCGAAGCCTTGCTGGCAGGCACGGAACTCTTCCAGGTCGTCGGGGGTGGCCATGCCGGAGACGTTGAAGAAGTCCTCGTACTGGCGGATGCGCCGGGCACGGGCATCGCTACTCTCGCCCTTGGGCGCGATGCAGTAGATGGTCACTTCGGTCTTGTCCACCGACAGCGGGCGGGCGATGCGCAGCTGCGAGCCGAACTGGTCCATCAGGTACAGGTTGGGGTACAGGCAGAGGTTGCGCGAGTGGCCGATCATCCAGTCGGCGCGGGCTTCGCCGAACTCGGCGGCGAGGCGCTCGCGGTCGGCGAACAGTGGGCGGTCTTCCGGGTTGTCCCAGCGGGTCCAGAGCAGCAGGTGGCCGTTCTCGAAGGAGTAGAAACCACCGCCCTTCTTGCCCCAGCCGCCGGCGCTCATGGCGCGGATATCGTCGCCGGCTTCCTTGAGCTTGCGCTGCTGCTGGGTGGCGGCGTAGTTCCAGTGCACGGCAGTGACGTGGTAGCCGTCGGCGCCGTTCTCGGCCTGCAGTTTCCAGTTACCCTCGAACACATAGGTGCTGGAGCCGCGCAGCACTTCCAGGCCTTCGCTGGACTGGTCGCAGATCATGTCGATGATCTTCTTCGACTCGCCGAGGAAGTCCTCAAGCGGCGCCACGTCCTCGCGCAGGCTACCGAACAGAAAGCCGCGGTAGGACTCGAAGCGGGCGACCTTCTTCAGGTCGTGGGAGCCGTCGCAGTCGAAGCTGTCCGGGTAGCCGGCTTCCTTGGGATCCTTGACCTTGAGCAGCTTGCCGTTGTTGTTGAAGGTCCAGCCATGGAAGGGGCAGGTGTAGGTGGCCTTGTTGCCACTCTTGAAACGGCAGAGCATGGCGCCGCGATGGCTGCAGGCGTTGATAAAGGCGTTGAGCTCACCGTCCTTGTTGCGCGCGATAAAGATCGGCTGACGCCCCATGTGGGTGGTGTAGTAGTCGTTGTTCTGCGGGATCTGGCTCTCGTGGGCCAGATACAGCCAGTTGCCCTCGAAGATGTGCTGCATCTCCAGGTCGAACAAACGGGGGTCGGTGAACATCTCGCGCTTGCAGCGGAAAATGCCCTTGTCTTTATCTTCTTGCAGCAGGCCGTTCAGGTAATCGAGTCCCAGGTTCATCGCCATGGCTCCGTTGTTATTGTTTCAACGGTTCCAAGACTATGGCGTAGGACTGTCCGACAATATCCAGTTACTGCACGACCTTTATCCGTTTTCTGCAGGGTGCGACCAAGGTTGTAGAAACCCCGTCAGTCGTAGACTTGAGCAAAGTCCGTAGGGTGGAAAACCGCGCAGCGTTTTCCACCTGTGGCCCAGCGGGGAAATTAGGCGCAGGCCCGATCGGTGGACACGCTTCGCGTTGTCCACCCTACACGGTCAAAAGACGGGATATCAGGCTTCGCGACGACGCAGGGTATCGGACGGCAGCTCGCCAAAGGTGCTCTTATAGCACTCGGAGAAGCGGCCCAGATGAAGGAAGCCGTAGTCCAGCGCCACCTCGGTGATATTGCGCACCCGCACACTGGGGTCGCTGAGGCAGGCATGCACCTTCTCCAGCTTTTTCTGCCGGATAAAGTGCTTGGGCGTGCTGCCCACATGCTTCTCGAACAGGCCATAGAGCGTGCGTGGACTGACCCGGGCCAGCTCGGCCAGCTGTTCCAGGCTGATGTCCTGCTGCAGGTTGCTGTCGATAAAGTGCAGGATGCGCTCGAAGGACGCCGAATGCTCGTCCTGGGGCAGGCGCTTGACGTTGTTGGCCACCTGGGCCAGCAGCTTGGTGGCGATGATGCGGGTGAAATGCTCGGCGATCTGCGGCACCGCCTGCTCGCTCTCGGCCTCTTCGCAGATCAGCGCCAGCAGATTGCCGAAGCCCTCGATGTCGTCGAGGTTATAACGCGAGGCAAAGCGCACCCCTTCCCGGGGCATGCTCCACTGATTGTCGCGGCAGACCTGCTCGATCAGCCGCGCCGGCAGCTTGAGGATAAATTTCTCGCAATCGTCGGAATAGGTCAGGTCGACCGGATCGTCCGGGTTGATCAGCAGCAGCTCGCCGGGAGTCAGATACTGCTCACGCTCCGGCCCGCCGCGCCACAGGCAATGCCCGCTAAGCAACAGCTGCAGGTGATAGATGGTTTCCAGCGCCGGCGAGGTGACCCGCACACTGCCGCCATAGCTGATCCGGCACAGGTCGAGGTCGCCGAAGGTACGATGACTGAGGCTGGCCTCAGCACCATAGGTTTGCGGCAAACGAATGCAGTGGCTGCCGACATGCTGGTTGACGTAGTCGGACACGGCATAGGGATCTGCATGGGCGAAGATCCGGCTCTTTTCATTCAGCAGGCGAAAAACCATCACGCAGGCACTCTTATCGTTATAGGCCGCGACAATCGACCACAGTGCGGCACTTGGCTATCGCCAACTAATACACCAGTTGACGACAACCCGGGCCAGCAGACGATCAGTGGTCACCCGCAGGCGACGGGGTCGAGACGGCTGCCGGGCATTATGCGCCATGTCAGTCGCCCTGCCCTTACGACCATCCGATAATCGAACGCTTTAGAAGGCCGTTGAAAAACGTAAGCGAGGCAGCCAGTGCAAGGCAAAAACAGGCGAAAAAGTGGAGTTTACGTGCTGTAAATGAGCATTTGTTCGCTTCGCTCACCCCTTCGGGGCCGTGCTAAAGCACGTTCAGCCTTCGGCTGTGAGCCTGTTTTTAACGCAGCAATGGCAACGCAGGTAGTTTTTCAACAGCCTGTCAACCAATCTGCTGACCCAATTCCTGACTGGCCGCCAACAGCTGCGGCAGAAAACGCTTCTGCAGTTCCGCACAACTGCTGCGCGCCGCATGGCTGCTGACATTCAGCGCCGCCAACACCTGCCCCGAGGCATCGCGCACCGGTACTGCCAGGGAGCGCAGGCCCGGCTCCAGTTCCTGATCGACCAGGCACCAGCCCTGGGCCCGCACCTGCTGCAGGCACTCCCAGAGCGCCTCGGGCGTGTGCAGGGTGCGGCTGGTCTTGGCCTGCAACTCGGCGCCCTGCAGGTACTCGGCCAGGCTCTCGTCATCCAGCGCCGCCAGCAACACCCGGCCCATGGAAGTGCAGTAGGCCGGCAGCCGGCTGCCCACGCTCAGATCCACCGAAATCAGGCGCTGCGGCACCGCCGAGCGGCAGATATAGAGCACCTCGCTGCCTTCCAGGGTGGCCAGGTTGCAAGCCTCGTGCAGCTGCTCGCTAAGGCAATCGAGAATCGGCTGGGCAGTCACTGCCATGGGCGTCGACGACAGATAGGCATGGCCCAGGGTCAGCACCTTGGGCAGCAGGCTGTAGGTGGTGCCCTCGCAGCGGGCATAGCCCAGCTGCATCAGGGTATAGAGGCAGCGACGCACCGCCGCCCGGGGAATCCCGGTGCGGTGGCTGACCTGGGCGATGGTCAGGTGCCGCTTGCGCTCCTTGAACGCCTGAATCACCGCCAGCCCCCGGGCCAGGGAGCTCATAAAATTGGGATCCCCGGCAAAACCGTCAATCCGCTCGGCAGGTGACGCCACCGGCGCAGGCGGCAGAGAGGAAAAGCGCTGAGGGGTATCGGTCATGGAGGCGGCCCTGGCAGAGATAGGCCGATTATCGAACAGATGGGCGATTTGTGCACTTGCCCGACCTTAGCTCATCAAGTCCACCTGCAGGCAATCCCTTACCGATCTTGCCGGCCTGAAAAACAAAAACCCCAGAAGCCAAGGCTTCTGGGGTTTTTCTATATGACTGGAAAATACTTTCAGGACGCGTGCGCTTGAGGCGTTCCAACCTGAATAGCTGGCACGCCCATCAGACAACTACTGGCGGGGGGTCAGCTCGATATCGTGGATCTGATCTCGACCTACGCTCTTGGTGTAGATGTTGTAGCCAGGTGCATTAACAAAAATCACATGCTGGGGAATGAACGGGCCTGTCACGCTATAGGCCCCCATAGCATTCGTAGTAGCGCTGACATTGTTAATGGTCACTGAAGCTGACGATATGGGATTACCTGTCGGCTTGTCTCGCACCACTCCGCTGATAGTCATGCACCCACCGAGGGTAGCGATCAGAGGAAGGGTTAAGAACAGGTGTTTCAGGTTCTTCATACGACTCATCCTTGGCTTTAAATTGCGCTAATCATTAGCACTTTGCCATCGTCTGTCCACACCTAGAACGGACTTTCGACACTTCTTCGACACCTTGCATGCCGCAGACAGCATAAGCCCCGTAACCCATTGAATTACGGGGCTTTTTAATATGGCGGGAAGATAGGGATTTGAACCCTAGGTACCCTCGCGGATACAACGGATTTCGAATCCGCTTGCCGCTCTTTTCCGACAACTGGCAAAACATTAAAATCCAATAAAATCAATGCTTTGACTATAGCACCCCATAGCAGCATTCAGCATCATTGGGGGCACTCACTGTCCCAGAATTGTCCCACGATCCTGGCGCATTGGTCAGCTTTTAAGGCTGCTCGATCAGCTCACTCCGCACGATGTTCAAATCACGCGGCGCATCGAATGAGATACGAACCTGCCGCCCAAGCAGGCCGACAACATGAACCTCGATGCCGTCACCGGTCAGGCTCTGCAATAAGCGTTCGGGGTTGCCGTCACCGGCAAGGCGCAGGAAGAAGGATTCGCCGGGGCGGCGCGATATGATGAGGTGTCCCATTGGGGTACCGTCCTTGGTCAGTTAGTTGCTGGGCAACTATAGACCATCGGGAGGGTTTGCAACTTCACGCACCCACGCCTGCAACGCCGTCAACCGCGCACGGCACTGATCGGCGCGGGCGGTTACTCGGATAACACCTGCTGCAGTTGCTGGGTGTAGGTCTGCTCGGGCTCCGGCTGCATCATCCACGCCGGCGGCTGAGGGGGCGGCAGGCAGGCTACTGGCACAGGTTGCAGGGTTGACGCGGACTGACAACCGGCTGCGAGCAGCAGCAAGGTCAGCAGACAACTGGTCAGCAGCGGCCTGGGCATGGGTGATCTCCTGTTGATGGGTGGTGTCGAGTTCGGCCAGGCGCTGCTCCAGGGCCAGGCGCTGGGTTTGCTGGGTTTGCAACTGGCTGGCGGCGGCGCGGGCGATCTCGCCGAGGGTGTGCTGGTGGGCTGCCTCGGCCTGGGCCAGCTGTTTGCCCAGGCGCCATCCGTTGGCCTGCCACCCTGCCCACCCGGCGAGCGCCAGAGCCGAGATAGCCAGCAGGGCCAGGGCCGCGGCGCGGTATTGAGCGGGAATCATGCGCGCACCTCATCCATGGCCTTGGCGTAGTTGAGGCCCCACTTGCGGCGCAGGGCCTGTCGTTGGGCGGGGGTGCCGCGCTCCCAGGCACCTGGGCGCCAGTTGTGCAGGTAGTACTGCCAGGCGCCTTCCACGTCGCCAAGGGCGGGCAGCGGGTTGCGGTCTGTCCAGTACAGCAGGCGGGCCAGGGCGGCATCGAGCACATCGCATTGGCTGGGCAACGCGTCGAAAATGCCATCGAGCGTGGGCACCACGCCCAGCTTGGCGCATACGGTGAACACATGCGGCCGACTGGCCGGGTGGCGCAGCACGCCGGCCACACCGCCGCCGCGCTCAAACTGGAAGATGCCCCGGGCCGGGCCGCACTTGCCGGGGCGCACTGGCAGCTGGCACTGCTCGCGGTTGGGCGCCTCCTGCAGGTGGGTGGTGAGCAGCAGCACCTCAACAGCCGGGCGATGCTCAGACATGCGCCCAGGCAATAGCGCGAGCGCAGGCGCTATGGCCTGGGCCCGTATTTCGGTCAGGGTCATGGGGTGCTCCAGATAGGAAAAAGCCCGCGAAGGGCGGGCGCATGGCTTAGGCGGCAGGTCTAACAGCCAGGGTGCGGCCGGTATACCCCGCCGTGTTTGAAACAGAAAAAGTAGCGGGGTCCAGCGTCTCCACTTCTTGGCTATCAGCGCACATGGCCGTTGAGATGTTTGAGCTGGTTGTTCCGCTTCTGGCATGGAGCTGGTTGTTTGGCAGCGGATAACTACTAACCGTTGAGCCATATGCCTGAATGTAAGTGGCGATCCACAGTGTTTTGGCCGCACCCCAGGATGGGGTCAAAGGCGTCGGGTTAGGCGAACCGCTACCAGTAGATGTAGCATTTTCTACCGCCCCCTGGTGGGTGCCGGCCTCTATGACGATTACTACTGCTGCACAATACTGCGGCGGAAGCCCAGGGGTAATTGTCAGCGTGCCGCCACCGGCGACCACTTTCGTAAAGACAAAGCTGGGCGCATTTGCGTTGCCATTACCTATAAGTAAATCCCATCCGGTGTCATCAAGGGATGGCGGGAAAGAGGCGGATGCGCGCTGCCCAAAAACGACAATAACCAGGTCGCCCGCGCTAGCAGAATAGTTAAGCGTGAGCGTTTCATCTGCACCGGTTGAGGCTACGGCCTGGGCGTTGCGGATAACTGGAAAAGCCGCTGGCGCCCCACCCCCATGCCGCCGCTGGGCCAAAATACCTGGGATCATCATGCTGCCACCAGTCGGCCGATCAGGCTCCAGTCGTCATTACCATCGCGCACAGCTGTGACCGAAGACACTGGGCCATCTGTTACGTTGGTGTCGCTTGAGTGTGTCGTCACGCTGAATCCATCACCGGTAATCGTTACCGCGCCCGCTCCAATCTGCCGGACATGAAACATCGGCAGGATGCCGGCAATCGCCCAGCTCTCGGTGGCCTCTGCGCCGATGGTGAGGGTGATGGGGGTGGCGCTGTCGCAGATCAGCCAGTGGCCGGCATCGGCTGGGGTGACTGCGCCGCTGGCGGTGATGGTGCGCGAGGGCAGACCCTCGATCAGCGCTGCGGGTCCTTGTGGCCCCTGAGGGCCCTCCGGGCCGGTTGGCCCTGTTTCCCCTTGGATACCCTGAACACCCTGGGGGCCTTGCGGGCCGACCAGGCTGGCGAGCCAGGCGGCCTCATCACCCACAAAGCCGCCAGCCACCGCCACTGCATAAGCACTTGCGCCGTCAGCGCCGTCTGCACCCGGTGCGCCCTGCTGGCCGGCGGGGCCCTCTGGGCCTTGAGGGCCTGCAGGTCCCTGGATCTGGCCGGCATTAACCCAAGCAGTGCCAGACCAAACCCAGAGATCACCTGCAATCAAATACCCTTCGCCTGGGTTACCAGTGGCAGGCAGTTCGGCTTGGCTTGCCAAGGTGCCGAGGATGTTGAGGCCGGCACCAGGGTCGCCTTGAGGGCCTGTGGCCCCGGTGTCGCCTTGGATACCCTGCACGCCTTGCGGGCCTTGCGGCCCGACCAGGCTGGCGAGCCAGGTAGCCTCATCACCCACAAAGCCGCCGGCCACCGCCACTGCATAAGCACTTGCGCCGTCTGGGCCTACAGGGCCTTGCGGGCCTTGAGGGCCTTGAGGCCCCACTAAGCTTGCGAGCCAGGCGGCCTCATCACCCACAAAGCCGCCAGCGACTGCAACGGCATAAGCGCTGGCGCCATCAGGGCCAGTGGGACCTTCTGGGCCTTGCGGCCCTACCGCACCGCGCAAATCCTCCAGCGTACCCTTGGTCACGCGCAAGCTGATGCCCTCCCCGGCTTCCCAGTCGAGCGCGGTGGTGCCCTCTTGGCCGCGCTCTACGGTCAGCACGCCGCCGGTAATGGCGGTGATGTGCACCACTTCCCAGGCCGTTTCGGCGCCCTCCACTACCCGGGCCAGGGTGGCAGCGTAGTGGTCGCCCGGGGTGAGTGTGCCCAGCAGGGCGGCTTTGGCGGGCTCGATGGTTAACTCGGGGGCGGCCGCAGCCGCTGGTAGCGCCAGGGTGGCGCTCCAGTTGTTGAGGAACTGTTGTGTCATGGCAAAACCCTTAGAGGTAGTAAAGCCGCATGGCTACCGGGTTATCGGGGAGTGATGGCCGCACGTCGCTCGGCACCAGGTCTTCGGCCTTGGGGTCGTAGTGCGCTGCAAAGTCGCGGAGCTGGTAGATAGAGGGCGCTGGGGTCGGGTTGGGGTGGCGGTCTGCGATGCTGATTGAGGCAATAGCGGTGTCGTTGATCTGCACTGCACCCGTTTCCGAGCAGTTACCCCAGCGGATATGGGCTGAGTGGTTGGTTTGCGGGCGGGCATCAACCGCCCAGGCCTGGTCGTTTACGCCCAGGCCGCTGCTGTTTTTGTTGTAAATCTCGCGCACGGCAAACGAAACCGACTGTGGCCGAGTGAGCGTGGTGCCCAGTGGAGGGTTAAGGCCGCGCACGGCCGGGGCGCTGCGCACGTTTGAGTCCACCGTTACACCGTTTACCTTGAGGGTGGTTTCCCACTCCGTTGTACCGGTGACGATGTTGGTGCTAAAGGCCGAACCATTAACCGATATCGGTAGGTTGAAGTAGCGCCCCAGCGGGCCATTCGGGTCGGTTGAGCCGCCGCCGAGTATTGACCTATCCGCGGTTGTAATCCGGGAGTTGCGGGTGATGAGCGACCTGTATTCGATGTGGTCCACCACCACACCGCCGGCCTTGAACTTCATTTCGCCGGTTACCAGGCTCTCACCACTCACGTTAGCGCCTATATCGACGATGCCACCACCAAAGATGTTGCCTCCATCATCTACCCGGTATTCACCCTCTATGCTGCCGCTTGCGGTTAGGTCGCTCCAGCTCTGTGTCACATAGCCCTGCCAGGTTACGTCGCAGGTAAGCTCTGCAATGCTGCCGTCTGGCCTGAACGCCAGGTTAATAAGGCGGCCGATGTTCTCTGAGCTGTACTCACGTTCGTGCACACTGGTTATGGGCGGCGTGGGTGGCGCGGCGGGGCCTGAGAAGGTGCACGTCACATCAAACCGGCCTGGGGCCACCTCGGTTTGGGTAAAGGTGGTGGTGGCAAACACTACCAGGGCGTCACCGGCCAGCTCCGGCCCAAGGGGCACCTCGGTATAGTCGCCCAGGGTCGCCTCGCGGCTTTTGTGCACGGTGAGGGTGGCCGCCATGCTGCCGGGCTCGTCGCCGGTAATGTCCAGCAGCAGCCAGCCCACGGGGCAGTCCGCCAGCGAGGCGCCAGCAGTGCTGGCGTAGAGGGCCAGCAACGCCTGGCGGCCATCGGGCTTGATGCTGTGCAGGGTGACCACCAATTCATCACTCAATGGGCCCACGCCATCAAACTGTGGCACGGTGCTGTGCCGCTGCTGCAGATCGGCGCAGGTGGCGGTGATTTCCACCGGGTCCACTGCCCGCCCGTTGCGCTCGAATACGGCGAAGGGCCGCACCTGCAGCGTTACGGTAAAGGGGGCGTTGCGGTCGGTGATGATGCTGTTGTGGAACACCTGGCCGATATGCCACACGGCGCCACGGGCCACCGGCAGCGGCCAGCCGTCCAGCCACACGCAGCCGTAGCTTTGGTGGTAGCCGCTGAGCACGGCGTAATCGCGCCAGCCCTTGCCCTGCTGATGCTCGGCATCGAGCTCTTCGGGGGTGAAGGGCAGCGGCGGCGCATCGGGCACTTGAATCAGGTGCGTGTAGGTGGCCAGCAGGCTGCCCTTGCGCACGTTCTCAAACTCAACGGCGTGCTGGAGCAGCTGCTCGGCCTGGAGCGGGAACGGTGGGATAGAGCCCGACACGCTGTAGTCATCATCCAGCGGCAGCTTATGGGCGCCAACCGTGAGGTAGGCAAAGTCGTATTGCGGGTCGCTACTGAACACGCCGGGTTGGTAAACCCCGTTTAGGGTGACGCCCCACAGCTGCAGTTTATCCAGGGGTGTGCGACCGATCACTCAGGCACCTCGGCATAGTTGATTGCAACTGCAGCGCCATCGGCATCGGTGAATTTTGCTTGCTTGATGGCGGCCAGCTTGAAGGTCATCAGCCCATCGGATGAGTACAGGTTGATGCTGGGCCAGTAGTCCCGATCCGGCACCACCTGCCCGCCCTCGGTGCGGGTCACCTCTGTCAGCGGGCTGGCGATTCCGCCCCCGCCGGGCGTGGTGGCGGGCGGGGCTTTGTAGTTGCCCTGGCCGCTGGTGGGCGGCAGGGCGCCGAGCGGCGTAACGGGCCGCAGGGTGCGACGCGGGGCCGGTTGCTGCACCAGGCGGTTGAGGTCTTCCACCACGGCGGTGCCGCGGCGCTCGGCCTCCAGGCGTTTGCCGATGGCTTTGCGCTCATCCCCGGCCGTGGCCTGCCGGCTGGCAGTGATGCCGTCACGGATGGCGCGGCGTTGCTCTGCAAGGGTGGGCATGGTTACAGCTCCAGCAGATCGTTGGGGATGGCCACGCTGTAGGTGGCTGCAATCGGCACCGGCAGTTCGTCGCGCTGCTCGGCCGGGATCTCATCTACGGTGAGCTTGAACCGGCGCGGGTAGCGGATGGGGTCGGCGATATCGCTGCTGCCGTAGTTGCCGGCAAAGCCGGGCAGGTCTTCGTCGTACTCCGGCACACCGCTGCGCCCGCCCAGTTGAGTGGGCAGGCTGGTGGGCGATATGCCCGGCGGCTGGGGCTCGTCTACCGAGGCAGGCGGTACCAGGGCGTCATTTACGGCGCCACCGCCGCGCATCACGGCCAGCTCCAGGGTGGTGATGGCCGTGCCGCCGCTGTGGTCGTACACATCGCGCACCCGGGTGACGCGGCCCTGGGCGGCAATGCCTTGGTCATCCAGCTGCAGGGTGTGGGTCAGGTCAATGCCCGCCGCCATCGGCGTGGGCAGGCTCAGGCTGATGCGGGTGGCGCGGTGGGCGTCCACCAGCTGGGCCAGGGCCTGGCGCAGCAGCACGGCGAAGAACGCCTGCCGGCGGGTTTCGTCGCGGCTGTCGGTGTGGCCGTTGAGGCCGCTGTCAAACGGCGTGCTGCCCCAGGTTTCGGCCTGGGCGCTCTCCACCTCAAAAGCACCCCCTACCCTGGCCACTACAGGCCCGGCCTGGGCAATGCTGGCGGGCGCTTCAACGGTGAGGGTGTAGCGCTCGGTGATGCTCTGCACCCAGCGGCGCCCGGTGCGGAACTGGGCGCCCAGGAGCAGGTCGGTGAAGTTGTTTACCCAGGGCTGGCCGGTTAGGCATGGGTCTATATCGCTGGGCGGCAGCAGATCCCAGCTCGGGTCTTTGAGCAGCTGGCTGCCGGTGGAGCTCACCGCATCCTCGATCATCTCGATGGTGGGCAACTCTTTGTTATCCGGGAAGTACCAGCCGCAGAAGCCACCGCCCACCCAGCTCCAGCTCTCGTTCTTTTGCCGTAGACGGCTGTAGCGGTAGTCCGCTTCGATGACCACATGGTTGGTGAGGCGGCTGAGGTCGGGCAGCTGCAGGCTCACGCTGCCGTCCAGCGTGGTGCCGGGGCCGAACACATAGTGCGGGGTGGCCATGGCGTACCAGCTGCTCACGCGCAACTCACCGGTTGGCGAGCAGTCGAGGCTGGCCGTGCGTGTGCTCATGCGCTCCAGGGCGTAATCCCAGCGCGAGCGGCCTTCTACCGGTTCAAACACATCGGCCGACCAGAAGCCGCCGGTGAGCGCGTCGATCTCGGCCACGCTCAGGGCCTCAACGCGCTGCTGCAGGTTGTCGCTCAGCTCGCAGGCCAGAATGCGGTTGGCGGCGTCCCAGCTGGGCGCGAGGATCTGGCCGGTGTAGCGGCGCTCCTCATGCGTGACGCCTTCGGTGGTCCAGATAAAATCGAGGGTGACGCTGCGCCCTACCCAATCGCTGGGCACCACAGGGCCGGGCGGCAGGTACAGCTCCAGCCCGCCCACACCAGCCGCCCCGCCTTCGCGGTCGGTATCGGTCACGCCCAGCACCTGGTCGCTCAGATCCACACCTCCAACGGTCACCCGCAGGCGCCAGCGGTAGCTGATGCCCGCCACCACATACTCGGGCTCAGGGGCTGCTACTGCGCCGGACGCGCCATTGATCGGCGCGCTGTTGATTGGTCCGCCGTTGATGAGCATTTAGGTTTCCACCCAACTGAATTCCCAGCCGTGAAGGCCTGACTGGCTCTTACGAGGGCGCGTGGCTTTAACCTGATAAACAGGCATCCACCAAACCTGATAAAGAGTGGCCCCAGGTACCGGGGTTACGGTGGCGACACGCTCCAGCGTGCTGCAGGGGGTCGCGTGCCACTGTCCGTTAACCAGGGCGAAGGCCCAGGGGGCCTTATCTGGACGCGGGGTGCTAGTGAGGTTGAAAACCAGCCCCGTGCTTTGCGCGCTACTCACCTGGGTGCTGTGGAATTCGTGGTGGGCACTAAAATCCAGGCCGTCCAGGCCGGGCGGCATAAACCCTCGGGCACTGACCGTTCCTGCGGCCTTCTTCCAGCGTGACATGGTGACCAGATCACCATTACTCAGGCGCATACTCGCTTCGCCACCGATCTCCTCGTCACCTAACTCAAGTGCGCCGGCATGGAGCGGAATCTCGATGCCGCCGAGCACCAGTGGGGGTCGCTGCATGGGGCAAACTCCGGGCGTTAAAAAGCCCGCACTGGGCGGGCTGGGTTATGGGTGGGGCTGATTACTTCTGCGTGCGGCCATGCTTGGCGGCCAGACGCTGAAGGCTTAGCGCGCCGTCCTTGGTGGTGTACACATCAACCTGATCGCCGCCGCCGAAGTCGAACGCAAACTTACCCATGTACGGCAAGTCAGGCTTATCCAGCTGCTGCTGCAGCGCCGGGGCCAGCGGCGGGATGCTGGGCAAGGCCCGCGAGGCGGTTACCAGGCCGCCTTCGGCATAGCCCCGGAAGCGGGACTGCAGGGAGCGCATGGTGTTCTGGAAGCCATAACGCCGAATACGCTCAAGAAAGCTGAGCGCCCCTGGCTCGTTGACCACTTCTTTGGGCTGCACGTGCTCATCGGCATGGACAATGCCCGCCGGCTGATACTTGCTGCCTGGGCCCGTCCAGCCACCGCGGGCAAAGCCGTCTGCGCTTGGAAGATTTGGCACAAACTCATAACCCTCTGCATCCAGCTCGCCACGCTTTGGCATTACGGCCGTAACCGGAATGGTGAGAATGATTCCAGCCTTCTCTGCAAGCTTGCGCAACTGATCAAGCAGCGCCTGCTCATCCTCTGCACTGAGGGTTGCGCTGACCTTGACGTTTTTCAGCTCTTCAAGCGCCTGCTTTGTTTCGGCGGCCGCCTCTTTTGCGCGCCCCAGCGCCGCCTCGGCATCCTTCACCGATCGCTGATCGGCGGACTGCTCGATCTGTTGCAGCTCCTTGATAAAGCCAGCAAAGCCGTAGGTGTTCTCGCCGGCGCGCGCCAGCTCATCCAGCACAGCCAGCGCCGCCTGCGCCTGACGTTTTGCGCCCTCTATGTCGCCCTCTTGCAAAGCATTACGGGCCGCCACTTTTAGGGCTTGGGCCTGGCCATAATCAGCCGCACCTGTGGCGCCAGAATTAAGCCTGGCCAACGCTTCCTGGTAGCGCTTCTGGGTATCAAGTTGGGCTTGCTTGGCTTTCTCCAAGCCCCGGGCTGCGTCACGCTCAGCGTCTACCTGGGCATCAAGGCGTTCCTTGGTGTCCTTAATCTGCTGATCAAGAATGGCTTTGCCATCGTCCGCTGCCTTTTTCTGGATACCTCTAACCTTGGCCTGATGAGCAGCAAGGCGCTCCGCGCGAAAGTCGTAGACCTTCACCTCTTCCTCGGCAGCCGCTTTCAAACGATCAGAGAAAGTCTGAATGCCGGCCATCGCCATCAAGCGCTCACTGGTGCTGAGGACAAGATTCATGGTCGGCACCAGCTTCGCCATTTCCAGGCCGAGGCTAGCCAGGGCCGGGCCAGCCTTATCCTTTGAGCCGGAGGCCAATCCATCCACCACAAAAGTGAGCGTATTGATTGTTTCAATAAGGCGCCCCGATATACCGGTGAACTCGTCAAACTTGCCGAGCGCGCCCTGCAGGCTGTTGGTGAGCTTAATGACGGCACCACCAAAGGTATCAGGCAGGGTGGCAGCCTCTTCTGTCAGCTTTGATAGCTGCCCGATCAGCGCGTCGCTGATAACGTCCGCAGTCAACTGACCCTCTGCCGCCATGGCGCGCAGCGCGCCAACATTGACACCCAGGCCATCGGCCAGCGCCCTCAGAAGCCGAGGCGAGCTTTCTGCAAGGGTGTTGAATTCTTCCCCGCGCAGCACGCCAGAACCAAGCGCCTGACTGAACTGCTGGATAGTGGATGCTGTTTCCTGGGCTGTGGCGCCGCTAATCCGGAGCGACTTGGTAACCGCATCAATGATTTTGACTGCATCACCTTGGCCTCTGCCAACATCGCGCAGGGCAGGTGTAAGGCGCGAATAAAGGGTGACAACATCCTCAAGTGGCGCCTGGTTTTCTTGAGCAATTTTGAAGGTTGCGGCTTGTGCTCGGGCGAACTCTTCCTGGCTTTCGGTAGCCAGCTTCAACTGCGCCTCCATCTTCTTGATGGGGTCAACTGCTGAGGCGTACTGCACAGCTATAGCCGCCGCACCGGCCACTCCGGCTGCCGCACCAGCGCCGGCGCCAATACGGCCACCTACCAGCGCGCCAATACCGCCATCAGACGAAGCGCCAGAAAGAGACTGCAGCTCGGTCTTACTCTCACGAATCCGCTCAGTTAACTGCCGCTGAGCCACCGCCAGTTCCTGGGCGGTCAGCTTTCCGCTGCGCCGGAGCTGATCGTATTGCTGGGTTGCCAGCTTGATCTCAGCTTGCAGCGCCCGAAAACGATTGACGCCCAAATTGTCGCGGGCGGCCTCAGCGTTTGCTTGGCGTTGGGCTATAGCTTGCTGCTTTAGAGCGGCGGCCCGCTCACGAATACTGCGGGCGGCGGCATCCTGGCGCCCCGCCTGCAGGGCCTTGCTCATTTCAGAGGCGAGCCGACGCTGCTCAGCAGCAAGCCGAGTAGTGTCAACACCGGCGCCCGCCAATTCGGAGCGCAAGCGCTTCAGCTGGTTTGCCTGTAACGCCTCGGCCCGCTCAAGCCTTTGCAGCTCCTTGGTTGCTTCCTTGAAGCTTTCTTTCAAACGGGCAGTTGGGCTGTCGGTATTGATCAGTTCACGCTGAAGCTCAAGCAGCCTCTGGCGCGCTTTGCGCACCTGCTGGCCAGTTTCCTCAAGGCCAGCCTCAAGCTCGCGCGTACCCTTAACTTGGCGCAAGGGCTTCTCAACCGCCTTCACCAGCTCCTGGTATTCCTTTCGGAACCCCGTGACCTCTTTGCTAGCCTGGGTAAGGTCGGCCGTAAGGCGCAGCTCAACGTCGCTCATAACTTAGCCCTTGAGGGATTGCTTGAATAAAGACCATGGGTACTGCAAAACCTGGTGGTGACCAAGCCTGACCAGAGCGCAAACGTTTTGATCAAGCCCCGCTAAGACGCTCTCCCGGCTGCATCCAGGCGCGCCAGCATCTTGAAAAAATCCGGGTTTGCCTCCTGGCAGGCCTCCACAACCGACTGCAGCTGGCTCGGGCGCAGCTCGGCGATCTGCTCTGCAGTGAGATTGGTCATGCGCGGCAGGTCAGCCAATCGCACCTGTTCAAACAAAAAATCACCAACAACCTCGCCATCACCCGCGCTGCCGATCAGGCCACGCAACTGGCCAACCGTCAGCTCACGACACACCACATCAAGCTCGCCTATACGGCGAACCACTACCGCTCCCATCTCACTCATACGTTCTCCGGGCAATAAAAAACCCGCCGAAGCGGGTTTGGTTGAACGGTGTTATTAGCACGCGACAGGCACTTTGATAATTTCTGAGCTGCCAACGCGCTGGCCGGCAGAGTTTACGTAAGACCTAGACACCCTTTTCTCGACAACTTTAATGCATGGCTGGTTTGCCGGCCGAGCCACACCTGGCGCCGCCCCTTGTGGTTGAGCAGGCGGCGCGACAGGCGCCGCTTTTGGCTGCTCTCCAACCACAACAAAAGACTGCCCCTTTGACTTTACAGGCTTAGGCTTGTTCGGGTCGGCCAGCTGTACAGGCTCAGATGAGCCGGATGGGGCGGCGTTCTTGGCGCTTACAACGCCTGCCAGCCCGGAATCCCCGGGGCAATTTGCATTTTGCACAAATGTCACTTTGCCTGCCGCATCAACACACTTCATTACGGAGGCAGCGTTAACCTGGAGCGCAGACAGCGCTGCAAAGAGAACGATCAGATATCGCAGCATGTGGAGTCCCTCCCAATAGATGATGAAGAGACTCTAGCCGATCAGCACCAACACGGAAACCCAGCCGATACCAGGCTCGCCGTAATCAATGGGTAGAGCCATCCATGGCCCGCTTGCTTAAGCCACGTCCTTAATGGTCATGTACTGCGAGAGGCCAGTGCCCTGCTTGGTCTGGTCCTTCTCGGCCTTGGCGGTGAATTCCATGCCCTGGAACTCGTCACCGATCAGGCTCATGGACGCCGGGGAGTGGTTCACGCGGAAGACCTCGATCACCATCGGCTTGCCGGAGCGCACTTCGTTAAGGCCCAGGAACTTTAGGCGGAAGCGCTTACCGCTGGCCACCAGGGCCTGCACCGAGGCGTGGGCGGAATAGCTGTAGTTGACCTCTACGGCCAGGCCGGCCCCAGTGACCGCGCCACCTTCCAGAATCTCCGGGTAGCCAGCGGCGTTGATGATGTAGTCAGTATCCAGCACCAGGGCAGCACCGCCACCTGCAGGGGTGATGACTACGGACGAGGCACCCGGGTAGCGCAGGTCAACCAGGGCGCCGGGGTACACGGTGTGTTCTTCACCGGTGACGGTGCCAGCGGCTTGCTCGGTGCTGATTCCGTACACCGCGCGGGCGATGTTGTCGGCTTTGAAGTGCCGAGCGTTGTAGGTGATGTTGAGCGCCTGAATGCGCAGCACCGATGCATCGAGGCCGCCACCGGGGGTGGTGTAGTCCTGCTCCTCGATCTCTTGGGTTTGCGCCTCATAGCTGAAGCTGTTGCAGTTGCCGATATGGATCAGGCCCTTGGGGTTGTCCAGATCCTCCAGGTAGATCTTGCCGGTACCGAGGTACGCGCCGCGTAAATCAGCCATTGCTCTGTTCCTCTTGTTTGCCGATTACGCCCTGGGCTTGCAGCCAGGCCTTTTGCTCGGCGGTGACGGTGATGGTTTGGCCGGGCTGACAATCGGCGCCGGCATGCTTGTGAGGTTTTTGCAGGACGACAGAGATCGTCCCGCCCTTGCTCGGGGTAGGTGCTTTGCTCATGCGGGATCAGCCTTGCCGGGAAATAACGGCGGTCAGTTGGATGGGGATCAGTACGGTGGAGGCGGTTTGCCCGTCACCAGGCGGGAACACTTCTGGCGCGCCGATCTTTAACCCGGTGCAGCCCTTGGGCAGCCAAGGAACATGGACGCCCTCTTCCGTGAGGAGGCAGGTCAGCAGGTCGGTTTCCAGCGCCTCAAGACCGGCCTCGTAGTTTTCCAGGCCAGCCTCTACGGCCCCTACCACGGAGAAGCCCAGGAACGCCTTGATAGCCTCACCACCATCAACTGGCGGCGCTGGCGCCTTGGCCCGCTGCAACACAATGAGACCAGTACCAATGGGCTGGTCCTTGATGACCTCGTTGAACCAGCCCGACAGCACGTTGCCGCCCGCATCGGTCAGGTAGCCGCCGGCCACCTGGATACTCTGCAGGCGGGCAACAACGGCCTGGCGAACTTCGGTGATTAAGGTCATGGCTGCACCATGCAGGCGGCGGTGATCATGTGGCCGTCATCCGTGATGGTTTCTTCGACCACATAGGCTTCATCGCCAAAGGCAAACACCCCGCCCCGCTGCGCGGCCGCAAGCTGGGCCTTGCGCCAGGTGATGCCAACCGCATCGCTGCGGAAGACACCCTCCGGCCCGTTCTGCATGAGGTTGTGGTCAATAATGACCTCAACCCCAGACACCACCGCCCCACCAGCGGGGGCGGTGTACTGGGCGGCGCCGTCTTTCAGGTGCGCGACCACGCGGCTGTGCATGCGGTCGCGCATGTCTGCCCAGGCCATGGCTTAGGCGGTTACCGGGTGGCCCAAGGAGCCATTGAGGCGCACGCGCCCGGTGGCAGATGGGTTGGCCGCGGCGGCCACCGCAACACCGGCGAGGTAGTTACCGGTGCCGGGTACGTTGGTGAGCAGGCCGCTGGCGCTGATCATGTACACCGGCTGCCCTACCTCCCAGGCTTGCGCGCTGGTTTTTGGCAGGTCAAACACGCCGGAGGTTTTGACCTCAAAGGCCTCGCCGGTGGCGGCATCGGTTGCGGCTACGCCGATCAGGCTACCGGCGCGAACCAGTTCACCAGAGCCGACTGCGGCGGCGGCAATGAGGGTGATCATGTCGCCCTGTTGTACGAAGTTTTTCATGGGTGCTTCCTCGAATTGGCAATGCAGAAACGACAAGGGCGCCGTCAGGCGCCCTTAGTCGATTTTGGTGGCGTTAGGCGCCGGCGTTCTTGTAGGCGCCGCGGTAGTCGATCCAGGCGGCACCGAACACCAGGCGGGCCTTGATCTCCATGCCATCCACTTCGAAGCCCTCGCGGGTCTCGGTGAATACGCCCTGCTCCCCCTCCAGGTAGGCATATTCGAAGGTGTCGACCATGCCCGGCGCTGCATAGAGGTACCACTGGTTGCCAGTGATGCGCGCATCAACGATCACCCCCAGCGATGTGTTGCGGCTGTCGTTGATGTCGGCGTTCTTGGCCGGCACGTAGTTGGAGCTGGTGAACTGGAAGGCCTCCAGCTCTTTGTCCGGGCCAACCACCAGGAACTGCGGGCCGAGGTTGAGGTAATGCCCCGCCTTGGACTTCTGCTTGCGCATCGCGGCGCGGGCGGCGCCCAGGGTGGTGGTATTGATGGCGCCGGCAGCGGCGGCCAGGTTGCCGTGGTCGGCATGGAACACCGCTTTGCCGTCCACAAAGTTGGGGTTGGTGAGCAGCAGATCCCATACCAGATCGGATTCGGTCTGCGCAGCAGCAGCGCCCAGGGCTTGCGGCACGCGGGTGAGCGCGGCCAGATCGTCGTTGACGATGCTTTCCCATGTGATGGCGATGATCTTGCCGAACTTGGCGACCTTGATCGGGGCGCCTTCCTCACCCATGGTGCCGTACTTGTACTCGCCGTGTTCGTTGACCTTCTCCAGTGCGGAGATATCGCCAAGGGCGACACGGGTCACTTCACGGAAGTCAGGCACGGTGGTCTGACGGCCCAGCGGGCGCCAGGTTTGCGGGGCCAGCTCATAGCCTGCGCGCAGGGTGCGGTTGACGGTGCTGCCCAGCAGCAGGGGGAAGTCGCTGGTGGTGTGCATACCGGCAGCGCGGAAGGCCTGGCGGTCACAACCCAGGGCAGCGCGGGCGACCTCTTGCGGGGTCATGCCGCGCACAGCGCCACCGGCCAGCTCTACGCTTTCGCGGGCCATGTCGATCAGGCGCATGCCACGGAACTCGCGGCCGCTTTCTTCCAGTTTGACGCTGGGGTCACAGCGGTGCAGGAGTGCATTGAGCATACCGTTGCGCTTGGCAGTGACTACCGCCTGATCAACGGCACTGGTCACGTTGGTGGGCTGGGCGCTGCGGGTGGTGGGCTGGGCGGCAGCGTGGGCTTCGGCCAGCTTGTCGATCATGGCAGTGCTGGCGTCCTGAGTGGATACGCCGCGCTCGATCAGGTCTTCGGCGAAGGCCTCATCAATGCCGACCTTCTTGGCCATTTGGCGAATGTTCAGGCAGCGCTTGCGCTCTGCATCCTGGGCCTCACGGCGGATATTATCCTCGGCCGCGCGCTTTTCTTCTTCGGTCATGGGTGTTTCCTCTTGGGTGATGGCCACGGCGGCCGGTTGCTCATCAGGCTCAGGCGCCTGGCGAGTTTCGAAAATGGTTTGGAATCGCTGGCCTTGGTAGTCAGCGGGAGCTGTTGCACTGCGCACCTTGGCCCCATCGTCAAAACCGATGGGCACCAGTGACAGTTCGGTGGGCTCCCAGTCGGTTGCCCGGTAGATCGGGGTGGTGTCCTCGCCGTCTTCGACCAGAACATAGCGGTGAACGATGTAGCCCACGCTGATGTTGCGCAGGATGCCGTCCTTCACGTCCTTGAAGATGGGCTCAACCTCTGGGCGCTGGCTAAAGCGGATGAGGGCGCGGCCTTCGCCGCCCTCGATCCAGGCGCGCTCAACCACGCCGATCACGTCTTCCAGATCCCACTGGCTGTGGGTGTTCAGGAAGGGTGCGCCATTGTTTAGGCGCTCAAGCCGGATGGCGGTTTCATCTACGTCCAGTTCTTCCTGGTACTCACCAATCGACCAGGAGTAGCGCTTACCTCGCGCACCGGTGGTCCAGGTGATTTCTACGGTTCGGTCTTCAATGTTGACGGTGCCCGGGCGCACGGCGGCGCGCATGCATTGCAGCGGCGTGTCATGGGTTTGATTCAGTGTCGTCATCTTCCTGGCTCTCTGATGGGGCGGCAGTGCCCTGGCCGCTGGTGGGGTCACGGCTTAGGCCGGCACCTGTGGTTTTGCGGGGATCGCAATCCAGCACCAGGCCGAGCTGGTCAAACATGGCGTTGGCCTTGGCGATTTCCTCGGCATGCTCTTGCGGGTTGGTGATGCCCAGCTCGCGCAGGGCGTTGGGCCAGGTCAGCAGCCCCTGACGCAGGCGCTCTTTAACGTTGTCGGTTTCAGCTTTGGGATCGACCATTTCACGGCGCGGCGGCACCCACTCGGCTTTCACATCGCCAAGCTCGCCACCCGGCAGCAGGGCCTGGGCTTCCATAAACCACTGCCATACGCGCTCACAGAGCTGAGGGATGAGCATGCGCCACTGCCATACATCCACGCGGCGGGCGAAGTGCAGCCAGCCCATGCGGCCACTGGAGAAGTTGACGCCCTTGAGGTCGCCCACCAGCAGCTCGTAGGGCAGGCCGAGGCCGACCGCGATGGCGTGAAGGGACTGCCAGCTGTAGGGCTGGTAGCCATTGAAGGTTGGCGGTGCGGCAAAGCTGACGCTCTCCCCCATGGCCAGTTCTTGGATGATGCCGGGCTCAATGCGCTCAATGAGCGGTGGCCGCTTGTTGGCGGTGCCGCCGCTGCCATCCTGTGTGATGAATGCAGCAAAGCAGGCAGCAATCTTGGCCTGCTCCATCACGGCATCTTCCATCTCGTCGAAGTTCTTCAGGCGCTGCATGACGGGCGCGAACCAGGTGTAGCCGCGAGCCTGGCCAGCCCGCTTGGGCAGGAAGATGTGGATCACGTCATCTGCCGGGATGCGGCGCGAGTCGATACTGCGCATCGAACTGCTTGAGCCTGGGTGCTCATCGAACAGCCAGTAGGCTACGCGCTTGCCAAGGGCGTCGAACTCCACGCCCTGGATGATCTGGTTTTGCCCAGTGGCGCCGGTCTTGGCGTCGTCCAGAAAGTCAGGCTCCAGCACCTGGAGTTGCAGCGGCACGGGCAGGCCGTCCGAGCTGTAGCGTCGGCGGCGGCGAACCAGGCACTCACCGCTTTCAGCTACGCACTCCATGATCTTGTGCTGCAGGCCGTAGAAGTTCTCCAGGCCATCGGTATCGCACAGCAGGGTCTCGGCCCAGTCAGCCCACAGACTGCCAAGGCGCTTGTTGCTGCGATCTTTCGATGCCATGGGGCGCGGCACGATGCCTGCGCCCACTACGTTGTCGGCAATGCCGGCGATGGCGCGCTCGGCGTAGGGGTTATTACGTCGCAAGTCGCGGGCCCGGTTGCGCAGTACAGAGAGCGCGGGGGCGTTCTCGGCGTTGGCGTCAGCGCCTGCTGCGCGCCACCCATCGTTGCGGCGGCCGCCGGCGGCACCTTCGAATCTGCGCGACAGCGCCGCGTGCATCAGGTCGGCCTTGATTTTCTCGACGCGAGCCTGGGCGCGTTTCGCGGCAAAGCCGGGAAACAGGGTGTCAATCACTCGCATGTCAGTAGCCTTTGGAGAAGGAGGTGAGGCGCCGGCCACGGTTGGCGTCTGCGTTGATGCCGAGTTCGCTTTCCATCAGCCGCAGGATCTGCAGCATTTCTGCGACACTGCGGTAGGTCACACTGCGGTCTGCATAGCGCACGGCCAATTCACCGCCCGCGATGGCCTCTTTCAGGGCCTGGTACTGTTCGTGGGTGTAGGCCATTGCTATCGCTTCCAGTATTTTGATTTGGCCCTTGGGCGTTCTTGTGTGCCGGTTGCGCTATCGCCGCCCGTGCTCGGCTCAACTGCGAGCAGATCAAGGTCTAGGCCAAAGCGCTGCTGGCTTATCCGCAGTGCGGCCAGGGCACCTACAAGGCAGTCCAGAGCTTCGTTGCGACGCCCTCGGGCATCCCATCGGTTCACCCGGCGCCCGTTCACGAACTTGGCCACCTTTGATTCGGCGGTCATCTGTCGGACTTCGCTTTCGTCGCAAATCTCATCATTGGCAGGCAGGTGGATCACACCGGGCTGGGGCTCTGCAATCTGCGAGCGGGCGGTATCCAGTTGCAGCTTGAGCCGGCTGTAGATCAGCTCTTTGGCGTTGTCGGTGCCAATCTCGGTCAGGTAGACCTTTGACTTGTTGCGGGCGCGCGGCATGTTGGCGATGGGCTTGCCGTAAACGCTGGCGCCCTTTGTGGGCACGACCCACATCACACCATGCCGGATGCTCTCGCCATAAACCTCGTCGGTGTAGTGCCCGCCCGAGTCCCAGGCCCAGCGGTCGACCTTCATCACCAGGCCATCGGCGCGGGTGAACTGCCGTTGCAGCTCAACGCCAACCTTGCGGCGCAGTTCTTCGCTGGCGGGGTCACCCATGAGCACAAAGCGATGGATCAGCCAGGCTTCCTCACCCGGGCCCCAGGCCCACACGCGGCCTTCATATCGGTCGTCCTGGGTATCGATGCCACCGGTCAGCACGGCGCCAAGCAGTGGCACTTCGCCCGTCCAGACCTCGCGGCGCCCATAAAGCGCTTCCCAGTCGAGTTTCTCGCCCTGGTCTTCTTCCCAGGTCTCACCAAGCGTGGTGTTGGTAAAGGTCTTGAGCTTGCTGTAGTCGTCCTTGGCCTTGTAGAAGTCGAGGACAATACGGCCCCAGGTGGTGAATGGGCTGTAGGCCGTCCACACATGGAAGGTCAGCGACTCCGGGGTTGGGATCGGCTGGCGTTCTTCGTCGAAGAAATCAATGCCATCCTGCGTCCAGATGCCGGTGCGCTCACATATCCAGCGGCCTTTGGCGTGCCGCTCCTGCATTTCGTGCTGCTGCACTTTGCAGTGGTTGGCCGCGCACTCGTACCAGGCATTCTGTGGCGCGCTGGGTTCCCACTTGATGCCGTAGGCGCAATCCTTGCCACCCCACACCAGATGCTGCTCTGCACCGCAGTGAGGGCACGGCACATGCAGGCGCAGCAGGTGCGGCGATTCGCTGGCGGCGGCCTCGATCTGGCAGGTGCCTTTGATCTTGGGCGTACTCCCCCTGATCGACTTGGGGAAGGTTGAACCTTCGATCCGCTTGTCACCCAGAAAGGTCGGCGAGCCCTCTTTCTCTACGTCCGGCTCAAATGCAGCCAGTTCGTCATAGATGATGGTGTCGACCGACTTCTCACGGTAGTTCTTCGCCGCCGCACCGCCGAGGCACCAGAGCTGCTTTGAGTGACTGAAGCGCTTGGTGTCGAGCGTGTTGTCGCGGTGCTTCTTGCCATACCAGGGGGCCAGCTCATAAACGCTGGGCACGTCCCTGATCATGGTTTCGACCTGGGACTTCATAAAGCCTTGGGCCGCGCCATCGGTTGGCAGCAGGATCAGGATGTTTCGGCGCTTGTGCTCGATCTGGTAGGCCGATGCCGCAATCAGCATCTTGGAGTAACCCACTCGGGCAGACTTGATCACGTTGACAGTGCGGATCTCGTCATTGCCCATGGCGTTGAGCATGGCCACCTGAAACGGCAGCGTTTCCCACCGACCTTCCTGGTAGCTCGACTCACTGGACAGATAGAAGTTTTCATCAGCCCACTCGACAGGTGTCTGAGGCACTGGCCGCATAAGCGGCACCAGGCCATGACGAACCGCTGCCGCCAGTTCTTCAATCTGTGGCGTCGAGATACTCATTCAATAATCCAGGCAGGCGATCATCCAGGGTCGCCGACCTGTTGCGAGCTTTTGCCAGCTCGCGCTGTACTGATTCAATGTGCCTGACCTCAAGGTCAGGGTGCCGGCGTTTCAATGTGAGCGGCAGGGTGTCGAGGATCGACCCGATTTCAGCGGCAAGGCGCGACAGAACGAAGGTGGCAAACGTGACCGGCACCGACTGGCGCTTGGTCACCTCGTTCTTGAGTTCCTGCCCTTCGGCCTGGGCTGCCGTGAGCCTCAAGCGCTCCTGAGTCAGCCGCGCCTCAAGCTGCGGATCAACCGCGCCAAACTCGATGGGTACTTCCGGCCGCACCTGGCCGCTGCTCAATCCGCGCAAATAGCGGATATACGCCAATCGGCAGGCGTCAAGATCAAGGCCACCCGCACCCTTTGAGGCAGGCAGGACGCCATCTGCAACCAGAGTGCGCACCTGACGATCACTCAGATCAATGTGCTGCGCCACTTCGACTTGCGTTGCCATGATTACCCCAGCCGGAACCGGAAGCGCCTACCCCGGAAAAAGTTCATACGAAGCGAAAAATCGGGGCCCGAATTACCCTCCAGGCACCCCCACCCCAGGAGGACCCAAAGCCGCCCCATGGTGGTGCATCATCGGCGACGGGTGCCGAGGGCTCTGGCCAGCGCGAGTTCGAACTGAACCGGCAGCTGATCTTTCGCGATCTTCTCGGCCACACCGAAGAAGTCGAGACGCTGGCTGTAGGTTGGGCGCCGAACAAATGCCAGAACAATCCGGATGTTGTTGCGACTACCCTGTCCGCGCCCAAGCCGCTCGGCCACACCGATAGGTCGGCTGCCCTTGCGGATCAGGAAGTAGCGGCGGTTGCCCTTTCTGCGAGAACGAACGCTGTCAGTTGCGTTGGCGTTGTAGCCCTCTTGGGTGAAGAGCTGGGCGCCAGATAGGATCTTGTTGAGGTTGCCGCGGCCAATGTTTCCATACTGGTCAAGGCCCAGCTTTTCGCCTGGCACAACATACTGCCCAGGTCCAAGCGCGCCCTTGCGCCGCAACATCTTCTCAAAGCCCTTGTCACCCCGGCCGCCGCCATATACCTGCGGGTTAAGCCATGTTGATGCCGCCCTGCCCTTGCCCCACTGCCCCTCTTTGCCTACCAGATTGCCGGCGGCGTTCGTGCTGCGACCGTCCTTGATCCAGACCCGCGCTTCCATCTTCTCCTTGGTGGCCGGCTGCAGGTATAGGCTGTTGAGCGTGGCCCTTGTTGGCCGATCGAAGACCGTCTCGATCTCAGATCGAAGGCCCTTCTGGATCTCCTGGGCAGTGCGAGTAAGAGCCAAGGCGGCGGCAAATGGCAGCTGTTCGCGCTCAAGGCGGTCCAGAGTCTGCAGCCGTTCGCGCAGGCCGGTGAACGTCACCTTAACTGTCACGCTGCACCCCGCTATTTAGCTACTTGCCAGCCTCAATGCCGGCGGCGCTCAACCCCCGCCCAAGTCCATCCCCGGTCGAATATCTCGCACCGATGAACAACGGCGTAAATGATCAGGCTCAAGTGGAAGAGGACAGCCCAGGCTGATGGGGCCATGCCTGCCAATCGATCGAACAGCAGGCCAAACGCAGCAATGGCCAGCAGGAAAAAAGCGGCACACTGCCAGGGGCGCTCAACAAACTGATTGACCCTCAAGTAGTCGAGGGATGCCAGCATGATCAGGCAGATCATCATGGCGTCAATCGCAATAAGCAGTGTCGACATATCAGGCACTCCGGGTAGCGAGCAATCGCTCCAGGGCTGCCTTCACGCCTGGGATCAGGTTCATCGCCAGCAGCCCGACAAGAAAGGCCACTCCATAGCGCGACTCAACGTCAGTCGGCAGGCTGAAAAAAGCCACCAAGAACGGAGTCAGGAAAACCGAGCAAGAGAAGCCCGTCAGCACCGCGCAAAAGGCCTGCCAACGGCTTAATCCCTTGAGGAAACTCAAGGAAAGGATGGCGCCGACGAACCCAGCAAACGCGACACCAAACTTCGCCGCCAGGGCGCCGCCGGCTGTAGTAGGGTCCATATGCACACCTTAATAAAAAAGCCCGAAGGAGAACGGGCAAGGCTGTCGGTGACAGCTAGGGATCAGAAACGAAAAAGCCCAGCGCGAGGGCTGGGCTTTTGATCGGCTTGGCTTTACGCACCAAACCGCAGATTGGCAATAAATATGCTCACTTGCTCACTGCATGTCAAGCAGCATCACGCTCAATTAAACCGCGCGCTGCCATGATCTCCGCAGAACGCCGAAATGCATCCTCCAGCTGATCTTCCAGCCAACGCTTGGTCACACTGCGCCACCTACGCAAGGTTCCCTCTGGCGTGCCTTCCGCATCCCAGGTCTGCAGTTGATAGAAGGCGGGGCCAAGGCGGCGAGGGATAGCCCAAGCTGTGACGCACTTCATTTTGAAAAGATGGTGACCCGGTGAAGCAACGCGCGGCACAAGCCAGTGCACGGCCTGGGCCACCTCAATGTCATTGATGCTGTATTTGGCCACCAGCACCCGCCAGGCCAGCTCTGGAAGCTCTCGATGCAGGGCGGCGCGGGTCATGCTGTCCTGCGTCAGCCGCTCTTGCTCTGAAAGCCCCGAGCCACTTCCGGTAACCTCTGGGAACCCCGCCTGATACAGCGCCTGCCACCCCGGCTTCTTTGTACCGTCGATAGTGTCAATGCTCATCACCCGAGCAATCACATGGCTCACATCTCTATATGTCGTCACGGCAGCCCCCTCAGTCGCCAGTTAAGTGCGCCCCGCCGGCGCCCTTCTTGTTGTTGCCCTGGTAGTCCGCTGCAGCGCCTGTAATAGGCAGCAAGTCAGCACGCCCCAGTTGTTCTCTCTGCTGCTCGATCTGCCGATTGGCCCTGTTAAGCCGCACCCGCAGCTGCTGCACCATTGCCGCGTGGCTCAGTGCCTCGCACGTCGCCTGATCGATCAAGCCCGCGCCATTGCAGCCGGCGCACTCCATCACATGGAATATCCCCTGGATCACTCCCTGGCCCTGGCAGATCTCGCACTTGGCCAGCGGGATCACCGCAACCTGCCGGCGACTCATCAAAATTCCTCGAATAGCCAGCCGGTGTTGCGTTTGCCACGCTGCACACCGAAGAACTTGAACGGGTACATGCTGGCGGCCACCTTGGTCTTCACCCGGGCGTCATCCGTCCAGAAGCCCTTCACCTCATGCACCTCCAACACGCTCTCGGCATTCATCACGAAGAAGTCAGCGGTATAGAAGGTGTTGTCAGCCAAGCGAAGCTTCACGCCCTCGAAGCGATACCACTGGATCTCGCCGGCATGCAGGCGCTGCCTCAACAGCAGGTCATAGGCCGCCTCGGTCTTGTTCATCGCGCCTGGCTTAAGGCGGCCAAGGGCTTGAAGGTTGCGCACGGCACTCACCTCCAAGGCCCAAAGCAGAGGTAGTAGGAGCCATCGTGATCAATCAGGTTCATTTCGCGCAGTTCAAGAGCATGAATAGAGAGATCAACCATATCTCGAAGGTGGCGCGCGGCCTCGATACCACGGTGATGATCGATAAGAGGGATCAGGCGACCAGGCTCCCTGATCGCATCTGCAATAGCCTTGAGGGCAATTGCCGTTGTGCGGCCGGTTCTCCTTTGCTTGTTGGCCTGGTAGCCGCCTGGCTCGCAGCGATCCCACCACTCAACAATCCGTTGTGAGTGGAGCGGGTGAAGGGTTGTTTTCGACTCTAAATTGCCCATCTTCATCCTCTCCAATTGAAAATTCAGGAATTCGCCGCAGTGCCCGCAGGCTCTGGCGTTTCGGTGATTTGTGAAGATGCAGCAACAGCCATATC
Organism: Pseudomonas xionganensis; assembly: GCF_009763245.1. GTDB lineage: Bacteria > Pseudomonadota > Gammaproteobacteria > Pseudomonadales > Pseudomonadaceae > Aquipseudomonas > Aquipseudomonas xionganensis. The sequence goes on along the minus strand of NZ_WKJZ01000001.1, from coordinate 1,842,130 downwards.
CAAGCCGTGCGCGAGGGAAAAACCGCACTCATCAAGACGGGAGTGCCAGCGCTCAAGCGCCTCCCGGCAACGCTCCATCACGTCACGGGTCAGGTAGGTTTCAGACACCTTGCCGAGGCTGTGATTGATCAACCGCTCGCCAATGAAGAAGTCCACGCCTAGGTCGGCCAGGCAATCGCGCATCAGCTTGCGCAGGTCATGGCTCGACCACTTACCGCCCGACACTGAACGGAACATGGCGCTGGCACTGGTGGGCGACAGCCGAGCACCACCGCGCACCGGGAACACCCAATCGATCTGGGCGCGAGCATCCGGCAACGCCTGGCGATAGCGGGCCAGCAAGGCCAGCACCTGCGGCGTCAATGGCAGGATGTGTTGTCGGCGCGACTTGCAGTTCAGCTCAGGCAGCACCCACACCCGCTCAACCAGCGAGATGTGCGACCACTGCGCCTGCAAGGTTTCCCCGATGCGTGTGCCATGGGCCAGCATCAACAGCGGCAGCAGGCCATTCACCGGGTCGCTGTTGAAGTTCTCAGAGAGCTGCTGCACCAGTCCCGGCAGATCAATCCGCGAAAGGCTGGCCGGCTTACTGCCAATGGCACCACGGTGGAAGCTCTTGAAGGTCAGCGCAGCCATCGGGTTGCTATTAATGCGGCCCGTTTCTTCAGCCAGCAGAAAGGCCTGGCGCAGTGCCTGGAAGGCCTTCTGCTGGGTACCAGCCTTCTTGCCGTCCTGGGCCATCGGCCACACCAGCTTGTCATCCAGCAACCGGCGGTCCAGCTTGGCGATAGACACCCTTCCCAAGGCCGGCATGATGTTCTTCTTCACCATCGAGCGCGTGCTGCGCTTGTAGCTGTCAGAGGTGGCCCGGTTACCCTCAACCCGGGCCAGCCACCACAACAGCACTTCGCCGACCGTGCGCATGCCGCCCTTCTTCGCCGCCATCAGGCCTTAACCTCGCCTGCGGCCTGCAGGTCAGCCCGCACCAACCTGTTCACATCACCCTTGCGGTCGGTGTAGGCGAATGGGGCCGAGCCGCCGGGGCGGGTCAGGGTAAAGCGTGGCTCTGGCACATAGGCGCTGGCCACGGTGTAGCCCGAATCGCTGATAAAGCAGCCAGGGATCTCTTTGCCGTCGCGGTCAAGCTTCGGCCCCCAAGTGATCGTCATCGCTTTGCTCCTACGCCACGCCGCACGCGGCCTGTTGAACTCACAACCCGGTAATCGTTGCCCTTGGCCATGCCGATGCCCGCCCGGGTGATCTCGGCCTGGGCAAAGCCCTGGGCCTCCAGTTGCCGCACGGTGGCGGCCTGGGCCGGTGTCATGCCCGGCGCCCCAGCTTTGCGCGCAAGCTGGCCAGGGCAGCACGCCCAACCTCCGGCGTGCACGGGCCAGCCCTCTCAGGCAGAGCAGCGATGGGCGCCGGCGCCAGTTCCTCGCCCCGGGCCATGCGGCGGCGCTGCTCCAGGTACTTCTCGGCAAACAGCTTGAAGCCCAGCTTGCGCTCCAGGTTCTGCAGGGCCAGGTAACCGCAGGCCACTGCGGCGTGGTACACCGATGCATGCGGCCAGCGCGCCATACCGGCCTGGGCGGGGTGGGTGTTGCGCATCGCCACGCGGTAGGCGGCATCCTCGCTCGGCAGGCCAAAGGCATCAGGGGCCAGGCACCAGCTCACAAACTCCCCAGGGGTAGGCGGGAAAGGCCGACGATCCCGGCCGGCTGTGCGCATGCCGTGGTCAATCAAGCCCTGGCTGAGCACCCCGGAGCGAAGGCACTCGCCCAGGAACTCGTCCTGCCAGGCGAACTCTTCCTGCTCGGTTGGCCAGGCTTGACGCCAGCCGGTGTAGTTGCCCTTGAGCCGGCGCATCAGGTCGGCCAATGCGGTTTGGGTCGCTTCGTCCACCACCACCTGCTGCGGCGCAGGCGCGCCGGGGATGGCGCGGGGCTTGAGATTGGCCGCCACCTGGGCGGCGTTGCGTGGGCCGTTCATACGGTCACCACTCGGGGGCCTGCAGGCGCTGCCTGGCGAGCGCCGCGCAATGGGGTGACCTTCGCGGCGCCGTGCGTTGCATCCCGCTTCGCCCACGCCACCAAGCCGGCCTGCCACTCGGCGCTGGTCTTGGCCAGGCCCTTGGCTTCGTGGTGCACCACAAAGGCCCCCAGCGCCTCCAAGCAGGCGGCAAGCGTCACGCCGGCCCGAAAGGCCACGGCCTTCAAACGCTGGTGATCAGGTTGCCAGTCCAGGGTCATCGCGTAGGGTGCGGCATCCGCAGGCTGCTCACCCGATGGCTCAACAGGCTCATGCGCGTCTTGAGAGAGAGTATTTATATTCTTCTCTTCTCTAGCTCCGCACGGTGTCTGCTTATTGTCCGCATCGCATGCGGACACATTGCGCGAACCCGCTTTGCGCTTGGCCTCCGAGCAACGGCGCTTGGCTGAAACCCCGTTGTGCTCGGCAAAGTTCACCACGGTCACACCGGCCTCGGCATCGGTCAGCCAGCCGATCTGCACCAGGGCCAGGCCCATGCCCGGCACGCCGGTTTTGCGGTCGATGGTGCGCAGGGTCAGCCCAGGCAGCAGGCCATCCTCAGAATGCTCATCGGCCATGGCCCACAGCCAATACAAGGCGCCCACCACCATGGCCTCGGGCTGGTCTACCAGGTCACACAGGCGCGACACCCGTGGGTCATCCCACAGGTTGGTGCGCATCTTGATCCACTCACCGGCCATTGCTGTGCACCCCCATCTTCTGCGCCAGCACAGCCAGCCCCTTCGGGGTAATACGCACCTGGCTGGCCAGGCGCTGATCACCCTCATCATCCAGGCCCAGCACGGTGACTTTGTGCTCAAGCAGACTGGCCTGCATGCGCGGCTGATACGCCAACCAACGGGCGCAGCCTTCGCGGCGGTAGATCCAGCGGTTGGCCTTCATCCAGTCGATCAGCTTGCAGCGCTGCACGCCCAGGTGCTTTGCCGCATCGGTCAGGCACATGGAGCCGCGGGCATCGGCAATGCGCGCCAGCGCTTCCACCTTCGGCGCCTGCTCGGTCACCACCAGGCGCAGGTGGTTGTTCTGCTCGGCCAGGTCGGCCGCAAGGCGCAGGGCCTCGGGGAGTGTTTGAGGGATGGCCGGATCTGCAGCGGCTTGCTCCAGCTCATGCCAGCGGCGGATCACCTTCATGCGCATCGGCACGCTGTAACCGGCCAGTAGGCAATCGGTGTGCTCACGATCCAGCAGGTACTCGGTTTGCTCGCGGTTGAGCCCATCCAAATAGATGCGCTCAAAACTGAGCGCATCTGCTTTCAGGTCACTGAGCATGGCCGCAATGTCGCGCTTCACATTCTTGTGCAGCTTGCCGGTCAGCTCTGCAATCTCGCGGCTGCTCATCGTGCGCGCCACGTTTTGCGCAACCTGAAAACGTGGCGCGCCACTGGTGTTGCTTGGGTGATTGTCTGTGTGCATAATCGACTCCGTGCATAGTTGTTGAAGAAGCCCGGTTGCCCCCGGGCTTTTTTGTGCCTGCAAAAAGGTCGGAACCGCCTGCTACGCTGTGAAGCTCTCACCCAACACAGCGAACCAGGAGGTTCCGATGACGCTTGAAGTAACCGAGGCCCTGCTCGATTCCGTCTTGCAGCAAATCGCCGCCAACCCCGGCACTACGGCAATCTGCAACCTGGCGGGCGAGCGACAGCTAAACCTGCTCGCTGTTCGCGAGCTCAGGCGCAGGGGGTTGATCAGCGGGGTGTTCATGGATGACTCGACCGAGCCGGGTGATCATCACGGCCGCTTTCTGCTGGATGCCGCACGGCTGAAGCAGGTGTAAGGCCCGCAAGGCCCGCAAGGCGCGGGGGCTGAGCGGTGCCAAGGCCGTACAGCCGAGCGCGGCACCAGAACAAATCCCGAATAGCGATGCACAGGCTGTTGTGCGGCTCCAGCAGCCGGATGCCGTGCATCGCCTCCTGCATCTGCAGCCCGCGATTGGTCATATGGATCAGCTCAATAAGGGCATTCAGCTCAGTGCGAATGGCTTCGATATCATCGGGCGTGGGCGTGTAGCGCTCTGCTGGCATGCCTTGGGTCGGCTGGCTCATGCGGTAAACCCTCTCTGGGTGGTGTTGTGGTTCAAGCAACCTTGACCGAAGCCAGCAGCACTTCCATCGAAGTCCTGGCCTCTCCGATCGCGCGCCTGATCTGCTGTTTCTCGTGCTGGCTCACGTGGCCATCCTCAAGCGCCTCCACCACGGCCTTGGTCACATCGGCAATCTCGTCATGCATGTGCAGCACGGCTGCCTGCAGGCCGGTCGCCTTAACGGGCTGCTTCGCCACCAACTCAAAACCGAACTCATGCGCCAGAGCGGCCAGAACGCGGCTGTCACGGCTGTGCAACATGATCTGCAGCAGGTGCTCGACATTCAGGCGGTGCGTGTCGTCATTCGGGTTACAGCGGTTCAGCAGGCTCGTATGAGACATACCCATCAAGTGCGCCAGCTGCTTAGGGCCGGCATCCAGCACCGTCTCGTGAATCGCGCGGTGTACTTCTTCCATTTCGGGAAACCTCTGCTCTTTTATCGTGGTGCCGGCTCTGCGACGGCGTGATCATGGCGGCCAAGGGAAAGATCGCCGGGTATCGCTCAGGCTGCTGGCTTCTGGTCGGCACGAAGAGCCCCCTTGGTCAGCACCTCAATTTGGTACTGGCGCAGCTCTGGTATCTCGTCGCCCCACTGGCGGATTGCCTCGTAGGACGTGCCCAGCGCTTTTGCCAAGTCCGAGATCGAGCCGAAGTACTTGATAGCTTCTGTTTTAGTCATGGCTGGCTCCTATCGACTGCCAACAATTCAAGCATGCTTGTATTTACAAGGCAAGCATACTTGGCAAGCCTGCTTGTATCGTCGCGGAATGAATGTGATCGATAGAATCCAAAGCCTATTGCAAGCGCGGGGTGTGCCGCGCCGTTCTGTTCGTAGGGAGCTGGCGAAGACCTGCGAGATCAGCTATGAGGCCGTGCGCCAGTGGTTTTCTGGCGACACTGCAAACATTCGTAATGAGCACTTGGTTTCGATTGCGCGAAAGTACAAGGTGACCGTTGACTGGCTGCTCAGTGGTGATCTCGCCGAGCTGAAGACTGGCGCGGAAGCAAAAACAGGCGAAATCGATACCAAGCCAGCCAGCGCCCAACAAGCCGATCCAAAGTCAAAGACCGAGGCCGCCGCTGCCCTGCTTGAGGCCGTGGCCGCGCTTCATGCGATACAGGCTGGCCTGTTCAGCGGCCAGCTAACTGACTCCCAAGTCGAGCAGCTGATGCAGATCCGCAACGACATCGTTCACAGCCAGGGTAAGGCCCGCGCCAAGGGCCAGCGCTTGCAGGGCTTGGCGCAAGCGGCGTTCCAGGCAGAAGAGAACGGCGGCTCCCCGGATGACTTGCTGAAGATGTACCAGCGCGGCATGGAAAAAGAATTCGCAAAGGAAGGTGCAGCAGCCCGTGAGCCAGGAAAAAAACCCGCTCGCCGAACCTGAGGTCGGCATGTATCTCGGCGGCGACGCCGTTGAAGATCGAGACGTACGAGGCAAGAACCCGCTGTTCTATGGCATCGTCAAGTTCTCCGGCGGCCGCAAATATCACGCCTATGTCAAGCTGCTGCCGCCAAAGCAGATGTACGCCGAGATGTTCAGTGCGGCGCTCGGGCGTCACTTCGGCTTGCCCGTGCCCTACACATCAGTGGTCGCTGCACGCGGTGCAGACGTAGGCATGGCGGCACCCATTGCGCCCTGCCTGGCCAGCGTCGACACCGGCGCGCACCCCATCTCCAGAATGGTGCGCCTCGACGAGGTGAACGACCTGCTCAACAAATGGTCGCATAGGCGCACAGCCATTGTGTTTGATGAACTGATCGCCAACTCAGACCGCAACATGCGCAACATGCTGCTGGGCGGCGATGGCAAGCTCTGGCTGATCGATCACGAAGAAGCCCTGGGCGACCCGCTCAGCGTGCCGCACCGCACCATCTGCAACCACCTGCTCGAACGCCTGCTTACCGATGTGCAAAAATTCGAAAGGCGCCGCAGCGGCCAGCTCCTTGCTGAGCAGGCCGAGGCCATCGGTGATTGCGACTTCCGGGCGCACGCACTTAAAAGCCTCCCCGGTAATTGTCAGGTAGACCAAAAACATGTGAATGAGGTTGTGGAATTTCTACAGGCTCGCATCCATCATATGCCGGGCCTGATCGCTAAAAGCGTAGACCCCAACCAATCACACCTGGACCTTGGCACGTGAGCAGCCCAGTCGCTAATTTCTCCGACTTCCCTGCCCTGCCCTCATACGAGGCGCAGTGGGCGGCGATTTACATGGAGCCCATAGTCCAATCCGGCGAGAGACTGACCATAGGCGTAGTCGCCTTCGATGGCCAAGAGGCAGCCGGCCAGCTGGCCATCAGCCGTAAAGCGCTGGAATGCCTCTATGGCGATACCGCTGCCGGCCTTGAAAAGATGATGACCCTGGCGCTTGACCGCGCCCTGCGGTTTGCCAAGGGCGGCTTCCGCGGCGAGTTCTCCTCGGGCATGCATGGCATAAGCCTGGGCAAGAAGCGCGTTGCGATTGGCGAGGATCTTCAGGACGTGATCGAGCAAGGCATAAGCCTGACGTCAAGCCTGAGCACTGTGCACGCCGGCGAAGAAGGCCGTGGCGATCACGACCGCACCATGTACTGGAAGCGCTTCAAGCGCGCGATGGAGAAGGTTAACCCGACCCTGGTCGAGCACTTCGGCCGCTCGGTGGATGTTCGGGTGCGCGGGGCGGTAATCTCCCTGCCCTGCGACTATTTCTCTTCCCGCGTGGCGGCCAACATCTGCAGCGTAACGGCGGGCTACCGTCAAAGTAACCTTTTCGACGTTGCCAGTTCGCGCATCCTGCGCCTTGAGCAACTGCGTGAGCATGACGGCTTGATCGAGCATCACCAGCAGCCGACCATGATGCTCGTAGTGCCTACGGATCAGCACCTCTCCCAGCTCAAGCCAAACAATCAGCAGTCCTACCGCGAGCGCCTGCTACTCTTGCAGGACATGGCGGACAAGAAAGACTTCCCACTGGTCACCATCAACGACCCGCTGGAAGGTGCAAGACGCCTACAGGATATCGAGAATAGCCTGAAGGTAGGCACCTAAAGCCGCATTCAGCTGGACAGATGGCCAGTATTGAAGGCTTTTCAATTCTGGCTATACAGTGTGTTGTGCCTTACAATTCTGGCCCTTTTCAGAAACGCCAATAGGAGTGCGCAATGTCTGCAAAAGCCGCCGCTCCTGCGCTCATTGTCGCGGCAATGGCGCTGGTTGGAGACTACTCGGCAGCAGCCGAGGGCGCCAACCAAGCGCGCCCAACGCAGCATCAAGCGGCACCTTTCAAGCAGGAAGATATTCGCTCGGTCATTGCAAAGATGGTCAGCGACTGGACCGCTCTGGATGCCGACTACGTGAAAATCGTCTCCAGCCTGGTTGAGTTCAGCCGCTTCGACGAAGAGCAATTCCTAAAGAACATGCAGCTGCTCAAAGCCACTCGCCAACTTGAGACAGCGCTGCAGCAGGCAGCTGTCCCCGAGATCCTGAGCAGCGAGCACATGGCCTTGCGCCGGGCTATTGCCAAAGTCAGGGGTCGACTGGTTACCGTTGATCACCTGTTTAGGCAGCACTTCGTGGTACCCGATGAATACCAGAGCGCGCTCCCCGGCAAGGCGCTGAGCGACCTGGCCGATCACACCAATCGGCAGCTGGCTAAGCTAGCTTAAGGGAGCCAATGGCGGTTGAAGTTAGCTTCCATCCGGAAACCTTTTCGCTTTTCTTCAAGCCAGTAGACGCCAAGCACCCCGGCCTATCAAGCACGCTGCGTGCCGAGTTCTCGCGCTACATGGAATCCGGACGCCTGGAGATACCATCCATATTCGGTAAGGATGTGCCCTACATGCAGCCCGTGCAAGCTGCCCAGGCCTGCATGATGCACATCCATATCAAGATCCCGCCCGCCACTTTCCCCAAGAACGTCCCGCAGAACAGCCGCGTATGCCGGCGCGGCAACCCAGGCGAGGATGCTGCCTTGATATACGTGCCAGGCGAGTTGTACGAGGAGCGCTTTCTGATTTTGGCGTTCTTCTGGCCTGATGCGCACGGCAAGGCCAGAGACCGCACAACCATGAAGAAGCTTGCAAGGCTGGCCCAGGCCTGGCGCGACCAGAACTGACCATCAGGATAAAAACGAAGCCCGCCGAGCGCGGGCTTTTTTATGCCCGCAAGAAAATAAACAAGCTAACTTGCATTGGAAAGACAAGCATGCTTTTATAAATGCAAGGCCGCTTGTATTTTGGCCAGCCGAAAGGCACTGCTCTTTACACAATTCCGAACCTTCCGCAGTCCCGACAGCTTCGGCTGAGCGACGGAAGCAAAACACGACTGCTATTGCCGGCGAACCGGCCCACGCATGGCTCTGGTCACCATGCCGACTCGACCTGTTGACCCCTGGAATCAGCAGCCCACCGAGGCGCACCCACCCGCTCCCTGCAGGATGCCTGAGAAGAAGGCGCACCACCTGCACAGCGGCTAAGTGAAGCAATGCCCGGCCTGATGGCGAGTAATCAGGCACCGACAGCCAGACGCAACAAGCGCGCAAGAGGCCAGTAGCTGAGCGCGAGGAACACGCAGTTTTCACTGATGCGCCTTGGCAACAGGGCGCATTGGGAAAACAACCGGAGGGAAGCGATATGCACAAAAAGCAAAAAGGCGAGGCAGCGGTAATTACGCTGGTGATTGTGATGATTCTGGTGATGGTCGGGGGCCTGTTCTTTGGCTTGCCGCTCTGGAATCGCTGGAGAGCTGGTATCGGTGGTGAAGCTGAGCTTCGTCAAGCCGAGTTCAACCGCCAAATTGCAACGCTTGAAGCCAAGCAGGAGCTTGAGTCTGCCGAGTACCTGAACCAGGCAGAAGTACTCCGGGCTCGCGGCGTGGCGGAAGCGAATCGAATTGTGGCGGATGGGCTTGGCGGCCCGGACGGATATCTGCGCTACCTGTGGATTCAGGGCCTTAGCAAGGGTTCCACGCCGCAAGTGATTTACATACCAACGGAAGCTGGCCTGCCGGTTCTTGAGGCAGGAAAGCGGTAACCCAATCCCCCACCGACAAATCGGGGGCGCCACCCAGCCGACGCAGGAGCGGACGCTGGGCGCTATGCAGGTTGGCCACCTGGGCGGTTCGGCCATTGAACAACGATTTTGCTGCTGGGCTGGCAACGTACTGCCGTTAAAACAGCATTTCCGCCATGAGTCAGCTAACGGGCGGACGGGAACCACACCTGTAATGAGGCGCCAACGCTGGGCGCGAGACTGGTGGTTGACTGTGCCGGGCGGTGCTGCTGCCTGGTTCACTGGCGAGACAGCCGGAGAGACGGCCCGATCACCTGCAGTGCGTTGGGAGAACCTGGCGGGCAGGCTGCATCGGAGTGTGATCAGTGCCAGGGGATGCTGGCAGCCATGCAGGCAAGAGGCGGTTCGAGTCCGCCCACAGATCACACCCCGATGCAGAATGGTCTGCATCAACTCGTCGTCCTGGTTATTCCAGGGCCGGGAAAGGACAACGCCGGGAGGCGTCAAGCAATCGGGCCAGGCCGAGCAGGAGCAAAGCCGCCAGGGGCCACTACTCCCCGAAGGTCAGCCGGAACAGGCGCACGCCGGCACTCATTCAACTCCATAGGTGGCCACTGCCTGCCCAGTGAGCGAATCAGCGGAGGACAAGCCCATGTAAAAGCACACGCAATACCGCGTGGCGCAGTAAGCCTGAAGGCTGCGCCCAACACCTGCCAGGCAGCGGCCAAGCGGGGCGCCGATGTAACCGCGCATCATTGGACAAAGCCCAAAGCCCCACCTGAAGCATAGTGCGCAACACCCCGGCATTGGTTATCCGATGCCGGGCCTTATCCCCCACCTACCCCGCACCCATAAGCAGCCCCGCTGACCCGCACCTTGCGGAAGGTCTGGTGGCGAAGCGTGGCTGGCTTATGGGTGCAGCACAGGAGCAACGCCATGAACGCACTGCAACAAGCCAGCGCCAGCGTCACCGAGCTGGCCGACCTGATCAACCTTGCCGGCAAGGCCCGCGAGGCGTTCGCCCAACGCCAGCAGAGCCCAGGGCGAGCCGCTGGCAGCACCCGCGTCATCATCAAGGGCCGCGGCATGGTCCAGGTAGTAGACGCAGCCGGGCGCTGCCTTGGCTTTCGCCAGAGCTACCGCGAGGCCCGGTGGCTGCAGCAAGCCCTGGAGAACGGCACCCACCAGCAAAGCGCCTGACCGGAGCCCGCCATGCAAAGCCAACCCACCTACAGCAGCCACCAGCACCAGCAAGAGCTGCGCGGTCGCGCCATCGATCTGGACCCGGCCAAACACCCCCGGCGCGCCGCCAAAGCCATGGCCCGCGAGCGCTTTGAAAAAGAGGCGCGGTGGCTGGAGCGCGAAACCTCTCCGGAGGGCATCGCCAGAAACCAGCAACAGCTCGCTCAGGTGCGCCAGGCTCTGGCAGAAAAGAGGGAGCAGCAGCTGCGCGAGCTGGCCGCCAGCGGTATGAGCATCATCAGCATGGCCAGCGCACTCAAGCTCAGCCGGCGGCGCGTCATGCTCATGCTCGCGGATCTCAAGATCGAGCGCGGCCCCAAGATGCAAATGGAGGCGTGATGGCCAAGAACACCCAGCAGCGCTCAGAGAAGTCGGCTGCCAAGGCATTAGCCGCAGGCGAGGAAGAACTGCGCCACAAGGTACGCCCTGGCACCCGCGCCATGCTCGCCGAGCTGATGCAGTGGCACGGCATCAATATGATCTCGGAAGCCATACAGCTGATGATCATCAACCTGCATGCAATGGGCCCGGATGGCTCGTCCCATGCGCTCAAAGTGCCGCGCCACAAAATCGAGATAACCGAAAACGTGGCGCGCAACCTCTACCAGCAAGGCGCCCGCCGGGCGGCCGCACTTGATATCAGCGAGCAGGCATAACCTCGCAGCACAGGATAGGCGTATGAACCCCAGCCCAAGCCACAATAAGCAAGCAGAAACCCTAGCCGCGATCCGCGACTTCATAGCAGAAAACGGCTATTCGCCATCGGTCGCCGAGCTGGCTGCCAGGTTCAAGATCAACGAAAACGCAGTCCAGGGGCGCCTACTCACCTTACTCCGCAACGGCAAGATTGCCCGCACCCCAGGCATCAGCCGCAGCATCCGCATCACCGACCCGTAGCCGGAAAATCATTACCCGTTTCCGGCAAAACTTTTCCGAACCAAATCAAGCCCAGCGCCAGCAGCGCAACGGGCTGGTATTGCCTGGAGAAAGCTGATGCCAACTGAACCCAAGCGTATGTACGAGTGCAGCGCCTGCGAAGCGGTGCATGAGCTGCACCACCTGGCAGAAGACTGCTGCGCTCCAGAAGTAGCCACTGTCTGGCTCTGCGGCGTGTGCGAAGAGGTCCACTACAAAAAAGCTGACGCCGAGAGCTGCTGCGCTGACTCGCTCCTAAACAGACCTGAGACGTGCACTTGCCCTGGATGCTTGCGCCATTTCGAGGAGGCGCCCATGCAGCAGGCCGCCATATCCGTGGCCGGACACTGCACGACCTGCAACCCCATCTACACCATCGACCAGCAGCTTGCTATCGAAGACCTTCACCAGCTCGTAACCGGGCAGCCGGAAAGGCTAAACGTATGACTCGCGAAGAAGCTTACGAAGCAGTCGCCAAGATAGCCGCTGAGCACGCCCTGATCGCCCAGGCATTCGGCGGGGTGATCGTCATTGCTCACCCAGATACGCAGCGCGAACAGGGCATTGAGGCCAACTGCTTGTACATGGCAGGCCAGGGTGAGCACCCGACGACTATCGCGCAGAACAAGCAGATCGCAGAAGAGGCAGCAGCACGGCGCAAGCAGGGCGAACAGCTCGACATATTCAACGAACCCAAGGAATCAGCCGCATGACCTCAATGAAGAAGCCAGCTCCGTTCGACTTCAACACCCAGTACGGCCTGCCGCTGGCCGAGATCGATGATGAGATCAACGTAGACCTCTTCGCGGGCGGCGGCGGTGCCAGTACCGGGCTTGAGATGGGCCTTGGACGACCGGTTCACATCGCCATCAACCACAACCCTGCAGCCATCAGCATGCATGAGGCCAATCACCCGGGCGCGCTGCACCTTCAGACGGACGTGTGGGCGGTTGATCCTGTTCAGGTGCTGGCAGGTCGTCAAATCGGCTGGTTCCATGCCTCGCCGGACTGCACCCACCACAGCCAGGCCGCCGGCGGGCAGCCGCGTAAGAAAGAGATCCGAGACCTCTCCTGGGTGGTGATTAAGTGGGCCGGCATCGGCCAGCCCCGCATCATCAGCTTGGAGAACGTGAAGCAGATCCGCCAGTGGGGCCCGCTGATCGCTAAGCGCTGCAAACAGACTGGCCGAGTCATGCGCCTGGACGGCACCGTGGCCAAGCCATGCGAGCGTGTGCCGCGTGCCGAGCAGTTCCTGGTGCCAGACCCGAAGCGCAAGGGCACCACCTGGCGCAAGTTCCTCGCCTGCCTGGAGGCGCTTGGGTATGAGGTCGAGCATCGCATCCTCAAGGCCTGCGACTTCGGCGCGCCAACCAGCCGTGAGCGTTTGTTCCTGGTAGCGCGCCGCGACGGACAGCCCATCGCCTGGCCGGAGCCCACGCATGCGGCCAGGCCGGCGAAAGGCCAGAAACCATACCGCACGGCAGCTGAGTGCATCGATTTTAGTCTGCCGAGCCAGAGCATCTTCGACCGCAAGAAGCCGCTTGCCGACGCCACGCTGCGCCGGGTGGCCAAAGGCATCAAGCGCGAAGTGCTGGAGAAGAAGCAGCCCTTTATCGTGCCGATCGCCAACTGGTCGCGGGATACCGTGCTGTCGACCGATCTTCCACTCAACACTGTCACGGCCTGGCCGCGCGGCGGCTCGTTTGCGCTGGCCGCGCCAAGCCTGGTGCAGGTTGGTTATGGCGAGCGCGAAGGGCAGTCACCGCGCGTTCCCGGTATTGGCAAACCCCTGGGCACCGTTGTTGCTGGCGGCATCAAGCATGCTGCGGCCGTTGCCTTCTTGGAGCAGGCCAATGGCGGTTTCAACACCATGCACTCCCGCGGGCTGGACGATACGGTTTCCACCCTGACCAACACCTGTAGCCAGCAGCGCCTGGTGACGGCCAACCTGGTGACCCTGCGCAAGAACAGTTCCGGGCGGGGCATGGATGAACTGGTTCCAACCCTAACGGCAGGCGCCGAACACCACGCCCTTGTGGAGTGCACTCTCTCGCCAGAGGTTGAAGCCGGCGCGCTGCGCTGCGCTGCCTTCCTGATGAAGTACCACGGCATCGGCGAGAACGTGATCGGGATGGACGAGCAGGTCAGCACAGTGACCACCAAGGACCGCCTGGCCCTGGTCACGGTCTGGATCGGCGGCGACCCGTATGTGATCGTCGATATCCACCTGCGCATGCTGCAGCCACATGAGCTGTACGCTGCCCAAGGATTTCCGCCGAACTACATCATCGACAAGGGGCACGATGGCCGAAAGTTCACGAAGTCGGAGCAGGTATTCATGTGCGGCAACAGTGTAAGCCCACCTCCAATGGCGGCAATCGCAGCCGCAAACAGCCCGTACAAAAAACCTGAACGGCAGGCGATGGCGGCGTGATGCACCCGCGCCGGCCACAATCATTGCTAGACGTGTGACCGGCAGGCAAATAGATCAGGATAGGCGGCTTTTCAGGTGCTCCAAATACTCGGCTGCCTCTGATTTCTGCTTTGGTCCGCCTGGGCCATCGCTACCCATTAGCGACCCATGTGCGTCTTCGAAAACTTGATCGGTCTGAAGTGTCATCTTGGTCCGCTTAAGCACTGCAATCAGCAAGTGCTCCAACGCATCGATCTGCGCCTGATTGGTCATTCATATCTCCTTGATCCGGCCACATGCCGGGCCTGAACAAATACCCCACTTCAACGAATCACGCCACTGGCGAGGTATCCCTTATGAAAATGGCACGCGCAAGCGAGCAGGATCTGGAGTGCGCCAACCAAGTGGCGAGCTGCCTTGATCAACTCATCGACGGCTATGTACCGGAGTGCATGACCACCGGAGACGACTTCGAATGGTTGGATGTGGACGACGCCGAGCAATGCCAGCGCGTGTTGCTGAAGCTGATCGAGATAGCTAAGGGCGGCAGCATGAGCCGCGCCACCTTTGGCATGGCTGTGCTGCTCGATCCGCGCAACAAAATCCTTGATCCGGCAGACGATTGCTTGGCCCTGCATCCAACCCTGGCGGGCCTGCTAAACAACTTGGCGCCGACACCATGACCGCTCATACCTACTGCCGCACCACCCGCAAGCCTGCTGCCGAGTGCCAGTGCCTGCGCTGCAAACCCATCCCCCAGGAGTAACCCATCATGCTCAGCCTCATCTGGCGCTTCCTTGCGAAGCAGCTGGCTCGGCCAGCTATTGCCGATCGGATCATCAGCCGGGCCATGCGCACCCCCTATGACCACCTGGCCATCATCGGCGGGCGCGAGATTGTCCGGCTCGCCGCAGATACGGTGCTGCTGGAGGGTGACCGCTGGTACATGCGCCGCTACTGGCTACTCAGGCTCGGCCCGCTGCAGATCCGCCTTCACCACATCATGGCCGAGGACGTAGGCCGCGACATGCACGACCACCCCTGGCCCTTCCGCACCTTCGTGCTGCGCGGCGGCTACCTGGAGAAGCGCGAGCGCACCGGCAGCACTCTGCGGCTCGCCGGCCACACCGCTGGCATGGGCCGGGGCGAGTTCCACCGCATCGCTAAGGTATCCCCCGGCGGCGCCTGGACCCTGTTCGCCACTTGGGGCCAGCGCCAAGGCTGGGGCTTCAAGCAGCCCAGCGGCCACGTCATCCCTCACCAGGAGTACCAACCGTGAATGGCCTAAGCACCAGCGCCACCCAGCGGCGCATCGAGCAGCAATGCCTACAGCGCCAGCGCTACCGCCACAAACCAACCGGCCGGCGCTATGTGCTCAACCTGGAAGCGGGCGGCACCTGTGAACTGCAAGGCCTCGATGGCCGCTGCACCTACGTCCAGCGCCAGCACCTGGACAACACCGAAGTGTGGGAGAGATTGCCGTGACCTTATCGCTGATTGAAGAGCTTGAACTGCAGGTGATCGCCCTGCGCGGCAATTCCTTATTCAATTGCTCGCTGCTCGTACAGCGGGCCATTGACGCCATTCAATCGCTTGAGCAGCAGCTTGCCGCCCTGAAAGCCCAGCCGGGCAGCGGTGGCGAATACGGCGACGCATACCAGGGCGCACGCGAAGACCTGGCTATCTGGAAGCGCCGCGCACTGGAAGCCGAGGCAAAGATTCGTGAGCAAGACCAGATCATCGAGAACTTGGGTAATGCGCTGAACGATGAGAACGGGCCGACCTTCATGGGCGAGCCGGTTATCCGCGCTGGCGGGGTGGACGAGCGGGCGGCGCATGTTCCTGATGAGGTCTTTGAGGCTGAATTTCTAGCGTGGTGGGAGAGCGATGGCCAGTTCTGTCGTGCTGGGGGTGGCAACTATGAGCGAACTTTCGCATTCCAGGCATGGCGTCACCTGTACCCGATGCTGATGCAAGCCCGCGCCGCCCTGGCGCAGAGTGAGCGCGTGCCGGATGTGTCTGCGATGGCCCGCGTGCTTTCTGATCGCTCGGCGGACGCTTGCAACATCGACCGCACCGACAATTGGGCCATGTACGGACAAGAGTACATCGAGGATGTGCAGGCCATGCTCGCCGCCGCCCCATCGCCAAGCAAGCAGGGAGGGGTGAGCCATGATTGAACAAATTTTCTGGTGGACGGGCGCGGTAGTCGCTATTTGCGCGTGCGTAATGATCGCCTGCCTTTTCCTGTGCGGTGCGGCATGGGCAGTCAAAAAAGCCTTCAATTACTGGTGGGATCGAACGCTGACCATCTACCGGTTTGAGTCTCTGCGGTACTACTTCGGAATCATGGTTGAGAACGGCAGGACAGGGCTTCTCAAAGAGGTCGAGAAGTCTAAACAGGAAGCCCAGCAGCAGGAGCGCGACCAGTGAGCGAAGTTCCAGACGCGGGAACAGGCATGCTTGATCGCCAGTCATACGGCGCGCCAGGCCAAATATATAAGTGCCCAAGGCATAGAGGCGAAGACTGCAGCCTGTGTGGCGGGTCAGGCTATCGGACAGTCTGCAATCGCACCGCCTGCCACGAACACGGCTGCTCTTTTCACAACTGCGCCAGCACAAAGGATGACTTCGATATCCAGCAGCGCCGCCTTGAGCGCAACAAACAGCGGGGTGAGCAGGAATGAGCGAGGTCGAAATCAGCCCCGAGGACGAAGCCCGCTATATGGAAATCATGGCAGCTTACGACGAAGCCATGCGGCGAGAGGCTGAAAGGATAAGCAAGCGCAGGGCCGCTGATCACCACACGAACTGTCGTGATTGCGGGAAGTTCACAGGGAAGGCTAGATGGGTGCTCAAGGACTCAGCGCTTGCAAAAGAGCGCAACCATCGCCCGCTATGTGAGTCGTGCTTTGACGAATATGACGACAATTTTTATTGATGCAAGCGGGGTGATGTATGAGCGAAAAGGTATTGATTGACCGCAAATTGCTCGCTGACTTGCTAAGTCAAGACCGAGAAACACGAATTAACGCAGAGCGCAGCCTATACGCTCATCTAGCAAATACCACCCTCCCCCAGCCAGCAGCGGTGGAGGTTAGGCGCTACTGGTTTATAGGTGATGCAGGGCTTCAAAAGGGGCAGCGCACCTGCAAGAAATCCCTAGCTGACGGGTCGCTAGCATTTTTTGAATCGGAGTTCGATGCAAAGCGAGCGTGTCGGCGCCACCCTGGCACGGAGGTTTACCCTGTTGAGTTCGTTCCACTAGACCAGCACAACCGCATCATGGCCGCCACCGCGCCAGCAAACACAGTAGAGGTGCCCATCTGCAGGCTGGGAGCACTCGGCCGCGCATACGACACCCCGGCAGTGTGCCGCGCTTACACCTACAAAGAGCAGCCGCTCAACGATCACGCATGGAAGCTGGGCCAGGCGGCCAGCTCCGTGAAGCCGGGCGGCGACTACATCGACACCGGGCTTAGCCTGCTCCAGCAGCTCGAAGAAGCCGGCTTTGGGGTGTTTGAGCTGCGCGCCCTGCGGGAGGTGAAGCCGTGAGCGAGGTTATGCGGTTTAACATGATCCCAGCAGGCCAGCCAAACCCATCGGCTAGCGGGCTGTATGTGCGCCACGACGACTACGCCGCCCTTGAGACCGAGCGCGACGCCGCCCTGGCTGAGTGCGAGCGGTTGAGGGATCACGCCGCAATGTTCGTTTGGATTCGTGACAAATGCCATCTGTTCGACCACTACAGGTCAATGAAGCACAGGCCGAATGCGTTTGAGCAGGAAGTCCGCGACGCTATGGCGAAGGACGCCGCCCTGGCAGAGATAAACCCATGACCGCCAAGGATCGCGCCCGCATGCGCCGCCTGGAGCTGGAGAACGAAGAACTGCGCCGGCACAACGCAACCCACATCAGGGTGTTCCGCGACCAGGCGCTAAAGCTGGTCGAGCTGCGGGCAACCTTGCAACTGCTGCGCGAGATACTTCAGGAGCCCGCACATGATCCTTCGACTACTTGAGGGCAAAACCGGCACCGGCCCCATCGACAACCTGCACATGCACGCCACTCAGCTTGAGTGCCCACAGTGCGGATCGTTCCAGGTCTGGCACATCCCCGAGCAATCAGGCCCCTGTCACAGCGGCGACTTTATCAACAGCTGCATCGAGCATCACTGGTGTGAGTCCTGCGAAGACACGCTGACGGACAAGTAACCCCCGATCAAAACCCAATCAAGAAACTGTGCCGGCGCAAGCTGGTGGAGAGCGATATGAGCGAAGAAAGCGAAGTGATCTATGTGGCCGGGATGGCCAAGATGCTCGGCAAAACCGAAGCGGCAGTGCGCGACGGCATCCGGCGGGCGGCGCCCTGGCTTCCCAAGGGCTTCAAGGTGGGCACGCAGCATGCGTGGTTGCGGGAGGATGTTCGGCAGTTCCTGCGCGGGTGCCGGGACGGCGAAAACAAGCCGGTCAAGGTGGGTCGCAAGCGGCAGGTGCCGCCTACCCTGCGCCAGGTGTCCTAGCCCAGTTTCTCGGCTAGGTCGTCCGGGCTGAGGTGCGTGTAGCGCTTCAACATGGACAGCGTTTTATGGCCGGTGATGCTGGCCACCTCCATCATCGAAAACCCCCGCTCAAACAAACGGCTGGTCGCCTCATGGCGCAGGTCGTGATAACGCAGGTCTTTGACTCCGGCGGCCGCGCAGGCCCGCGGGAAGTAGTTGCTGACTGACTGCGGCGAAAGACTGAAATATCTCCCATCCAACCGAGTCGGCAGGCCTTTGAGCAATTCCAAGGCCCTGGAAGAAAGCGGCACCGCACGGCGCTCGCCGTTCTTGGTGTCCTCCAGATACGCCACCTTTCCCCTCACCTGCGCCCGGCGCAGCGTCACCAGTTCGGTGCGGCGCATTGCCGTATCGGCGGCCAGCTCGATGATCGTCGGCAGCTCTGCATGGATATGCGCCGCCTCGGCGTAGACCTTGCTCAGTTCGTCGGCGGTCGGGCGGCGGTCGCGCTCCTTGCTCCCCTTTGGCATCCGCAGGTTCTTGCATGGATTCGCCAGCCCTTCTATCCCCCACTCCTTTGAAGCAATGGTGTACAGGTGGCTGATCACGGCCAGGTCCAAGCGGACGGTTGCTGTAGAGGCACCAGCCTTTATGCGCGCATCACGGTATTCGGCCAGATCGGATGACTTGAGCGCCGCCAGGGATTTGCTGGCCAGCGGGTGCGCCAGCCACTGCTCGATCCTTACGCCCTCTTGCCGGGCGCCCTTCTTGTGGTCGCTGACCTCACGCCTATAACGGCGAAGCGCCTCGGCCAGGGTGGTCTGCTCGGCCTCGCGGATATCAACGAACCGTGCACGCGACATATCGCCCTCGATTTCAGCCGACCAGCGTTGTGCCTCGGCTTTTGTGTCGAAGGATGCAGAGAGTGCCGGGTAGCCCTTCTTGCGGATCTTGGCTCGCCAGGTTCCGTTGGGGCGCTGCTCGATAGTGGCCATGGGTAGATTCTGCGGGGACAGTTAGTGTCCCTGCAAGATTTTCAACTGTCCCAAAATTGTCCCAAATGAAAAAGGCCCCAGAGGCGTAAACCTCTGGAGCCCTTATATATGGCGGGAAGATAGGGATTTGAACCCTAGGTACCCTCGCGGATACAACGGATTTCGAATCCGTCCCGTTCGACCACTCCGGCATCTTCCCAAGCGGCGCGCATCATATCAGCTTGAAGGGCATTGGCGAAGCCCAATGCGGGATTTTTTTCATCTGCTTTCAGGGGCTTGCGCGCTTTGAAAGTAAAAAGGCGCCCGCAGGCGCCTCAACAGATCAGCGCTAGGTCCGTCACTGGGTCAGGCGCGTCAGAGCTTCGCGGTATTTGTCGGCGGTTTTTTGCGCCACCTCGGCCGGTACGGCTGGGGCCGGGGCCTGCTTGTTCCAGCCGGTGGACTCCAGCCAGTCACGCACGAATTGCTTGTCGAAGCTCGGCGGGTTGCTGCCTTCGGCATAGCTATCGGCTGGCCAGAAGCGGCTGGAGTCCGGGGTCAGGGCTTCGTCCATCAGCACCAGGGTGCCGTCTTCG
Organism: Pseudomonas xionganensis; assembly: GCF_009763245.1. GTDB lineage: Bacteria > Pseudomonadota > Gammaproteobacteria > Pseudomonadales > Pseudomonadaceae > Aquipseudomonas > Aquipseudomonas xionganensis. The sequence goes on along the minus strand of NZ_WKJZ01000001.1, from coordinate 1,822,370 downwards.
TCCAGGCCGAACTCGAACTTGGTGTCGGCGATGATGATGCCGCGGGTGGCGGCGTACTCGACCGCCGCGCTGTACAGGGCGATGGCGGTGTCGCGCACCTTGGCCGCCAGCTCGGCGCCGATGATGGCTTCGCACTGGGCAAAGCTGATGTTCTCGTCATGGTCGCCCACAGCGGCCTTGGTCGAGGGAGTGAAGATGGGCTGCGGCAGCTTGGCGGCTTCCTTGAGCCCGGCTGGCAGCTGGATACCGCAGACGGTGCCGCTCTTCTGGTATTCCTTCCAGCCGGAACCGACGATATAGCCACGCACAATGGCTTCCACCGGCACCGGCTTGAGGCGCTTGGCGACTACGGCGCGGCCTTCCACCAGGGGCAGTTCGGCGGCCGATACCACGTCTTCGACCTTGTCACCGGTGAAGTGGTTGGGCACCAGGTCCTTGAGTTTGTCGAACCAGAAGTTGGAGATGGCGGTGAGGATCTTGCCCTTCTCCGGGATGGGTTCTTCGAGAATCACATCAAAAGCCGAGAGGCGGTCACTGGCGACCATCAGCATGCGCTTGTCGTCGATTTCGTAGAGGTCGCGGACCTTGCCCGAGTAGAGCTTCTTCAGGCTGAGGGAGGTGGCTGTGGTCATCTGAATTTTCCGCCTTGGTAAACGAAACAGGCGAAACCCGCTGGGTTTCGCCTATTGAGTGTGTCGCCGGACCAACCTTGGCGTTAGCCGAGGTTGTCCTGGATCAGGGTCAATACGCGGCGCGCCACATCAGCCGGGGCCACGGTGTTAAGGTCCTTCTCCACGCTGACCTGTATGCTGTCGCCCACCGGGGTCAGACGCACCTGATAACGCTCGGCACGGGCGTCGATTTCTTCCTTGCTTGGTGTGCTACCGAATACCTTGCCGAAGAAGCCCGGCTTGTCTTCCGGTTTCTGCGCGCGCTCAGCCAGGTTGACGTAGTACACGCCGAGGCTGCGGTTGATATCGTCGATGCGCACATCGGCCAGCTCCAGGGAGCGCCCTACGCCCGACCAGGCGCGATCAAAGTCGGCGCCCAGGCTGAGGACGGGATTACCGTTGCCGTCTTCGGCCAGGCTCACGCGGCTTGGTGCATCAAAGTCGCGGGCCGCCAGCAAGGACACCGAACCACCGCGCTCGGCGCTGCGGGCCAGGCTGACCAGCATCTCGTCGAGCAGGGCAGCATCCAGACCGGGGTTGCTGCTGCGGCTGGTAAAGGCCACATCGGCGCTGCTACCGGCCGGACGTTCGGCGCTGACCACGAAGATTTCGCTGGTATTGCGCGTGACACCCGGCTCGATGCGTACCCGCACGCGGGTTTCGCCATCCGGGTTGACGCCTGTGACACGGCTGCTCAGGCGCCGCGCCATGCTGGCCGACAGTGCATCGAAACGCTGCCAGGCGGTGCTGAATTCACCGGTCTGCGGGCGCTCGTCGACAATCTCGAAACCGTTATCGGCGAAGAACTGACGCGCCAGCGGCCAGACCTCTGCCGGCACACGCTGGGCAATCACCCAGCGCGAATCGCCGCTACGCTGCAGGCTGAACTCGCTGACGTCGGCGCTCACGCCCAAGGGCTGCGGGCGCGGCACCTCAAATTCGCCGGTGGCGGTGCTGCTGGCCACCTGCTGCGGTACCGGCAAGAGCGGATCAAGACGCTTGGCATCGACATCCGCCGGCAGTTGCATCGGCGCGACCTGGCGGGCTTCGAGGTAATCACTGCCGCGATCACGGAAGTAACCGTTTTCCCCGTACAACCAGCCGCAGCCGCTGGTACCGGCGATGATCAGAGCGAGGGTGGAGAGTCCGGCGAGTCGCTTCATGCGTAACATTTCCTCAATTAAACCAGTACGCCGCACTGGCGCATGGCCTGACGCAGCGGTTCATGGCAACGCTCGCTGAGCCAGGTCAGCGGCAGGCGGATACCTTCCGGCATCATGCCCATCTCATGCAGAGCCCACTTCACCGGGATGGGGTTGGACTCGATAAACAGATTCTTGTGCAGCGGCATCAGACGATCATTGATGGCCCGGGCGATGGCTGCCTCGCCACGCATGGCCGCAGCACACAGATCACTCATGGCACGCGGGGCTACGTTGGCGGTGACCGAGATATTGCCCTTGCCGCCCATCAGCATCAGCTCCACGGCAGTCGGGTCGTCACCGGAATAGACGAGAAAGTCCTTGCTCACCCGATCCAGCACTTCCTGGCCGCGCTGCAAATCGCCAGTGGCTTCCTTGATGCCGATGATGTTGTCGATCTTCGACAGGCGCTCGACGGTCTCCGGCAGCATGTCGCACACGGTACGCCCCGGTACGTTGTAGAGGATCTGCGGGATGGCCACCGACTCGGCGATATGGCGGAAGTGCAGGTACAGGCCTTCCTGAGTCGGCTTGTTGTAGTAGGGGGTGACCAGCAGGCAGGCATCGGCGCCTACGTCCTTGGCGGCACGGGTCAGCTCAACCGATTCGCGGGTGGAATTGCCGCCGGTGCCGGCGATCACCGGAATGCGCCCGGCCACCTGATCGACCACGAACTTGATCACTTCGATGTGCTCGCTCACGTCAAGCGTGGCGGACTCACCGGTGGTGCCGACCGCGACGATGGCGTTGGTGCCCTCCTGCAGGTGGAAATCCACCAATTTGCGCAAGCTGTCCCAATCGAGACCACCTTGTGCATCCATGGGCGTGACCAGTGCCACCATACTGCCCGCAATCATGCAACCACTCCTGCCGGTAAAATAGACGCGTAATGGTACTGGGGCCACCTGCCTTGCACAAGCGAAGTGCAGCGCCCCGGCACCAGCAATCTTTCTTGGCAAAGCGCAGCCCGCCCCCACTGCGAGCATTCCCCTAAGCGGTGCTTTTCGCTACCCTTCTGCCTCTTATTCGGCGCTGCTTGTAAAAGCCGACCGCCCATCGTTTTAGGAAGGCTGCATGTCCACCCCTGCCGTTCGTGAACAATTCCTCCTTATCAGCGCCCTTGGCCCCAACGCCATGGAGCTGACCAATGTGCTGTGCCGCGCCAGCCATGAAAATCGCTGCGCCGTGATCAGCACCCGCTTGAGCCGCCACGGCGAGTACAGTGCCCTGGTGCTGCAGATCTCTGGCAGCTGGGATGCCCTGGCACGCCTGGAAGCCCTTCTACCGGGCCTGGCCAAGAAACATGATTTCTCGGTCAACCTGATTCGTAGCGGCGCCTCGGAAAGTCGCCCCCAGGCCCTGCCCTATGTGGCCTACGTCAGCTCGGTATATCGCCCTGACATTCTCAATGAACTGTGCCAGTTCTTCCTTGATCACCAAGTGGAGCTGGAGAGCCTGACCTGTGACACCTACCTGGCGCCGCAGACCGGCGGCACCATGCTTAATGCCACTCTGACCGTAACCCTGCCAGCCGGCACCCAGATCAGCTGGTTGCGCGACCAGTTCCTCGACTTTGCCGATGCCCTGAACCTGGATGCGCTGATCGAGCCCTGGCGCCCGCAAAATCCTTGATGGAGAAGATCATGGCCGTAGCACTCGACACTCCTGTAGCCGACTTCCAGGCCCAGGCCACCAGTGGCCAGACCGTCAAACTATCTGACCTCAAGGGCCAGCAAGTGGTGCTGTACTTCTACCCCAAGGACAGCACCCCCGGCTGCACCACCGAAGGACAGGGCTTTCGCGATCACTACCCGGCCTTTCAGGCGGCCAACACTCTGGTGTTTGGCGTCTCCCGCGATGGCTTGAAGTCCCACGAGAACTTCAAGTGCAAGCAGGCCTTCCCCTTCGAGCTGATCAGCGACAAGGACGAAACACTGTGCCAGCTGTTTGACGTGATCAAGCTGAAAAAACTCTACGGCAAGGAGTATCTGGGCGTGGATCGCAGCACCTTCCTGATCGACAAGGATGGCGTGCTGCGTCAGGAGTGGCGCGGGGTCAAGGTACCCGGCCATGTCGAGGCCGTACTGGCCGCCGCCCAGACGCTGCACCAGGGCTAAATCCCCTGCAATGAAAAAGGCCGCAAATGCGGCCTTTTCTTCACGTGCAACCCCTACTCGCCCAAATAGGCCGGCTCGCTACGCGGCCAGGCATTAAGCACGGCCTTGAACAAAGTGGCCAGGGGAATGGCAAAGAACACCCCCCAGAAGCCCCACAGCCCTCCAAACAGCAACACCGCACAGATAATGGCCACCGGATGCAGGTTGACTGCCTCGGAGAACAGCAGCGGCACCAGCACATTGCCATCCAGAGCCTGAATAATGCCGTAGACCACCATCAGGTAGAGGAACTGGTCACTGAAGCCCCACTGGAACAGGCCGATCAGCGCCACCGGCACCGTCACCACCACGGCGCCGATGTAGGGCACCACCACCGACAGCCCCACCAGCAGGGCCAGCAGCGCTGCGTAATTGAGGCCCAGTACGGCAAACGCAATGTAGGTGACCACACCCACAATCAGGATTTCGATAAATTTACCGCGGATATAGTTGGCAATCTGCTGGTTCATCTCCAGCGCAACCTGGCTGATCAGGGCCCGCTCCGTCGGTAAGAGCGTGCGAAACCAGTCCCCAATCACCTGACGGTCTTTCAGGAAGAAAAACACCAGAATCGGCACCAGCACCAGATAGATCATGATGCTCACCAGCATCGGCAGACTGGACAGGGAGAAGGACAGCGCCCACTGACCGAACTTGCCCACCTCGCCACGCAGGGTATCGATAATCTGGAGAATCTGGGCATCGCTGATCAGATTCGGATAACGCTGCGGCAGCAGCAGAAACAGGGACTGCCACTCACCCAGCATGCGTGGCAGCTCATTGAACAGGGTACTGAGCTGCTGCCAGACCAGCGGCAGCAACACCAGCAAGAACAGGCACAGCAGCCCGATAAACAGGGCAAACACCAGCCAGACCGCCGCAGCCTGGGGCAATCCCAGGCGCTCACAGGCATTGACCAGCCCCTGCATCAGAAAGGCCAGCACCATCCCCGTCAGCACCGGGGCCAGCATCCCACCGAAGAGCAGCACCACAGCAAAGCCACCCACCAGCAACACGGCCAACACCACGGCCTGCTCGTCGGAAAAGTAGCGATGCAGCCAGTTACGCAACACCTTGACCATCAATATTCCTTAGATTCGATTCGCCATTGAGTCAGGCTTTACGCAGCCAATAGCTGTATACACCGCCACTGACTTCTTCATGCAGCAGACTATGCCCGGACAAGGTGGCAAAGGCACGAAAATCGCGCTGCGAGCCGGCATCGCTAGCCTTGACCAAAAGCACCGAGCCACTGGTCAGACGGTTGAGCTCAAGCTTGGCCTTGAGCAAGGGCAAGGGACAGCTCAGGCCGCAGGCATCCAGTTCAACGTCATGGACCGGCACAGCAGGATCAGGATCAGTCATATATCACTCCAAAAAGGCCGACAAGAATACCCAAGCCCCTACAACCCTGGCCAGCAATGCAAGCAGGGGGCTAAAGTAAGCCCTTCATTCACCGAGAGCCCGTGCATGCCCTTTCTGCGCCCCGCCCTGCTGACCCTCGCCTGCCTGCTGACCAGCCCCGCATTCGCCAGCGACCTGCCCGCCCTGGGTGATGCCAGCTCGGCCCTGGTTTCCCCGCAACAGGAACATCAACTGGGCCGCGCCTGGCTGAGCCTGGTACGCGGGCAGATCAGTCAGCTGTCCGACCCCTTGCTCAAGGACTATGTGGAAACCAGCGTCTATCGCCTGAGCGAAACCAGCCAGCTGCAGGATCGACGCCTGGAATTCGTGCTGCTCGACAGCCCGCAGATCAACGCCTTTGCCGCTCCAGGCGGGATTATCGGGGTCAATGGCGGCCTGTTTCTCTATGCCCAGACCGAAGCCGAATACGCCTCGGTGATGGCCCACGAACTGGCGCACCTGTCCCAGCGTCATTTTGCCCGCGGCCTGGAAGCTCAGCAGCGCATGCAGATACCGGTGATGGCCGGCCTGCTCGCCGGCATCGTTGCCGCCGCAGCCGGAGCCAGCGACGTTGGCATCGCCGCCATCGCCTCGACCCAGGCTGCCGCCATCCAGGAACAACGGCGCTTCTCCCGGCAGAACGAGCAGGAGGCCGACCGCATCGGCCTGGTCAATCTGGAAAAGGCCGGCTACAACCCGCGCGCCATGCCGAGCATGTTCGAGCGCCTGATGCGCCAGTATCGCTACGACCGCAAACCGCCCGAGTTTCTGCTCACTCACCCGGTGTCGGAATCGCGGATTGCCGACACACGCAACCGTGCCGAGCAATACCAGGACGCGGGCATCACCGACAGCCTGCGCTACCAGCTGATGCGCGCCCGGGTCCAGCTGAACTATGAAGATACGCCCGGGCTGGCAGCCAAGCGCTTTCGCACCATGCTCGACGACAACCCCAAGCTGGAGGCAGCCCGCTACGGCCTGGCCATGGCGTTGATCAAGGGAGGCCAGCACAAGGAGGCTCGGGAAATTCTGCAGGCCCTGCTCCAGGCAAATCCTGGTGACATCATCTACAACCTGGCCCAGGTTGAACTGGATATGCAGGCCAACCAGCTGGACGCTGCCCAGAGCCGGATCCAGCGCCTGCTTGAGCTGTATCCGGGCAATTATCCGGTGCAGCAGGCACGGGTCGAGGTATTGATCAAGCAGCGGCGCCTGGCAGAAGCAGAGCGCGCCCTGGACGAGCTGGCCAAACGCCGCAGCAAAGACCCCGACATCTGGTACCTGGTAGCCGAAGTGCGCGGGCTGACCGGCAATACCATCGGCCTGCATCAGGCTCGTGCCGAATTCTTCGCCCTGGTTGGTGACTACCAGCAAGCCATTGAGCAGCTGGACTTCGCCAAGCGCCGGGCCAGCAACAACTTCCAGCTGGCTTCACGCATCGACGCGCGTCAACGCGAACTGATGGACGACAAACGCATTATCGAACAGATACTGCGCTAGACAGCAAAAAGCCCGGATCACCGGGCTTTTTGCTGTCTGTACCAAGGCCTCAGGCGTTGCCGCTGAGTTTCAGGCGCGCCGCCTGGGTAAAGTCGAGCATGCGCTTGAGCGGCTTGATGGCCTTGGGAATCAGCGCCGGATCAACGAAGATCTCGTTGCTGCCCTCACGCAGACACGCCAGGGTGCGCTGCAAGGTGTTCATCGCCATCCAGGGGCAATGGGCACAACTGCGACAGGCCGCACCATTACCGGCGGTCGGCGCGGCGACAAATTCCTTGTCCGGGCACAGCTGCTGCATCTTGTAGAAGATGCCGGCGTCGGTGGCGACGATAAAGGTCTTGTTCGGCAGGCGCTGGGCCGCTGCAATCAGCTGGCTGGTGGAACCCACAGCATCGGCCAGCTCGATCACCGCCGTCGGCGATTCGGGGTGCACCAGCACCGCCGCATCCGGATACAGGGCCTTCATATCGGCCAGCTGCTTGGCCTTGAACTCCTCGTGAACGATACAGGCGCCATCCCACAGCAACATGTCGGCACCGGTCTTGTTCTGGATATAACGCCCCAGGTGCTGATCCGGCGCCCAGATGATGCTTTCGCCGTTGTCCATCAGGTGCTCGACAATTTCCACCGCGCAGCTGGAGGTCACCACCCAGTCGGCGCGCGCCTTAACCGCCGCCGAGGTATTGGCATACACCACCACGGTGCGCTGCGGGTGCTGATCACAGAAGGTGGCGAACTCCTCAACCGGGCAGCCCAGATCCAGCGAGCAGGTCGCCTCCAGCGTCGGCATCAGCACGCGCTTTTCCGGATTGAGGATCTTCGCCGTCTCCCCCATGAATTTGACCCCCGCCACCAGCACGGTCTGCGCCGGGTGCTGGTTTCCGAAGCGGGCCATTTCCAGGGAATCGGAGACGCAACCGCCAGTCTCCTCGGCCAGGGCCTGGAGCACCGGATCACAGTAGTAGTGAGCCACCAGCACGGCGTTCTGCTTCTTCAGCTCGGCGGCGATCTCGGCGCGATAGAAGGCTTCCTCGGCGGGCGTCAGCGGCTTGGGCTGCTTGGCATCGAGATGGGCTTGTACCAGAAGGCGTTCGGAAATCTGCGTCATGTCATCAAACCTGTGGCGCTCGTGCGCGAGCTGCGAGTATACCACTCGGCTCTTCGCACTCACCGCCACGGAGGGGCGCGACATCGGCCAAGGGGCTTTTTCGAGAGCAAAAAAAAGCCAGTCTAGTGACTGGCTTTGCGATTTGGTGGGTCGTGTAGGATTCGAACCTACGACCAATTGGTTAAAAGCCAACTGCTCTACCAACTGAGCTAACGACCCAACGCGAGGCGCATGATACTGATTTAATTCAGGAAATCAACACTCCTCGAGAAAAATATCAAAAATAGCGAGTCGGGTCGGCGACCCCGGCAGTGGCAAAGCCGGCTGCTCGCAGGCGGCAGCTGTCGCATTTGCCACAGGCACGGCCATCTTCATCGGCCTGGTAGCAAGACACCGTCAATGCATAGTCCACACCATGCCCCATGCCGACCTGAACGATCTCGGCCTTGCTCATATTCTGCAGCGGCGCCTGGATACGAAAGCCCTGCCCCTCCACGCCTTCGCGAGTCGCCAGATTGGCCAGGCGCTCGAAGGCCTGGATAAATTCCGGCCGGCAATCCGGGTAGCCGGAGTAGTCCACGGCATTGACCCCGATAAAGATGTCCTGCGCCCCCAGCACCTCGGCCCAGCCCAATGCCAGGGACAAGAACACCGTATTGCGCGCCGGCACATAGGTCACAGGAATGCCCTCGGTGGGGCTTTCCGGCACATCGATACCAGTATCGGTCAGGGCCGAGCCGCCGATGCCGTTGAGATTGAGACCGATCACCTTGTGCTCGACCACGCCCAGCTGCTGCGCCACCCGCTCGGCGGCCTGCAACTCGACGCGATGACGCTGGCCGTAGTCGAAACTCATGCTGTAACAGCTGTAGCCCTCGGCCTTGGCCATGGCCACCACGGTGGCCGAATCCAGCCCACCGGAAAGAAGAATCACCGCTTTCTTGTCACTCATCTCAGTGCCCCGGCTCGTCATTCCAGAGAATCTTGTGCAACTGCATCTGCAGACGCACCGGCAGGTTGTCCGCCACTATCCAGTCGGCCAGCGAACGGGCATCCAGTTCGTGATGGCTGGGCGACATAAGCACCTCGCCGGCACGCTGGTCCAGCTGATACTGGATCAGCTTGGTCACCGCCCAGTCGTAGTCTTCGCGGGAGCAGATGACGAACTTGACCTGATCATTGGGCGTCAGCAGCTCGATATTTTCATAGCGATTGCGCGCCACTTCGGCCGAGCCTGGCGTCTTCAGGTCGAGCACCTTGCTCACCCGTGGATCAACGGCGGCCACATCAAGGGCGCCACTGGTTTCCAGGGACACTTCATAGCCGGCGTCACACAGACGCTTAAGCAGCGGTATGCAGTTGGGCTGGGCCAGCGGCTCACCACCGGTGACGCAGATATAGCGCGGTTTGTAGCTCGCCACCTGATCGAGGATGGCGTCCAGGCTCATGATCTCGCCACCACTGAAAGCATAGGCGGTATCACAATACTGGCAGCGCAGGGGACAGCCGGTCAGGCGAACGAACACAGTCGGCAAGCCGGCGGTGCGCGTCTCGCCCTGCAGCGAGTAGAAAATCTCGGTAATTCGCAGGGTTTCTTGCATATCAGCCACGGGCGTGACAGCTAAACAGGCTGTCCGCCTCCGTTGCGGGAAAAGGGCCGCGAATTGTATACGAAAAAACTGCCGGGAGCAGTTTTTAACGTTGCGCAGCAACGGCCCGAAGGGTGGCTGCCAGGGATGGCAGGCCATAAAAAATTTCCGGGAGAAATTTCTAACGTCGCGCAGCGACAACCCGCAGGGTGGCCGCCAAGGATGGCAGGCCATCAAAAACGCTAGGAGCAGTTTTAACGTCGCGCAGCGACAACCCGCAGGGTGGCCGCCAGGGATGGCAGGCCATCAAAAACGCCGCGAACCGTTTCTAACGCTGCAGGAGCACCACGACAAGGCAGACACAAAAAACCCGCGCCAGGCGCGGGTTTATCGAATCAAGGCTGGCGAATCAGGGAAGACGCTGCAGGTCACGCTGCGCCAGCTGGGCGGCAGAACTACCCGGATACTGGGCGATGACCTGACGCAGGATTCCTTTCGCCTTATCGGTATTGCCCAGGCGCTGCTCCACATCGGCCAGCTTGAACAGGGCATCCGGCACCTTGGCATGACTCGGATACTGCTGGGCGACCTTGGCGAAGGCCTGACCCGCGCCCTGCACATCACCATTGGCCAGGGTCACCTCACCCAGCCAGTACTGGGCATTGCCGGCATACTGGCTGTTTGGGTACTTGTTGAGAAACCCGTTGAAAGCCTGGGCGGCCCGGGTGAAGTCCTTGGCTTTGATCAGGTCGAAGGCAGCGTCATAGAACAGCTTTTCCTTCTCCGGATCAGCCGGCGCGGCAGCACTCTGCTCGCTCGGCGGGGTTGGCGCGGCGCTGGCATTGATTGCCCCGCCGGCCACGGTATTCTCTGGGGTCGCAGCTGGCGCTGCACCACTCAAGCGCTGATCGAGGCTCTGATAACGCTCCAGGCTCTCTTGCTTCAGGCGCTGAATTTCATTCTGCTGTTCTTCCAGCATGCCGCGCAGCTGGGCAATTTCCTGCTGCATCTGCTGCAACTGGTTGAACAACATGCCCTGCGCAGAGACAGGGGCCGAAGCCCCTCCCCCCGCATAGGCACCAGACGCGCCATAACCGGCCGGCGGGTAGCCGGCTGTGTTATCCACCACGGGAATCTCAGCCCAGGCCGCAAGCGGCAGGCTGAGCACCAGAACGGTTAAAGCGCGACGGCACGTACGCATATCGAATTACTTACGCAGTTCGACGCGACGGTTCTGAGCCCAGGAAGACTCGTCGTTGCCAGTGGCGATGGCACGCTCTTCACCGTAGGAAACCAGCTCCAGCTGAGCTGGGGAAACGCCCTGCAGTACCAGGTAACGCTGCACGGCCTTGGCGCGACGCTCGCCCAGAGCCATGTTGTATTCACGGGTACCGCGTTCGTCGGCGTGGCCTTCCAGGACTACGCGAGCACCGTTGCCCTGCAGGTCACGGGCGTGAACGTCCAGAGCGCGCATGGCTTCCGGCTTCAGGTCGGAGCTGTCGTACTCGAAGTAGAAGGTGGTGATTGCGCGCAGAGCTGCTTCTTCGCTCAGGCTGCCGTCAACTGCGCCAGTGTTGGCACCGTAGCCAGCGTTCGGGTCAACAGCGCCTTCGCCGCTGTCATCACCGCCCTTCGAGGAACAACCTACAGCCACGGCCAGAGCCAGGCTCAGTGCAGCAAACTTACCGAATTTCAGCATTTCCATCATGTAGCTCCTAATGAACCCCAGTGTGTTAAGCAGTATTTACAGCAATAAAGGTGAAGCGCCGCATCAGTTCAGGTAAGGGGACCAAGAAGGCTCTCGAACTTCGCCTTGAGCGGTAGGAAGAGGGAGCCTCACGCGTCCGTTGGTCGACGCTAACATCAAGACTCCCCGGCCCTGCTGGCGGGTGGCGTAGATTAGCATTGTGCCGTTGGGCGCAACAGTGGGCGACTCATCCAAACTTGTATCAGACAGTATGCGCAGACGATTGGTCTGCAGGTCCTGCGCGGCCACCTTGAACACAGTGAAACCGTCCTGACGATGGATCATCACCAGGGTCTTTTCATCGGCCGACAATTTCGGGTTGGCGTTGTAGTTACCGACAAAGGTCACCCGCTCTACAGCCCCACTGTTGATATTGGTCTTGTAGATCTGCGGCTTACCGGCGCGATCCGAGGTGAAGTACAGGGTCTGACCATCCTTGCCCCAGAAAGGTTCGGTATCGATGGCGTAGTGATTGGTCACCCGGCGCAGCTGCCGAGTGCCCATGTCCATGACATAGACTTCCGGATTGCCATCCTTGGACAGGACAAATGCCAGGCGATTGCCATCCGGCGACCAGGCCGGCGCGCCGTTGAGGCCTTCGAAGTTGGTGATCTGCTCGCGGCGACCGGTGTCGATATGCTGCACGAAGATACGCGGCCGCTTCTGCTCGAAGGACACATAGGCGATACGCCGACCGTCCGGAGCAAAGGACGGCGACAGGATCGGCTCGCGGGACTGCAACAGGGTCACTGCGCGGGCACCATCGTAGTCGGAGCGCTGCAAGGTATAGCGGGTGTTGTTGACGCCAAAACGCTCGGCGGTGACATAGAGCATACGGGTCGAGAACGCCCCCTTGACCCCGGTCAGCTTCTCGAACGACTGGTCAGCAATATAGTGAGCCATATCGCGCAGCTGGTCGGTGCCACCGGCCACGTTACCGGTCAGCACCTGCTGTTCGGTGGCCACATTGAACAGCGCGTACTGCACCTGCAGGCGACCGGCATTGGGCAGGATATTACCGACCAGCACATACTGGGCGCCCAGGGCCTTCCAGTCACGGTAGATGACTTCGCTGGCCTGGGTCGGCAGGCTGATCATGTTCTGCCGCGGGATTGGCTCGAAATAGCCGGAATTGCGCAGGTCGTTACCGATGATCTGCGCCATGTCATCGGGCAGCACGGTGCCGCTGGACCAGCCAAAAGGCACCACGGCAATAGGGGTGGCGCGGTCGGTGCCGGAGCTGATCACCAGTGGATCATTGGCTTGCGCGCTGCCGACCAACAGGGCCAGGCCAAGCAAGGCTATACGCATCAGGGTATTCACAGACCTAGGTCCTCCGGTTTGAAGACAGCGCGACGCTGCCGGTATAGCCGATCGAATGTGGCGCGATCCAGCTGCTGCATTTCTGCGATGCGCCCCACGTTGCGCACCGCCTGTACTGCCGAACTGTCGAAGGGGCCGTCGCCGCTGGAGCGGGTCACGCTGGCATTAATAATGGTGCCATCGGGCAACATCTCGATCAGCACTTCCACGCTCATGCCATTACGCGCCGAGGGTGGTCGACGCCATTGTTCGCTAACCAGTTTGACGATCAGATCATCCAGACTGCCGGCCACCTGATCGCCATGGGTTTCAGCCAGGGCCTGCTGACGTTGCACGCTGTCGGATAACAACTCGGCCAGGGCGGCCGCCTTCTTGTCCTCGACAGCCTTGCGCTGGGCGGCCTCGGCCGCTGCCTTCTTCTTGGCCTCTTCGGCGGCTTTTTTCTTGGCTACCTCTGCGGCCGCCTTCTTCTTCGCGTCCTCTTCGGCCTTTTTCTTCGCTGCCTCGTCAGCCGCTTTCTTCTTGGCGATGTCGGCCTGGCGTTTCTGCTCGGCCGCTTTCTTCTCGGCTTCGGCCTTCTTCACCGCTTCGGCCTTTCGAGCCTCCTCGGCCTTCTTTTGTTCCGCGGCCTTGGCGGCGGCAATCTTCTGGTCGTCGGCCTTCTTCTGTTCCAGCTGCTCAACCTCGAATTGCGGCGCCGCAGTCTTCTGCGCCTCTCCGGCAATTTTCTGATTGGTCTGGGTAGTGGCCTGGCTCTGCGACTGCAACTGATACAGGGTGGCCTGCACCACCGGCCGCGCCGGGGGCAGTTCCGGGGTAAAGGCAAAGCTGACGAACAGCATGGCGAACATCAGCGCATGCAGGGCCACGGCCCAGATCACCGGCCAGAAGTAGCTTTGCGAAGGAGCCTGCTCACGCTCGCGCATCAGGGGGCCTCGGTAATCAGCCCGACGTTGCCCACGTCAGCCTGCTGCAAGCCACCCATGGCGGCCATGACGGTGCCATAGTCCACCGACTTGTCGCCACGTACGAACACCTGCACCTGCTTACCCATGCTGCGGTTCTGGTTGATGATGGCGGTCACTGCCTGAGTCATCTGCTCCAGAGTCATGGCCTGGTCCTGCACGGTGTCCACATCCACTTCCGTGCCCATGTTCCAGTAGTAGGTCTTGTCGGCCTTGATCGAAATGGTCAGCACCTGGGCATCGTTGTCCTGGGGCAGCACTTCGCTGCTGACCTTGGGCAGATCGACCTTGACCCCCTGATTGAGCATGGGCGCGGTGACCATAAAGATCACCAGCAGCACCAGCATCACGTCGATATAGGGCACCACGTTCATCTCGGCGACCGGCTTGCGTCTATTGCGAATTCTCGCCATGACTGGTTCTGCCCTTTAGTCGTCCGAGGTATGCACCTTGCGGTGCAGGATCGCCTGAAACTCGTCGGCGAAGGTGTAGTAACGGCCGATCAGCATTTCGCTGCGAGCGGAGAAACGGTTGTAGGCAATCACCGCCGGGATGGCCGCAAACAGACCGATGGCGGTGGCAATCAGGGCCTCGGCGATACCCGGCGCCACAGTGGCCAGTGTGGCCTGCTGCACCTGGGCCAGACCGCGGAAGGAGTTCATGATGCCCCACACGGTACCGAACAGCCCGATATAGGGGCTGGTGGAACCCACGGTGGCAAGAAACGGCAATGCGGCTTCGAGCTTTTCTTCCTCGCGGGAGATGGCCACACGCATGGCCCGGGCCACACCGTCCATCACCGCATCCGGATCGACGCCCTGCTGTTGGCGCAGGCGGGAGAACTCCTTGAAACCGGCACGGAAGATCTGCTCCAGGCCTGAATCCGGATCCGGGTTGCTGCCGGCCTGGCGATACAGCTTGGACAGGTCGATACCCGACCAGAAACGATCCTCGAAATTGTCCAGGGCGCGCTTGGCCGCACGGATAGCGGTGCTGCGCTGGAAAATCATGACCCAGGAAATGACCGAAGCGGCCACCAGGGTGAGCATCACCAGTTGCACAAGCAGACTGGCATTGCTGATCAGACTCCACATCGACATATGGTCAACGGCGTTTGCGTTGGCTTCCACGCTTACTCTCCTGCGTCAGATAATCCCGCGCCGGCCTGCTCGGCAAACGCCGCACGCAAGGCCTGGGGTATGGCCCGGGGTTTCAAATTGTCGGCGCGCACACAGGCCACCAGAAACTGCCCCTCGCAGAGCAGCACGTCATCCGCAGCCCGCCTGACCTGTTGACGAAAGCGCAGGCTGGCACGGTTTAATTCAATGACTTCGGCGCTTACCAGCAACTCGTCGTCAAGCTTGGCCGGCGCGTGATAGCGCGCTTCGGCCGAATGCACAACGAACAACAGGCCCTCCTCGGCCAGCGTTGACTGGAAAAAACCCAGGTCACGCAGGCGCTCGGTACGAGCCCGTTCCATAAATTTGAGGTAATTGACGTAGTAGACGATGCCACCCGCATCGGTGTCTTCGAAATACACCCGACAACGATGGGTAAAGGGTTCAACTCCGTTTTGCGCGCGCATACTCTAGTCCCCGGCCTCGGTCTTGCCAATCGTCTGTAACAAGTATTTTTCTCACTCGGCTGGATTGCCAAACAGGTCAGCAGACGGCAGCTCGCCAAGACGTCCTGGCACATTCAAACCGAAGTGCAGATAAGCGTGCCGCGTTACCACTCGCCCCCTGGGGGTACGCATGATATAGCCCTGCTGGATCAGGTAGGGCTCCAGTACATCCTCGATGGTATGGCGCTCTTCACTGATGGCCGCCGCCAGGTTGTCGATGCCCACCGGGCCGCCGTCGAACTTCTCGATCATGGTCAGCAGCAGGCGGCGGTCCTGATGGTCGAAGCCACGCTCGTCCACATCCAGCAGATTGAGCGCCAGATCGGCAATCTGCCGGGTAATCTCACCCTGCCCGCGCACCTCGGCGAAGTCCCGCACCCGGCGCAGCAGTCGATTGGCAATACGCGGTGTACCGCGCGCGCGGCGGGCAATTTCTAGGGCACCATGGGCCTCGATGGGCAGACCGAGAATGCCGGCCGAGCGCATGACGATGGTGGCCAGATCATCCGTGTTGTAGAACTCCAGGCGCTGGACGATGCCGAAGCGGTCACGCAGCGGGTTGGTCAGCATGCCGGCACGGGTAGTGGCGCCGACCAGGGTAAAGGGTGGCAGGTCGAGCTTGATCGAACGGGCCGCGGGGCCTTCGCCGATCATGATATCGAGCTGGAAGTCCTCCATGGCCGGGTACAGCACCTCCTCGACTATGGGTGAAAGGCGATGAATCTCGTCGATAAACAGCACATCGCCCGGCTGCAGATTGGTCAGCAGCGCCGCCAGATCGCCCGGCCGCTCCAGCACGGGGCCAGAGGTGCTCTTGATCGAGACGTTCATTTCCTGGGCGATGATATTGGCCAGGGTGGTCTTGCCCAGGCCCGGCGGACCGAAGATCAGGGTGTGATCCAGCGCCTCGCTGCGGCCGCGAGCGGCCTGGATAAACAGTTGCATCTGCTCGCGCACCACCGGCTGACCAATATAGTCGGCGAGTTTGAGCGGGCGTATGGCGCGATCGACCTGCTCATCGCGGTCGCGGGCCGTGGCGGTAATCAGGCGGTCGGCTTCAAGCACTAGAGCATTCCCTTCAGGGCACGGCGGATCATATCTTCACTACTCAAACCATCCTCCTTGACCGCAGACACCGCCCGGCTGGCCTCCTGGGGCTTGTAACCCAGGGAGATCAGGGCGCTGACCGCATCATTCTCGGCGCTTGAGACTGCGTCAGCGGCCCGAGGTTCCACCACCAGACCACTCATGCCGGGCAGCGTCTCCCAGGCCTTGAAACGATCCTTGAGCTCTACCAGCAGGCGCTCGGCGGTTTTCTTGCCGACCCCCGGCACCTTGACCAGCACCGAGCTGTCCTGGGCCTGTACGCAGCGCACCAGCTCATCCACCTCAAGACCCGACATCAGCGCCAGGGCCAGCTTGGGGCCCACACCGTTGAGCCGGATCAGCTCGCGGAACAGCTCACGCTCGCGCTTCTCGAAAAAGCCGTAGAGCAGCTGGGCATCTTCACGCACCACCAGATGGGTGTGCAGAGTCAGCGGCTCGCCCACCGCGGGCAAACGGTACAGCGTGGTCATGGGCACTTCCAGCTCATAACCCAAACCATTTATGTCGAGAGTCACATGGGGCGGCTGTTTTTCCGCCAGGGTGCCGCGCAAACGTCCGATCACCGCTATCATCCTAAAATAAAGTT
Source organism: Pseudomonas xionganensis (assembly GCF_009763245.1). Lineage (GTDB taxonomy): Bacteria > Pseudomonadota > Gammaproteobacteria > Pseudomonadales > Pseudomonadaceae > Aquipseudomonas > Aquipseudomonas xionganensis. The sequence continues at coordinate 1,805,388 of NZ_WKJZ01000001.1, read as the reverse complement.
ACAAACGCAGACGACCCGAACGCCGTTTGGCGCCCAGCAAGCCATGGGGGATCAGACTCTGCCGATGATGGGCATGACACAGGGCGATGGCCAGGGCATCGGAGGCGTCGATCTGCGGCTTCTGCACCAATTTGAGCAGATGCATGACCATCAACTGCACCTGCTCCTTATCCGCCCCGCCCGTACCGGCAATCGCCTGCTTGACCTGAGTGGCGGTGTATTCGGCGACGTCCAGCCCGGCCTCGACACCCGCCACGATGGCCACACCACGGGCCTGACCCAGCTTGAGGGCCGAATCCGGGTTGCGCGCCATAAACACCTGCTCGATGCCCATGGTCACCGGTCCGTAGGTGGCGATAACCTCGCGCACCCCGCGGAACACCGCCTGCAAGCGCTCGGGCATGCTGCCACTGCCGGTGCGGATGCAACCCGAGGCGACATATTCGCAGCCGCGTCCGGTATCGCGCACCACACCGTAGCCGGTGATACGCGAACCGGGATCGATCCCCAAAATCAGCGTCATGCTTGCTATCCATAGGTGACGCGACGAGCGCCACACTGTCTATTTATCCAGTTCGCGAGTATAGGGGCGCCAAGAGGCGTCGTCACTCACAACAAGATATCCGGCGGGCTGATACGAAAAAGCCGGAAGCGCCCGAAGGCGGCCTCCGGCCCGCACCGCTACCTCAGCAGCCCGCTCACGACCTCAGCCAAGCTGCTCCATCAGCTCATCGGCGATCTCGGCGTTGTGGTAGACGTTCTGCACGTCATCCAGGTCTTCCAGCATATCGATCAGCTTGACCACCTTCTGCGCGGTTTCCAGATCGGTGATCGGCGCACTGATCGAGGGAATCATGGCGATATCGGCTTCTTCGCCCTTGAGACCAGCGGCGTTCAGCGCCTCGTTGACCGCATGGAAGTCGGCAAAACTGGTGGACACCAGGGCGGAGCCATCCTCGCCCATTTCCACGTCGTCGGCGCCGGCCTCCAGGGCCGCTTCCATCAGAGCGTCCTCGTCAACGCCCGGAGCAAAACTGATCTGCCCCTTGCGCTCGAACATATAGGCCACCGAACCATCGGTACCCAGGTTGCCACCGCACTTGGTAAAGGCATGGCGCACTTCGGCTGCGGTACGGTTGCGGTTGTCGGTCATGGCTTCAACGATGATCGCCACGCCGCTCGGCGCGTAGCCCTCGTAGCTCAGCTCGACAACGTTGTCGGCTTCGTTGTTACCCGCACCACGGGCGATGGCACGGTCGATCACCTCGCGGGACATATTGGCGGTCAGCGCCTTGTCCACGGCCAGACGCAGACGCGGGTTATCCGCCGGCACCGGGCCGCCATGCTTGGCTGCAACGGTCAGCTCGCGAATGATTTTGGTGAAGATCTTGCCCCGCTTGGCGTCCTGACGCCCCTTGCGGTGCTTGATATTGGCCCATTTGGAATGACCAGCCATAACTCACTCCGGTTGTTTCATTTAACAGTTGCCAGGGTGTGAGAGTTCGAGTCTCTCCGCCCCATAACGAAGAAGCCTGGTAATCCAGGCTTCTCGGTAACGGCTTATTCGGCCTTGACTTGCTCGCGCAGGCGAATATGCAGCTCGCGCAGTGCCTTGTTTTCCACCAGCCCCGGTGCCTGGGTCATGACGCAGGCCGCGCTCTGGGTTTTCGGGAAGGCGATCACTTCGCGGATCGAGCTGGCGCCGGTCATCAGCATCACCAGGCGATCCAGGCCGAAGGCCAGGCCACCGTGGGGCGGCGCGCCGTACTTGAGCGCATCGAGGAGGAAGCCGAACTTCTCCTGCTGCTCTTCCTCACTGATACCGAGCACGCGGAACACGGTCTGCTGCATGGCCTTGTCGTGGATACGGATCGAACCGCCACCCAGCTCGGTGCCGTTGAGCACCATGTCATAGGCGCGCGACAGCGCGGCGGCCGGGTTGGCTTCCAGTTCCTCCGGGCTGCAGCTCGGCGCGGTGAACGGGTGGTGCATGGCGGTCAGGCTGCCATCGTCGTTTTCCTCGAACATCGGGAAGTCGACCACCCATAGCGGTGCCCACTCGCAGGTCAGCAGATTGAGGTCGTGACCCAGCTTGATACGCAGCGCACCCAGGGCTTCGGAAACGATCTTGGCCTTGTCGGCGCCGAAGAACACGATATCGCCATCGACAGCGCCGACGCGATCAAGGATCACGTTGATGTTGTCCAGCGGGATGTTCTTGACGATCGGCGACTGCAGGCCGTCCACGCCGGCCGCACGCTCGTTGACCTTGATATAGGCCAGGCCCTTGGCGCCGTAGATGCCGACGAACTTGGTGTAGTCGTCGATCTGCTTGCGCGGCATGCTCGCCCCGCCCGGGACGCGCAGCGCGGTGACGCGGCATTTCGGGTCGTTGGCAGGTCCCGCAAAGACCTTGAACTCGACGTCCTTGAGCTGATCCTCGACGTCCACCAGTTCCAGCGGGATGCGCAGGTCCGGCTTGTCCGAACCGAAGCGGCGCATGGCCTCGGCCAGGGTCATGTGCGGCAACTCGCCGAACTCGACGTCCAGCACTTCCTTGAACAAGTTGCGCACCATGGTCTCGGTGATGCCCATGATGTCTTTCTCATCGAGGAAGCTGGTCTCGATGTCGATCTGAGTGAATTCCGGCTGGCGGTCGGCACGCAGGTCCTCGTCGCGGAAGCACTTGGCGATCTGGTAGTAGCGGTCGAAGCCGGCCACCATCAGCAGCTGCTTGAACAGCTGCGGCGACTGCGGCAGGGCGAAGAAGCTGCCGGCGTGGGTACGGCTCGGCACCAGATAGTCGCGGGCGCCTTCCGGGGTGGCGCGGGTGAGGATCGGCGTCTCGACGTCGAGGAAGCCGTTGTCATCCAGGTAGCGACGGATGCTGCTGGTGATGCGCGAACGCAGCTTGAGCTTCTCGGCCATCTCCGGGCGACGCAGGTCGATAAAGCGATAGCGCAGGCGGGTTTCTTCACCGACGTCGGTGTATTCGTTGAGCGGGAACGGCGGGGTTTCCGCCTCGTTGAGCACTTCCAGCTCATAGCCCAGCACTTCGATGGCGCCGCTGGCCATATTGGCATTGCGCGCACCTTCGGGGCGCAGACGCACCTTGCCGGTGATCTTGACCACATACTCGCTGCGTACGCGGTCGGCCTTGGCGAAGGTCTCGGCGCGATCCGGATCGAACACCACCTGGGCCAGGCCTTCACGGTCACGAATATCGAGGAAAATCACCCCGCCGTGATCACGGCGACGGTGCACCCAGCCGCAGAGGGTAATTTCCTGGCCATCCAGGCTCTCGTTCAGTTGGCCGCAATAATGGCTGCGCATCATGGATCGCTTCTCTTGAGTCTTGAATTCGTTGGGTCGCCTGTTCGCGACGCGGTTGACCGGGCAAGCCGGCTGGCGCAAAGGCCGCTCTTGCAACCTCTGCACAGGGCCGTTCGCGCCTATCCGGACGCCCACCCTGCCTTGCAAAACGCGGGATTATATATGGTTAAGGCGTCACATGCAGCCGCCACACCACGCGCTTTTGCCCAGCCTCCCTATACTCAGGTGACATCGACAGCTTCGCCACCACCGGAGGCGCCATGGCTACGCCGAATCTTGCAGAGATCCCCAGCGACCTGCTGGCGGACTTTCGCCTGGAATCCAGTGAACAATTCCAGCGCTGCGAGCAACTGCTGATCGAACTGGAACACCACCCCAATGACGGCGAACGCCTGCGCGAACTGTTTCGCCTGGTGCATACGCTCAAAGGCAACCTGGGTTATATCGGCCTCAACGAGCTGATGCAGGTGCCCCAGGCCATGGAAGATGTACTGGCCTGCCTGCGTGAAGCCAGCCTGAGTTTTGACAGCCTGCTGGGCGATATCCTCCTGCTCACCCTGGACCACAGCAAAGCCCTGATCGCCCAGACCCTCGGCGACACCCCCGCACATATCACCGAGGCCCAGAGCCAGGCCCTGGCCCAGGGCCTATCGACCCTGGCCAAAGCGCCTGCAGCCGAACAAACGAAACTGCGCAGCACGCTGCTGCGCCAGCTTGACCCCGATACCCAGCTGCCCAGCCCCAGCCCCGCGGAGCAATCAGTGGCGGCCGAACTGCTCCAGCGCTACGGGATCACGGCCGATGCCGACCTGCTGTTCTTCGTCGAACTGATGCAGGCCAGCGAGCGCCGCTCCCAGTACTGGCAGGGCCGCGGCCTGCGTCAACTGCAACTGGCCCTGCAGATCAACCAGCTGGGCGGGCAACCGGTGGCACCCGCACAACTGGCGACCGCCGTTTGCCTGCATGACCTGGGCATGGCCTTTCTCCCCCTGGAAATCCTCCATAAACAGAGCGCCTACAGCCGCGAAGAACGACGCCAGATGCAGGCGCACCCCCGCCTGGCCCATGACCTGCTCAAGCGCATGCCGAACTGGCAGGAGGCCGCAGAAATCGTCATGCAGCACCAGGAGCACGCCGACGGCAGTGGTTACCCCAAAGGCCTGAGCGAAATCGAAATCAACCCCGGCGCCCTGATCCTGGGCATCGTCGACACCTTCGACGCCCGCACCCACGAACGCGCCCACCAAACCCTGACTAAACGCCCACTGCTGCGCGCCATTCTGGAAATCAACAACCTGGCCGGCAGCCAGTTCAGTCAGCACTGGGTCGAGCTGTTCAATCAGGCCCTGCAACAGCAACCGGAACTTGCTCATCAGTAATGGATCACTGCATGCTCAACTGCTCCGATCAGCCAACAGACAGGGAAGTGTTATGCAAGGACTCGCAGGCAAGGTGGCCGTCATTACAGGCGCAGGCTCCGGCATCGGCCGGGCCCTAGCCCACGCCCTGGCCAAGGAAGGTTGTGACCTGGCCCTGGCCGACATCAACGAACACAATCTTCACGCCCTGACCCAGGAGCTGCAGCACCCTGGGCGCCGCATCAGTTGCCACGCCTTGGATGTCGCCGACCGACAGGCGGTTTTCGCCTTTGCCGATGACGTCCTGCAGCAACATGGCAGCGCCTACCTGGTTATCAACAACGCCGGAGTCGCGGTATCGCAGTCTATTGCCGAACTCAGCTACAACGACTTCGAATGGCTGATGAATATCAACTTCTGGGGCGTGGTCCATGGCAGCAAGGCTTTCCTGCCTCATCTGCTGGCCAACAGAAGCGGCCAGATCGTCAACATTTCCAGTATCTTCGGCATCCTCAGCATGCCCAGCCAAGGCGCCTACAACGCCAGCAAGTTTGCCGTACGCGGCTTTACCGAGGCCCTGCGCCAGGAGCTGTGCCACACCGGCGTCAGTGCCAGCTGTGTACACCCCGGCGGCATCAAGACCAATATCGCCCGCGCCGCCCGTTTCTATCGCGGCATCGACGGCCAACAGGATGCCGAGCGCGCAGCGCAAGCCTTCGAGAAACTGGCGCGCACGACTCCGGAACAGGCTGCCGATACCATCATCAAAGGCATCAAGGCCAAACACCCACGCATCCTGATTGGCCAGGATGCGCATCTATTGGACTGGATCCAGCGCTTGCTGCCTGCAGCCTACCCAAGGCTATTGACCAGATTGCTCAAACATCACTGACTCACCATAGGCACACACCATAGGCTTGATTGATCTTGCTCAACAGCGCCCCAAGACAGCGCATGTTAGGCTCAGGCCATTGGTACATTGACGACCTACTCAACCAAGGAGAATAGGCATGGAGATTAATATCGGCATCGCCGAGCAGGATCGCGCCGCTATCGCTGAAGGCCTGTCCCGCTTGCTGGCCGACACCTACACCCTGTATCTGAAGACCCACAACTTCCACTGGAACGTCACCGGCCCGATGTTCAACACGCTGCACCTGATGTTCGAAGGGCAGTACACCGAACTGGCCCTGGCCGTCGACCTGATAGCCGAACGCATCCGCGCACTGGGATTCCCGGCCCCAGGAACCTACGCGGCCTACGCCCGACTCTCCTCGATCAAGGAAGAAGAAGGCGTACCCAGCGCAGCCGATATGATCAAGCAACTGGTGCAGGGCCAGGAGGCAGTAGTGCGCACGGCCCGCGGCATCTTCCCACTGCTGGACAAAGTCAGCGACGAGCCCACCGCCGACCTGCTGACCCAGCGCATGCAGGTGCACGAGAAAACCGCCTGGATGTTGCGCAGCCTGCTCGATAGCTGATCCAGAACAAACAGAGGCCCGATTTTTGGGCCTTTTTCTAGGCGTCTGGGCAAGCCATGCTCTATGCTTTGCTCATTCGCAATTTGCCACAGTGAAGTGCATGAGCCAGCCTAAAAAAGCCCCCAGCCTACTGGAACTTTTTCCCGAAGAAACCCGCGAGGCGGCGGCACTTCTGAAAAAAGCCGTGCCGCTGATGATGAAGCACAGCATTCCACCCAACCCCGTGCATTACGCCCTCTGGTATAGCTACAGCAAGGGGCTGGATGCCGAGTTGAATCGCCGCCTGGATAAAACTGTTCAGGATTTCGACTGCTTCCCGCCTGAGACCGCCGTCAAGCTGTTCCGCGACTTCATCATCCATGGCGAGCTGGAGGAAGCCCGTGCCGGCCAGCAGCAAGTTATCGACCTTGTTGATGATATCGAAGGTGATGTATCACGCAGCATAATTGGTAGCCGACACTATCAAACCAGCCTGGAGCAGGGCTTGGCCGCTCTGCACGAGCCCATCATCGAAGACCTGCCCGCCGTACTCAACGAACTGCAACACAGCACCCAGGTCATCCAGGATCAGCAGGACAAGTTTCTTTACCGCCTACAGGCCGCCCAGGAAGAGATCAAGTGCCTGCGCAACCAGCTGGAACGCGCCCACATGGCCGCCACCCTGGACAGCCTGACCAAAGTATTTAACCGCAATGCCTTTACCCGCCTGCTGGAGCAGATACTCCACGACAACCCTCAGGGCGTCGCCTTGCTGATGCTGGATATCGACCACTTCAAGCAGTTCAATGACCAGTATGGCCACCCTCTAGGCGATCGCGTCCTGCAACATGTAGGCTCCCTGCTACGCGATCTGCTCCCCCCTCAAGCCATTGCCGCACGCTACGGCGGCGAAGAGTTCTGCGTAATTCTTCGAGACTGCAGCAACCCTGACAACGTGCACGCCTTCGCCGAGAAACTGCGCCTCAAGATCCACGCCCTGCGTATCAAGGTCAGGCGTACCGATGAAGTGCTCGATAGCATTTCGGCCTCCTTCGGTTATGCCTTGGCGCAAGCAGGGGATGACTTTGAAAGCCTGCTCACCCGTGCCGACGACGCCCTCTATCAAGCCAAGCGCAACGGCCGTAACACGGTCCACCCAGCCCCCGAAACCAGCCTTGCAAGTGCCTGATTTGAGTCCCCTCGCGCTTTGCTGTTAAATACGCCCCGTGCAGCCAGTCGCCCTGTCGGCCTGGCGCATAGGCCCGCTGCGTATGACCCACCGCCCCTCTTCAATATAGCCAAGCCTGCGCAGCCAGCTCTTCCTGCGACCCTGTAAAGTGAGTTCATTCAACATGCTTAAAGCCGTTCACCTGTTTACCGGCCTTGCCGCTCTGATTCTTTCCGCCCTCCCCAGCGTCAGCGACAACGCCCAGCCCTTTCTACAACAGATCGATGCCCTGTGCCTGGCCCTGTTTGGCCTGATCAACCTGATTCTGGCTCCTCAACTGCCTATCTGGCACAACGGCCTACGCAACCCCCTGCAGAACCTGGTAAGTGCCTTGCTGATCCTGGCCACCCTGCTGCAAACCCTGATCCTGCTGGCACCACTGCCCTTCATCGCTGACCTGCCTTCGACTTTGTTCAGCCTGTTGACCCTGACTGCCGCCGTTGCTCTGCACCTGGCCTGCAACCTGCGCCTGCAACCACGCCAAAACGCTAGCCGCGAAAGCAGCGGCAACCGCGAGACCGGCACCGTCAAGTGGTTCAATACCTCGAAAGGTTTTGGCTTTATCTCCCGCGACTCAGGGGATGACATCTTCGTGCACTTCCGCGCGATTCGCGGCGAAGGCCATCGCGTACTGATCGAAGGTCAACGGGTTGAGTTTGCCGTGATGCAGCGTGACAAAGGCCTGCAGGCAGAAGACGTGATCGCTGCCCTACCAAGCCGTCGCTAAGCAACTCGCACATACAACAAAGCCCGCAATCGCGGGCTTTGTTGTATTGATCCCTCAATTAATAATGAGGCGGCGGCGCCTCGTCCTCACTGATACCAAACTGACCCGCCACTTCCTCCTGACGCTTGGCCAGCAGCGCGATTTGCATCTGCATGCGCTCCAGCAACCGTTGCTGAGCCGCCAACTCGTCACTCAGGGCCTGGATGGTATCGTCCTGAAAGGCCAACCGGCTCTCCAGCTCACTGATTCGCACATCCGTATCACTCAAGGCTCAACCCTCGGCAAAACAAAAATCTTCGGTAAGCACCAGACGTAAACGCTCTTTGACACGTTCAACCTGCTGCGCAGTATAAGGCACTGCCGCTTGCTTACCCCAGACCGGCGCAGGCCAGGCCGAATCGTCACGGCGACGCACAATCACATGCATGTGCAACTGCGCGACCATATTGCCTAGCGTCGCCACATTCATCTTGTCAGCAGCGAAACTGTCCTTGAGCACCTCAGCAAGAAAGGTGGTTTCACGCCAAAGCATTCGCTGATCCCGCTCATCTAGCTGAAACAACTCACTCACGTCCTCGCGTAGCGGCACGAGGATAAACCAGGGGTACTGCGCATCATTCATCAACAGCAAACGGCATAGCGGAAAGTCCCCAACCGCCACCGTATCCTGCTGCAGACGTGAATCCAGGGTAAACATGAGCCTCTCCCCACCCAAAAGCTTGCAATTCACACCGGCCAACCGACCAGCACACCAAATGGCAGGATACTCCTGCATACGCCGTCATTCACCCAGGCAGCGCATTGCACCAAGAGAATGCATGATTTCTCCACTCCAGCGAGCCATGCACCATTGTGTTTCCTTTGGTAATCCAACCCGGTCACCTGTGCGTTACGCCAGCAAGCACCCTCCCCCCCATCTACCCCAGCACAAGCGCCCTCAAGCAACCGAGCCAGATCAAGCACTTGAAAAAGCCAAAACAGGCAGTGAAAAAGCCTAAAAAGCACTCACCAAACCAGAATAAAAGTTGATTTACCCGCCAAAATCAGAAGGACATAAAACACCCAGAGCCAACCTGAAAGATGGCACGATTTTAGCTTTTACTCAGCGATGGATTTGCCAGACGGCAGCAGGCATACAACAAAAACAACGCCAGTCCAGTGTTTACAAGGCTTCAAGCCCATTCGGGCCAAAGCCCTGAAACAAAATCTACAGATTTGCGACATGGCTTTTTAGTCATTGCGACAAGAATGTGAAGAATTGGTTACGGATAGACTGCAACTATCGTCAACATCGGTGACGTGCTATAAGGTATGCCGCCGACACAAAAAGAAAAATCTGTCCACACCTTTCGTGCGTGACAGAAGTGCTTTCAAACCAAAGGAGCAATCACGATGCAAGTGATGAAGTGGAGCGTTATCGCCCTGGCAGTAGCCGCGGGCAGCACCCAAATGGCAGTGGCTTCCAGCCAGTCCGAATCCAAGGGCCTGATCGAAGACACCAGCTTCGAAATCTTTAACCGCGCCCTGTACATGAACCGTGATTTCCGTAGCGGTTCGCCAGCACGTAGCGCTCAGAGCTACCGTGAAGAAACCGGCCTAGGCATCCGCCTGCTGCTGGAATCCGGCTTTACCCAAGGTACTGTTGGCGTTGGTTTTGACGCACATTCTCTCAGCAGCATCAAATTTGACAGCGGCCGAGGTCGCCACTCCAACGGTCTGTTCGCAACTGATAGCGATGGTCGTGGTGAAGACACTCAAAGCGAGATCGGTGGCGCGATCAAGTTTCGTGTTTCCGACACTGTCCTGAAACACGGCAACATGTTCGTTGGCAACCCAGTTTTGAGTACTGACGACAGCCGCATTCTGCCTGAAGTCGCCACTGGCACCATGGTCACCAGCAATGAAATTGAGGGCTTGGAAATTCAAGCCGGCCGCTTCACTGCTTTAAACTCGCAAACCAACACTGCACGTGACAGTGCAAATGGTGGCGCTCTCGAATCTATTGACTTCCTTGGTGCCAGCTACAGCTTCACCGATGATTTCAGCGGTGCAATCTATGCCTCCCATGTAGAAGATCACTTCGATAAGCGTTACCTCAACTTGAACTACAACTTGGGCCTGAGTGAAGAGCAGTCGATCAATTTTGACTTCAACGCTTACCGCACCACAGACACTGGGAATAAGCTGAGCGGCAATGTAGACAACACTATCTGGAGCCTGGCTGCTGCTTATAATGTTGGCGCCCATACTATCACCTTGGCTCATCAGCGCTCCTCGGGCAACTCCGGCTATGCCTACGGTGTTGATGGTGGCGGCACCATCTGGCTGGCCAACTCCGTTCAGTACTCCGACTTCCTCTACGAAGACGAGACTTCTTGGCAAGTTCGCTACGACATTGACATGGCCTCCTATGGTGTACCGGGCCTGAGCTTCATGACCCGCTATGTCGCTGGTGACAACATCAACATGGGCGCAGCTCAAAGCGATGCATCCGAACGTGAACTCGATATCGAAGCCAAGTACGTGATCCAGGAAGGCGCTGCAAAGGATCTGTCCTTCCGCATCCGTAATGCCTTCTACCGTGCAGACAACCGTCTGGACAACGACATCAACGATTTCCGTCTGATCGTCGAGTACCCGCTGAGCGTTCTGTAATTCAGTCCGTTTAGTTGCTACACAAAAAAGCCCGACCTAGGTCGGGCTTTTTTGTGGCTTAAGATCCATGGTGCCGCGCTGTGACACGTCATGGTGCGAAGATAAAAATTGCTCACGGTAATTTTTTGCCTGAATCAAACTCACAAGGGCAAGGCATAGGTTCCTGTTACATGGGCTACCAGTTCTTCCTCATTGCCCGCCGAATACAACGACACCTCGCATACTGCCTGGCGGCGACTCAAACGCAGGATACGTGCTGCGGCTAGCAGGTCCACCGGTTTGGGCTTGACCAGAAAGTTGATATTCAGGTTCGAGGTCACCGCCATTTCAACCCGGCCCAGGCGCCCCAGCACCACGGCATACATGGCCGCATCAGCCAGGGCCATAATGGTCGGCCCGGACAGGGTGCCACCAGGGCGAATCAACTTATTGTGAAACGGCACCCGAGCCAGCACGCCATCCTCATCCAGGCGATCGATACACAGGTTGATATCTTCGGCCATGGGCAGCCCCGCCCGAATCAGCCCCTGCACCTGCTCTGCACTTAAACTCGACATCCACACACTCCCCTTCTGAGAACCTGTTTACGATCTAGCGAGCTAGAGCCATACAAGGCGCTACGTTAGTAACAGCCTCCGGCTTATCAAGCAGGCGAGGAAGCGGAGTTTACTGGTGTAAATGAGCATTCCGAGCTTGTTTTTAACGCAGTAGGGCCGACGCGCAGCAGATCGCAATCAGGTTCTGACGGCATCCTGTACGCCGCTATATAGGCACCGTACAATGCCGGCCATTGAAATCCCCTTGCAAACGACAGAACGGCCAATTATGCGTACCAGTCAGTTCCTGCTCTCGACCCTGAAAGAAACCCCTTCCGATGCCGTGGTGATCAGCCACCAGCTGATGCTGCGTGCCGGCATGATCCGCAAGCTGGCATCCGGCCTGTATACCTGGCTGCCCATGGGCCTGCGCGTGCTGCGCAAGGTGGAAAAGGTGGTGCGCGAGGAGATGGACGCCGCCGGCGCCCTGGAAGTGCTGATGCCGGGCATCCAGCCGGCCGAGCTGTGGCAGGAGTCCGGGCGCTGGGAGCAGTATGGCCCCGAGCTGCTGCGCATGAAGGATCGTCACGGTCGCGACTTCTGCGCAGGCCCCACCCACGAGGAAGTGATCACCGACCTGGCGCGCAATGAGCTGAACAGCTACAAGCAGTTGCCAATCAATCTGTATCAGATCCAGACCAAGTTCCGCGACGAGATCCGCCCACGCTTCGGCCTGATGCGCGGCCGCGAGTTCATCATGAAGGACGCCTACTCCTTTCATGCCGACCAGGCTTCCCTGCAGGAAACCTACGACCGCATGCACCAGGCCTACTGCAATATCTTCACCCGCCTGGGCCTTAACTTCCGCCCGGTGCAGGCCGACACCGGCTCCATCGGCGGCACCGGCTCCCACGAGTTCCATGTGCTGGCCGAGTCCGGCGAGGACGATATCGCCTTCAGCAACGCCTCCGACTACGCCGCCAATATCGAGAAGGCCGAAGCCATCCCACGTGAAACCGCGCGCGGTGCCGCCACCGAGGCCATGCGCCTGGTTGAAACCCCGAACTGCAAGACCATCGACGATCTGGTCAGCCAGTTCAACCTGGCCATCGAGAAAACCATCAAGACCCTGGTGGTGCATGGCAGTGAGGAAGGCACCCTGGTTGCCCTGATCATCCGTGGTGATCACGAGCTGAACGAAATCAAGGCTGCCAATCTTGAGCTGGTAGCCAGCCCCCTGGTGTTCGCCTCCGAGGCCGAAATCCGCGCGGCCATCGGTGCCGGCCCCGGCTCCCTGGGCCCGGTCAACCTGCCGATTCCCTGCATTATCGACCGTAGCGTGGCGCTGATGAGTGACTTCGGCGCCGGCGCCAATAGCGACGACAAGCATTACTTCGGCATCAACTGGGAGCGCGACCTGCCGCTGCCGGCGGTCGAGGACCTGCGCAACGTCGTGGCCGGCGATCCTAGCCCCGATGGCCAGGGCACCCTGGAGATCAAGCGCGGCATCGAGGTCGGGCATATCTTCCAGCTCGGCACCAAGTACAGCCAGGCGCTGAACTGCCAGGTGCTGGGCGAAAATGGCAAGCCAGTGACTCTGACCATGGGCTGCTACGGTATCGGCGTCTCCCGCGTGGTGGCAGCTGCCATCGAACAGAACAATGACGAGCGCGGCATTCTCTGGAACGATGCCCTGGCCCCCTTCCAGATCGCCCTGGTGCCGCTGCGCTACGAAACCGAACTGGTGCGCGAAGCCACCGACAAGCTGTATGCCGAGCTGACCGCCGCCGGTTTCGAGGTGCTGCTGGACGACCGCGACAAGAAGACCAGCCCCGGCATCAAGTTCGCCGACATGGAGCTGATCGGCATTCCGCATCGCATCGTGGTCAGCGACCGCGGCCTGGCTGAAGGCAACCTGGAGTACAAGAGCCGCCAGGAAACCGAAGCCCAGGCCGTACCCGTGGCCGACATCATGGCCTTTATCCAGGCCCGTATCCGCCGCTAATCAGCTGTCAAGCAAGAGCCATCATGTTCACACGAAGCACCTTGCAACCGATCGGCGCCGCACTCTGCGGCGTCCTGTTCTTAAGCGGCTGTGCCAATCAGTTGCCACAGCGTAGCGAGCATGAAGAGCGCTTCGAGCGCAAACTGCTCGATCACGACATGCTGATCGAGACAGGAGAGCCTGCGGTGCTGGAATTGCCACAGCGACGGATCGAGGTGCATGAGCAGAAGACCTTTGAGGTGACCCGCATCGAAGTCACCCGCCGCTATGATCGCTATACCCCCTACCAACCCTGGCGTGAACTCTATGAGGTGCCCGCAGGCGCCGTGGCAGTGGTCGGCGGCATCACGGCCAACGCGCTCAACGTTCTGCTGCTCGGCAGCCTCCCGGACAGTGCCACCAAGGACCTGATCGGCTACGGCTTCGCCGGGCTCAACCCCTTTATGAATATAGAGTCCAATGGCCGCTCGCAGCAGAACCTGGCCAGCCTCGAAGAGCAGCGTCACGAGCCCCATACCGAATACCTGAATTTGCCCTGGAGTGAACAGCGTGTTCAGGTACTGGCTGGTGATGAAACCTATGAACTGCAAACCGATCGCCACGGCATCCTGCGCCTCAATCTGCTCGACAGTCCGTTCGCCGATCAGGACATCAGCCGCATCAATCGCCTGGTGCTCAGCGTAGAAGCCCCACAGGGCAGCGCACGCAGCGACGCCACCCTGCTGGTCAGTCGCACCCTGCGCGGAAAGCTGCAGGAAGCCCACGCACTGATCTTCAACGACCTGGAAGCTGATGATGTGGCGCAGTGGGTGCACCGGGTGCAGCGCCTCTCCGAGCTGGGCCTGGAAGAGGAAGCCAGCGAACTGGAACAGAGCCTGATCGAACTGACCCGCAACGACCCCGAGCTGCAGCAAAGCTTTCTCCAGGCCCTGACCCGTACCGGGCGCAAGGTCAGCGAATAGCGCAGTACAGCGGATGGGCAGATACCTGCTGCTGGCCTGCTGCCTGACACTGCTTTGCCAATCCGCTCAGGCCAGCCTGCGCCAGGCGCCAGATGCCGAACTGCGCGCCGCATTACAGCGCACCGTGAACCAGGCCGACAGTTTTGCCGATCGCTTTGAAGCGCAAGTCTGGCTGCTGGATATGTCGACCCGCCTCAAGCGCTATGTGCCCGATACCGAGGAACGCCTGGACCTGCTGCGTCTGGTGCATCGAGAAGCCAGCAAAGCCGGCTTGCGCCCCGATCTGGTGGTGGCGCTGATTCACGCCGAAAGCCTGTTCGACCGTTTTGCCATTTCCTCGGTGGGTGCCCAGGGGCTGATGCAGGTGATGCCCTTCTGGAAAGCCGAACTGGGCCGCCCCCAGGACAACCTGACCGACAACGCCACCAATCTGCGTTACGGCTGCACCATCCTGGCCCACTACCTCAAGCGCGAGCAGGGCGATCTACGTCGCGCCCTGGCCCGCTATAACGGCAGCCTGGGCCAGGACAAGTACCCGAACAAGGTGATTGGCTTCTGGTATGACTACTGGCATGTAAAACCCTAGGGTCTGTTGCCGTTTCATCGCGAGACGCGAATGAAATGGCAACAGACCCTAAGCATCCGCATCAACGCAACAGCTGAAAGTCCACAAACCCCTGGACCGGCTGCCTGTGCAGCTCCAACTCATGAACCTGGGGTTGAGCCGGCCCCTGCTCCAGCCAGCGCGACAAGTGCTGCAGCGCCTGCTCATCGCCCTCATACCAGACTTCGACACGACCATCGCTCAGGTTGCGTACCCAGCCGCGCAAGCCCAGAGCCTGAGCCTGTTGCAGCGTCGACTGGCGAAAGTACACACCCTGCACCCGCCCCGACACCAGTGCCTGCATGCACTGTTGCGACATGCCCTCAGCCCTCCTTGCGCAATGCGCTGATGCGGGCAATCAGGGCCTCGGCGGTCTGCTCCCCCAACAAGCGCTCACGCATACGCCCCTGGTCATCGATCAGATAGGTGACCGGCAGTACTTCGGTGACCGGCAAACCGAAGCGCGCAGCCGGGTCCTGCGCCAGCACGGTAAAGCGAATGCCCATCTCCTCGACGGCCTGGCTGAGTTTCTCACCCTGCAAACCATCGAAGTTGACCCCCAGCACCCGCACACTGCCATCCTCGAAGCGCTGTTCAAGACCATTGAGTTCGGGAATTTCGCTGCGACAGGGCGCGCACCACTGAGCCCAGTAATTGATCACCAGCCACTGGCCTTCCGGGCCGGCAACCGCTACCTTTCGTCCATGCTGATCAACACCCAGATCCTCGCCACAGGCCCCGAGAATCAGCGCCATGCTTATAACGGCAACCATTTGCATGACTGTTTGGAACTGCTTGCCCATGCACCCGCTCCTCGATAAACCAAGGTTGATATGACCCTAGATGCCTTGTGTCTGGAAGTACCGGATCTGCTTGACGAAGCAGCCCTGCCTCTTGCCGAACTCAATCAGGCACTCGGCCAGGCCCGCCAAGAAACCCTGAGCAATGGCCTGCAACAGGTTCTGAGCCTGCTGTTTCGCCTCAACCGCAGCGCCACGACCTTACTCGAAAGGCAGCGGGCCCTGCAAAGCTTCAGCGAGGAATACCGCCACTACGCCAATGCCTTTCAGGGCACGCAAGCGCCACCCAGTCTGTTTGTTCGCCTCTGCGATGAACTGGCCATCGGCTTTAAACGCCTGTTGCTGCAGATGCTGCAGGGCCGGCAACCCTCACGCCCGCACCTGGCCTGGGGCCTGTATATGGCCCAGTATTTTCTTGCCCAGAGCCTGCTGCGTCACTACCAGCTGTATCGTGAACCCGAGTCCGGCCTGTGGCGCGACAGCCACCTGCTGTACTGGATCGGCGAGCAGCAGCAATGCCTGGATGAACCCGTCGCGGCCGCCTTTCAGCCACAACCGGCCAACACCCTGCGCGGTCTTTACCAACAGATGCTGCTGGTGGCCCAAAGCAATCCCTTCCATCTGGCCGAAGGTGAATGCCTGCAACTCTTCAGCGCCCTCTCGCCCCTGGCCGAACTGGTCCGACTGCAACCCTGGGACGAAGAGGATGACGCTGAAGGAACAATCATTGACCTGAGCGCTGCGCAACCTTGCCTGAACCATGGCCAGCAGATTGACAGTCCAACCCATCTGCGCCGCCTTGAGTTGGGCGCCCTGCTGGTGGCGGTGCTAGACCCCTCACCCCTGCAGAGCCAGGCCCAGCGGCACCTGCTGGAGCAAGCGAGCCGGCATTGGCAAGGACGCCAACAGCGCCGCCATGAACGCACCGAGTACAGCCGTGAATGCCGGCTGGTGGTAGGCATCGGCGCCATCCATGCGCAGTTGCTGGAGCAACGCCCCAGCCAGACCAGCGCCCAGATACTCGATGCCAGTCCCGGCGGCGCCCGCCTGCTGTGTAACCCGGACAGCGGCACGCAGCTGCCGATTGGCCAGTTGCTGTTATTGCTGACCGGCAGCGAAACCCCCACTTTGGCCCTGATCCGCTGGCGCCATAGCAATGAACAGGGCCTGCATCTGGGCCTGCGTTATCTCAAAGGCCTGCCACGGCCAGTCTGGTTGCGCCGAACCCCCAGCTCACAACCTCACCCGGCCGTGCTGCAAAGCACACCCGCACCCGGCAGCGGCTGGCATCACGGCCTGTGGCTCGGCAACGAGCAATTCAGCAGCGGGGAGAACCTCTGGCTGCAACTGGTCAACACCCTCAATCAAACCGCCCTGATGCTGCCCGCCAGCAACCTCTGCAGTCCGGCCGTCAGTCGTTACCCGCTACGCCTGGCCTGATCGCTGAAACTGCGAGACAAATCACGCCTTACGCCGGCAGAGCGCACAGTTTCAAGGCTGTGCCGGCTCTTATAATTTCCCGCAGTGCACTGAATGTCATTTGCTCTCTGCCGGGAACCCTCACCATGACCCAAGCCCAAGACAAGCTGGTTGGCTCCGTCCCCTCGGCCATCATCAATAACGCACGCCTGCAACTGAGCACCTATGAAGGGCGGGTAGCCGAGTTCAATGTCGCCACCTGGCTGCAACTCCCGGGCCTGGCCAATCTGCCGGTTTCGTTGCTGGTCAGCTATCGCGATGGCGACAAGCGTCGCGAAGTCATGATCGACCATGGCAAGGTCAATGCACATGGCAAGATTCTGCTGTCCGGCATCGCCCGCATGCCGGTCAGACAGAAGATCGAAGAGATGCAGGTGCGCCTGCGCTCGGCGGTACCGGCATCGGCACTGGTGGTGGAGGAATTATTCGTGCAGGCCGTGGAAATGGCGCAGAACGCACCACGCCAAGCCAGCGCCTAATCCCACGACAATCCCACAGCCCCGCGCATCGACGCGGGGTTTTGCATTTAGCCTGACAACACCTCAGTGGAACCCTGAGACGCCGCAGGCAGGTTATCCGCACCAGCAGTGGGTTCCAGGGAAGGCTGCGGCACGCGTTCCTGGTCGCTGCACAGTGACTGTGGCCAGCAACTGAAGTGCAGGCCGGTAATCCGGTTCAGACGCTCAAGCGCCTCCAGCGGATCGCGCTGATGCAGATAAATCACCTTGCCTTTGCTGGCTGTCATAAGCCTTCTCTCTGTGCCGATCCGTGCCATGCTGGCAAAACGACTGCAACCTGACGAACAGATTGCCAGAAGCGTGCCAGCCTCCTGATCCCCACTACAGCGGCTATGCCTTGGCTATTGGCACAAGCGCCCTCAAGAGCGCGCCGCAAACTGACGCTTTTTGTCACTCAGCCTGTTCAGGCCGCAACCAGCTGGCCAGACTCTGGGAAAACAGCAGTTGCTGTTGCTCGTGCAGGGTCGCCAGACTCGCCTGTAAAGCCGGATACCAGGGCTCATCGAAAGCCCCAGGCAACTGCTCAAGGCCCGGCAAGGGCCAGGGACTGGCAAGCAGCAGCTGCTGCACGGTGTAATGCTGCAGATCGCGGCACAACACCCAGCCCCCGGCACCACAGGGCGCCACCAGCTGCTGGCGCTCAAGAAACGCCAGCATGTCTTCCCACTCGTAGTCGGCCAACGGCCAACCGTGACGCTGCACATCCTTGAGGCGCACCTTGCGCCCCCTTTGCTGATAGTCGTAGAAAATCCGCAGAATCCCCAAGACGGTCAGCAGCGGCGGCACCGCACGGGCGCGCCATTGCTGGGAAGAACCCAGGTTGCACGCCAGCTCGGCGCCAAACAGCACGATCAGCCAGGACAGATAAATCCACAGCAAAAACAGAGGGACAGTGGCGAAAGCGCCATACACCAGCTGATAGCTGGGAAACAGCTGCACATAAAGGCCAAACAGCATTTTCGCCACTTCAAACAACACCGCCGCAAACAACCCGCCCAGCCAGGCATGCTTAAGCGGCACTTGGGCATTGGGTACCGTGGCATAAAGCAGGGTAAAGGCCGCCACACTGAACAGCAGCGGCATTAACGTGAGCAGGGTCTTGATCCCGAGCAGGGCATCCGGGCCGGAAATCAGCGACAGCGAGGTGATATAGGTGCTGATGGCAAAACCGCCACCCAAAAGAATCGGGCCCAGGCTGAGAATCGCCCAGTACAGCAAAAAGCTTGATACGCCACGACGCGGCTGACGCACCCGCCAGATGGTATTGAAGGCCTTTTCAATGGTGACCAGCATCCAGAAGGCCGTCGCCGCCAGCACCACCACCCCGATCCAGGTCAACTGGCGGGCCTGTTCGGTGAAACCACTCAGATACTGCTGCAGGGTTTCCCCTGCCGAAGGCACGAAGTTACGAAAGATAAAGCTCTGCACCTGTTCGCCAGTGCCCTGAAACGCCGGAATGGCGGACAGCATGGAGAAGGTCACGGTCATCATCGGCACCACCGCGAACAGCGTGGTGTAGGTCAGTGCCGCCGCCGTGTTGGCTCCACGGTTATCGATAAAGCGGCGAAAGAGAAACTGCCAAAAGCCAATAAACGTGCTGACGCGCTGATGCATTCCTGCTCCTTAGGATGGATTGGCATCTGCCACCTCCCCGTACTTCCATTCAGGTATCGATACCATTCGCGGTTAGAATAGCCGCCATCACCTCGCACAGGCGACCCACACCATGCCCGACCTCAAGTTCTACCATAACCCGCGCTGCTCGAAATCCCGCGCGGCCCTGCAATTGCTCGAAGCGCGCGGCCTCACGCCTCAGATCATCAAGTACCTGGAAACACCACTCGATGGCAGCGCCCTGCACAGCCTGCTGGACAAGCTGGGCATCAGCGCGCGCCAGTTACTGCGCAGCGGCGAAGATGAATACAAGAGTCTGGCGCTGAGCAATCCGCAGCTGAGTGAAACTCAGCTGATCGCGGCCATGGTGGAGCACCCCAAGCTGATCGAACGCCCCATCTTCGAATATGGCGACAAGGCCGTGATCGGCCGCCCACCGGAAAAGGTGCTGGAGTTGCTGCCATGAGTGCGCCCTATATCCTGGTGCTCTACTACAGCCGTCATGGCGCCACGGCGGAAATGGCCCGGCAGATTGCCCGCGGCGTCGAGCTGGGCGGCCTGGAAGCGCGGCTGCGCACCGTACCGGCGGTATCCAGCGAGTGCGAAGCCGTGGCGCCGGCGATTCCGGATGAAGGCGCCCTTTACGCCAGCCTGGATGAACTGAAGAACTGCGCCGGCCTGGCCCTGGGCAGCCCGACTCGCTTCGGCAATATGGCCGCGCCACTCAAGTACTTTCTCGATGGCAGCAGCAGCCTGTGGCTCAGCGGCGCCCTGGTCGGCAAGCCCGCCGGCGTCTTTACCTCCACCGCCAGCCTGCACGGCGGCCAGGAAACCACGCTGTTGTCGATGATGCTGCCCCTGCTGCACCACGGCATGCTGATCACCGGCCTGCCCTACAGCGAAGGCGCCCTGCTGGAGACCCGCGGCGGCGGCACGCCCTATGGTCCCAGTCACCATGCCGGCGCAGACGGTAAACGGCCCCTGGATGAGCATGAGATCGCCCTGTGCCGTGCACTGGGCCAACGTCTGGCGCAAACCGCCAGCCAACTGGAGCACAAGCGTGGCTAGAACCCCCAAACCCCTACCCTCTCTGGAATGGCTGAAGCCGCGCCTGACTTTCAGCCGCGTCGCCAGCCTGTCGAGTTTCTTCGCCCTGGCCGGCGTACTGCTGGGCTGGAACCTGTGGTTTGCCGCAATCCCCGGCAAGTTACTCTGGGTGATTCTGGCCCTGCAGCTGATCCCCTTGCTGCTACTGGCTCCCGGCCTGCTGCTTGGCCATGCCCGCGCCCATGCCTGGGCCTGCTTTGTGGTCAACCTGTACTTTATCCAGGGCGTACTGGCCGCCTTCGACCCAAGCAAGGCGCTATATGGCTGGCTGCTGGCCCTGCTTAGCCTGGCCCTGTTCTGCGCCGCCCTGCTCTACACGCGCTGGCGCTTTCAGTACGACCGCAAGTTGGCCGGCGAATAGCTGCAAGCGAATCAGCCTAACCTGCCGCCTATGGCTTGCAGCTTGAGGCTGGAGTTACCAGCCCAGGGTTTCTTTAAGAAAGGGAATGGTCAGCTTGCGCTGGGCCTGCAGTGAGGCCTGATCCAGACGTTCTAGCAGCTCGAACAGGGCGCTCATGCTGCGCTCACCCCGGGTCAGGATAAAACGTCCCACCTCATCGCTCAGCTGCAGGCCACGGCGCGAGGCACGCAGCTGCAAGGCGCGCAGCTTGTCCTCGTCGGACAGCGACAGCAGCTGAAAGACCAGTGCCAGGGTCAGGCGCGACTGCAGATCCGCCAGTTGGATGGGCAGCTCCCGCGGCGCCGTGTCAGCCGCCAGCAACAGGCGCCGGCCCGCATCGCGCAGGCGATTGAATAGATGAAACAGCGCCTCTTCCCAGTCCGCCCGCCCAGCCACCGCCTGCAGATCATCCAGACAGACCAGCTCACACTGTTCCAGGTTGTCCAGCAGTTCAGGGCCGTAATCCGCCAGTTCGGCCAGGGGCAGATAGACCGCCTGCTCGCCGCGCTGCTCGAAACGCAGACAGGCCGCCTGCAGCAGATGGCTGCGGCCGACGCCCGCGCCGCCCCATAGGTAGATCAGGCTTTCCGTCCACCCGGCATCCGCCTCGCACAAGCGTTCGACATAACCAAGGGCCGCGGCATTGGCGCCGGGGTAGTAGTTGGCAAAGGTGGCGTCATCACGCAGACGCACCCCAAGAGGCAGCTGGATAGGTTTCATTCAGGGTTCGGCGGCTCCGCGGAATCGCCCTTCGACTCACCGTAAAGATCGGAAAGTTTATAGAAATCATGGGCATGGCGCAGCAAAACCATGATCACGGCGGCGACCGGCAGAGCCAGCAACACGCCAGTAAAGCCGAACAACTGACCACCCGCCATGATGGCGAAGATCACCGCCACCGGATGCAGACCAATACGGTCCCCCACCAGCAACGGGGTCAGCAGCATGCCTTCGAGCAACTGGCCGACGGTGAACACGGCGGCAATAGCCAGCAACGGGAAAGGCTCCAGGCCGAACTGAAAGAGGCCCGCCGTCATGGCCGCACCCACGCCGACGACAACCCCCAGATACGGCACGATACTGGCCAGCCCGGCGAGGATGCCGATCAATAACCCCAGCTCCAGCCCCACCAGCATCAGCCCGGTGGAATACATCAGGCCCAGCGCCAGCATTACCAGCAACTGCCCGCGCAGGAAAGCGCCCAACACCTCATGGCACTCGCCGGACAGCTTCACCACCAGGCCCTCGCGGCTGCGCGGCAGCAGCGCCCGCACCCTGGCCATCAGCAGGTCCCAGTCGCGCATCAGGTAGAAGCTCACCACCGGAATCAGCAGCAGGTTGGCCAGCCAGGCCAGCAACGCCAGACCGGAGCTGGTGGCCTTGCTCAGCACCAGACCGACAATATCGGTGGTCTTGCCCAGCTGGCCGGAAAACGCCGCCTTGAGCTGATCGAAACGCCAGAACCCTTCACTCAGGCCAAGCTTGAGCTGAATCCAGGGCAAGGCCTGCAACTGCAGCCAGTCGAGCATCTGCGGCGCCATTTCATACAGGCGCACCATCTGCTTGCCCAGCATGGGCAGCAACACCAGCAGCATCAGCACAAGAAGCAGGCTGATTATGGCAAACACCACCACCACACCCCAGGTGCGCGAGAGCTTGTATCGCTCCAGGCGATCGACCAGCGGATCGCCCAGGTAGGCCAGCAGCACACCGATCAGAAAGGGCGACAGAATCGGCTGCAGGGCATAAACCAGCCACCCCAGCAACACCAGGGCCACCAGCCATAACCAACGATAGGACGCCATCATGTTTACCCTCCGTTCTTCCATGGAAATCGCCGCTCGATAAAAACGCTGCGCCAATCAGTTGCTGCCTGACGACTCGGGCCAGGTCCCTTCCAGTAGGGTGCGCCGTGCGCACCGCCCCAAACGCAGCAGGTGCGCACAGCGCACCCTACGAACAGAGCTGCTCCCTCAGCCGTGATCACTGACCCCGACGAGCGTGTGCACAGCGCCATAAAAAACCGCTGCACAGAGGCAGCGGTCTTCACTCAATTGGCCGGCAGTCTACCAGCGAAACCGCAATATATTGTCCCGCGGCACAATACGCGGCGCCTCAGCTGGCTCTGCCCCTTCCACCAGCGGCGCACTGGCATCCACCGGGGTTTCGCCCACGACCTCCTGCAAGCGGGCCAGAGCCAGCTGAGCACGCAACTGCTCGGCACTGGCATTGAGGGCAAAGGTCAGACGATCTCCTTCGACCTTGAGCAGTTGTGCGGCGAAGGGTTCGAGCAGGCGCTGCAGTTCGGCATAACGGCCCAGATCAGTGCCCTGTACTTCCAGGGTCAGCGTGCTCGCAGCCCCCGGGGCCACGATAAAGCGCGGCGCCAGGCGTTGACTCACGGCCAGCAGCACGGCATCGGCCAGACTCGCCTGATCCTCCGCCGCGGTCTTGCCCTGCTCACGGGTTTCGCCCAGCCATAACCGCCACTGCGCCTGCCACTGGCCGTCTGCTTCCCGGGCCTGAACCGCCAGCAAGGCGTCCGCGGCATAACGCTCGGAGGCCTCCTGCAGGGCCTTGGGCTGATCGGCGCCAAGGTTTTCCGAGTTGGCCAGCAACTGCTCGCTGAGATCGGCCAGCGGCAGGCGCAGCGGCAAACCACGGTATTGCCCAGCCTCACGCAGCGGCGCGGCAATGGCCTGGCCATCGCCCAGCAGGCTGCTGCCTTCGATACTCTCACTCAACCACCAGACCAGAATGGCCGGGCGATTGGCACCCCATAGCGCCAGCCCGCCCTGGCGCAGGCTGCGTTCGGTACTGAGTGGATCAAACTCCACCAACAGACGCTCACCTTCATAGCCGTACTGACTGATGATCTGCTTGGGGTCCTTACGCAGTTCGGCCACAGCCGGATTGCTCAGCGCCTCATTGCTGCCGGTCAGGCGCAGCACCAGGGTGTCCAGGGCACGCACCAGAGCAGCATCGCGAGCCTCCGGCTGCTGGCTCTCAACGGCCTCGCGCACCTCGTACAGATCGGTCACGGGCGCCGCCCAGGCGGGCAGGCCAAACAGGGGCAAACTGGCAAGCAACAAGCGAAGGGTCACACGCATGGAAGGTTCTCGACGGACGGAGACTGGCTCTGGAGCCAGACGGGAAGGCTCCTACCTTAAACAGCCGCCTGCATGCTCGCAACCATCGCCGCGCGCGGCTGGCCGCTGCCCGGCAAGCCTGATAAAATCGCGCGCCTTCGCACACTGCCCGGCACGGGTCGGTGTCTATTCGAATTCCCCCTTAAAGGCCTGGATCTATGAGCAAGCAACCCTCCATCAGCTACAAGGACGCAGGTGTAGATATCGACGCGGGCGAAGCCCTGGTCGAACGCATCAAGGGCGTGGCCAAGCGCACCGCGCGTCCGGAAGTCATGGGTGGGCTGGGCGGTTTCGGCGCCCTGTGCGAGATCCCGGCCGGCTACAAGCAGCCGGTACTGGTGTCCGGCACCGATGGCGTGGGCACCAAGCTGCGCCTGGCACTGAACCTGAACAAGCACGACAGCATCGGCCAGGATCTGGTCGCCATGTGCGTCAACGACCTGGTGGTCTGCGGCGCCGAGCCGCTGTTCTTCCTCGACTACTACGCCACCGGCAAGCTCAATGTCGACGTGGCCGCCACCGTGGTCACCGGCATTGGCGCCGGCTGCGAACTGGCGGGCTGCTCCCTGGTTGGCGGTGAAACCGCCGAGATGCCGGGCATGTATGAAGGCGAAGACTACGATCTGGCCGGCTTCTGCGTCGGTGTTGTGGAAAAGGCCGAAATCATCGACGGCTCCAAGGTTGCCACCGGCGACGCGCTGATTGCCCTGCCGTCCTCCGGCCCGCACTCCAACGGCTACTCGCTGATCCGCAAGATCATCGAAGTGTCCGGCGCCGATATCGAAACCACCCAGCTGAACGGCCAGCCGCTGACCGACCTGCTGATGGCGCCGACGCGCATCTACGTCAAGCCGCTGCTCAAGCTGATCAAGGACACCGGTGCGGTCAAGGCCATGGCCCATATCACTGGCGGCGGTCTGCTGGACAACATCCCGCGCGTGCTGCCCAAAGGCGCCCAGGCCGTGGTCGATGTGGCCAGCTGGATCCGCCCGGCCGTATTCGACTGGCTGCAGGAGAAGGGCAACGTCGACGAGCACGAGATGCACCGCGTGCTGAACTGCGGCGTCGGCATGGTGATCTGCGTGGCCCAGGATCAGGTCGAAATCGCCCTGGCCAACCTGCGCGCCAGCGGCGAAAGCCCCTGGGTGATTGGCCAGATCGCCGAAGCAGCCGAGGGCGCGGCCCAGGTTCAGCTGAACAACCTGAAGCAGCACTGATGACAACACAGTGCAATGTGGTGGTGCTGATCTCCGGCTCCGGCAGCAACCTGCAGGCGCTGATCGACAGCATTACCCAAAACGGCAATCCGGCGCGCATCGCCGCGGTGATTTCTAACCGCGCCGATGCCTACGGCCTGACCCGGGCGCAGAACGCCGGGATCGCCACCGCCGTGCTCGATCACAAGCAGTTCGATGGCCGCGAGGCCTTCGACAGCGCCCTGATCGAAGCCATTGACGCCTTTGACCCGCAGCTGGTGGTACTGGCCGGCTTTATGCGCATCCTCACACCCGGCTTCGTCAATCATTACAGCGGCCGCCTGCTGAATATCCACCCTTCCCTGCTGCCCAAGTACAAGGGCCTGCACACCCACCAGCGGGCCCTGGAATCCGGTGACAGCGAGCATGGCTGCAGCGTACATTTCGTCACCGAGGAACTCGACGGCGGCCCGCTGGTCGTACAGGCTGTGGTGCCCGTGCTGGCAGACGACAGTGCCGAAAGCCTGGCGCAGCGTGTGCACGGCCAAGAGCACCTGATCTATCCACTGGCAGTACGCTGGTTTGCCGAAGGCCGTTTGCGTCTTGCCGACCAGGGCGCCATGCTGGACAACCAGGTCCTGCCCAGCAGCGGCCACCTTATTCGCACCTAGCTGCGCCACCCCACAGGAGACACCATGGCTCGCGCCTTATTGCTCGCACTGTCGATGATCTGCCTCCCAGCTCTGGCTACCGAACTGAAACCCTTCTCCGCCAGCTATACCGCCGACTGGAAACAGCTGCCTATGAGTGGCAGCGCCGAACGTCACCTCGAAGCACTGGATGACGGCCAGTGGCAACTGCGCTTCCAGGCGTCCATGCTGGTCGCCAGCCTGACCGAGCAAAGCACCCTGCGTCTGGAAAATAGCGCCCTAGTACCGCAGAGCTATCTGTATGAGCGCAGCGGTCTGGGCAAGGGCAAGAAGATCGAACACCGTTTCGACTGGGCCAGCAAGCAGGTGCTGGGCCAGGATCGCGGCAGCGAGGTAAAACTCCCCCTCAACCGTGGTCTGCTGGACAAATCCACCTACCAGCTGGCGCTGCAGTATGACGTGGCGGCCGGCAAGCAGAGCATGAGCTATCAGGTGGTCGATGGCGACGAGATCGAAACCTACGACTTCCGCGTACTAGGCGAAGAAGTGGTGCGCACCCAGGCGGGCATGGTCGATGCCGTGAAGGTCGAGCGGGTGCGCGACCCGACCCAGAGTGCGCGCAAGACCACGCTGTGGTTTGCCAAGGACTGGGCCTACCTGCTGGTGCGCCTGCATCAGGTGGAGAAGGACGGCAAGGAATACCAGATCATGCTGAAAGCCGGCACGGTGGACGGCAAGACCGTAGAAGGTCGCCGCGACTGAGCAGCGCTCACTCGCACAAAAAAGCCGAGCATAAATGCTCGGCTTTTTTGTTTACCACATCAGATCATCGGGAATCTGATAGGCCGCGTAGGGATCATCCGCCTCCGCCGCCTCGGTCGGCGTATTGAGCAGCACGATACGCCTGGGGTCGCGCTCCTGGATCTTCAGCGCGGCTTCCCGGGGAATCACCTCATAGCCACCAGCATGGCGCACGATGGCCAGGGAGCCGCGGCTGAGCTTGTCGCGCATCAGGTTGTTGACGGCCAGGCGCTTGACCTTCTTGTCGTCAACGAAGTTGTAGTAGTCCTCGCTGGTCAGCTTGGGCAGCCGCGAATGCTCGATCAGCTGCTTGACCTGAGCGGCGCGGGCCTTCTGCTCGGCCTTCTCCTGCTGCTGGCGATTGAGTTCCTGATCCCGCGCGGCCTTCTCGGCCATGGCCTGCAGGGCAGCGAGTTTCTGCGACTCATCCTTCTCGACCTGGCCCTTGTGCTCCAGGCGTTTCTGCTTCTGTTGCTGCTTGCCAACCTGCTTGGCCTGCTTTTCGTTGACCAGCCCGGCCTTGAGTAACTGATCCCGTAGTGAGAGAGCCATAACCTACCTTTCCAACCTTCAATAATAAGTGGGCGTACCCAGCGCAATCGTGACGCGTTATTCGTAGGATGGATGAAAAGAGCGTCATCCACCCTGCGGGCTCAACAACTCGGAGTCTGCTTTTCCAGCTTCTTGGCTTCGCCCCAGAGCGCATCCAGTTCTTCCAGGGGGCAATCTTCCATGTTGCGCCCGGCCTCGCGCAATGCCTGCTCGATAAAACGAAAACGCCGCTCGAACTTGCCATTGGCGGCACGCAGGGCAGTTTCCGGGTCGACCTTGAGATGCCGTGCCAAGTTGCTGACCACAAACAGCAGATCGCCGATTTCCTCGCCAATGGCTTCGGCATCGTTCTCGCTCATGGCCTCCAGCACTTCATCCAGCTCTTCGCGCACCTTGTCCACCACCGGCAGCGCCTCGGGCCAGTCGAAACCGACCTGAGCCGCGCGTTTCTGCAGTTTGATCGCCCGACTCAGAGACGGCAGCGCCGTGGGCACGTCGTCGAGCAGCGACAGTTGCTCAGGTGCTGCAGCCTTTTCGGCGCGCTCTTCGGCCTTGATCGCTTCCCAGCGCTGCTTGATCGCGGCTTCTTCCAGTTTGGCCACGTCCACCGCGCCATACAGATCGCCATCGGGGAACACATGGGGGTGGCGGCGTACCAGCTTACGGGTGATGCCATCGATCACCTGGGCAAAGTCAAAACGCCCTTCCTCACGCGCCAACTGGCTGTAATACACCACCTGAAACAGCAGGTCGCCCAGCTCACCGGGCAGATGGTCGAAGTCGCCGCGCTCAATGGCGTCAGCCACCTCGTAGGCTTCTTCGAGGGTGTGCGGCACGATGCTCGCGTAGTTCTGCTTGAGGTCCCAGGGGCAGCCGTGCTGCGGGTCGCGCAGACGGGCCATGAGGTGCAGCAGGTCGTCGAGTTGGTACATAGGCTTCCTTCGTAAACGTAGGCCTGAGCGTCGCGGGCGAAGGTCAGACAAGGCGGAGGGGGTGTGAAAAAGCGGATTTGGCTTTTGCCAATGAGCATTTTTCACACGCCCTGCAACGCCGTATGACCGAGCGCAGCAGCTCAGGAGACCCGGTGGCGGCTCGCTTCGATGATATTCGGCAACTGGGAAATACGCCCCAGCAACCGGCCCAATGCATCCAGCCCGGGAATTTCCACGGTAATCGACATGGACGCGGTGTTGTCGTCCTTGTTCGAACGGGTATTGACCGCCAGCACATTGAGCTTCTCGTTGAGCAGCACCTGGGTCACGTCACGCAGCAGGCCGGAACGGTCGTAGGCCTTGATGATGATATCCACCGGGTAGGTCTGCACCGGCACCGGGCCCCAGCTGACCTGGATCATCCGCTCCGGCTCGCGCCCGGCCAGCTGCAACACCGAGGCGCAGTCCTGGCGGTGGATGCTGACCCCGCGGCCCTGGGTGATGTAGCCGACGATCGGGTCGCCCGGCAGCGGCTGGCAGCAACCGGCCATCTGAGTCAGCAGGTTGCCGACGCCCTGGATCTGGATATCACCGCGCTTGCCCGGCTTGAAGCCAAGGGCCTTGCGCGGAATCAGCTCCAGCTGCTCGTTGGCCCGATCCGGCTCGACCAGTTGCTGGGCCAGGTTGACCAGCTGGGCCAGGCGCAGATCGCCGGCGCCGAGGGAGGCAAACAGGTCCTCGCTGGTTTTCAGATTGGCCTTTTCCGCCAGCTTGTCGAAATCCACATGGGGTAGGCCCAGGCGCTGCAGTTCGCGCTCCAGTTGCTGCTTGCCGGCGGCAACGTTCTGGTCGCGGTCCTGCAGCTTGAACCAGTGCACGATCTTCGCCCGTGCCCGGCTGGTGGTGACATAGCCCAGGTTGGAGTTCAGCCAGTCGCGGCTTGGCGTGCCGTGCTTGCTGGTGATGATCTCCACCTGCTCGCCGGTCTGCAGGCTGTAGTTGAGCGGCACGATACGGCCGTTGATCTTGGCCCCGCGGCAGTTGTGGCCGATTTCGGTGTGCACCCGGTAGGCGAAGTCCAGCGGCGTGGCGCCCTTGGGCAGGTCGATGGCGTGACCGTCCGGGGTGAAGACATAGACCCGGTCCGGTTCGATATCCACGCGCAGCTGCTCGGCCAGGCCGCCGATATCGCCCAGCTCCTCGTGCCATTCGAGCACCTGACGCAGCCAGGAGATCTTCTCTTCGTAGTGGTTGGAGCCGGACTTGACGTCGGTGCCCTTGTAGCGCCAGTGCGCGCACACGCCCAGTTCGGCCTCTTCGTGCATGGCCTGGGTGCGGATCTGCACCTCCAGCACCTTGCCTTCCGGGCCGAGCACGGCGGTGTGCAGGGAGCGATAGCCGTTTTCCTTGGGGTTGGCGATGTAGTCGTCGAACTCCTTGGGAATATGCCGCCACAGGGTGTGCACGATACCCAGGGCGGTGTAACAGTCACGCACCTGCGGCACCAGCACGCGCACCGCGCGCACATCGTAGATCTGGCTGAACTGCAGGCCCTTGCGCTGCATCTTGCGCCAGATCGAATAGATATGTTTGGCCCGGCCGCTGATATCGGCCTTGATCCCGGTGGCCTCCAGCTCCTCGCGCAGATGACTCATCACATCATTGATGTACTGCTCGCGGTCCAGGCGGCGCTCGTGCAGCAGCTTGGCGATCTGCTTGTACTGCTCGGGCTCCAGGTAGCGGAATGACAGATCCTCCAGCTCCCACTTGATATGACCGATGCCCAGACGGTGCGCCAGGGGCGCGTAGATATCGAACACCTCGCGGGCCACACGCTGGCGCTTCTCGTCGTCGGCCTCCTTCACCGCGCGGATGGCACAGGTGCGTTCGGCCAGCTTGATCAGGGCCACGCGCACATCGTCGACCATGGCTACCAGCATCTTGCGCAGGTTTTCCACCTGGGCCTGGGAGCCGAGCACCAGGGAGTCGCGGGGATTGAGCGAGGCGCTGATGGCGGCCATGCGCAGCACCCCTTCCACCAGCTTGGCCACCACCGGGCCGAACTGCTGGTGGACCGTCGCCAGGGGCACCTTGCCCTCGCGTACGCAGCGATAGATGACTGCTGCCACCAGGGAGTCCTGATCGAGTTTGAGGTCGGCGAGGATCTCGGCAATCTCCAGGCCGGCACGAAAGCTCGACGCCCCCTCGGTCCACAGATTCTGCGCGGCATTGGCCTGTTGCTCGGCCTCGCGGGCAAACTCGCAGGCAACCTTGAGCGCCTCGCGCTCCAGCGCCGGGTCGACGCTTAAGACATGATCGAGCCAGGCATCGAGGTTGATGCTGCCGTCGTCGTTGATCGGCTGATGCGCCCTGACCTGAACCATCTTGCTACCTTCCCTACGGCGGATTCCAGACCCACCGAACAGTCGCCGACTTATTCGCAGCCGGTCGGTTTAACCACTATCGGCGCAATCCCTGTGCGCCCCTGTTGCAACCAAGTGGGGGCTTGCCAGCACAAAAGCAAGCCACCGCATACTCTACTGCCGAACAAACAGCGCCATGGCTTCCACGTGCGCGGTCTGCGGAAACATATCGAGGATACCGGCGCGCTCCAGCCGGTAGCCCTGGGCCTGCAATTCGGCACTGTCGCGCGCCAGGGTCGCCGGGTTGCAGGACACATAGAGCACCCTCGCCGCGCCCAGTTTTGCCACGTGCTGCACCACCTGCAACGCGCCATCGCGCGGCGGGTCGAGCAACACCGCGGCAAAACCGCCCTTGGCCCAGGCTGCGTCAGCCAGCGGCTTGGACAGGTCGGCCTGGTAAAAGTGCGCATTACCCAGGCCATTGTCCTCGGCATTTTTTGCAGCCCGCTCGACCATGGCCTGTACCCCTTCCACCGCCACCAGCTCGCGCACCCGCCGGGCCAGCGGCAGGGCGAAATTACCCAGACCGCAAAACAGATCCAGCACCCGCTCATCGGCCTGGGGCGTCAGCCAGTCCAGAGCCTGGGCGATCATGGCGTCATTCACCGGCTGGTTGACCTGGACAAAATCTCCAGGGCGATACGCCAGACTCAAGCCCTCACCCTGCACCGCGTAACGAAGCGGCTGCACGGACTGATCAGGCTGCGGCTCGCCTTTACCCTGCAACCACAGCTGCGCCCCTTGCTCGGCGCAGAAATTGCGTAGCGCGGCCAGATCGACATCGGGCAAGGCACTGGTATGTCGCACCAGTACAGCGCAGGCCGTGCCACTGAACAACTCCACATGACCAATGGCCTGGGGCTTGGCCAGCGCCGCCAGGGTAACCGGCAGTGCACGCAGAATCGGCTGCAAGGGCTGTACCAGCACCGGGCAATCGTTGATGGCGATGATGGCCTGGCTGGCGGCGGCGCGAAACCCCACATCCAGGCGTTTGGCCTTCTGATCCCAGCGCACGGCAATGCGCGCACGACGGCGATAGCCCAGCTCCGGGCCGACCAGCGGCGCTGCCCACTCCCGGGGCTCGAGGCCGGCCAGGCGACTGAGTTGCTCGGCCAGCATGCGCTGCTTCAAGGCCAACTGATCGGCATGGGGCATATGCTGCAGGCTGCAGCCGCCACACACCCGGGCATGCACGCAGGGTTCGGTGCGGCGTTCAGGGCTGGCGCTCAGAATCCGCTCGACCCGCGCCTGCACCACCTTGCCCTGGGCGCCCAACACCCGCGCCTCGACCTGCTCGCCGGCCAGGGCGCCGCTGATAAACCAGGTACGCCCCTCGACAAAAGAGATGCCGCGGCCATCAGCCGCCAGGCGCTCAACCGTCAACTTCTGTTTTTTGCCCACCGGCACCTGAGGCGTACGGGTACCACCGCTGGGTTGAAAGCGCAGACCGCCGTCTTTCCTGGCCATCAGTTGCTCGGCGCGTCGTAAACGCCACTGGACAGGTAACGGTCGCCGCGGTCACAGATGATTGCCACCAGCACCGCGTTCTCCACCTCCCGGGACAGGCGCAGCATGGCCGCCACCGCACCACCGGACGACACCCCACAGAAGATGCCTTCCTCGCGCGCCAGACGGCGCATCACCTCTTCGGCCTCCTGCTGACCCATATCGATGATGCGATCGACCCGCTCGGCCTGATAGATCTTCGGCAGGTATTCCTCGGGCCAACGGCGGATACCGGGGATGGCGGCGCCTTCCATGGGCTGCAGGCCGACGATCTGCACCTCGGGCTTCTGCTCTTTAAGGAAGCGTGACACACCCATGATGGTGCCGGTGGTGCCCATGGAGCTGATGAAGTGGGTGATCTCGCCACCGGTCTGCTGCCAGATTTCCGGACCGGTGCTGCGGTAGTGGGCTTCGGGGTTGTCACCATTGGCGAACTGATCGAGCACCTTGCCGCGACCCTCGGCCTGCATCTGCAGCGCCAGATCGCGGGCCTCCTCCATGCCGCCAACCAGAATCAGCTCGGCGCCATAGGCGCTCATGGCCGCCTTGCGCTCGGCGGTGGAGTTGTCCGGCATGATCAGCACCATCTTGTAGCCCTTGATCGCCGCCGCCATGGCCAGGGCGATGCCGGTATTGCCGCTGGTGGCCTCGATCAGCACATCACCGGGCTGGATATCGCCACGCAACTCGGCGCGACTGATCATCGACAGCGCCGGGCGATCCTTGACCGAACCCGCCGGATTGTTGCCTTCCAGCTTGAGCAGCAGGGTGTTGCTGGTCTGACCCGGCAGGCGCTGCAGGCGCACCAGCGGTGTATTGCCGACACAATCGGCGATGGTGAGGTAGTGCTGGGTCATGGTGCGGCAAACATCCAAACAACGAGCGGGCCTCTATGATAACGGCAAAGCGACTCGCGCCGTAGCCCGCGCCACCTTCTCCCTGTCAATGCGCCACCCCAAGCCGCTACACTTCGGCCAGATGCATTTATCGGGCGAATCAGGAGGAAAGGCGTGATCAAGGATCTAGGCATCAAGGGCCGCGTGTTGATGCTCACGCTGCTGCCCACCAGCCTGCTGGCGCTGGTACTGGGCGGCTATTTCACCTGGGTGCAGCTGTCAGATCTGCAGGCGCAGCTGCTGCAACGCGGGCAGATGATCAGCGAACAGCTGGCGCCACTCGCAGCTCCAGCGCTCAAGCGCGGCGATGCCGTGCTGCTGCAGCGCATCGCCCAGCAGGCCCTAGAGCAGCCGGATGTGCGCGCGGTCAGTTTTCTTGCCGCGGAGCGCACGCCCCTGGCGCATGCCGGGCCGAGCATGCTCAACAGCGCCCCTGGCAGCCGTGGCCTGCAGGCAGCGCAAAGCAATAGCCAGGACGCCACACGCTTCCTTCTACCGGTGCTGCCCCAGCACCTGAGCCTGACCGGTGCGCCCCAGGACGAGCAGAACGACGCCCCCCTCGGCTGGGTCGAGCTGGAGCTGTCGCACCACAGCACCCTGCTCAGCGGCTACCGCAGCCTGCTGGCCAGTCTGCTGCTGATCGGTACCGGCCTGGCAATCACCGCCCTGCTCGCCCTGCGCATGAGCCGCACCATCAACGAGCCGCTGCGGCAGATCAAGCACAGCGTCGCCCAACTCAAGGAAGGCCACCTGGAAACCCGCCTTCCGCCCCTGGGCAGCCACGAGCTGGACGAACTGGCCTCGGGCATCAACCGCATGGCCGAGGCCCTGCAGAATGCCCAGGAAGAACTGCAGCACAGCATCGAACAGGCCACCGAGGACGTGCGGCAGAACCTGGAAACCATCGAAATCCAGAACATCGAGCTGGACCTGGCACGTAAGGAGGCCCTGGAAGCCAGCCGCATCAAATCGGAGTTTCTGGCCAATATGAGCCATGAGATCCGCACGCCCCTCAACGGCATCCTCGGCTTTACCAATCTGCTGCAGAAAAGCGAGCTGACCCCGCGCCAGCAGGACTACCTGGGCACCATCGAGAAATCCGCCGACAGCCTGCTGGCGATCATCAACGAGATCCTCGACTTCTCCAAGATCGAAGCCGGCAAGCTGGTACTGGAAAACATCCCCTTCAACCTGCGCGACCTGCTGCAGGACACCCTGACCATCCTCGCCCCGGCCGCCCACGAGAAACAGCTGGAGCTGCTCAGCCTGGTGTACCGCGACACCCCGCTGTCGCTGATCGGCGACCCGCTGCGCCTCAAGCAGGTGCTGACCAACCTGGTCAGCAACGCCATCAAGTTCACCCGTGAAGGCAGCATCGTCATGCGCGCCATGCTCGAAGACGAAAGCGCCGACCGCGCCCAGTTGCGCATCAGCGTGCAGGACACCGGCATCGGCCTGTCCGACGACGACTTGGGCGAGCTGTTCCAGGCCTTTACCCAGGCCGACAACTCCCTCAGCCGCCAGGCCGGCGGCACCGGCCTGGGCCTGGTGATTTCCAAGCGCCTGATCGAACAGATGGGCGGCGAGATCGGCGTCACCAGCAGCCCCGGCGAGGGCTCGGAATTCTGGATCAGCCTGAGCCTGCCCAAGGCCCGCGACGATGCCGAAGACCTGCCACGCCCTCCGCTGCTGGGGCGGCGGGCGGCGATTCTGGAAAGCCACGAGCTGGCCCGTCAGGCCCTGCAGCACCAGCTGGAAGACTGCGGCCTGGAGGTCAGCCCCTGCACCAGCCTGGATCACCTGCAACACCTGGTGCAGGAGGCGCAGCACAGCGCCCGGCCAATCGAGCTGGCGGTACTCGGGGTCAGCCTGCACAGCCTGCCCCCGGAGCAGCTGGGCCAGCAGATCGACAGCCTGGAGCGTCTCAACTGCAAGGCCCTGGTGCTCTGCCCCACCACCGAGCAGAGCCGCTACCACGCCAGCCTGCCGGATGCCCACAGCCAGCTGCAGGCCAAACCCGCCTGCACGCGCAAGCTGCAACGGGCCCTGGCCGAGCTGATCAGCCCGCGCCAACGCAGCCTGCTGCCGGCCGCAGCACCGGCGCCCACGGCAAGCCGGGCACCGCGCATCCTCTGTGTCGACGACAATCCGGCCAACCTGCTGCTGGTGCAGACTCTGCTCGACGACATGGGCGCCCAGACCCGCATCGCCCACAGCGGCTTCGAAGCCGTGGAACTGGTCCAGCAGGACCGCTTCGACCTGATCTTTATGGATATCCAGATGCCCGGCATGGACGGGCGCCAGGCCAGCGAAGCCATCCGCCAATGGGAAAACCAACAGGGCCGCGCGCCAGTGGCCATCGTCGCCCTTACCGCCCATGCCCTGGCCAACGAGAAGCGCGCCCTGCTGCAGAGCGGCATGGACGACTACCTGAGCAAACCCATCAGCGAACGCCAGCTGGCCCAGGTGGTTCTCAAGTGGACCGGCCTGCCTCTGCGCCAACACAGCGAAGTGACCAGCCAGCCGGCCCCTGCGCCCCAGCAGGAGGAACTGCGGGTACTCGACAGTGATGAAGGCCTGTGCCTGGCCGCCGGCAAGGCGGATCTGGCGGCCGATATGCTGCAGATGCTGCTGGCCGGTCTGGCCGCCGACCGCCAGGCCATCGCCCAGGCGCGCCAGGCAGGTGATCGCAACAGCCTGATCGAGCGGGTTCATCGCCTGCATGGCGCCACCCGCTACTGCGGCGTGCCGCAGCTGCGCGCCGCCTGCCAGCGCTGCGAAACCCTGCTTAAACAGAACGACCCGAGCGCGACCCAGGCCCTGGATGAGCTGGACCAGGCTATCGAGCGCCTGGCCTGTGTCACCCAGGTCAGCGCCTGAGGACAGTCTATGCAGATCACCTTTTTCAGCAGCAAACCCTACGACCAGAGCAGCTTTCTCGCCGCCGACCTGCCACAACACTGGCAGCTGCATTTTCAGGAGGCACGCCTGCGTCTGGACAGTGTCGAACTGGCCACCGGCAGCGAGGTGATCTGCGCCTTTATCAACGACGAATTGTCCGCACCGGTACTGGAACGCCTGGCCGCTGGCGGTACACGCCTGATTGCCCTGCGCTCGGCCGGCTATAACCATGTCGATCTGCACGCGGCCCAGCGCCTTAATCTGACCGTAGTCCGGGTGCCGGCCTACTCACCGCATGCCGTGGCCGAACATGCCCTGGCCCTGATCCTGACCCTCAACCGGCGCACCCACCGCGCCTTCAATCGTACCCGCGAAGGCGATTTCTCCCTGCACGGCCTGACTGGCTTCGACCTGCATGGCAAGACCGTGGGCGTCGTCGGCGCCGGGCAGATCGGCCTGACCTTCGCCCGCATCATGGCCGGTCTCGGCTGCCAACTGCTGCTCAATGATCCGCATCCCGTGGCTGAATTACCGGCCGGCGCGCGCCAGGTGGGCCTGGACGAGCTGCTGGCAAGCAGCGATATCCTCAGCCTGCACTGCCCCCTTACCCCCACCACTCAGCATATGATCGACGCCAGGCGCCTGGCGCAGATGAAGCGTGGTGCCATGCTGATCAATACCGGGCGCGGTGCGCTGATCGATACCCCCGCATTAATTGGTGCCCTGAAAAGCGGCCAGCTCGGCTACCTGGGCCTGGACGTCTATGAAGAAGAGGCCGAACTGTTCTTCGAGGACTGCTCCGATGCACCGCTGCAGGATGACGTGCTGGCGCGCCTGCTGAGCTTCCCCAATGTGCTGATCACCGCCCACCAGGCCTTCCTTACCCAGGAAGCCCTGGCCGCCATTGCCAGCACCACGCGCGACAATATCCAGGCCTGGCTGGACGGGTTGCTGCTCAACCAGGTTTTGCCGCCTGCGTGATAGCATGCGCCACCTTCTGGAGGACCCATGGCCGAACACGATTTTCGCTACAACCTGCTCAACCCCGAACACACCCTGATCGAGTGCCGCGCCCTGGCGCCGGGCCGTTACCAGGTCACCGGCAATGGCGGCTCGGTGCAGAGCGGCGACGATTTGCTGGTCACCCTCAAGGGCAGCCGCGATCTGTTTATGCGCCTGCACGCCGAGAAGGTTCGCCACCTGATCAATCCGCCCGGCCAATGGGTGGCGGTCACCAGCGGCCCGGCCTTCCGTGAGCTGGCCATCCATAACTGGCAGGTCAAGTGCGACAGCTGCAATACCGAGCTGGATTTCGAATTCGCCGTGGACGCCGCCCTGGGCAAAAAGGCCCAGGGCCCTGCCGCCGAAACACGTATCCGTGAGCTGGGCTGGACTCAGCAACAGGACAAGCACCTGTGCCCCAAATGCCAGAGCGCAGCAGCATGAGAGCCCTGCTGCCGATCCTGCTCGGCGCCAGCCTGCTGGGCTGCGCCAGTGTGGGGCCACAACTGCAGTACGAGCATGGCTACCGGGTGGAATGGATCGGTGAGCGCCCGCTGATCGACCGCAGCCACCTGAGCATCACCTTCGGCAGCGATGGCCGTGCCTACGGCAGCGCCGGCTGCAACCACTGGTTCGCCGGCTACAGCGAGAAGGATGGTCAGCTACGCCTTGAGGCTCCCGCCAGCACCCGCAAGCTCTGCGCTCCGGCGCTGATGGAGCAGGAACAGCGCTTTCTCGCTGCCCTGGCCCAGGTGCAACGCTGGGACTACAACGGCATCGGTCAGCTGCAACTGTGGCCGGCCAGCGGCAAGCCGATTCGCCTGTGGGCTGAATAAGTCCAAAACATACAAGCGCATAGGGTGGATAACAGCGCAGGCTGAGCCATTGGCGGACAAGCCTTCGGCATGTCCGCCCTACGGCGCAAACAGCTCCAGCTGCTCATGGCGACCGCGCAGATCCACCAGGCGCACCCCCACCCCCAGCAAACGCACCGGCTTATTGCCGCGGGCATGGGCGGCCCCCAGCAATAACTGGTAGCTATCCAGATCCCGCCGCGCCCCGCTCTGCTCCAGGGTGGTCTGGCTGAAGTCGTGGAACTTGACCTTGAC
The DNA here is from genome assembly GCF_009763245.1 of Pseudomonas xionganensis. Taxonomy (GTDB): domain Bacteria; phylum Pseudomonadota; class Gammaproteobacteria; order Pseudomonadales; family Pseudomonadaceae; genus Aquipseudomonas; species Aquipseudomonas xionganensis. The sequence goes on along the minus strand of NZ_WKJZ01000001.1, from coordinate 1,767,485 downwards.
GAAGGGCTTGCCCGGTCGATAACTGCCATCCAGCCGCGCCATGCGCCGCTCCAGCTCGCCCAGCAGCTCGGGCAACTGGGCCAGACAGGCGGCCAGATCCGGTAGATCCTGTTCGAAGGTGTTCTCCACGCTGATCGACTGACGCCGACTGTCGGTCTGTACGGCGCGCTCATCGATGCCCCGGGCCAGGCTCCACAAGCGCTCGCCAAAGCTGCCGAACTCGCGCACCAACGCCAGCTTGGGCCACTCGCGCAGGTCGCTGCAGTGGCGGATGCCCTGGCGCGCCAGCTTCTCGGCGGTGACCTTGCCCACCCCATGCAGCTTGCCCACCGGCAAGGCAGCGACAAAGTCCTCGACCTGATCCGGGGTAATCACGAACAGCCCATTGGGCTTGTTCCAGTCACTGGCAATCTTGGCCAGGAACTTGTTCGGCGCCACCCCGGCGGACACGGTGATATGCAGTTGCTGCGAAACGCGGCGGCGAATTTCCTGGGCGATGCGCGTGGCGCTACCGGCAAAGTGCGGGCTGTCGCTGACATCCAGATAGGCCTCATCCAGAGACAGCGGCTCAATCAGCTCGGTGTAATCGCGAAAGATGGCGTGAATCTCCCGGGAGGCCGCCTTGTAAGCGTCCATCCGCGGTTTGACGATCAACAGATCCGGACACAGCTTGAGCGCCTGCCCCGACGCCATGGCCGAGCGCACCCCGTAGCTGCGCGCCTCGTAATTGCAGGTGGCGATCACCCCGCGGCGATCCGCCGAACCGCCCACGGCCAGCGGCTTGCCCTGCAGGCGCGGGTCGTCACGCATCTCGATGGCGGCGTAGAAACAGTCGCAATCCACATGGATGATTTTTCTTTGACGGGTAAGCGGTTGATTATTCAATGGTTTCATCAGAGCTTCGGGTTTGATACCCGCTTTGATACCCGCTTTTTTATACACGGCAGATAGCATATATCAGAATGAAAAATAGCCCCCAGGCTGGCGTATACCCTGACCATGCCCTCAAGGGCTGGCAGGTTGTTTTTCAAAAACCTGTCAGGCGCGCTCCGCCAGGGCCATGCGCACACCGAAACCGATCAGCACGCAGGCAAACAGCCAGCGTTGTAGCGTGCGAGCCAGAGGTGTCTGTGCCAGCCAGCGACTAAGTGCCGCCCCCGCTCCGGCATAAAGCAGATCGAAGATCAGCCCCGTGAGCACCAGCACGATACCGAGCAGGGCAAACTGCGCAGGTACTGCCCCCGCCTCCAGATGAATGAATTGCGGCAACAGCACCGAGCAGAACAGCAGCGCTTTGGGATTGCTGATGTTGGTGAACACGCCCTTGCGCCAGGAAGCGCGCCAACCGCTCCTTTTGCGGCGCTCTCCTGCGGCCGGGAATGACTTAATCAGTGAGGCCGCACGGAAGATTCTGATGCCCAGCCAGATCAGGTAGGCGGCGCCCAGCAGACGCAGTCCCTCGAAAACCTCAGGCGCAGCCTTGAGTATCGCGCCTAGCCCCAGCGCCGCCATCAGCACATGCGCGCCTCTGGCCACGGCAAGGCCGGCAGCAACCGCCATGGCATGGCTGCGCCCCTGGGTAGCCGCTGTTTGCAGCATCAGTACCATGTCCGGGCCTGGTACCAGATAAACAACCACCAATGCCCCGACAAAGATCCACAACTCGGCCATCACACCCCCTGCGACCTTGTTCTAAAACCCAGAAAGTATTTTTTAATCAAGCACTTGCTGATTCTTTATGGCGGCTCAGCACAACCCCAACCCGATATATTCTTTTTTATTCTAAGCATAGAACCAAAAAACAGTTACGCTCTATCTTAAATGAATACCCCTACAGGTATAGCACTGGAGCCTAACCATGCACCCTCATGTAGAAGCGTTTTTCGACCCTGCCACCTACACCTATAGCTATGTTGTGATCGATCCGGGCAGCAAACGCTGCGCCATCATCGACTCGGTGCTGGATTACGACCCGGCATCCGGGCGCACTTCGTACAAGAGTGCCGATCGCCTGATCGACTATGTGAAGGCCAATGGCCTCGAAGTCGAGTGGCTGCTGGAAACCCACGTGCACGCCGACCATTTATCCGCCGCGCCCTACCTCAAGCGCGAACTGGGTGGAAAACTGGCCATTGGCGAAAACATCACCCTGGTGCAGAACACCTTCGGCAAGCTATTCAACGCCGGCAGCGAATTCGCCACCGATGGCCGCCAATTCGATCAGCTGTTCAAGGATGATGACACCTTCCAGGTCGGCGCCATCGAAGCCAGGGCCATCCATACCCCGGGGCATACCCCCGCCTGCATGACCTACCTGATCGGCGATGCCGGCTTTGTCGGCGACACCCTGTTTATGCCGGACTACGGCACTGCCCGCTGCGACTTCCCCGGTGGCGATGCCCATACCCTGTTCCAGTCGATCCGCAAGCTGTTTGCCCTGCCCGACGCCACGCGCCTGTTTATGTGCCATGACTACAAGGCACCAGGGCGTGAGGACTACCGCTATGAAACCACGGTGGCCGAAGAGCGCGCACACAACGTGCACGTCCATGAAGGCATCAGCGAGGCTGATTTCGTCGCCATGCGCAAGGCTCGTGACGCCACCCTGGGCATGCCGACCCTGATCCTGCCCTCGGTGCAGGTGAATATGCGCGCCGGGCAGTTGCCGCCTGCCGAGGACAACGGCACGCGCTACCTGAAAATCCCCCTCGACGTGCTCTGAGGTGCAGCCATGGACTCGCTCAAGCGTCTGACTCCGTTCTTCGCCGTCGCCGCGCAGCTGCAGCCTGCCGATATGGGGGCACTGGCTGCGGCTGGTTTTCGCTGTGTCATCAACAACCGCCCCGATAATGAAGGCGAGGGACAGCCCAGTTCCGAGGCCATGCGCGCCGCCGCACTGGCCAGCGGCCTGGACTATCACTATCTGCCAGTGGTTTCAGGGCAGATCAGCGATGCCGATGTCAGCGCCTTTAGCCAATTGCTCAACCAGGTACGCGGCCCCGTACTGGCGTTCTGCCGTACCGGCACCCGCTCCAGCAGCCTCTGGGCCCTGAGCGAAGCCCATCATCTCGACCCCCTGGCCTTGCTCAGTGCAGCCCGGAAACAGGGCTACGACCTGACCGGCCTGGCCCCGCGCCTCGAACAGCGCTGGCAGAATGCCCCACTCAATGTGCCACAACCCAACACTCGTCCCACACAGCGCTATGACGTGGTGGTAGTGGGGGGTGGTGCGGCAGGGTGTGCCGTCACCGCGAGCCTGCTGCGCCGCGCCCCGCAGCTGCGTATCGCGGTGATCGAGCCGCGTGATCAGCACTACTACCAGCCAGGCTGGACCCTGGTCGGTGCCGGCATATTTGACCGTGCCCGCACCGAACGCCCCATGGCCCGCTGCATCCCCCAGGGCGCCCAGTGGATTCGCGCTGCCGTGGCCGGTTTCGAAGCGGACGAACAGCGCGTGGTACTGGAAGATGGCAACCGGGTGGGCTACCGCGCCCTGATCGTCTGTCCCGGCCTGAGCCTGAACTGGGATGCGGTCGAAGGTCTCAAGGAAACCCTGGGCAAGAACGGCGTGACCTCCAACTACCAGTTCGAACTGGCGCCCTACACCTGGCAACTGGTACAGAACCTGCGCCGCGGCCGCGCCCTGTTCACCCAGCCACCGATGCCGATCAAGTGCGCCGGCGCGCCGCAGAAAGCCCTGTACCTGTCCTGCGACTGGTGGCGCAAAGAAGGCGTACTGAAGGATATCGAAGTGGAATTCTGCACGGCCGGCGCCGTGCTGTTTGGCGTATCGACCTTCGTCCCGCCGCTGATGAAATACGTCGAACGCTACAACGCACAGCTCAACTTCAACACCACCCTCAGCGCCGTCGATGGTCCGGGGCGCAAGGCCTGGTTCAAGCAGGTGGATGCCGCCGGCAACAGCCAGACGATCGAGAAGAGTTTCGACTTCCTGCATGCCGTGCCCGCCCAGTGCGCGCCGGAGTTTATCCGCCAGAGCCCCCTGGCCAATGCCGATGGCTGGGTCGAGGCCGACCACGAAACCCTGCGCCACCCGCGCTACGGCAATATCTTCAGCCTGGGCGACGTGTGCGCCGCACCCAATGCTAAAACCGCCGCGGCGGTGCGCAAACAGGCCCCTGTGGTGGCCGAAAACGTGATCGCCGTGCTGGCCGGCAAAGGCCCCCAGGCCCTCTATGATGGCTATGGCTCCTGCCCGCTGACGGTCGAGCGCGGCAAGGTGGTGCTGGCCGAGTTCGGTTACGGCGGCAAGCTGCTGCCGACCTTCCCGCTTGACCCGGCGGTTCCGCGGCGCATGGCCTGGGAGCTGAAGGTGAAGATGATGCCAAGCATCTACTTCGACCTGATGTTGCGTGGCCGCGAGTGGCTGGCAGAACCCCGGCATCTGCCCCATGAGCCCCTGCCGGTGGAAGCGCCCGCCGCCTGCAACTTCGAGAAGGAAACCGGCCAATGAAACTGAGCCGCTGGCTGCCCTGCCTGGAGTGGGGGCGTCGCTACGATCGCAACAGCGCGACCCAGGACGGCCTGGCGGCGCTGATCGTGACCCTGATGCTGATACCGCAGAGCCTGGCCTACGCCATGCTGGCCGGGCTGCCACCCGTCACGGGCCTGTATGCCAGCATCCTGCCGTTGCTGGCCTATGCCCTGTTCGGTTCCAGCCGTACCCTGGCGGTCGGGCCGGTGGCCGTGGTCTCGCTGATGACCGCTGCGGTGCTGGCCCCGCTGTTCCCCGCTGGCAGCGCGGAATATATCGGCGCAGCCATGTTGCTGGCGCTGCTGTCCGGTTTGCTACTGGCCCTGATGGCAGTATTGCGCCTGGGCTTTCTCGCCAACTTCCTCAGCCACCCGGTGGTTTCCGGCTTTATCAGTGCCTCGGGCATCCTGATTGCCGTAGGCCAGCTCAAGCACCTGCTGGGGCTTTCGGCCTCCGGAGAAAGTCTGCTGCAGATTCTGCCGCAACTCTGGCAGAACCTGCCGCAAAGCCATTGGCCCACCCTGCTGATCGGCCTGCTCAGCCTGGTCTGGCTGTGGTGGTCAAGGGCCCGGCTGAAGGCGCTGCTGCAACGCCTGGGGTTGTCGTCACAGAGCGCTGGCAACCTGGCCAAGGCCGGGCCGGTGCTGGCCATCGTGGTGGCCATAGTCGCCGTCACCTGGCTGCAGCTGGACCAGCTTGGGGTCAGGGTGGTCGGTGCCATCCCTCAGGGCCTGCCCGGCCTGACCCTGCCCACCCTCGACCTGAACCTGGCCCTGCAACTGCTGCCGGCGGCCTTGCTGATCAGCCTGGTCGGGTTCGTCGAATCGGTCTCGGTCGGCCAGACCCTGGCAGCCAAACGACGCCAGCGTATCGAGCCGGACAATGAACTGCTCGGCCTTGGCGCCGCCAACCTCGGCGCCGCCTTCAGCGGTGGTTTCCCGGTCACTGGCGGCTTTGCCCGCTCGGTGGTCAACCATGATGCCGGCGCGCAGACGCCCATGGCCGGAGTCTTTACCGCTGCTGGCATCGCCCTGAGCGTAATGCTGCTGACGCCGCTGCTGCACAACCTGCCCCAGGCCGTGCTGGCCGCCACCATCATCGTCGCGGTGCTGAGCCTGGTCGACCTGGGCTCACTGCGTCGTACCTGGCGCTACTCGCGCCAGGACGGCAGCGCACAGCTGGCCACCCTGCTCGGCGTGCTGCTGATTGGTGTGGAGGCTGGCATCCTGATCGGTGTGGCACTCTCGCTGCTGCTGTTTCTCTGGCGCACCAGCCAGCCCCATATGGCGGTAGTCGGCCAGGTGCCGGGCAGCGAGCACTTTCGCAATGTCGAACGCTTCGCCGTGATCGAGGCCCCCAGCGTGCTGTCGCTGCGGGTCGACGAGAGCCTGTATTTTCCCAACGCCCGCTACCTGGAAGATCGCATTGGCGAACTGATCAGCTCGCGGCCCCAGGTTCGCCATTTGGTGCTGATGTGTTCCGGGGTCAACCTGATCGATGCCAGCGCATTGGACTCGCTGGAAACCATCACTGAGCGACTCCATACCGCCGGCGTGCAGCTGCACCTGTCCGAGGTCAAGGGACCGGTGATGGATCAGCTGCGCCGCTCCAGCTTCCTCGACCACTTTGGCGGCCAGGTGTTTATCAGCCAGTTCGAAGCGCTCAGCACCCTGGCCCCACAGAACACCCAGTCCGGTTTGCTGTACGGGCAACCCACCCCTGATCAATCAAGCAAAATAGACAGGCAATCGAGATGAAAAGCGCCCATGACCTGGTTACAGCAGCCAAAGCCTGCATTCACGAAGTCGAACTGCCGGATGCCGACACCGCCATTCGTGAAGCCGACGTGCTGATCGATGTACGCGAAGCGGACGAATTCCATGCCGGCCATATTCCCGGCGCCATCAACATTCCTCGCGGCCTGCTCGAATTCAAGCTGAGCAATGAAACTGAGCTGGCGGCGCGGGACCTGAAGCTGGTGCTGTATTGCAAGAACAGTGGCCGTTCCGCCCTGGCGGCCCAATCCCTGCAGGACATGGGTTATCTGCAGGTACGCTCGATCCAGGGCGGCTTCGAGGCCTGGGTCGCGGCCGACAAGCCCGTGGTCAATCCCAGCCTGCCCAGCTTCGACTGAGGCACTGGGCCTGTGCCACTCTGCAATCGAAGACCGCTGCCACAGTCTGCTGCGCAGCGGTCAGTGCGTCAGAAACTAAATACCTTGCGCTGGGCTTCCAGCATGGCGCGGGCCATGGCGTCAGGCTTGGCGATAGATACCCCCTCCTTGAGTTGCCCCTGGGTATAACCAGTGTTCGGCAAATAGAGCGCACAGACCGAAGCAGTGGCACCTTTTTGCATGGCGGCATTGAGCAGTTGCGCCGGAGTCACATCATTGGGCTTCAGGGCTTCGCCGCCCGCCTCCTTGAGCGCCAGGGCACCCGCCTGGTCGCAAAGCAGAATATCCACCTGAGCCCCCTGCGCCTGCATCTGGTTGGCCAGCACCATGGCCATGCCCTGGGTCATATTGCTGGCGTCACTGAGTATGACCGTTACCGCCTGGGTTTCGGCCATGGCCAGGGAGGTGAAACCGGACAGTGCAACGGCTGTGAGTAATTGCTTCATGTGTTTCTCCTTGATCAGCAAAAGATGCAGTGGCGTCAGTCAGGCCGGCAGCCGTAACTCATCACATAATACCCCTATGGGTATATTGCACATCCTAGACTTTCCGCTACCCCGTGCCCAGCCGCTCGGCCGCGACATAATGTCCGCCATGGTGTCCTGGACGACCGCCTGACCGAGCACAGGCATCGGCTTCATCAGCAGATCGACGCTGGCCTGCTCTGCAGCTGCTGCCAGCACAGCAGTCGATCAGCCGTGGGCAATGCCTCTGCACTGTGCCCGAGCAGCAACACCGTGCGCCCCTGCAGCCAGGTATCGAGGCCTGGCTTGATGCGCTCGCGGGTGGCCTGATCGAGGCCGGAAAAGGGCTCGTCGAGTATCACCACCGGCGCATCCCGAAGCAGCACCCGGGCCAGGGCCAGGCGTCGCCCTTCGCCACCCGACAGCTGCCTGCCGCTCTCCCCGACCCAGGTGTTCAGGCCGGCGGCAAAGCCTTCCACCGTATCGGCCAGATCAACCATCTGCAGAACCTGCCAAAGCTGTTCATCGCTGACATTGGGGTTACCCAGCAGCAGGTTGTCGGCGATGCTGCCATGCAACAGCTCGGTTTCCTGAGTCAGGTAGGCCACCTGGCTACGCCAGGCGTCCAGAGCGAACCGGTACAAGGGGATACCCGCCACGCTGACCTGTCCGGCATCCGGGTCAATCAGGCGCGCAGCCAGTGCCGCCAGGGTTGACTTGCCGCAGCCGGAGGGCCCGACCAGGGCCAGGCGCTCGCCGGCAGACAGGTGCAGATCGAGCTGGGCAATGCCGGCATGTTCGACCTCCACCGCCTGCCAGCTCAGGCTGATTTTCTCCGGTATGAGGACCGGTTTATCCGGGCTGTGCAGGCGTCCGGCCAGGGCCACCTGCTGGTTGAGGCGGGCCGCTGCCGCACAGGTGGCCCCCCATTGACCGAACGCCGCCGGCAACGCGGCAAAGACTTCGTTAAGGGCCATCAATGCCAGGGCAATCAGCACCACCAACGGCCCGCTGAGCAGCCCCTGCTGGTAGGCAAAAACCCCGGCAAACAGGCCCAACAGACTCGCCCCCAGCACACCAAACAGCCCCAGTGACTGGCCCAGCAACACACGCCCCTGCAAGGCCAGCTGTTCATCCAGCAGTTGCTGGCTGCGTTCCAGCAGGGCTTGGCGATGCAGCCCCAGGCTCGCGGCTGCCGACAGCTCGGCCAGCCCCTGCAACTGCTCGATGCACTGCACGCGCAAGCCATCCAATTGTTCCACACGCCTGGCACTCAGGCGCAATCCGGCCGCGGCCATACCGAGCGTCACCAGCAGCAACAAAGCCAGCAGGAGCAACAGCAGGGTCAAGGCCAACCCCGGATGCACCAGCGCCAGTAGGGCACCGACCAGCCCAATCGCCAGCAGCGCCACGGCAGGAGGCGCCAGCAAGCGCAGGTAGAGGGTGTCCAGGGCGTCGATATCGGCGGTCAGGCGATTAAGCCACTGGGCGGCGCGCAGCTGCCCCAGGGTCGCGCCATCCAGTTGCGCCAGGGCGCTGAAGTGACGCACCCGCAGATCCGCCAGCAAGCCGAGTACCGTGTTGTGGTTGAACACCCGCTCGCAGTAGCGGGCCAGGGTGCGCGACAGGGCAAAAAAGCGGATACCGCCACCCGGCACATAGATATCGAACAGCACCTTCTGCCCTGCAGCCCAGAGCAATGCGGTGACCCCGGTTGCGGTGATAAACCAGCCCGACAGGGCCAACAAGCCGATGGCGCTGAGCACCGTCAGCAACATCAGCAGCGCGCCCATCAGCAGCCGGCCACGCCATTGCCGCATGTGCTGCAGCCAGGGCAACAACTCACGCATCGATCAGGCTCCCGTTGCTCAGGCGCAGCACCCGATCGGCCATACGCATCAGGGCCGGGTGATGGGTGGCCATGATCAGGGTACGGCCAGCGGCGGCCAGGGCCTGCAGGGCCTCGACCACTTCCGCTTCGCTCTGTTCATCGAGGCTTGCGGTCGGCTCGTCGAGCAACACCAGCGGCGCATCGCTCAGCCACACCCGTGCCAGGGCCAGGCGCTGGGCCTGGCCACCGGAAAGCCCGCGCCCGCCTTCACCCAGCGGGCTGTCCAGGCCCCGCTCTTGCGCAGCCAGCAGCTCACTCAGGCCAACCGCTGCCAGCGCCTGCCCCATGGCGGCCGGCTGCGCATCCGGTGCGGTCAGACGCAGGTTTTCGGCCCAGCTGCCTTTGATAAGAAACGGTCGCTGCCCCATCCAGGCCAGCGGCCGCGCACCGGGGGCATGGCCGAATATGCTCACAACACCGGCATCCGGCTGCACGAAACCGGCCAGGCAATGCAGCAGGCTCGACTTGCCCGAGCCCGAGGGGCCGACCAGGGCGATCACCTCCCCCGCCGCTACATGCAGATCAACCTCGCGCAGGATCAAGCCGCGCCCGGCATAGCCAAGGCTCAGCCCCTGCACGTGGATCTTGCCGCCGTCAGCGTCCGGTGGTGCAGTCACCGGCATAGTGACGGGCACCTCCAGCGCCTCCAGTTCGGCCAGGGTATCGGCCGCCGCCAGCGCCGCTGCCCGGTCATGGTAATGCTGGGCCAGGCTGCGCAACGGCTGGAAAAACTCGGGGGCCAGTAGCAGGATAAACAGGCCGCTGAACAGACTCAGCGCCGGCGATGGACCGTAGCTGATATAGCCGAGCAGACCGAAACCGATATACATGGCCACCAGGGCAATGGCCACCGAGGCAAAGAACTCCAGCACCGCCGAGGACAGGAACGCCACCCGCAGCGTCTCCATGGTGATGGATCGATAGCGCTGGGTGGCCTGCTCCACGCTGGCAATCGAGCGCCCTACCTGACCGAACAGCTGCAGGCTGGTGAGGTTGCGCACCCGATCGAGAAACTGTCCGGCCAGACGCCCGGCTTGCAGTACATGACGCTGACTGATGCGCTCCGCACTCATCCCCACAAGAGCCATAAATAGCGGAATCAGCGGCGCGGCGAACAAAAGAAACAGGGCCGCCAGCCAGTCGAGCCAGAACACCACAGTTAGCAGGCACAGGGGCACCAGCAAGGCCAGCCATTGTTGCGGCAGGTAGCGGGCATAAAAACCATCCAGGGCGTCCACCTGCTCGACCCACTGGTTGCTCAGGCTGGCGCTGGGCTGGGCTGCCAGGCGCACCGGGCCGAGCCTGGCCCACAGGGCACTGAGTTCAGCGCGTACCCGCTGGCGCACACGGGCACTGGCATGCTGGCCCAGGCGCTCCTGCACGGCCTGGGCCAGCACCCGCAGCAATAGCGCCAGTACCAGCCCAAGCATCATCGGCCAGAGGCTGGCCGGCGCGGCGGCCTCAATCAACAGGGCGTGCACCAGAGCGGCCATAAGGCCCATCTGCAGGATAATCGCCAGAGTCCCCAGCAGCCCAACCGCTACGGCCCCCAACAACAGGGGCCGTACCGCCCGCTGATGACGGGCCAGCCAGCGGCGGCTGCGCTGTTTGCGCGTGCGTTCAGTGATAGCCTTCACCCGCCCGCACCTTGCCGCGGAACACCCAGTAGGTCCAGGCGGTATAGGTCAGCACGATGGGGATCACAAACAGCAGGCCCAGCAGCAGGAACAGCTGCGATTCCGGGGCCGAGGCCGCATCCCAGATAGTGTGATTCGGCGGGATGATATAAGGCCACTTGGTCACCAGCAGGCCCAGGTAAGTGAAGACAAACAGGCCCATGGTGGCCATAAAGGGCATGGCCTCACGACGCTTGCGCAGGCTGCGGAAAATCTGCAGCGCACACAGGCCGGCCAGCAGCGGAAATATCCAGATCAGACCGATGGACGAGAACCAGCGGGCGTAGGCGGAAGGATCGATCCAGGGAGTCCAGACGCTGATGGCGACAAACACCAGCAGCACGGCAGCCAGCAGCTTGGGCGCCAGTTTATAGGCCCAGTCCTGGATATAGCCTTCGGACTTCATGATCAGCCAGGTACAGCCCAGCAGCGCATAACCGGCCAGCAACCCCAGGCCAGTGAGTACGGTAAAGGGCGTCAGCCAATCCAGGGCGCCGCCCACATACACCAGGCCCTCGGTGTTGAAGCCCTGGATATAGGCCCCCACCACCGCTCCCTGGGCGAAGGAGGCGACAATCGAGCCGCCGGCAAAGGCCCAGTTCCACAGGTAGCGCGAGGTATTGGCCTTGAAGCGGAACTCGAAGGCCACGCCGCGGAAGATCAGCCCCGCCAGCAGCAGAAAGACGCCGATATACATGGCCGGCAGCAGCACCGAATAGACCAGCGGGAAGGCCGCCAGCAGCCCGGCCCCGCCGAGCACCAGCCAGGTCTCGTTACCGTCCCAGACCGGTGCCACCGAGTTCATCATCACATCGCGGGCCTGCTCGTCCGGGGCGAAGGGAAACAGAATGCCCACCCCTAGGTCGAAGCCATCCATCAGCACATACATGATGATGCCGAAGGCGATGATCACCGCCCAAATCATGGAAAGATCAAACGGCACCATATCAGTGCTCCCCCTGTTCCAGACGTACGTGGGTTGCCGATAGCGGACGCGATGCCCGCTCCACCTCATGGGTTGCCTCGGCGCTCAGGTCTTCTTCCAGACCGTCCTGCAGTACGCGCATCAGGTAGTACAGGCCGGCACTAAAGACCACGGCATAAACCAGGATGTAACCGATCAGGGTAAACAGCGCCATGCCACCGGTCAGCGAGGGCGTCAGGCCCTGGGCATGGGTCATCACCCCGTAGATCAACCAGGGCGCCCTGCCCGCTTCGGTCACCACCCAACCGGCCAGCACTGCCAGGAAAGGCGTGATGCTCATCCAGCGCATGCCATTGAGGAACCAGGGCGTTTGCCAGTAGCGACCACCCCGACGTAGCAACAAACCGGTCAATCCGAAGGCGATCATCAGCAGTCCGATGCCGACCATCACCCGGAACGACCAGAACACGATCCACACAGGCGGTTGCTCTTCGTAAGGCACCTCGGCAATGCCCGGCAGCTCGCCTTCCCAGTCGTGGGTCAGGATAAAGCTGGCCAGCTTGGGGATGGCAATCTCGAAGTGGTTGGTCTGCGCCTGTTGATCAGGCCAGGCAAACAGCAGCAGCGGCACGCCGGATCCACGTTGCCAGTTGCCCTCCATCGCCGCCACCTTGGTTGGCTGATGTTCCAGGGTATTGAGGCCGTGGTAATCACCTACCACTGCCTGGGTAGGGGCAATAAGCAGGATCATCCACAGGCTCACCGACAGCGCCTTGCGGTTCAGCTCCACCTCACGCTGGCGCAGCAGGTACCAGGCACTGACCCCAGCCACCACAAAGGCACCGGTCAGGAAGGAAGCCAGGGCCATATGCATAAAGCGATAAGGGAAGGATGGGCTGAACAGTGCCTCGGACCAGGAAGCCACATGGATCATGCCATCACGCAGCTCGGTGCCCACCGGGGTCTGCATCCAGCTGTTGGCCGAGAGAATCCAGAACGAGGAGATAAAGGTTCCCAGGGCCACCATGCACGCGGCAAACAGATGCACGCCCTGGGGCACCTTGTCGCGGCCGAACAGCAGCACGCCGAGGAAGGCTGCCTCCAGGAAAAAGGCCGTAATCACCTCATAGCTCAGTACCGGCCCGAGGAAGTTCGAAGCCGCATAGGAGAAATTGCTCCAGTTGGTACCGAACTGGAAGGCCATGACGATGCCCGAGACCACCCCCATGCCGAACACCACGGCAAACACCTGAATCCAGAACTTGGACAGGCGCTCCCAGGTTGGGTCACCGGTACGGAAGGACATACCCTCCAGAAAGGCGATAAAGGAGGCCAGGCCAATAGTGAACACCGGAAAGATGGCATGAAAGCAGACCACAAAGGCAAATTGCAGCCGCGAGAGGAAAAGCGGGTCTAATTCCATCTGAGCATGTCCTGTAAGCGGAACTGACTGAACGGCCAGACCAGGCGAGAGCCCGTGCCAGCGGCATCGAGTGTAGCCCAGCACACTCCCTGGGGTATGTGGACCAATTGCCGCACCCGAGCAGCAACGTAGCAGCGCCATTCGCGGGTCTCTCAGCCAGCTTCACCGGCAAGCGCTATTTCCCGATTGCAGCATAGCGGTCAAAAACAGTTAAGATCATGATTAACTGTTTACCCCACAGGGTATATAACTCAACCCGCAAACCGAGGCCACCGGTTACTGGCCGGGTACCTTGATCCTGACTCACACGAGGACACCACGATGAAAAGGCTTATTGCCGCCGCCTGTTTCAGCCTGCTCAGCCTGACAACCCAGGCAGGCGAGATCGCCATTACGGCCCAGGAGGTCTACGCCAAGATCCAGCAGGCCGAACCGAATCTGCTGTTTGTCGATGTACGCGATCCGGTGGAAATCATGTTTGTCGGCTTCACCGATGCCGTTCACGTCAATGTGCCCTACCTGCTGGTGGATCGCAGCCAGTGGGACGCTGATCGAGGTACCTACCGGGTTACACAGAACCCCGCTTTTCTTGATCAGATCCGCACAGAACTTGAAAAGCGTGGCATGGGCCAGGATAGCGAAATCATCACGATGTGCCGTTCCGGTAGTGAGCGCGGCAAACCCAGCGCGGACTTCCTGCGCGCCAATGGATTTGCCAATGCACGCTACGTGATCGATGGTTTCCAGGGCCCTAGCCGTAAAGACGGACCGCAAGCAGGCATGCGTCTGGATAGCGGCTGGCAGAACAGCGGGCTGCCCTGGAGCAGCAAGATGAACGCAGAAAAGATGTACCGCCCCTAGTTCTCTCTGCAGAAAAATCTGGGGAAAACCTCTAAAAGACCGGCTCAGGTGTACTTGGTGAAGATGGCGCGCACCTGAGCCAGTTTTTCGCTGTTGCTCTGATCCGGGCTGAGAATGGCATCCTCGGCCAGACACACCAGCATCTGTTGGTAGGCCTTCTCTAGGGCCTTGCGCGCCGCACTGAACTGCTGTGCAACCGCCTCGCATTCATCTCCACGACGGATCATGGCCTGAATACCCCGTATCTGCCCCTCAACCCGAGCGAGACGCTTGAGGATGGCATCAGGGCTTTTAGAGTCTTGGTCTTGCATGTTCTGCTCCCGAAGTGAATCGCCCCTTGCTTTGTAAAGGGCGTCTCGCCCAAGTCAGAGCACTAAGGTCTAGCCTGATTTTTGAGGGTAGGAGTTTGCCTCAACCTTGGCACGCGGGATATAGCCAGGAGACTTAAGCCCGCGCGCCACCAAGGACGGGCGCGATTCCCGCCCCGGACTAGCCTGGAGAATTGGGCTATCTGCCAGAGAAAGAGCGGGCATCAAACCACCTCAATTGCGCCTTTACTACTGGCCGGCCCAGTACAACAGCGAACTCAGAGCGTCGAAAACCTGCGCCCGGCGCGGATGGTAATGCGTAACATAGCCAGGACGGACACGCTGCGCAGCCAACAGGAATTTCCCCAGTTGTCGCCATCTGCCAATTTTCCCGCCCCGCCCCATTCATGACCGGACTCCCGCCCACCCCGAATGGCAGAGCCATGCCCCAGCCAGCCGGGAAACCGGGCTAACTGGCTGAGCGAAAAGGACTTCCTGCAAAACTTTGCCTTGACATACTGTCTTTCAAGGCTAGAATGGCGGCCGCGGGATGGAGCAGTCTGGTAGCTCGTCGGGCTCATAACCCGAAGGTCGTCGGTTCAAATCCGGCTCCCGCAACCAGATACTCTAAAAAGGCCACTCAAACGAGTGGCCTTTTTAGTTTCTGCCATTCGACGATTTAAGTTATTGATTAAAAAGCACGAATCCATTGACAAAAGTTCGTTTCTATATAGAATGGCCGGCGCGGGATGGAGCAGTCTGGTAGCTCGTCGGGCTCATAACCCGAAGGTCGTCGGT
>NZ_WKJZ01000001.1:1709075-1752371 GCF_009763245.1 Pseudomonas xionganensis | reverse complement strand
TCAAATCCGGCTCCCGCAACCAGATACTCAGAAAAGGCCACTCAATCGAGTGGCCTTTTTTGTTTTAGCTCCGCGGATACCTGCAGAGGCTTCAGCTCGACTTAAGCTTGGCTCGCGAGAATGGCATCTCCTTTCTCTCAGAGCCCATGAAGCATGAACTGGAAAAACACCGCGACCCGCTATGGCAACCTGTCCATCGGCCTGCACTGGCTGATGCTGCTGTTGATCATCACCGTCTACTGCAGCATGGAATTGCGCGGCCTCTTCCCCAAAGGCAGCGACGGGCGCACGCTGATGAAGCTGACGCACTTCACCCTGGGCATGACCATCTTTAGCCTGGTATGGATTCGCCTGATAGCTCGCCTCGGCGCCCCCAAACCGCGTATCCAGCCAACCCCGCACGCCCTGCAGGACACCGCCGCCAGGCTGATGCATTGGGCGCTCTATGCCCTGATGATCGTTACCCCCATGCTCGGCTGGCTGTATTTCAGCGCCGAAGGCAAGTCGGTACCGCTGCTCGGCCTGGAGCTGCCGGCCCTGCTCGACAAGAATCACGACCTGGCCGAGAACCTCGAACATTGGCACATACAGATCGCCCAGCTTGGTTACTGGCTGATTGGTTTGCATGCGGCCGCAGCCCTACTGCATCACCATGTGCTGCACGACAATACCCTGCGCCTGATGCTGCCACGCCGCCGATAAACCTCAGGCCCAATGCACGACTGGCCAGTCCCGGGCCGCAGCGAGGCCGACCCAGGCATCGCACAATGCTCAAGAGGGCTGGCCAAGGCCTGGACAGATCGCTAGAATTGCGCACTTTTTGATCAGCGGCGCAACCAGCGCCCGGCATCCCCTGTACGCGCCTGAGGTTACCTGCATGTCCACCCCCACCACGCCGAAAGTCGGATTCGTTTCTCTGGGTTGCCCCAAGGCCCTGGTGGACTCCGAGCGCATCCTGACCCAGCTGCGCATGGAAGGCTATGAAGTGGTGCCGACCTATCAGGATGCCGATGTGGTGGTGGTCAATACCTGCGGCTTTATCGACAGCGCCAAGGCCGAATCCCTGGACGTGATCGGTGAAGCAATCAAGGAAAATGGCAAGGTCATCGTCACCGGCTGCATGGGCGTGGAAGAAGGCAGCATCCGCGACGTACACCCCAGCGTGCTCTCGGTCACCGGGCCGCAGCAGTATGAGCAGGTGGTCAATGCCGTGCATGAAGTGGTACCGCCACGCCAGGACCACAACCCGCTGATCGATCTGGTGCCCCCCCAGGGCGTCAAGCTGACCCCGCGCCACTATGCCTACCTGAAGATTTCCGAAGGCTGCAACCACAGCTGCAGCTTCTGCATCATCCCGTCGATGCGCGGCAAGCTGGTCAGCCGCCCGGTGGGCGAGGTGCTCAGCGAAGCCGAGCGTCTGGTCAAGGCCGGGGTCAAGGAACTGCTGGTGATCAGCCAGGACACCAGCGCCTATGGCGTGGACATGAAGTACAAGACCGACTTCTGGAACGGCCAGCCGGTCAAGACCCGCATGACCGAGCTGTGCGAGGCACTGTCATCCATGGGCGTCTGGGTGCGCCTGCACTATGTCTACCCCTACCCCCATGTGGACGAGCTGATCCCACTGATGGCCGCCGGCAAGCTGCTGCCCTATCTGGACATTCCCTTCCAGCACGCCAGCCCGAAAGTGCTCAAGGCCATGAAGCGTCCGGCCTTCGAGGACAAGACCCTGGCGCGGATCAAGGCCTGGCGCGAGATCTGCCCGGAGCTGACCATCCGCTCGACCTTTATCGTCGGCTTCCCAGGCGAAACCGAAGAAGACTTCCAGTACCTGCTGGACTGGCTGAGCGAAGCCCAGCTGGATCGCGTCGGCTGCTTCCAGTACAGCCCGGTGGAAGGCGCCCCGGCCAACGACCTGGATCTGGACGTGGTACCGGATGAGGTCAAGCAGGAGCGCTGGGAGCGCTTTATGGCCCACCAGCAGGCCATCAGCGCCGCCCGCCTGCAACTCAAGGTTGGCAAGGAGATGGACGTGCTGATCGACGAGGTGGATGGCGAAGGCGCCGTGGCCCGCAGCTACGCCGACGCACCAGAGATCGATGGCAGCGTGTTTATCGACTCCACCGCGGTCAAGCCCGGCGACAAGGTGCGTGTGCGCATTGTCGATGCCGATGAATACGACCTGTGGGCCGAGCTGATCGGATAATCCACCCGCTCCGGGCGATGCACGTTCAACTACCCTGAAGTCAGTTGAATGCCCCACGAGGTTCCCATGCATCGCCCATTGCTGCGCCATGGCTTTATCCTGATCCTGCTGGCGCTGCTTTCCGGCCTCGCCATCCCGAGCCTGAGTATTCCCCGTCTGGGGTTGTCCGCGCATACCATCGGCATCCTCAGCGGCACCCTGCTGATCGCCATAGGCGCCATCTGGAAGCAGTTCAGGCTGGGCAGCCGGCAACAATGGCTGATGTATTGGGCCTGGTTGTATGCCAGTTATGTCAACTGGCTGGGATGCCTGCTCGGGGCCACCCTGGGCGCAGGGCAAACCACCCCGGTGGCCGCCGCAGGCACCCAGGGCGCGCCCTGGGCGGAAAGCCTGGTGGCAGGCCTGCTGATCAGTGTGGCCCCGGCCTCCCTGCTCGCCATTACCCTGGCCCTTTGGGGCATACGCGGCCAAGCGCCCGCCCAGGACTAAGCGCTTGCGCGCTCAACCCTGCATCCAGGCAAACAAGCGCTCGGCATCTTCACGGCGGCACAGCTCAGTACCCGCGGTCATGATCGCCGCACTGCCGGCGGCTACCCCATAACGGGCCGCTTCCAGCAGGTCGGCGCCAGAGACCAGCTTCAGCGTCAAAGCTGCCACCATGCTGTCACCAGCGCCCACCGTGCTGCGCTTGCGCACCGTGGGGGCGGCGATGGTGGCGCTGTGCTCGGCACTGACCAGCAGCGCCCCCTGGGGCCCCAGTGACACCAGCAAAGCCTGGCACTTGCCCGCCGCGATCAGTTCACGGGCAATACCCAGCAGCTGGGTGGAGTCGAGAATATCCTCCCCCACCGCGGCGCTGAGCTCATCGATATTGGGCTTGAGCAGAAACACCCCGCCGATATCCAGCACCTGCAGCAAGCCGTCCCCCGAGCAGTCGACGATGCAGCGTACGCCCCGCGCCTTGGCCGCGCCCAGCAAGCGCGGCATAAAGTCACTGGCCAGGCCCTCCGGCAGACTGCCGCTGACCACCAGATACTCGGGGGTCGGCAAGGCCTGCACAGCGGCCAGTAGCTGCTCCTGTTCCACTTCGCTCAACCGCGCCCCCGGCATGATCAGCCGATACTGCTGGGCGCTGGCCAGCTCGGTGAGGTTCAGGCTCTCGCGGGTCCACTCCTGAATGGGCAACGCCTGATGGTTCACGCCACAGGCATCGAGCAGCTGACCCAGATGCTCACCGGTGGAACCTCCCGCCGGATAGAGGGCCAAAGCCCTGCCACCAAGGATATGAATGGCCCGCGCCACATTGATCCCCCCGCCGCCGGGGGCATAGCGGGGGCGCTGGCAACGCAGCTTGTCATCCGGGTACAGACGCGCCACCTCGGTGGCCACATCCAGGGACGGACTCAGGGTCAGGGTGACAATGCCGCTCATCGGCGTTTCCTTCTTTTGCCCACTTCCCACAGCGTAGCGCCGCCATGCCTTGCCCTGCCACCTGAGCCGCGGGTAACGTGGCCGCATTTTCCAGGAGACCTGTCATGCACCCGAGTCGTTTCTGCCTCCTCGCCCTGCTGCCGCTGTTCACCGGCTGCCAGTTGCTGGCACCGGGCACACCCAGCCAGCCCAGCCCAGCCCCGCGCCTGCAGGGTGAAATCAGCCAGGCTGGCAGCCAGCTGCTATTCCGCCCCTGCCTGGAGCAGCGCCACTTTGTCCTCAGCGATACGGCCAACAGTGCACTGCTGCGCAACAGCCAGAGCCTGCTGAGCGACGGCCACAGCGTGCTGTTCGCCGATCTGCGCGGCACCCTGAGCGCCAGCGCGGAAAACAACCACGATGGGGCACTGGCCGTCAGCCAGGTGTATCGCCTGCAAGGTGAAGGCCATGGCTGTGAGGATGCCAATTTCAAGCAGACCCTGCTGCGCGCCAGTGGTCACGAACCAAGCTGGAGCCTGCGCGTCGGCAGCCAGGGCATGGTGCTCCACCGCCCCGGCCAGGAGCCGCTGGCCCTGCCCTATCTGGAAGAACAGCTGCCCGAAGGCCGTCTGCACTTGAGCAGTGAAGCCAATGGCCAGCGCCTGGGTCTGTGGCTGACCCCGCAGACCTGCCGCGACAGCATGAGCGGCGCCGTACAGCACCTCAGTGCCGAGCTGCGCCTGAATGACCAAGTGCTGCGCGGCTGCGGCCACTTTGGCGGTGCCCGGCAATAAACCCATACATCTCAGCGGTGCCATTCGTCGGGCAAGCCTGCCGACCTCGCCTAAGCTGAAAGGACAAGAGCATAAAGGGGTATCAACATGCTGCGAGTTGCCATCAACGGATATGGACGAATTGGCCGGGCGCTGGTGCGCGCCTTGTTTGATCGGGATCTGGAGCACAAGATCCACCTGTGCGCCATCAATGACCTGGGTGACCCTGCCACCCTCACCCACCTCACCCGCTTTGACTCGACCTTCGGTCGTTTCGCCGCCCGCGTTTCGCAGCACGATGACCTGTTGCAGATCGACGGACAGTCGATCCACCTGCTGCGTGAGCGCGAGGTGGTCAACCTGCCCTGGGCCGAACACGGCATCGATCTGGTGCTGGAGTGCTCGGGCAAGGTGAAGAAGCGTGAGCAGGTCGAACAACACCTGACCGCCGGCGCCTCTCGGGTGCTGCTTTCCCACCCCATGGACAGCGCCGACCTGACTGTGGTCTACGGCGTCAACCATGAGCTGCTGGGCAACCAGCAGATCGTTTCCAACGCCTCCTGCACCACCAACTGCCTGGCGCCACTGGCCAAGGTGCTGCACAAGGCAGTGGGTATCCGCAGTGGCCTGGTCAACACCATCCACGCCTACACCAATGACCAGAATCTGCTGGACAAGACCCACAGCGACCTCTATCGCGCCCGCGCGGCAGCCCTGTCGATGATCCCCACCAGCACCGGCGCGGCCAAGGCCATCGGCCTGGTGATGCCGGAACTGGCCGGGCGCCTGGACGGCCTGTCGGTGCGCGTGCCCACGCCCAATGTATCGCTGGTGGACCTGAGCTTTATCAGCGAGCGCCCCACCACGCCCGCGGCCATCAACGCGGCCCTGCGCGAAGGTGCACTGCAACTGCCCCTGGGGGTCATGGAGTGCAATGAACTGCCGCTGGTATCCAGCGACTTCAATGGTCACCCGATCTCCTGTGTGGTCGATCTGAACCACACCCGGGTTCAGGGTGATCTGGTCAAGGTACTGGCCTGGTATGACAACGAATGGGCCTTCGCCAACCGCATGCTGGATGTGCTGCTAGCCTGGACCCGACCGTAGGCTCCTTGCCCCTGCTGTAACCGTTGCCCAGCGCCAGCTGGGCCGGTTCGCAGGTATAATCGCCGCCCTCTTTATTTGCCGGGTTGCCTCCGGCCTCATTGTGGACTGCTGCCATGCTGCGCATCACCGAACTCAAGCTGCCCCTCGACCACCCCGAGGAGGCACTGCGCCCTGCCATTGTTCAACGCCTGGGGATTGCCGATAGCGAACTGCTGGACTTCAGCCTGTTCAAGCGCAGCTACGATGCGCGCAAGCGTTTCGGCGAAATGCCCTTTATCTACACCATCGACTGCAGCCTGGCCGACGATGCCGCCGTACTGGCCCGTTTCGCCAATGACCCGCATATCAATCCGGCCCCGGATACCCGCTACAAGCCGGTCGGCCAGGCGCCGGCTAGTGGTCTCGATGAGCGCCCCATCGTGGTCGGGTTCGGCCCTTGCGGCATCTTCGCCGCGCTGATTCTGGCCCAGGCCGGCCTCAAGCCCATCGTACTGGAGCGCGGCAAGGAAGTGCGCCAGCGCACCAAGGACACCTGGGGCCTGTGGCGCAAGAACGTGCTCAACCCCGAATCCAATGTGCAGTTCGGCGAAGGCGGTGCCGGTACCTTCTCGGACGGCAAGCTGTACAGCCAGATCAAGGACCCCAAGCACCTGGGCCGCAAGGTGCTGGAAGAATTCGTCAAGGCCGGTGCCCCGGAGGAAATCCTCTACGTCAGCAAGCCGCATATCGGCACCTTCCGCCTCACCGGCGTGGTCGCCACCATGCGTGAAGAAATCAAAGCCCTGGGCGGCGAAGTGCGCTTCCAGCAGAGAGTCAGCGATCTGCTTCTGGAAGATGGGCAACTGCAGGGCGTGGTGCTGGACAACGGCGAGCAGTTACGCAGCCGTCACGTGATCCTGGCCCTGGGCCACAGCTCGCGCGACACCTTCCGCATGCTCCATGCCCGCGGCGTGTATATGGAAGCCAAGCCCTTCTCGGTGGGCTTTCGTATCGAACACCCGCAAGGCCTGATCGACCGCGCGCGCCTGGGCAAATATGCCGGCCACCCCAAACTGGGCGCCGCCGACTACAAGCTGGTGCACCATGCCAGCAACGGTCGCTCGGTCTACAGCTTTTGCATGTGCCCGGGCGGCACCGTGGTCGCCGCCACGTCCGAACCCGGGCGGGTGGTGACCAACGGCATGAGCCAGTACTCGCGCAACGAGCGCAATGCCAATGCCGGCATCGTCGTCGGCATCACCCCGGAGCAGGATTACCCCGGCGACCCCCTGGCCGGCGTGGAGTTGCAGGAGCGTCTGGAGTCCCAGGCCTATCTGCTCGGCGGTAGCACCTACGAAGCCCCGGGGCAGCTGGTCGGCGACTTTATCGCCGGCAAACCCTCCACTGCCCTGGGCAGCGTCGAGCCGTCCTACAAGCCTGGAGTAAAGCTGGGCGACCTGGCACCCTCGCTGCCAGGCTTTGCCATCGAGGCCATCCGCGAAGCGCTGCCGGCGTTCGGCAAACAGATCAAGGGCTTCGACCTCAGCGATGCGGTGCTCACCGGCATCGAAACCCGCACCTCCTCGCCTCTGCGCATCACCCGCGGCGAAGATCTGCAGAGCCTGAACACCAGAGGCCTGTACCCGGCCGGGGAAGGCGCAGGTTACGCCGGCGGCATCCTGTCTGCCGGGGTCGATGGCATTCGCGTGGCCGAGGCGGTGGTGCGGGATATGCTGGGCATAGTCGAGGCCTGACCTGGCGCCTCCCAGATACGAGCGGTAATGGGTTATGGCACCTCGCGCAATGCTGAATCAGCTGGCGCCTACCCACACCAGGTCCGCCACTACTGCTCCCAGGGCCGACCGCGGGTCTTGTCGCTCAGGCGCAGCTTCTGCTGCAGGGCGGCCTTGGCCAGCATATGGGCGCTGACCGGAGCAGTGATAAAGAGAAACAGGGTAATCAGCAGCTCATGCAGGCTCAGACCATTACCCTGATTGCTGAAATACAGCATGGATGCCACCACCATGCCGCCCACGCCCAGGGTGGTGGCCTTGGTCGGGCCATGCAGACGCATATAGAAATCCGGCAGCTTGTACAGCCCCAGGGCGCCGATCAGGGCAAACAGGCTGCCCAGCAGCAGGCTGATGGCCACCAGGCCTTCTATCCATGGATTCATTAAGCAGTCTCCGTAGAACGTGTTTACGATCTCGCGAGCTAGAGCCATGCAAGGCAAAAACAGGCGAGGAAGCGGAGTTTACGAGCTGTAAATGAGCATTCCGAGCCTGTTTTTAACGCAGCAGGGCCGACGCGCAGCAGATCGTAAACTCGTTCTCATTCGATGATATCGCCGCGCAGCAGATACTTGGCCACCGCCACCGTACCGACAAAGCCCATCACGGCGATCAACAGCGCCGCCTCGAAATACAGCTCCGAGCCCAGCCAGATGCCGAACAGCACGATCAGGGCGATGGCGTTGATATACAGGGTATCCAGGGCCAGGATGCGATCCGGCAGATCCGGCCCCTTGATCAGTCGCAGCAGAGTCAGGATCAAGGCTAGCGTCATGATCGCCAGACACAGGGGAATCACGTAGGCGAGCATGTGAACACCTCCTTGAGTGGGGCCTCGTAACGCTGCTTGATCTCACGGATCAGCGCCTCCTCATCGGCCACATCTAGGCCATGCACCAGCAGAGTCTTGCGATCATCGCTGAGATCGGCCGAGACGGTGCCGGGGGTCAAGGAAACGATACTGGCCAGCATGGTCAGGGCCAGGTCGTCTTCCAGTTCCACCGGCACCTCGACAAAGGCCGGGCGCAACTTGCTGCTGGAGCCAACGATCAGCTTGGCCACCTGCAGGTTGGCGAACACGATATCGCCAAGGATGCGCAGAAAAAACAGACACAGCTTGAGCGGCTTGTACAGGCGCGGTGTGCGCTCCCAGAACAGCTGGGTCAGCAGCGGAATCACCCAGCCGAGCAAGCCGCCCAACAGCCAGTGGCCGAAACCCAGGTCATTCATCAGCAGCAGCCAGATAAACAGCAGGCACAGGCTGAGCAGCGGCTGCGGCAACCAGCGATTGGCGAACAGGGTCATCATGGCCTTTCTCCTGCGGGCACCAGTTGCATATAGGGCGCCAGATCAAGCAACTGCGCCGCGGTAGCCTGCACATAGGCCAATACCGGCGCGGCAAAGAGCACCAGCAGCACGGCACTGGACAGCAGACCAACCGCTGCCAGAGTACGCCCGTCATCACGCTCGGCCCGTCCCAGCACGTCACGCCCGGTGCGCCACAACAATGTGCTGCCGGCACGGCTCAGGGCCACCAGGGTAAGCAGCCCCCCCAGCAACAGCACCGGCCACAGCAGCAGGGCCTCAATGCCCGGTGCCGCCGCACGCAGCAGCAGCAGCTTGCCGAAGAAACCGGAAAATGGCGGCAGGCCGGCCAGGGCAATGGCACCGATAAAGAACAGGGCACTGAGCAACAACGGCTGCAGCAACATCGGCCCCTGCACCAGATTGCCGGCCTTGTCGCCGCGCTGCCGACTGATCAGGTCGGCCACCAGAAACATCGCACCCGCAACCCAGGTGCTGTGAATCAGGTAGAACAGCGCCGCGCTCAGCGCCTGCTGTGTGCCCAGTGCCACGCCCGCCAGCAGGCTGCCCACCGAAGCCACCACCAGATAGGCCAGCAAGCCTTGGATGCTCGCTGCCGCCAGGGCCCCGACCACACCACAGAGAATAGTCAGCAGCGCCAGGGGCCACAGCCAGTCAGCGGCCAGATTGGCGATGCTGCTGGCCTGCTCGCCATAGATCAGGATGTACACCCGCATGATCGAGTACAGGCCGACCTTGGTCATGATCGCAAACAGCGCCGCCACCGGTGCGCTGGCCGAGGCATAGGCCCGTGGCAGCCAGAAGTACAGTGGCACAAAGGCGGCCTTGAGACCGAAGACCACCAGCAGCAGCAGACCCGCAGCGCCCAGCAGCGCCGCATCATCAGCCGACGCGGCAGCCACCTTGACCGCCATATCGGCCATGTTCAGGGTGCCGGTGATGCCGTACATCACCCCCACTGCCAGCAAGAACAGGCTGGAACCGAGCAGATTGAGCACCACGTAGTGGATACCGGCACGCACCCGCTCGGCGCCGCCACCATGCAGCAGCAAGGCATAGGAGGCGATCAGCAGGATCTCGAAGAACACGAACAGGTTGAACAGATCGCCCGTGAGAAAGGCGCCGTTGATGCCCATCAGCTGGAACTGGAACAGCGAATGGAAATTCTTGCCCCGGGCATCATCACCGCGCACCGCATAGATCAGGGCGAACAGCGCCAGCACGGCCGTAACCACCAGCAGCAGCGCACTGAGGCGATCAAGCAGCAGCACGATGCCAAAGGGCGCCTGCCAGTTACCCACGGCATAACTGTGTAAAGCGCCCTGGTCAGCCAGGCCCAGCAGGTAGGTGCCAATCAACAGCACCAGCAGGGTCGACAGCAGGCCCAGGCTGCGTTGCAGCGTCAGCGACAGGCGCGGGGCGAACAACAGCACGCTGCCGACAAACATCGGCAACAGAACCGGCAGGATCAACGCATGGTTCATCAACGCGGCTCCTTGCCATCGACATGATCGGTTTTCAGTTCACCCAGACCGCGCAGGGCCAGCACCAGAATAAAGGCGGTCATGGCAAAGCCGATCACGATGGCGGTCAGCACCAGAGCCTGGGGCAGCGGATCGGCATACTCGGCGCTACGGCCGATCACCGCCGGCATGCCGGTCTTCAGCCGGCCCATGGCAAACAGAAACAGGTTGACCGCATAGGACAGCAGGATCAGCCCCATCACCACCGGGAAGGTGCGCGCGCGCAGCAGCAGATAGACGCCGCTGGCGGTCAGAATGCCCAGGGTTGCGGCAAATAGCGCTTCCATCAATGCACCTCCTTGGCGGGGTCGTCCTGGGTCAGTTTGCCCAGGTTGGCCAGAATCAGCAGGGTGGCGCCGATCACCGTCAGGTACACACCCAAGTCAAACAGCATGGCACTGGCCAGCTCGATTTCACCGACCAGCGGAATATGGAAATGACCGAAGGTGGTGGTCAGGAAGGGATAACCAAAAATCCAGCTGGCCAGGCCCGTGACACCCGCCACCAGCACCCCGACACCGGCCAGTTGGTGATAATTGAGAGCCAGGCGCGAACGCGTCCACTGCACGCCATTGGCCACATACTGCAGGATCAGGGCAATCGAGGTGATCAGTCCGGCGATAAAGCCGCCGCCCGGCAGGTTGTGCCCGCGCAGGAAGATAAAGGCGGAAATCAGCAGCGCCAGCGGCAACAACAGACGCGACAAGGTGGCCAGGATCAGCGGATGACGATCCCGCGCCCAGGCGTGACCGTCGGCATCCTGCTTGGGCTGGAACAGTTGCAGGCCGCCGAGCAAGGCATAGATGCCCATGCCGGCGATGGCCAGCACGCTGATCTCGCCCAGGGTATCGAAGCCGCGGAAGTCCACCAGGATGACGTTGACCACGTTGGTACCGCCACCGCCCGGCACGCTGTTGGCGATAAAGTAGTCGGCGATGGTCTCGTAGGGACGGGTCAGCACCGCGTATACCAGCAGCGCCACCAGGGTGCCGAAACCGCCGGCCAGAATAAAATCGCGCAGACCACGCAGACTGCTGGACTCACCCGGTGTGGTGGGCGGCAGGAAGAACAGTGCCAGCATCAGCAGCACCATGGTGACCATTTCCACCGACAGCTGAGTCAGGGCCAGATCCGGCGCGGAGAAGCGCACGAAGGCCAGGGCCACCAGCAGGCCGACCACGCTGAGCATCAGCAGGGCCACCAGGCGACGCCGGTGGAATACCACGGTAATCAGCGCCGACAACGCCAGCATGCCCATGCTCAGGCCGGTCACCACATCCACCGGGCCCAGCGCCTGGGGCCCCTGCAGGCTGGACAGCGGCCCCAGGGCCACTGTCACCACCGCCAGGGAAGCCAGCAGCATCAGGGCCAGATAGCGTTGCAGCGAGCCGTTTTCCAGCAGCTGCGTGCACCATCTGGCCGCTGCAACCACCCCCTGCACAGCATTCTCGAACACCAGCTTGGCATCCAGCTGCGGCAAGCCGGCATACCAGCGAAAAAGCGGCTGGCGGAAGGTGTAGACCAGAATGCCGCCGATCAAGGCAATCACACTCATCAGCAGCGGCAGGTTAAAGCCGTGCCAGATCGACAGGCTGTACTCGGGCAGCGGACCGCCCAGGGTTGCAGACGCCGCCACGGCCAGCAGGGGCGCCACCGTGTAGGCCGGGACGATGCCCACCAGCAGACAGAGGAACACCAGCACCTCCACCGGCACCTTCATATAGCGCGGCGGCTCATGGGGCGGGTAATGAGGCAGGTTGACCGGCTCACCATTGAAGAACACGTCATGGATAAAGCGCAGCGAATAGGCCACCGAAAACACCCCGGCCAGGGTCGCACCAGCGGGGATCACCCAACTGAAGCTGCCCAGCAGGTGCTGGTTGAGGGTCTCGGTAAAGAACATTTCCTTGCTCAAGAAACCATTGAGCAAGGGCACCCCGGCCATGGCCGAGGCGGCCACCATGGCCAGCAAGGCCGTATGCGGCATGTACTTCCACATGCCATTGATGCGCCGCATATCACGGCTGCCGGTTTCATGGTCGATGATGCCGGCGGCCATAAACAGCGAGGCCTTGAAGGTGGCGTGGTTGATGATATGGAACACCGCTGCCACTGCGGCCAGGCGCGTATCCAGGCCAAACAGCAGGGTAATCAGGCCCAGGTGGCTGATGGTCGAGTAGGCCAGCAACCCCTTGAGGTCATGCTGGAACAGAGCCATGCCCGCCCCCACCAGCAAGGTGGTCAGGCCGGTAATGCTGACCAGGTAGAACCACCACTCGCTGCCGGCCAGGGCCGGGTACAGACGGGCCAGCAGAAAGACCCCGGCCTTGACCATGGTCGCCGAGTGCAAGTAGGCGGAAACCGGGGTGGGCGCGGCCATCGCGTGGGGCAGCCAGAAATGGAAGGGAAACTGTGCCGACTTGGTAAAGATGCCTAGCAACACCAGAATCAGCGCCAGGGGATAGAGTTCATGGGCGCGGATCGCATCACCGCTCGCCAGCACCTGGGACAGTTCGAAGCTGCCGGCAATCTGGCCAATCAGCAGGATGCCGGCGAGCAGTGCCAGGCCACCACCACCGGTCACGGCCAGAGCCATGCGCGCGCCCTTGCGGGCATCCGAGCGGCTGTTCCAGAAACTGATCAGCAGGAACGATGACAGGCTGGTCAGCTCCCAGAACATCAGCATCAGCAGCAGGTTTTCCGACAGCACCACCCCGAGCATGGCGCCCATAAACAGCAGCAGGAAGGCATAGAAGCGCCCCGCCGGCTCGCTTTTGCTCAGGTAGTAACGGGCGTAGAGGATGACCAGCAGGCCAATACCTAGGATCAGCAGGGCAAACAGAAAACCCAGGCCATCCAGGCGCAGGCTGAGGTTGATACCCAGCTCCGGCAGCCAGCTGTACTTGCTCAGCACGACCTCGCCGGCAAATACCGGGGCGCGCTGCTGCATCAGCAGGACCAGGCCCAGCAGCGGCGCCACAGCCGCGGCCGTGGCGCAGGCCGAACGACCCAGGCGCTCGGCCAGCAGCGGAAGAATCACTCCAAGGAATGGCAAAGCGATAATCAGCGCAAGCGCCATAGATAGAACCCCTTGTGCGCGCCCGCCAGTTCCCCGGCCACGGCTCGATTAGCATCCAAACTTCTGCAGGATCACCCCAACACCGGCCAACCCCAGAGGCCAGATTTGGGGCCGATGTGGATTATCCATATCTATCGATGGACTGTCATGGATAGAAACATTCAGAAAGGCAGAAAAGCCGCCGCAGCGCGACAGAGGCCTGAATTCTAGTCACAAAAAATGCCCGGGAGCCATTCTTGACGTCGCGCTGATACAGCCCGAAGGGCAGATGCCATTGATGTGCGGCCACAAAAAATCGCCGGGAGCGATTTTTAACGTCGCGCCGCAACGCTCCGCAAGGTGGCTGCAATGGATGGCGAGCCATTAAAAACTGCCGGGAGCAGTTTTTAATGTCGCGCAGCAACGGTCCGCAGGGTGGCTGCAGTGGATGGCGGGCCATAAAAAACTGCCGGGAGCAGTTTTTAACGTCGCGCAGCGACGGCCCGCAGGGTGGGCGCCATGGATGGCAGCCCATAAAAAAGGCTCTGTACCAATCATGTGTTGCATCAAGGATCGGCTCAGGCTTGGCGCCTGTAGGTAGGGTGCGCTGTGCGCACCAAGCTTGGCCGCGCAATAACGGTGCGCACGGCGCACCCTACAGATCCAACCCAGCCTAAATTCAGTGAAGCTGAGCGAACGCAACAGGCTATTGGGACATAGGCATAAAAAAGCCGAGCCAGCAGTTACTGGCTCGGCCTGTCACAAACACTCAATGGGAAACGCGGCTGGTGCCATTGACCGTCAGAATGCGCACCCGCTGCCCCACGCGGAAAATCTGGTTCGGCTCCACTTCCT
The DNA here is from genome assembly GCF_009763245.1 of Pseudomonas xionganensis. Lineage (GTDB taxonomy): Bacteria > Pseudomonadota > Gammaproteobacteria > Pseudomonadales > Pseudomonadaceae > Aquipseudomonas > Aquipseudomonas xionganensis. The sequence continues at coordinate 1,738,344 of NZ_WKJZ01000001.1, read as the reverse complement.
GAACATAGGCCCGCAGGCTGCCGTCGTCCTCACGCACGGTGATCTCCACCCCCTGGGTACGCGTCAGCCCTTCTTCAGCTGCAGCCCCGAGCATGCCACCGGCTACCGCACCGATCACCGCCATTACCGCACTGCCGCGACCACCGCCGACCGAACTGCCGCCAATACCACCGATCACCGCACCGGCACCGGCGCCTATCGGGGTCTTGGTGCCTTCGATCTGCACCGGCCGCAGCGCCTCGATGGTACCCATGCGCACGGTCTGCACAGTGCGCGCCTCGGCCCTCGAATAGGTGTCGCCGGTCAGCTTCGATGCGCAACCGGCCAGCGCCAGCAGGCTCGCCAACAGCGCCGTCGTCATCATCATTGTCTTACGCATCGTGCAACCTCCATGGAATGTTATCGACAGCCATTAGACCGCGCCGTTGTCCACCTGTCATGGGCAAATTACGGCAAAACTTTACCCATTTGATTCATTACCCGGTCATGGCCACTACCGCGACATTGCGTCGCCTTCAGCACAGGTTCAGACTGGATTAGCTTACAGGGACTTAACGAGGAACTTATGGACTACCTGATCGTCGCACTCACCAGCCTGGCCGGCTTGTACTTCCACTGGTGGCTGTACGTCCGCATCAAACTATGGATGGCTCGCGATCTGGCGCTCTCCTTCGCCGGGGATAGCGTGGCCAAGCGTGGTTATATGCTCGACAGCCTGCAGCAGGCGCAGCACGCACGCCTCAAGGGCAAGGCCCTGCTGACCCACCTGGAAGACGCCGCGCAGCGTTATCCAAACAGTTAAAACACCGACAGCGCGTATGCGCTTGGGTCTTTCTCAGCATGGCACCCTTGGGGGCGCCCTCCGCCGCACCACGCAGCCCGGACGCCCAATCGGGTGCAAGCCTCAGGGCGCCAGACGCTCGCGCAGCCAGGCATTGCCCTGAAGGCGGTAGTTGAGGCGATCATGCAGCCGGCTGGCGCGGCCCTGCCAGAACTCGATGCGCTCGGGCAGCAGTCGGTAGCCACCCCAGTGCGGCGGGCAGTGCGGTGCACGGTCGAGAAAACGCTGTTCGGTTTCGGCCAACAGCTGCTCCAGTTCCTCGCGACCACTGATCACCTGGCTCTGCGGCGAGGCCCAGGCACCCAGACGACTGCCCAGGGGACGCACCTGGAAATAGGCGTCGGATTCTTCGGCCTTGACCCGTTCCACCTGCCCTTCGATACGCACCTGGCGCTCCAGGCTGGGCCAGAAGAAGGTCATGGCGGCAAAGGGCCGGGCTGCCAGCTGCTCGCCCTTGGCACTGTCGTAATTGCTGAAGAAGGTAAAGCCGCGCTCATCCAGGCCCTTGAGCAGCAGCACTCGGCAGTGCGGCCGGCCCTGCTCGTCCACCGTGGCCAGGGTCATGGCATTGGGTTCGACCGGCGGCTGTTCGGTTTTCACCGCGTCGGCAAACCAGTGCTGGAACAGGGAAAAGGGTTCGAGCGGGGCATCGGCCTCGCTCAGGCCATCGCGGGTGTAGTCGCGGCGCATATCGGCCAGGGTCTGGGTCATGGGCATATCCTCAGGCGGAAATGCCCACTAGCTTAACCCTGCCCGCGCCCTTTGGCTTGATCCAAAGCAAGGCGTTACGGCTTGCGGGCGGGTTTCTCGACCACAGCCACGGTGGCGGCCGGAGCCGGGGCGGAATACTTGGCCACCAGGGCGGCCATGGTGTCCTTGGCGGTCAGGATAATTTCCACGCGGCGGTTGAGGGCGCGGCCTTCGGCGCTGTCGTTGGCTGCACGCGGCATGTCCGAACCCAGGCCCTTGACCATCAGGCGGTTGGACTGCAGGCCGCTCAAGCGGAAGATCGAGGTCACGGCGCGGGCGCGCTGATCGCTCAGCTCGCGATTCTGCGCGGCAACACCGCTGCTGTCGGCATGCCCCAGCACCAGCACGGCCATCTTCGGGTCGGTTTCCAGCAGCTTGGCGACACGGGTCAGCGGACCCAGTACCGCCGGCAGCATCATATGCGGTCGGTCGGGGTTGAAACTGCCCTGCACCGGCGCCGTCACCACCAGGACATTCTCATGGCGATGCAACTCGAAATGACTGCCACTGATGGCGGCCTTGATGCGCGGCTCATAGTCATCCAGCCAGGCCTGGGTCTGTGCCGGCGGCGGCATGGGTACAGCGGCCACGGCAGCTTTTCTGGGCGCTTCGGAGCTGCTGCAGGCCGAAACCAGCAGGCACAGGGCAAAGGTCATGGAAAGTTTGGCAAGCATCGGACACCACGCATGTTGCAGATAAAAGAATCCGGGGCTTCGGACGCCGGGTTCCCCCACAGCCCCTCGTTGTGGTCAGCAGTGTAGCCGAGGCCGCTAGCAACAATCAGCCAACAAGCGCGCAAGTTTCTGCGCGCGGGGGTCCATTAAGACGAACGGCCCTAGATTGTTGGTGACAAAGCCGAAAGCCAGCTCCCGCTCGGGGTCGGCAAAGCCAATCGAGCCCCCCGCGCCGGGGTGACCGAAGGCATAGCGGCCCATGCCGTAGGTGGCATTGGCCACCTCGGGCTGATCGAGCATACAGCCCAGACCGAAACGGGTGCGGGTGAGCAAGGTCTTGTCCTCACCCACGGCATGTTCGCGGGTCAGTTCGGCCAGCAGCGCGCTGTCGAGCAAGCTGCCATCGAGCAGACCGCTGTAGAAACCGGCCAGGCTGCGGGCATTGCCATGGCCATTTGCCGCCGGCTGCTGCATGCGCCGCCACTCGGGCTTGTTGGTGCTGGTCATGATCGACGGCGGGTTGGTAAAGGCCCGCGTGCTCATGGCCGCCGGCTCGCTCATCATGGTCTTGAGCAAGCGCTGGGCAGCGGCGTCGCCCATATTGCCCTTGCCGCGCGAGATATGGGCGACGCGCTCAAACTCCGCGTCAGCCAGGCCCACATGGAAATCCAGCCCCAGGGGCTTGGCGGTGCGCGCCACGATGCTCTCCCCCGGCCCACGCCCTTCGACCCTGCGCAGCACCTCACCCAGCAGCCAGCCGTAGGTGATGGGGGCATAGCCATGGCCTTCGCCCAGGGGCCACCAGGGTTCCTCGGCGGCGAGGGCCGTGGTCATGGCCTGCCAGTCATACAGCGCTTCGGCCGGCAACATCTGGCGCAGGGCCGGCAACCCGGCCTGATGGCTAAGCAAATGACGCAGGCTGATGCGCTCTTTACCGGCGGCGGCGAACTCCGGCCAGTAGCGCGCCACCGGCGCATCCAGATCGAGCTTGCCCTCGCCCACCAGCTGCAACACGGCAACGGCGGTAAAGGTCTTGGTGCAGGAAAACAGGTTGAGCAGGGTATCGCTGTGCCAGGCCTGCTGGCCGTCCTTGTCCATCACCCCGGCCCACAGGTCCAGCACGGTTTCCCCGCCGATCTGCACACAGAGCGCGGCCCCACGCTCCTGGGGAGCGTCGAACAACGCGGCAAAGGCATCCTTGACCGCTTCGAACCTGAGATCGAAATAACCCTGAACCTGTATCACCTGCAGCGCCTCCTCAGCATGACCATCAATAACCGGCGCAGAGCATACCGCGCCCAAGCCGTGCAACGTTCTGAAACCTCACCGAATAGCCTGCGCATGGTTCGATTCACTATTCTCAATAGCAATCCACTTTCATTCTCTCCGATGTGCCTCTGCTTGCGCAGAGTGCCACTGCGCCGGGAAAACTGGAGATTGCCGTGCTCTATCTGCTGTGCCTGATTGCCCTGGCCGCCCTGTTGGCGCCGCTGCTGACCCGCATGCTGGGGCAGCGTGCCGGCCTGTTGCTGATGCTGGCGCCCCTGGCCGCCTTTATCTGGTTTGTCAGCCAGATGGAGGTCGTGGCGGACGGTGGCACCGTGCTGCAAAGCGTGAACTGGATACCGGCCCTGGGCATCAGCCTGAGCCTGCGCCTGGATGGCCTGTCGCTGCTGTTCGCCCTGCTGATCAGCGGTATCGGTGCGCTGATCGTGCTGTACGCCGGCAGCTACCTGTCTGGCCATACCCATCTCGGACGCTTCTACGCCTATCTGCTGATTTTTATGCTGGCCATGCTCGGCCTGGTACTGGCCGATGATCTGGTGGCGATGTTCGTGTTCTGGGAGCTGACCAGCATCGCCTCCTTCCTGCTGATCAGCTTCCAGCACGAAAAGGCCGTGTCGCGCCGCGCTGCCCTGCAATCGCTGCTGATCACCGGCGGCGGTGGCCTGACCCTGCTGGCCGGGCTGATCCTGCTCGGCAGCGCCACCGGCAACTGGCAGTTTTCCGCGCTCAGCGCCGAGCAGATCGAAGGCCATGTGCTGCTGCCGGCGATCATTATTCTGGTGCTGCTGGGCTGCTTTACCAAGTCGGCGCAGATTCCCTTCCACCTGTGGCTGCCCAATGCGATGAACGCGCCGACCCCGGTTTCGGCCTATCTGCACTCGGCGACCATGGTCAAGGCCGGTATCTACCTGCTGGCGCGGCTTAACCCGGTGCTCGGCGGTTCCATCGGCTGGGGCACCCTGCTGATCACCTTCGGCGCCGCCACGGCGGTACTCGGCGCCTTTCTGGCCTTTCGCCAGACCGATCTCAAGCGCCTGCTGGCCTACACCACGGTGACCGTGCTGGGCCAGCTGACCATGCTAATCGGCACCAACACCAGCTACGGCCTGCAGGCCTTCGTCCTCTATCTGGTGGCTCACTCCCTCTACAAAGGCGCGTTGTTTATGGCCGTGGGTGCGGTGGACCATGCCACCGGTACCCGCGAGCTGCACCGGCTCGGCGGTTTGATCCGCTATATGCCGCTGACCGGGGCAGCGGTGGCCCTGGCGGCGTTTTCCAATGCCGGCCTGCCACCCTTCTTCGGTTTTATCGCCAAAGAGTTCAAGTACAGCGGGCTGATGGAGATGGGCTCGATCGGCTGGGCCGTGACCCTGGTGATGATCCTCACCAATGCCCTGCTGTTCGCCGCCGCCGGCCTGGTGTTTGTACGCACCTTTCTCGGCAAGCGCGGCGACTACCCGCGCACGCCCCATGAAGTGAGCCTGCCGATGTGGTTGGGACCGATGCTGCTGGCCATTGGCGGCTTCCTGCTCGGCGCCTGGAATGCCTGGCCGGAAACCTGGCTGGTCAATACCGCCGTGCAGGCAGTGGCGCGCGGGCCGGTGGATGTGCATCTCTATCTCTGGGGCGGCATCACCCCGGCGGTGCTGGCCAGCCTGCTGACCATGACCCTCGGGGTGTTCTTCTACCTCTGCCGCGACCGCCTGCGCGCCCTGCTGGAGCGGGCCCATGCGGTGTGGAATATCAGCGGCGACCTGATCTGGGACCGCCTGCTCAAGCGTATCTTCCACCTTGCCGGGCTGCTCGCTGCGCGCTTCCAGCATGGCTCGTTGCGTCAGCACCTGGTGCTGCTGGCCCTGGCCGTGGGCGGTTTGCTGGCAGTGGGTCTGTTACCGGCGCTGCCACAGTTGTTCCAAGGCAGCTACAGCCCGATTTCCCTGCTTGGCCTGGCCGGCTGCCTGCTGGCCCTGGCCGGCGGCGCGGCGGCGGCCTTTCTGCCGGGGCGCCTGACCCTGCTGGCCGCCCTGGGCGCCTGTGGCCTGGGCCTGGCCCTGGTGTTTGTGGCGGTGAATGCGCCGGATGTGGCCATGACCCAGCTGATGGTGGAAACCCTCAGCCTGATCTTCCTCGCCCTGGTATTTCGCAAGATGCCCACGGTGCCGCCCAGCGGCGCCCGGGCGCCCTGGAAGCGCCGCCTGCATGCCGGCGTGGCGGTCCTCTTCGGCCTTAGCGTTACCGGCGCCCTGCTCCTGGCGGTAAGCCAGCCGCTGCCGGGCACTATCGCCCAGTGGTACCTGGACAACAGCCTGCCGGGCGGCCACGGGCACAATGTGGTCAACGTGATTCTGGTGGACTTCCGCGCCTTCGACACCCTCGGCGAAATCCTCGTGGTGGCCCTCTCGGCCCTGGCTGCCGCCACCCTGCTCGGCAGCGGCCAGCGCATCGGTGGCGAAGGCCGCGGCGAAGATGCCTTTACCTCACCCCTGCTGCGCCAGGGCCTGCGCCCACTGGCCTGGCTGATGTTGGGTGCGTCCCTGCTACTGCTCTGGCGCGGCCACAACCTGCCCGGCGGCGGCTTTATCGGCGGTCTGGTGGCGGCCTGCGGTTTGATCCTGCTGGTGCTGACCTACGGCCACGGACAGATTCGCCGGGTGCTGCCCGTTGGCCCGGCGCAGCTGATTGGCATTGGTCTGGGCATCGCGGCGCTGGCCGGCATCCTTGGTCTGCTGAGCGGCCAGGCCTTTCTTCAGGGTCTGTGGACTTTCCCCGGCGGCCTGCCGCTGGGTACACCGCTGCTGTTCGATGTCGGGGTGTTTCTCACCGTGTTCGGCTCCGCCCTGCACATGATCGACAAGCTGACAGGAGTGCGTCACTGATGGAATGGCTCGCCGCAATCACCACCGGGGGCCTGGCCGGGCTGGGCCTGTGGATGCTGCTGGACCGCAATCTCAAGCGCGTGGTGCTGGGGGTGGCGGTGCTGGGTAACGCGATCAACCTGGGGGTACTCACCGCCGGGCGCTTTATCGGTGAGCGCGCCGCTTTCGTCGAAGCGGGCAACAGTGCCGCTGCGGCCAATCCCCTTCCCCAAGCCTTGGTGCTAACCGCCATCGTCATCGGCTTCAGCCTGTTCATTTTTGCCCTGGCCCTGCTCAAGCGCACCCGCGAACTGCATGGCGACAAGACCACCGACTCGGTCAGCGCCATCACCGAACAGCCGGCGCCGGACTGGCATGCCGGCGAGCACGAGGCCGATGGCACCGGCGTGGAGGCACGTCGATGAATCAGGCATTACTCGTTGCCCCGGTGCTGATTCCGCTGTGCAGCCTGGTGCTGGCCCTGCTGCTGCGCAACCATCTGAGCCTGGTGCGGGCACTGAGCCTGGGCGGCACCACACTGCTGCTGGCGGTGGGGATCAAGCTGGTCTGGCTGGCCGCTGGCGGCACCGTGCTGGCCGGCCAGGTCGGCGGCTGGCAAGCGCCGTTTGGCATCAGCCTGGTGATCGACCGCCTGTCTGCGGTGATGATCGCCATCAGCGCCCTGATCGGCCTGGTCACTCTGCTCTATGGCGTGGCCCGGGACAGTGATACGCGGGTAGGCCGGGATTTTCACCTGTTCGTCCAGGGCCTGCTCACCGGCATCGGCGGCGCCTTTATCACCGCCGACATCTTCAACCTGTATGTCTGGTTCGAGGTGCTGCTGATCGCCTCCTTCGCCCTGATGGCCCTGGGCGGCGGCAAGCGCCGGCTGGCTGGGAGCATGACCTATGTGGCGCTGAACCTGTTCGCCACCCTGATTTTCCTGCTCTCTGCGGGCCTGGTGTATGGCGCCAGCGGTACCCTGAATATGGGCGAGCTGGCCGTGATCATGCGCAGCGGTGAGGCACCAGCGGGCGTCACCCCGGCGCTGCTGCTGATGCTGCTGTCGTTCGCCATCAAGGCCGCGTTGTTTCCGGTGTTCGGCTGGCTGCCGGCCACCTACCACGTGGCCCTGACCGCAGTATCGGCGATGTTCGCCGGGCTGCTGACCAAGGTCGGGGTGTACGCCCTGATCCGCCTGGTGACCCTGCTCTGGCCGGAGTATGGCCTGCCCCATCAGTTGCTGCTGTGGGTGGCCTGCGCCACCATGCTGGTGGGCGTGCTGGGCGCAGCGGCGCAGACCGAGGTGCGGCGCATCCTGTCGTTTCATATCGTCAGCCAGGTCGGCTACATGGTCCTCGGCCTGGCCCTGGCCACACCGCTGGCCCTGGCCGGCGCAGTGTTCTATCTGATCCACCATATCGTGGTGAAAGCCAACCTGTTCTTTATCGGTGGCGTGGCAGCGCGTATCTGCGGCTCCGAGCGCCTGGCCGATATGGGCGGGCTATACGGCCGCCTGCCCTGGCTGGCGCTGTTGTTCGCCATCCCGGCGCTATCGCTGGCCGGTATTCCGCCGCTGTCCGGGTTCTGGGCCAAGTTTCTGCTGGTCAAGGCCAGCCTGGATGCCGCCGCCTGGTGGGCCGCCGGTATCGCCCTGCTGACCGGGGTATTTACCCTGCTGTCGATGAACAAGATCTGGAACGAGGCCTTTCTCAAGGCCCACCCCAAAGGCGAAGCGGCCCTGCAACTGTCTACCAAGAGCCGCGCCGCCTGGCTCGGCATGGCCGGCCTGGCGCTGCTCACGGTGCTGATCGGCCTGGGTGCCGGCCCCCTGATCGACTACGCCATCGCCGCTGCCGAACAGTTGGGTAACCCAGAGGCCTACCTGCAACCCTTTAGCCCGGCAGGAGGTGCCTGATGTTTTTCCTGATCCATCTGCTCGCCAGCGTAGCCCTGGCCTGGGGGCTGGGTTTTGCCCACCTGGGTGGTGGCCTGACGGCTTTCGCCCTGCTCTATCTGCTGGCCCGTCTGCTGGGCCTGGGGCTGCCGCGTCTGAGCCGCTACGCCAGAAGCCTGGAGCTGGGCCTGTGGTTCTGCCTGTGGTTTATCGGCCAGATCCTGCTGGCCAGCTATCACGTCGCCAGCCTGGTGCTGGCGCGCCGGGTCGACGTGGCACCGGCGGTGCTGGCCTATCCGCTGACCCGGCGCGATGCCAACACGGCCACCCTGCTCGGCGCGCTGCTGACCCTGACCCCTGGCACCCTGGCCCTGGAATACGATGAAAGCAGCGGCCTGCTGTATATCCATGCCCTCGATGCGCGCCAGCCTGAAGACGTGACTCAGATGCTCAGCGAACTGGAACGGCGCCTGCTGGCCTGGCTGGATGCCAGCAAGAGCCAAGGAGTACAACCATGACCCTGCACCTGGCGGGCGCTGCCTGGGTATTGCCCTTGGCCGCTATCCTGCTCGCCCTTAGCGGGCTGATCATTATCTATCGCCTGCTACGCGGGCCGAGCCGGCCCGACCGCGCCGTGGCCATCGACGCCCTGACCCTGCTGGCGGTGGCGGCCATGGCCCTGACCTGCCTGATCGGCGGCCAGGCGGTGTTTCTCGACGTGGCCGTTCTACTGGCCCTGGTGTCCTTCCTCGGCACGGCGGCCTTTGCCTTTCTGTTTGACGATGCCTATTGCGCCACGCCGGTGAAACGGGAGAACGAGCATGAATAATCTACTGAGCTGGCTGGCCTCGGCCCTGGTACTGGCTGGTGCGCTGATTTCCCTGCTTGGTGCCATCGGCATTCTGCGCCTGCCGGACAGCTACAGCCGTATGCATGCGGCGAGCAAGGCCGGCGTGCTGGGCGCGGTATTGCTATTGGGCGCGGTGGCCCTGGCCAGCAGCGGCGAGCTGGCCCTGGAAGCATTGGCGGGTTTGCTGGTCCTGCTGGCCAGCGCGCCCCTGGCAGCTCACGCCATCGCCCGCGCCGCCCACCGCGCCGGGATCAAACCAGTGCTGGGGCCGCTGGGCGACGAACTGGAGCGAGATCAGCGCGAGGATCCATAAGCACCGCGTCAGTCAATTTGCCGACGAAACGGCGGCAGCGCATTAAGAATTGCCTTGCCGTAGCGCTGGGTGACCACGCGCCTATCCAGCAGGGTGATGGTGCCGCGATCGGCCTCGGTGCGCAGCAGGCGGCCGCAGGCCTGCACCAGACGCAGGGAGGCATCGGGCACGGCGATTTCCATAAAGGGGTTGCCGCCTCTCGCCTCAATCCATTCGGCCAGGGCCGCCTCCACCGGATCATCCGGCACGGCGAAGGGAATCTTGGCGATCACCACATGCTCGCAGTAGGCACCGGGCAGGTCGACGCCCTCGGCAAAGCTGGCCAGGCCGAATAGCACGCTTTCCTCACCGGAATCGACCCGCGCCTTGTGCTTGTTCAGGGTCTCCTGCTTGGACAGGTTGCCCTGGATAAACACGCGGCGACGCCAGTCGCGTTCCAGGCCGTCGAACACCTCCTGCATCTGCTTGCGCGAGGAGAACAGCACCAGGGTGCCGCGACTGCCCGCCACCAGGCCCGGCAACTCGCGGATAATCGCCGCGGTGTGCACCGCCGCCTCGCGGGGGTCGGCCTTGAGGTCCGGCACCCGCAGCACACCGGCGTCGGCATGGTGAAACGGACTCGGTACCACGGCGGTGACCGCCACCTTGGGCAGCCCGGCGCGCATGCGGTAGCGGTCAAAGGTGCCCAGGGCCGTCAAGGTGGCCGAGGTCACCAGGGCGCCATGGGCGACATTCCACAGATTACGGCGCAGGGTCTCGGCGGCCAGGATCGGGCTGGCGTTGACCTCGATATCGAACAGCGCTCCGCTCTCGGCCAGGGTCAGCCAGCGCGCCATGGGCGGGCTTTCTTCCGGGTCCTCGGCGGTAAAGGCCAGCCACAGCTCCCAGTTGCCCTTGGCCCGGGCCAGCAGGCTGCCGAACAGCGGATACCACTCCTCGGCCTGGTGGCTGGCGATGCCGTTGGCGCCTTCGCCGTCCATGGCCTCCTTGAGCAGTTCGGTGACGCCGGTGAACAGGTCATTGAGCTTGGAAAAGCCCTTCTTCAACTCCAGACCCAACTCGCTCAGATGCTCCGGCACCACACCGCCGACAAAGCGATGGCGCGGGCGCTCACGGCCTTCCATATCCTCGCCGGGTTTGAAGTCGGCGACCTGCTCACAGGCGCTGAACATAAATTGCTGCTGAGTCTTGAGCTCCCGGGCCAACTCCGGCACCTGTTCGATCAGCCGGCCGAGATCGCCCGGCAGCGGGTTCTGCGCCAGCAGCTTGGTCAGGTTCTTGTCGATCTGGGTCAGCCAGTCGGCCGTGCTGCGCAGGCGGGTAAAGTGGGCGAAGTGGCCGATGGCCTTGTCCGGCAGGTGGTGGCCCTCGTCGAACACATAAAGGGTCTCGCGCGGATCGGGCAGCACGGCGCCGCCGCCCAGGGCCAGGTCGGCCAGGACCATATCGTGGTTGGTGACAATCACATCGACCTTGCCCATGCCTTCGCGCGCTTTGTAGAAGGCGCACTGCTGGAAGTTCGGGCAATGGCGGTTGGTGCACTGGCTGTGGTCGGTGGTCAGTTGCGACCAGCGGCTGTCTTCCAGCTCCTCCGGCCAGCTGTCGCGGTCGCCGTCCCACTTGTTGCCGGCGAGTTTTTCGATCATCGCGGTAAACAGCTTCTGACCCTGCTCATCCACATCGATCTTGAAGCCTTCTTCTTCAAACAGCTGAGCGGTGGCGCTTTGCGCCTGGCCGTCCTGCAGCAACAGGTCAAGCTTGGACAGGCACAAGTAGCGGCCACGGCCCTTGGCCAGGGCGAAGCTGAAGTTCAGCCCGCTGTTGCGCAGCAGATCCGGCAGATCCTTGTGCACGATCTGCTCCTGCAGGGCGACCGTGGCGGTGGCGATCACCAGGCGCTTGCCGGCAGCCTTGGCGGTGGGAATGGTGGCCAGGCTGTAGGCCACGGTCTTGCCAGTGCCGGTGCCCGCCTCCACCGCCACCACGGCAGGTTCGCCCAGACGCTTGCCCTCGTCGTCGGTCTTGATCGCGCCGAGCACCTTGGCGATTTCGGCGATCATCAGGCGCTGGCCATAGCGCGGCTTGAGCGACTTGGCTTCGAGAAAACGGGAATAGGCGCCCTGAATCTGGGACTTGAGTTCGGTACTGAGCATGGGATCTGGGCGCGAAAAGGCTGGATAAATTTTCAGTGTTTGGCGGTCGGCGGCTATCATAGCGCGCTAATCGATCCGGCGCAGACTCCATCGCGCCCCTCACTCGGAGATTGCCCATGACGCCCTATGCCCTGACCTATGTTCTGCACCTGCTGGCGGCCCTGATCTGGGTCGGCGGCATGTTCTTCGCCTGGATGATCCTGCGCCCGGCGGCGGTCGAAATACTCGATGCACCGGCACGTCTGCGCCTGTGGCTGAATGTATTCAAGCGCTTCTTCGTCTGGGTCTGGCCGGCGGTGCTGGTGCTGCCAGTAACCGGCGTGGGCATGCTGCACCTGGGCTTTGCCGGTTTCGACAATGCGCCGCGTTATGTGCAGATCATGATCGGCCTGTACCTGGTGATGCTGGCGCTGTTTCTGCGCATCCAGTTACTGCAGCTGCCACAGCTGCGCCGCGCCGTGGAAAGTGAGGACTGGCCAGCCGGCGGCGCCGTGCTGGGCAAGATTCGCCGTCTGGTGGGCAGCAACCTGATTGTCGGCCTGCTGCTGGTGAGCCTCGCCGCCGCCCGCCCGACCTTCTAAGACGCAGGCCCGGCTCGGCGAGCCGGGCGCATGAGCAAGCGCTTAGAAACGCACCAACTCCAGCTGCCCCGCTGGCCCCGGAGCGCCGGCCTTGCCAGGTTGCCCCGGGCGGCCATCGGCAGCGCCCTCAGTGCTGTACAACCAGCAGCCCTTGCTGACACCGCCGCGCCCGCCCTTGCCGCCGGGGCCGGCCGCGCCACCCTCGCCGCCGTCCACACGGATCTGCAGCAGCTCTGCGGGAACGTCCAGCGGCAACTCGACGCGCACCCGAGCCCCCGGGGCCCCGGCCTGGCCATCGCCACCGTCATGACCGTCATGGCCACGGCTGGCCTGACCCCAGGTGCAACCGCCCGCTTCACCATCGGCGCCATCCAGGCCGGAATAGCCCGGCGCCCCGGCACCACCCCGGGCATCCACCAACAACATGTCGGCAGACAGACTGTGTAGCCGCAGGATCAGGCTGCGTCCGGGCTGCGCCGGCTGTTGCGCCGTACCCTTGGCGCCACGGGCGCTGATCTGCGCGCCCGTGGCCACCTGGCCACTGTCCACCAGTAGCTGCAGGGGCTGCTCGCCGGGCGCCAGGGCGATACGCGCCTCACTGCCCAGCTGCAGTTCATCGACACGGATTTCACTGACGCCAGCGGGAATCAACAGCGTGCCACGCTCGGCGATCGCCAGGCGCTGCAAATGCAGTACCTGGCTGCTGGTCGGCAAACGTATCAGGCTGTTAGCCCCGACCTCAATCACGCTCTGAGCCAGTGCGATAGGGCTGCACAAGGCCAGCAGGAGTAGGCCGTTACGCATTTTCCGCCTCCATGGGCAAGCCCTCGGCTGGCGTTTTCTCAGTCTGCTCATGCGCCAGGCCAAGCAGGTGAAAAATGCCGAACAGCAGTACCTGGAACATATCCATTGCCGGCTTTTGTCGACTGGCCAGACGCTGTTTGAAGATCAGGTACTCGGCGCCGTGCAGAAGCAGGACAGCCCCCCCCATCACCTGCAGGAGCAAGGCAAAGGGCTGCGCGAATGGCTGCAGCAGATTGGCCAGCACTACCCCCCAGAACAAGGCAGTCAAGCCCTTGCCCAGCATCATCAGAACTTTCATCCGGTCGAGCCCCCGCTGATTTGTTGTTTGCACGCACCTTAACCGCTTTGCCAACGCACAGCCAGGGGCCGGCCGCGCGGGGCAGTTGCAGCGCCGATCGCCAAGCTGCTCATCACGCTGCCGGGGACAAACAAAAACGCCCCAATTGCCTCAGCCTGATTCAACGGCTGAAGCAATTGGGGCGCAGCTTGGGGACACGAGTCTTATCTGCCGTACCTGCGCGCAGGGAAACGGCAACAGACCCTAGGGCACCACTTCGACCGCAGCTTCGACGCGACGATTAAGGGCACGGCCCGAATCGCTGTCGTTGTCGGCTATGGGCCTGGACTCGCCGTAACCCACCGCAGAGACGCGGCCACTGTCGATGCCATGCTGATTGACCAACACATCGCGCACGGCATTGGCACGCCGCTCGGACAGGTTCTGGTTGTAGGCATCGCTGCCCACCGCATCGGTATGGCCTTCAACCGTGGTGGAGGTCTGCGGATACTGCTTCATAAAGTCGGCCAGGCTCTGGATATCACCCTGACTGTCCTCCTTGACCACGGCCTTGTCGAAGTCGAACTTCACATCCAGTTCGACCCTGACCGCTTCGGCCATGGGTTCCGGTTCAGGCTCCATCGGAGCTGGAGCACTGGCATATTCCTTGAACGGGCAGCCATTGTGATGGACAGGCGTATTGGGTGGGGTACCGGGGCAACGATCGCGGCGATCGAACACACCATCGCCGTCTTCATCACCATCCTGGGCGTAACAGATCAGCGTGCCGATGACCGCACCGGCCACCGCACCACCGGCTGCCCAGGTGGAACTTTCGATTGCGCCAAGGCCGCCACCGGCCAGACCACCAAGCGCTGTGCACAGGGGCCAGTTCCCTTGGTTCAGCGGCGCATCTCCCGTACTGGAAGTTGTGACGCACCCCGAAAGAACACTGCTGACCAAGAGAATGGGGGCCACCCCCGTTAGAAATCTGGATCTCATGGTGGAATCTCCTGTCATACCGGTCGTTGCCGGTCACTAAGGAGTAAAGACCCAGCAGCCACAATCGACAAGGCCGGCGCTGCGAGAAACTGCAGCGCCGGCCTTTGGGGTTACCGCTTACTGACGGGCTTCGACTTCGGCTTCAACGCGGCGGTTGATGGCACGGCCATCAGCAGTGGCGTTATCGGCCACCGGACGGCTTTCACCGTAACCTACGGCGTTGACGCGTTCGCCACCGATGCCGTACTGGTTGACCAGTACATCACGCACGGCATTGGCACGGCGCTCGGACAGACCCTGGTTGTAGGCATCACTACCCACGGAGTCGGTGTGCCCTTCAACCACGGTGGTGGTCTGCGGGAACTGGCTCATGAAGTCGGCCAGGTTCTTGATGTCGCCATAGCTTTCCGGCTTGACCACGGCACGGTCGAAATCGAACTTGACGTCCAGTTCCACACGCACGGCTTCAGCAGGCTGCTCCATCGGCGCTTCTTCAACCACTTCCTCGACCATGGCCACCTGCTCTTCGCCGGCACCATGCACCCAGCAATAAGCAGCCGCCATACCAGCACCGACCACAGCGCCACCACCGGCCCAGGTCGAGCTTTCAATCGCGCCCAACGCTGCACCACCAACGCCACCGACAGCCGCGCAGGTCGGCCAGTCGGTTTTCTGCAGGCCGGCGCAACCTGTCAACAGGGTGCTGGCGACAATCAGGGGTAATGCTTTCCTAGTGATGCTCATAAATTACGTCTCCTATTGGTAAATCGGCTTAAACCGATAACGTTGAAGTAAAGACCTCTGTCTGCAAAAAAGCCAGGCTTTATAAGGCCTGCAGCGATATTTCATGATGCCAATCAATATTCAACAGGCAAATTCACACCGAGCCATCACGCCAGCCTGGATACAACTCACCCGAATACTTGCTACAGCCAATACAAACGATGCGAACATATGCGACAGCGCTTAGGTTCCAACGCACACTGCCTCAGAACCGTGTTGACGCAACGCCCGAGGATGATTGATGACCGCCCAGCTTTCCACCCGTACTCCCCAGCAGGCCATCGCTGCCCTGCTTGAGCGCTATCGACCCGAACACTTGCTGCTACTTGGCGCCAGCGAGCTGCCCGCCGTGACGGCCTTTGCCCAGGCCCACGGCCACTGTCAGATCACCCAGGCCCCCGCCGCGCCCCTATCAGTCGAGCTGGCCAGCCGGCGCTACGACCTGGCCGTGGTGGTCGACTGCCTGGAGCATCTGCCCAAGCGCCAGGGCCTGGAGCTGCTCGGTGGCATTCGCAATCTGAATGCCAGCCGCATGGCGGTGCTGGTGGACCTGGCGGCCTGCGCCTGGCAGGAAACCGACTTCTTCGCCCTGGCCCTGCAGGCCGCCGAGAAGTTCCAGCGCGAAGGACAGACCCTGCACCTGTTTACCTACGATCTGCTCGACTACAAGCAGGTTCCGGACTGGCTGAATGCCAAGTTCTGGGCCAACCCGGAGAATTTCGGCAAGTACTGGTGGTAAGGCCATGAACAACGCGCCCTGCCCCTGCGGCAGCGAAATACCACTGCCACAGTGCTGCGGCCGTTTCCACGACGGCCAGCGACCAGCGAATGCCGAAATGCTGATGCGCTCGCGCTATAGCGCCTACGCGCTGGGACTGGTCGATTATCTGGTACAGACCACCCTGCCGGCACAGCAGGCCGGACTGGATCGCCAGGCCATCAGCGCCTGGAGCCGGAACAGCGAATGGCTGGGCCTTGAAGTGGAAAGCCATGAACCGCAAGGCGGCAATCCTGCCCACGCCTATGTGACCTTCGCCGCCCACTGGCGCGACGCTCAGGGTGAACACAGTCACCGGGAGCGTTCAGCCTTTGTTGAACACAACGGTCACTGGTTTTTTATCGACCCGACCGTGCAGCTCAAGGCAGGTCGCAATGACCCATGCCCCTGCGCCAGCGGGCAGAAATTCAAGAAGTGCTGCGCGGCGTACTTCAGCTGATCGCGATCAAGCCCGGGCCACCTCGAAGGCAGCCTCTCATTCCTGCAGTTTGATATGGGAAATATCCGGCGGTGGCCCCGCCGGCGCCTTTTTCGCCTCGCCCATATCGCTGCCCACCGGAGCCAGGCTGAACTGGGACAGATCCAGCGGCGGAGCATCCACATCCGGCTTGTCGTCCTGCAGGTCATCGCCCAGGGGGGCGATGCCAAAATCGGGGGCATCGACACCGACAAAGGCCGCCATATATTCATCCCGTGGCACAACCTTCAGTCGCCCCGGCGCCCCTTGCGCCGGCGCGGCCGCTGGCTGAGTCGGCGCGGGTGCAGCCAGCGGCTCAGGCGGTGGTGCCAGTTCGATTTCCTCGATCTCCTCGGCCAGGGCACAAACCTCGACCAGGGCGCCGGCACGCTCCAGGGTGGAGCGGTATTTTTCCGCCGCCGCTTCATCCAGATTGCTCTTGATCACGATGCGTCGACCGGAAAACAGCAAGGCCAGGCGCTGGGCATCGGCCTGAAACAGCTTGGCCAGATTGGCCTTGACCGACTCCAGCTGCGCCCCTGGCATCAGCTGCGCAGAAAAGGCGATCTCGTAACGGGCCATGGTCATACTCCTGTCCTATTTGCACTCCAGTATGGCGCAGGTTTTTTTGCCCCTACAACAGGTTGCAGGCGGGCACTTGCTTGTTACACTGATGCGTCATTCGGAGTATGCAATGTTTTATCAGGCGCAAACGATAAGAATTCTTAGCCTATTGCTGTTGTTCTGCTTCCTCGCGGGTCTCGGCGGCTGTTCAAGTACGTCAGGAAACTTCAAGGATCCGGAAGTCCGCCTGGTCAAGGTGGATGTGGTCAAGGCCAAATTGCTGGAGCAGCGCTTCAACCTGCGCTTTCGCATCGACAACCCCAACAGTTTCAGTCTGCCAGTGCGCGGCCTCGACTACGTGGTGCATCTCAACGGCGTGCCGCTGGCCACGGGGGAATCCACGGCCCGCTTCACTGTCCCGGCCCATGGCCATCACAGCTTCAACGTGCCGGTACGGACCAATCTCTGGCGTCATCTGCGGCAGATCGTCAAGGCGCTGGAAAAACCGGACAAACCTATCCCCTATCGCCTGCAGGGCAGCGTCAAGACCGGCTGGATGTTCGGCCGCAGCGTGCATATGTCGCGCAATGGCGAGATAATTCCTGGCGATTACATCCCGGAGTAGTTCTGCATGACCCAGCAACCCCACGTTCACGGCCCCGACTGCAACCATGATCACGATCACAGCCATGATCATGGTCATGTGCATGGGCCGCACTGCAACCATGGCCACCAGGAGCCGGTGCGCAACGCCCTGAAGGACGTTGGTCGCAACGATCCCTGCCCGTGCGGCAGCCAGAAGAAATTCAAGAAATGTCACGGCGCCTGAGCCAAGCATGAACGCCCTGCATCTAGCCTGGTTTCTCGGCAGCCTGCTGATTGTCGGCCTGGCCGGCTACGCCCTGTATCTGTGGCGCCAGGTCTGGGCGCGCCAGCGCGCCCAGACCCAGGCTGAACGCGAGCGCCAGGAGCGCATCGGCGGCGATCTGCAAATCCTCGCCGGCAGCCTGCTGGAAGGCCAGCTGCCGTTGATCGAGGGCGCCATCCGCATCAAGGTGCTGCTGGATAACTACGACAGCCAGCTCAGCCGCGACCAGCGCTGTGAAGTGTTCCACCTGCTCTTCGAGGCCACCGCCGAGGTGCCGACCCATGCGGCCTGGAAGGCCCTGGACAAGCAACAGCGCCGTCAGCATGAAAAGCGTTTCAACGAGCTGGAGCTGCAGCACAAGGCCGCCGCTCGCAGCGCCGCCCGCTGGCTGCTGGATGAAGGCCTGGAGCAGCCGCGCAAGCGCGCCTGAATCGGCCTTGCCAGGGCAGTGATGACTGTCTAACGTGTGATCCACCCAAGCCTGGCATTGCCAGGCTTTTCTCGTTCTGCAAGGAGCTGCAGCATGCCTGCGCGTGCGTTTCGTCCCCTGGCCCACCTGGGCCTGATTGCCAGCCTGAGTGGCGCCATTGCCCTGAGCGGTTGCCAGTCCTTCCTCAACAGTCGCTATGCCGCCAGCGTGCCCCCGGACCAGGGCAGCATGCAGGTCAAGGGGCTGGCGCAGAGCGTGGTGATCCGGCGCAATGCCTTAGGGATGCCGCTGATCGAGACCAATACCTTCCATGACGCCCTGTTCAGCCTGGGCTATGTGCATGCCAGCGATCGCCTGAGCCAGATGGTCGGCCTGCGCCTGATGGCCGAGGGGCGCCTGGCGGAGATGACCGGCCCCGGCGCATTGGAGATCGACCGTTTTATGCGTGCGGTCAATCTGCGCGCCAGCGCCGAACAGCTGTATCGCGGCGCCTCGCCACGGCTCAAGCGCTTCTTCGAGGTCTACGCCCGCGGCGTCAACGCCTACCTGTTCCGCTACCGTGACAAACTGCCGATGGACCTGGCCGAGTCGGGCTACCGCCCGGCCTACTGGACGCCCGAGGACTCGGTGCTGGTGTTCTGCCTGCTCAACTTCGGCCTGTCGGTCAACCTGCAGGAAGAGATCGCCAGCCTGATCCTGGCCCAGCGCGTGGGCAGCGACAACCTGGCCTGGCTGCTGCCCAGCTACCCGGACGAGCCGCTGCCCTTCGAGGAGGCCAAGAAGCTCAAGGGCCTCAACCTCCAAGGCGAACTGGCTGGTCTGGAAAGTATTGACGCCGCACTCAGCCAGTTCAGCCAGGCCCATATGCTCGGCGTGGCCGCGTCCAACAACTGGGCCATCGCTCCGCAGCGCAGCCGTGGCGGCAAGAGCCTGCTGGCCAACGACACCCACCTGCCGCTGTCGCTGCCCTCGGTGTGGAACTTCGTGCATATCCGCTCGCCCAAATACTCGGCCGCCGGGGTATCCATCGCCGGGGTGCCGGCGGTGGTGGCCGGCTTCAACGGCAAGCTGGCCTGGGGCATGACCATGGTCATGGGCGACAACCAGGACCTGTTCCTGGAGCAGGTCAAGCGCCAGAACGGACGCCTCTACTATCTGGCCGATGGCCAGTGGCTGCCGGCCCGGGAGCGCCAGGAAACCTTCTTTATCAAGGGCCAGCGGCCCATCCGCGAAACCCTCTACGAAACCCGCCACGGGCCGCTGCTCAACTCGGTGCTGGGTGAGCGCAAACACCCACTGCAGCCCCTGCAACTGCAAAGCGGCTATGGTCTGGCCCTGAAGACCGCTCAATTCGAAGCCGACCAGAGCCTGGACGCCTTCTTTGACCTGTCCCGCGCCCAGTCGGTGGAACAGGCCTTCGACGCCGCCCGGGAAGTGCGCGCCATGCCGCTGAACATCGTCTTCGCCGACGAACGCCATATCGGCTGGCAGGTCACCGGTCGCTACCCCAACCGCCGTGCCGGCCTGGGCCTGATGCCCTCCCCTGGCTGGGACAGCCAGTACGCCTGGGATGGCTACGCCGACCCCATGCTGCACCCCTATGATCAGGATCCGCCGCAAGGCTGGCTGGGTACCGCCAACCAGCGCACGGTGCCGCGTGGCTACGGCATGCAACTGTCCAACTCCTGGTACTACCCGGAGCGCGCCGAGCGAATCGCCGAACTGGCCGGCAGCGGCCGCCACGACCGGCAGAGCATGATCGCCATGCAGTACGACCAGACCTCGCCCTTCGTCGCCAAACTGCAGGCCGTGTTCAACGCTCCGGGCATGCATGACCCGCTGCGCCAGGCCATCGCCGCCCTACCGGCTGCCGAGCGGAGCAAGGCCGAGGAAGCCCTGCAGCGCCTGCAGGCCTTCGACGGCAAGCTGAGCGCCGACTCCGCCGATGCCGCCCTGTATGGCGCCTTTCTGCATGAAAGTGCCCGGGCCATCTTCCTCGACGAACTGGGCCCGGACACCAGCCCGGCCTGGCAGGCTTTGGTGGAAACCGCCAACGCCTCCTATTCGGCCCAGGCCGACCACCTGCTGGGGCGCGACGACAGCCCGTTCTGGAACGATGTGCGCACTGCGCAGCGCGAAGACAAGCCGGCCATTCTCGCCCGCAGCCTGGCTGCCGCCGTCAGCCTGCTGGAACAACGCTTCGGCGCGGATCGACGCGCCTGGCAGTGGGGCAAGCTGCATAGCTACGAATGGGTCAGCGACAGCAGCAAGATGGCCCCCCACCTGAGCGCCAGCCAGCGCAGTAGCCTGGGTGCGCTCAAGGGCTATCTGGATCGCGGCCCCTACCCTGCCGGTGGTGATCACAGCACTCTGAACGTCTCGGCCTACAGCTGGGGGCAGGATTTCGACACCTGGCTGATCCCGGCCATGCGCATCGTCGTCGACTTCGCCGCTGCCGAGCCGCTGATCGGTCTCAACAGCTCCGGCCAGTCCGGCAACCCCGCCAGCCGCCACTATGCCGACGGTATCGAGGCCTGGCGCAAGGGCCAGTACATGACCTTCCCCTTCCGCGCGGAGAATCTGGACAAGGCCTATGGCAACCGCCGGTTGATCCTGCTGCCGGCCCGCTGATGACCGTTCGTCGGCATCACTGAACTAATCCGCCGAAGCGCCAGTCACAGTATTCGACTTACTCCATAGATCATCGTTTAAGGCGCCTCTGGCGCCTTTTCTTTTTTGCAGCCTCCGCACCTGCGACGCGGGCCGCGCTGCAAAAATAATGGCCATTTCATATCAACGCACTGAACTTTCCTGACCAGGGCCACTCAGAGACTGTGCATCGTGTGAAATCTCCTGGCGCCTCTGGCGCCTATTTTTTATCCCGCCTTTTATCCAGCCCCTCTGGCCTGCCCATTCGCGCCGGATCACAGTAAGCTTGGCAGCTGTTCGCGCCGCAGCCCCCTGCCGCGCCGCATCTCGCCAAGGACCTCTGATATGAGCAATCGCCAAGCCGAAATCGCCGCCTCCCTCGACGTGGTGCCGCCCTTCGCCGACGAAGCCGCGCTGATCCACGAGATCGAGCGGCGCAAGGCCTTTATCAAGCAGTGCCTGCGTAACGCCGGGCTCAAGGTGCTGGTACTGGGTATCAGCGGCGGGGTCGATTCCCTGACCGCCGGGCGCCTGGCCCAGTTGACGGTGGAAGAGCTGCGCAGCGAAACCAGCGACAACGCCTACCGCTTTATCGCCGTGCGCCTGCCCCATGGCACCCAGCACGACGAGCAGGATGCCCAGGACTCGCTGCGTTTTATCCGTGCCGACGAGGAAGATACGGTCAATATCTCGGGAAGCGTGCAGGGTCTGGGCGAACAAGTCACCCATCTGCAGCAACTCAGCGAGGCCCGCCGCGACTTCGTGACCGGCAATATCAAGGCGCGTATCCGCATGGTCGCCCAGTTCGCCATCGCCAATGCCAACAATGGCCTGGTGATCGGCACCGACCATGCCGCCGAGGCTGTGATGGGCTTTTTCACCAAATTCGGTGATGGCGCCTGCGACCTGGCGCCGCTGTCCGGCCTGGTCAAGGGCCAGGTACGGGCCATCGCCCGCCACTTGGGCGCCCCCGAGCACCTGGTGATGAAAACCCCGACCGCCGACCTGGAAGAATTGCGCCCGGGCAAGCCGGACGAGGAAGCCCATGGCGTGACCTACGCCGAGATCGATGCCTTCCTGCATGGCCAGCCCGTCAGTGAACAGGCCTATGCCAGCATCGTGCGCACCTATGACGCCACCCGGCATAAGCGCGAACTGCCCCTGATTCCCTAAAACCAACATGCAGCAAAAAGCCGGGCAACGCCCTAATGCTGTTCATTTAAGGCAGCGCACGCTTAGCGCCCCTCTCCCATTTATGGGAGAGGGGCTGGGGGAGAGGGCTGGAACGCGGCAAAACCGCCAGCTTCCCCCTCTCCCTAACCCTCTCCCCAGAGGGGCGAGGGGACTGATTGCGTTCCACCGTTTCTTATGTGAACAGCATTAGGGCAACGCCCAGCTTTCTCACATTTTAAAAGGCTCAGGCCTTGGGCAGAGTCACACCCAACTGCCCCTGATACTTGCCACCACGGTCCTTGTACGACACCTCGCAGGCCTCATCCGACTGCAGGAACAGCATCTGCGCCACGCCTTCATTGGCGTAGATCTTCGCCGGCAGGGTGGTGGTGTTGGAAAACTCCAGGGTCACGTGACCTTCCCATTCCGGCTCCAGCGGCGTGACGTTGACGATAATGCCGCAACGCGCGTAGGTGCTCTTGCCCAGGCAGATGGTCAGCACATCCCGGGGAATGCGGAAGTACTCCACGGTGCGGGCCAGGGCAAAGGAGTTGGGCGGAATAATGCACACGTCGCTCTTCACATCGACAAAGCTCTTCTCATCGAAGTTCTTCGGGTCGACGGTGGCCGAATTGATATTGGTGAATACCTTGAATTCATCGGCGCAGCGCACATCGTAACCGTAGCTGGACACCCCGTAGGAAATCAGTCGTTCATCACCTTCGGTGCGTACCTGGCGCTCGACGAAGGGTTCGATCATGCCGTGCTCTAGGGCCATACGGCGAATCCACTTATCCGATTTGATGCTCATACGGGCTTCCTGAATGGGCTGTTAATAAAAGTCGGGCGTTCCTGATCAAGACGGATCCAGCCCACTGAGAGCCGCACGGATACGCTTCCCCATACGGCCTGCACCTTTGGCGCGAACCAGCCGAAGCTGACCGGCACTGATTCGGCCCGCGATCTTATCACTATGGGCCAGGCCCCTCACAGGCTCGGTCTCGACGGATTGTTCTTTAACCCTGCAGCTGTGCGCGCCACTGTGCCAACCAACCCAGCCCGGCCTGGGTACCCGCCGAGCCCGGTCGATACTCGGCGCCCAACCAGCCCTCGTAATGAACGCTGCGCAAGGCCTCGAGCGCGGCAGCAAAATCCACGCTCCCCGAGCCCGGCTCCCCACGGCCCGGACAATCGGCGAACTGCACATGGCCAATACGCGTGCCCAGCAGTTCGATACCGGCGCCCAGGTCCAGGCCCTGGCGAGCCATATGGTAGAGGTCGAACTGCGCCGCCAGGTTGGGCTGATCCACCGCCCGCAGCAGCTCGTCCAGTTGCTGCGGGGTATTGATCAGAAAGCCCGGCATATCCAGGGGATTGATGGCCTCGACCAGCACTTCGATGCCAAGCCGGGCAAAGGCCTCGGCCGTCTGCTGCAGATTGCCGATCAGGCAGGCCATGGCCTGCTCGCGGCTGACACCCTCGGCCAGACGCCCTGCCAGCACATTGACCTTGGCCGGGCGCACCATGGCCGCGTAGCTCAGGGCCTGCTGCAGGGCCGCGTCGAACTCGGCCTGGCGCGCCGGTACCGCCGCCAGGCCAGGGCCACCGCTCATCAGATCGCCCGCTGGCAGGTTGATCAGCACCAGGGGCAAGTCGGCGGCCGCCAGCAAGTCCTTGAGCAGCAAAGACGGCAGCTCGTAGGGGAACTGGATCTCCACCCCGGCAAAGCCGGCGACCCGCGCCGCCAGGATGCGCTCGCGCAGGGGCAGTTCGGTAAACAGCAACGACAGGTTGGCGGCGATCTTCACGGCTGCGGCTCCCGGTACAGCTGTACCAGGGTGGCCGGGTCCTGCTGCAGATAACCCTGGCTGCCATGCAGACGCATCAACTGCGCCGCCAGGCCGCTGATGGGGGTGGCGCTGCCCTGCTCGCGGGACAGTTTGACTGCCGTATCCAGGTCCTTGAGCAGGGTGCGCACATGCCACTTGATCGGTTCGAACTCACTGGCGGCCATCTGCGGGGCGAGAATCTGCAGTGGCTTGGAGTCGGCAAAGCCGCCAGCCAGAGCCTCGGCCAACAAACTCGCATCCACCCCGCTGCGCTCGGCCAGGGCCACCACCTCGGCAATCACCAGAGCATTGCAGGCGACGATCATCTGGTTGCACACCTTGGTCACCTGGCCGGCTCCCACTTCGCCCATACGGGTCAGGCGCTGACCCAGATGGGCCAGGATCGGCCGTGCCCGCTCGATATCCGCCTCACGGCCACCGGCCATGATCGCCAGGGTGCCACTGGCAGCCCCCGGCGTACCGCCAGACACCGGCGCATCCATCCAGTGCATGCCGGTACGCGCTTCAAGCTCGGCGGCCATTTCCCGGGTCGCGGCCGGCTCCAGGCTGGAAAAGTCCACCAGCAACTGGCCGGGGCGCGCGCCCTCGACGATGCCGCCGGGGCCGAAGACCACCTCGCGCACCACCTCGGTATTGGCCAGGCAGAGCATGACGATATTGGCCTCGGCACAGAGCTCGGCCGGAGTTTCCAGCACATGGGCACCCTCGGCCTGCAGCGGCGCACATTTGTCAGGACTGCGGTTCCAGACACTCAGAGGATAACCGGCGGCGAGCAGGCGACGACTCATGGGCAGGCCCATCAGGCCAATACCGGCAAAAGCCAGGGCAGGCAGAGAGGTGGACATAGGCGAACTCCGGCAAGGTGATGCGGCTATCTTAACCCAGCATAATGCCGCCACCGGCTGCTCGCCGGACATGGATTGCTTTATACTCCGCCGGCTTTCCCCGCTATTGAACCGGAGAACCCACCATGCTCAAACACACCCTGGCGCTCGCCGCCGGTTTCGTCCTGTCCGTTTCCGCCGTATTCAGCCACGCAACCGATGTCCTCAGGGTCTCGGCTATCCCCGATGAAGCCCCCACCGAACTGCTGCGCAAGTTCAAGCCCCTGGGCGCCTACCTGGAACAGCAACTGGACATCAAGGTGCAGTTCATTCCGGTCGCCGACTACGCGGCTGTGGTCGAGGCCCTGGCCGCCGACCGTGTCGATCTGGCCTGGCTGGGCGGCTTCACCTTCGTCCAGACCCGCCTCAAGACCGGCAACGCCGTGCCTTTGGTGCAGCGCGCCGAAGACGAGAAGTTCACCAGCAAGATCATCAGCGCCGACCCGGCCGTGCAATCGCTGCAGGACCTCAAGGGCAAGACCTTCGCCTTCGGCTCGGTGTCTTCCACCTCGGGCAGCCTGATGCCGCGCTTTTTTATGCTGCAGGACGGTATCAAGCCGGAAGATTTCTTCAGCCGCATCGCCTACTCCGGCGCCCATGACGCCACCGCAGCCTGGGTGCAGGCCGGCAAGGCCGATGGCGGCGTGCTCAACGCCGCGGTGTGGGACAAACTGGTTGCAGCCGACAAGGTGGACACCGACAAGGTGCGCGTGATCGCCACCACCCCGCCCTACTACGACTACAACTGGACCGTGCGCGGCAACCTTGACGCCGAGCTGCAGGAAAAAATCCAAGCCGCCTTCCTCGCCCTCGACCCGGCCAACCCCGAACACAAGGCGATCCTCGACCTGCAGAGCGCCAGCCGCTTTATCGAGACCCGCGCAGAAAACTACCAGGGCATCGAAGAGGCAGCCCGCGCGGCCGGCCTGTTGAAGTGAGCATCCGCCTGTCTGGCGTGGGCCTGACCCACGCCAACGGCCAGGCTGCGCTCAGCGCAATCGATCTGCAGGTCAACCCAGGCGAGCGCCTGGCCATTATCGGCCCCTCCGGTGCCGGCAAGACCAGCCTGCTGCGCCTGCTCGCCACTGCCCTGCAGCCCAGTGCCGGTCAACTCGAACTGCTCGGGCAAACGCCCTGGTCGCTCCCGACCCGGGCGCGCCAGCGCCTGCGCGCGCGCATCGGCCTGATCCACCAGGCGCCACCCCTGCCACCCCGGCAGCGCGTGGTCACCAGCGTGCTGGCCGGCAAACTGGGGCAATGGTCCCTCGCTCGCGGCCTGCTCAACCTGCTGCATCCGCTGGATATTCCCGGCGCACGCGAGGCTCTGGCACGCCTGGATCTGGCCGACAAGCTGTTCCAGCGCTGCGACCAGCTCTCCGGCGGTCAACTGCAACGGATCGGCATCGCCCGGGTGCTGTATCAGGCCCCCGAGCTGATCCTCGCCGACGAACCGGTCTCGGCCATGGATCCGGTGCTGGCTGGGCACACCCTTGGCGTCCTGAATGATGAAGCGAGCCAGCGCGGCATGACCTTGCTGGCCAGCCTGCATGCGGTGGATCTGGCCCTGGCGCACTTCCCGCGCATCATCGGCATCCGTGAAGGGCGCATCCTGTTCGACTTGCCACCCGCGCAGATCAGCCAGGCCCAGCTCGACGCTCTGTACGCCAATGAACAGCTGCAACCCCTGCCGAGTTCGCCATCGCCTGCGCCCCTATGCATCCAGATTCCGCGATGTTGAAACCCGACCACCACGACCCGGCCGCCCTGCCGCGCCTGCTGCTCACCCTGCTGGCGCTGTTGCTGCTGTGGCCAGGCCTGCACCTGAGCGAGCTGAACCCGGCGGTGCTGCTGGAGCCAAACAATGCGGCCAATATGGGCGGTTTTCTCGCCGACTTCTGGCCGCCGGCCCATGATCGCGAGTTCCTCGCCCTGCTCGGTCGCGCCACCCTGGAGACCCTGGCCATCGCCACCGCAGGGATGGCCCTGGCTCTGCTGATCGCCCTGCCCGCGTCGCTGTTGGCCAGCCGCGCCCTGTCACTCTCGGCCATACACCGGGGTGGCCGTCCGGCCGGGTGGGCACGGCTGGCGCGTTGGCCGGTGCGAGGCCTGCTGATCGTGCTGCGCAGCGTGCCGGAAATCGTCTGGGCTCTATTATTCGTCCGCGCCGTGGGCCTGGGCCCGACCGCCGGGGTGCTGGCCATCGCCATCACCTATGCCGGCATGCTTGGCAAGGTTTACGGAGAAATCTTCGAATCCCAGGACCCGCGCCCCAGCCACGCCCTGCAGGCCGCCGGTAGCGGCCGCCTGCTGGCCTTCGCCTATGGCGTACTGCCCAGCGCCAGCGCGGAGATGCTGTCCTATACCGTGTACCGTTGGGAATGCGCGATTCGCGCCTCGGTGATCATGGGTTTTGTCGGAGCCGGCGGCCTGGGCCAGCAGATCGACCTGTCCATGCGCATGTTTGCCGGTGGCGAAGTGGCCAGCATGCTGCTGACCTTCCTCGCGCTGGTGCTGCTGGCCGATCAGATCAGCCGCCTGCTACGCACGAGACTGCTATGAAGGCCCCCATCCGCTGGCCCACCTACGCCCTGTTGCTGGCCCTGCTACTGGCGGTGGTCTCTTCATTTCATTTTCTCGGCATCGACCTGAGTGCCCTGGCGAGCGGCGACAGCCTGCAGCAGATGGGACTGTACGCAGCCGGATTTATGCGCCCGGACTTTTCCCCTGGGCACCTCAAGGCCATCACCCAGGGCGCCCTGGAAACCCTCGCCATGTCGGCCATGGGCACCCTGCTCGCCGCCCTGCTCGGCCTGGCCCTGGCATTGCCGGCCGCCGGACGCTTCGGCGCGCTGGCGCTGCACCTGAGCCGCCTGATACTCAACGCCTTGCGCGCCATCCCCGAGCTGGTATGGGCCGCCCTGATGGTGCTGGCTGCCGGCCTTGGCCCCAATGCCGGCACTCTGGCCCTGGCCCTGCATACTGCCGGCGTGCTGGGCCGACTGTTCGCCGAAACCCTGGAAAACGCCCCAACCGAACCGGCCGACGCCATTCGCCTGAGCGGCGGCGGCGCCATCAGCGCCTTCTGTTACGGCACCCTACCAACGGTGTGGCCACAACTGCTGGCCTACTCCCTGTATCGCTGGGAAAACAATATCCGCATGGCCAGCGTACTCGGCTTTGTCGGCGCCGGCGGCCTGGGACAGATGCTCTATGTATCGCTCAGCCTATTCCAGGAAGCCCAGGCCGCCAGCGTAATCCTGGCCATGCTCTTGCTGGTACTGGCAGTGGACGCACTCAGCGGCTGGGCACGGCAGCGCTGGGTCAGCCACTAGCCCAGGGGGCTTTGCACCCCGGCAAAGGCCTGGCCGAGGACATGGGTGTAGATCTGTGTGGTGCGGACATCGGCATGCCCCAGCAACGTCTGCACCGTGCGGATATCGCTACCGCGACGCAGCAACTCAGTGGCAAAGCTATGACGAAAGGTATGACAGCCGGCGGACTTGTTAACACCCGAGCGACGCACCGCCTGCCTGACCGCCTTCTGGATCGAGCTGACATGTACATGGTGGCGCACAATGCTGCCGTCTTCATCCGCGCACAACCCGGATGAAGGAAACAACCACTGCCACTCGAACGACATTGCCGCCGCCGGATACTTGCGCCTCAAGGCAAAAGGCAGACTGACCGGGGCCTGATAAAAGCTATCTTTCTGCTTCCAGGCCTCGAACATGCGCTGGCGCCGCTCAAGCAACGGCTTGATCAGCGATGCCGGCAGCAAGGTGGTGCGATCCTTGGCCCCCTTGCCATCGTGCACGGTGATCACCTGCCGATCAAAATCCACATCCTTGATCCGCAAACGTGCCGCCTCCACCACCCGCAGCCCCGCCCCGTACATCAACGCAGCTAACAGTTGATAGGGTTGAGCCAGCAAGTCGATGATCTGCGTGGCCTCGACATGAGTCAGCACCACGGGGATGCGCCGCGCCCGCTTGGCCCGCACCACCTCACCCACTTCACCCAATGGCTGCTGCAACACCCTGGCGTAGAGAAACACCAACGCATTCAGCGCCAGATTCTGCGTAGCAGCGGCTACCTCGCGCTCCACCGCCAGCCAACTGAGAAAAGCATTAACCTCCACCGCCCCCATCTCTGCGGGGTGGCGCAATTTATGAAAGCGGATAAAGTAACGAATCCAATACCAGTAGGCCTTCTCTGTACGGATACTGTAGTGATGCAAACGCATCACCGCCCTCACTTGCTCACGCAACCGAGGCTTGGAGACTGAACCATCCATGCCGAGCCCCTTAAGCTGTATTTCCATACAGTAGTAATGGTAGAGCAAAAAGCGGAAGTCAAGCGAATACATGCTTACGCAGACAGCATGAGCCTAAAATGTTGATATAGAAGGACTTTTATGAGGGCCAGCGATCATTCAAAACGGGATTATGCAGAAGGCACGGCCTTAGCATTAACGAAGAATTCCATCTAATCACTGTTAAGTGTCTTCAGGAAGAAATCATGGAATTCAAAGTAGGAAGTTTCACCTTCG
>NZ_WKJZ01000001.1:1516179-1708975 GCF_009763245.1 Pseudomonas xionganensis | reverse complement strand
CCACTCGCTTCGCTCGTTGGGACGGGCTAAAGCCCGCCCCTTAACTAACCGTTAGCCCAAGAATGAAACCGCCATGATTGAAGTTTCCGAAAAATATTTCACGTTTGGAAAAAGCACTTTTATGAAGGAGGTAGTAATTCCGGTAGGCGAAGTGATTGAAGACATAGCAAGAGAACATCCCTGCACTGATGACATTGATTTAAAAATAACACCTCGTCCCACAGCATTTCTTTCCGGCTTAGAAGCCCTGATCGGTGTATCAGTTTTTCTAGCCGGCTGGGCTGGAAATAAATTTCTCGATGAGATTTATGACGCAAAACTGGGACCAGCAATTAAAAGTCTTTTAAAGACATATATTGAAAAGGCTGGACCAGATAAAAAATACTCACTCGCAATTTTAGCGCGAAATAAAGGCTCAATGGGATCTGCGTTGATATGCTGCGTTGGCTCTTCTATAAATGAAATTGAATCGTCTGAAAAGCATATCCCTGCGACTGTCTCCATCGCAGAAAACTTCTTAAAATCTTCAAATGAGAACTCCATCTATCTTTTCGTGATAGATAACGGAAAAGTTAATCTTGAGCCTGAAGTTTATCAAAGTCATGAAAAAGCGCTGGAAGGTTTGAAGAGGATGTATCCTGCCAAAATGCCAGCCCGAACCTCTCTACCAAAAGGCTAACAATAGGTTCAAACCGTTCGCTGCGCTCACTGGGACGGGCTAAAGCCCGCCCCTTAACCAAACGTTAGCTACAACGTTACAAATACAAATCATTTAACCACTGATGAAAGTCGGCACGACAATGGACAAAAACCGAAGCAAATCAGCGCCGCATCACTGCCCGGTGCAACGATCCCAGATCGCCTCCTATGGGATTACAACCCCGCCGCCCTGGCCCTTGCGGCATGCAGCTTCTTGTAGCTGTCGATCAGGCGCAGGTGCCGGTCCATCCCTTCCAGCTTCATGCTGGTGGGCGTCAGGCCGTAGAAACGCACGCTACCGTCCACCGAACCGATGGCCGCGTCCATTCGCTCGTTACCGAACATGCGGCGGAAGTTGGGCTCGAAGTCGGCCATGTCGAGGTCGACATCCAGTTCAACTTCCAGCACCACGTTAAGCGCCTGGTAGAACAGGCCGCGCTCGACCGTATTGTCGTTGTACTGCAGGAAGGCCTCGGTCAGTTCCTTGGCCTCATCGAACTTCTGCAGCGCCAGGTAGATCAGCAGCTTCAGCTCCAGAATGGTCAGCTGGCCCCACACGGTGTTGTCGTCGAATTCGATGCCGATCAGGGTGGCGATATCGGTGTAGTCGTCGCCGTCGTACTGCTCCAGGCTCTTGAGCAGGCTCTTGAGGCGCATATCGCTCAGGCTGTGCAGGTTGAGGATGTCGGAGCGGAAGATCAGCGCCTTGTTGGTGTTGTCCCAGATCAGGTCCTCGACCGGGTAGATCTCCGAGTAGCCCGGCACCAGGATGCGGCAGGCGTTGGCACCGAGGTCGTCGTACACCGCCATATAGGCCTCCTTGCCCATGTCTTCGAGGATGCCGAACAGGGTCGCGGCTTCCTGCTCGTTCGAGTTCTCGCCTTCGCCCGAGAAGTCCCACTCGACAAACTCGTAGTCGGCCCGGGCGCTGAAGAAGCGCCAGGACACCACACCGCTGGAGTCGATAAAGTGTTCGACGAAGTTGTTCGGCTCGGTCAGCGCGTGGCTGTCGAAGGTGGGCTGCGGCAGGTCATTCAGCCCCTCGAAGCTGCGACCCTGGAGCAGTTCGGTGAGGCTGCGTTCCAGCGCCACTTCCAGGCTTGGATGGGCACCAAAGGAAGCGAATACGCCGCCGGTGCGCGGGTTCATCAGGGTCACGCACATCACCGGGAATTCGCCGCCGAGCGACGCATCCTTGACCAGCACGGGGAAGCCCTGCTCCTCCAGGCCCTGGATGCCGGCGAGGATGGCCGGGTACTTGGCCAGCACTTCTTGCGGCACGTCCGGCAGGGCCAGTTCGTTCTCCAGGATCTCGCGTTTGACCGCGCGCTCGAAGATTTCCGACAGGCACTGCACCTGGGCCTCGGCCAAGGTGTTGCCGGCGCTCATGCCGTTACTCAGGAACAGGTTCTCGATCAGGTTGGACGGGAAGTACACCGTCTCGCCATCAGACTGACGCACAAAGGGCAGCGAGCAGATGCCGCGCGCCTTGTTGCCGGAGTTGGTATCGATCAGGTTCGAGCCGCGCAGCTCGCCGTCCGGGTTGTAGATGGCCAGGCAATGCGCGTCGAGGATTTCTTCCGGCAGGCTGTCGCGCGGGCCGGGCTTGAACCAGCGCTCGTTGGGGTAATGGACGAAATCGGCACCCGCGATTTCCTCGCCCCAGAACTGGTCGTTGTAGAAGAAGTTGCAGTTCAGCCGTTCGATAAACTCGCCCAGCGCCGAGGCCAGCGCGCTTTCCTTGCTCGCACCCTTGCCGTTGGTGAAGCACAGTGGCGACTGCGCGTCGCGGATATGCAGCGACCAGACGTTGGGCACGATATTGCGCCAGGAGGCGATCTCGATCTTCATCCCCAGTTCGGCGAGGATGCCCGACATATTGGCGATGGTTTCTTCCAGCGGCAGGTCCTTGCCGAGGATGCGCGTGCCGGGGCCTTCGCTCAGCGCCGGGATCAGCAGGGCCTGGGCGTCGGCGTCGAGGTTGGCCACTTGTTCGATGACGAAGTCGGGGCCTTCCTGCACCACCTTCTTCACCGTGCAGCGATCGATGGAGCGCAGGATGCCCTGGCGATCCTTGTCGGAGATGTCGGCCGGCAGCTCAACCTGGATCTTGAAGATCTGCTTGTAGCGGTTTTCCGGGTCGACGATGTTGTTCTGCGACAGGCGGATATTGTCGGTGGGGATGCCCCGCGTCTGGCAGTAGAGCTTGACGAAGTAGGCCGCGCACAATGCCGAGGACGCCAGGAAATAGTCGAACGGCCCCGGCGCCGAGCCATCGCCCTTGTAGCGGATGGGCTGGTCGGCAATCACCGTGAAGTCATCGAACTTGGCTTCGAGACGCAGGTTGTCGAGAAAGTTGACCTTGATTTCCATGGGGGTTTACCACAAGCGAGCCGGACGAATGGGGCGCCATTATCCGGCTTTTGCGGCGGAAGTCTTGCCCAACAGGGCCTGTCACGACCGGGGGTTGCTGCAAAACGGCGCGGCTGCGCTTGCCAAGCTGCGGAACTTGGCCTAATCACAGAGGTCTGCGCTAGTTGCTTGTCGCCCACTCACTCACGGCTGCCCATTCAGCCGGCAAGGACATCCATGAACAGACTCAACACCACCCTGGCCGCCCTGCTGACTACCCTGCCCCTGGCCGCCTGCGCCACGCCGCCAGCGGCGCTCAAGCCCTTTCCCCAGGCCGAGGCCGGCCAGGTGCGCCATGTGATCGCCCTGCCGGCGCGGGACAATGAGGCCGACCAGCGCGTCGAGCTGATCGTCGGCAAAACGCTGGAGGTGGATTGCAACACCCGCTGGCTGGGCGGCGAGTTGCAGGAGAAGACGGTGCAGGGCTGGGGCTATAGCTACTACCAGCTGGATCAGCTCGGCCCGGCCGCCAGCACCCTGATGGCCTGCCCGGACGACAGCCGCCGCCAGGCCTTTGTCCCCCTGCGTGGCGAGCCCCTGCTGCTGCGCTACAACAGCCAGCTGCCACTGGTGGTCTACACCCCGGCCGATGTGGAAGTGCGCTACCGCATCTGGTCCGCCGCCCCCGACAGCGAAGCGGCCGTGCCACAGTAGCAGCCACCTCGACCTGCGGTATTGGGCTATCGCACGGGGCCACTCCTCACGCCATAAGCGCCCTTCAGGGCGCGCCAAACAGCGCCGTCCAGTAGATCCCCGCATCGCTCTTGGGGTCCACCGCATAGGCGGCGCCCAGCTCACTGAACTGCGGGTTCATCAGGTTGGCACAGTGCCCCGGGCTGGCCAGCCAGCCGGCCACGATATCGGCGACGGCTGCACGCCCGGCGGCGATATTTTCCCCCTGGCGCTGGCCACTGTAGCCGGCCAGTTCGGCGCGGTCGCCGGGGGTACGGCCATCGCGGTCGCGGTGGGCGAAATAGTTGTGGTTGGCCATATCGCGGCTGTGGCTTTCGGCGGCCAGTGCCAGGCTGGCATTCCAGGCCAGCGCAGGAGCGGCCGCAAAGGCCTGGGCACCGCACTGGCGAGCCTGGGCGCGGGCGGCATTGATCTGCACGCGCAGCCGTTCACCTTCGGTCTGCCAGTCACCCAGGCGGGCACTCAGAAGGGGCCGAGCCAGAAGGATGCGCCAGTCGCGCGCCTGGCGGCTGATGCCGATATCGACAAATTGTGGATCAAGCAGGGTCTGACAGAAGCTGTCCTGCAGCACCTGCAGCGCTGCCTGGGCATCGCGTGGGCCGGACAGGCTGATGGCCTGCACGTTGACCATGGGATAACCGGCCGCGCTCAACGCCTGCTGCAGGTCACCCGCCCCATTCACCGGCAACACCAGGCGGGTGTCCTGAAGCAACGGCGGTAGCTCCTCGGACACCTTCTCCGCGCAGCGCTGCACCTCGCTGCGGTACTGGTTGATAGCCGTCAGCAGCTGCGCCTCTTCGCTGGCACCCACCAGCGCGGAGCTCAACAGCAACGGCGCCAGGGACCAACCGGCCAGGCGTGATCTGAGAGTCATGGCAAGCTCCTTGATTGATTGCCGGCATGATGCGGATTGAGGGCCAGCCAAGGCAAGTGAGACAACCCGATGCCATTTGCCGATGACTGAAATGACTACGCCCCCGCAGGCTGACCTGCGGGGGCGTATTTTTCAGGGGGTCTGCCAGCGGCGAGCTTATACGGCGCGCAGCTGCTCCTCGGCGAGGAAGTCTTCACGCAGCAGGGCATCCTGGCTGCTGCCTGCCTCCACTACGACCTCGGCATGCTGCTGGGCGGCGCGCTTGCTGCGCAGTTTGCCAAACTGGTGATCCAGGGCGTGCTGGAGTTTTTCCAGGGCGCCTTCGATGGCCAGCTCCAGGGCATCGGCCTTGTGGCTGACGGAAATAGGTTGCAGCCCCTTGGGCCGGGCTTCGATCTGGCAGCGCTTGTCCTGTGCGCCGGCCTTCGCGCCGTTTTCATCGTTGAGGTGGACGACGATGCGGGTCAGCTCGTCGTCGTAGCGCTCCAGCTTGCTGGCGACACTGGCGCTGACCCAGTCAGCCAGGCGGGCACTGCCTTCGATATGGTTATCGCTGTGAACTTGGATTTGCATACTGCTTTTCCTTCTTCCGTTCGCGAATAGCGTCGCCTCCTGAGGCGACACCTGCAGACTACGCCATTGCCTGGGGATTTGGGCAAGTCTTTAACGCTTTGTCGCAATTGCCTGATCTGGATCAGCCCCAACCGGCCGCCGTCACGCAGGCGGTCGGGGCGTCAGCGCCCAGGGTTTGACTGACCCGGCCATTGGGTTAGGCTTGCCGCCTTAATCACCCAAGGAGCATCCCCCATGGCCCGCGCCACTGCCCGTCACATCCTGGTTTCCAGCGAAGCCAAGTGCAATGAACTGAAAGCCGCCATCGAAGCCGGCGCCGACTTCGCCCAGGTGGCCAAGGACAACTCCAGCTGCCCGTCCAGCCGCCAGGGCGGCGACCTCGGCTCGTTCGGCCCGGGGCAGATGGTCAAGGAGTTCGACACCGTGGTCTTCAGCGCGCCGGTCGGTGTGGTCCAGGGCCCGGTGAAGACCCAGTTCGGCTACCACCTGCTGGAAGTCACCAGCCGCCAGGACTGAGTCTGGCGCTAGTGACACAAGGCCGGTGCCGCTGAGCGGCGCCGGCCTTTTTAGTTTTTATCGGACGGCTTTTTCTCGCCGCGCACGCCCACATCCTTCCAGCCCACATGCCAGGGGCTGTGCAGCCAGGCCTTCAGCCGTGGGACAAAACCGATGGGCGCGCTGGCCTGCGACTGGGATTCGGATGCACCGGACGCGGCGGTTTCAGGCTCCAGCCCAGGTTCCGCTTCCGCTTCCGGCTCAGGCTGGGCGCTCGACTCGGCCATGACCTGCTGCTCCCCAACCTCGATGCTGTCGATGGGCATGGGCAGTTCGGCCAGACTCAGCCCGGCCTCGATATGGTTCAGGTTGGCCGCCAGGGCCTGATCCAGCACCTGATAAAACTGCTGCTGGCTGGCGGAGCAGGCCGGATTACCCAGCATCAGGGCCAGGTCACTGCGCATATCCTGGATATGACTGACCAGGGCCTGGGTCATGCCCTGCTCCTTCTCCGTCACACTCACCAGGCGTTGCTCGATCTCGTGCTGAGGCAATGGCAGCTGCAACGGCTCGATAAACTGCCCACGGCGTTCCAGCAGAATGCGCATGGCAATGGCGGTGCGGGCAAAGCGATTGAATTCATTGACCCTGGGCTGGATCTGTTCCAGGTCGAGGGCCGAGGTGCGGGCATCATCCACCAGCTGCAGGGCCAGCTGACACATGTGCGCCAGGCTCTGCAGGACCCGCTGATCCAGGGCATGGATGCTATTGCGCAATTCGCCATCGCTGAGCTGGGCAACCCGGGTGCGAATGGTTTCGAAGGCCCGCATATCCCGCAAAGACACCTGGGCCTGACCGCCATCGCCCAGCTGCAACATGGCCTGCAGACCACTGCGCAACAGCTCCAGGGCTTCACTCAGGTGGATCAGCCCCTGCAACACAGCACGCTTCTTTTCCAGCAGCAGCACCTGCTGGGCAAATGGCAAAGCATTGTTCACGCTATTCTCCGACCCGTACGCCCGTCCCCATGTGCAACCGATTGGCTGGCAGCCTCGCAGGCCGCAGCTTGGCTCATTCTGCAGCAAAGCCTGGGCCCTGTAACAGCCCCAGCCACGTGGCAGGATGGCGCGCCCGCATTTGCAGGGTGCCAGGCTGCGTCGGAGCGATTAAAATCGCCCACCTGTATGCGTTCACCCCCTGGTCGCGTCAGGGCATCAGTGCCCGATCACCCGGCCAGCGGCTGCAACGTCTTCTATTGCCACAGAAAAGAGAACAGCCATGGGCGCCCAGTGGAAAGCCAAACCTAAAGAAGCCGCCGCCAATGCCAGGGGCAAGATTTTCGGCCGTCTGGTCAAGGAAATCATGATCGCCGCGCGTAACGGCGCCGACCCGGACATGAACCCCAAGCTGCGCCTGGCCGTACACCAGGCCAAGAAAGCCTCCATGCCCAAGGACACCCTGGAGCGCGCCATCAAAAAAGGCGCGGGCCTGCTCGGCGAGACCGTCAACTTCGAGCGCACCACCTACGAAGGCTTCGCCCCTCACCAGGTGCCGGTGATCATCGAATGCCTGACCGACAACGTGAACCGCACCGTGGCGGAAATCCGCGTGCTGTTCCGCAAGGGCCAGATGGGCGCTTCCGGCTCGGTGACCTGGGATTTCAACCATGTCGGCATGATCGAGGCGTCCTCGGACAGCGGCGCCGACCCGGAGCTGGCGGCCATCGAGGCCGGCGCCCAGGACTTCGAGCCGAGTGACGAGGGCAACACCCTGTTCGTGACCGAACCCACCGATCTCGACGCCGTGTGCAAGGCGCTGCCCGAGCAGGGCTTTACCGTCAACTCGGCCAAGCTGGGCTATATGCCCAAGAACCCGGTCAGCGGCCTGAGCGCCGAACAGCTGGAAGAGGTCGAGGCCTTCCTTGAAGCCCTGGACGCTCACGACGACGTGCAGAACGTCTATGTCGGCCTGAGCGGCTAAGCCAAGGACGCCCCGGTATGCCGTCAGGGAGGGCGGCATACCTGCCGGGCCCGCAGCGGCGACACAGCCTGCCAGGCGCTCACTGCAGAGAAACGTGCCGAACGGCACCCTCAAGCCCGCGCAAAGGGCGTAAAATCCATGTCCCCGGCTTGCCCAAGCCCGATGTGATCACAAGGACGTTGTCCCAGAGGATTAGCACCGTGTACAGAATTCTCAGCCTGAGCGCCTGCCTGCTGCTCACGGCCTGCGCCAGCAGCCCGCAATCGCTCTACCAGACCTCGGTCAAGGCCGGCCACTCGCCGATGGCCAGCAGCACCCTGGAAGCCATCCACAACACCCAGGCCATTCCGCTGCCGATCAGCTCCGAGTTGTTGGCGCCACAGTGGCCGATCAGCGCCGACGAACCGCGCCTGGACTTTGGCAGCTCCATCTCCAATTACCGGGTGTTTTCCCTGGAGCTGAAGAAAGGTGAGCGCTACACCCTCAATGTTCAGTCGCTGTGCCGCAAGCCCTGCGTCAGTTTCAACAAGCTGGCCCTCAAGCCCAAGGCCATGCTCCTCGACAGCTACGGTGCGATTATCGCCAGCAAGCCATCACGGGCCTCCGCCCAGGTGGGCCAGGTCAACCTGAGCTGGGATGGCGAAGCCCCGGAAGACGGCACCTACTACCTGCTGGTGGCCGCCGACAACGACAACCTGGGTGAAACCATCGTGATCGATGACGTGTGGGTGAACAACTCGCCCCTGATGGCGGTCAAGGTGGGCATGACCAGCTCGCCCTTCGGCAAGATCAGCGCCTTCTCCTCGCCACTGCAGAACTGATCGACGCCCAACCTGGGCGGCCAGCATGCCGGCCTTGACCGCCACCGTCGTGGTTATGGACACTGACCCTTCCTCACTCGCGGGAATGCCCCATGCGCCGGCACTGGTTAACCACCCTGGGTCTGCTGTTCGGCCTGCAGACGGGCCTGGTGCAGGCCCGAACCCTGGATGTTGAACTGCAGATCCAGCATATCGGTGGTGTGCTCAGCGCCAGCGAGCTGGCGGCCATGCTGGCCTCACCCCGGCTCAGCGTGACCGCAACCTTCGAGCCGCGCTAGCTGATCCCCGGGGTCACCGCCAGGCTCGAACGCATCATGCCGATCGGCAGCCGCCTGTTTCCCATCCTGCACCACCTTGAGCTGACGGGCACAGTGCTGGAACGCGGCCCCCGCCAGCTGCACTTTCGCATTGCCCAGGTGCCCGAAGGACATCGCAGCTACCGCCTGAGCGAGCTGCGCGTGGCCCTGCCGCTGCAACCGGAAGGCACCAGCCCGAACTTTATCGACTTCGCCCTGGCGCATCTGCCGGAGCCCGGCCAGGCCTTGCAACTGGGTATGCTCAGCAGCCAGCACAGCCTGGAGCTGGGCATGCGCCTGCGTTATCGCTGGAGCGACGGCCCCGCCCAACTGACACCTCTGATTCAGCAGTGCGACCGCCATGTCCAGGCGATCGATGCCGAGCGTTATCGATTCCGCGCCCGCCATCCCCTGGCCAACCTTTTTCGCGAGCTGGCCTCCGATGTGCAGAGCGACCCACCTCGCCAGCCACCCGCCGGACAACGCAGTTATCAGCTGCACACTGCACTTCCGGATTTTCTCCAGGGCTGGCAACTGCAGCGCCAGCACTTGCTGCAACTGCAACGGGGAGCGCATCAGCTGGAGCGCCTGACCCTGGTTGCCGAACGTGGCGCAAATTCCAGCTGTCAGGAACGCCTCAACTACGAGGCGCTGTTTGTCGATACCCAGCTGGTGGAACTGGAAGCCAGCCTGAGCTGCCACGCCGCCGGCCCATCCCACTGGCTGTCCGCCAGCTGGCTGGAAGATGGCAGCCTGGCCACCCTGGCCAGTGGCGAGGGGGATCAGCCCAGTCGCTCCTGGGACGCCTTTGTCGCCGGCCAGCCCGGTTGCCACAGCGACGATCCAGGCCCGAGCCTGCCTAGCCTGCATCAACATCAGCAGCGCCTGCAGCAGTTGCGCCAGGCCTTTTTGCAGCAGCCGTTGCCCTGAGCAGATCACGTCACTTTATTGATCGGCAGCAAGGCACCAGGCGGCCAAGGCTCTAGCATGGGCGCATAACCAGAACAGCGCCCTTGCGTGTAAACCCCCGTCAGCATGAGGTTTACCATGAGCATCACATCTTCCAGCATTTGCGCCGCGGCCGATGCCCTGAGCGGCTTTGTCGGTTTCAATCACAAGAGCGGTCAGCATATCGTGCGTTTCTCCGAGGACTCCTTTGGCCTGGATGTCGACGAAGCCAGCATCACGCCCTGCAGCGAATTTGTCTGGCGCCGCCTTGCAGGCGATCTGATGACCCTGGATCGCGCGCGCCTGGGTCTGCTGCTGCAGCAGAATATCGATGAGCGCCTGAATATCAGCGAGCCGCTGCGGGTGTATCAGCGCCGCCAGGATCTCCCGGAAATCCAGGCCGAGAGACGCCTGCTGCCGAGCTGATGGCGCGCATGACTACAGGCGACAGGCGCAGGCTGGCATAATGCGCCAGCCGCCTGAGCCCGCCTCAGGTCCGCCACGAAAGGACTCGTTCACCATGCCCCGCCTGAGCTGTTGCCTGTTTCTGCTAGTGCTCCTGCTGCCAAACCCGGCGCCGCTTCTGGCCGAAGAACTGCGCTACCCGCGCCGCGCCGATGGCGACGAATTTCGCTCAAGCTATATGCTGGCCCAGCTGCAGCTGGCCCTGGACAAGGCCCACAGCCCGCTGCGTCTGACCCCGACGCCCCACCCCATGGAGCAGGAGCGCGCCCTGCTCAATCTGCAGCGCGGCGAACACCTGGACGTGGTCTGGAGCATGACCAGCCACGAGCGCGAACAGCGCCTGCTCCCCGTGCGTATTCCGCTGGACAAGGGCCTGTTCGGCTGGCGCATCGCCCTGCTGCCGGCCGGTCAGGGGCAGCGCCTGAGCCAGGTATACGGGCTGGATGACTTGCGCCACTTCTCGGCCGGCCAGGGCCACGACTGGCCGGACACCCATATATTGCGCAGTCATGGCCTGCCGGTACAGGTGTCGTCCAGCTATGCCAGCCTGTTCCATATGCTCAGGGCCGAGCGTTTCGACTATTTTCCGCGGGCGCTGATCGAAATCTGGGATGAGCTGGAACAGCCCCGAGGACAGGGGCTTGAGGTCGACCCCCATGTGCTGCTGCGCTACCCCACCGCGATGTATTTCTTCTTCTCGCCGCAGCGCCCGGACCTGGCCGCGACGGTACGCCTGGGGCTGGAGCGAGCCCTGGCCGATGGCGACTTCGACCGACTGTTCAAACAGCATTTCGCCGCCCCGCTGGCCCGTAGCAAGCTCGCCCAGCGGCGCATCATCGAGCTGCACAATCCCCTGCTGCCCGCCGCCACGCCCCTGGTGCGGCGCGAATTGTGGTTCAGTCCACAAGCTCTGAGCCAGGCGCAAGCCGCTCAACCGTCCCGCCACTGAGGCTGGCCTGAACGGCCGCACGACTATGGGCGGCAAACCGGCGGAACAACTCCACCAGCAATTGCTCCAGCAGCGGATCGGCCTGGCTACGGCTCAACTGATTGCCCGCACTGAACCCCGGCGCCTGCTCGGGCTGACGGGCCAGCCAGTCGCCAATCAGCTGATCGAAACGATCCGCCGTGGCATGGGACTCGGCAGCCACCACC
This sequence comes from Pseudomonas xionganensis, assembly GCF_009763245.1. Taxonomy (GTDB): domain Bacteria; phylum Pseudomonadota; class Gammaproteobacteria; order Pseudomonadales; family Pseudomonadaceae; genus Aquipseudomonas; species Aquipseudomonas xionganensis. Next base: position 1,697,564 of record NZ_WKJZ01000001.1, on the reverse strand, counting down.
TGCACCGGGTAATCCACCGAGAAAGGCAGATACGGCTGCGCCGGCGCTTCACTGTAGGCGCGCAAAAGCGGGTGCTGCGACTCGCCCGCCTGCAGCAGCTGCTGCATCCGCTCCAGCTGGTACTCCTCGATGGCGGTATGCCGGTCGGCGACGCGGGCAATCGCGCCCTCGCGCTGCTCGGGATACCCGGCAGCGGCCTTCAGGGCAATCAGGATCAGCTCCGGGGTGGAAAACCCCGGCACCGTCTTGGCGTGATAGGGCTGGGTCAGATCCTGCAGGTAGTGCAGGGCCCAGCCGAGAAAGCGATAGCCCCAGTAGTCATGTCCGCGGGTAAAGGCCAGGCGGGCCAGGCCGGTGTATTGATAGATGCGCCAGTGCGGCAGGGTGCGGCGCAGGTAGGGCGCGGCCTGGAAGATGATCTCGCCCTCGTGGTAGTAGCCAATATGGAACGGTGCCTGGGAGGAATACTCGAAACGCGCGTCGCCAAATGGCTGCTCGCCGAAGTTATAGCGTGCCCCCGCCGCCCCGGGGTTGTCGCTGAACAGGTTGATATCGTGGCCATAATCCGGTTCATCGGCGGCGCTGCTCAGGACCTGCAGCACATCGACCGCTTCCCCCGGGTTCAGCTGCAGATACTGCCAATGGCTCCAGGGCCCCAACTTGCGAAACACCAGCACCTTCTCAATCGGCAAGCGCTGACGCTGCGCGCCATCCTGCCCGGGCAACAGCTGCACGAAAGGCGCCAGACGCACTTCGGGGTTGACCCGCAGGGCCTGGATAAAGGCCCCACGCAAGTCCGCTGCCGCAGCCGAGAAGCGCAGTTCGTCGGGGCGCACCGGATAATCGGGAAAGTGCTCCCGGGCAAAGGCTTCCTGCTCATCGAGCAGCTGCTCGATGAGCCCGGCCTGGGCGACGAGAAAATCCTCCAGCGCCTCATAGCGCACCTGCCCCTGCAATTCAGGCAGCTGCCGCAAGGCCAACTGGCTGCCCAGGGCATGATTGGACCAGGCCCACCCCGACAGGGGCCAGGCCACTAGACAGCAGGCGGACAACAGGGCAGCCAGGTACTTCACGGGCACTCTCGCAGGCAAACGGCAGGTCATCCAGACTAGCGCCTGGGCAAGCATTTGGCACTGTCGTATCACGTCAACCCAGTCACGAATCAGGCACCCCCGGTCTTGTCGGACCAGGCAGGTGATGTGACCATGCTCCCCCCTTCGCGCTCAGTCCTGCCATGCACTACCGCCTGCTGCCCACCCCGCTCAAGCCCCTGGCTGACAAGTTCTATCGCAGCCAGCGCAGCCCCATGCGCGCCAGTGCCGCGGCGCAGGTCTGGGTTGCGCAGAAGGATGCAATCATCGCCTCCCTGTGCCTGCGCGCGGTGGATGACGGTTTGTGGCTGACCGGCCTGCTGGTCATGCCCGATTGGCGCGGCCAGGGCATTGCCACTCGCTTGCTGACAGAGGCCCTGGCGGATCGGCGCATGCCGGTGTGGCTGTTCTGCCACCCGGACCTGCAGCCCTTTTACCAGCGCCAGGGCTTCAGGCCCGCCCCACTGTTGCCGCCGACATTGCACCAGCGGCTCAAGCGTTATCAGCTGACCAAGAAGCTGGTCGCCATGCACTGCCAACCCCAGTGAAGAGCTGCAGTCGGCCATTCGCCCCGGCCGGAGGCACCGTTCGGCGGATCGACACCGATACTGGCACATTGCTCAAGATTGCTATTGCCAGCGATGGGCAAAGCTCTGCATGCTTACCGGGCATTTGCTGCACATTTGGGGGTAAATGCACACTAACCGGGCACTGACCCAGGCTTGATAACAACGACTAGAAGCGGCCACCTCCATGCGCATATCGCGGTTGCTCAGGCGCCTGCGGAAGGATTTCCAGCTATCCATCATCACCCTGATGGGCCTGTTTGGCGTGCTCGGCATTTCCCCCTATGCCGTCTACCGCCTGCTGGAAGGCAACTACCTGGTGGGCATCGCCGATAGCGTGATCGTACTGTCCACGGTATTCGCCGTGGTCTATGCCTGGCGCACCGGCGATACGGTGAAACCCGGCACCTACCTGGCCGTCATCTTCTCCATAGCCGCCACGCTGATCGCCATCAACCTGGGCATCAATGGCCTGTTCTGGCTGTATCCGCTGATTCTCTTCAACTTCTTCATGACCGATCCGGGCAAGGCGCTGATCAATGTCAGCGGCATAGTCGCGGCCCTGATCGGCTATGCCCATTTCAACCCCGGCGCGGTGTTTGAAAGCGACTACCAGATGGTGTCCTTTCTGGTCACCAGCCTGATGGCCTGCGTCCTGACCTTTATCTTCGCCTACCGCACCCGTAGCCAGAATGACCAGCTGCAGCAGCTGGCCATCCAGGACCCCCTGACCGGCGCACGCAACCGCCGGGCCATGAACGAGGAGCTGCGCATCGCCAGTGCCCTGCAGCGCCGCCACGGCAACGGTTATGGGGTTCTGGCGATGGATCTGGATCACTTCAAGCAGATCAACGACAGCTATGGTCACCAGGCCGGTGATCAGGTGCTGATCCAGTTTGTCGAACTGATCAAGAGTTCATCACGCAAGGAAGATCGCCTGTTCCGCTTCGGCGGCGAGGAGTTCCTGCTGCTGTTGCCCAATACCGATCAGAGTGGCCTGCAAGCCGCCGCCGAACACCTGCAGGTCCAGGTCAATGCCGAATTGCGTGGCCCCGGCGGCCCGGTGACCATGTCCGTGGGCGGTGCCCTGCTGCGCCGTGACGAACACTGGGAAGCCATGCTGCAGCGCGCCGATGAGTGCCTGTACCAGGCCAAGAGCAGCGGCCGTAACTGCATCATCATCGCCGATGAAGCCGGCGCGCCCCAGCAGCAGACCGTGGACTGACGGTTTTAATCTTTGCTTACAACAATGGCGGTGAAAAAGCTCAAACGCATTCAATAGGCCTGTAACAAGCGACGAACCCGTCGGTCTATTGCCAGGATCATTGCGTAGAGAACTGCCATGAAACGACGTACCCTGCTCAAGAGCCTGGCCCTGCTGCCGGCCCTGCCCCTGGCCGGCAACAGCCTGGCCGCCCCGCTTGCCCCGCCCAGCGTCACCGCCCTGGACACGCCCCATAGCCGTTGGCGCCCCCTGTTGTCCGACGAGGCCTATGCCGTGCTGTTCGAAGAAGACACCGAGCGCCCCGGCAGCAGTCCGCTGAACCAGGAAAAGCGCCCTGGCACCTACCTGTGCGCTGCCTGCTACCTGCCGCTGTTCGACAGCCAGCACAAATACGAAAGCGGTACCGGCTGGCCCAGCTTTACCCAGCCGATTGCCGGGCATATGGCGACCAAGCGCGATTTCAAGCTGTTTATCCCACGGACCGAATACCACTGCGCCCGCTGCGGCGGTCATCAGGGCCATGTATTCAACGACGGGCCACCGCCACGCGGCGAGCGCTGGTGCAACAACGGCCTGGCCCTGCACTTCGTGCCCCGGGGCGAAGCCTTGCCTGAACTGCGGAGTTAACCATGCACAAAGCATTTACCGGTCTGCTGGCCCTGTGCGCCAGCCTGCTGCTGGGTTGCGGCGCCCCGCCCCAGGCCGCCAGCAATGGCAATCAAAGCGATATCGACAAGGCCGAGGCGGTCTTTGCCGGCGGCTGTTTCTGGTGCACCGAGGCGGACTTCGACAAGCTGCCCGGCGTACTCAAGACCACCTCGGGCTATATGGGCGGCCACCTGGAAAACCCCAGCTATGAACAGGTATCGAGCGGCACCAGTGGCCATATCGAAGTGGTGCAGGTGATCTACGACCGCAAGCAGATCAGCTATGCCCAGTTGCTGGAAGCCTTCTGGCCAACCATCGACCCGCTCAATGGCAACGGTCAGTTCTGCGACCGCGGTCCGCAGTACCGCAGCGCCATCTTCTACGCCAATAGCGACGAGCAAACCCTGGCCGAAGCCTCGAAAGCCGCCCTGCAAAGCTCGGGGCGCCTGCCTGGCAAGGTGGTCACGGAAGTTCTCCCCAGCAGCACCTTCTACCCGGCCGAGGATTACCATCAGGATTACTACCAGCGCAATCCACTGCGCTATGCCTACTACCGCAATGGCTGCGGCCGTGATCAGCGCCTTGAGCAGTTATGGGGCCCTAAATCCTGAGTGCGAGGCACATGCTTGGCCAGAAGAGCCCCAGGCGGCAGCGCCTGACTTACTGCAACAGATGGCGCTGCACCAGGCGGGCATAGCTGCCATCGGCCACCAGCCCCTGCAGCGCCTTGGCATAAGCCTGCACAAAGGCGGGATCGGTTGAGCGCTTGCTCAACGCCACCTCCGCAGGGTCGCTGGACACCACCACAGACGTGGCCTTGATCTGATCATCGAGGCCCAGCTGGTGCAATTCATAGGCGCCCGTCAGTTCGTCGGCGATCACCCCATCAATCCGCCCCTTGCCCACCATCTTCCAGAGACTGGCGCGCGTAGCCACCGCCACCACCCGAGCCGCAAATACCGGGTCGCTCATCAACTGCTGATAATCCGCACCATAGGACACATTGATCTGCGTACCGAGGCGAAAGGCCGTGTGCTGCAACTCCAGCAGACTGCTCGCAGGCCAGCGCTCTAGCGCCTGCTGATGCATAAACAGAATATTGCGCGAAGGCGGCAGAACGGTGCCGGAGAAATGCGCATATTCCTCCCGCTCCGGGCGGCGAAAGGCGCCGGGCAGAATATCCAGCCGCCCCAGTTCCAGCTCCTTGAGCGCCCTGGCCCAGGGCAGTTTACGAAGCCGGGCCTGACAGCCCATACGTGCCAGAGCCGCACGGTTGAGTTCAACATAGATGCCCACCACGGCACCCTCTTCGTCCAGCATGCTGAACGGTGGATCATCGTCCCAACGCAGGGTTTTCTCACAGCTCGCCTGGCTCTGGCCGGCCCAGGCAAACGCCAGGAAGACAACCAGTGCCGACTGAAAAATACGCGACTTCAACAGAGGAAGAGTGACATTGCTCAAGGTCATGACTCAGAGGCGATGAAACACGAGCGCCGTAGCGGGATAGCCTTCCCGAAGACTCCAGGCCGGAAGGCGTTGCCCGAGTCTAGCAGCCTTTACAACGGCTCAGACACAAGCCCTATCCTTGAGCCCATTCAGCCAGGCCGGATCAAAGTCGTTCTGCTGCACATCCAGCCCGGCCTGCTCCATGGCCTCGCGGTGCTGATCGATCTCACGCAGCATCTGGCTAAGGTCACTGGTATTGCCATCGAGCTGGTGCATCTGGCTCACCCCCAGGTGATAGAAGCGCAGCACCCGCATGGCCTGCGGATCACCTAGCGCCACAGCTGCCTTGAGCAGGTGCATCTGGTTGGTGATACGCAGCAGGTTGCGTTTGAGCTGCCAGCCATACACGGCCGGCGCCATCCAGGGCTGCGACCAGAGTTTCAGACGCACCAGGGCGATGGTCAGCACCAGGCCCAGCAACACCCCAGCCAGGTTCCAGCGAAAGTTGTCACCACCCGGCTCGCCAAACAGCTGCACGGCCAGAGTGGACAACAGCATGGCCAGCAGCACGAACACTGCAATCAGGGCCATGGCAATACGCCGGGTCTGCTGGCGATAGGTTTCCGGGTACATGGGCTGGATGGTGAACATGGCTATTAGCTCCGTAATAGGCAATCAGGCCTCAACCTGACTCCACTGTTTGCTCAGTCGCTTATCCGACACCGGCAGCTTGGTACCCAGCTGCTGGGCGAACAGCGACACGCGGTACTCCTCCAGCAACCAGCGATACAGCACCAGCTGCGGGTCGCGCTTGCCTTCCTGGGCGTGTTTGCCCAGGCGCGCCTGATACTGTTCCCAGTAGCCGGCCAGCTCGCCGCTCCAGACGCGGTCGCGCTGCACCTGGCCGGCGATCTTGTCCAGGCGTTGCTCAATGGCCTTGAGATAACGCGGTACTTCCTTGAGCCACTGCGCCGGGGTTTCGCGGACGAAACCGGGATACACCAGATTGCTCAGCTGCAGCTTGATATCGTTGAGCGCCATGGCCATCGCCAGATCGATCTTGCCCTTGAAGCGCTTCTGCAGGCCGTGCCACAGCTTGAGGATGTCCAGGGTCAGCCTGGCCAGGCGTTCGGCATGACTGGTCCAGTCGCCACGCTTGCGCTCGGCCAGTTGCGCCAGAGCCGCCCCGTCGCGCGGTAGCGGCTCGCTGCCCTCGAGGATGCAACTGTCCAGGCTGGCCAGCAGGATATCTTCGACCAGTGCCTCGACCCGGCCCAGTTCGCGATAGAGCAGCGCCAGCTCGGTAAGCCCCGGTAATTTTCCGCGCAGGAATTTCGCCTGCTCAGCCAGTTGCTGCAGCAGCAAACGCTGCAGGGCACGACGATGCTGGAACTCGGCCTCGGCCAGGGTGGGGAAGCGCCCTTCCTTGACCACGCCGGTCTCCTCCACCAGCGCCGGGTAGACGGTCATGGACAGACCGGCGACCTGCTGCTGGGTCTTGGCCGCCACCTCGGCAAAGACCTTGGCCTCCACCGGCTGCTGGCTCCTGGCGCTTTGTGGCAGGGCCAGGCCGGCCTGGGTCGCCGCGCTAAAGCGTGCGGTCAGTTCACTCAGATCGCGGCCTTCACCGAGGGGTTTGCCCTGGTTGTCGACCACCTCGATATTCATCCGAAGATGGCTTTCCAGTTGCGCAGCGGACTCGGCCCAAGCCTCCTCGCTGACCCGCGCACCGGTCATACGGGTCAGCTCACGCCCCAGAGACTCGGCCAGGCTGCCCTCGGCGAACTGGATCTTGGCCAGCGCCGCGCCGACAAAATCCGGCACCGGCACAAAATTCTTGCGCAGCGCCTTGGGCAGGCCGCGCACCAGGGCCATACACTTGGCCTCCAGCAGGCCTGGCACCAACCATTCCAGGCGCTCGGGCGGCAGTTGCGGCAACAACGGCGCCGGTACGCGCAGGGTCACGCCGTCACGGGGGTGGTTGGGCTCGAAGTGATAGAAAAGCGGCAGGGTCAGTTCACCCAGGCGCAGTGTGTCCGGGTACTGGGCGGCGGTGACTTCCTTCGCATCACGGGCCAGCACATCCTCTTCACGCATCAGCAGCAGCTGCGGATCTTTCGCGCTTTCGCGCTTGTACCAGCTGTCGAAGCTGGCAGCCTGATAGATATCCGCCGGCAGACGCGCTTCATAGTAGGCAAACAGGGTTTCTTCATCGGCCAGAATGTCGCGGCGGCGCGCCTTGGCTTCCAGCTCGTCGAGTTTTTCCAGCAGCTGGCGGTTGGCGCTCAGGCACTTGGCGCGCGAGTTGATCTCACCACCCACCAGGCCCTCGCGGATAAACAGCTCGCGTGAGGCCACAGGGTCGATGGGGCCGAAATGCACCGGGCGGCGGCCGACCACGATCAGGCCGTACAGGCTGATCTGCTCATAGGCCACCACCTGGCCGCGCTTCTTCTCCCAGTGCGGCTCCAGATGGTTTTTCTTGACCAGGTGGCCGGCCAGCGGCTCGATCCAGTCCGGCTCGATCTTGGCCACCATGCGCGCGAACAGCTTGCTGGTTTCCACCAGTTCGGCGGCCATCAGCCAGACCGGTTTCTTGCGACCGATCACCGAGGATGGGTGCACCCAGAAGCGCCGCTGACGCGCACCAAGATAGTCGCCGTCTTCGGTTTTCTGGCCGACCTGACTCAGCAGGCCAGCGAGGATGGCTTTGTGTACGGCGGCATAGCCTTTGGCGCGCTGGGCGGCCTGATCCTTTTCGGCCAGCTCTCGCTCCTTGTAGGAGCCAGCTTGCTGGCGATCCTGTGTCTCCGACGCCTGACCTTTAGCCCGCTGATCGCCAGCAAGCTGGCTCCTACCCCGTTCGCTGTGACCTGGTGATAGCTGTAGATCACGGGTAATCAGCACCAGCTGACGATGCGCGTCACGCCACTCACGCAGCCTGAGGTAGTTGAGAAAGTTCTTCCGGCACCAACTGCGCAGCGCGCTGGAGCCTAGGGCCTGGCGCTGCTCCTCGAAGCCGCGCCACAGATTGATCAAGGCGGCGAAGTCCGAATCCACATCCTTCCACTGGGCATGGGCCCCATCTGCGGCCTGCTGACGGTCGGACGGGCGCTCGCGCACATCCTGCACCGACAAGGCGCTGGCGATGATCAGGATCTCTTCCAGACTGCCCTGTTTAGCCCCTTCCAGCACCATACGGCCCAGGCGTGGGTCCACCGGCAAGCGCGCCAACTGGCGGCCCAGTGGCGTCAGCTGGCCTTCGCGGTTGACCGCCGAGAGCTCCTGCAGCAGGTTGAAACCGTCGCTGATGGCCTTGCCATCCGGCGGCTCGATAAAGGGGAAGTCTTCGATGTTGCCCAGGCGCAGGTGCAGCATCTGCAGGATCACCGCCGCCAGGTTGGTGCGCAGGATCTCCGGATCGGTGAATTCGGGACGGGCGAGAAAATCCTCCTCGCTGTACAGACGAATGCAGATGCCCGGCTCGACCCGCCCGCAGCGGCCCTTGCGCTGGTTGGCGCTGGCCTGGCTGATGGCCTCGACGGGCAGGCGCTGTACCTTGGCGCGGTAGCTGTAGCGGCTGATGCGCGCCGTGCCCGAGTCGATCACATAGCGGATGCCCGGCACGGTCAGGGAAGTTTCCGCCACGTTGGTGGCCAGCACGATCTTGCGCGCGCCCATGGGCGCGAAGATCTTCTGCTGCTCGGCCGGGGTCAGCCGTGCATAGAGCGGCAGCACTTCAGTCAGGCGCAGATTGGCCTTGCGCAGCACCTCGGCGGCCTCACGAATCTCGCGTTCACCGGGCAGGAACACCAGCACATCGCCGGGGCGCTTGCCTTCGGCTTTCTCGAAGGCAGCGATTTCATCCAGAGCCGCGAGAATCGCCTGATCCACCGACAGGTCTTCCTCGACCCGGTTGCCCTCTTCATCCTGCTCGGCGGCCAGGGGCCGGTACCAGGTGTCCACCGGGTAGGTGCGCCCGGACACCTCGATAATCGGCGCATCGCCAAAATGCCTGGAGAAGCGCTGCAGGTCGATGGTGGCCGAGGTGATGATCAGTTTGAGATCGGGCCGGCGCGTCAGCAGGGTCTTGAGAAAGCCCAACAGGAAGTCGATGTTCAGGCTGCGTTCGTGAGCCTCGTCGACGATCAGGGTGTCGTACTTTTCCAGGTAGCGGTCGTGCTGGGTCTCGGCCAGCAGGATGCCGTCGGTCATCAGCTTGATCAGGCTGCGCTCGTTGCTCTGGTCCTCGAAGCGCACCTGATAGCCGACCAGCTCGCCCAGGGGCGTGCCGATTTCCTCCGCCACCCGTGTCGCTACGCTGCGCGCGGCCAGACGGCGCGGCTGGGTGTGGCCGATCAGGCCATGCACGCCGCGGCCCAGCTCCAGGCAGATCTTTGGCAGCTGAGTGGTCTTGCCCGAACCGGTTTCCCCGGCGATCACCACCACCTGATGCGCGGCGATGGCCGCCTTGATCTCCTCGCGCTTGGCGGCAATCGGCAGGGCATCGTCGTAGCACATAATCGGCACGCTCTGGCGGCGCGCTTCGACCCGGGCCTTGGAGGCTTCGAAGCGCTGCAGCCACTGCGCGAGCTTGGCCTCGTCCACCGGTGTCTGCTTGCGCAGCTCGTGCAGCTGGCGGCGCAGGCGATGGCGATCGCCCAGCAGGGTCTGGTCGAGGTTCTTCAGCAGTTGATCAAAGGCGGGGGCAGCGTCGGTCATCGGGCAATCGCGAGGGTGGGGTCAAGGGGAAGAGCCGGAGGGCAGCGATTGTCGCAGATTTGCCCCGGGGAAAACGACCGCGGGGGCAGAAAGCAAAAAGCCCATCGGCGATGGGCTTTCTGGTTTGCGCACAGAACCTGTTTACGATCTCGCGAGCTAGAGCAGTGCAAGGCAAAAACAGGCGAGGAAGCGGAGTTTACTGGTGTAAATGAGCATTCCGAGCCTGTTTTTAACGCAGCAGGGCCGACGCGCAGCAGATCGTAAATAGGCTCTCAGAGTGCCGCCACGTCGTCGGCCTGTAAGCCTTTCTGCCCCTGGGTTACCGCATATTCGACCTTCTGCCCCTCGACCAGGGTGCGGTGGCCTTCGCCTCGGATGGCGCGAAAATGTACGAATACATCCGCGCCGCTCTCGCGCTGAATAAAGCCATACCCCTTGGCATCGTTGAACCACTTGACGGTCCCGGTTTCGCGCTCAGCCATTACCTGTATCTCCAGCATGCAATTTTTATTATTTGGCGGCAGCCAGTGAATCTGCCCTGCACCACCGAGGGCCGAGTATAAAACAGCCTCGGTGACTGAAAAGCACTTTTTACATAAAGGCTGCAGCACCTACAGGCCAGGGGCTGCAGCGCTTTTCGCAGAAGGGAAGGCAAGGCGCAGAATGGGTTGGCGCGCAGCCGCGCCACCCATCCAGCCTTGACGGCAACAGACGATCTAGTCGCGCTCGGACCACATCACCCCGCCGGTGGCCCAATCGCTTTTCTTCACGTCCTCGAAGATCACATCGACCGCGCCGGCATCGCAGCCGAGCACCTGGGTCGAAACCTCGGTCAGGGCCTTGGCGTACTCACGCTTGAGTTCGTCGCTACGGCCTTCAAATATTTTCACCATGATGGTGGGCATCTAATCATCCTCATAACAGGGAAATGGGAGTGCTTAGATCGGTCACGGCGATCCGCATGCGCTTTGCGCGCCGCGGCATTATGGCGCGCCCCGAGCTGGCCCGCAAAAACCAAGGGCCGCATCAGCGGCCCTTGGCAGGTGGTGACGGGTCAGCCGTGGCGACGACGGCGCCACAGCCATAGGGCCAGCACACCCAGGGTCAGCAACACCGGAACCAGGGCAATGTTGAGCAGCTTGAGGGTGCGGCCCAACGCCTCGATATCGGCATTGAGCTGATAACGCACCTCGCGCAGCTCCTTGCGGATGGCCAGCTTCTGCTGGATAAACTGCTGCACCGTGGCCTGCTGCTCGGCGGTCAGCTCCAGGGGTTTGCTCGGATCCTCGCTCTGCTGCAGGGCCGCAAGCTTCTGCTCGGTGTCGGCCAGTTGCGACTGCAAGGCCTGCTCCTTCTCACGGAAGCGCACCTCGGCCTCACGCTGGATATTTTCCACCACCTCAAACGGGCGAGTGAAACGCCCCCGGGAGCGCACGCTGATCAGCGCATCGCTGCCGGCCAGGTTATCCAGGGTATTGATGGCAAAGGCGCCGTTGTCCGCCCAGGGCTGGGGAATGCGCTGACCGAAGAACTCCTGCACCTGCACCCACATGCGGTCGCTGAGCATATCGGTGTCGGCCACCACAATAACGTTGATGTTATCCGCGGCCTTGAGCCCTTCCACCTGGCCTTCCAGGCCTTCGGGGAAAGCCGTCTGCGCCGGGCCACTGATACGAGCGGCAATGCTGTAGCGCTCACCGGTCGGTTCAAGGTCACGGATCAGCTCTTCCGGGTTGGCCAGCAGGCCGAAGCGCTTCACATCGAAGGGCATGGCGTACTGCGAACTGCGGATCAGCGGAGTGAACGAAGTGGTTGCGCCCTCCAGCGGTTCGAGGATGCCGGCGGTGGCCACAGTCAGGGTTTCCAGCGACGCCGTGCTGATATCGTCCTTATCCAGTGCATTACGCGGCAGATTCAACCAGGCCGCATGGCGCACCGGGCGCTGACCCTGGCCCATGCTCACCGACATGGCGTAGGCACCATCGCCAAGCACCTGTTCCGGCACCATACGCAAGCCCCAGGCCTTGAACAGCTCGGGCAGATCCGAGGTCTTGTCGATCACCATCTCGCCAGGCAGCTCGGCCTGAGTGTCGGCCTCACTGTAGGGGTCAACGAAGGCCAGCAGCTTGCCTCCACGCAGAACAAACTGATCGATGGCATAGAGGGTCGTCTCCGGCAGCTGCTTGGGATGGATCAGCAGCAACACCGAGACCTCCTCCGGAATCAAATCCACATCGGACTTCAGGCTTTCGATCTGGAACAGCTGGCGCACGTCCTCCATGATCATCCAGGCCGGCGTCGGCTGGCGCGCCATCATGTCGAAGCCGCCGTTGATCGGCAGTCCGGAGAGCACCCCGACTACCGGCAACTGCGGCTGGGCCAGGCTCTGCACCAGGCGGCTGAGTTCGTATTCGAGAAACTCCTCCTGATCCAGGGCGAAGAAGGGAATCACTTGCACCTGGCCCTCAGCACTCTTGCCCGCCAGGCCGAAGTAGATGGAGTCGCCGCCCTGCTGCAGGGGGATACCCTGCAGACCGAACTCGGCGGCCTTGTCTTCATCCTCGGAGAACGGTGCCGGATCGATGATATTCAAGGTGATCTGACCACCCGCTTCGCGGCGATAGGCCTTGAGCATCTCCTCGACCCGCTTGGCATAGGTGCGCAGCACCGGCAGCTCCTGGGTCGCGGCGTCGGAGTAGAAGAAGTTCAGCTCCAGCGGCGCGTCGAGGTCCTTGAGGATCTGCCGGGTGCCGTCGGTCAGGGTATAGAGTTTCTGCTCGGTCAGGTCCAGTCGGGCATTGGTCAGCCCCAGGCCAGCCAGCAGATTGAAGGCAAGAAACGCCAGGGCGATGAGTACAAGCCCGGCGCTAGAAAGCATTAGCTTTTTCATGGGCGTCCTCAGTCCGCTTTCTTCAGGTCGATGACCACTGCAGTCGCAGCCAACCAGGCGGCGATCAGGGTGAGAAAATACAGCAGGTCGCGCAGATCGATCACGCCCTTGCTGATGGCATCGAAACGGGTCAGGAAGCTCAGCGAGGCCACGGCATCCACCAGCCATTGCGGCGCCCAGCCACTGAAGCCGTCGAGCACCATGGGAAAGCCACTGACGATAAACAGGAAGCACAGGCTGACCGCCAGGATAAAGGCGATCACCTGGTTCTTCGCCAGGGCCGACATGCACGAGCCGATGGCCAGGTAGCCGCCGGCCAGCAGCCAGCTGCCGATATAGCCGGTGAGAATGGCGCCGTTGTCCGGCTCGCCCAGGTAGTTGACGGTGATCACCATGGGGAAGGTCAGCAGCAGCGCCAGGCCGGCAAAGGCCCAGGCGGCGAGGAACTTGCCGGTAACCGCGTCGAAGCGGGTGATCGGCAGGGTCATCAGCAGCTCGATGGTGCCGCTCTTGCGCTCCTCGGCCCACAGGCGCATGGCAATGGCCGGCACCAGGAACAGGTACAGCCAGGGGTGGAAGTTGAAGAAGGCCGAGAGGTTGGCCTGGCCACTCTCGAAGAAGCCGCCGAGGTAGAAGGTGAACACCCCGGACAGCACCAGGAAGATCAGGATAAACACATAGGCCAGCGGCGTGGCGAAGTAGCTCGCCAGCTCGCGTTTGAAAATCACCGGCAACTGACTCATACCACCTCCCCACGGGTCAGACTGCGGAACACTTCATCCAGCCGACCGCGCTCCACATTCAATTCCTTGATCTTCCAGCCACGCTCGGCAATCAGCCCATTGACCTGGGGGAAGATCACCTCGCCCGGCTTGGCCAGCACGCTGAGGCTGTGCTCCAGGGCGTTTTCTTCCACCCCGGCCACGCCCGGCAAGGCCGCCAGCGCGGCCTGATCCAGCGGCGCATCGGCCACCAGGGTGACGGCCTGGTGATAGCGCGAGCGGCTTTCCAGCTCCAGCGGGGTGCCATCGGCCAGCAGTTTGCCCTGGGCGATCACCACCGCGCGGGTGCACACAGCGGAGACTTCTTCGAGGATATGGGTGGAGATGATGACGATCTTGTCGTAGGCCAGGCTCTGGATAAGCCGGCGTACCTGATGCTTCTGGTTGGGGTCGAGACCATCGGTGGGCTCGTCAAGGATCAGCACCTTGGGGTCGTGCAGAATCGCCTGGGCCAGGCCGACGCGACGCTTGAAGCCCTTGGACAGCGTCTCGATGCTCTGCTCCAGCACCGCATCAAGCTCGACCTGAGCCACCGCCTTGGCCACCCGCTCGCGCTTCTCGGCCCCCTTGTAGCCACGCACCTCGGCGATAAATTCAAGGAAGCGGCGCACGGTCATATCGCCGTAGCATGGCGCACCTTCGGGCAGATAACCGATCTGCTGCTGGGCCTTGAGGGTGTCTTTCTGGATATCGAAGCCGAGAATGCTGGCCGTACCCGCGCTTGGCGCGAGAAAGCCGGTAAGCATCTTCATGGTGGTGGACTTGCCGGCGCCGTTGGGGCCGAGAAAGCCCAGCACTTCCCCGGGCTGAACGCTAAAGGACAGATTGTCCACGGCGGTGTGCTGGGCAAAACGCTTGGTCAGGTTTCTTATTTCAATCATGGCCTTTCACCAGTGCGGTAACTGGCCCCACGCGCAACCCGTGCAGGCGCAAGCGGGGCGTTTAAGTGCCGGCGGACTATAAGGAGTCACGCGCAGGCTGCGCAAGCCGGGAACCTGACGGTCAAGGCCCGGGCGTGCAACAGACCGTGACAAACCTGCCCGGGAGCCTGGCTACCCATGGCAAATCAAGCAGTTACAAGATTTTGCCGATAGCCCATCGATCCGGCACACTAAGCGCCCCGAGCAAATGCTCGTTTTGCACAGTTTTCCTGACGCCATGACCCGATCTCCCTTCCGTCGCCTTGTCTTCGGCACCCTGCGCCGCGTGCTGTACCTCTGGGTACGCTCGGAAACCATCAACCAGTCGGCCTTTACCCTCAAGCTCGACCGCAGCAAGCCGGTGTTCTATGTGCTGCAGCTGCCGTCGCTGAGCGACCTGGCGGTGGTCGATACCGAGTGCCGCAAGGCCGGTCTGCCGCGCCCGGTGCTGCCCGTCGCAGTGGGCAACCTGGAGGAGCCTGCAGCCTTCTTCTACCTGACGCCGGAACCGGACTGGCTGGGCCGTCAGGACAAGCGCGGCATCTCCCCTACCCTGCAGCGCCTGGTCGGGGCGCTCAGCCAGCATGCCGTGGATGACGCGCAGATCGTGCCGGTCAGCGTGTTCTGGGGTCAGTCCCCGGACCGCGAAACCAGCGCCTGGAAGCTGCTGTTCGCTGACAGCTGGGCGGTCACCGGGCGTCTGCGCCGGCTGGTCAGCATCCTGATTCTGGGGCGCAAGACCCGCGTGCAGTTCTCCACCCCCATTCATCTGCGCGAGCTGGTGGAGCAGGACAAGGGCCACGAGCGCACCCTGCGCATGGTGCAGCGCATCCTGCGGGTGCACTTTCGCAACCAGAAGGCCGCCGTCATCGGCCCGGACGTGTCGCACCGGCGCAATCTGGTCAAGGGCCTGATTCACGGCCCGCAGGTACGCCAGGCCATTATCGAAGAGGCCGAGCGCGAGGGCATCAGCCTGGAGAAAGCCGAAAGCCAGGCCCTGCGCTATGGTAACGAGATTGCCTCGGACTACGCCTACACCGCGATCCGCTTCCTCGAACTGGTGCTGAGCTGGTTCTGGAACAAGATCTACGACGGCATCAAGGTCAACCATATCGAAGGCGTGCAGGACGTCGCCCAGGGCCACGAAGTGATCTACGTGCCCTGCCACCGCAGCCATATCGACTACCTGCTGCTGTCCTACCTGCTGTTTCGCAACGGCCTGACGCCGCCGCATATCGCCGCCGGCATCAACCTGAACATGCCGATCATCGGCGGCCTGCTACGGCGTGGCGGCGCGTTCTTTATGCGCCGCACCTTCAAGGGCAACCCGCTCTATACCGCGGTATTCAACGAATACCTGCACACCCTGTTCAGCAAGGGTTTCCCGGTGGAGTACTTCGTCGAGGGCGGCCGTTCGCGCACCGGGCGCATGCTGCAGCCGAAGACCGGCATGCTGGCCATCACCCTGCGCAGTTTCCTGCGTTCCAGCCGCCTGCCGGTGGTGTTCGTGCCGGTGTATATCGGCTACGAGCGGGTGCTGGAAGGCCGCACCTATCTGGGCGAGCTGCGTGGGGCGAGCAAGAAGAAGGAGTCGATCTTCGACATCTTCAAGGTTATCGGCGCGCTCAAGCAGCGCTTTGGCCATGTCTGGGTGAATTTTGGCGAGCCGATCAAGCTGGCCGAGTTCCTCGACGCCGAGCAACCAGACTGGCGTACCCAGGATTACGGCACGCAGTTCCGCCCCGACTGGCTGAACAGCGCCACCAACCGCCTGGGCGACAAGGTGGCGCAGCACCTCAACGAAGCTGCGGCGATCAACCCGGTCAATCTGGTGGCCCTGGCGCTGCTCTCCACCAGCAAGCTGGCCCTGGATGAAGGCGCCCTGGCGCGGGTACTCGACCTCTACCTGGCGCTGCTGCGCCGGGTGCCCTACTCGCCCCACACCACCCTGCCGGAGGGCAATGGCCAGGCCCTGATCGAGTACGTGCAGAAGATGGACCTGCTCGCCGAACAGAAGGACGCTCTGGGCAAGATCCTCTATCTGGACGAGCACAATGCGGTGCTGATGACCTACTACCGCAACAACGTGCTGCATATCTTCGCCCTGCCGGCGCTGCTGGCGAGCTTCTTCCAGAGCAGCGCACGGATGAGCCGCGAACAGATCCTGCGCTTTACCAAGGCACTCTACCCCTACCTGCAATCCGAGCTGTTTATCCGCTGGGAGCTGGACGAGCTGGAAGCGGTGATCGACCAGTGGCTGGCGGCCTTTGTCGAGCAGGGGCTGCTCAAGGTCGAAGGAGACGTCTATGTGCGCCCGGCACCCAGCTCGCGCGAATTCGTCCTGCTCACCCTGCTGGCCCGCGCCATTGTGCAGACCCTGCAACGTTTCTATATGGCCACCGCCCTGCTGCTGAATGCCGGACAGAACGCCATCAGCGCCGAGGAACTGGAAAACCTCTGCACCGTGATGGCCCAGCGCCTGTCGATCCTGCATGGCCTGAATGCCCCGGAATTCTTCGACAAGAGTCTGTTCCGCCACTTTATCCAGAGCATGCTGGAACAAGGCGTACTGCGTCAGGACGAAGCCGGCAGGCTCAGTCACCACCCACTGCTCGGGGAACTGGTCGAAGGCGCCGCCAAGCGCGTGCTGCCGGCGGAAATTCGCCTGTCGATCCGCCAGGTGGCCCTAGATAGAAACGAGGATGTAGCCGAGCCGGTATAACCGGCCTGCCTAGCGCAAATACCCTAGGGTGGATGACGCTTTATCCATCCTCCAATATCGGCCGCGAGGGTGGATGAAAAGAGCGTCATCCACCCTACGCGGCGCAGGCTCTGCAGATAATCCCAGGATCAATCACCCGCATCCGATAGCCCATGACCCCAGCCAACGATCAAACCGCCAAGCCATCGCGCGCCGAGTTCCACCAGGCCAACCAGGCCCGCGCCGAGGCCGAAGCCCAGCGCCTGCTGGCAGCCAAGGCCGAACTGGGCGCCCGTTGGCTGGCCTGGGTAGCCAGCCAGTTGTATGCCCTCAAGCCCGCCGAATATGCACAGATGGTGCGCCGCGAACTGCAGCGTCTAAGCCAGGCCAATACCGACTGACAAGGCCTGCTAAGCTGGCTGAACACCCCACTGCACAAGGATGCCCCTCATGCTTCGTCTGATTTCCCTGGCCACCGGCCTGCTGCTGTCCAGCAGCGCCATGGCCCTGTCCCTGGCCGACCTGACCCAGACCGACGCCAGCGGCGGCCTCAAGGACGCCCTGATCCAGGGCGCCCAGGTCGCAGTCAAGCAACTGGGCGCACCGGGCGGGTTTAGTGACAACCCGGATGTGCGCATCGAACTGCCGGGCAACCTCGGCAAGGCCGCACGCACCATGAAGATGATGGGCATGGGCGCCCAGGTCAGCCAACTGGAAAGCAGCATGAACCAGGCCGCCGAAGCCGCCGTACCCCAGGCCCAGGCCCTGCTGGTGGACGCAGTGAAGAAGATGACCGTGCAGGACGCCAAAAGCATCCTCGCCGGGCCACAGGATTCGGCCACCCAGTACCTGAACAAGAGCAGCCGCGAACAGATCCGCGCCAAGTTCCTGCCCATCGTTCAGCAGGCCACCGCCCAGGTTGGTCTGGCCCAGCAATACAACGCCTTTGCCGGTCAGGCCGCCAGCTTTGGCGTGATCGATGCGAAAAACGCCAATATCGAGAGTTATGTCACCGAGCAGGCCCTGGACGGCCTGTTCGAGATGATCGCCCAGCAGGAAGCCAGCATCCGCCAGAACCCGGCGGGCGCGGCCACCAGCCTGGCCAAGAAGGTATTTGGCGCGCTGTAACCCTCCGACTGCCAGCCGGGTTGCCTGACACAGCAGGCGACCCGGCTGGCATCCTTACAGGATATTGGCGTAATCCGCCTCGATCCGGTCCAGGCTCAGGTGGTTGAGGAAGTTGGAGAAGCACATCCAGGCCGACAGCGAGTTGAGGTCGCTGAACTGCGGCGGCAGGTACTTGGGCACCACCACCAGCCCCTCATCCACCAGACGGCGCAGGGTACGCATATCCTCCAGGGTGGTCTTGCCGCAGAACAGCAGCGGAATCTGCTCCAGCTTGCCCTTGCGCACCGCCAGCTGGATGTAGTTGTAGACCATGATAAAGCCCTTCAGATAGGACAGGTCCTTGGTGAAAGGCAGGCCCGTGGGCGTGGAACCGCGAAACACCCGGCTGGCATTGCTGTAGCTGTCTTCCGGGGTAAAGTCCTGCTCGCGGTAGAACTCGAATACCTGGAGAAAGTCCGCGCCCTCCTCGGCCATATGGATGGCCCGGGTGCGGTTGGTCAACTTGCGCAGACGCGTCGGATAGGAGGCGAAAGCGATCACCTCCATGAGAATGGCCAGACCTTCCTGGGTCACGGTGGAAGAAGGCGGGCCCTTGGCCAGAAAGGTGCACACCGGCTGGTTGAGGCCATTGAGGGTGGTGGCCACATGCACCAGCCCCTCATGCACCTCCAGGGCCTTGACGTCGCGTTCGTTGAAGGTGGCGTCGCTGCGGATCTTGATGTAATCGGCGCCCGCCGCCGCGTCGGCGAGGATGCCATCGGATTCGAAGACGCGGATGGTTTCTTCGGCTTCGCCGAACACCTTGTTCAGGCGGTGCTGCAGCAGGTCCACGGCCTGCTTGGCATTGAGGGTCTTGGGCTCGTCCTTGAGGTCACCGCGACTGTCGATATTGTTCAGGTAGTCGGAAAACATCAGGCCCAGATCGGCCAGGGTCGGATCGCCGGCATGAAAGGCGTCTGAGGCAGCGCCGTAAAGGTCCTGGCTGATCAGGCCGAAATCGGCGGTGCCACGGGCTTCGAGCATGCGGATGACCATGCGGTATTCGCGGCACATGCGCCGCATGATCTGCCCCACCGGGTTGAACTGGCCGAGCTGGCGGGTGATATCGCGCTCGATATTCTGGAACTCCAGCTTCTTCTCACCGGCATCGAAGGCCAGGGGGCGGCCTTCGTAATAGGCTCGGTCCACCGCCGGCAACTGTCGCCCCTTGTGTTTGAGGAAATCGGCGCGTACCTGATCGTCCCACTTCACCGCATCCAGCACGCGAATCGGGTTCTGCGCCTCGACGATACGTTCTGACAGTGCGCGCACCGTCAGTTGATAATCATCCAAACCGCTTTGACTGTTCATCCATCCTCGCCGTCAGTCGGCCACACGCTGATAACGTGCCGCTTCGATAAATACATCGGAGTTGGCCTGGTCATCCAGGTAGGCAAACACCTGCTCCAGGGGGCTGGTGATCAGCACGCCCTCGGCCTCGCGCATGTCCACCAGTTCGCCCTGCAGGGTGCCCTGCTGCATGTCCTGCAGAATGCGATCGACATCCAGGTTATACAGCACCAGTTCGCCATCGGTGGTCAGCTCGAAGCCGGCAATGGCGAAGTTGGCACCGAACTTCTGCGGCAGGCCCGCCGACAGGTACCAGCGTCGGCCATGGTGGGCCACGGTAAAGCCGTACTCTTCCAGACTGTCGAGGTTGTCCGGGCTGTCGACATAGGACTTGGCCTTGTAGACATTGGAACCGGCACGGGTGATTTGCAGGTAGAGCTGCTCGCCCCACTCGTTTTTGCGCACCCACTCACCCAGCAGGGGCATGGGCGCCGACTCGTTGGCCGGGATCGGGTCAGTGAAGGTCACCAGACAGCCACTGAGCAGCAGGAAGGACACGGCCAACAGCGCGCGCCAGACGATCATTGAGCTCTCCTTGAAAGCAGTGCGGGTCAAAGCCCCAGCACCAAGTGCATATAGCGTTTAAGAATGGCCAGCATATCCTCGCTGTCCAGGCGCTCGACACCATCGAGCAGGCCTTGATACTCCATGCGCACGATAATGGCCGTCAATAGCTTGGCATCCTGCTCAGGCTGCTCGCTACCCAGTACTTCAAAGAAATGGGTCACGCCCTGCAACAGGATCCTGCGATGGGCGCGCACCAGTTCGTGCAAGCGTGGGTTGAGCAGCGCTTCCTGCTGAAAGGCCTGCTCGGCCAGCAGATGCTCGCGGCGCTGCAACAGCTGGTTACGCACATACTCCACCGCCAGCCGGGCGATATCGCTGGCCAGGCGGCGGCGCGCCTCGGCGCTGCCGTCCAGGCTGGCCACCTGACTCTGCAGCAGGCCCTCGGTACTGCTCCAGAACTGCGCCATATGGGCGGCGCTGCGCTCGACAAACTGGGCGAAGGTATCGGTGATCAGGTCATCGATATCCTTGAAGTAATAGGTGGTGGCCGAGAGCGGTACCTGGGCCTCGGCGGCCACGGCCCTGTGGCGTACGGCACGCACCCCGTCACGCACGATAATGCGCATGGCGGCATCGAGAATGGCCTGGCGACGCTGCTCGCTGCCCTGGCGGCTGGCCTTGCGGCCCTGGTACTGAACGCTTTCGACCACGGCATGGGCCAATTCGGTGGCACTTTCCTGTGCGGGTTTGGCAGTCACGGCTAAGGTTTCCTTTCGAGTTTCAATGCACGCTTGGACAGCTCTTGCTGAAAAATAGTCCAGGCTGTGAAGGCCCGTCGGGCCCTGTTGCACACAAACCTCTCCCCAAGCAGTCAGCACAGGCCAGACGTATACGGATGGCGGACATAAAAAAGCCGCCCGTAGGCGGCTTTATGGCCATCAGGCCTGCGGACGCATATGCGGGAAGAGGATCACGTCCCGAATAGACGGCGCATCGGTGAGCAACATCACCAGGCGGTCGATACCGATGCCTTCACCGGCGGTAGGCGGCATGCCGTATTCCAGGGCGCGGACGAAGTCGGCGTCAAAGTGCATGGCCTCGTCGTCGCCGGCATCCTTGTCGGCCACCTGCTGCATAAAGCGCTCGGCCTGGTCTTCCGCGTCGTTCAGCTCGGAGTAGGCGTTGGCGATCTCGCGGCCACCGATAAACAGCTCGAAGCGGTCGGTGACGCTCGGGTCATCGTCGCTGCGCCGCGCCAGGGGCGACACCTCGAAGGGGTAGCGGGTGATGAAGTGCGGCTGCTCCAGCTTGTGCTCGACCAGCTCCTCGAAAATCATCACCTGCAGCTTGCCCAGGCCTTCGTGACCGAGCAGTTTGGCCCCAGCCTTCTTGGCGATCTCCCGGGCGCGGTCGATATCCTGCAGGTCGGCGGCGCTGATGTCCGGGTTGTACTTGAGGATGGAATCGAACACCGACAGGCGCGCGAACGGCTCGCCGAAGTGGAACACCTTGCCCTGGTAGGGCACATCGGTGCTGCCCAGCACCAGCATGGCCAGCTCGCGGAACAGCTCCTCGGTCAGGTCCATGTTGTCTTCGTAGTCGGCGTAGGCCTGGTAGAACTCGAGCATGGTGAACTCGGGGTTGTGCCGGGTCGAGACGCCTTCGTTACGGAAGTTGCGGTTGATCTCGAAGACCTTTTCAAAACCACCCACAACCAGCCGCTTGAGGTACAGCTCCGGGGCGATACGCAGGAACATCTGCATATCCAGGGCATTGTGGTGCGTCTCGAAGGGCTTGGCTGCGGCGCCGCCAGGGATGGTCTGCAGCATCGGCGTTTCCACTTCGAGGAAATCGCGCTGCATCAGGAACTGGCGGATATGGGCGATCACCTGGGAGCGCACGCGAAAGCTGTGACGCACCTCCTCGTTGACCATCAGGTCGACATAACGCTGACGATAGCGCTGCTCGGTATCGGTCAGGCCGTGGAACTTGTCCGGCAGCGGGCGCAGCGACTTGGTCAGCAGGCGCACGTCGGTCATTTCCACATACAGGTCACCCTTGCCGGAACGGGCCAGGGTGCCCTCGGCGGCGATGATGTCGCCCAGGTCCCAGTGTTTGACCGCTTCCAGGATTTCGGCCGGCAGGGTCTTGCGATTGACATAGACCTGGATACGCCCGGTCATGTCCTGGATCACCATAAAGGAGCCGCGGTTGAGCATGATGCGCCCGGCGACCTTGACCGGGATGGCGGCCTCGGCCAGCTCTTCCTTGCTCGATTCGGCGTACTGTTTCTGCAGGTCGGCGCAGTAGTTGTCGCGGCGAAAATCGTTGGGGAAGGCGTTGCCCTGCTCACGAATGGCAGCCAGCTTTTCCTTGCGCTGGGCAATCAGCTTGTTTTCTTCATGCTGCCGTTCTTCGTGGGAAAGGGCTTGTGGGTCGAGTTGTTGGTCGCTCATGGTCGTCTGTCTGCCTGGCGCGTAAATACAAATGGAATTAGGTAAGGGTTACAGGCCCTGTTTCAGGCTGGCCTCAAGGTAGCCATCGAGGTCACCGTCGAGGACCTTCTGGCAGTCGCTACGCTCGACGCCGGTACGCAGATCCTTGATGCGCGAGTCATCGAGCACATAGGAACGGATCTGGTGGCCCCAGCCGATATCCGACTTGCTGTCTTCCAGCGCCTGGGAGGCGGCGTTGCGCTTCTGCATCTCCAGCTCGTACAACTTGGCCCGCAGCATCTTCATGGCGGTGTCCTTGTTGGCATGCTGGGAGCGCTCGTTCTGGCAGGCCACCACGGTGTTGGTCGGCACGTGGGTAATCCGCACCGCCGAGTCGGTGGTGTTGACATGCTGACCACCGGCACCGGAGGAGCGGTAGGTGTCGATACGCAGGTCGGCCGGGTTGATCTCGATCTCCACCTTGTCGTCGATCTCGGGGGATACGAACACCGCCGAGAACGAGGTGTGGCGACGGGCGCCGGAGTCGAACGGGCTCTTGCGCACCAGGCGGTGCACACCGATCTCGGTGCGCAGCCAGCCGAAGGCGTACTCGCCCTTGATATGCACGGTGGCGCCCTTAATGCCGGCGACTTCGCCTTCGGACAGCTCGACGATCTCGGCATTGAAACCGCGCTTGTCGGCCCAGCGCAGGTACATGCGCAGCAGGATATTGGCCCAGTCCTGCGCTTCCGTGCCGCCGGAGCCGGCCTGGATATCCAGGTAGCAGTTGTTCGGGTCCATCTCATGGCTGAACATGCGGCGGAATTCGAGCTTCTCGAGGATCTCGCGCAGGCGCTCGACTTCGACGACGATGTCATTCACCGCGCCTTCGTCGTTTTCCTCGGCGGCCATCTCCAGCAGATCCTTGGAATCGGCCAGGCTGCCGGTGAGGTCGTCGATGGTTTCGACGATCTGCGCCAGCATGGCGCGCTCACGGCCCAGGGCTTGCGCGTACTCGGGCTTGTTCCAGACGCCGGCGTCTTCCAGTTCGCGGTTTACTTCGACCAGACGATCATGCTTGTGATCGTAGTCAAAGATACCCCCGAATGCTGAGGGTGCGCTCGGACAGATCCTTGATGGCATTGAGGATCGGATTGATTTCCATGGTAGTCGGCACTCGCAAGTCAAACTTTCGGAAAAGCCGGCGAGTATACCCGACTCCCGCCACCCCTGGCACCACGCAATCGGCAGTGGATCACCAACTGACAGACCGATGGCGCACTACACTCACTACAGGAAAATCACAGCCTCCCCTCGCGCCGAAGACACAGGAGTATGCGGGGCCGCTGCCAGGGAATGGTTAACCACAGCCTTGACTGCTCAGGAACAGATCCAGCATGCATTCATCCCACAGCCTGCGCAGCCGCTTTGCCATTACCATCGCCGTGCTGGTAACGGCACTCAGCTGGCTGCTGGGCACCCTGATCGGCATGGACAGCAGCCAGCGCATTCGTGAGGAAGTGGGCCGCGACCTGGCGGAAGTGTCCTACATGATGGTGGACCGCCTGGACCGCGACATGGAAAGCCGCGCCGGCATGCTCCAGGTACTGGGCCAGTTGCGCGCCCTGCGCGAAGGCCAGGACATAGCTGAAGTGCGCAATCTGCTCGACCGCCTGCAGAGCAACTTCCCCAGCATTGCCTGGATCGGCTACACCGACGAGCAGGGCCAGGTGCTGGCCTCCAGCAACGGCATTCTGGAGGGCGTCAATATCGGTCATCGCCCGGTCTTTCTGGAAGGCAGCAAGGGGCTGTTTATCGGCGATGTGCATGAAGCCGTGCTACTGGCCAAGCTGCTGCCCAATCCAACGGGCGAGGCGATGAAGTTTGTCGATATCAGCCTGCCAGTGCTTGACCAGGAAGGCCAACTGGTCGGCGTACTGGCCTCGCACCTGTCATGGGCCTGGGCCGACGAGGTACGCCTGGCCATTCTGGAGCCCATTCAGCAACGTCGTCAGGTCGAATTCTTTGTAATCGGCCAGGATCATACGGTGCTGCTGGCGCCCAAGGAGATGATCGGTCAGCAATTGACCTTGCCCGCCTTGCTGGTCAGCAACCCGCCGCACAACCATTGGGCCGTACAGCAGTGGCCGGATGGCAAGGAATACCTGACCGGCATTGCCACCAGCCAGGGCTACAAGGCCTACGAGGGCCTGGGCTGGATCGTAATCGCCCGCCAGTCACTGGATGAAGCCTATGCGCCAGTGCGTGAAACCACCTTCAATATCCTCCTGTGGGGTAGTCTGCTGGCCCTGCTGTTCGCCTTGCTGGGCTGGCTGCTGACCGGCTATTTCACCCGTCCTCTGCGCCAGATCGCCGAAGCGGCTGATCGTTTGAGCGCGGGTGAGATTGCAGTGATTCCGGATATTCGCAGCACCCACGAAATCGAAACCCTGAGCCACTCCATCCGCCATCTGGTGGAGAGTCTGACCCATCATCATCACGCCCTGGGCGCCATGCAGACCCTGGCCCACCAGGATGGCCTGACCGGTCTGGCCAACCGCATAGCCCTGGAGCACTACCTGCCCCAGGCGCAGCAGCAGTGCCACCAGCACAATCGCTGCCTGGCCCTGCTCTACCTGGATCTGGATGGTTTCAAACCGATCAATGACAAGCTCGGCCACGCCGCAGGCGATTTATTGCTGCAGGAGGTCGCCAACCGGCTACGCAACGGCCTGCGTGAAGGGGACCTGGTGGCGCGCCTGGGTGGCGATGAATTTCTGATGGTGCTGCAGGTCCCCAGTGAAACGGCCCAGGACCAGGCGCAGATGGTGGCCGAGCGCACCCTGCTGGCCCTCAAGGCGCCGGTGCAACTGGAGGGCCACAGCGTGCAGATCGGCTGCAGCATTGGCGGCGCGCTCTGGCCAAACGACCATGGGGATATTGCCGCCACCCTGCAGCTGGCCGACCAGGCCCTGTACCAGGCCAAGGATGCCGGACGCAACTGCGTGGTCTTCTATGCGGCGGCGCCCACCTGACCGAACCCAACCCAGCCGCCAAGTCCCGAGGAAAGAGGCTTACGCAGCGTCCTGCGCCTGACGCACCTGGGCTTCCAGCTCGGCCTTGAGCGCCGGCTCCAGCTTGAGCTGACGCGCCAGTTCATCCAGATAGGCGCGCTCCATAAAGTGCTCCTCATCCACCATCAGCACACTGGCCACATACATCTCGGCGGCCATTTCCGGTGTGCTCGCCGCCCGCGCCAGCTCCGCCGGATCCAGCGGTTTGTTCAGCTCGACCTGCAGCCACTGCTGCAGCTGACCATCCGAGTCGAGCTTGGCCAGTTCGCCATCAATCAGCTGGCGCTCGCGGGCATCGATATGACCATCGGCCTTGGCCGCCGCGACCAGGGCCCTGAGCACCGCCTGGCTGTGTTGTTCGACCTCTGCCGGCGGCAGGCGATCCAGGGTCTGCGGCTCATGCCGGGGCGCACTGGCCTGCTGTGCCTGCCAGTTGCCATAGGCCTTGTAGGCAATCACCCCGAGGGCGGCCAGGCCGCCATAGGTCAGGGCCTTGCCGCCCAGCTTGCGCGCCCGCTTGTTGCCTAGCAGCAGGCCCATGGCCCCCGCCGCCAACGCGCCGCCACCGGCACCGCTGAGCAAACTGCCCAGATCCACGCCCGTCTTTTTTCCGGCAGCCCCGCTGCCCTGCTTGCCGAGCAGATCCTGACCCGACTTGAGTAACTGATCCAGCAAACCACGGGTATTCATTGGCACCGCCCTCAACGTAAATGACCAGATTTCAGACCCACCGAATGCCTTGCGAGTTTCCCCACACCTAAAGCCAAGCGGCGCGAGAAAGATTGGCCCGCTCTTTGCTCAAAGCATCTGGGCCGGGATGGAAAGTCAAGATACCGACTTTTCAGCCCAGGCGAGGCGTCGCGGTTCGTCGTAGGCCGTGCAAATTCGAACAAAAAATTACTGGCGCCAGAAAACCCATAAGAGCCGAGCAGTTCGTCGGGTATCCGGCAGGAAAAATGTCAAATATTGGTCACCGTCACAAAACGCCCATAGCTGTTTTGTAATTGACGCCGATAGGATGGCAGCACAAGAAGAGAGTGGCCAAAGGCCAATAAGCGCCTGAGCCCGAGGGGAAACGATGTTACGGTCCTCGACTTACCGGAAATTCTGCCTGAAGACCCTGGCCGGCATGCTGCTGGGTGGCTGCCTGCTCAGCCCGCAGGCCATTGCCAATAATCCATCGCCCGCCTTCAGCGCCCTGAGTGATGCCCAGAGCGCGGCGCGCCTGGCCAGCTGGGACGTGCTGCTGCAGAACGCGGGCGAGAGTGATGAGCGGGCCCTGCTGCAGCAGGTCAATCGCTTTGTTAACCGCTCGGTGCGCTTTGTCAGCGACCAGCAGGCCTGGGGCCAGAACGACTACTGGGCCACCCCGGCCGAGACCCTGAGCCGCGGCCTGGGTGACTGTGAAGACTTCGCCATCGCCAAGTATTTCAGCCTGGTGCGCCTGGGCATTCCCAGCGCCAAGCTGCGCCTGACCTTCGTCAAAGCCCTCAGACAGAACCAGGCCCATATGGTGCTGGCCTACTACGCCAGCCCGGATGCGCAACCGCTGATTCTCGACAACCTCGATGCGCAGATCCGCCCCGCCAGTGAACGCAGCGACCTGCTGCCGGTGTATGCCTTCAACGACCTCGGCGTATTCCTGGCCAAGGCGCCGCAGCGGGTCAGTCAGCCGCCGCAGTTCCTCGCCCGCTGGAGCGAGCTCAACGAGCGCGCCCTTGCCGACGGCTCGGCCGCCACGGCGCCCCGCAGCTGACAGCTCGCTAGCGTGGCGCCATATGCGCCACCAGCAGCTGCACGCTTTCCTGCCCACGGTATTCGTTGACATCCAGCTTGTAGGCCAGCTCTGCCCAGCGCACCGTGGGATTGGGCCACTGCTCGCGGTCGATATTGAAGGCGATGCCATCGAGCTGCAGGCTGCCGCACTCGCTTTTCAGCACCAGCTTGAGGTGGCGCTCGCCAACGATGCGCTGCTGCACCAGCTGAAACACGCCATGGAACAGCGGCTCGGGAAAATGCTGACCCCAGGGCCCGGCATTGCGCAGCTCCTTGGCCAAAGGCAGATGGAACTCCTCGATCGACAGGCTGCCATCGGACAGCAGTCGCCCGGTCAGATCATCCTCAACCAGCTGACGCCGCACCTCGGCATCGAAGGCGGCGGCAAAGGCGCCGAAGTTGGACGCCGGCAGTGACAGGCCGGCGGCCATGGCATGCCCGCCGAACTTGCTGATCAACCCCGGATGGCGGGCCGCCACGGCGTCCAGGGCATCGCGGATATGAAAACCCGGCACCGAGCGCGCCGAGCCTTTCAACACGCCCTCGCCGGCATCGGCAAAGGCGATGGTCGGGCGGTGATAGCGCTCCTTCATGCGCGAGGCGAGGATGCCGATCACCCCCTGGTGCCAGTCGGCCTCGAACAGGCACAGACCGAAGGGCATGTCCTCCAGGGGCAGATCCTTGAGCTGGGCCAGGGCCTCGCGCTGCATGCCCTGCTCGATGGCCTTGCGATCCTGGTTGAGCTGATCGAGCTGCACCGCCATATCCCGGGCCTGGGCCTCATCCTCACAGAGCAGGCATTCGATGCCCAGACTCATATCGTCCAGCCGCCCGGCTGCATTCAGCCGCGGGCCGAGGATAAAACCCAGATCGGTGGAGGTGATGCGCCGATGGTCGCGTCCGGCCACTTCGAGAATCGCGCGCAGGCCCGGGCGCGCGCGGCCGGCGCGGATGCGCGCCAGGCCCTGATGGACCAGGATGCGGTTGTTGGCATCCAGCGGCACCACGTCCGCCACACTGCCCAACGCCACCAGATCCAGCAGCTCGGCCAGGTTGGGCTCGACCCGCTGCGGGCCAAACCAGCCCAGCTCGCGCAGACGGGCACGCAGGGCCAGCAGCACATAGAACATCACCCCGACCCCGGCCATGGCCTTGCTGGGGAACTCGCAACCCGGCTGATTGGGATTGACGATGGCATCGGCCGCCGGCAATTCCGGCCCCGGCAAATGGTGATCGGTGACCAGCACCCTGAGCCCGGCAGCCTTGGCTGCGGCCACGCCCTCGACACTGGAAATGCCGTTGTCCACGGTAATCAGCAGCTCGGGCTGACGCTCCAGCGCCACCGCGACGATTTCCGGGGTCAGGCCATAGCCATACTCGAAGCGATTGGGCACCAGGTAATCGACATGGGCGGCGCCGAGCATGCGCAGGCCCAGTACCCCCACCGTGCTGGCGGTGGCGCCGTCGGCATCGAAGTCGCCGACGATCAGCATGCGCTGACCTTGCTGCAAGCCCTGCACCAGCAGCTCGACGGCCGCTTCCATGCCCTTCATCTGCTGATAGGGCAGCAAACGCGCCAGGCCCTTGTCCAGTTCGGCCGCCGACTGCACGCCGCGGGCGGCATACAGACGGGTCAGCAGAGGCGGCAGATTGCCCAGGTCAGGCAGGTTTTGGGGCAGCGGACGGGACTCGATACGCATGGGCAGGATGTCGCTTTATCAGGTGTAGATTCGTAGGGTGGACGACGCTTCATCCGTCCACCAGGTGCGCGGGCGCAGGGGGACGAAAAAAGCGTTGTCCACCCGACTGATCCCATCGGCTCAGCGCTCGCCGATCAACCACTCGATCGGCAACTCATGCTGGCCACGCTCATCGGTGACGAACAGCTCGCCATCACTGATCATCACGCTCCAGTTCAGCGAACGCGGCATATCCAGGGCCAGGGCGGCCAGGGCCTCCTGATCCAGGGCCACCACATTGATGTTCTTCAGGCTGCGTACCGGATCCAGCTCCTTGGTCTGCCAGACGCGCAGGTTGCCATAAGCCACCAGACTGAACTTCTCGGTACGCCGCGAGCACCAGGTGATGCGCTCGCTGTCCGGCTGGCCCACCTCGATCCAGTGCAGCACGCGGCCATCCAGGCTCTTCTCCCACAGCGCCGGCTCATCCACATCCGACAGGCCCCGGCCGAAGGCCAGCTGCTCGTGGTAGAACAGGGCATAGGCAACCAGCCGCGCGGCCAGGCGCTCCTCGGTCTCAGAAGGGTGGCGGGCCACGGTGAAACGCAGGCTCTCGTAGACACTGCGGTCCATGTCGGTGAGGTTCAGTTCGATTTTGTAGGTGGTCGACGGCAGGGCCATGGAGGGGCTTCTTGGCTGATCGGAAAGTCGCCAAGTCTAACCCGAAATGCGAGTTGCCGGGCCTGCAGTCAGCAGCGCAGTTGCCGTTCACTCCCGTCATCCGGGTCGCAATAGTGAATGATGGCCTGGCTGGTACTGAGCTCCACCTGCAGCCGGCAATAGTGCTGGCCGTGGCGCCAGGCCATGGCCAGGCTGCTGTCGCTGGACTGGATCAGCTCGAAGCGCCCGGCGAACGCCGGATGCTGGTTGCGAAAGCGCATCAGTGCCAGCAGACGCTGGACCAGCGGTTGCTGCAGCGCCTGCTCAGCCTCATCCAGGCTGTAGCGATGACGATTGATATCGCGCACCTCACCGCTTGCCTCGGCCAGCTGGAAATCGTTGCAGCCGGCCAACAGGCCGACGTAATAGACCTGGGGAATACCGGGCGTGAAGAACTGGATGGCCCTGGCCGCGATATAAGCTTCATCGTTGCGCATCAGCGCTTCATAAAACGTGCAGGTCAGCTGATAGATGGCCCCCACGCTATGCACATTGACCGCCGAACGACGCATGATCGGATCGGCACTGCGCACCGACACCTCATCGACCAGATAGCGGATCTCCGCCTCCGGCAACAGCCCTTCAACATCGGGAATGCAGATGCCGTCGTGGGTATCGAGCACGGTCATCTGGTTGCGTGGGCACATGCGCAGCCACTGCTTGAGGTAGCGGCTGTTGCCGGCCAGGAAGCTGTACAGCACCAAAGGCGGCAAGGCGAAGGCATAGGGATGCATAGCGCGCCGCGAGATGGCGTACTGATAGCTGATATGGTCGTGCACCTCAGGCAGCATCGCGGCGCCATATTTGGCCCCGGTATCGCGAAACCATTCGAGGATCCGGTAGACATCCGGCTCGACCAGAAAGCAACTGCTGCCAATGCGCTTGGTGGTATAGCCAAACGCATCCAGGCGGAACAGCCTGACCCCGCGGGCGGCGAGGAAGGCCATGTACTCCTCCATCAGCCGGTATGTTTGCGCGGACTCATAGTTCAGATCAATCTGCCGCTCGGTGAAGGTACACCAGACCCGACACTGGCTGCCGTCAGCCAGCTGCACCGCGCGAAAGGGCTCCTTCTCCTTGCGGATATGGATCTTGGCCAGATCTTCCAGGCTGATCTCACCCAGCTTGTCGACCTGCACGAACAGCTCGGCAAAGGGTGACGCCTGCCCCCGGGCGATAAAGTCGAGAAACTGCGGCGACTCATCGGCAATGTGACTGATGATCAGATCGACACAGAGGTCGAAGCGCGCGGAAATGCGCTCGACATCGGCCCAGTCGCCGTAACGCGGGTCCACCTGCATATGGGTCAGCGGCGAAAAGCCGGCATCGGCATTGGATGGGTACAACGGCAGGATATGCACCCCGCCGACGGCATCGGCCAGGTGACGATCCAGCAAGCTATACAGTTCGGCCAGGTTGCCGCCGAAGCGATCCGGATAGGTGATCAGCTGAACGGCATTACGCAGCCCCATGCGTCTTCCTCCTTCGGCGCCTAGCATCCGTTAAAGCAGGCTGAGCGCATACGTCAAGTCAGCACCACCCAACCGCAGCCGGCGTAAAGCGCCTGCAGCCTCTCAAACTCGCAGCAAGAGGCGGCCGGCACAAGCGCAGGATCAATGGCCGCGTATTTATCTCGTCAACAGGAGACAGCAGGTCCATAGCCTCCCCCGCCACAATGCAATAGGCTACGCCAGCCGCTGTCACCCAGGAGCCTCCATGATCCCCCCTAGCAAGCCCCTCGCCGGCCTCAAAGTCATCGAACTCGGCACCCTGATCGCCGGGCCGTTTGCCTCACGCATCTGTGCCGAATTTGGCGCCGAGGTGATCAAGGTGGAATCACCCGACGGCGGCGACCCACTGCGCAAATGGCGCAAGCTGTATGAGGGCACCTCGTTGTGGTGGTTTGTGCAGGCGCGCAACAAACGCTCGATCACCCTCAATCTCAAGCATGAAGCCGGGCGCGAGGTGCTGAAGCAGCTGCTGGCCGAGGCGGACATCCTGATCGAGAATTTCCGCCCCGGGGTGCTGGAGAAGCTCGGCCTGGGCTGGGACGTGCTGCATACGCTCAACCCCAAGCTGGTCATGGTGCGCCTGTCGGGCTTTGGTCAGAGCGGGCCGATGAAGGATCAGCCGGGCTTCGGCGCGGTGGGCGAGTCCATGGGAGGGTTGCGCTATATCACCGGTTTCGAGGACAGGCCGCCGGTACGCACCGGCATCAGCATCGGCGACTCCATTGCCGCCCTGTGGGGGGTGATCGGCGCGCTGATGGCCCTGCGCCAGCGCGAAGTCAACGGCGGCAGCGGCCAGGTGGTGGACGTGGCGCTGTATGAGGCCATTTTCGCCATGATGGAATCCATGGTGCCGGAGTTCGATGTATTCGGTTTTATCCGCGAGCGCAGCGGCAATATCATGCCGGGCATCACGCCCTCCTCCATCCACACCACGGCCGATGGCAAACACATTCAGATCGGCGCCAACGGTGATGCCATCTTCAAGCGCTTTATGCAGGCCATCGAGCGTGAAGACCTGGCCAACGCCGCAGACCTGGCCAGCAACGATGGCCGCGATGCCAGGCGTGACGAACTCTATGGGGTGATCGACCGCTGGGTCGGCGCCCACAGCCTGGAGCAGGTTCTCAAGACCCTGCAGCAGGCCGAGGTGCCGGCCAGTCGCATCTACTCCGCCGAAGACATGTTCACGGATCCGCAGTTTCTGGCCCGGGAGATGCTGCTCTCGGCCAGTCTGCCGGATGGCAAACCCTTCAAGATGCCCGGCATCGTGCCCAAGCTGTCCGAGACCCCGGGTGGTGTGGACTGGGTAGGCCCCCGGCTGGGCGAGCACAATGACGAGGTTCTGCAGGCTCTGGGCTATAGCGCCGAACAGATACAGGCCTTGCGCCAGGCCGGCACCCTCTAGAGATAGACACCGTATTTGGCGTAGATCCGCTCGATAACACCCTGCTTCTTGAGCACCAGCAAGGCGGCGTCCAGCTTCTCCAGCCACGCCTCATGCCGCGGCTGCACACGCATGCTGACATCGAACGCACTCATCACATCGCCTATTTCCAGATCACGGTATTCCGGTATCTGCAGCACGCTGTACTGCACAACGGCCTTATTGATCACGACCTGATCAAAACGCATTCTGGCCAGCATCTCCAGCAACTGCGCCTCGTTCAGCGCATTGCGCCGATCAATCTGCCCCGCCTTGATCAAGGGCAGTAGATCCGGATAGGCATAACCTCGTACCAGCCCCACCGACTTGCCGCGCAGATCCTCGGGGCCCTTGACCGGAAAGCGTTTGCCCGGCGCAAAGACCATGACATCGACTACCTTGCCAAAAGGTACAGAGAACACCCCGGGAACCGGCTGATTGTGTACCCAGCCCGGATAAACACCCGGCTCTATGTCAAGTTTCTCGGCATTGAACAGCAGGCCTATGCGCGGGTAGGGGTAGTACTGGATATTGAACTGATCACCGGTGAGCTTGGCCAATTCGTCGAAGATATCCTGATAAATGCCCTGCCGACCGTCCTCGATCATCATCGGCGGATAGTCATAGAACCCGACTTCAAAGGTTGCCGCCTGGGCGTTCGCCCAGATGCAGACCACGCAGTACAGCAGTAAGGCCCTGACAAACCCTTGCATCAGCACACCCTCAACATCAGTCCACGGTCATCCGATCCGCATGCTTGCGCCCTCGCCCTGGCCACAGGCACTCGACCCAAGCGCATCACCAGCATCCGACACCCTGTTTGCGCAAGGCCGTTATAGCTTAGCCGCCCTGCAGCCAGGCAAAAAAAACCGGCCATCGGAGCCGGTTTTTATTACGCGCCAGTTACAGTGGCTTGCCACGATTACCATGTTGAGCGACGAAGCCCTGCACGGTTTTCAGGTCATTGGCCAGCACCGTGCAACGCTCGGCGCGCTCGAACAGATCGGCCAGATGCGGCGGCAATGCCGGAGCCGCACCGATACCGGCCTTTTCCACCGCTTCCGGAAACTTGACCGGGTGCGCGGTGCCCAGCACCACCATGGGTGTGGCCAGGCTGCGGCGGCACTCGCGGGCCGCACGCACACCGATGGCAGTGTGCGGGTCGAGCAACTCGCCACATTCGGCGTGAACCTCGGCGATGGTGGCGCAGGTCTGCGCATCGTCCACCGCCAGGGAGTCGAACAGGCGGCGCGCCTCGGTCCAGCGATCATCCTCCACCGCCAGCTTGCCGCTGGCCTTGAAGCCATCCATCAGGCGCGCCACTTCAGCGCCATTGCGCCCGTGCAGGTCGAACAGCAGGCGCTCGAAGTTGGACGAGACCATGATGTCCATGGACGGCGACAGGGTCGGGTGCAGGGTGTCCTTGTCGTAGCGGTTGCCGGACATAAAGCGGTGCAGGATGTCGTTGCGGTTGGTCGCGACGATCAGCTGGCTGATCGGCAGGCCCATATTGCGCGCGAGATACCCGGCGAAAATGTCACCGAAGTTGCCGGTGGGCACCGAGAAGGCAACGGAACGGGCCGGGCCACCCAGCTGCAGTGCGGCATGGAAGTAGTAGACGATCTGGGCCATGATCCGCGCCCAGTTGATCGAGTTGACCGCCACCAGACGGGTGCCCTTGAGGAAGCCCTGGTCGGCGAAGCTGGCCTTGACCATCTCCTGGCAGTCATCGAAGTTGCCTTCGATGGCGATGTTGTGGATGTTGTCGCCGAGGATGGTGGTCATCTGCCGGCGCTGCACCTCGGACACCCGGTTGTGCGGGTGCATGATGAAGATGTCGACGTGTTCGCAGGCCTTGCAGCCCTCGATGGCCGCCGAGCCGGTGTCGCCGCTGGTGGCCCCCATGATCACCACGCGCTCGCCCCGCTTGCTCAGCACATGGTCGAGCAGACGACCGAGCAGCTGCAGGGCGAAATCCTTGAAGGCCAGGGTCGGGCCGTGGAACAGCTCCAGCACCCACTCATTGCCGTTCAGCTGGCGCAGCGGCGCCACGGCGTTATGGGCGAACACACCGTAGGTTTCCTCAAGAATTCGCTTGAAGTCCGCGTCACTGATGCTGCCGGTGACAAAGGGACGCATCACCCGGAAGGCCAGTTCGTGGTACGGCAGGCCGGCCCAGGAGGCGATTTCCTCAACGGTAAAACGCGGCAGATTCTCCGGCACATAGAGGCCGCCATCACTGGCCAGGCCGGCCAGCAGCACATCTTCGAAGTTCAGGGCCGGTGCCTGGCCACGGGTACTGATATAGCGCATTGTTGAAAACCCTTTAAAAACCGATAAAAGCACTGCAGGCCGGGCTTACCACCCGACCTGGCGTCTTAAGCGAGCTGTTCCACGCGGATACGCACCACTGGCGCGGCCACACCATCCAGGGCCTCCAGGGCAGCAATGGCATCGTTCATGTGCTGCTCGGTGACGCGATGAGTGACCAGGATCATCGGCACCAGGCCATCATGCTCCTCGACTTCCTTCTGCATGATCGACTCGATATTGATGCCGCGCTCGGAGAGGATGCTCGCCACCTGGGCCAGTACGCCCGGGTGATCCTTGGCCTGGATGCGCAGGTAGTAAGCGCTTTCACACTGCTCGATCGGCAGAATCGGGTGATCGCTCAGTGAATCCGGCTGGAAGGCCAGGTGCGGCACACGGTTGGTCGGATCGCTGGTCAGGGCACGCACCACATCCACCAGATCGCCCACCACCGAGGAAGCAGTCGGTTCCATACCGGCGCCAGCACCGTAATAGAGGGTGGAGCCGGCCGCATCACCATTGACCATCACCGCGTTCATCACGCCATTGACGTTGGCAATCAGGCGATCGGCCGGGATCAGGGTCGGATGCACCCGCAACTCGATACCAGAAGCGGTGCAGCGCGCCACGCCCAGGTGCTTGATGCGGTAGCCCAGGGCCTCGGCATAGTTGACGTCGGCAGTGGTCAGCTTGGTGATGCCTTCGGTGTAGGCCTTGTCGAACTGCAGGGGGATACCAAAGGCGATGGACGCGAGAATGGTCAGCTTGTGCGCCGCATCGATGCCCTCCACGTCGAAGGTCGGATCGGCTTCGGCATAGCCCAGGGCCTGAGCCTCTTTCAGCACATCGTCAAAGGCACGGCCCTTCTCGCGCATCTCGCTGAGGATAAAGTTGCCGGTGCCGTTGATGATGCCGGCCAGCCAGTTGATGCGGTTGGCCGCCAGCCCCTCGCGAATGGCCTTGATCACCGGAATGCCGCCGGCCACGGCGGCTTCGAAGGCGACGATCACGCCCTTCTCGCGGGCCCGGGCAAAGATCTCGTTACCATGCACGGCGATCAGCGCCTTGTTCGCGGTAACCACATGCTTGCCATTGGCGATGGCCTGCAAGACCAGATCCTTGGCCAGGGTGTAGCCACCGATCAACTCGATAACGATATCGATCTCGGGGTTATTGACCAGTTCAAAGACATCGCTGGTCAGGTGAATACCGGTCGTGTCGTACTGGGGCTTGGGCGAACGAATGGCAATCTGGGCGATTTCAATACCGCGACCGGCACGCCGGGTAATTTCCTCGGCATTGCGCTTCAATACATTCAACGTACCGCCACCGACAGTACCCAGCCCACAGATGCCTACTTTGACCGGTTTCACACTGAACTCCCCATCTGCACTGCATAAAACGGCCGGAGCAAGCTCCGGCCGTAGAAAAAGAGCCGCACCATACGAAGCGGCTGTTTATTAGTCAATCCGCTAGACGGCTCGGATCACTTGGACTCCAGGGCAATCTTGGCCAGCTGCGGCGCCGGCTGATAACCCGGGATGATCTTGCCATTGGCCAGCACAATCGCCGGAGTACCGGTGACACCGATCATCTGGCCCAGGGCGTACTGCTTGGCCACCGGGTTGTCGCATTGGGCATCCGGCACCGGCTGACGAGTCTTGGCCAGGTTCATGGCCTGCTGCTTGTCCTTGGCACACCAGACACTGGTCAGCTCCTTGGCGGCCGGGGCGTTCAGGCCCTGACGCGGAAACGCCAGGTAACGCACCTCAACCCCGAGACGATTGAGCTCAGGCACCTCGCTGTGCAGCTTCTGGCAATAGCCACAATCGGTATCGGTGAACACGGTGATATGGGTCTTGGATTCCTTGCCGGCAAACACCACCATCTCGGAAGCCGGAATGGCATCGATGGTCTTGGCCACGCCCTGGCTCTCCGCCTGCTCGGTCAGGTTGACCGCCTTGCCGTCCTTGATCTGGAACAGATAGCCCTGCATCAGGAACTGACCGTCACCACTGGCGTAGAGCTGGCGCCCACCTTCCAGCTGCACCTGATAGACCCCCGGCATCGGGCTCTCGGCGATCGCTTCAACCGGCAGATCGGCCTGGATGGCCTTGAGGGTCTGGCGAATGGCCTGATCCGCGTCCTCGGCCACGGCTGCAGCACAGGACAGACCAAGAGTGATAGCCGCAAAAAGGCGAGTTAAACGCATGGAAACTCCCGTCAAAAGACACACTGGGTAGAGATGCACACAGCCTACCATAGAAGCCCCCGATACACCGACCACGGCAGGCCAGGCGGCGTTCTCAGCCGCGCGGATGGTGCTCGGCATGCAGCGCCTGCAAACGCGCCCGGGCGACATGGGTATAGATCTGCGTGGTCGACAGGTCGCTATGGCCCAGCAGCATCTGCACCACGCGCAAATCGGCGCCATGGTTGAGCAGGTGGGTGGCGAACGCGTGGCGCAGGGTATGGGGGGACAGACTCTTGCCGATACCCGCGACCTGGGCCTGATGTTTGATCCGGTGCCAGAAGGTCTGGCGGGTCATCTGCACCCCGCGCAGACTGGGGAACAGTACATCACTGGGCCGGCCATCCAGGAGAAACGGCCGCGCCTCCCTGCTGTAGCGCTCGATCCAGGCAAGCGCCTCCTCGCCAAGCGGAACCAGGCGTTCCTTGCTGCCCTTGCCGAACACCCGCAACACGCCCTGGCGCAGATTGACCTGCTCCAGGGTCAGGCTGATCAACTCCGTGACCCGCAGGCCACAGGCATACAGCACTTCGAGCATGGCGCGGTCGCGCAGACCGACCGGATCATCCAGGTCCGGCGCCGCCAGCAGCGCCTCGACATCCGCCTCGGACAGTGATTTTGGCAAGGGCCGACCCAGCTGCGGCAGCTCCACCTGCAGGGTCGGATCGCGCCCGATCAGTCCTTCGCGCAGCAGAAAGCGGTAGAAACCCCGCAAACCGGACAGCAGGCGCGCCGTGGAACGGGCCTTGTAACCCTGGTTCAGGCGCCAGGCCAGATGATCAAGGATCAGCTCACGCCCCACGGCATCCAGCTGCAGGTCACGGGCCTGCAACCAGCCATTGAACAGCTCCAGGTCACTCCGATAAGCCGTGCGGGTATGAGCCGACAAACCCTTCTCCAACCACAAGGTCTCGACAAAACGTTCGATCAGGGGGTGCTCGACAGCAGACATCGACTAAACCTTATAGAAGCAGAGGCACTAGTTTCCACAAGCCTGGAGGCCAGGCCAAGCGAGCAGCGGAAAAAGCCTGTCACCCTATCTTATGGTCGGTGACAGACCCGCACTCACACGCCATGATTGCATCACGCCACTATCCGAAAACAGGCCCAGCCCATGTCCCAACAGCACTCCCGCCTCGGTCAGATCCTGATCAACAAGGGCTTGATCACCCGCCAACAGCTGGATGAGGCGATAAAACTGCAGCTCACCGGGCACAAACGCCTGGGCGAAATCCTCATCGAACAGGGCTGCCTGACCGAGCGCCAGCTGCACAAGGCCCTGCGCAAGCAGACCAATCTGCGCCTGGCTGCCACCTTGGTGGCCGCGCTGATGCTGCCCTTCCAGCCGATACTGGCCAATCAGCGCCTGGAGCTGGACAGTGTCGCCAGCCAGAACATCGACCCGCCTGGCATGCAGGCGCTGTCTGAAATCGAACTGCGCGATGTCTCCGCCCAGGGCCTGGAAGACAGCCTGCCCGCCCTGTTCCTGCAAGCCGAGAGCGGCGATGGCCTGAGCACGGTCAAACAGCTGTCGAAACTGCTGCTGCCGGTGCTGGACAGCCTGGAGGCGGAAACCTCGCTCAAGGACGTGCACTACGACACCCAGAACCTCAGCTCGGTGATCAATGCGGATGGCTCGGTCAACGTGCGCCTGCCCAGCTCCATCGGCGAACTGCGTTTTGACAATATTCGCGTCGCCGGCGCCGCTCCCGGGCAAAGCTTTGGCAGCCTGAGCCTGCACGATATCGATCTGTCCCAGGCCTCGCTGAAGATCAGCATGCACAAATAATCCGCAACAAAGGCCCAGAAACGAGAAAAGCAGCCCGAGGGCTGCTTTTCTTTGGATAAAACCCGCTATTAGCCGAGTTTTTCCTTGATACGTGCTGCCTTACCGGACAGGTCACGCAGGTAGTACAGCTTGGCTTTACGCACGTCACCGCGACGCTTGACGGCCAGGCTGTCAACCAGCGGGCTGTAGGTCTGGAAGGTACGTTCAACGCCAACACCGTTGGAGATCTTGCGTACAGTGAAGGCACTGTTCAGACCACGGTTACGCTTGGCGATTACCACGCCTTCGAAGGCCTGCAGACGCTGACGGTCACCTTCCTTTACCTTCACCTGAACGACAACGGTGTCGCCGGGGGCAAAAGTCGGGATCTCTTTGCTCATCTGCTCAGCTTCGATCTGCTGAATGATTTTGTTGGTCATGCTGCGCTCCTAAAGACAAGCCACCGGCCTATCATCGATACATTAACTATCGTCCCGCTGGCGGATGTATTCCTCCAGCAGCTTCTTCTCTTCTCCAGAAAGCGAGCGGCTATCCAGAAGATCAGCGCGACGTTCCCAGGTCCGACCAAGGGACTGCTGCAAACGCCAGCGCCGGATGTGTTCATGGTTGCCACTAAGCAACACGGCTGGAACACGTTTATCCGCATACACCTCCGGGCGGGTGTAGTGCGGGCAGTCGAGCAGGCCATCCGTAAAGGAGTCCTCCTCGGCCGAGTCTGCATGACCCAATGCACCAGGCAAAAGGCGCGTTACCGCATCGATCAGCACCATGGCCGGCAGCTCACCGCCGGACAGGACGTAATCCCCGATCGACCATTCTTCATCGACATGCGCCTGAATAAAGCGCTCATCAATACCTTCGTAGCGGCCGGCAATCAGGATCAAAGCTTCCTCACTGGCCAGTTCGCGTACGGCTGACTGCTTCAGCTGACGACCCTGCGGCGACAGGTAGATCACCTTGGCCGCACCACCGGTTGCCTGCTTTGCATCGAGCAAAGCGTCTTCCAGCGGTTTGATCTTCATCACCATGCCGGGGCCACCACCAAAGGGTCGATCATCCACTGTGTGGTGCCGATCCGTGGTGTAGCTGCGCGGATTCCAGCAGGTCAGTTGCAACAACCCCTGCTTCACCGCTCGACTGGTGATGCCGTAATCACTGATGGCGGCAAACATTTCCGGGAACAGCGTAATGACTTCAACGCGCAGATTTGGCATCAGGCTTAGAAGTCCGCATCCCAGTCCACCTGCATCTCGCCGGCGGCCAGGTCGATTGCAAGCACGCACTGCGCCGTATAGGGCAACAAGCGCTCGCGATCATCCAGGCTGTCAGCGCAGGGTTTGACCACCATCACATCGTTGGCACCGGTCTCAAACAGATGATCGACCTTGCC
Source organism: Pseudomonas xionganensis (assembly GCF_009763245.1). Taxonomy (GTDB): domain Bacteria; phylum Pseudomonadota; class Gammaproteobacteria; order Pseudomonadales; family Pseudomonadaceae; genus Aquipseudomonas; species Aquipseudomonas xionganensis. The sequence continues at coordinate 1,657,191 of NZ_WKJZ01000001.1, read as the reverse complement.
GAGCAACTGCCCCGCCTGGTCAATGACCTTCAGACCTTCCAACTGATACCAGTAGAACTCGTCATCGCTGAGCTCCGGCAGCTCGCTGCGGGGCACACATATCTCGAAACCGGCGAACGTACGCGCCACCTCGCGATCATCAAGCCCCTTGAGCTTTGCCACCAGAACCTTGCCCTGCAAGCGCCCACTGGCTACATCGACCTGCTTTACCTCGTTGTCACGCTTGAGCGTCCAACGGCGGTAATCGAGCACATTGGTAATGGGATCGGTAAAGGAATAGACCTTGACCTCACCCTTGATGCCATGCACCGAAACAATCTTGCCGAGTACCACAAGGTCCTCGGCGGGAGCGGGCATCGTGCTCATAAATTTGCTTAGGCAGCAGCCTTGGCAGATTCCTTCAGCAGCTGAGCAACGCGCTCAGACGGCTGTGCACCCTGACCCAACCAGTAAGCAACACGCTCCTGGTTGACGGACAGCTTGATCTCGTTACCCGAAGCAACCGGGTTGAAGAAACCTACACGCTCAACAAAGCGGCCATCGCGCGCGTTGCGGCTGTTGGTCACAGTCAGGTGATAGAAAGGGCGCTTCTTGGAGCCGCCACGGGCAAGACGGATGGTTACCATTGAACTTCGTTCCTGTAGTCGGTGCTGCAAAACTGAAATGCACGCATAGGGCACTAGGCCCGAAAGGCCGCATATTCTAAGGATTATCCGGCTTTTTGCAAATCTCTTTTTCAAGCCGCCGGTCGTTACTGCCTGCGACAAGCCTGCCGGACCAGCTATCGCTGCCTGCAGAGCCTGTCACTACTGCCTACATCTTGGGCAAACCGCCCGGCATCATGCCGCCAAGACCGCGCATCATCTTGGCCATACCGCCTTTGGCGGTGAATTTCTTCATCATCTTCTGCATCTGCTTGTGCTGCTTGATCAGCCGCCCGATGTCCTGCACCTGGGTGCCGGAGCCCATGGCGATACGGCGTTTGCGCGAACCGCTGATGATTTCCGGATCGCGACGCTCGGCCGGGGTCATGGAGTTGATGATGGCCTCCATCTGCTTGAACTGCTTCTCTGCCGCACCCTGGGCATTGCCCATCTGCGCCAGATTGACACCACCCAGTTGCGGCAGCTTGTCCATCAGGCCGCCCAGGCCGCCCATGTTCTTCATCTGCTGCAGCTGATCACGGAAGTCTTCCAGGTCGAAGCCCTTGCCCTTCTTCAGCTTCTTGGTGAGCTTCTCGGCCTTTTCCCGGTCCAGGGTCTGCTCGGCCTGCTCGATCAGGCTGAGCACGTCACCCATACCGAGGATGCGCGAGGCGATTCGGTCGGGATGGAAAGGCTCCAGGGCCTCGGTCTTCTCACCCATGCCGATAAACTTGATTGGCTTGCCGGTGATATGCCGCACCGACAAGGCCGCACCGCCACGAGCATCACCATCGACCTTGGTCAGCACCACGCCAGTCAGCGGCAGGGCATCATTGAAGGCCTTGGCCGTATTGGCGGCGTCCTGGCCGGTCATGGCATCGACCACGAACAGGGTTTCCACCGGTTTGATCGCCGCGTGCAGGGCCTGGATCTCGGCCATCATCTGCGCATCAATGGCCAGGCGACCGGCGGTATCGACCAGCACCACATCAATAAACTTGAGCTTGGCTTCCTTGATCGCGGCCTCGGCAATGGCCACCGGCTTCTGGCTGATATCGGAAGGGAAGAAGGTCACACCAATATCAGCCGCCAGGGTTTCCAGCTGCTTGATCGCCGCCGGGCGATAAACGTCAGCCGACACCACCAGCACGCTCTTCTTCTTGCGCTCCTTGAGGAAGCGCGCCAGCTTGCCCACGGTGGTGGTCTTACCGGCGCCCTGCAGACCCGCCATCAGCACCACGGCTGGCGGCGCGGCATTCAGCGCCAGGTCTTCGTTGGCCGCACCCATCAGCTCTTCCAGCTCGGCGCGCACGACCTTCACAAAAGCCTGCCCCGGAGTCAGGCTCTTCGACACCTCGACACCGACGGCCCGCTCCTTGACCTTGTTGACGAAGTCCTTGACCACCGGCAACGCAACGTCGGCCTCCAGCAAGGCCATGCGCACTTCACGCAAGGTGTCCTTGATGTTGTCTTCGGTCAACTTGGCCTTGCCAGTGACATTGCGCAGCGTCTGCGAGAGACGATCAGTCAGATTTTCGAACATGCACGTTCCTTACAGGCTCTCCGGAGCCGAGGGTGGGCTTGCAACAGGCCGCCGATTATACCCAAGACTGCCGCACCATTGACTGCTCTTTATCGCCCCGACCAGCAACTGCCCAAGCCCCGAGTCGAGCGCAGGCGGCCAACGCTTTCGTGGGGCAGCGGTTGTATGCCACACTGAGCGCCTTTCAGGTTTGCTTGACAAGGATTTATGCAGCCTCTGCTACCCAGCCTCGCCGCCGCCGGTCTTTATATTGGGGCCACCCTGTACCAGGGCCTGCAACTGCGCCAGCGCAGCCTCGGCAACAAACACCTTCTGCTGTTTCTCGGCGTCCTTGCCCTGTTGTTGCATGGCAGCAGCCTGTGCCTGCAGATGTACGATGGCAACGGCCTGGTTCTCGACTTCTTCAAGGCTGCCAGCCTGATTGCCGCGGCAGTGATCCTGCTGACCCTGCTGGCCTGCCTGCGCATCCCGGTGGAGAACCTGCTCCTGCTGCTTTTCCCCCTGGGCTTCCTGACGGTGCTGCTGGCCGAGTTTATGCCCAGCGGCACCACCAGGGCGATCACCGAAGCCCCCGGCATCCTGGCCCATATCCTGCTGTCGATCACGGCCTACGGCATGCTGACCATCGCGGTATTCCAATCGCTGCTAGTGCTGCTGCAGGATCATCAGCTCAAGCACAAGCACCCGTCCGGACTGATCCGTAACTTCCCGCCGCTGCAGACCATGGAAAGCCTGCTGTTCGGCTTTCTCTGGGCTGGCTGGGCCCTGCTTTCACTTTCGCTGCTTTCCGGCGCTCTGTTTATCGAAGACCTGCTGGCACAACACCTGGCACACAAGACCATCCTCTCGCTATTCGCCTGGATCGTTTTCGCTGTGCTGCTCTGGGGCCGCCACCAGCTTGGCTGGCGCGGACACAAAGCCATTCGCTGGACCCTGGCCGGCTTCTGTCTGCTGATGCTGGCCTACTTCGGCAGCAAGCTGGTTCGCGAATTCATCCTGCATATCTGAGACCCCTTTCGTGGACGACCTCCATTCCAGCTACCTGCTTGGTCTGCTGATTTTCCTGATCCTCTGTTCGGCCTTTTTCTCAAGTTCCGAGACCGGCATGCTCAGCCTCAACCGCTATCGGCTCAAGCATATGGCCAAGGAGGGGCACAAGGGCGCCAAGCGTGTAAGTGGCTTGCTCAGCCGCCCCGATCGCCTGCTCGGTACCATTCTGGTCGGCAATAACGTGGTCAATATCCTCGCCGCCTCCATCGCCACTGTGCTGGCAGTGGATATCTGGGGGGAAAAGGGTATCGCCATCGCTACCGCCGGCCTGACCATCGTGGTGCTGATCTTTGGCGAAATCACCCCCAAGACCCTGGCAGCCCTGCGTCCGGAGCTGGTGGCCTTCCCCGCCAGCCGAGTGCTGAGCCTGCTACAACGTCTGCTCTACCCGGTGGTGTGGCTGACCAGCGCCATCAGCAGCGGGCTGCTGCGCCTGCTCGGTGTGGACCCGTCACAGCGCAGCAATGACAGCCTGTCAACCGAAGAACTGCGCAGCGTAGTGCGCGAGTCTGGCCCCGGGATGCCGAAGAATCGCCAGGACATGCTGCTGGGCATCCTCAATCTGGAGCAGGTCACGGTCAACGACATCATGATCCCGCGCAATGAGGTCACCGGCATCAATCTGGACGATGATCTGGACAGCATCATCAGCCTGCTGACCAACACCACCCATACGCGCCTGCCAGTATTTCGCAACGACATCAATCAGATCGAAGGCGTGGTGCATATGCGCCAGATCGCCCGCCTGCTGACCCATAACGAACTGAGCAAGGACGCCTTGCTGGCGGCCTGCAATGAGCCCTATTTCGTTCCGGAAAGCACGCCGCTGTCGACCCAGCTGATCAACTTCCAGAAGGAAAAGCGCCGCATCGGCATCGTCGTCGACGAGTATGGCGATGTAATCGGCGTGGTCACCCTGGAAGACCTGCTTGAGGAGATCGTCGGTGATTTCAGCAACCAGAGCAGCCTGCGCAGCCCGGATATCCATCCCCAGGATGACGGCACCCAGGTCATCGATGGCGCGGCCTATATCCGCGAAATCAACAAGGCTCTGGACTGGCACCTGCCCTGCGACGGCCCCAAGACCCTCAATGGCCTGATCACCGAAGCGCTGGAAAATATTCCGGAAAGTGCGGTGTGCCTGAAGATCGGCCCCTATCGCCTGGAAATCCTGCAGTCTTCAGGCAACCGGGTGAAAAGCGTGCGAGTCTGGCAGGCCGGCGTATCCGCGCTCAAAGAGCAGAGCGTGGAAGAGTAAGCTGGGCAGCCAATCCCTCGGCCCAGACCCGATAGCCCAGCCCCGATGGGTGATAGCCATCCGCGGCCAGGTAATCGCGGGCAAACTCCAGCTGAACCGCGCAATGCTGCACCCCCAGCTCATCAGCCAGTTTCTCTAGACTGCGATCCAGAATCCGTCCGCGAGCACCAAGCACCTGCCGCAGCAACCAGGGCAAGGCGCGGAAATGCTGCAACGGCGGCACCGCACTAAAAGCCACCTGCGCACCACCATCCACCAACAGCTGCGCCATCAGCTGCAGCGGCTTTTGCCATTGCTGCAGCGAGCTCAGCCCGGTGGTGTCATTGACACCAAATACCAACAGAGCCAGATCCACCGGCTCACCCAGAGCCTCCGGCAAAAGGCGCTGACTGGCCTGTCCGGCAGTGATGCCATTCTCACCGCAGGCCCGCCACTGCACCGGGCGCCGCAAACGCTGGGCCAGCGCTTCGGCCAACTGCCCGGGCAAAGCCGCCTGCAGGTTATCCACGCCGACACCCGCCACGGTGGACTCACCCACCAGCAACAACCGCAGGGGCTGACCGGCAAAGTCCTGCCCGGCTTCGCCATACGGCAGACCAGCCGCCGGCGGCAAGCGCAGAGCCGTGCGCCGGGTATACAGGGCCTGAGGCACAATCAGGGGCAGCAGCGGCAAGGCCAGCAGCCACCAGAGGGCAATGCGCCTCACAGGCTGACGCTGATCGCCCGGGAAGCGCGAACAGCCTTGGCCCGCGCGGCCTCGATCGACTCATCACGGGCCAGGGCCACGCCCATACGCCGCTGGCCACTGACTTCGGGCTTGCCGAACAGGCGCAAGGCAGTGTCCGCCTCACTCAAGGCTGCTCCCAGGTTGCCAAAGCTCACCTGACAAGACTCCCCCTCCACCAGCAGCACCGCCGAGGCGCTGGGGCCAAGCTGGCGGATGGCTGGAATCGGCAGGCCGAGAACGGCCCGGGCATGCAGGGCGAACTCGGACAGGTCCTGGGAAATCAGGGTGACCAGGCCCGTATCATGGGGCCGCGGCGAGACCTCGCTGAACCACACCTGGTCGCCCTTGATAAACAGCTCCACACCAAACAGACCGCGCCCGCCGAGGGCCTCGGTCACGGCCAACGCCACTCGCTCGGACTCGGCCAGCGCCCGGGCACTCATGGCCTGCGGCTGCCAGGACTCGTGGTAGTCGCCCTTGACCTGGCGATGGCCCACGGGCGCACAGAACGAGGTGCCGCCGGCATGGCGCACGGTAAGCAGGGTGATCTCGTAATCGAAGTCGATAAAACCCTCGACTATGACCCGCCCCTTGCCAGCCCGGCCGCCTTCCTGGGCGTAATCCCAGGCAGACTGCAGGTCGGCATCACCCTTGAGCAGGCTCTGGCCCTTGCCGGAGGAACTCATGATCGGCTTGACCACACAGGGGTACCCGACAGCTCTCACCGCTGCCGCATAGGTCTCGAAGGTATCGGCGAAATGATAAGGCGACGTGGGCAGGCCCAACTCCTCGGCTGCCAGGCGACGAATACCCTCGCGGTTCATGGTCAGCTGCGCGGCGCGCGCCGTGGGGATCACGGTAAAGCCTTCGGCCTCCAGTTCCACCAGGGTCGCCGTGGCGATGGCCTCGATCTCCGGCACGATATAGTGCGGCCGCTCCTGCTCGATCACCGCGCGCAGGGCGGCGCCATCGAGCATATTGATCACATGACTGCGATGGGCCACCTGCATGGCCGGGGCATTGGCGTAGCGATCCACGGCAATCACCTCGACACCCAGGCGCTGCAGCTCGATCACCACTTCCTTGCCCAGCTCGCCCGAGCCACACAGCAGGACGCGGGTCGCACTCGGCGACAAGGGGGTTCCAATACGGGGCATGACTGTTCCTCAGATTGATCGGTGCAGCATCCTGCTAGAGCAGGACACCTTTGCCCTGGGCGCGCTGATGACACAGGCGCAGCGTTTCACGGCGCTGCTCATTGCTCATGCGACTCCAGTGGGTGATTTCGGCCACGCTACGCTGACAGCCGATACAGATATCCTCGTCATCCAGGGCGCAGACATGCACGCAGGGCGAGGCCACGGGGCGTTCGCTATCCATCAGTCGTCCTGCACCGCCAGATCGCGGGCGTAACGCTGAGCGTTATGCACATAGTGGGCGGCGCTGGCCTCCAGCATTTTTTTCTGCTGCTCGGTCAGTTCGCGCACCACCTTGCCGGGCGAGCCCATGACCAGCGAACCATCGGGAATTTCCTTGCCTTCGCCAATCAGGCTATTGGCGCCGATGATGCAGTACTTGCCGATCTTGGCGCCGTTGAGCACCACGGCATTGATGCCGATCAGACTGTAGTCGCCCACCGTGCAGCCATGCAGCATGGCGTTATGGCCGATGGTCACGCCCGTACCAACAGTCAGCGGAAAGCCCATATCGGTGTGCATCACCGTGCCGTCCTGCACATTGCTGTTCTCGCCGATATGGATCAGCTCGTTGTCGCCGCGCAGGACGGCACCGAACCAGACACTGGCCCCCGGCTCCAGCTTGACCTTGCCCACCAGCGTGGCATTGGGCGCAACCCAGCTCTGCTCGTGGGCCTCGACGTGGGACGAACCCAGGCGGTATTTCATGGATGCTTCCTCGTTATTCAGCTGAGCCTGATAAAGTGCTCAGGCGGTCGATGCAGGTCGATGCCCGCGTCATAGATCAGGTTGACCAGCTCCACCAGCATGATGGCCGTCAGCCCCCAGATCTTGTATTCGCCATAGCGATAACTGGGCACATACCAGCTGCGCCCCAGGTAATCGATGCGATGGGTGGTTTCCCGCGGATCTTCACGAAAGAATTCCAGGGGTACGCTGAAGACCGCCGCGATCTCGCCATCATTCGGCTCATAGTCGACAAAATCCGGCACCAGGCCGACATAGGGCGTGACCTGAATGCCATGGCGCGAGACCAGGGTGCTCAATGGCCCGATCACCTCCACCAGACCGGCCGGCAGGCCGATTTCCTCATGGGCTTCGCGCAGCGCCGTACGAATCAGATCCTGATCCTCCGGGTCACGCCGCCCTCCGGGAAAGGCGACCTCGCCACTGTGGGTGGACAGCCCATGGGCCCGCAGCGTCAGCACCACCTCCGGCGCATCGCTGCGGGTGATGGGCACCAGCACGGCAGCTTCCGGGTAGTCATTGGCAGTGGGTAACAGCAGCGGGCGATAGCCGCGCATGCGGTGCATCAGCTCGTCCAGCATGGGCATTCTCGATCTTTTTTGCTGCCTGGATAATGGCACGAAAGCCTTGAAGCTCCCAAGCCCCGGGCACGCCATAGCGGTCATTCAGAGAGCCAATCGCGCCAACCAGACATCTTGCCGAACGGGCGCTGCCCGCGCCAAGATGGGACAAATTGAGGAGAGCACAGCATGAAGTTCTGCAGCCAGTGCGGCAGCCCCGTCAGCCAGAGCATACCGGCCGGTGACAACCGCCTGCGGCATGTCTGCGAGCACTGCCATACCGTGCATTACCAGAACCCGCGCATCGTCGCTGGCTGCCTGCCGATCTGGGGTGAGCAAGTGCTCTTGTGTCGCCGCGCCATCGAACCGCGCCGCGGCTACTGGACCCTGCCCGCAGGCTTTATGGAAAACGGCGAAACCATCGAGCAGGCCGCCGCCCGGGAAACCCACGAAGAAGCCTGTGCCCGGGTGCGCGACTTGAATCTCTATACCCTGTTCGACCTGCCCCATATCAACCAGGTGTATATGCTGTTCCGCGCCGAACTGGTCGACCTGGACTTCGCCGCCGGCGAAGAAAGCCTGGAGGTGCAGCTCTTCCACGAACAGGAGATCCCCTGGTCAGAGCTGGCTTTCCCCACCATAGGCCGTACCTTAGAATGCTATTTCGCTGACCGGCGCAGCCAACACTACCCGGTTCGCAACGAGCCGCTGGAAGCCTTGCGCGCACACTTTAGAAAGACCTGATTGACGAGAACGATGATGCGCTGGTTGCTCCCCCTGCTTTGCCTGACCCTGGCCATGACCGCTCAAGCCAGCATCACCCCCTCTCTGGGCGGACGCACCGTGGACAAGGTGCTGGTGCTCAAGTCCGAACGCCAGCTACACCTGCAGCACCGCGGCGAAACCCTGAAATCCTACCGGATATCCCTGGGCAAACAGCCGGTCGGGGCCAAGGAGCGAGAAGGCGACCTGCGCACGCCGGAAGGCATCTACTGGATCGACTGGCGCAAGCCCAGCGACAAGTACCAGCTGTCCCTGCATATTTCCTACCCCAATGCCCGCGACCAGGCCCGTGCCCGCGCCAAGGGCGTACCGCCGGGCGGCATGATCATGATCCACGGCACCCCGCTGGATGAGGAATACCCGGAGTGGTTCTTTCACACCCTGGACTGGACCGAAGGCTGCATTGCCCTGAAAAACGATGATATGCGTGAGGTCTGGAGCCTGATCAAGGACGGCACCCTGATCGAAATCAGGCCCTGATCGCCCACGGCCAGCCGGGAGCAAGCTGCGGCGCGGCGCAATCCAGAACCCACGACAACGCCCTGGCCATCGCCATCCATAACGGCGCTTATGCCCATCCCGGACTGCGCTGCACTGGTCCAGGCTAAGGCTTGTGGCTTAGAACTGCATATCGGAAAGGCGCCAGACCTCGAAGGCCGGGGTTTCATAGGGGTGGCTGTTTTTCATGGCCTTGACGGTATCGTGAATCAGCTCATCGCCCACCACCATCTCCACCTTCCACTCCGCCACCTTCTCCACCTGACCTTGCTGGCCGAGGAAAGGCTGGCTGCCCTGCAGCGGGCGGAACTGACCCTGCCCCAAGGCCTGCCAGCAGCAGCTGTCATATGCGCCAATGCGCCCACCGCCGGCGGCGAAAACGGCCTGCTTGACCGCTTCCAGATGGCTTTCCGGCACATAAAAGCAAAACTTGTACATCGCGCGCTCCAGCGACAGACCTGACGGATACAGCAAATGATTGGCGCCAAGGATAATGGCATTTAGCCTGCAAGGCGATCAGCGCCCTGCATCACAGTTGCAGTGTAAGACGGCAGATTCCGCCTCGCGTTCCGTCCATCGGCTATCCGACGAATCGCTAGCGGCCCGACCAGAAGCGCCGCCAGCGCGCCGCCAAACCAGGCGCAGGCCGCGCATGGCGGCCGTCACAGTAGGGCAACTGGCGCGAACGCCCACAGCGGCACAGCAGCAAGAATTGCTGACGAGCCGGCTCAAGACGCAGACCAGCGGTGCAATCGACAGGACAATCGGGAAGCCGGGGCGAGCGCCCACAGCGGCACAACAGATGGGTTTCGCCAGGGTTGACCTGGCGAACCTCGGGCAGCAAGGGCTCTGGCGAACTCGGCGCGGCCTTTCTCGCCCCAGCAGAGACGGGAAAGGCCTCAGTCTTATCAGTCAACCCAGACCCGGGCATTGCGGAACATACGCATCCAGCCGGCATCTTCCTGCCATTCATCCGGCTTCCAGGAGTTCTGTACGGCGCGGAACACCCGCTCCGGGTGCGGCATCATGATGGTGACGCGGCCGTCACGACTGGTCAGGCCGGTAATGCCGCGCGGCGAGCCGTTGGGGTTGGCCGGGTAGCGCTCAGTAACCTTGCCATGGTTATCCACATAACGCAGGGCCACACAACCGGACAAATCGGCTTCCAGCAGGGCTTCCTCGCTCTCGAACTCGGCATGACCTTCACCATGGGCGATGGCGATCGGCAGACGCGAGCCGGCCATGCCCTGGAGGAAGATCGAGGCCGATTCCTGGATCTGCACCATGGCCACCCGCGCCTCGAACTGCTCGGAGCGGTTACGCACGAAGTGCGGCCAGAACTCGGTACCGGGGATCAGTTCGTGCAGGTTGCTCATCATCTGGCAGCCGTTGCACACACCCAGGGCAAAACTGTCCTTGCGCTCGAAGAAGGCCTGGAAGCCATCACGGGCGCGGCTGTTGAACAGAATCGACTTGGCCCAACCCTCGCCGGCGCCGAGCACGTCACCGTAGGAGAAGCCGCCACAGGCCACCAGCCCCTTGAACTGCTCCAGGCTGACCCGGCCGCTGAGGATATCGCTCATATGCACGTCGACGGCAGCGAAGCCGGCACGGTCGAAGGCCGCAGCCATTTCCACCTGACCATTGACGCCCTGCTCGCGCAGGATGGCGATCTGTGGACGGATGCCCTTGCGGATATAGGGGGCGCTGATGTCCTGGTTGACGTCGAACGCGAGCTTGATGTTCAGGCCCGGGTTGTCTTCCTCCAGCAGCGCCTCGAACTCCTGATCGGCGCAATCGGCGTTATCACGCAGACGCTGGATGCGGTAGCTGGTTTCGCTCCACTGGCGCTGCAGCTGGCTGCGCTGGCCGCCAAATACCGGCAGGCCATTGAAGCTGATGCTGACGTCATCACTGTTAACCGGCTGACCAATCACCGCCACGCAATCACCCAGACCAGCCGCACTGAACTGCGCCAGCACTTCTGGGGTGGCGTCCTGATGTACCTGAATCACCGCCCCCAGCTCTTCGTTGAACAGCACCGCAGCCAGCTCGGCACTGTCGTCGGCCAGGGCATCGAGGAACAGATTGAGACCGCAGTGACCGGCAAAGGCCATTTCCAGCGCCGTGACCAGCAGACCGCCGTCGGAACGGTCGTGGTAGGCGAGGATATGACCATCGGCATTCAGGCCCTGGATCACCGCGAAGAAGGCCTTGAGGTCTTCGGCGTCATCCACATCCGGCGCCTGCTGGCCGAGCTGGGCGTAGACCTGGGTGAGAATCGAGGCGCCCAGACGGTTCTGTCCGCGGCCCAGGTCGATCAGGATCAGGTCGGTTTCGCCCTTGTCCATGCGCAGTTGCGGAGTCAGGGTCTGGCGAATATCGCTGACCGGAGCAAAGCCGGTCACCACCAGCGACAGCGGTGAGGTGACGCTCTTGTCAACGCCCTCCTCCTGCCAGCGGGTCTTCATCGACATGGAGTCCTTGCCCACCGGAATGGTGATGCCCAGCTCCGGGCACAACTCCATGCCAACTGCTTTTACCGTGTCATACAGGCGTGCATCTTCGCCCGGGTGGCCGGCGGCGGCCATCCAGTTGGCGGACAGCTTGATATCGCTCAGCTTGTCGATTTTCGACGCGGCCAGGTTGGTGATGGTCTCGCCAATGGCCATGCGCCCGGAGGCCGCGGCATTCAGCAGGGCCAGCGGCGTGCGCTCGCCCATGGCCATGGCTTCACCGGTGTAGACGTCGAAACTGGTGGCAGTCACGGCGCAGTCAGCCACCGGCACCTGCCAGGGGCCGACCATCTGATCACGAGCCACCAGGCCAGTGATGCTGCGGTCGCCAATGGTGATCAGGAAGCTCTTGCTGGCCACGGCCGGGTGATGCAGCACGCGGGTCACGGCCTCGTCGATGGCCAGGCTGCCGGCATCGAAATCATCGCCCAGTTCAGGTTCACGGCTGGCCGAACGATGCATGCGCGGCGGCTTGCCCAGCAGCACGTTGAGCGGCATGTCCACCGGCTTGTTGCCGAAATGGCTGTCGGTCACGGTCAGGTGCGGCTCGGCAATGGCCTCGCCGACTACGGCAAAGGGGCAGCGCTCGCGCTCGCAGATAGCCTGGAAACGCTCGAAATCAGCGGCATCCACGGCCAGCACATAGCGCTCCTGGGACTCGTTGCACCAGATTTCCAGCGGCGCCATGCCCGGCTCATCGTTGGGCACGTTGCGCAGTTCGAAGCGACCGCCCCGGCCACCGTCGTTGATCAGCTCCGGCAAGGCATTGGAGATGCCGCCGGCGCCCACGTCATGGATAAACTTGATCGGGTTGGCATCGCCCAGCTGCCAGCAGCGGTCGATCACCTCCTGGCAGCGGCGCTCCATTTCCGGGTTCTCGCGCTGCACCGAGGCAAAATCCAGATCCGCCGAACTGGCACCAGTGGCCATGGACGAGGCCGCGCCACCGCCCAGGCCGATCAGCATGGCCGGGCCGCCGAGCACGATCAGCTTGGCGCCGACGCTGATTTCACCCTTCTGCACATGGTCGGCGCGGATGTTGCCCATACCGCCGGCCAGCATGATCGGCTTGTGATAGCCGCGCACTTCCTCGCCATGGGGCGTCTGAATCGCCTGCTCGAAGGTACGGAAATAGCCGGTCAGGGCCGGACGACCGAATTCATTGTTGAACGCGGCGCCGCCCAGGGGGCCTTCGATCATGATGTCAAGGGCGGTGACGATGCGCTCGGGCTTGCCGTAGGGCACTTCCCAGGGCTGCTCGAAACCGGGGATCTGCAGGTTGGACACGGTAAAGCCGGTCAGGCCGGCCTTGGGCTTGGCACCGCGACCAGTGGCGCCCTCATCGCGGATCTCGCCGCCGGAGCCGGTGGAAGCGCCAGGGAACGGGGCGATGGCGGTCGGGTGGTTGTGGGTTTCCACCTTCATCAGGATATGCACCGGCTCCTGGGTCGCGCCGTACTGGCGCGTCTCGGGATCGGGGAAGAAACGCCCGGCGCTGTGCCCGACGATCACCGAGGCATTGTCCTTATAGGCACTGAGTACACCTTCGCGGTGCATCTCGTAGGTGTTCTTGATCATGCCGAACAGGGATTTTTCTTGGGCTTGGCCATCGATATCCCAGCTGGCGTTGAAGATCTTGTGCCGGCAGTGCTCGGAGTTGGCCTGGGCAAACATCATCAGTTCGATATCGTGGGGGTTACGCCCCAGATCCTGGAAGCTCTTGACCAGGTAATCGATCTCGTCCTCGGCCAGGGCCAGGCCCAGCTGGGCATTGGCCTGCTCCAGGGCGGCGCGACCACCACCCAGTACGTCCACGGCATTCAGCGGCTTGGGCTGGGCATGGCTGAACAGGGCGCTGGCGGCTTCGAAGTTGTCCAGCACCAGCTGGGTCATGCGGTCGTGCAGCAATGCAGCAACCTGCTCGGCATCGCTGGCGCTCAGCTCACCGCTGACGTAATAGGCCAGCCCCCGCTCGATGCGCTGGATCTTGTCCAGGCCGCAGTTGCGCGCGATATCGCTGGCCTTGCTCGACCAGGGCGAGATGGTGCCGAAACGCGGGATGGTGAGAAACAGGCGGCCGCTGGGCTCCTGCACCGGCACACTGGGGCCGTATTGCAGCAGACGGGCCAGCACCTGCTCTTCGTCGGCGGTCAGGGCCGCGCGGATATCGGCAAAATGCGCAAACTCGGCGTACAGCCCGGTAACGGCAGGTACCTTGCTGGTCAGTTGCTCAAGCAATTTACCGTGGCGAAAAGCAGAAAGGGCGGGAGCGCCGCGCAGGATCAACATCGGGGACAGCCTCTGGGAAGGGGTGTACTTTGAGGCCGTGCATTCTAGCCTAAAGCGCCGCCAACGGCACCCGTGACAACACAGGCAAACCAGGCGCTGCGCTAGCAGAGAAGACTCGCACTGTCGAGATATGGCGCACCCGATGCTTTGCGTATACTGCGCCAATGTTTGCCCAATCCGTGTTCCGCTTGCGCTGCGCCTGCTGGCTGTCAGCGATCGGAGTCCTCCTGCTGCTCGGCGGCTGTGCTGAAGAACCCAGCACCCTAGAGCGCATTCAGGCGGAGGGCACGCTGCGCGTGGTTACCCGCAACAGCCCGGCCACCTATTTCCAGGATCGCAATGGCGAAACCGGCTTCGAATACGAGCTGGTCAAACGCTTCGCCGACGACCTGGGCCTGAAGCTGGAAATCGAGACGGCAGACAATCTGGACGAGCTGTTCAGTCGCCTCAACCAGACCAACGGTCCGGTTCTGGCCGCCGCCGGTCTGGTCGGCAGCCAGGGACGACAGACCCAGGCGCGTTTTTCCAGCGCTTACCTGGAGGTCACTCCCCAGGTTGTCTATCGCAACGGCCAGCAGCGCCCCAGCCGCCCCGGCGATCTGGTCGACAAGCGCATCCTGGTGCTCAAGGGCAGCAGCCATGCCGAACAACTGCAGGCACTGCAGCAACAGATACCGGAACTGAAGTTTGAAGAATCCGCCGCCGTAGAAGTGGTGGATCTGCTGCGCATGGTGGACGAGGGGCAGATCGACCTGACCCTGGTCGACTCCAATGAGCTGGCGATGAACCAGGTGTATTTCCCCAATGTGCGCGTGGCCTTCGATCTGGGTGATGCCCAGCATCTGGGCTGGGCCGTGGCGCCGGGCGAGGACACCAGCCTGCTCGACGAAATCAATGCGTTTATCGCCCGAGCCCACGAGAACGGCAGCCTGCAGCGGCTCAAGCAACGCTATTACGGTCATGTCGACGTACTGGGCTATGTCGGCGCCTACACCTTCGCCAAGCATTTGCAGCAACGCCTGCCACGCTACGAAGCCTTCTTCCGCCAGGCCGCCCAGACCCATGGCGTGGACTGGCGCCTGCTGGCGGCCATGGGCTATCAGGAATCGCTGTGGCAGCCTACCGCCACCTCCAAGACCGGCGTGCGCGGCCTGATGATGCTGACCCTGCGCACCGCCCAGGCCATGGGCGTGTCGGATCGACTCGATCCCAGACAAAGCATCGAAGGCGGCGCCAAATATATTGTCTGGGTAAAAAACCAGTTACCGGAGAGCATCCAGGAGCCTGATCGCACCTGGTTCGCCCTGGCCGCCTACAACGTCGGTGGCGGCCACCTGGAAGATGCGCGCAAACTCACCGAGGCCGAGGGGCTGGACCCGAACAAGTGGCTCGACGTGCAGAAGATCCTGCCGCGCCTTTCCCAGAAGCAGTGGTACAGCAAAACCCGCTACGGCTATGCCCGCGGCGGTGAGCCGGTGCATTTCGTGCGCAATATCCGCCGCTATTACGACATCCTCACCTGGGTCACCCAGCCGCAACTGGAAGGCACCCAGCTGGCCGACAGCAGCCTGCACGTGCCGGGCATCGACAAACGCAAGCCGGCGGAGAATCCGCCACTCTAACCAGCAGACTATTGGAAAACGTAGGCGAGGCAGCTAGCGCAAGGCGAAAGCAGGCGAGAGCGCGGAGTTTACGAGCTGTAAATGAGCGGGCGAGTCTGCTTTCAACGCTGCGATAGCAACGCACGACTGCATGGACGCAGGAGGTAGGGCGACGCAGGAAGCCAAAGCCGAGGTAGTTTTCCAATGATCTGCTAGCGGGCCTGGCGCCGCGCGCGGAAAAACTCACTGAGCACCGCCCCACACTCCTCCGCCAATACGCCCCCCTCAACCAGCACACGATGGTTGAGAAAGGCCTGGCTGAAGAACTCACCGCGACTGATCGCCACCCCGGCCTTGGGCTCGGTGGCGCCATAGACCACGCGCTGGATACGGCTATGCACGATCAGGCCGGCGCACATGCTGCACGGCTCCAGGGTCACATACAGGGTGCTGCCCGGCAGGCGGTAATTATCCACGGCCAGGGCAGCGACACGAATGGCCACCATCTCGGCATGGGCGCTGGGATCAGAGGTGGAAATCGGGCAGTTGAAACCACGCCCGATGATCTCGCCATCCTGCACCAGCACGGCGCCGACCGGCACCTCGCCCAGAGCTGCGCCCTCGGCGGCCAGGGCCAGAGCCTCACGCATGAAATGCGCGTCGAGCGAGCGGTCGATGATCTGTACTCTCTTCATGGGTTGAACCCGCAGTATGGAAGGCCGCACCGTGCAAAACCGCGAAGCGTTTTCCGCCGAATAATCCGGTGGATGTAAAAAGCGATGTCCACCCTACACCACCTCGATTGATGCCATCAGGCCGGTTTCCATATGGTCGATCACATGGCAGTGGAACATCCATACCCCGGGATTATCCGCAACCAGCGCAACACGCGCGCGCTCATTCTTGCCCAGCAGGTAGGTGTCCGTGAAATACGGAATGACCTTCTTGCGATTGGAGTCCAGCACCTTGAAGGTCATGCCGTGCAGGTGGATCGGATGCTGGTACTGGCTGAGGTTGCGCAGCTCGAAGATATAGCTCCTGCCCAGCTGCAGGCGGGCAATCGGCCGATCGGCGCAGGTCTTGTCGTTGATATCCCAGGCCTGGCCATTGATCTGCCAGAAGCTGTGCGCCGCACCCTGCTCCAGGCCGACCGATACAGCCCCGGCCCACTCGAAGTTGAAGCGCACAGTCTCGGCAACAGCCAGGTCAGGCTCGGCCACCGGGTTGGCCGGCAGCGCAGGCGGCCAATCAGTTGCGCGGTCGGCACTTTCCTGCGCGCGCAGGGTTGCCAGGCGCAGCGGGCCGTTGCGCAGCGACAACTCAGTACCCGCCGCCGGCACCTTCAGCCCCAGCTCGATACGCATGCCCGGCCCCAGCCAGTACTCCTTGCCCAGCGGCCGAGGCTCGACCGGATTACCGTCCAGCGCATAGATGCGTGCATCCGCGCCAGGCAGGTTGAGGCGATAGGTCAGGGTGTTATCCAGATTGATCAGACGCAGGCGCACCACCTGCCCGGCCGGCAACTCCAGGGTTGGCGCATGCACGCCATTGACCGTACTCAGGCGCCCCGACGTGCCACCCCGCGCAGCCTCGCGCGGTACGCTGAACTCGGTGAACGCGCCCTGCTCGTCGATGTGCCAGCTTTTCAGATTAAGCGTGTGGTCATACCTGAAACCGCTGGGTTCACGCTCCTCGACGATCAGCGCGCCTACCAGCCCACGCCCCAGCTGCTCGGCGCTGGCGACATGGGGGTGATACCAGAAACTGCCAGCATCGGGGGTGATGAAGTTGTAGTCGAAGTACTCCCCCGGCAGCACCGGTGCCTGGGACACATAGGGCACACCGTCCATCTCCAGTGGCAGGCGGATACCGTGCCAGTGGATGGTGGTCGGTACGTCCAGCCGGTTAATGAAGCGTACGCGCAAGCGCTCGCCCTGCCGGCAGCGCAACTCCACACCCGGTGCCTGGCCACCGTAGGCCCAGGCCGGCGTGACATAACCCGGCACCAGCTCGATATCCAGCGGCGCGGCGATCAGTTCATAGTCATGGGTCGCCACATTTTCCGGGCGCCCCAGCCAGTAGCGCACGCCGCCCGCGCCAAGGCCGACAACAGCAAGACCGGCCAGGCCAGCCAGCATTTGTCTACGGGTAAAGGACATAGGCGTTTCCTTGGCCCGGATGCATTCCGGGAAGATATTTATCCGACCCCAAGCCGGGCTCGCAATTGCAATATCTTCTCATTTAAACAACGGGACTGACGACCCCGAAAAGCGGACAGGATGCCGCAGCAGATACAACAAGGGCAGCTCACGCTGCCCTTGTTGCCTACATCACTCCCACTCGATCGTGGCCGGCGGCTTGCTCGACACATCGTAGGTCACGCGGGAGATGCCTTCGATCTCGTTGATGATGCGGTTGCTGACCTTCTCCAGCAGCTCGTAGGGCAGGTGGGCCCAGCGCGCGGTCATAAAGTCGATGGTTTCCACGGCGCGCAGGGCGACGACCCAGGCGTAGCGACGGCCGTCGCCGACCACACCCACCGACTTGACCGGCTGGAAAACCACAAAGGCCTGGCTGGTCTTGTGGTACCAGTCGAAGTTGCGCAGCTCCTCGATAAAGATATGGTCAGCCTGACGCAGCAGGTCGGCGTATTCCTTCTTCACCTCGCCGAGGATGCGCACGCCCAGGCCCGGACCCGGGAAGGGGTGACGGTAGACCATGTCGTAGGGCAGGCCCAGTTCCAGGCCGATACGGCGCACTTCATCCTTGAACAGTTCACGCAGCGGCTCGACCAGCTTGAGGTTCATTTCCTCCGGCAGGCCGCCGACGTTGTGGTGCGACTTGATCACATGGGCCTTGCCGGTCTTGGCCCCGGCCGACTCGATCACGTCCGGGTAAATGGTGCCCTGGGCGAGGAACTGGATATTTTCCAGCTTGCTGGCCTCGGCATCGAACACGTCAATAAAGGTACGACCGATGATCTTGCGCTTCTTCTCCGGGTCGGCTTCGCCGGCCAGGTTACCCAGGAACTGCTCCTCGGCATTGGCACGGATCACCTTGACCCCCATGTTCTCGGCAAACATGGCCATCACCTGCTCACCTTCGTGCAGGCGCAGCAGGCCATTGTCGACGAATACGCAGGTCAGCTGATCGCCGATAGCCTTGTGCAGCAATGCTGCGACCACCGAGGAATCGACACCGCCGGACAGCCCCAGCAGCACATTGGCATCACCCACCTGAGCGCGTACCTGGGCAATAGCGTCCTCGACGATATTGGCCGGGGTCCACAGCGCCTCACAGCCGGCGATCTCCAGCACGAAGCGCGAGAGGATGCGACCGCCCTGCTTGGTGTGGGTCACTTCCGGGTGGAACTGCACACCGTAGTAATGGCGGGTGTCGTCGCTCATGGCGGCGATCGGGCAGCTCGGGGTGCTGGCCAGGATGTGGAAACCTTCCGGCAGACGGGTAACCTTGTCGCCGTGGCTCATCCACACGTCCAGACCGAGCACGCCGTCGGCGTCCACATGATCCTCGATGCCGGCCAGCAACTGGCTCTTGCCGACCACATCGACGCGGGCGTAACCGAATTCGCGCAGGTTGGAACCTTCCACCTTGCCGCCCAGCTGCTCGGCCATGGTCTGCATGCCGTAGCAGATACCCAGCACCGGCACGCCCAGATCGAACACCGCCTGCGGCGCCCGCGGACTATTGGCTTCGTGCACCGACTCCGGGCCACCGGCGAGGATGATGCCGCGCGGGGCAAAGGCGCGAATGTCGTCGTCGCTCATATCCCAGGGGTGCAGTTCGCAATAGACGCCAATCTCACGCACGCGGCGGGCGATCAGCTGGGTGTACTGGGAACCGAAGTCCAGAATCAGGATACGGTGGGCGTGGATGTCGTGGGCCATGGCCATCTCTCGTAGGTATTCACAAATGACACGGGGCTGATCGAACAGCCCCGTTATTCATACATTGCAAAAATCGATTTGCCGCGTCGCGAGCGCCGGGCAGGCAAGGCGGAGAGAAACGAGAAAGCGGAGTTTGCTGAAGCACGCATTTACTCACTTCGTTCGCCCTCCGGGCCGTCCTTTCGGACGTTCACTGGCGAGCCAGTGTCGAGTTTTTCTCCAACGCAGTATGCGCAAGCGCAGCAGCGTCAAATCGATTTTTTAGCCGACGCGGTAGTTCGGCGCCTCTTTGGTGATCTGCACGTCATGGACGTGCGACTCGGCCATACCGGCGCCCGTGATACGCACAAACTCGGGTTTGGTACGCATCTCGTCGATGGTAGCGCAGCCGGTGTAACCCATGGAGGCACGCAGGCCGCCCATCAGCTGATGGACGATGGCGCTCATGGCACCTTTATACGGCACACGGCCTTCGATACCTTCCGGCACCAGCTTCTCGGCACCGGCCGAGGAGTCCTGGAAGTAACGATCCGAGGAGCCCTGGGCCTGGGCCATGGCGCCCAGCGAGCCCATGCCGCGGTAAGCCTTGTAGGAGCGGCCCTGGAACAGCTCGACCTCACCCGGCGCCTCTTCGGTACCGGCCAGCATGGAGCCGATCATCACGGCGGAGGCGCCGGCGACAATGGCCTTGGACAGGTCACCAGAGAAGCGGATGCCACCGTCGGCGATCAGCGGCACACCCGTGCCAGCCAGGGCAGCGGCGACATTGGCCACGGCGCTGATCTGCGGCACACCCACGCCGGCAACGATACGGGTGGTGCAGATCGAACCCGGACCGATACCCACCTTGACCGCATCGGCGCCCGCCTCGGCCAGCGCCCTGGCAGCGTCGCCAGTGGCGATATTGCCGCCGATCACCTGCACCTCGGGGAAGTTCTGCTTGACCCAGCGTACGCGGTCGATCACACCCTTGGAGTGACCGTGGGCGGTGTCGACGATAATCACGTCAACACCGGCTGCGGCCAGCGCCGCAACGCGGTCGGCGGTATCGGCACCGGTGCCGACCGCGGCGCCGACGCGCAGACGACCCTGGTCGTCCTTGCTGGCCAGCGGGTAGGCCTTGGCCTTCTCGATATCGTTGACGGTCATCATGCCCTTGAGGCGGTACTGATCATCGACGATCAGCACCCGCTCGATGCGGTGCTTGTGCAGCAGCTTGCGCACCACCTGGGTGTCTTCGCCTTCCTTGACCGTGACCAGGCGCTCTTTCGGCGTCATCACGTCGCGTACCTTGGCGGCCATATTGGTTTCGAAACGCACGTCACGGCTGGTGACGATGCCCACCAGGTCACCGTGGTGCAGTACCGGCACGCCGGAGATATTGTTCTGCCGGGTCAGATCGAACAGATCACCCACGGTGGCATCGGCCTCGATGGTGATCGGATCCTTGACCACGCCAGACTCGTAGCGCTTGACCTTGCGCACTTCGGCGGCCTGCTGCTCGGGCGTCATGTTCTTGTGGATGATGCCGATGCCACCTTCCTGGGCCATGGCGATGGCCAGACGCGCTTCGGTCACGGTGTCCATGGCGGCGGACAGCAGGGGGATATTCAGCTCGATGCCACGGGTCAGACGCGTTTTGAGGCTGACATCCTTCGGCAAGACTTCGGAATAACCAGGGATAAGTAGAACGTCGTCGAAGGTAAGGGCTTCTTGACTGATACGCAGCATGGCGGGGGCTCCCGGGCGGGAAAATTGGAAGCGCGCCATTATACTCAGACGCCCTGCTTCACTCAATGCAAAGAAGTGCCGAGCCTCCCCCCTTATAAATCAACCCGTATCAGGGACACCGGATAGCCCAGGCGGGCGGCAAACTCGTCGACAAAGCTCTGCTTGAAACCGGCATCGGCCCAGTTGTTGAAGATAAAGCCCAGATTGGAGAAGCCGCAGGGCTGCAGAAACAGGAAGCCGTTGATATCGTCCTCAAAGCCACAGAGCGGGCAGCGGAAGTTGTCGGTATGCCCCGGCATCCACTCCTCCAG
The DNA here is from genome assembly GCF_009763245.1 of Pseudomonas xionganensis. Classification (GTDB taxonomy): domain Bacteria; phylum Pseudomonadota; class Gammaproteobacteria; order Pseudomonadales; family Pseudomonadaceae; genus Aquipseudomonas; species Aquipseudomonas xionganensis. Next base: position 1,635,829 of record NZ_WKJZ01000001.1, on the reverse strand, counting down.
ACTGTCGAACAACCTTTCACCCACCTCCTGCCTGCACTCGGGGCAGCCGGCCTCTTCAAGAAAGCCCGTGGTCGGAGTATAGATGCAGCGCTTGTAGATGATTTCCAGACCATGCACCGCCTGCCCAAACGGCAACAACTCCGGCCGCTCGACCACCCGCCGCGCGCCCTCGGCGATGCCGTAGCCCATATGCTTATAGGTGCGCCCGCAGGTCGTTAGCTGTTCCTGGATGATGTTCTGCTTGACCAGCCAGCGCACAATCACCCGCGCCCGCGCCTCATGGCCGGGGAAGCTGGAAATCTGCGGCACGATGATCGCCTGCTGCTCACTCATATCAAAACTCGGTTTGCGCTGAAGGCGCGCAGCTTAATGGCCACACGACGCCGGTCAAGGCCAAGCCACTATGGTCGACCGGGCAAAGCCTTTACTATGCCGGCCATGATCAAAGATCCCTTCCAACGCCTGAACCTCGACCGCGAAGTGCTCAGCGTCAGCCAGCTGAACAACCGCGCACGCCTGCTGCTGGAAGATGTATTCGGTGGCATCTGGGTGGAAGGCGAAATATCCAACCTGGCCAGGCCGGCGTCCGGGCATATCTATTTCACCCTTAAAGATAGCCAGGCCCAGGTGCGCTGCGCGCTGTTCCGGCAAAACGCCGCCAAGGTGCGCCAGGCGCTGCGCGATGGCCTGGCGGTCAAGGTGCGTGGCAAGGTTTCGCTGTTCGAGGGGCGCGGCGACTACCAACTGATTCTCGATGCCGTGGAACCGGCCGGCGATGGAGCGCTGCGCCTGGCCTTCGAAGCGCTGAAGGAAAAGCTCAGCGCCGAGGGGCTGTTCGCAGCTGAAGGCAAAGTCGCCCTGCCGCCTCACCCGCAGCGTATCGGCATTATCAGCTCGCCGACCGGTGCCGTGATCCGCGACATCATCAGCGTGTTCCGCCGCCGCGCTCCGCAGGTCGAGCTGTGCCTGATCCCCACCGCAGTGCAGGGCCGCGAAGCCACAGCGCAGATTGTCCGCGCCCTGACCCTGGCCGACGCCCGTGGCTTCGATGCCCTGATCCTGGCTCGCGGTGGCGGCTCGCTGGAAGACCTCTGGTGCTTTAACGAAGAGCCGGTGGCGCGCGCCATTGCCGCCTGCGTCACGCCCATCGTCAGCGCGGTGGGCCATGAAACCGATGTTTCCATCGCCGATTTTGTTGCCGACGTACGCGCCCCCACCCCCTCGGCCGCCGCCGAACTGCTGGCCCCGGACAGCAGCGAACTGCTGCAGCGCCTGTACAGCCTCAAGCGCCGCCTGCTGATGCGCATGCAGCACCGCCTGGAGCGTGAGCATATGCGCCTGGACGGCCTGCAGCGACGCCTGCGCCACCCGGGCGAAGCCCTGCGCCAGCAGGCACAGCGCGTGGATGATCTGGAAATGCGCCTGGCCCGGGCCTTCGAGCGCAGCCTGGGGCAACGCCGCGAACGCCTGAATCACCTGCAGACTCGCCTGCATAGCCTGCACCCGGAACGCAACCTGAAATTGCTGGAGCAACGCCTGCAAGCCCTTGCCGAGCGCCTGCAACGCAGCATGGGCGAGGGCCTAAAGGCTCGCCGCCTGCAACTGCACAGCCAGGTGCAAACGCTGCATGCGGTCAGCCCCCTGGCCACCCTCGGCCGTGGCTACAGCATCCTGCTGGACGAGCGCGGTCGCGCCATCCGCAACGCCGCCGACACCCATCCAGGCCAGCGTTTACAAGCCAAGCTGGGCGCTGGCGAGCTGCTGGTTCGCGTGGAAGATAACCAGCTGGCACCGGTTACTTTTTCACTCCTCGACTAACTCAAAATCGTCCTTACCCCGCACTGCACAATCGGGGCAGAAAAAATCTTCGGGCAAGGCGGTAAAAATGGTGCCAGGGGCAAAGCCCTCGCGGGGCTCGCCGAGCGCTTCGTCGTACTGATACCCACAACCGGGACAGAGGTACTTGGCCATTTACGCCTCCTGGGCAGCAGGTTGCTGGGCGCTGACGCCTGCATAGCGGGCCTCAAGCTCGGCGCGCCGGCCGGGAGCTATGTTGACCTTGTCAAAGTCACCGGCAATATGCGGCAGTGCCAGCAAGCGCTTATCCATTACGCGGTACCACAGCGCAGGCAGCATCGCGATGGCGTACATGCCGAAATAGCCTATAGGCAAGGTCGGCAGATCGGCAAAGCTGCGCAGGCTTTGATAGCGCCGGGTCGGGTTGGCGTGGTGATCGGAATGACGCTCCAACTGGAACAGCAGCAGGTTGGAGGCAATGTAGTCGGCATTCCAGCTGTGCCACGGCTGGCAGTGCTCATAACCACCATTGGCTTTACGCTGACGCAGCAGGCCGTAGTGTTCAATGTAGTTGGCACTGGTCAGTTGCCACCAGCCAAAGAAATTCTGCACCAGCAGAAACGGCAGCATGATCCAGCCGAACACCGCGATCAGCGCACCCTGGATGACCAGAGTCAGTGCATAGGATTGCAGCACTTCGTTGCTCGGGTGCCAAACCGACTTGCCCTGGCGCTCCATGCGCTCTTTCTCACACTGCCAGCCGCGACGAAAACCCGCAGGAATTTCCTTGCAGGCAAATTGGTAAATGTTCTCGCCCATCTTCGAGCTGGCTGGATCTTCAGGGGTGGCCACATGCCGGTGATGACCACGGTTATGCTCGACACAGAAATGCCCGTAACCCGAGACCGCCAATGCAATGCGCGCCATCCAGCGCTCCAGCGCCGGCTTCTTGTGACCCAGCTCATGGGCGGTATTGATGCCCAGGCCGCTGTACAAACCGGCGGTCAATGTCAGCATGATCAAAGCAGGCACGCCAAGGTCGTGACTGGAGATAAACCAGGCAAAGATCACCAGCACCAGCACGTGCATGGGCACCGTTAAAATGGGCAGCCAGCGGTAATACGCATCCGCCTCCAGCTGCGGCACCAGCTCCTCGGGCGGGTTGTTACGGTCCTCACCCAGCAACCAGTCAAGCACACTGACGCCTATATAAGATGCAATCAAAGGCACGACAAACAGCCACTGGTTGTCTGTCAGGTAATACAAACCAATGCCGCTGAGGGCGACCAAGGGATAGAGCAATGACACCAGCCAAAGGTAGCGCTTGCGGTCTTGGTAGGTAATTTCCCCTTTATCAGGGTGCTGCGTAGTGAACCGATGCATCGACTGGCCCTCTGGGCGGTGGTTGATGGTCACCACTCTAAGGCTGCAGCGCATTCACTTACATTGCAGTTAATGACGCAATCATGGTCATTTATCGCCATACTCAACCTATGAACAACGAGCTCAACCAACTGCCCACACCCAGCACCTACACCCGCCTGCTGCTCCAGCGCTGGCCGGAGCAGGCCCGCAACCTGCTGGCCGGTACTGGCCTAGGGGAAAGCCTGCCGGCCAGCAGCACCCATATCAGCGCGGCGCAACAACTGCAGATTTTCCGCAATGTGATGGCGCTGACTGGGCGCAGTGACTGGGGGCTTGTTTTCGGCCAGCAACTCAACATAACCAGCCATGGACCGCTGGGTTTTGCTGCGCTCAGTGCGCCGACCTTAGGCGAAGGCCTGGATGTCCTGGTGCAGTTTGCGCGGATACGTGCGCCCTATATCGGCTTCAGCGCCAGCCTGCAGGACAACCTGCTGTGCTTTAGAGTGGATACTCAGCGCTATGCCTTGGGCGAGCTGGAACTGCCGCTGATTGAGGTGCTGATGCAAATCGCCAGCAGCTATGTCAATGCGGTAATGGGCCACAGCGCCAGCGAGGTGATTCTGCAGTTTGCCTGCCCCGCGCCGCCTCATGCGGGGCTGTATGCCAGTTATTTCGCGGGCCGATGCGAGTTCAATGCCGACACCAATGCCTTCGTCATACCCGCTGGGCTGCGTCGCCTACCCTGCCCCTTGCACGATGAGAAAACATACCGCGCCGCCTTGATGCGCTGCCGCGAAGCGCTCAACAACCTACTCCATCCCAAGGACATCAAGACCCGCGCCGAGCATTGGCTCATGACTCATTTTGATCAGTTCACCACGCTTGGCGATCCCATCAGCCAACCGCGCCTGGACGATCTTGCTGCCGCGCTGGCCATGTCGCCACGAACATTGATCCGCCGTCTGGATGAACACGGCACCAGCTTTCGCAGCCTGTGCAGCGTCCAGAAACAACAACTCGCCTGCCGCCTGCTCAGCGATGCACGCTACTCAGTCAGCGACATAGCGCTGCTGCTAGGCTACAGCGACGCCGCAAACTTTGGCCGGGCCTTTCGCCAGATGACCGGCATCGCGCCTGGGCAATACCGTCGCACTAAACGCTAAGATGCCGCCTGAACAAGCCAATGGCGGTCCTGTTGGATCCCATGGGATTAGCGCGCACAAGCGCTATGCAATTCGACACCCCATATCCACCCTCTGGCGACGGCAGCATGAGCCTGCTTAACCCAGCTAACGGAATTTCTATGCGCCTGCTTGCCCTCTTGATTGCCCTCTGCCTCGCCCTGCCCGCCCATGCCGAAGGCTTTATCAGCCGATTGCTGAACAAGCCCGTACCGGGCGGTGTGGCCGTGGTGGACCTGGGGCCGGCAGCCAGCGCGCCCAGCGTGCGCTATCAGAACAAGCCGGTGCTGGTGATCCATGAGGATCAGCAGCGCTGGATCGCCATTGTCGGCATTCCCCTGAGCGTGAAACCCGGCACTCAACAGATCAGCGTCAGTGGCAGCCAGACCCTGAGCTTCCAGGTGGGCAACAAGCACTACATGGAACAGCGCATCACCCTCAAGAACCTGCAACAGGTCAACCCAAACGCGGACAACCTAGAACGTATCGAGCGCGAGCTGGCCGAACAGACCCGCGCCTACCAGCAGTTCAGCCCCCGCCAGCCGAGCAATCTGCTGTTCGACAGACCGGTGGGCGGCCCGCTGTCCAGCCCCTTCGGCCTGCGCCGCTTCTTCAACGGCGAGGAACGCAATCCGCACTCCGGACTGGACTTTGCGGCCAACAGCGGCACGCCAATCAAGGCGCCGGCGGCGGGCAAGGTTATTCTGATCGGCGACTATTTCTTTAACGGCAAGACGGTATTTGTCGACCACGGCCAGGGCCTGATCAGCATGTTCTGCCACCTGTCGGCCATCGACGTAAAGCTGGGTGACGAGATCCCCCGAGGCGGCCATCTCGGCAAAGTCGGCGCCACCGGCCGCGCTACCGGCCCGCATCTGCACTGGAACGTCAGCCTCAACGACGTCCGCGTCGACCCGGCAATCTTTATCGGCCAGTTCAAGAACTGACATGCCGCGCAATCAACCCGCTTAAAACCCAAAAGCCCAGGCATAAGAACCCAATAAATACCCAATAACGACCAATAATTCCAATTTTTTCGCATTGCTTGCCAGCTTTAACCCAAGCCATTAGGGTTGGCAGCATGAACGCGCCCCATACCCTGATACTCCTGCGCCAATACGCCTGCCAGCGCCTGGCAAGCCCACGACTGCGTGGCTGAGCCCCTCCCCGCCGCTCCCCCGCTATCGTGTTTGCCAGGCCCGTACCCCAAGGATTTGCCATGACCATGCTCAAAGACCCCGCCAAGAAATACCGCCCCTTTACCCAGATCCAGCTCCCCGACCGCACCTGGCCGGACCGGATCATCGACAAGGCCCCCATCTGGCTGTCCACCGACCTGCGCGACGGCAACCAGTCGCTGATCGAGCCGATGGATGCCGAGAAGAAGATGCGCTTCTTCAAGTGCCTGGTGGCCGTGGGCCTGAAGGAAATCGAAGTGGGTTTCCCGTCTGCATCGCAGACCGACTTCGACTTCGTGCGCGAGCTGATCGAGGGCGGCCATATCCCCGATGACGTCACCATCCAGGTGCTGACCCAGGCCCGCGAGGACCTGATCACCCGCACCTTCGAGTCGCTCAAGGGCGCCAAGCGCGCCATCGTCCACTACTACAACGCCACCGCGCCGAGTTTCCGTCGCATCGTCTTCAATCAGAACAAGGCCGGCGTGATCGAGATCGCCGTAGGCGCCGCGCGCATCATCAAGCGCCTGGCCGCCGCGCAGCCGGACACTCAGTGGGGCTTCGAGTATTCGCCGGAAGTGTTCAGCTCAACCGAGACGGATTTTGCCGTCGAGGTGTGCAATGCGGTGATCGGCGTATTCCAGCCGACCCCGGCGAACAAGTTGATCCTCAACCTGCCGGCCACCATCGAGTGCGCCACGCCGAACCACTACGCCGACCAGATCGAGTGGTTCGGCCGCCGCATCGATCGCCGCGACAGCGTGCTGATCAGTGTGCACACCCATAACGACCGCGGCACCGGCGTGGCGGCGTCCGAGCTGGCCGTGATGGCCGGCGCCGACCGCGTCGAGGGCTGCCTGTTCGGCAACGGCGAGCGCACCGGCAACGTCTGCCTGGTGACCCTGGCGCTCAACCTCTACACCCAGGGCGTCGATCCGCAGCTGGACTTCTCCGACATCGACGCGGTGCGCAAGGTGGTCGAGGACTGCAACCAGATCCCGGTGCATCCGCGCCACCCCTATGCCGGCGATCTGGTCCATACCGCCTTCTCCGGCTCGCACCAGGACGCGATCCGCAAGGGCTTCGCCCAGCAGCAGGCCGACGCGGTCTGGGAAGTGCCCTACCTGCCGATCGATCCGGCTGACATCGGCCGCGACTACGAGGCGGTGATCCGCGTCAACAGCCAGTCCGGCAAGGGCGGCATCGCCTTCCTGCTGGAGCAGGAATACGGTATCAACCTGCCGCGGCGCATGCAGATCGAGTTCAGCCAGGTGGTGCAGCGCGAGACCGATCGCCTCGGCCTGGAGATGACCGCCGCGCAGATCTACCAGCTTCTGGAAAGCGAGTATCTGCAAGCCAGCGCGCCCTACGCCCTGAAAGGTCATCGCCTGCAGGAAGAAAACGGCACCAGCGCGGTGGACGTTGAAGTCATCGAGGCAGGGGAAAGCCGGCACTGGCGCGGCATCGGCAAGGGGCCGCTGGAAGCCCTGGTGGCTGGTCTGCCGGTGGCCGTGGAAATCATGGATTACAGCGAGCATGCCATCGGCGCCGGCACCAACGCCCAGGCGGCGGCCTACATCGAGCTGCGCGTCAATGGCGGCCGCGCCCTGCACGGCGCAGGCATCGATGAAAACCTCACCACGGCGAGCTTCCGCGCGCTGTTCAGTGCCCTCAATCGCGCCCTGGCTCAGGCAGCCGAACAGGCCGCCTGATTGCTGGGCAAGCCGTCAGACTACTGACGGCTTGCCCGCCAGGTAATGCGCCGTCGCCTGCAATGCCTGGCCGATATCCGGCCAGTGCAGCTGGTGGCGCTGGGCCAGAGCCTGGGTCGCTGAGGTATCGAAGCGGGTGGTCTGGATAAAATCCAGCGACTCGGCATCGGTACGCAACAACTGCGGCAGCCCCGGAAGTTTCAGCAAGCCCCGCAGCAAGGCAATCGGCAGATGCCGACTCGGTGCCCGCACCCCCAGCGTCTGGGCCAATTGCTGCAGCATGCCCCGCAGGTTGGGCGTCGCGGCATCCAGAGCAAGAATCTCCTGCCCGACCTGCTGCTTATCAAAGGCAGCCGCCACCATGAGTTCCGCCAAGAAATCCACACTGACCAGTGGCAACCAATGCGCCGGCGAGCCCGGTATCGCGCCCAGCCGACCGCTGGCCAGATTGCCAATCAGTCCCGCCAAGGGCTGCGCTGGCAGAATATGCCCGCTGCGGCTGTGGCCACACACAGTGGCCGGATGCACGACCGTGAGTGGCGCCTGCAATTCAGCCATCCGTGCACGCACACGAAAATGCGCCTCCAGCTTGCTGCCCTCGTACCCGCCGCTGCGCCGATAAACCCCGTTCCAATCGGTACGCTCGGGCTGCTGCAGGTCAATGCCGAGGCGCTGCAGATGGCCATGGTTGGCCAGCATAAAGCCGCCTACCATCAGCAGGCGACTGCCCTGTTGCGCTGCAAGCTCTGCCACCGCAACAGCACCCTCAACATTGACTCGGCGCGCCTGCTCGGCCGCCAATCCCCAGGCAAACTGTGCGCCCAGATGAAACACTACAGCCGCCTGATGCACCCGCTCACGGGCAGAGGCGTCCAATCCCAGGCCCGGCAGACCCAGATCACCGACAACGGCTGTGAGCAGATGCCCCTGCCCGCCCAATTGCTCGACCTGCTCACGCAGAGCCGGCAGGTTGTGCGGCCGACGCATCAGCACACTGACCGGATGGCCCCTGTGGGTGAGCAGGGCCAGCAGATGCTGACCGATAAAACCGCTGCCGCCGGTGACAAAACAGGGCTGCTGCATCGCCAATCCTCCTGATTTATTGATGACTCAGGCAGGCTAAACTATCGAGCACACTCTATAGTCAAGCGGGATTTGCATGCGCATCGGCGAATTGGAAAAACGCAGCGGCGCCAGCCGCCACACCCTGCGCTATTACGAAAGCCTGGGGCTGATCAGCGCCCTGCGCCGGGATAACAATTATCGCGAATACTGCCAGCAGACCTTGAGCGACCTGGATTTTATCCGGCAGGCTCAGGGCATGGGCTTTTCCCTCGGCGAGATCGGTGAAATCCTCAAGGCCCGCCGCGAGCAGCAGCTGGACTGCGCCCAGGGCGCCGCACTGGTCAGCCGCAAACTGGCCGAGGTGGAAAAAAAGCTGGCCGATCTGCAACAGCTGCGCGATTTTCTGCGCAGTGAAAAGCTGCGTCTGGAAGCCAGCGCCGCCGAGCAGGCGGCTAGGTCAGGCTAAAGCTGTCGGCGTCCATGTGAGCCGGGAAACGCTCGCGATAGGCCGCCAGCTCCGCAGCCTTGAGGGTTACCCGGAACACACCATCCACCGGCCCAGGCGCAAGCAGTTGCTCACCCTGATAGTCCAGCACCTGGGAATCGCCACTGTAGGCATAGCCCTTGCCGTCCTCGCCGATGCGATTCACCGCCGCCACATAACAGAGATTCTCGATGGCCCGCGCCGGTAGCAGACGGTTCCAGTGATTGCGCCGCGCGGCCGGCCAGTTGGCGGTATAGAGCAGCAGATCGGTGTGCTGCGGGTCGCGGCTCCATACCGGGAAACGCAGGTCGTAGCAGATCAGCGGACGCACCTGCCAGCCCCTGACTTCCAGTAACACCTGCTGCGTGCCCGCACTGTAGTGCTTGTGCTCGCCGGCCATGCGAAACAGGTGGCGCTTGTCGTAATGCGCCAGGCTGCCATCGGGCCGCGCCCAGAGCAGGCGATTGCGGTAGCTGCCATCGGCGGCCTGGATAATCAGGCTGCCGGTGACCACGGCTTGCAACGCCTGGGCCTGCTCACGCAGCCACTGGCTGGTGGGGCCGTCTTCGGGCTCGGCCAACGCTGCGGAGTCCATGGAAAAGCCGGTGCTGAACATCTCCGGCAGCACGACCAGATCGGCGCCACGGGCCTGCTCCAGCAGAGATGCGAAGTGCGCGCGATTGGCGGCCGGCTCCTGCCAGACCAGGCTGGTCTGGATCAGCGCCAGTTCAAGATCGGGTTTGTCGCTCATCTCATTTCACTCGCGTAGGGTGGATGTCGTTTTTCACACCCACCAAGCCCTGGTGAATAACGCTTAGCGGTTATCCACCCTACACCGCACAGAGTTTCTCCGCCGCCTGGCGCAGGGTTTCTTCACGCTTGGCAAAGCACAAGCGCACCAGACGCAAGTCCTGCGGTGGCTGCTGGTAGAACACCGATATCGGAATCGCCGCCACCCCATGCTCACGGGTCAGCCATTCGGCCATGGCTACATCATCCAGATCAGGGCAAATGGCCGAATAGTCAACCAGCTGGAAATAGGTTCCGGCGGCGCGGGTAAAGCTAAAGCGCGAACCCGCCAGCAGGTCGCAGAACAGATCGCGCTTGGCCTGGTAGAACGCCGGCAGCTCCTCCACATGCTCGGGATGCGCGGCCATATAGTCCGCCAGCGCCCATTGCAGCGGGGTCACGCCGCAGAAGCTGACGTACTGATGAACCTTGCGCAGCTCGGCGGACAGCAACGGTGGCGCCACCACATATCCGGTTTTCCAGCCGGTGACGTGGTAGGTCTTGCCAAAGGAACTGACCACAAAGGCACGCTGATACAACTCGTCATGAGCCAGGATGCTGGCGTGCTGGACGCCATCGAATACCAGGTGCTCATAGACCTCATCGCTGATCAGGTAGATATCGCGCTCGCGGATCAGTGCCGCCAGCTGATCCAGTTCGGCGCGGGAGATCAGCGCCCCGCTGGGGTTATGCGGGCTGTTGAGGATAACCAGGCGAGTCTTGTCGCTTAGCGCATCCTGCAGGCGCTGCCAATCGATACTGAACCCCGGCAAGGCCAGCGGCACATGCACACAGCGTCCGCCTGCCAGCTGCACCGAAGGCTCGTAGCTATCGTAGCTGGGGTCGAAGACGATCACTTCATCACCCGGCTGGATCAGTGCCTGGATGGCACAGAAGATACCCTGGGTCGCCCCGGGCACTATGGTCACCTCGCTATCTGCACTGACCGTTCGGCCATAGCAACGCGCCACCTTGGCCGCCACCTGCTCGCGCAGCGCCGGCAAGCCGGTCATCGGTGCGTACTGGTTATGCCCGGCAGCAATATGCCGCCCAACCGCCTCGCGCAGCGCCAGCGGGCCATCAAAATCAGGGAATCCCTGGGACAGATTGAGTGCGCCGGTTTCCGCGGCGAGCTGCGACATGCGGGTAAAGATGGTGGTGCCGACGTTCGGCAGCTTGCTGATAATCATCGAGGCAGCATCCGGCTTGAGTGCTAACAGGCTGTTGAAAAACGTAGGCGAGGCAGACAAGACAAGGCAAAAACAGGCGAGGAAGCGGAGTTTACGAGCTGTAAATGAGCATTCCGAGCCTGTTTTTAACGCAGTATTGTCAACGTAGGTAGGTTTTCATCAGCCTGGGAGTGATGGCGCAGGATAGCCGATCACCCAGAAAGGCAAAAGGCACCCGCAGGTGCCTTTATAGAGCGTTTGAGTCCAGGCTTAGCGCTTGTCCTTACGCTTTTTCTCGGCCTTCTTGTGGTGGCTCATCAGGCGCCGCTTCTTGTTCACCTGGCGATCGGTCAGGGTGTTTTTCTTACCCTCGTAGGGGTTCTCGCCTCCCTTGTATTCGATACGAATCGGCGTACCCACCAGTTTCAGTACGCGCCGGTAGGTGTTCTCCAGATAGCGCGTATAGGACTTGGGCACGGCCTCGACCTGGTTGCCGTGGATCACGATCAGCGGCGGGTTGGCGCCACCCAGGTGGGCATAACGCAGCTTGATGCGGCGGTTGTTGACCATGGGCGGGGCGTGATCGCTGACCGCATCTTCGAGAATCTGCGTCAGGCGGCTGGTGGGCCAGCGGGTGATGGCCGACTTGAACGAGGCCTGCACCGACTTGTACAGGTTGCCCACGCCGGTGCCATGCAGGGCCGAGATAAAGTGGATATCGGCAAAGTCGACGAAGAACAGCCGGCGCTGCAATTCGGTCTTCACGTAGTCGCGCTCGCTGGGCTCCATGCCGTCCCATTTGTTCAGGGCGATCACCAGCGCGCGGCCGCTTTCCAGCACGAAACCGAGCAGGTTGAGGTCGTGGTCCACCACCCCTTCACGGGCGTCCATGACGAACACCACCACGTTGGAATCCTGGATGGCCTGCAGAGTCTTGACCACCGAAAATTTTTCCACCGCTTCGAAGATCTTGCCGCGGCGGCGCACCCCGGCGGTGTCGATCAGGGTGTACTTCTCGTCATCGCGCTCGAAGGGGATATAGATGCTGTCGCGGGTGGTGCCAGCCTGGTCATAGACGATCACACGCTCTTCACCGAGCATGCGATTGACCAGGGTCGACTTGCCGACGTTGGGGCGGCCGATGATCGCCAGCTTGATCCCGTCCTTCTCACTCGGGCCGGGAATGCGCTTGGCTTCCTGACCTTCGAGCACAACCTCCTCTTCCTCGCCCTCTTCCGGCTCGCTGGCATCCTTGGGGAAGGAACCGAGCACGGCTTCGAGCATCTGGGTGATGCCGCGACCATGTGCGCCGGCAATGGCCAGGGACTCGCCCATGCCCATACTGGCGAATTCGGCGCGGGCCAGATCGGTGTCGAGGTTGTCGACCTTGTTGATCACCAGAAAGCTGCGCTTGTTACGCCGACGCAGGTGCTCGCCGATCATCTGGTCGGAGGCGGAAAGACCGGCACGGGCGTCCACCAGAAACAGCACGGCATCGGCCTCTTCGATGGCCTGCAGAGACTGCTCGGCCATCTTCGCGTCGATGCCTTCCTCGTCACCGGAAATACCCCCGGTGTCGATCACGATATAGGTTCGCCCCTGCCACTTGGCCTCGCCGTACTGGCGATCACGGGTCAGACCAGACAGGTCGCCGACAATCGCGTCACGGGACTTGGTCAAGCGGTTAAACAGGGTGGACTTGCCGACGTTCGGGCGGCCCACCAGGGCAATTACGGGAACCATCAGGCTCTCCACTTCGTTATTTCAGAAAATACAAAAGCCGCTGCACGGGCAGCGGCCGGATTTTTGTTTCGGCCTGACTGCACAGCAGCGATGCTGTGCAGCATAGCCAAAGGCGTTACTTGATGGTCAGTGCCACCAGGTTACCGCCATTGCCAAAGGCATACAGCCAGTCCCCCACCACCAGCGGACGGGCACGCAGACCATCACTGTCGATGCGCTCACGACCGACAAAACGGCCATCCACCTGACTGATCAGGTGCAGGTAACCTTCCAGGTCACCGAAGGCCACATAGCTGGAGAATACTTCCGGTGCCGACAGCTGGCGACGAGCCAGGGCATCGTTGCTCCACAGTGCCGAAGCGCTGCGCTCATCGATACCTTCCACGGTGCCACTGGCCAGGCTGACATAGACGTTGCCAAAGCCCTGGGCCACACCCACCGAGCTGGAGGCCTCGCGTTGCCAGAGGATACGGCCGCTTTCCAGTTCCATGGCAGCCACACGCCCCTGGTAGCTCACGGCATACAGGGTACCGCCAGACAGCAGCAGGCCACCGTCGATATCCACCACCCGCTCAAGTTCGGAGCGGCCTTGGGGAATGGCCACACGTTGTTCCCACACCGGGATGCCACGCTGGGCGTCCAGGGCAATCACCTTGCCGCTGGACAGTCCCGCAATGGCCAGACGATTGGTCAGCACCGGGCTGCCGGTGCCGCGCAGGGTCAATACCGCCGGGGTGTTTTCGAAAATCCAGCGCTGATTGCCGGTGTCGGCATCGAAGGCGATCAGGCGGTCATCCTGGGTCTGCACCAGCACCACATCGCCATTGACCGCAGGCGCGGACAGGACTTCGCTGGTCACCCGAGCGCGCCATTTCTCTTCACCGCTGCTGGCATCCAGGGCGATCACCTCACCCTTGAGCGTGCCCATGGTTACCAGACCATAACCCGCGCCCACGGCACCGGAAACCGGAACCTCCAGATCGTTCTTCCACAGCACCTTGCCACTCAGGCGATCCAGGGCCACGACCAAGCCTTCGACATCGGCGGCGAACAGGCGATCACCTTCGACAGCCGGGGTCAGCATATTGAAGGTTTCGCCCTGCCCCTTGCCAATGGAGCGACTCCACTCTTTCTTCAGCTGCACTTCGCGCTCAAACTTCGGCAGTTCGGCTGGCGGCAATTCCTTTTTGGTGTTGCTGCTGCAACCCACGACCACGACGGCCAAGGCCAGCACTGCGGCATTCTTCCAGCGCATCACGTCACGCATCCCCTTTTGCCAGGTCATCCAGCTTCATTTGCAAACCGCCGAGGGCGGCATCTTCGGAAACAGCGGCCTTGGCCCTGGTGTAAGCCTCATAGGCTTCATCATGACGGCCAAGACGAACCAGCAAATCACCGCGCAGCTCTTCACGACTGGCCAAGAAAGCGCCATCGGCGGCTTTGGCATCCAGCACCTGCAAGGCCTGCTCGGTCTTGTCCTGGGCCGAAAGCACCCGTGCTAAACGCTGCCGAGCCAGCTCGCCGAGGTTGTTGTCGGCGGGCTTATCGACGATGGCTTGCAGCTCAAGGGCTGCATCATCCAGCTTATTCGCCTCGACTGCCAGCTTGGCCACGAACAGACTGGCGTACTGAGCGTAGTGACTACCGGAGAACTCGCTTTTGAGTTTGCCGGCCAACTCGACAACCTTGGCAGTATCGCTCTGACCGGCAGGAGTAAGGGCTTCTTCCAGGAGCTGCTGATAAAGCATGGAGGCGCCATGGGACTGGTTGGCCTGGTATTTCTGCCAGCCTTGCCAGCCAAAAACCGCCACCAGCGCCAACAGCACCCCCGTCACCAGCGGCATGCCGTTGCGCTGCCACCACTCCTTGATTACCGCCAGTTCTTCTTCATCGGTACGCGAAACCACCCCAGTACTCCTATTCGCTTATGCTTATCGCAGGCGATAGCACACCTGCATTATTCGATATCTGCCGAAACACTCAGGCCTTGGCGATGCTCTCGCTCAGGTAGGCACCCAGGGCGTCCCAGGCAATACTCTGCTGTTCGCCCTGATCACGCAGCGGCTTGCAACCTACCACTTGCTGGGCCAGTTCGTCTTCCCCCAGCACCAGGGCATAGAGCGCACCGCTCTTGTCGGCCTTCTTCAGCTGGCTCTTGAAACTGCCTGCGCCGGCATTGACCTGCAGACGCAGACCCGGCACTTGATCACGCAACCGCTCGGCCAGGGCCAGGGCTGCCAGTTCGGCAGGCTCGCCAAAGGCGCAGAGGTAAACATCAACCTGACGTGCGATTTCGCCAGGCACTTTACCCAGAGTTTCCAGCAATAGCACCAAACGCTCGACCCCCATGGCAAAGCCCACCCCCGGGGTCGGCTTGCCGCCCATCTGCTCAACCAGGCCATCGTAGCGGCCACCGGCGCAGACCGTGCCCTGGGAGCCCAGCTCACTGGTCACCCACTCGAACACCGTCTTGCTGTAGTAATCCAGCCCGCGCACAAGCTTGGGATTGATGACATAGGGCACGCCGGCCGCATCCAGGCGGGCCTTGAGCCCCTCGAAGTGGGCCTTGGACTCTTCATCCAGGTAGTCTGCCAGCTTCGGCGCATCCACCAGCAGCGCCTGGGTTTCTGGCACCTTGCTGTCGAGCACACGCAGCGGGTTACTGCCCATGCGCCGACGGCTGTCTTCATCCAGCTGCTCGGCATGGGCGGTCAGGAACTGGACCAGGGCATCACGATAAACTGCACGCGCGGCGCTTGTGCCCAGGCTGTTGAGCTCCAGGGTGACCGCCTCGCGGATACCCAGCAGCTGCCACAGGCGCCAGGTCATGATGATCATCTCGGCGTCGATATCCGGGCCGTCGATATTGAAGACTTCCACGCCGATCTGGTGGAACTGGCGATAACGCCCCTTCTGCGGGCGCTCGTGGCGGAACATCGGGCCGATATACCAGAGTTTCTGAGTCTGCCCGCCACCGGCCAGACCATGCTCAAGCACGGCACGCACACAGGCCGCGGTGCCTTCAGGGCGCAGGGTCAGAGAGTCACCGTTGCGGTCATCGAAGGTGTACATCTCCTTCTCGACGATATCGGTGACCTCGCCGATGGAGCGTTTGAACAGCTCGGTGAATTCGACGATGGGCATGCGGATCTGCCGATAGCCGTAGCCATCCAGGAGATTGGCCACGGTGCCTTCGAAATAGCGCCAGAGAGGGGTCTGCTCGGGGAGGATGTCGTTCATGCCACGAATGGCTTGCAGAGGCTTGCTCAATTCTTTTCCTTAACGGGTATCAGCTGCGAACGATCAATGCGGCGTCAGCCGCCAGCTTGTCGGCCGCTTTCTGGCGGATCAGCTTTTCCAGCTCATCGACCAGGTTGTCATTGGTCAGTTTTTGCGCCGGTTTGCCGTCGATATAGATCAGGTTGGGCGAACCGCCAGTCAGGCCGATATGGGCCTCCTTGGCTTCGCCCGGACCATTGACCACGCAACCGATCACCGCCACGTCCAGCGGCACCAGCAGGTCTTCGACACGCTGCTCCAGCTCGTTCATGGTCTTCACCACGTCGAAGTTCTGCCGCGAGCAGCTGGGGCAGGCAATAAAGTTGATGCCCCGCGAGCGCAGACGCAGGGACTTGAGGATGTCGTAGCCGACCTTGATCTCTTCCACCGGATCGGCGGCCAGGGAGATGCGGATGGTATCGCCAATCCCCTCGGCCAGCAGCATGCCCAGGCCCACCGCCGACTTCACGGTACCGGAGCGCAGGCCGCCAGCCTCGGTGATGCCCAGATGCAGCGGCTGCTCGATCTGCTTGGCCAGCAGGCGATAAGCCGCCACGGCCATAAACACGTCGGAGGCCTTTACGCTGACCTTGAAGTCGGGGAAGTTCAGCCGATCCAGATGTTCGACATGGCGCAGGGCCGACTCAACCAGGGCCTCCGGGGTCGGCTCGCCATATTTCTTCTGCAGGTCTTTTTCCAGGGAACCGGCATTGACCCCGATGCGAATCGGGATGCCACGATCCCGGGCTGCTTCCACAACGGCCCGCACCCGGTCTTCGCGGCCGATATTGCCCGGATTGATACGCAGGCAGTCGACGCCCAGTTCCGCCACGCGCAAGGCGATCTGGTAATCGAAGTGGATATCGGCGACCAGCGGCACGCGTACCTGCTGCTTGATCTTGCCAAACGCTTCGGCGGCATCCATATCCGGCACGGATACGCGCACGATGTCGGCACCAGCATCTTCCAGGCGGCGGATCTGCGCCACGGTAGCGGCCACATCATTGGTGTCGGTGTTGGTCATGCTCTGCACGGCAATGGGCGCATCGCCACCCACCGGCACCGAGCCCACCCAGATTTTGCGCGACAGACGACGCTTGATCGGTGATTCACAATGCATCTTACTGCCCCAATTTCATACGAGCCGTTTCACCCGAGACAAAGGGCATGACGTCCACGGCACTGCCGTTGTAACTGACCTCGGCTCCCCGGGCAAAACCCAGGCGCAGCTCGAAGGGTGGCTTGCCGACCAGTTCCAGATTGTCGCCCTTGCGTTTGAGGGCGCTGAACAGCACCTTGCCATCGGCATCGGTCAATTGCGTCCAGCAGTCGGCCGTAAAATTGATATTGACCCGAGCCTGACCAGCCGCCAATGGCGCAGACACCACTACCGCCTCTGTCGCAACAGGCTCAGTAGCCGCAGCAATTTGAGCGCTTTCAGTTGCGGCGGGAACCTGAGCAGTCGCCTCAGGCTCTGGCGCAGCGTCCTCCACTGCGTCAGCTTGTACCTCAGTGCTGGCGGCTGCAGGGACCTCGGCAGTGCCTTCACCAGCGGACACCTCGCTCGCCAGTGGCAGCTGCAGTTGCGCCTCGCCCTGAACCAGTAGAACCGCCTGATCTTCGGGCTCATCCAGTGGATGGATCAGAGTAGTACCGTCGACACTCTCCACCTCAACCTGCTCGAAGCTGGCAGCCAGCCCCTGCTCGTCGCGCCCGGCACTCTGCTCTTGCCACCAGTAAAAACCGGCACCCGCCAACCCCAGCAACAAGACAAAGCTGACCAAGCGCAATACACGCTGCGAGTAACTGCGGGGCTCTTCAATATGCCCCAGACTGTGCACCGAGCAACCACCGGCATCGCTATTGGTGTACTGATCAAATTCCAGTACCAGCCGATTGGGATCAACCCCTAGCAGCTTGGCGTAGGTACGCACATAACCGCGGGCGAAGGTATGGCCCGGCAACTTGTCAAACGCTCCCGCTTCGATCTGGCTGACTCGTTGAACAGTCAAATTCAGCTGAGAGGCTACCTCGGCAACACTCCAGCCACGACTTTCACGGGCCTTGCGCAGCGTTTCGCCAGGATTGCTACGGGGAGCCGCCAGCACTTCGGGTTGCGCCGCTTTCATTATTGCTCCGACTTGTATTGCTGATATTCAGGGGTACCGGGATAGAGACGCCGCAACTGCAGCCCCAGGCTGGCAGCCTTGTTGCGGTCATCGAAGATTTTCGCCAGACGAGCGCCCAACAGCAGGCTGCGGGCATTCTGCTCGGACAGCTGGCTAAAACCCTCATAGTAATCGCGGGCCGGAACATAGAGCCCGTCTTCATAATTGAGCATGGCCATTTCCAGCAGGGCTCTAGGCTGGGCGCTGTTCAGGCGCAGCGAACGCTCGAAATAGGCTTTGGCCTGATCACGCTGCTTGAGCATCAGCGACGTCATACCGAGGTTTTCAAACACCCGGGAACGTTCTGGGTAGAGGGTGTCCTCAGCCGCCTGCAAATAACGCTGCGCTGCCTCTTCATAACGCTCCTGTTCATACAGAAAGCTGCCGTAGTTATTCAGTAACCGAGCGTCACCCGAACGCAGTGAGATGGCCTTGCGGTAATGCTCATCAGCCAATTTGGTTTCCATTTCAACTTGAAAAACCAAAGCCAATACTGCATGGGCATCAGCGCTTGATGAGTCAAGTTCCAAAGCCTTTCTCAACGGAATTTTGGCACGTTCGGTTTGCCCTTCTCGGACATACCCAATCCCCAACTGGACATAAGCATCGCGCGCCTCCTCACGTCCCTTGCTGGTACTCATCGGATCAACATCGCCAGTCGAGACACAACCCACCAGCAAACTGGCAAGCAGCAAGAAAAGCGCGGGGCGCAAGGTCATGGGCATCCTCCCTTTAGATTCACTTGGCGGCGGAACTCGGCGTATCGGCCTCGCTACTCAATTCACGCACGGCTATGTAGCGCTCGCTGCGACGGGTACGGTCCAGGACCTGGCCGACCAGCTGGCCACAGGCTGCATCAATATCTTCGCCGCGGGTAGTGCGAACGGTGACATTGTGCCCGGCTTTGTGCAGCAAGTCCTGAAAACGGCGGATGGCATTGTTGCTCGGGCGCTCGTAACCCGAATGGGGAAAGGGGTTGAACGGAATCAGATTGACCTTGCACGGCACATCCTTGAGCAGTGCGATCATCTCTTCAGCGTGTTCGGGCTTATCGTTGACATCCTTGAGCAGGGTGTACTCGATGGTCAGCACGCGTTTCTCGCCAAGGCGCGAGATATAGCGCTTGCAGGCATCCAGCACCACAGACAGGGGATACTTCTTGTTGATCGGCACCAACACGTTGCGCAAGGCATCGTTGGGTGCATGCAGGGACAAAGCCAGAGAGACGTCGATCACCTCGCCGAGCTTGTCGATCATCGGCGCCACGCCGGAGGTGGACAGGGTCACCTTGCGCTTGGAGATGCCATAGCCGAGGTCGTCCATCATGATGTTCATGGCGGCGACCACGTTGTCGAAGTTGAGCAGCGGCTCACCCATGCCCATCATCACCACATTGGTGATGGCACGATCAATCTTCGCCGGCACACTACCGAACGACTTGTTGGCGATCCACACCTGGCCGATCACTTCGGCCGCCGTCAGATCACTGTTGAAGCCTTGTTTGCCGGTCGAGCAGAAACTGCAATCCAGCGCACAGCCGGCCTGGGACGACACGCACAGCGTGCCCCGCGAGCCCTGGGGGATATACACGGTTTCCACACAACTGCCCGACGCCACTCGCACGACCCACTTGCGCGTGCCATCGGTGGAAATATCTTCGCTGACCACTTCCGGGCCGCGAATCTCGGCACAGGCCTTGAGCTTTTCGCGCAAGGCCTTGCCGACATTGCTCATGGCGTCGAAATCATCGACGCCAAAATGGTGAATCCACTTCATCACCTGACCGGCACGGAAGCGTTTTTCCCCGATACGCTCGAAGAACTGCTCCATTTCTGCCTGGGTCAGACCCAGCAGATTGATCTTGCCGATAGCATCAGTCATGGCTTCACCCTCACCGGCTTCGCTTAGCGAATACGGGCGCAAACTTCGGTAGCGGAGAAGAAGTAAGCGATTTCGCGAGCAGCGGAAGCTTCGGAGTCGGAACCGTGCACGGCGTTTTCGTCGATGGACACGGCGAAATCGGCGCGGATGGTGCCAGCAGCAGCTTCTTTCGGGTTGGTGGCTCCCATCAGCTCGCGGTTTTTCAGAACGGCGTCTTCACCTTCCAGAACCTGGACGATAACCGGACCGGAGGTCATGAAGGCAACCAGATCCTTGAAGAAGCCACGCTCGCTGTGCTCGGCGTAGAAGCCAGCGGCTTCGCGCTCGGACAGCTGAACCATTTTCGAAGCGACGACGCGCAGGCCGGCCTTCTCGAAACGGGTGGTGATTTCACCAATCACGTTTTTGGCAACGGCATCGGGCTTGATGATGGAGAAAGTGCGTTGAACAGCCATGTGAAACTCCAGAAACAATGAGTAAAACGAAAAATTAAACCCGCGAATTATACGCGGGTTCTGGTTAAAAGCGTAGGGCGCAACCTGCGCCCATCAGTCTGCCTCTTCGATCCAGGCCGCCTGTATGGCTTCCAGTACCTTCTCACCACCACGCTGCGGATCATCACTGAACTCCGGCAATTCCAGCACCCACCGATGCAGATCGACAAAGTTCACATAACGCGGATCCACATCAGGCTTGGCTTCTGCCAACTGGATGGCAATCTCCAGCACATCAACCCATTTCAGGCTCATGACAACTCCTTGAATCAGTGCGGTGCTTCCGAGGCGTGGTTGAGCGAATACTTGGGGATCTCCACGGTCAGATCTTCACGCCCGACGATGGCCTGACAGGACAGGCGCGACTGGGCTTCCAGCCCCCAGGCCTTGTCCAGCAGATCCTCTTCCAGCTCATCGGCCTCGTTCAGTGAATCAAAGCCTTCACGGATGATGCAGTGGCAGGTGGTGCAGGCACAGACGCCACCACAGGCACTCTCGATATCGATATGGTGCTCATGGGCCACATCGAGGATCGAAACGCCCGGCTCGGCCTCCACCACCAGACCATCCGGACAGAAGACCGCGTGGGGCAGAAAGATGATCTGCGGCATGTTTATTCCTCGATCTCGTTAAGACTACGACCGGCCAGGGCGGCCTTGACCGTGGCATCCAGACGGCGCGCGGCGAAGGCATCGGTCACTTGAGTCAGGCGCTTGGTCTGCTGCTCAATGGCCAGGCCATCATTGCCCGCCATCAGCTCGCGCAACTGCTGCATCTGCGCCTCGATGGCCAGGCGCTCATCGGCCTCCAGCAGACGCTCGCCATCAGCCAGCAAAGCGGCCTCGACCGCCTCCAGCAAGCGCTGGGCATCCACCTGCTGCTCACGCAGCACCCGCGCCACCTTGTCCTCGCCGGCATTCTGGAATGAATCCTTGAGCATGCGAGCAATTTCACCATCGGTCAGGCCATAGGACGGCTTGACCTGAATGCTCGCTTCCACCCCCGAAACCAGCTCACGGGCGGACACACTGAGCAGGCCATCGGCATCCACCTGGAAAGTCACCCGAATCTTCGCCGCACCCGCCACCATGGGCGGTATGCCACGCAACTCGAAACGCGCCAGGGAGCGACAATCACTGATCAGTTCACGCTCACCCTGCAGCACATGGATCAGCATGGCCGTCTGGCCATCCTTGTAGGTGGTGAACTCCTGAGCCCGCGCCACGGGGATAGTGGTATTGCGCGGGATCACCTTCTCCATCAGCCCGCCCATGGTTTCCAGCCCCAGGGACAGCGGAATCACGTCCAGCAGCAGCAATTCCTCGCCCTGACCACGCTGATTGCCAGCCAGGGTATCGGCTTGGATGGCGGCACCGATGGCCACCACCTGATCCGGATCGATATCGGTCAGCGGCTCGCGACCGAACAACTCGGCCACCGCCGCACGCACCCGCGGCACGCGAGTCGAACCACCGACCATGACCACGGCCTTGATGTCTTCCAGTTCGATCTGCGCATCGCGCACGGCGCGCCGGCAAGCCTTGAGGCTGCGCGCCACCATGGGCTCGATCAGGGCATTGAACTGCGCGCGACTCAGGCTTGCCTGCCAGTCGCCATAACTCAGCTGCGTCTCGGCATGCTTGGTCAGCGCTTCCTTGGCCGCACAGGCTGCCTCCAGCAGCAGGCGCTGCTGGGTTGGGTCAAGGTCAGAGGAGATACCCGCCTGCTCGACTGTCCAACCGGCAATGGCATGGTCGAAGTCATCACCACCCAGGGCGCTGTCGCCGCCGGTGGCCAACACCTCGAACACCCCGCCAGTCAGGCGCAGGATGGAAATATCGAAGGTGCCGCCGCCCAGATCGTAAATCGCCACCAAACCCTCGGCCTGCTGATCCAGACCATAGGCCACGGCCGCCGCAGTCGGTTCGTTGAGCAGACGCAGCACACTCAGACCAGCCAGCCGTGCGGCATCCTTGGTGGCCTGACGCTGGGCATCATCGAAATAGGCCGGCACAGTGATCACCGCCCCCACCAGCTCACCACCCAGCGCGGCTTCGGCGCGCTGGCGCAGCACCCTGAGAATATCCGCCGACACCTCCACCGGGCTCTTCAGCCCCTGCACGGTGTCGATAAAGGGCATATGGGATTCGCCCGCAACGAAACGATAGGGCAGCTGCTCACCCAGCTGCTTGACGTCTTCCAGACCACGCCCCATCAGGCGCTTGACCGACAGCACGGTGTTCAGCGGATCGCTGGAAGCAGCAGCCTTGGCCGGCTCACCGACAACCACATGATCGGCAAAGTAGCGCACGGCAGACGGCACTATCACCGCGCCAGACTCATCCGCCAGGGGCGCACTGAGGCCGCTGCGCACTGCAGCAACCAGGGAATTGGTGGTACCCAGGTCAATACCGACCGCCAACCGACGCTGGTGGGGTTGCGGGCTTTGTCCGGGCTCAGCGATCTGCAGTAGGGCCATGGTTAATCAATGCTTATCGGCTTGCAGGCACTCCACAGTGGGAGCGCGCGCGTTAATCGTCGAGGCGCTCTTCCAGTTGGCGCACCTCAAAGGAAAGCTTGTCGAGAAACTGCATGCGACGCATCAGGCGCTCGGCCTGCTCACGCTGCTGCGGATCATCCCAACAAACCGCGAAGCTTTCGTTGAGCTCATCCTGAGCCGCCTTCAAACGGCGCTTGAACGATGCCACACCGGCCAGATCGGCACTGTCCTGCAGGTCTTCCAATTCCTCGCGCCAATGCATCTGCTGCAAGAGGAACTCACCATCCTGCACCGTCACTTCCAGCGGCAACTCGGCACCACGCAGGGTCAGCAGGTAGCGCGCACGCTGCGGGGCACTCCTGAGCACCTGATAGGCTTCGTTGAGCTGCGCCGACTGCTCCAGCGCCAGACGCTGCTCACGTTCGGCTGCATCGGCAAAGCGGTCCGGATGCACATGCCGAGCCAGCTCGCGGTAACGAGCCGCCAGCAGATCCAGATCCACACGGAAATCAGGCTGTAAATCGAACAGGGCGAAGTGACAGGGACTACCCACAAGCGGCCTCAGATATTGAAGCTTTCGCCGCAGCCACACTCGCCGCGCACGTTGGGGTTGTTGAACTTGAAGCCCTCGTTCAGACCTTCCTTGACGAAATCCAGCTCGGTGCCATCGAGGTAGACCAGGCTCTTGGGATCGATGATCACCTTGACTCCGTGACTCTCGAACACCTGGTCTTCGCTGGCAGTTTCATCGACAAACTCCAGCACGTAGGCCAGGCCGGAGCAGCCCGTGGTGCGCACACCCAGGCGAATACCCTCACCCTTGCCACGCCCTTCGAGGGAGCGACGCACATGCTGGGCGGCGGCTTCGGTCATGCTGATAGCCATCGACAAACCTCCTTAGAGCAAACCTTTCTTCTGCTTGTAGTCGCGCACAGCAGCCTTGATGGCGTCTTCGGCGAGTACCGAGCAGTGGATCTTCACCGGCGGCAGGGCCAATTCCTCGGCCAGCTGGGTGTTCTTGATGGTTTCCGCCTCATCCAGGGTCTTGCCCTTCATCCACTCAGTGGCCAGGGAGCTGGAGGCAATGGCGGAGCCACAACCATAGGTCTTGAACTTGGCGTCTTCGATCACGCCCTGCTCATTGACCTTGATCTGCAGGCGCATCACGTCGCCGCAGGCTGGCGCACCGACCATGCCGGTGCCGACATCCGGATCCTGCGCGTCCATCTTGCCGACGTTGCGCGGGTTCTCGTAGTGGTCAATGACCTTTTCACTGTAAGCCATGCTGGTATTCCTCTCTCATCAGGGGCTGCTCAACGGCAGCTTTAGTGTGCTGCCCACTCGACCTTGGACAGATCCACACCCTCTTTGAACATATCCCACAGCGGCGACAACTCGCGCAGCTTGGTCACCGCCTCACGAACCTTGCTTGCGGCGTAGTCGATTTCTTCTTCGGTGGTAAAGCGGCCAAAGCTGAAACGGATGGAACTGTGTGCCAGCTCATCGTTACGCCCCAGGGCACGCAGCACATAGGAAGGCTCCAGGGAAGCCGAGGTACAGGCCGAACCGGAGGAAACCGCCAGATCCTTGAGCGCCATGATCAGCGACTCACCTTCGACATAGTTGAAGCTGAGGTTGAGGTTGTGCGGTACGCGGGCGGTCATACTGCCGTTGACGTACAACTCTTCCATATCCTTGAGCTGATCGAAGAAGCGGTTGCGCAAGGCCAGCACATGCTCGGCATCCTTGGCCATGTCTTCCTTGGCAATACGGAAGGCCTCACCCATGCCCACGATCTGGTGGGTCGGCAGGGTGCCGGAACGCATGCCGCGCTCATGGCCACCGCCATGGGTCTGGGCTTCCAGGCGCACCCGCGGCTTGCGCCGCACATACAGCGCTCCCATGCCCTTGGGGCCATAGGTCTTGTGCGCCGAGAAAGACATCAGGTCGACCTTGAGCTTGTCCAGGTCGATCTCGACCTTGCCGGTGGACTGGGCCGCGTCGACGTGGAAGAACACGCCGCGCGAGCGGGTCAGCTCACCAATGGCGGCGATGTCGTTGATGATGCCGATCTCATTGTTCACATGCATGATCGACACCAGAATGGTGTCTTCACGCAGCGCCGCCTCGATCATGGCCGGGGTGGTCAGGCCATCTTCGCCGGGCTCGATATAGGTGACTTCGAAGCCTTCGCGCTCCAGCTGGCGCATGGTGTCCAGCACCGCCTTATGCTCGATCTTCGAGGTGATCAGGTGCTTGCCCTTGCTCTTGTAGAAGTCGGCAATACCCTTGATGGCCAGGTTATTCGACTCTGTGGCACCGCTGGTCCAGACAATCTCGCGCGGGTCGGCATTGACCAGCTCAGCCACCTGGCGACGGGCATTCTCCACGGCTTCCTCGGCCTTCCAGCCAAATACATGGGAACGCGACGCGGGGTTACCGAAATTGCCATCCATGGTCAGGCATTCGCACATCTTCTGCGCCACACGAGGGTCAACCGGCGTGGTCGCGGAGTAATCGAGGTAAATCGGCAATTTCATTGATTCTCTCCTAATCAGGTATCAGGCCTGCTGGCCGGCGTCGCTCGCTTATTCGACGGCGGACGCTTCGATCTTATCCAGATGCGGCATCCTGCCATTGCAGCGGCGCTGATCCTGGCGCTGGGCAACTTCCTGCACCTCACGGCGACTGACCAGGTCGGCCAGGCTGATGCCGCTGAGGAATTCATGTATCTGCTGACTGAGGTCACACCACAGATGATGGGTCAGACAGGTATCGCCGGAATGGCAATCACCCTGCCCCTGGCAACGGGTGGCATCCACCGACTCATTGACCGCATCAATCACCTCGGCCACCTGAATGCCAGCCATATCACGCGACAGCTGATAACCACCGCCCGGCCCGCGCACACTGGAAACCAGGTTGCCGCGCCGCAGCTTGGCGAACAACTGCTCAAGATAGGAAAGGGAAATACCCTGCCGCTCGGAAATATCCGCCAGAGACACTGGGCCACGCTGAGCGTGCAACGCCAGATCAAGCATGGCGGTGACGGCGTAACGGCCTTTCGTAGTCAGTCGCATGAGAGCTACCGCGGAGTGACGATTTGGCGCGAGTATGCAATTCCCGAGTATTTAAGTCAACTATAAGACCTATTGATTTACTCGGAATTAGACCATCGGAGGGGCGCGCAGCATAACAAAATACCCCGCCCTGCGCCACGCGGGCGCACCCTTAACTTATTGGATCCGCAGGCTAGGCAGCCGGCTTGTCGTCGACTTCCTTGACCACATCGGCAAAGTCCTCATCGCGCAGCTGCGGCAAGTCCTTGGCGCAATAATCACTGCCCAGGGACTTCAGCGCGCCACACATGCCTTCCAGGCGGCTATCCACGGCGTGCAGATGATCGAGCAACTGACCAATGGCCCGCGCCACCGGATCCGGCATATCTTCACTGACACCATAGGCATCAAAGCCCAGCTTCTCGGCCATGGCCTGGCGCTTGGCCTGCTGCTCATCATCGACCTTGGCAATAACACGGCCGGGAATTCCCACCGCCGTAGCACCCGCAGGCACCGCCTTGGTGACCACCGCATTGGAACCGATCTTGGCCCCAGCCCCCACGGTAAAAGGCCCCAACACCTTGGCACCAGCCCCGACCACCACCCCATCTTCCAGGGTCGGGTGACGTTTGCCCTTGTTCCAGCTGGTACCGCCCAGGGTTACCCCCTGATAAAGCGTCACGTCATTACCGATTTCAGCTGTCTCACCAATGACGATGCCCATGCCGTGATCAATAAAGAACCGCCGACCGATCTTCGCCCCCGGATGAATCTCGATACCCGTGAGCCAGCGACCGAAGTTGGACACCACCCGCGCCAGCCACTTCCAGCCATAGCCCCACAAGGCATGGGCGACACGATGCAGCCACACCGCATGCAAACCGGGATAGCAGGTCACCACCTCGAAGGCATTGCGCGCCGCCGGGTCACGGTGGAACACGCTCTGGATATCCTCTCGCATGCGCTCAAACATCTGCCTTCCCCTGCTTATGGTGTTCACCACGTGCCGCCTTGATGGTTTCGGTCAAGATGCCACGCAAGATATTCATTTCCAACTTGCTCACCTCACTGCGGCCATACAGGCGACGCAGTCGCGTCATCAGATGCCGCGGCTTGGCCGGATCGAGAAAACCGATCTCCACCAACGCCTCCTGCAGGTGACCGTAAAAGGACTCCAGCTCGTCAGCCGTCACCGGCTGCGAACTCTGGATCGCCGTAGCCTCCAGCTTGAGCACCTTGGTCGGCTGATTCTGTGCCGCCAGCCAGGCCATGCGCACTTCGTAGGCCAGCACCTGCACCGCCGCCGCCAGGTTCAGCGAGCTGAACGCAGGATCGGAAGGGATATGCACATGATAATGACAGCGCTGCAGCTCTTCGTTGGTCAGGCCTGCATATTCGCGACCAAACACCAGCGCCACTTCACCGCCCTGGGCTGCCTGCTCGCAACTGGCCACGCCGCACTCACGCGGATCCAGCAGCGGCCAGGGGATGCGCCGATCGCGGGCACTGGTACCGAGCACCAGATTGCAACCCACCAGAGCCTCTTCCAGAGTCCCCACCACCTGGGCCGCATCGAGAATATCAGTGGCTCCAGACGCCCGCGCCACGGCATCGCCACTGGGAAAATCCAGCGGATCGACCAGCACCAGACGGGACAGGCCCATGTTTTTCATGGCCCGGGCAGCCCCCCCGATATTGCCGGGGTGACTGGTATTGACCAGGACAACGCGAATATTTTCCAGCAACTCAAGCACTCACATAACCGCAAGTTGGGCGCAAATCTTACCGAAGCAGGCGCACTTGCGCCATGCGAGACACAGCGGGCACTTCAACCGGCGAACTTTTCTGCTAGAATGGCCGGCTTTCTTTAACGACCCAGGTGAACTTCCATGCAGCCCATGCTGAATATCGCGCTGCGCGCAGCCCGTAGCGCCGGCGAAATGATCTTCCGCTCGACCGAACGCTTGGACGTCATCTCGGTCGACGCCAAAGAAGCCAAGGACTATGTGACCGAGATCGACCGCTCTGCCGAGCAGCTGATCATCCAGGCCCTGCGCAAGGCCTTCCCCAACCACGGCATCCTCGGCGAAGAAAGCGGCCTGAGCGAAGGCAGCGGCGACGGCGCCGATTACCTGTGGATCATCGATCCGCTGGACGGCACCACCAACTTTATTCGCGGCATCCCTCACTACGCTGTCAGCGTGGCCTGCAAATACCGTGGCCGCCTGGAGCACGCAGTGATCATCGACCCGGTGCGCCAGGAAGAATTCACCGCCAGCC
This sequence comes from Pseudomonas xionganensis, assembly GCF_009763245.1. Lineage (GTDB taxonomy): Bacteria > Pseudomonadota > Gammaproteobacteria > Pseudomonadales > Pseudomonadaceae > Aquipseudomonas > Aquipseudomonas xionganensis. Next base: position 1,607,685 of record NZ_WKJZ01000001.1, on the reverse strand, counting down.
GCGGCCGCGGCGCCGCCCTCAACGGTCGCCGCCTGCGCGTGAGCAGCCGCAAGAGCCTGGAAGGCGCCCTGCTCGGCACCGGCTTCCCGTTCCGCGACAGCCAGATGGACAACCTGGAAAACTACATCGGCATGTTCCGTAGCCTGGTTGGTCAGACTGCCGGCGTGCGCCGCGCTGGCGCCGCCAGCCTGGACCTGGCCTATGTCGCTGCCGGCCGCTTCGATGCCTTCTGGGAATTTGGCCTGTCCGAATGGGACATGGCCGCTGGCGCCCTGCTGATTCAAGAAGCAGGCGGCCTGGTCAGCGACTTCAGCGGCGGCCACGATTTCCTGGAAAAAGGCCAGATCGTCGCCGGCAACACCAAGTGCTTCAAGGCGGTACTGACCGCCATCCAGCCGCATCTGTCAGCCTCGCTAAAGCGCTGATCTGCAGAGCCAAACAAAAAGCGCCCCGCGGGGCGCTTTTTTGTGCTCGTTGATTCAAGCCTTAGTGCTGGCTGAGCACCAGCTGGCCATCACGCACCGGAATCTGCGTGCCCGGATCGCGATCCATGCGCACCGTATCAACCTTGTCGCCCAGCTGATACTTGACGTCATAGCCCAGCAGCCTCTCGCTGACATCGGTCACCGTGCTGCAACGGGTTTCGGTGGTGGTATAGGTGTCGCTGTTCTGCATATGCTCCTGCACCTTGTTGCCGGCATAGCCACCGCCCACGGCACCAGCCACAGTCGCCACCTTCTTACCCGTTCCTCCGCCTATCTGATTACCCAGCAGGCCACCCACCACTGCACCTACAGCTGTACCGGCGATACGGTGCTGATCCTGCACCGGCTTCTGCCTTGTCACCACCACATCATTGCAGACCTGACGCGGCGTCTTGATGGTTTCGTTGACCGGAGTCACCGCCAGCACTTCGGCATATTGCGGGCCACTGACCAGGCTATAGGTGGCCACTGCGCCACCAGCTGTAACACCCACCGCACCCAGGACCGTACCGACCAATAGGGACTTATTCATATTCGACTCCTTCGCTCTTGCACGCCCGCTCCACGCATGGGCCAGGCTGACTGTGTTCATTTGCTTGGAGTGAAAAAAAACCGGGCAAGTTCAACACTTGCCCGGCCCTTGTTTGCAACTGCGATGAACGCCACAGATTCAGGGACGCTCATCGACCTCCTCGGCAACGACCGGCGGAATCAGGTCATCAACGGTCAGATCCAGCCAGACCAATACCACGTTGGCGATATACACCGACGAATAGGTACCCGCTGTCACCCCAACGAACAGGGCAATGGAGAAGGCAAACAGGTTGTCGCCAGCGAATACCAGCAACGCGGCGATCGCCAACAACGTGGAAATCGAGGTCGCCAGGGTACGCAGCAGGGTCTGGGTGGTGGAGATATTGATGTTCTCGATCAGGCTGGCCTTGCGCAGCACGCGGAAGTTTTCCCGCACCCGATCGAATACCACGATGGTGTCGTTCAGCGAGTAGCCGATGATGGCCAGCAGAGCCGCCAGCACAGTCAGGTCAAAGGTGATCTGGAAGAACGACAGAATCCCCAGGGTGACGATCACGTCATGCACCAAAGAGATAATCGCCCCCAGGCCGAATTTCCACTGGAAGCGGAAGGCCAGGTAGAGCATCACCCCGCCCAGCGCCAGCAACAGGCCCAGGCCACCCTGATCGCGCAATTCCTCACCCACTTGCGGACCAACAAACTCGACCTTTTTCACCTCCAGCGCATCACCCGACTGGCGCAACGCGGCAGCAACCTTGACGCCCAGATCCGGGTCATCACCCTGCATGCGCACCACCACATCGGTGGTGGCGCCGAAGTTCTGCACCACCGCATCGCCATAGCCGGCAGCAGCCAACTGCTGGCGAATCTTGCCAAGATCGGCCGGCTGCTCGTAGCCCAATTCGATCTGCGTACCACCTGTAAAGTCCAGGCCCAGATTGAGCCCCTTGGTAAACAGACTGCCGAGAGCGATCAGGGTCAGTAGCACGGTAATGGCGAACGCGATATGGCGTACGCCCATAAAGTTGATTGTACGTGTCATCACAACCCCTTAAATCCACAACTTCTTGAAGTCACGGCCGCCGCAGGTCAGGTTGACCATGCTGCGGGTAACCAGAATGGCGGTAAACATCGAGGTGAGAATCCCCAGCGACAGGGTCACCGCAAAGCCCTTGACCGGCCCGGTACCCATGGCGAACAGGATCCCCCCCACCAGCAGCGTGGTCAGGTTGGCGTCGACGATGGCCGAATAGGCGCGATCAAAACCCTCATGAATGGCGCGCTGCACCGACATGCCATTGGCAATTTCCTCGCGAATACGCGAGAAGATCAGCACGTTGGCGTCCACCGCCATACCCATGGTCAGGACGATACCGGCAATACCCGGCAGGGTCAGGGTGGCGCTGAGCAGCGACATCAGTGCCAGCAGCAACACCATGTTCAGCCCCAGGGCGATGGTGGCCAAAACGCCGAAGAAGCGGTAGATCGCGACAATGAACAGCGACACAAAGAGCATCGCCCACATCGATGCCTCAATACCCTTGGCAATATTGTCAGCCCCCAGGCTTGGGCCAATGGTGCGCTCTTCGGCGAAATACATCGGTGCCGCCAAGCCACCAGCACGTAACAGCAGAGCCAGTTCCGAGGACTCACCCGGACCGTCAAGGCCAGTGATGCGGAAACTGCTCCCCAGTGGCGACTGGATGGTCGCCAGGCTGATGATCTTCTTCTCCTCGATAAAGGTCTGCACCTCCACCTCGGACTCGACACCATCCACCACCTGACGGACCAGGCGAGTGACCGGCTTCTGCTCGATAAAGATCACCGCCATGCTGCGCCCGACATTGTTGCGGGTGGCGCGGTTCATCAGATCGCCACCACGGCCGTCCAGACGGATATTGACCTGCGGGCTGCCGTTCTCGTCGAAACTGGCCTGGGCATCAGTCACCTGGTCACCGGTGATGATCAGATCGCGCTCCAGTTGCGCCGGAGGACGACCCTCCTGACGAAACTCGAACATCTCAACGCTGGCCCGTGGCGCATCCAGCTCGGCAGCCAGACGGAACTCCAGGTTGGCAGTCTTGCCCAGGATACGCTTGGCCTCGGCGGTGTCCTGCACCCCCGGCAGCTCGACCACGATGCGGTTGGCGCCCTGACGCTGCACCAGCGGCTCGGCCACACCCAGCTCGTTGACCCGGTTGCGCACGGTGGTGAGGTTCTGCTTGATGGAGTATTCACGAATCTCCACCACCTTGGCCTGACTCAGACTCAGGCGCAGCACCTGCTGTTCGTTACGCTCAACGCTGCTCAGCTCGAACTCATTGAAATCCTTGCGGATCAGCTGCTGAGCCTTCTCCAGGGTGGCCGTATCGGCGAAGCCCAGCTGAATGGCGCCATTGAATTCCGGCAGGCTGCGATAACGCACCCGCTCCTTGCGCAGCAGGGTCTTGACCTCGCCCTCATAGACCTTGCGTCGGGCTTCCAGGGCCTTCTCCATATCCACTTCCATCAGGAAGTGCACACCCCCGGACAGGTCCAGCCCCAGCTTCATCGGGCTGCCGCCCAGATTGCTCAGCCACTCGGGCGTGGTCTGGGCCAGGTTCAGGGCCACCACGAACTCATCGCTCAGGGCGCGGCGCACCACGTCCTTGGCCGGCAGCTGGTCTTCCTTGTCGACCAGGCGCAGCAAGCCGGCGCGACCCTGATTGGACACACTGCTGGCCTTGACCTGAATACCGGCCTCACTCAGAGCACGTGCCGCGCGGTCAAGATCGGCCTGCTCCACACGCATGGCCGAGCTGGTGCCACTGATCTGAATCGCCGGATCGTCCGGGTACAGGTTGGGAGCCGAATAGAGAAAGCCGATCACCAGCACAGCCAGGATCAGCAGGTACTTCCAGAGAGGGAACTTGTTGAGCATGACGCCGCCCGTTATGACGCGGGGCGCATAAAGCGCCCCGTCGAATGGTAAAGGTCTGTTGCTTAGATCGCCTTGAGGGTGCCCTTGGGCAGCGTGGCGGCGACGGCCACTTTCTGAATCTTCAGCTCGACGGTGTCGGACACCTCGATCACCACAAAGTCATCACTGACCTTGGCCACCTTGCCGGCGATACCACCGCTGGTGACGATCTCGTCGCCCTTCTGCAGGTTGCCGATCAGGTTCTTGTGCTCTTTGGCACGCTTGGCCTGGGGGCGCCAGATCATCAGATAGAAGATAACCAGAAAGCCAAGCAGGAATACCCACTCAAAACCGCTACCAGCAGGACCGGCAGCCGGTGCGGCACCTTCAGCGAACGCAGCGGGGATAAAAAAGCTCATGTAACACTCCTGTTGCAAGGGTCTTTAGACGTTGGAAAATCAGTCCAGCAGCGGCGTTGGCAAGCCACGTTTGGCATAGAAGGCATCGACAAAGGCGGCCAATGTACCCTGTTGAATAGCCTCGCGCAAACCAGCCATCAGCACCTGATAATGGCGCAAGTTATGGATGGTATTGAGCATGCTACCCAGCATTTCGCCGCACTTATCCAGATGATGCAGATAGGCGCGGGAGAAGTGTTTGCAGGTGTAACAGTCGCAGGTCGGATCCAGCGGCGAATCATCATGCTTGTGCACCGCATTACGGATCTTCAGCACCCCGGTATCGACGAACAGATGACCATTACGCGCATTGCGCGTCGGCATCACGCAGTCGAACATGTCCACTCCACGGCGCACGCCCTCGACCAGATCGGCCGGCGTGCCCACCCCCATCAGGTAGCGCGGCTTGTCCGCCGGCAACTGGGGCGGCAGGTAATCGAGCACCTTGATCATTTCTTCTTTCGGCTCGCCCACCGACAGGCCACCGATGGCATAGCCGTCAAAGCCGATCTGCTCCAGGCCCTCCAGGGAAACCTTGCGCAACTCCTCATGCATGCCGCCCTGGACGATGCCGAACAGTGCCGCGGTGTTGTCACCATGGGCCTCCTTGGAGCGCTTGGCCCAGCGCAGCGACAACTCCATGGAGCGCTTGGCCACATCGAACTCGGCCGGGTACGGCGTGCACTCATCGAAAATCATCACGATGTCCGAACCCAGGTCGCGCTGTACCTGCATCGACTCTTCCGGCCCCATGAATACCTTGGAGCCATCCACCGGCGAGGCAAAATACACGCCCTCCTCCTTGATCTTGCGCATCGCACCCAGGCTGAACACCTGGAAACCGCCGGAATCGGTGAGGATCGGCCCCTGCCACTGCATAAAATCATGCAGGTCGCCGTGCTTCTTGATCACCTCGGTGCCCGGGCGCAGCCACAGGTGAAAGGTATTGCCGAGAATGATCTGCGCGCCAATGGCTTCGATATCCCGCGGCAGCATGCCCTTGACCGTGCCATAGGTGCCCACCGGCATAAACGCCGGAGTTTCCACCACGCCACGGGGAAAGGTCAGGCGACCACGCCGCGCCTTGCCTTCGCTGGCAAGCAACTCAAAAGACATGCGGCAGGTGCGCGTCATAGCTGTTCCTCTGGCCCGCGTGGCGCGGGATTGCGGGTAATAAACATGGCGTCGCCATAACTGAAGAAACGGTACTGCCCTCCCACCGCCGCCCGGTAAGCAGCCATGGTTTCCGGGTAACCGGCGAAAGCCGACACCAGCATCAGCAAGGTCGATTCGGGCAGATGGAAGTTGGTCACCAGGGCATCGACCACATGCAGCGGGCGACCCGGGTAGATAAAGATATCGGTGTCGCCACTGAAGGCCTTGAGTACGCCATCGCGGGCGGCGCTTTCCAACGAACGCACGCTGGTGGTGCCGACCGCGACCACCCGGCCACCGCGAGCGCGACAGGCCGCCACTGCATCGACCACATCCTGGCCAACCTCAAGCCATTCGCTGTGCATATGGTGATCTTCGATGCGCTCGACGCGCACTGGCTGGAAGGTGCCGGCGCCGACATGCAGCGTGACGAAAGCGGTCGCCACGCCCTTCTCGCGGATCGCCGCCAGCAGCGCATCATCAAAATGCAGCCCGGCCGTGGGCGCCGCCACGGCCCCGGCCTTCTCGGCATAGACAGTCTGGTAGCGCTCACGATCAGCCGCCTCATCCGGGCGATCGATATAGGGCGGGAGCGGCATATGGCCGACCCTTTCCAGCAGCGGTAAGACCTCTTCACTAAAACGCAACTCAAACAGCGCGTCATGACGGGCCAGCATCTCGGCCTCGCCGCCGCCCTCGATATGGATCAGCGAGCCGGGCTTGGGCGACTTGCTGGAGCGCACATGAGCCAGCACGCGATGACTATCCAGCACCCGCTCCACCAGAATCTCCAGCTTGCCGCCACTGGCCTTCTGGCCAAACAGCCGGGCCGGAATCACCCGGGTGTTGTTGAACACCATCAGGTCTTCAGGCTGCAGGTACTCCAGCAGATCGGCAAACTGGCGATGAGCCAGGGCACCCGTGGGGCCATCGAGCACCAGCAAACGGCTGGCCCGGCGCTCGGCCAGGGGATGGCGGGCAATAAGAGTGTCAGGCAGCTCGAAATAAAAGTCGGCAACGCGCATGATCGGGAGGAGGTCATCTAGCAGGGCGGCAAAGCTTACCGGAAATCCCCTTTCCTGGCCACGCAAGTGGATTGACCAACCCCAACACCATCCCTATACTGCGCCGCCATTGTGCCCCGGTGGCGGAACCGGTAGACGCGGCGGATTCAAAATCCGTTTCCGAAAGGAGTGGGAGTTCGAGTCTCCCCCGGGGCACCATCAATTCGAAAAAAGGCCTTGAACTTCAAGGCCTTTTTTATTGCGTGGCAGAGACCTTCGCCCGCCCATGCAAGCCATCGAAAGCCCGCGCCAAATGACCCTGCCGGCGCTCAACAAGACGACTCAAAAGCTGCTGACATAACAGCCTGCAAGAGCGCTGTGGCAGGCGCTGGCCGGGGGTTGGCATTTGCCTAAAAGTTAGCGTAGAGTGCTGCAACTGTGTTTGCATGGGTCGCCGTGAATCGTGACCTGGTGCAGTAGATCATCAAGATCCGCTACATCCCGCCCGACTCGTATTACTCCTTGCAACCAGTCTCAGTCCTCTTATTATCTAGAGGCTGTCCTCAACTTTAGTTTCAAGGAAATACAACATGTCGAATCGTCAGAACGGTACCGTCAAGTGGTTTAACGACGAGAAAGGTTTTGGTTTTATCACTCCCGAAAGCGGTCCGGATCTGTTCGTGCACTTCCGCGCGATCCAAGGCAATGGCTTCAAGAGCCTGAAAGAAGGCCAGAAAGTCAGCTTTATCGCTGTACAAGGTCAAAAAGGCATGCAGGCTGACGAAGTCCAAATCCAGGAATAATCCTGCTGCCCGAAGAACCCCTGATGGTGACATCAGGGGTTTTTTTATGCGCGGGATATCCACATTGCGAACGTCGCCAGGCGACATTAAAAATGACCAGCAAGCATTTTTAGCCCGAACATGCCCGATGATTGCCGTCACTTCACCAACCGCTTGAGTAAAAAGAGCCGACCATGCCGAAACACCTGCTTAGCCCTCAAGGAGACTTTCCTAGCGCAGGGCTGATCCGCCGCCTCGCCGCCATCTTCTATGACTTTTTGCTGTGCATTGCCTTGCTGATTGTCGTCACCTTTGTCTACAAGCTGATTCTCATGGGGTTCTATGGCCAGGAACACCTGCAACAGCTGCATGACGCTGGCGCCATGGATACCGACCCCGTTCTGTCGACCCTTCTGTTTTTCAGCCTGTTTGGGTTTTTCGCCAAATTCTGGACCCACAATGGCCAGACCCTGGGCATGCAGGTGTGGGGGCTACGAATCCAGAATAAAGATGGTAGTGCCATCAGCCTATGGCAAGCCATGCTGCGCTTTCTGGTGGCTATCGGCTCCTGGCTAGCACTCGGCCTGGGCTTCGCCTGGATCCTGTGGGACAAGGACAAGCGCAGCTGGCATGACATCTACTCGGAAAGCCGAGTGGTGCAATTACCCAAGAATGTTCACAAGAAATAGATAGCCGAGATAACCGGCAGCACTCCTACATGACAGGCGCAAAAAAGCCGGCAGGGAAAACCCGAGCCGGCTTTTTTTATAGCTGAATGATCAGCCCGCGCGGCGCAGCAGCAGCAACCCGGCGCCAGCACAGATGGCCGCTGGCACCACCACGGCCAACAACGGCGAGAAGCCAAATACCAGGCTGGAAGGCCCCAGCAAATCCTGGGCAATCTTGAACACGAAGCCCACCAGCACCCCGGTGAATACCCGCTGCCCCAATGTCACCGAGCGCAGCGGGCCAAACACAAAGGAAATCGCCATCAGCACCAGGGCAGCCGTCACCAGTGGCTGCAAGACCTTGACCCAGAATGCCAGCCAATAACGGGCATTGTTCAAGCCCTGCTCGGCCAGGTAATGGGTGTAGCGCCACAACCCACTGATGGACAGGGACTCCGGCTCCAGAATCACGGTACTCAGCAGCTGGGGATCAAGCTCAACATCCCAGCGCTGCGAAGCCAGGGCCTCGATACGGGTCTGCTGCTTCTCAAAATGAGTTACCCGTATATCTTCCAGCACCCAGTGATCGCCCTGATGGGAAGCCAAACGGGCAAAACTGGAGGACAACAGGTTGCGCTGCTCATCGAACTGATAGCGAGTCACTCCGCGCAGCACGCCACGGGTAGTCACCGCATTGATGTGGATATATTCGCGCCCCTCGCGGTGCCACAAGCCATGCTTGCCGCTTTGCGCATCATCCTTGCCCTGGGTTTCCGCCCGATAGCTCTTGGCCATGCCTTCGGTCCAGGGCGCCACATACTCGCCCAGCAGAATACCGGCCAGCATAAGCACCAGCATCGGCCGCATAACTGCCCAGACGATGCGCATCAGCGACACACCGGCGGCGCGCATCACGGTCAATTCGCTGCTGCTGGCCAGGGTCCCCAGGCCCACCAGGCAACCAATCATGGCCGCCATCGGCAACATTTCATAAATTCGCCGCGGCGTCGTCAGCAATACATACCAGGCAGCATCCTGCACCCGATAGTTACGCTCGATATCCCCCAGCTCGTCGATAAAGGCAAACAACAGGCCCAGCCCGACGATAATGCCCAACACCGCAAGGATGCTCAGCAGCACACTGCTACCGATATAACGATTGAGCTTAACCATGGGCCAAACCTCCCTGGGTCCGACGCGCTCGCCAGCTCAAGCGCAACTGCTCCCAGTACAGCAACAACAGGCCCAATGCCGCGAAGCCGCCATGCACCAGCCACAGGCTGTAGAGCGCCAGCTTGCCCTTGTCGATCTGCCCTCTGACGGCAATCAACAGCGACAGGTAGATCATGTACAGGAACACCGCTGGCAACAGCTTGAGAAAGCGTCCCTGACGCGGATTGGCCTTGGACAGCGGCACCGCCAGCAGGGTAACGACCATGATCAATAGCGGCAGCGACAAACGCCAGTGCAGCTCGACACGCTCACGCGACTTGTCGCTCCCCCACAGTTCACGGGTTGGCACAGCCCCCATTTCACTGACTTCCTCGGCAACCTGGGGCTTGGGCAAGAGCACGCCGTAGGTTTCGTAGTGGACCTTGCGGTAATCGGCCTGCCCCGGCGTGCCGTCATAGCGATGACCATTTTCCAGCACCAGGTAACGACTGCCATCGGGCTGGACTTCCTGGCGCCCGGCATCGGCCACCAGCACAGAGATCCCACGCTCCTTGCCGCGACTGTCGAACTGCATTTCCGAGATAAAGACACCACCAAGCTGGCTGCGATCATCCGACAGCTCCTCGGTGTAGGTCACCCGACTGCCATTGCGCATGCCCTGAAAACGCCCTGGCACCAGGGTGTCGAACTCCGTCAGGCCCTTTTGCTGATTGAGCAGGCGCTCGACCTGTGCCATACCCTGGGGGGCCAACCCCATGCTCAGCCAGGCCACGGCCGCCGCCACCAGCAGCGCGGGCCCCATGGTCATGCCCAGCAGACGCTGCTGGCTCATGCCGGTCGCCGACAGCACGGTCATTTCCGATTCGAGATACAAGCGCCCGTACGCCAGCAAAATACCGAGAAACAGGCCCAGAGGCAGAATCAACGGCAGATAACCCGGAATCCGCAAGGCCATCACCATCATCAATACGCCGGGGTCCATCAAGCCCTGGGCAGCACTCTCCAGATAACGGATAAAGCGCCCACTGAGGATGATGATCAGCAGAACCGAGCTGACCGCAGTCAAGGTGACCAACACCTCACGGGACAAGTAACGAAAGACGATCAAACCAGACACTCCAGGGTTGTCAGGCTCCAGCGGCAGCGCTCACACTAGCCGCACCTATGTTTGCCCATATCCAGTCGGGCAGCCATTACGGGCCGTTGAAAATAGCCCGGCATTATCCTGCAATCACGACCATTTGTCTTGGGGGCCTCAGCTCATGCAATTTCTCGTCAAAAGTGCCCGCGCGGAAAGCCTGAAAACCGCCACTCTGGTTCTGCCTGTGGCTGAAGGCGCGCAATTAGGTGCCACCGCCCAGGCGGTTGACGCGGCCTGTTCAGGCGCTATCAGCGCCCTGCTCAAGCGCGGCGACCTGACCGGCAAGTTCGGCCAGACCCTGCTGACCCACGACCTGCCAGGCCTCAAGGCCGAGCGCGTACTGCTGGTCGGCTGCGGCAAGGATGACGAACTGTCAGATCGGCAACTGCGCAAGGTGATCAGCGCAACATACAGCAGCCTGAAGAACCTGGGCGGCAGTGACGCCGTACTGGCCCTGCAGGATATCCGGGTAAAAAACCGCGATGCTTACGGCACCGCCCGCCTGCTGGTAGAAAGCCTGGCGGACGCCACCTACCAATTCGACCGTTTCAAGAGCCAGAAGGCCGAAACCAGCGCCCTGAAGAAGATCACCCTGTGCTGCGCCAAAGCCGACCAGGCCGAGCTCGAACGCGCCGCTCAGCACGCCCAGGCCATTGCCACCGGCATGGCTTTTACCAAGGACCTCGGCAACCTGCCGCCGAACCTGTGCCACCCCAGCTACCTGGCCGAGGAGGCCAAGGCCCTGGGCAAGGCGCACAAGAACCTCAAGGTGGACATTCTCGACGAGAAGAAGCTCAAGGAACTGGGCATGGGCGCCTTCCTCGCCGTGGCCCAGGGCAGTGAGCAGCCGCCGCGCCTGATCGTCATGCACTACCAGGGTGGCAAGAAGAGCGACAAACCCTTTGCCCTGGTTGGCAAGGGCATCACCTTCGACACCGGTGGCATCAGCATCAAGCCCTCCGCCGGTATGGATGAAATGAAATACGACATGTGCGGCGCCGCCAGCGTGTTCGGCACCCTCAAGGCCGTACTCGAACTGCAACTGCCGATCAACCTGGTGTGCCTGCTGGCCTGCGCCGAAAACATGCCCAGCGGCCGTGCCACGCGCCCGGGCGATATCGTGACAACCATGAGCGGGCAGAGCGTGGAAATCCTCAACACCGACGCCGAAGGCCGTCTGGTGCTGTGTGACACCCTGACCTATGCCGAGCGTTTCAAGCCCCAGGCAGTGATCGATATCGCCACCCTCACCGGCGCCTGCATCGTCGCCCTGGGCAGCAACGTCGCCGGCCTGATGGGCAATAACGACGAACTGATCGAGCAACTGCTCGGTGCCGGCACCCGCGCTGACGACCGCGCCTGGCAGCTGCCACTGTTCGACGAATACCAGGAGCAGCTTGATAGTCCATTTGCCGATATCGCCAATATCGGCGGGCCCAAGGCCGGCACCATTACCGCAGGCTGCTTCCTCTCGCGCTTTGCCAAGGCTTACAGCTGGGCGCACCTGGATATCGCCGGCACCGCCTGGATCAGCGGCGGCAAGGACAAGGGCGCCACCGGCCGACCGGTGCCGATGCTGACCCAGTACCTGCTGGACCGTGCCAACGCCTGACAGGCTGTTGAACACCCCCTGCTAAGTCCAGCGACAGACCAGCCAAACTGGCCTGTCGCCGGGCTTACTGAGAAGCCCAATGCAACGAATTGAATTCTACGTACTGTCCTCCTCCAGCCTGGCCGAACGGCGTCGCGCCGCCTGCCAGTTGGCGCAAAAGGCCTGGCGTGCCGGCCTGCCGGTTTTTCTGCGCGGCAGCGATGCAGCCGAATGCAGCGAACTGGACGAGCTGCTCTGGCACTTCAAGCGCGAGAGTTTTATCCCTCACTCGCTGTATCATGAGCAGCCCGAGGCTCCGGTCGTCATTGGCCTGGATGAACATCCCATGCAGCCTCAGGGCGTGCTGATCAACCTGAGCAATAGTCTGTCCCCTCATGTCGAGCGCTTCAGCCGGGTGATCGAAATCGTCAACCAGGAACCCGAACGGCTTGCCGCCTGCCGTGAGAATTTCCGTACTTACCGTCAGCGCGGCTTTGATCCACAACGAGTTGAGCTCTAGCCGCACACAATGGACAAGCCCATCCCTCCGGAAAAACCGGCCCAACTGCTGAACGACCTGGAGTCGATCCGCGAACTGCTGGGCGATGCCGGCAACGAACCACCACTGCTGGTGGATTCCCTCGACCCCGACAGCATCCCCCTGCTCTCGGAGATCGTCACGCCGCCGCCAAGCGCTCTGCCACCGCCCCCCAAGCCACTGCCGCCACAAGTCCCGCCGCTGCGCGACACCCTGAGTCAGCGCCTGAACAGCGACAGTGAACTGAACCGCCTGGATAATGAACTGCGCGCCGCCGCCGAGCTGATCCTGCAGGATGTGATCGATGATTTTGTGCCGCAGATCGAGGCCGAGCTGAAAAAGCGCCTGCAGGCCCGGCTCAGCCGTCTGCTGCCACCACGTCGTTCGTAAGCCTCCCGCACACCCACCAGTCAGCCTTACCACGCGCGCCCTTACGTCACACAGGCCATCCCCGCTATACTTTCCGGCTTTTCCGTCTAGCCGTCATAAGGGTCCCGCCGCGCATGGACAAGACCTACCAGCCCCACGCTATTGAAACCGCCCTGTACCAGAACTGGGAGGCGAACAACTATTTCGCCCCGCAAGGTAGCGGTGAGCCCTACACCATCATGATCCCGCCGCCGAACGTCACCGGCAGCCTGCACATGGGCCACGGCTTCAACAACTCGATCATGGACTGCCTGGTCCGTTTCCGCCGCATGCAGGGTCGCAATACCCTGTGGCAGCCGGGCACCGACCACGCGGGCATCGCCACCCAGATGGTGGTCGAGCGCCAGCTGGCCGCCGACGGCATCGGCCGCCACGACCTGGGCCGCGAGAAGTTCCTGGAGAAGGTCTGGGAGTGGAAGGAACAGTCCGGCGGCACCATCACCCGGCAGATCCGTCGTCTGGGCAGCTCGGTAGACTGGTCGCGCGAGCGCTTCACCATGGACGAGGGCCTGTCCGAAGCGGTTAAAGAAGCCTTCGTGCGCCTGCACCAGGACGGCCTGATCTACCGCGGCAAGCGCCTGGTCAACTGGGACACCAAGTTCCACACCGCCATCTCCGACCTCGAAGTGGAAAACCACGACGAGAAAGGCTCGCTGTGGAACCTGCGCTACCCGCTGGCCGACGGCAAGAAGACCGCCGAGGGCCTGGACTACCTGATCGTCGCCACCACCCGCCCGGAAACCATGCTCGGCGATGCCGCCGTGGCCGTGCACCCGGAAGACGAGCGTTATAAAGCCCTGATCGGCAGCTTCGTCGAACTGCCCCTGCTGGGCCGCCGTATCCCAATCATCGCCGATGACTACTGCGACCCCGAGTTCGGCACCGGCTGCGTGAAGATCACCCCGGCCCACGACTTCAACGACTATGAAGTCGGCAAGCGCCACAACCTGCCGCTGATCAATATCTTCGATGCCGATGCGGCGGTACTGGCTCGCGCTCAGGTGTTCAATATCGACGGCAGCGTCAACGCCGAGATCGACGGCAGCCTGCCGGCCGAATACGCCGGCCTCGACCGTTTCGTCGCGCGCAAGCAGATCGTCGCTGCGTTTGAAGCGGCCGGCCTGCTGGAAAAGATCGAAGACCACGCGCTGAAAGTACCGAAGGGTGACCGCTCCGGCACCGTCATCGAGCCGTGGCTGACTGACCAGTGGTACGTCTCCACCAAGCCGCTGGCCGAGAAAGCCATCGCCGTGGTCGAGAGTGGCGAGATCCAGTTCGTGCCCAAGCAGTACGAAAATATGTATTTCTCCTGGATGCGCGATATCCAGGACTGGTGTATCAGCCGCCAGCTGTGGTGGGGCCACCGTATCCCGGCCTGGTACGACGAGGCCGGCAACGTCTATGTCGGCCGCGACGAGGCGGAAGTACGTGCCAAGCACAACCTCGGCGACGCCAACCTGCGCCAGGACGAAGACGTGCTGGACACCTGGTTCAGCTCGGGCCTGTGGACCTTCTCCACCCTCGGCTGGCCGCAGCAGACCGACTTCCTCAAGACCTTCCACCCCACGGATGTTCTGGTAACGGGCTTCGATATCATCTTCTTCTGGGTCGCCCGGATGATCATGCTGTCCACCCACCTGACCGGGCAGATCCCGTTCAAGACCGTGTACGTGCATGGCCTGGTGCGCGACGGCCAGGGGCAGAAGATGTCCAAGTCCAAGGGCAACGTGCTCGACCCGCTGGACATCGTCGACGGCATCGATCTCGAAGCCCTGGTGGCCAAGCGCACCAGCGGCATGATGCAGCCCAAGCTGGCCGAGAAGATCGCCAAGCAGACCCGCGCCGAGTTCCCCGAAGGCATCGCCGCCTACGGCACCGACGCCCTGCGCTTCACCAACCTGGCGCTGGCCTCCACCGGCCGCGACATCAAGTTCGACATGGGCCGCGTCGAGGGTTACCGCAACTTCTGCAACAAGCTGTGGAACGCCGCCAACTTCGTCATCGAGAACACCGATGGCCAGGACACCGGTGTCAACGACGAGCCGGTCGACCTGTCGCCGGTGGATCGCTGGATCATCTCCGCCCTGCAGCGCTGCGAGCAGGACGTGACCCGCCACCTCGACGCCTTCCGCTTCGACCTGGCCGCCCAGGCCCTCTACGAGTTTATCTGGGACGAGTACTGCGCCTGGTATCTGGAGCTGGTCAAGCCGGTGCTATGGGACGAGAACGCGCCGATCGAGCGCCAGCGCGGCACCCGCCGCACCCTGGTGCGCGTGCTGGAAGTGATCCTGCGCCTGGCCCACCCCTTCATGCCCTTTATCACCGAGGAAATCTGGCAGCGCATCAAGGCTCAGGCCGGCAAGGACGGCGCCACCCTGATGCTGCAGCCCTGGCCGGTAGCAGCCGAGGAGCGTATCGACGCGAACGCCGAAGACGATATCGAGTGGGTCAAGCAGCTGATGCTCGGGGTACGGCAGATTCGCGGCGAAATGAAGATCTCCATGGCCAAGCGCATCGACATCATCGTGCAGAACGCGGGTAGCGAAGACCTACGCCGCCTGGCCGACTTCGAACCGCTGCTGAGCAAGCTGGCCAAGCTGGAGTCGGTACGTGTGCTGGCGGCTGGTGAAGAAGCGCCGATGTCCGCCACCGCCCTGGTCGGCGAGATGCAGGTGCTGGTGCCGATGGCCGGGCTGATCGACAAGGACGCCGAACTGGCGCGCCTGGACAAGGAAATCGGCCGCCTGCAGGGCGAAGTGCAGCGCGTTGGCGGCAAGCTGGCCAACCAGGGCTTCGTCGCCAAGGCGCCGGCCGAGGTACTGGACAAGGAGCGCGCCAAGCTGGCCGAAGCCGAACAGGCCCTGGCCAAGATGGTCGAGCAGCGCGGCAAGATCGCCGCGCTATAAGCCCGAAG
This sequence comes from Pseudomonas xionganensis, assembly GCF_009763245.1. GTDB lineage: Bacteria > Pseudomonadota > Gammaproteobacteria > Pseudomonadales > Pseudomonadaceae > Aquipseudomonas > Aquipseudomonas xionganensis. Next base: position 1,591,914 of record NZ_WKJZ01000001.1, on the reverse strand, counting down.
CACCAAGAAGGCCCGCTACGCCATGCGTACGGGCCTTTTTTCTGCACATATCGCAGCCAGCGAAAAGCGTGACGGCAGACATTTTTACCTGCCTGCTGAAGGCTTAGGGTGTCGCGGCAAAAGCCGTGTGCATCTTAAGTAGCAATGCTAATTAGAGGTCGCATACGCGTATGACGACCCTGCCATTTTGGGTGAAAATCAGGCAATCTCTGTCTAATTGTAAAAATTTATGGCAAATCCCTTCTAAACCCTCAAACCTGGACCCCAAACCATGTATGCGTTAATGGCGTTAATCTTCGTCCTTGGCTATCTATGCATCGCCTTGGAACACCCCCTGAAAATCGACAAGGCCGCCTCGGCACTCCTGACGGCGGTGCTGGCCTGGACCGTGCTGGTACTCGGCGCAGAGAGCATCACCCCGATGATCGCCGCCGCCCTGGAACACGGCAGCAGCGACACCTCGCACTATGCGGTGAGCGAGTTGCGCCATCACCTGGGGGAAATCTCCGAGATTCTGTTCTTCCTGATGGGCGCCATGACCATCGTCGAGCTGATCGACGCCCATGAAGGTTTCAAGGTCATCACCGACCGCATCCGCACCACCAAGCGCGTGCACCTGCTGTGGCTGGTAGGGCTGATCACCTTCTTCCTGTCCGCCGCGCTGGACAACCTGGCCACCACCATCGTCATGATCTCGCTGCTGCGCAAGCTGATTGACGACCAGAAGGAGCGCTGGTTCTACGCCGGCATCGTGGTCATCGCGGCCAACGCCGGCGGCGCCTGGTCGCCCATCGGCGACGTCACCACCACCATGCTGTGGATCGGTCACCAGATCACCGCCAGCGGTATCGTGGTCAAGCTGATCATCCCCAGCCTGGTCTGCCTGCTGGTACCGCTGACCATCATGAGCTTCGTGCTCAAGGGCGATATCAAGCCGCCCAAGCTCAAGGAAAGCCGCGAAAGCCGCCGCGACCCCACCACTCCCTTCGAGCGCAATCTGGTGTTCTGCATGGGCCTGAGTGCGCTGATCTTCGTCCCGGTATTCAAGACCGTGACTGGCCTGCCGCCCTATATGGGCATCCTGTTTGGCCTGGGTATCCTGTGGATCACCACGGAAATCCTGCACCGCAGCAAGAACACCGAAGACAAGGATCCGCTCTCGGTGGTCGGCGTACTGCGCCGGGTCGACGTGCCCAGCGTGTTGTTCTTCCTCGGCATCCTGCTGGCGGTCTCCAGCCTGTCCACCGCCGGTCATCTGATCGAAGTGGCCACCTACCTCAAGGACAGCCTGGGCAACGTCTACAGCATCGCCATCTCCATCGGCCTGCTGTCGGCGGTGGTGGATAACGTGCCGATGGTCGCCGGTGCCATGAAGATGTACCCACTGGTCAGCCCGGAAGCACTGGCCGCCGCCAGCGCCGAAGAACTGCCCTGGCTGAGCAACTTCGTGGTCAACGGCAACTTCTGGGAAATGCTCGCCTACAGCGCCGGTACCGGCGGCAGCTGCCTGATCATCGGTTCGGCCGCAGGCGTGGCCGCCATGGGCATGGAGAAGATCAACTTCCTCTGGTACCTCAAGTACATCACCGGCCTGGCCTTTGCCGGCTATATCGCCGGTGCCCTGACCTATATGGCCATCTTCGCCATGTAATCAGTACTGCAAACGGGCGCCCTGGTGGCGCCCGTTTTCTTTGCCGCAAGGACCATCCATGGAAATAAGCAAAACTCGCTCAAGCTTCTACCGCCGCCTCTATGTCGCCTGGCTGATCCACAGTGGCACCGCCACCAGCGTACCTGCGCTGATGAACACCACCGGAATGCCCAGGCGCACCGCCCAGGACACCCTGAGCGCCCTGGCCGAACTGGATATCCACTGCGACTTCGTGCAGCAATCCGGCGAACGCCATAACGCCGGGCACTATGCGATTGAGGACTGGGGGCCGATCAACCCGGACTGGATTGAGCGCAATCTAGGGCAGATCAAGACGTTGCTGGGTTATCCCTGAGCGATAGTTTCGCCAGTGGCGTCCCGGCTATGGGAAAATCCGCCCCCCCCTGCCCTGACCCGCCAACACCATGCCCAAACCCGCCAAGCCGTCACCGACGAAAGTCACCAAAGCTCCTGCTGCTGGCTCCGCCAGCAAAGGCCAGTTGCACCCACGCAACAAGCACCAGGGTCGTTATGACTTTCCCGCCCTGATCAAGGCCAGCCCTGAGCTGGCGGCCTTTGTGATCATCAATCCCTATGGCAACCCGAGCATCGACTTTGCCAACCCGCAAGCGGTCAAGGTCTTCAACCGGGCGCTGCTCAAGCAGTTCTATGGCATCAGTCATTGGGATATTCCGGCGGATTATCTGTGCCCACCGATTCCCGGGCGCGCCGATTACCTGCATTACCTGGCCGACCTGCTGGCCGCTGGCAATAACGGCGAGGTGCCCCGTGGCGCCCGGGTGCGCGCGCTGGATATAGGCGTTGGGGCCAACTGCATCTACCCGCTGCTGGGCAATCGCGAATACGGCTGGCAGTTTCTCGGCGCCGATATCGCCGCCAGTGCCATCGCCTCGGCCAAGGCCATCGTGCAGTCCAACCCGGGCTTGAGCGAGGCCATCGAGCTGCGCCAGCAGAACGACAGCGAGCATATCTTCCGGGGTCTGCTACAGCCTGACGAGCGCTTCGACCTGACCCTGTGCAACCCACCCTTCCACGCCAGTGCCGAAGAAGCGGCCAGCGGTAGCAAGCGCAAATGGCGCAACCTGGGCAAGCTCGACCCCAAGCGCAAACTACCGGTGCTCAACTTCGGCGGCCAGGCGGCAGAGTTGTGGTGCCAGGGCGGCGAAGCGGCCTTTGTCAGCCGTTTGATCAAGGAAAGCGCCGAGATCGGCCAGCAGGTGCTGTGGTTCAGCAGCCTGATCTCCAAGGCCGGCAACCTGCCCGGTGTTTACAGCGCACTGAAAAAGGTCGGCGCCCTGCAGGTACAGACCGTGGAAATGGCCCAGGGTCAGAAGCAGAGTCGCTTTGTCGCCTGGACCTTTATGACGCCTGCACAGCAGCAGGACTGGCGGCAGGCGCGCTGGCAGTAGCACCTGCGTCTACCAGCTCAGCCAGCCGCCCAGGACCAGCCAGATACCCGCCAGACTCATACTCAACAGGGTCACCGGCACGCCGCTGCGGGCAAAGTCGACAAAGCCCAGCCGTACGCCCTGGCGCCGCGCGCTTTCGGCGACGATCAGATTGACCACGCTGCCGATCAGCAGCAGGTTACCGGCCAGCGTCGACATGATCGCCAGGCCCACCAGCAGCGACTCGGACGCCTCGGGCTGCACGCCCAGCAGCAGAATCACAAAGGGCACATTGCCAATCAGATTGCTGGCCAACAGCGATGCACTGGCCAGAGAGATCACCCCTTCGGGCAACAAGCCCAGCTGCGCCAGGCTGCTGGCCATACCCGCCACCTGCGGCAGGCTGAGCGCCGCGCCGGTGACCACAAACAACCCGGCGAACAGCAGCAGCAGGTTCCAGTCGACCTTGTGCACATAGTCGCGGCTATCCACCCGCCGCGAAATCATCACCAGGGCGGCGATCAACAGCGCGGAAATCTCCCGCGGCATATCGGTGGAAAACAGCCCGAGCAGCACCAGGCTGGCCAGCAGCGGCTTAAGGTAGCTATGGGCACCATAGATCCGCTCCACCGGGGTTTCCTCCTGCAGCAGCGATTTGGCAGTGCCCCAGCGTTTGCGCCATTGCGACCAGATCACCCCGTAGGTAATAAGCAGTGCCGCCAGTGCGGGCGGGGCGGCAATCCAGCTGTAGGACCAGAAATCCAGGCCACCGGCCTGGCCGATCAGAATGTTCTGCGGATTACCGATCAGGCTGGCGCTGGAGCCGGCATTGCACGACAGCGCCAGGGCCAACAGAAATGGCCGTGGATCCAGGCCGCGCGCCAGCAGGCTATGACACAGCAGCGGGGTCAGGGCGAAGGCGACTATGTCATTGACCAGCAGCGCCGACAGCACCCCGCCGAGCACCACCACGCCCAACAGCAGCAGCGCCGGCTGCTCGGCATAGTGGCTGAGTTGCTGATTAAGCCAGGCATAGACGCCGGAGAAATCGAACTGCGCGCTGATCAGCATCAGCGCCAGCAGCAGCAACAGCGCGCCGGCATCCAGATGGTTGGCCGCCTCAGTTGGTGACTGCGCACCGCTGACCAGCAGCAATACCGCCGCGCAACCGGCAATCCAGCTGCGATCGATGCGCAGGCCACGAATGCCCCCGGCAGCCATGCCCAGGTAGGTCACTACAAACAGAATTGAAACGACCCATAAGATCATGCTGCGGCCATCCCCTGTTACCCGCGTGATTGCGCTGCAGCACTCTAAAGGGCTCAGCGTTGGCGGGGAACTGGCGGCATGGAAAATCTTGATAAGCAGGGTGTGCCGTGCGCACCTGGGCATTCACGAACGCTTGGTGCACGCAGCGCACCCTACAGGATCAGGCTACAGCGCTTTACTTAAGCAGCTCGAACAGCGCGACGTTGCCACTTTTCTCCAGACCAGTCACCAGAAAGTGCCGGCCATTGTGCTCGACATGGGCCAGCCCCTCCGGCGCCAGCTTGCCGGAACCTGCGCCTTCGCCCGCTCCGACCACCTGCACGACCTTGAGTTGTGCCGGCTGATCCAGATCGATCAGGGCCAGGGCGTCGGCGCGCTCCAGGGTCGCCACCGCCAGGCGCTTGCCGAAGGCATCGAAGCTGACCACCCCTTCCGGCTCGCTGCCCTTGTTGGGGCTACGCGCATCCGGGTAGACACCGGCCTGGGCGGCCATGTCATCGAGCTGACTGCCGGTATCGCCGAGCAGCTGGCCGCTTACGGCATCGAACACGCTGACCGTGCGCCCGCCACCGCTGGGCAGGCCAGCCTTGGTCTTGGCAATTTTCGGATCGGTATCACCTTCATCGGCACTGATCAGGTAACGGCCATCGGCACTCACGGCCAGGGCATCCGGCTCACGCAGGGCAAACAGCTCGGCAGTCGGGGCATACTGGCCGTCATCGAGGATATCAGCGGCATGGCGCACGGTGCCGAGGCCGAACACCTTGTCCAGCTTGCCCTGCAACACATCGACCACGGCAATGGCGTTGTTCTCCTGCAGGCTGACGTAGGCACGGGTGCCGTCCGGGCTGAAGGTCACGTACTCCGGCTCGATATGCTCGGGGCTGGTGCCAAAGGGGATCTTCAGCTCTTCACCGTCGATCATCCGCTCCACCAATCGCTTGTGCTCGGCCTGGGTCGCCCCTTCAACACCGGCCAGGTCCGGCAATGTGATCAGGCTGTGCTTGGCTGCCGCCACGCCAGCACGAAGATCGATCAGGCTGATCGAGCCTTCGTCACTGCGAAAGCCCTCACCGTCGCGCACATAGCCCTCACCTTCATTGGCCACCACCACGAAGTCGCCCTTGGGCGAAAACGCCAGGCTGTCCGGCCAGATGCCGATCTCTACAGTGTTAAGCAGCTTGCCATCGGCTGCCGCGCGAAACTCGACCCGGCCGTTTTTCAGGCCATCGCTATTGCGGATGCACACGGCAAACAGATCGTCGCTGGGATGAAAAATCGCCGAAGTGATTTCCCCCATGCCTTCGGCCACCAGGCTGTGCCGGGCAATGCGGTTGAGGCCCTTGGCCGGGTCGAGCTGAAGGATATCCACCTGACCCTGGGCACTATTGGAGACAATCACCCGCATGCTGGAGACCTGCACACTGACGATTTCCGTGCCCTCTGGATAACCGCTCTGGTAGAGCGCCAGGGGTTTCAGCTCAAGGGCAGACGCCAGGGGAGTCAGGGTTAAAAGCGCACAAAGTGTAGGGATTCGCAGCACAGCAACTATCCTTATGCAAAGACATGGGGGATTGAACAAATCCGCAGCAGTCTTCACCCGCAGGATGACGCTTTAATGAAGCCCTGATGGCATTTCATCCATAGCGCCAAGCTGGTATTACTGCGCCATCGGCAAATTGCATCTCCGACCCAGACCGAGGGGTATCAATGAAGTGGCGTAACCTGTTCATTCTGCTGTGCTGGTTCTGCTGGCTGCCCGATCTGACAGCCCAGACCAAGGATCTAAAGGAGCTGAAAATCAGCGTCGGTGACTGGCCGCCCTACCTCTCCAGCGACATGAAGCACAATGGCGTCATCGCCCACCTGATCAGCGACCTGCTGGCCGATGAGGGTTATCGGGTCACCTTCCGCTTTCTGCCCTGGCCACGGGCCTATGCCTCGGCAGCCGCCGGCCAGTTCGATGCCACCGCGGTATGGATGCACAAGGCCGAACGTGAAGCGGACTTTCACTTTAGCGCGCCGTTGCTGGACGAGCAGTTCGTGTTTTTTCACCTCAAGTCCATGCCCTTCGACTGGCAAACCTTCGATGACCTGACCGGCATGAACCTTGGTGGCGGCCTCGAGTACAGCTACGGCCCTGGCTTTGATGCCTTTCTGGAAACCGGCAAGGTGAATATCGAGCGGGTGTCCACGGATCAGCAAAACTTCGAGAAGCTGCTCAAGGAGCGCATTGCGCTCTACCCTCAGGAAATGAATGTGGGCTATGCCGCCCTGCGCAGCCAGTTCAGCCCCGAGGACCAGGCCAAAATCACCCACCATCCCAAGCCGCTTCTGGTCAACCTCAGCTACCTGATGCTGCCCAAGAGCCTGGAGGGTAGCCCGCAATTGCTGGAGCGTTTCAATCGCCGCCTGCAGCTCTATCGGGAAAGCGGCCGATATCAACGCTATTTTGACGACCTGCAACAGGGAAAATACTGAGAGATTGCTTGCCGCCCCAAGGCCATAATCGACCATTTGACTGATTGAACCAGTGACGCCTCAACGCACCCCGTGCGTCCAACGGCCCCACCAAGGAGTGATGCAATGGCATACCGACAGCTGCTCTACGCTGTCATCAGCGGCCTGCTGCTGAGCACAAGTCCGGCTCAGGCCGAACAGGGTGTGACGATGGATGAAGTCCGCATTGGCATGGTCAATGCGCAGAGCGGGCCTGCCGCCGGCCTGGGTCGTGGCATGCGTAACGGCGTCGAAACCTACTTCAAGCGCATCAATGCCGAGGGCGGCGTGCATGGCCGGCGCATCCAGCTGATCAGCAAGGACGATGGCTACGAGCCCGCCCGTACCGCAACCCAGACCCAGGCGCTGATCGAGGTGGATCAGGTGTTCGCCCTGCTCGGCTATGTCGGCACCCCTACTTCCCGGGCAGCAATGCCCATTGCCCTGCGTCAGCAGGTGCCCTACCTGTTCCCGTTCACTGGCGCCGAGTTTCTGCGTACGCCCGTGCGCAAGTGGGTGTTCAACCTGCGCGCGTCCTACTTCAATGAAACCGAGGCCCTCGCCGAGCTGATCAGCGAACGACTCAAACTGGGTCGCATCGCCCTGCTGATGCAGGACGACTCCTTTGGCGAAACGGTCAAGAGTGGCCTGGCCGGGGCCCTTTACCAGCGAGACCGGCAGATAGATGCCGAGGCGCGCATCCTGCGCAACGACCTGGCGGGGGTACAGCAGGCCATCACCAAACTGGCGCTGAGCCAACCCGAGGCCATCGTCTTTATCGGCACCTACAAGCAACTGGCGGCCGCCATTGGCGAGGCCAGGGCCCAGGGGCTAGAAGCACAGTTCTTCAGCGTTTCCTTTGTCGGCACGGAGAACCTGATCAGTGAGGCCGGCGCACTGGCCGAAGGGGTGTATATCAGCCAGGTCATGCCTTCGCCCCACGACCCGTCCCTGCCCCTGGTCAATCGCTATCTGCAGGACATGGCGCCGGATGCTGTGGGCTACACCTCACTGGAAGGCTATCTGGCTGCCGCCACCCTGGTCGAAGCCCTGCAGGCCAGTGGTCCGCAGCCGACCCGCCAGGGTTTTGTCGCCGCCCTGCAGCAACTGGATACCGATCTAGGTGGTTTTGCCGTGAAGTTCTCGGCCAATAACCATCAGGGCTCCAATGCGGTGTTTATCACCCGCGTGCAGGCCGGCCAGGCCTTACCCCTGGAGTAACCCTCAGCGCGCGGCAATGGCCTCCTGCAGCAGGTCGGCCACCGGCATGGCCACCCCCAGGCGCTGAAGATTCCAGTAATGCCCTTCCAGCGTGCGATTGACCAGCAGGGTCGCGGGGGCCGGCTGCAGGCTGCCCAGGGCACCCACGACATCCGGCAACAGGCGCTGAAGCTGTTCGTGCAGTGGCGTCGCAGCAAAATCCCAGTGCACGCCAGGCTGCAGCAATGGCCCGAGTAGCTTGTACAGCTGACGATACAGACCATAGGGCGTGGTGGATTGCGGCTGGCGCGTGCCGAGCGCCTGGAAGGCCTGCTCAAGCTGCTCACCATCGCGCGCCTGCAAGGCTTTGTAAGTGTGCACATAGGCCGCCAGCAGCTCGGCCGACAAGCTGTGTACGCAACCGAAGTCATACACCACCAGTTCGCCCGCAGTGGTGTAGGCGAAATTGCCCGGATGCGGGTCGGCATGCAGCAGGCCCAGCTCAAACGCCTGGCTGCTCAGCCAACGCAGCAGGGTCAAGGCCAGGCGCTCACGAGTTTCCCGGCTGGCCTGGCCAACCTGGGCAAAGGGCAGGCCGGCCTCCTCACTCAAGGCCAACACCCCAGGGCGACACAGATCCACCTGCGGCTCAGGTAAGCGCAGCCCGGGCCAGCCGAGAAAATGAGCACGAAAGGCCTGCAAACGCGCCATCTCCGCCGGATAGTCCAGCTCGGCCTCGATCACCGTCGCCAGTTCCTGGTACAGGCCTTCCAGCTGTGCAGCCGGGGCGCGTAGCAAGCGACCCAGCGGTAGCAAACGGCGCAGCTGGCGCAGGTCGGCGGCACAGATCTCGGCAATCCCCGGGTACTGCACCTTGAGCACCAGCGCCCGGCCGTCCAAGGCCCGCGCGCGGTGTACCTGGCCCAGGGAGGCGGCCGCAAAGGGTTGCTCGTCGATGTGCGTAAAGAACTGACCCAGGTCAGCGCCGTACACCTGCTGCAAATGCCCGCGCAGGGCGCTGAAGGGCAAGGCCGGCACGCGGTTCTGCAGGTTGCCCAGGGCGCTTGCTATCGGCGCGGGCAATACATCCTGCCATTGCGAAGCCAACTGCCCGAGCTTGAGCACCGGGCCTTTCATCTGCCCCAGCACCTCGCCCAGCTGATCGGCCACGGGCTGCCAGTCGATCCCCGTGCGCCCGGGCAGCAGACTTTGCCCCATGACGCTGCCGGCGATGCGCGTGGCAGTACCCGTCAACTTGAGAAAGCGCCCCAGTGCAGAAACTGGGGGCAGGGAGTTTTTACCCATAAGCAGCCGCTCGTTGGATCTATGACCAGCCAAATGTTCAGGTCTGTGAGGATAGTCCCTTTCTCCTCGGGCCAAGCATTACGTCAGGTCGATTATTCCCCCTTCTGGGTGAGTGGCAGCGCAACCCGACGCGACTACCCTCGGCAGCTGTCCAGCGCTAGAGCCAACCCCATGCTTGCCGCTTTGCCGCACCGCCTCTACCTCTGGGAGCGTCGCACGCTCTACCTCGGCCCGCTGCGTTCGCCAGCGCAGCTATCGCTCGCCGCCTCACGGTTGTTGATTGGTCTGCACGGCAGCATCCGCTTTCGTCACCACGGGCACCAGCACGACTCCTACGCTCGCAGCCTGTTGCTGCCGGTAGGCTGGCAAGGCACGGTTGACAGTGGTCGACAGTGGGTAGCGGACTGTCACCTGGACGCCACCGGTTTCGATTATGCCGTGCTGCGTCAGCTGGCCACGCATCAGACGCAGGCCGCCTATTGCGACCTGAGCAACGAGCCGCTGCTGATCAGCGCCTTTGATGAGGTCAGCCAACACCTGGCGCCGCCCGACGTCCTGTACCCGCAACTGGATGCCTGGCTGAACCCGCCCGAATGGGTCAAACGCACCGCCTTTCGCTGCGATCCACGCATTCTCACCACCCTGCAACGGATCAAGGCCAGTACCCAGGAAAACCTCAGCGTTGCCAGTTTGGCCCAACAGGTTGGGCTCTCGACCTCACGCCTGGCCAACCTGTTCAAGGAGCAGATCGGCATCCCGATTCGCCGCTACCGCCTGTGGTATCGGCTTTTCCTTTCAACCCAGCGTATCGCTTGCGGTGCCAGCGTCACCGAGGCCGCATTGGAGGCGGGTTTCGCCGATGCCGCGCACTTCACGCGCACCTATCGCAGCATCCTCGGCATTCAGCCCTCGGCACTCACCAGGCCACGCGCCGGGTTGCACGTCTTCGTCGAAGGCCGCTAGCGGCTGTCGGGTTTAACGCGGCGCTGGTGCGCTCAAGCCATGGCAGTCAGTTCATTCAAGCCCTGAGTCTGGCCAGCAGTTAGCGTAGTGACAGGTCGCCTGGCCGCCTGAATCTGTCTGTGCGTGACGGGGCCTGCCCTACAACAATAAAAACCTGGAGACACCATGCTTTGGATTCCTGTTAAAGCCCCTCGATTCGCCTTGTGTGCTGCCTTGCTGCTGGGCAACGCTGCTGCCCACGCCGCATTGCCGCCGGCCAACCCGGGTGCCGATTCGGTGTGTGCTTACACCAGCGGCCTGTCCTCGTGGAATTACTCATCGGCCAGGGTCACCTATCCCTGTGGCCTGAGTAAGTCCACCTACCCAGCCACCACCCTGACAGGCGGCTACGCCAATACCAAAGAGGACATGACCTGGCTGGCCAACCACCTGACCAGCCACGGCTACATTGTTATCACCATCACGCCCAACAATATCTTCGGCGCACCGCCCGGTTGGTCGACAGCGCACAAGGGCGGCATCAGCAAGCTGCAGGCGGAAACCAAGCGCAGCAGCTCGCCGATCTTCAAGAAGGTGGCAACCAACAAACTGGGCATCACAGGCTTTTCCATGGGCGGTGGCGGCGCGTTGTTGGCGGCGGCTGATCTGAAAACACAGATTGCCGTGGCCCTGCCCCTGGCCCCCTACCTGGGCTTCAGCTCGCCCAATTATTCGAGCATCAGCGCCAAGACCCTGATCCAGGCAGGTGCCAGCGACAGCGTGTCCTACCCCTCTGTCGTCGCCAGCTATTACCAGTCGCTGCCAGCATCCATCAGCCGTGCACTGACCACCTTCAGGGGCGCCTCCCACCTGGACTGGATCAACAGCGGTAGCGCCACCCAGCATGCCCGCTTCAAGACCCTGGTGACCGCCTGGATGAAGGTGTATCTGGATGGCGACAGCACCTACCAGACCCACCTGGATGGTGCCGAACATAGCCGCCACCTGGCCGAGGACTGGTTTACCCGTTTCGAGTATGTGAAATAAGGCCAGTCGCGCTCGCCAGCGCTAGCGGCCATTCAAGGCCGCGATGAAATGCCAGCAGGGACGCTGCGCATGGCTTTATGGCCTTGAGCAAAGCATTGTTCAGCGCCTCTCCCCTCAAAGGGCAAAGCGCTTATCCAGCCCGCTGTAGCCCAAGCCCACACCCTTGTGCACTTTCAGCTGTACCGGGATACGCTCCTTGAGCGCTTCCACATGGCTGATCACACCGATCATCTTGCCGCTGGCGTTGAGGTTATCCAGGGCGTCCAGGGCCACTTCCAGGGTTTCGCCGTCGAGGGTACCGAAGCCTTCGTCGAGAAACAGCGAGTCGATGCTGGTCTTGTGGCTCACCAGGTCGGATAACGCCAAAGCCAACGCCAGGCTGACCAGAAAACTCTCGCCGCCGGACAGGGTCTTGGTGTCGCGCGCCGCATCGGCCTGCCAGGTGTCGATCACCTCCAGCTCCAGTTCGCCGCTGCTGCGCCGCGCCAGCTGATAACGACCGTGCAGGCGTTCGAGCTGCTGATTGGCCAGATAAACCAGATGATCCAGGGTCAGGCCCTGGGCGAACTTACGGTACTTGGCGCCATCGGCCGAGCCGATCAGGCTGTTGAGTTGCTGCCATAGATCGTACTCGCCCTGCTTGGCGCTAATCGCGGCGAACAGGCTCTGCTGGCCAAGCCTGCGCGCATCGTCTCCCTGCAACTGGGCGCGGATTTCGCCCTGGCGTTCACTCAGGTTTTTCAGCTGGGCATTAAGCGCGAGCAACTGCTCGTCCAGTTGCGCCAGGCTAAGCGCGGTGGCCGGATCAGCCTGTAGCACGGCCAACTGCTGCACGGCAGCACGGGCCAAGGCCTGGGCATCACTCAGGGTCTTGTCCAGACGCTGACGCAATTGCTGCAACGCCGTGCGTTGCGCCTCATCCAGCAGGGCAGCCAGATAATCGGCCTCGGCCTTAAAGGGACTGTCGGCCAGCGCCACCACCCACTGCTGTTCGGTCTGTTGCAGACGCGCCTGTTCATCCTGCAGGCGGCTGGCCAGGGCCTGGCGGCTACCGGCAAGTTGCTGCTGACGACGCTGCGCCTCTTCCAGCTGCAATTGCGCCTGCTGCAAGGCCGCCTGAGTATCGGCAGGCTTGGCCAAGGCCGGTTGATCGGCCAGGTCCAGGGCACTCCAGCGCTGCTGCCAGTGCTCTGCCTGCTGCGCGGCAGCCTGCAGGCCATGTTCCAGTTCGCTGAGCTGGCGCTGCAAATCCAGGCTTTGCTGCTGATTGTGCTGCCAGCGCTGCCATTCGGCCTGACGCTCGGCCAGCCAGGCGCTGGCGTCGTCCGGCAACTGATAGCCGAACTCGGCCAGAGCCTGGCTTAGGCTGGCTGTCCGCACCTCGGCAACCTGCTGCAATTGTTGCAAGCGCAGTTGGCCTTGCTCGCTCTGCTCCTGGCGCTGCTGCAACTGCAGACGATGAAGCGCCTGCTGCTGTTCCAGCTCGCTGCACGACTGCTGCAAACCCAGCCGCGCCTGCTGGCATTGTTCGAGATTGCTATTGAACTGTTGCAGCTGCTCCAGTTGCTGCTGCAGTTGTTGCAGCTCAGCGCCTTGTTGCGCCTGCTGCTCAGCCAGGGCAATGGCGTCGACCAGCGGGTTTTCCAGCTGCGTATTAAGCGTCTGCCAGCGTTCGCCCTGCTCGGCCTGGGTCTGCTGGCCGCGCTCAAACTGCTGCTGTTGTTGCTCCAGACGTGCGGCGAGCTTTTCCAGCTCGCCGGCCAGTTGCCGGCCTTGTTCAGTCAAAGCCTCCAGTTCGCGACGCTTGCTGTTAAGCAGTGCTTTGGTCGCCGACACATCCAGGGCCTGGTAGGCGCTGATCGCCGGGTGGGACTCGGAGCCGCACAGCGGGCAGGCCTCGTCGGGTTGCAGCTGGGCGCGATGGGCTTCCAGGGCCTGAATTCGCTGCTCCTGCTCCAGCAGTTTTTCCTGGGCCTGCACCTGTTGCTGCAGATCCTTGTAGCTCAGGCGCAACTGCGCCACTTCGCTGCCCTTGGCCTGATGCTGCTCACGCAGCTGCGCCAGGGCGCTGGCCAGCTCGCTCTGCTCGGCCACCAGACGCTCCCGGGCCGTGGCCAATTCGCCCAGCTGAGTCAGCACAGTGCCCTGGAGATGCAGCTGCTGCCAGCGCTCACGCAGGGCCGCCTCACTGCGCCCGGCCAGCAACGCCTGCTGTTGCTGCTGCGCGGCGTTTTCCTGTTCGCGGGCCTGCTGCAGGCGGCTCTGTTCGGTGCCGAGCTGTTCAGCTTGCTGACTCAGCTGCACCTGCTGGGTGGCGATGCTATCTTGCAGTTGCTGCTGGCTCAGTTGCAGCTGAGCGATTTCCTCGGCCAACTGCTGACGAGCTTTAAGCTGCTCGCCCCAGCGACCCAGCTGCTCGCCCAGTTGCCCATGCTGCGGCTGCGCGGCCAGTTGTTGCTGCACCTGCTGCAGACGTTCGGCCAGCTGCCGATGCTGCGCCTGGCAATCGTGCAGCAGCCAGGCGCTGAGTTCGCGGGCCTGCCAGCTGTGTTCGGCAATGGCCTGCTCGGCCTGCCGCTGCTCGGCGGCGTTGTGCTGAAGGCTTTGCTCGGTCTGGGCCAGGCTCTGGCGCGCCTGCTGCCAGTCATGGTGCAGCGGTTGCAAACGCAGGGCCGGTTCGCTGGCGGCCAGTTGCGCCAGCTGCGGCTGGGCCAGCTGCAACTCCTGCTGCGCCTCCTGCTCGGCCTGCTGGCTGGCGTGCAACTGCGCCTGGGCCTTGTCCAATTCCTCACACCAGCGGCGCTGGCGCTGCAACTCGGCCTGCTGCGCGCCCAGGGCGGTTTGCTCAATAGCCAGCTGCGCGGCCTGGGCCTGCAACTCGGCGCGCTGCTCCTCGCTGAGCAGCTCGACCCCTTCGGCCTTGGCGCGCAGTTGATCGAGCGCGACTTTCGCCTCGCGGGTCTGCTCAAACACCCGCTGAGAAATCTGCCCGTAGATATCGGTGCCGGTCAGCTCTTCCAGCAGCTCGGCGCGCTGGTTGGCATTGGCTTCAAGAAAGGCAGCAAAACCGCCCTGGGCCAGCAGCATGGATTTGGTAAAGCGCTCGAAATCCAGGCCGGTGAGGCGCTCGGTTTCGCGCAGTTTCTCGTTGATTTTGTCGGTAATGATCTGCCCGTCGGCAGCGGCCAGCTCGACCTTGGGCGCCTGCAACGCGCCATCGGCCTTGTCGCGGGCGCGGCGCTGACTCCAGAAGGCGCGGTAGCCGACGCCTTTGACCTCGAACTCGACCTCGGCCAGGCAGTCGGCGGTATGCCGGCTCATCAGCTCGTTGGCGCTGGCCGACACCGTGCTCATCCGCGGCGTGCGGTGGTACAGGGCCAGGCAGATGGCGTCGAGCAGCGTGGTCTTGCCCGCGCCGGTCGGCCCGGTGATGGCGAACAGGCCGTTGTCCTTGAACGGCTCGGCGGTGAAGTCGATCTTCCACTCGCCCTTGAGCGAGTTGAGGTTTTTCAGGCGCAGGCTAAGGATCTTCATAGCTCGCCCTCGCGCAGCTCGCTGACCACCTGCTGATACAGCCCAAGCAGGCCCTGCTGCTCGGCTTCGTCCAGGCTTTCACTGCTCAGGCGCTGGGCGAATACGTCCTCCACGCTGAGCTCATCCAGGGTTTCCCTGGCCTGGCCTTGCAGGCCGGCCACTGCATTGCCGCGCTCGCGGCGGATACGCAGCACCTCCACCGGCAAGCCCTCACACAGGGCGGAGATACGCAGCTGCAAGTCGCTCAGATAATCGTCAGTGCCAACCAGCACTTCCAGCCAGACCGGCTGCTCGGCGCTGCCCTGCTTGGCCGCCTCCCGAATGGCGCTGTCCAGTTCCTTTAGCGAGCCGCGCAGCGACAACAGCGGCTGAAAGCATGGCACCGGTAATGGCTGAATACTGCGCAAAGCGCTGCCCTCCAGCTCCACCAGCAGCACTTCCTTCTGCTGCCGGGCTTCATCAAAACTCAACGCAATCGGCGAGCCGCAGTAACGGATATGCTCAAGGCCGCCGACCTTCTGCGGCCGGTGGATATGCCCCAAGGCGATATAGGCCGCCGGCGGAAAGGCGCTGGTGGGAAAGGCCTCCAGGCTGCCGACATAGATCTCGCGCACCGAGTCGCTGGCACTGGCACCGACTGTGGTCAGATGGCCCGTGGCAATAATCGGCAGGTCGTCGCCCAGCTCGGCACGTTTGGCCTCGGCCAGGGCATAGAGGGCCTGGTAATGCTGCTGGATTGCCTGCTGCAGCGACAGCTGCTTGTCCTGAGCACTCTGCCCAGCCTGGCTCTGCAGCACATCGCGCGGGCGGATAAAGGGAATGGCGCAGAGAATCGCCCCCGGCGAGCCATCGCGCCGATGCAGCACCAGCAGTTGCTCATCCAGCGGCTCGCAGACGCCGGGAATTACCCGCGTACCCAGTTGCGCCAGCAGCGTCTTGCTCTCACCGAGCATGGCCACCGAGTCATGGTTACCGCCGAGCACCACCAGCTCGCAGCCGGTGCCGCGCAACTCGACGATAAAGCGGTTGTACTGCTCACGGGCGTAGCTGGGCGGCGCGCCGGTGTCGAAGATATCGCCGGCAATCAGCACGGCATCCACCTGATGCGCGCGCACCTGCTCGATCAACCAGGTGCAGAAGGCCTGATGCTCGGCCTGGCGGGTCTTGCCCATAAAGTGCTGGCCCAGGTGCCAGTCGGATGTATGCAGAATGCGCATGCCTAGAACACCCAATCCTTGACCACCATATGGGTCTTCACTTTCTGCATGCCGGGGAAGTTTTCGATCTCGCCGCGAATCTCGCTCAAACGCTGCATCGAAGCAGCTTCGATCACCACCAGCATATCGGTCTCGCCGCTGATGCCGCTGCAGCGGCGCACCTCGGGGAACACGCGCATCAGCTCGACATAGTGCTCACAGCGCCCGCCCTGATAGAACAGTTCCAGATAGGCCTTGATCGCCGCCTCACCCGGCAGCGCCACCTGGGCGTGATAGCCGCCGATCACGCCGCTGTGCTCCAGCTGACGAATCCGCTCGCTGACGGCCGAGCGCGATAGATTGACCTCGCGGGCGATCTGGCTGACGGGTAAACGCGCATCGGCGCGCAACAGGGCGAGTATCTGCTGATCGAACTTGTCCACGCGGGGCTCTCGGAAAAGGCAATTTGACGGCCAGTTGCGCCAACTCGTCGGTAAAAGCCGACGCTTCGCCAGCAGCCTGCAACAGCTGGGCGATTTAACATGGCGAACGAAACCGCAGAGCATACAACATGAGTCGTCTAAGTCAGGAACTGGGCCTGCTGCAAGGGATTGGCCTGCTGAGTACCTCGCTGCTGGGCACCGGGATTTTCGTGATCCCGGCGCTGGCCGCCACCGCTGCCGGCGAAGCGTCGTTATGGGCCTGGATGCTGCTGATCGCCCTGGTGCTGCCGGTGGCCTTTACCTTTGCCCAACTGGGCCGCCACTTCCCTCATGCCGGCGGCGCGCCGCACCTTATAGGCCGCGCCTTCGGTGCGCGGATGGAACGCCTGAGTGCGCTGCTGTTTCTCGCCGTGCTGCCGGTGGGTTTGCCGGCGGCGCTGAATATCGCCAGCGGTTTCTGGCAGGCACTGTTCGATCTAAGCCGTGGCCAGGCCCTGGCGATCCAGCTGGCCACCCTCGCCGCCATGTTGTTGCTCGGCCAACGCCCGGCCAAGGCCAGCGGGATGATTCAGGGCGGTATAGCCGTGGCGATTATCGTCACCATTGCGCTGATCTGGTGGGTGGGCGATCTGCCCGTCAACAGCCAGCCGCTACTGCCAGCGATCAGCGGTTCCTGGCACCTGCTGCCGGCGGCGCTGGGGGTGATGTTCTGGTGTTTTGTCGGCATCGAGGCCTTTACCCATATGGGTGAGGAGTTCAAGAACCCCGAGCGCGACTTCCCCCTGGCCCTGCTGTTCGGTGTGCTGCTGGCCGGCCTGGTGTACTGGGCCTGCTCGGTGGCGGTTCTAAGCCTGCATACCTATGGCGATGTGCAGACCGACGCGGCCTCCCTGCCGCGTATGCTCGACCTGCTGCTGGGCGAGCAGGCACGCTGGATAGCCGCCACTGTCGGCTACCTGGCCTGCTTCGCCTCGATGAACGTCTATATGCAGGGCTTCGCCCGGCTGATCTGGAGCCTGGCCGACGAAGGCAAGCTGCCCGCCCCCCTGGCCCAGCGCAACCAGCACGGCGTACCGGTCCGCGCCCTGCTGCTGGTGATCCTGGCCTGCGCCCTGTGCACCGGCCTGGCCCAGTTGTTCAGCCTGACGGTGGACGACCTGATCCGCTACGCCAATGGCAATTTCGTGGTCATCTACCTGCTGAGCATGGCTGCAGGCTGGGTACTGCTGCGCGGCATATGGCGCGCTCTGGCCGCCTTCAGCGCACTGCTGTGCACCCTGGTGTTGCTGATGCTCGGGGTGGATGGCGGCTATGCCCTGGGGCTTCTGGCCCTGCTGGCGCTGCTGGATTACGCCCGCGAAACACGAGGACAGCGCCTGAGGGTGACCTGAACAGCTTCAGACCACTATGCTTGGGGCAGTAACCCAGAAAGGATGCCCCATGCCCCGTGTACTCAATGACCTGAAAATCATGCTGCTGGCCAACCTGTGGATAGTACCGGTGGTGGCCGGCCTGGTCTGGGCATTGTTCCAGTTTGTCGCCCCGCCACCGCCGATGACCGCCAGCATGGCCACCGGCACCCAGGGTGGCGCCTACCAGAAGTTCGCCGAACAGCTCAAGGCCGAGCTGGCCAAGGAGGGCTTCGAGCTGACCCTGGTGCCCACCTCCGGCTCGCGGGACAACCTGCAGCAACTGCTGGCCGAGCAGCCCCAGGTGCAGATCGCCCTGGTACAGAGTGGCCTGGAGCGTCAGCTGAGCGGGGAGCAGCAGGCGCTCCTGCAAAGCCTGGGGGCCATCTATCAGGAACCCCTGTGGCTGTTCCATCGCCGCGACATCGAGCTCGACCGTATCGCCGACCTGCTGCCCCTGCGCCTGGGCCTGGGGGGTGAAGGCAGCGGCACCCGCGCAGCCGGCGAGGCGATCCTCGCGGTCAACGGCATCCACCCCGAGCAGTACCCCGCCAGCTGGCAGAGCCTCGGTGGCGGCAAGGCCGCTCGCGCCCTGCAGGCCGGCGAGCTGGATGCAGCCTTCTTTGTCGGCCCGGCGGAAAACACCCTGGTGCAGCAACTGGCCGCCCATCCCGAACTGCAACTGGCGCACTTTCGCCGCGCCGACGCCTACGCCGCGCGCCTGCCCTTCTTCAATCGGGTAACGGTAGGCGAAGGCCTGCTGGACCTGGCACGCAACAGCCCGTCCCGGGACACTCAGGTGCTGGCACCGGTCGCCACCCTGGTGGTCAACGAGGACTTCAACCCCGGCCTGGTGCCGCTGTTTCTCGCCGCCAGCCGCGAGGTAATGAAGAACGGTACCCTGCTCGACGCCGCCGGCAGCTTTCCCAGCGCCGAGCCACGCACCTTCGAGCTGCACAAGGATGCCGAGCATTATTACGCCAAGGGCCTGCCGATCCTGCAGCGCTATCTGCCGTTTCGCATCGCCTCCCTGGCCGACCGCTATATCATCCTGCTGATCCCCCTGATCGTGGTGATGATCCCGCTATTCAAGGCAGTGGGGCCGATCTACCAGTGGCGCATCCGCGCGCGCATCTACCGCTGGTACAAACATCTGCGCGAAATCGACCGCAAGCTGCATACCGGCACCCTCCCCGACGTACTGGATCGGGAAATCGAGCGCCTGGAACAACTGGAGGACGAACTGGCCTCAGTGGACGTGCCGCTGTCCTACTCCAACGAGCTGTACGAACTGCATGTGCACCTGCGCTATGTGATCGAACGCCTGCATACCCTGCAGAAGCGCCGGGCGACCCCGGGCGAGTCCCTGGGGTAAACTGCGCAGCCTGAACAGGAGTCCCCAGCATGCAGTTCCAGCGCAAGCACCTGCCGGCCCAGAAGACCATTGCCATGGTCGCCCACGACCATATGAAAGACGAGCTGCTGGCCTGGGCCCAGCGCCACCGTGCGCAGCTCAGCCAGCATCGCCTGTGCGCCACCGGCACCACCGGGCGCCTGCTCGCCGAGCACCTGAAACTGCCGGTAGAGTGCCTGATGTCCGGCCCACTGGGCGGTGACCAGCAGATTGGTGCCGGCATTGCCGAGGGCCGTATCGACCTGCTTGTGTTTTTCTGGGATCCGCTCTGCGCCCAGCCCCATGACCCCGACGTCAAGGCCCTGCTGCGCATCGCCGCGCTGTGGAATATTCCGGTGGCCTGCAACGAAGCCAGCGCCGACATGATGTTCAGCTCCTCCCTGCTGGACGTTGCGCTTGAGCGCCGCGTCCCCGATTACAGCGATTACCTCAAAGGCCGCACCTGATATGCCGATCCGCCACTGCATCGTCCACCTGATCGACAAGAAACCCGATGGCAGCCCCGCCGTGCTGCATGCCCGGGACACCGAACTGGCCAGTTCCCAGGCCATCGAGAACATGCTCGCCGATCTCAACGAAAGCTATAACGCCAAACAGGGCAAGGCCTGGGGCCTGTTCCATGAAGAATCCGGGGCTTATCCGTTCAGCGGCTGGCTCAAGCGCTACCTGGACGGCGAGCAGGACTTCACCGCATTCAGCCGCCAGGCCGTCGAGCAGCTGCAGAAGCTGATGGAGGAATCCAACCTGTCCACCGGCGGCCATGTGCTGTTCGCCCATTACCAGCAGGGCATGACCGATTACCTGGCCATTGCCCTGCTGCATCACAGCGAAGGGGTGGCGGTCAACGAGGCGCTGGACGTGACTCCGGCCAAGCACCTGGATCTGGCCCAGCTGCACCTGGCGGCGCGGATCAATATCAGCGAATGGCGCAACAACCCCCACTCCAAGCAGTACATCTCCTTTATCAAGGGCAAGAACGGCAAGAAGGTTTCGGAGTACTTCCGCGACTTTATCGGTTGCCAGGAAGGGGTCGATGGCCCGGGGGAAACCCGCACCCTGCTCAAGGCCTTCAGCGACTTCGTGGAAAGCGAGGATCTACCGGAGGAACAGGCCCGCGAGAAGACCAAGACCCTGGTCAGCTATGCCGCCAGCCAGGCCAAGCAAGGCGAGCCCATCACCCTCGACGAGCTGTCCGGACTGATCGATGAGGACCGCCCCCGCGCCTTTTATGAACATATCCGCAACAAGGATTACGGCATGGCCCCGGAGTTTCCGGCGGACAAACGCACCTTGAGTCAGTTCCAGCGCTTTACCGGCCGCGCCGAAGGCCTGTCGATCAGCTTCGAGGCGCATCTGCTCGGCTCGAAGATCGAGTACGACGAAAGCAGCGACACCCTGGTGATTCGCAATCTGCCCACCCAGCTCACCGATCAGCTCAAGCGGCGCAAGGGCTAACAGGCCGCTGAAAAACTACCTACGTTGCCGATTCGGCGTTAAAAACAGGCTCAAAATGCTCATTTACACCAGTAAACGCCGCTTTTTCGCCGCTTTGACCAGCCGGAGGCTGTTACTACGTAGCGCCTTGCCTCGGCTGCCTCGCCTACGTTTTTAAACGACCTGCCACAGCCATGAGTCGACTGCCGGACGACCTGCTTGATTCCTGCCGATGCAACCCGACGGCACCCTTCGGGCAAGATCCGGCGCGGGATTTCGGCCTGGACAAATGCGCGGCTCAGCAGGCGCTGGCCGAACTGCGGCCCTGGCTCAATCGCCAGCAGCGCATGCTCTGGGCCAACCGG
Organism: Pseudomonas xionganensis; assembly: GCF_009763245.1. Lineage (GTDB taxonomy): Bacteria > Pseudomonadota > Gammaproteobacteria > Pseudomonadales > Pseudomonadaceae > Aquipseudomonas > Aquipseudomonas xionganensis. The sequence goes on along the minus strand of NZ_WKJZ01000001.1, from coordinate 1,570,797 downwards.
CGCGATGCGCTGCTGCTGATCCTGCAAGGCACCGACTGCTCGGGCAAGGATGGGGTGATCCGCCGCGTGCTCAACGCCATTGACCCGCAGGGCTTGCGCCTGCACAGCTTTGCCCGGCCCGACGCCTGCGAGCAGCGCCATGATTTTCTCTGGCGCTACCAGCGCCGTCTGCCCGGCCCCGGTCTGCTTGGGGTATTCAACCGCAGCTATTACGAAGGGCTGATCAGCGACCCCCTGGATGGCCTGTGCAGCGACGCCGACCTGCCGGCGCGGCAACAGGCGATTATCGGCCTGGAAAGCCAGTGGCCGCAGCAGCACCTGCAGCCCTTGAAGTGCTTTTTGCATATTTCCAAAGCTGAGCAGTATCAACGCCTGTGCGAGCGTCTGGAGAAACCCCACAAGCGCTGGAAGCTGCATGCCAGCGACCTGCACAGCTACCGTGAGTATGACCTGCGCCAGCAGCGCTGGGCCGAACAGCTCAGCGCCACCCATACTCCGGCAGCGCCCTGGTATGTGATCCCGGCGGAACACCGCTGGATGCGCGACTGGCTGGTGGCCAGCCTGCTGGCCCGGGAGTTGGAACGCCTGCAGCTGGACTGGCCGGATAACCCGGCACCCTTCAGCCTGGACGATCTGCGGTCCGATTAAGGCTATGCCCCAATAGCCTGTTGCGTTCGCTCAGCTCCACTGAACTTAAGATGGACTGGTTCTGTAGGGTGCGCCGTGCGCACCGCTATTGCGCTGCCAAACGTGGTGCGCACAGCGCCCCCTACCTATAGCCGCCTCTGCATGGCAGGCCTAAGCCTGCCGTACTGAGCACATAGCGGCTTCAGCCCCTTACAACGCCTTGATGGCAAAGCCCATACGCGGAAAGTGTACATGCACCGTACCGGCGCGAGGGTCTTCACGGCGCAGGATCAGCTCTTCACGCCCGGCATAAAGCAGCTCACCCTCCACCCCATCGACGCCATAGTCGATGGCCGCGATGCTCACCCGCTGACCCGCGACAAAGCCATTGGGGTCGCTAAAGGCCTCATCCGGCAAGGCCGCCGGGGTGGCCTCAAAGGCAATGGCCACGGCCTCTTCGCCGCTCAGCTCGCTGCTGGAGCCATGGCCGAAATCCAGCACGCGGTTAAGCCAGGTGGCCACCGCTGGGTAATCATCCACCAGGGGCGCGGTCACCGGGCTGCTGCGCAGGAACCACAGCGGGTGAGCCATGGCGATATCGGCAAGAGACGGTTCGCCGAAGAGGAAATCGCCCTGCTCGCGCTGCAACTGCTGCTCAAGACGGCCCATCAACACCGGCCACTGATGCTGGGCCTGCTCCAGCGGCAGACGGGTGGCCAGGCCGCCGTCGAACAACTTGGCGCGGTCGGCGATAAAGGCCTTGAGAAATTCCGGCGGCAGCTTGCCAAAACGGGCGGCAATGGAGGCTGGCTGAAACACCAGGCTTACCGCGTGCAGAAAGACCTGGGAGTCGGCCCATTGGGCAAAGCAGGCGACATTGAACTCCTGGCCTTCGGGAAACAGTGCCGGAGTGCTCTTTTCCGCTTCCAGGCGGCGGGCGATCAGCGCGGTGTCGCAATAGATATCGGCGCCCACCTGCAGCACCGGGGTCTTGCGGTAGCCACCGGTGAGGGCGGTCAGGTCCGGCTTGGGCATCACCGGCGGGATCATTACCGAGCGCCAGGACAGCTGCTTGAAGCCGAGCATCAGGCGCGCCTTCTCGGCGAAGGGCGAGGTCGGGTAATGGTGCAGGATCAACTCGTGCATAACAGGCTCCGCAGCAGTCAGATAAGGCAATCAGCTTAACCCTGCCCAGCGCCGGGGCCTACCCGCCTATGCTGATGGCACGTTATCAGCCGCAGCGATAACAGGGCTGGCCGCGACCAGGCTTTCCTTGGCCGCCTTGCCCAGGGCCTTGATCGCCCGCTCGCGGCGCAAAGCCTCGCCCTTGCCGGCGCAGGCTTCGATATAGACCAGGGCCTGAGCCGGGCTGGAATGGAAAAAGCGCGCACCCTTGCCGCTCTGGTGCTTGGCAAAGCGTTTGTGCGGGTCATCGCTGATACCGCAGTACAGCGCGCCATTGGCGGCCCGCACCAGGTAGACAAACCAGGGTTTGGCGGCAGCAGGCATCTCGACAGGGCTTACATCTGGCATCGGTTAAATCAGCAGACAGTCAACACGGCCGCCGAGCTTAACAGAGGCGCCCTTAACGATTCTTCTGGAAGGCCGCCAGGCCCTTGCCCGCCTGCTGGCGAATGGCGTTCTGCACAAAGGGCGCCCAGCCCAGCAAACGGCCCTTGAGCCCCAGGGCCTGGGCTGCCCAGCCCCACAGGTCGAACTGGTCGCGGTGCTCGCTGATCTTGCCATCACGAAAACGAAAGCGGGCATCGATCCGATTCACCACCCGGTTACCGGTCTGGCTAAAGGTGTAGCTGGCCACCCAATGCGCCTGGCCACTGTGTTCGTCCGCCGTCACGCCATCGAAGGTCAGGGAGAAATCCTGGGCCTTGGCACAGAGCATGCGCCACATATCGTCGGCATCCGCCCCGCGCAAATCGGTAAATACCGGGTCGCTGAACTGCACATCCTCGGCATAACAGGCGGCCATGGTTTCGGCATCGCGCTGCTGGAACGCCTGGTAGAAACGGGTGATCAGTTCGACATTGGCCTGGGACATGGGATCAAGACTCCGAATAAGGGACTGCCTGCAGTATTGCCCCGAGGGAGGCAAAGCGCGATTGGCGGTAAAGACAATTTTGTGTCAATAATCGCCAAACCCTGCATAACGCCGGTCACCTATGCTCAAGATCGCCCTGTATATCTGCCCGCAAACCGTCTGCTCCAGCCTGAGCATGGCTATGGACGCCTTTAACCTGGCCAATCAGCTGGCCGCCCGGCCGCTGTTCCAGCTGCAGCGTGTCAGCCTGGATGGCCAGGCAGTGGAGCTGGACTTTGCCCGTATCGCGGTCGATGGCGACCTGCGCCTGGCGGAACAGGCTGACCTGATTCTGCTGCCCGCCACCGGCAGCGCCATCGAGCGCAATCTTGCGCACAATGCCGCTCTGCTGCCCTGGCTGGCGCAAAGGCCACCAGCACAACAGCTGGCCAGCCTGTGCAGCAGTGCCTTTCTGCTGGCCGCCAGCGGCCTGCTCGACGGACGCCGCGCCACGACTCATTGGGCCCTGGCCCGGCAGTTCCGCCAGCGTTTTCCCCAGGTCGAGCTGCAGATCGAACAACTGCTGTGCGAGGACGGTCACCTGCTCAGTTCCGGCGGCGCCCATGCCGGGCTCGACCTGTGCCTGCACCTGATCGGCCAGCATGCCGATAACGAGCTGGCGCGCCAGGTGGCCAATGCCCTGGTGTTCGACAGCCAGCGCGGCCAGCAGTCTCGCTTTGCCCCGTTATTGCCGGAGATCAGGCGCGACAGCCCTCTGGCGCCGCTGCTGCAGTGGTTGCAGGCCCATCACGGCGAAGCCATCGACCTCGCCCGCCTGGCCCAGCAGGCCCACTGCTCACCGCGCACCCTGTTGCGCCGGTTCAAGGAAAACACCGGACTGACGCCCCACGATTACCTGCAGCGCCTGCGCATCACACAAGCGCAACGGGCACTGTCGCAGCACAGCGCGTCCCTGGAACAGATCGCGACCCAGGTCGGCTACGCCGACCGCGCCACCTTTGCCAAAGTGTTCAAGCAGCTCTGCGGCGAAACACCCGGGGCCTTTCGCAAAGTGCTGCGAGGCGCGCCAGAAAGCCGCCTCCCAGAATAAAAAAGGGAGCCCGCAGGCTCCCTTCTCGTCGGCGCGACCGTCTCAGTGCAGGATCTGACTGAGGAACAGCTGGGTGCGCTCGTTCTGCGGGTTGGTAAAGAAGGTATCCGGGTCGGCCTGTTCGACGATCTCGCCCTTGTCGAGGAAGATCACCCGGTTCGCCACGGTACGGGCAAAGCCCATCTCGTGGGTCACGCAGAGCATGGTCATACCGTCTTCGGCCAGGCTGACCATGGTGTCCAGTACTTCCTTGACCATTTCCGGATCGAGGGCCGAGGTCGGCTCGTCGAACAACATGATCTTCGGCTTCATGCACAGCGCCCGGGCGATCGCCACCCGCTGCTGCTGACCGCCGGAGAGCTGCCCCGGGTACTTGCCGGCCTGCTCCGGAATGCGCACGCGCTCAAGAAAGTGCATGGCAATTTCCTCGGCCTGACGTTTGGGCATCTTGCGCACCCACATCGGCGCCAGGGTGCAGTTCTGCAGCACGGTCAGGTGCGGGAACAGGTTGAAGTGCTGGAACACCATGCCTACCTCGCGGCGCACCGCTTCGATGTGCTTGAGGTCCTGGGTCAGCTCGGTGCCATCGACCACGATGCGCCCCTGCTGGTGCTCTTCCAGACGGTTGAGGCAGCGGATGGCGGTGGACTTGCCCGAGCCGGACGGACCGCAGAGCACGATGCGCTCGCCGGCCTGCACGCTCAGGTTGATGTCCTTGAGCACATGGAACTGGCCGTACCACTTGTGCACGCCCTGCATCAGGATCATCGGCTCGGCGCTGGGTTGCTTGTTTGCTTCAGACATGGAAAAAACTCCTAACGCTTATGGCCGGTGTCCAGCTTCCTCTCCAAATGCATGGAGTAGCGGGACATACCAAAACAGAAAATCCAGAACACCAGGGCGGCGAACACATAGCCTTCGGTGGCCATGCCAAGCCAGGCCGGGTCGGTGGTCGCTTGCTTGATGCTGTTGAGCAGGTCGAACAGGCCGATGATGATCACCAGGCTGGTGTCCTTGAACAGCGCAATAAAGGTATTGACGATGCCGGGGATCACCAGCTTGAGCGCCTGCGGCAGGATCACCAGGCCCATCATCCGCCAGTAGCCCAGGCCCATGGCCGCAGCCGCTTCGTACTGCCCCTTGGGAATGGCCTGCAGGCCACCGCGCACCACCTCGGCGATATAGGCCGACTGGAACAGGATGACCCCGAGCAGGGCGCGCATCAGCTTGTCGAAGTGCATGCCTTCGGGCAGGAACAGCGGCAGCATCACCGAGGACATAAACAGCACGGTGATCAGCGGCACGCCGCGCCAAAACTCGATAAAGGTCACGCAGATGACCCGAATCGCCGGCATGTTCGAACGCCGTCCCAGGGCCAGCAGAATGCCCAGAGGCAAGGCGCCGGAAATACCCACAGCAGCAATCACCAGGGTCAGCAGCAAGCCGCCCCACTGGCTGGTGGAGACCACCGACAGGCCGAACAGACCGCCATGCAGCAGCCAGTAGGCCAGCACGGGGTAAACCAGCAGAAAGCCCAGGCCATACAGTGCCTTGCGCGGCATCTGCGGCACAAACAGCGGCGCCGCGCCGATAATCGCCAGCCACAGGGTGGCATCCACCCGCCAGCGCAACTCGGTGGGATAGAAGCCATACATGAACTGGCCCAGGCGCTGCTGCACAAACACCCAGCAGGCGCCGCCGCTGGTGCAGTCGGCGCGGGTGGTGCCGGTCCAGTCGGCATTGATAAAGGCCCACTGGATGATCGGCGGCACAATCAGCCAGATCAGGTAGATGGCAAAGAAGGTCAACAGGGTGTTGAACCAGTTGGAGAACAGGTTGGCACGCAGCCAACCCAGGACACCGACACTGAGCACCGGTGGCGGCAGATCGGGTTTGAAACTATGGGTCTGCATGGGCTGCTCCTTACCGCTCGATCAGCGCAATGCGCTTGTTGTACCAGTTCATCAGCAGGGAAATGCTGATACTGATGGCCAGGTACACGCTCATGGTGATGGCGATCACCTCGATGGCCTGGCCGGTCTGATTGAGCACCGTACCGGCAAACAGCGAGACCATGTCCGGGTAGCCGATACCGGCCGCCAGGGAGGAGTTCTTCGCCAGGTTGAGGTACTGACTGGTCAGCGGCGGAATGATCACCCGCAGGGCCTGGGGAATGATCACCAGACGCAGCGTGTTGCCCGGCCGCAGGCCCAGGGAGCGTGCCGCTTCGGTCTGCCCGTGGCTGACCGCCATGATCCCGGAGCGCACGTTCTCGGCGATAAAGGCGGCGGTGTAGATGGTCAGGGCCAGGGTCAGGGCCATCAACTCGGGGATCAGCACCCAGCCGCCACGGAAGTTGAAGCCGGAAAGCTCCGGTACGCTCCACACCAGCGGGTTGCCGCCAATCAGTACGGCCAATCCGGGGATCAGGATGATCATGGCCAGCGACGCCCAGAAGGCATGGAACACCTGACCGGTGGCTTCACGCCGCGCCTTGGCCCAGCGGCCCATGACGACGATGGCGGCAATGGTTGCCAGCAGCACCAGGGCAAAGGGCCAGAAGTTCTCCGACGGCCCCGGCGACGGCATATACAGGCCGCGACTATTGAGGAAGAAGGTGTCGTTGATGCCCAGGCTGTCCCGTGGTCCCGGCAGGGTCAGGAACACCGCGAAGTACCAGAACAGAATCTGCAGCAACGGCGGGATATTGCGGAAGGTCTCGATGTAGACCGTGGCCATCTTGCTGATCAGCCAGTTAGGCGACAGCCGCGCCACCCCGAGGATAAAGCCGAGAATGGAGGCCAGGACGATGCCGATAAAGGACACCAGCAAGGTGTTGAGCAACCCCACCAGGAACACCCGGCCATAGGTATCGCTTTCCGTGTACTCGATCAGGTGCTGGGCAATACCGAAGCCTGCACTGTTGCCGAGAAAGCCGAAGCCGGAAACGATGCCGCGTTTTTCCAGGTTGGTCTGGGTGTTGTCGAAGAGATACCAGCCGAGCGCCACGACGGCGATAACGGCAATAATCTGAAAGACCCACGCGCGCACCTGGGGATCGGTCCAGACCGAACCCCGGGGACGCGGGACATTAGCACTAGTTTGCATAACAGCCCTCTTTGAAGCATCGCGCCCGCTGGCGCGGGGGCGATGTTCATCTGATCAGGAACGACAACGGGGTGCCCAAGGCACCCCGTTGCAAGGGTCAGCGCACAGGCGGCGCGTACTGCAGACCACCGTTGTTCCACAGGGCATTGAGGCCACGCTCAATCTTCAGTTCGCTGCCGGCACCGACATTGCGATCGAAGGACTCACCGTAGTTACCCACTTGCTTGACGATCTGCACGGCCCAGTCTTTGGGCAGTTTCAGATCCTTGCCGAACTCACCTTCAGTCCCCAGCAGGCGGGCGACGTCCGGGTTCTTGGTGTCTTTGGCAGTTGCTTCAACGTTTTCCGAGGTCACGCCCAGCTCTTCGGCGTTGACCATGGCAAACAGCGACCAGCGCACGATGTTGAACCACTCGTCATCACCCTGGCGTACCACTGGGCCCAGGGGCTCCTTGGAGATCACTTCCGGCAGCACCACGTACTGATCCGGGTTGGCCAGCTTGATGCGCTGCGCGTACAGCTGCGACTGGTCGGAGGTCAGCACGTCGCAACGGCCGGCTTCCACCGACTTGGCGCTCTCGTCGGAGGTATCGTAGGTGATGGGGGTGTACTTCATGCCGTTGGCACGGAAGTAGTCGGAGAGGTTCAGCTCGGTGGTGGTACCGGCCTGGATGCACACGGTGGCGCCGTCCAGTTCCTTGGCGCTGGCGACACCCAGCTTCTTGTTCACCAGGAAGCCCTGGCCATCGTAGTAGTTGACACCGGTAAAGTTCAGGCCGAGCGCCGCGTCACGGGAGCTGGTCCAGGTGGTGTTACGGGAGAGGATATCGACCTCGCCGGACTGCAGCGCGGTGAAGCGCTCCTTGGCGGTCAGCGGACTGTACTTGACCTTGGTCGCGTCGCCGAACAGGGCGGCGGCCACAGCGCGGCACACATCCACGTCCAGACCGAAATAGTTGCCCTTCTCGTCCGCATAGGAGAAGCCAGGCAGACCATCACTGATACCGCATTGCACGAAACCTTTTTTCTGCACCGCGTCGAGGGTTGCGCCCGCTTGTGCAAAACCACTGACACCGAGAACTGCAGCGGTGGTCAGTACTGCCAGGGTGGATTTCACCATCTTCATTAAAACCTCCAGTTGCTTTTGTTGTGTTGGAGTCTCGACCCTTGCACCGTACCCTTGTGGGGCATGTTGTGGGTTTCGGCAGCGAAAACCGCAACCAGTACAGCAGGTCATTGCGCGAGTTTAGTCGTGGATTGGCTATCCAACCATGTGGATTTGCCATCCCACCCCAAAGCTTCGCCCACTCATGGATGTCATGAGCCAGAGACAGGTAGCACGTGACTTATCGCTCAGGATTAAAGCCCCCCAGACGAACAACCGGCCTCTGTGTGCATGGCCGCCTGTTGCGTACCCCGATCGATCGCCGTGTTACCGGCACCTACAAGGTCATCTGTCTCCATGGTCTTAGCAAGGCCCGTACCAGCACCGCGCCCGCAACACCATACGGACAGGTCAAGAGCAAAACTTGTACCCTGGCGACAACTTCTTATCAGATTGCTCATACAGCCGTTTTAACCTGCGCACTGAATCAGCGCACACGCACCACTGCGGAGCCTCTATGCACGAACCCTTGATCCTTCAGCCCACACATACTGCCGACGCCTGTGTCATCTGGTTGCACGGCCTGGGCGCCGACCGTTACGACTTCCTGCCGGTGGCCGAGGCGCTGCAGCAGCGTCTGCCCAATTGCCGTTTCGTCCTGCCCCAGGCGCCGACCCGGGCAGTGACCATCAATGGCGGCTACGCCATGCCCAGCTGGTACGACATCCTGGCCATGAGCCCGGCCCGGGCCATCGACCGCGAGCAGCTGGAAGCCTCGGCGCAGCAGGTGATCGAACTGCTGGAAGCGCAGCGCGACAGCGGCATCGACCCCAGCCGCATTATCCTCGCCGGCTTCTCCCAGGGCGGCGCGGTGGTGCTGCATACCGCCTACCTACGCTGGCAGTTCCCCCTGGGCGGGGTGCTGGCACTGTCTACCTATGCCCCCACCTTCAGCGACAACACCGCCGTACCGGATACAAAAAGACAACTGCCCGCACTCTTTCTACATGGCAAATTCGACGACATCGTATTGCCAGCCATGGGCCGCGCCGCCCACGACTTCCTGGCCGCTGCCGGGGTCCCGGTCGAGTGGCGCGACTATCCGATGGGGCACGAAGTGCTGCCCGAGGAAATCCGCGATATCGCCGACTGGCTGGCGCAGCGCCTGCACACCTGAACAGTGAGAACAAACATGTCCGTCACCCCTGCCATCAAGAGCCTTGCCGACGTCCGCCAGATCGAACAGACGCCCCTGAGCGCACGCGATCTGCCCGCCAGCACCTATGCGCTGATCCAGCGCACGGCCGCGGCCCAGCCGGATGCCCCGGCACTGTCCTTTATCCTGCAGGGCACGGCGGACGAAACAGCCTACCGACTGAACTACGCCGAGCTGCTGGGCAAGATCACCCAGACCGCCAACGCCTTCCATCGCCTCGGCCTGCGTCCGGGCAAGGCCGTGTCCTTCCTCTTGCCCAACCTGCCGCAGACCCACTTCACCATCTGGGGCGGCGAGGCGGCCGGCATCGTCAATGCGATCAACCCGCTGCTCGACGCCGAACATATCGCCGAGCTGATCGAAGCCTCCGACTCTGAATTGCTGGTAACCCTGGCGCCCTTCCCCGGAACCGACCTGTGGGACAAGGTGGCGGCCTTGCGCGGTCAGCTGCCCAAGCTCAAGGCCATCCTCTGCGTGGACATGGCCAATTTCCTCCCCGAGCCCCAGCGCAGTGGCCTCAAGGCCCAACGCGGGGCGCTGCCGGAGGGCGTGCGGGATTTCGACGAAACCATCGCCGTCTGCCCGGCCGACCATCTGGAAAGTGGCCGGATCATCCAGGCCGACGAGATCGCCAGTTACTTTCACACCGGTGGCACCACCGGTACGCCCAAGCTGGCACCCCACAGCCACGGCAACGAAGTGGCCATGGCCTACAGCATGAACCTGGTGACCGACTTCGGCCCGGGTGACGTGACCCTCTGCGGCCTGCCGCTGTTCCACGTCAACGGAGTGATCGTCACCGGCCTGACCGCCTTCCTCGGCGGCGCCGAAGTGCTGCTGGCCACGCCCCAGGGCTATCGCAACCCCAATCTGATCGGCAACTTCTGGAAGCTGATCGAGCGGCACAAGGTCAGTTTCTTCAGCGGCGTACCGACCATCTATGCCGGCCTGTTGCAGGTGCCCAGCGAGGGCCATGACCTGAGCTCGCTGAAATATGCCCTGTGCGGCGCCGCGCCGATGCCGGTGGAGCTGATCCACCAGTTCGAGGCCAAGACCGGCCTGACCCTGATCGAAGGCTACGGCCTTACCGAAGGCACCTGCGGCAGCTGCGCCAACCCGCCGGCCGGGGAGCGTCGCCCGGGTTCCATCGGCCTGCCGATTCCCTACTGCGAAGTGAGCATCAAGGTGCTCGACGAGCAGGGCCAGTACCTGCGTGAAGCAGCGGTCAACGAGATCGGCAACCTGTGCATACGCGGCGCCACGGTATTCAAGGGCTATCTGCAGGCCAGCAAGAACGCCGGCATCTGGGTCGACGGCGACTGGTTCAACACCGGCGACCTGGGCCGCATCGATGCCGATGGCTACGTCTGGCTGACCGGGCGCAGCAAGGACCTGATCATCCGCGGCGGCCACAATATCGACCCGCAGATGATCGAGGAGGCGCTGCACAAGCACCCGGCCGTGGCCCTGGCCGCCGCCGTGGGCAAGCCCGACCTCAAGGCCGGCGAACTGCCTGTGGTCTATGTGCAGCTCAAGCCCGGCATGCAGGCCAGCGAAGCCGAACTGCTGGAACATGCCGCCGCCCATATCCCTGAGCGCGCCGCCGTGCCCAAGGATGCCTGGATCATCGACGCCATCCCGCTGACCGCAGTGGGCAAGACCTTCAAACCGGCGCTGCGCTTCGACGCCATTGCCCGGGTCTACCAGGCCGCCCTGAGCGAACTGGCACCCGGCATCCGCGTCGAGGTGCTGAGCGACGACCAGGCCGGCCAGCTGGCCCATATCCATCTGCCGCAGCGCGACGCGGCCCTGGAAGCGGCCATCGCCGAGCGCCTGGGTGGCTATGCGGTGGGTTTTATCCTGCACGGCGCCTGAACCCCCTCGCGGGCACCCGCACCGGGTGCCCTATCCAAGGCATGGCCAGCGGGAAAATGTGACCATGACGTCAAAAAACATACCGCTGGTCGCCGCTGGTCAGCGAGGGATTGTCAGCACAAATTATCGGGCATAAGGTCGCTGCAGGTGTTCGCCCAGGATGCAGGGAGCGTTAGCGATGCCCGTGCTTATTTCGACTTCGCACCATCGGTTGGCGCCATGAAGAGCGTCAAGTGGCAGGCCGACCCCGAGCAGCTGCAGCGCCTCAAGCTGTTCAGCAATGTCGCCGTCGACAGCATCAACCTGCTGCTCAAGGAATTTCGCGCCTGCGAACTGGAACTGGGCGAAGTCCTGCTCTCCCCCTTCAACCGCAATCAGTACCTCTACCTGCTGCTCGAAGGCCAGCTGGAAGTGCATGTCGGCTCCCTCGACAGCGCCCCGGTGAGCACCCTGGGCAGTGGCGAATGTGTGGGCGAAATCAGCTTTATCGACAACCAGTGCCCCTCGGCCTATGTGCTGGCCAGCGTGCCCAGCCTGGCCCTGCGCCTGCACCGCGAATCGCTGTTCAAGCTGTTCCAGCACTCCCCGGAACTGATGCAGAACATGCTTGAGCTGCTCTGCCAGCGGGTACGCCAGGGCAATTCGCTGATCCAGAGCAGTGAAAAACACGCCAATGTCGATGCGCTTACCGGCGCCTATAACCGCCGCTGGCTGGAACGTATCTTCGAACGGGAAAGCACTCGCTGCGCCTTCAATGGCAAGCCGCTGTCCATGCTGATGCTGGATGTGGACCACTTCAAGGCCTACAACGACCAGCACGGCCACCTGGCCGGCGACTACGCCCTGTGCATGACCAGCAACACCCTGAGCAACCAGCTGCGGCCCAAGGACAGCCTGATTCGCTATGGCGGCGAGGAATTTATCATCCTGCTTCCGGAGCAAGGCCTGGACGACGCCAAGCACATCGGCGAACGCCTGCGCCAGGCGCTGCACCGGATCAGCGCCTTCCACTCCCCCATCGGCGTCCTGCCCGGCGTCACCCTGTCCATCGGCCTGGCCCAGATGCAGGCCAAGGACAGCCTCAATGCCCTGATCGCCCGGGCCGACAGCGCCCTGTACCGGGCCAAGCAACAGGGCCGCGACCGCATCTGCTGCTGACCTGATCCACGCACGCCTGCTACATTCCGGGCATAACAATAAGCCCCGGAATGCTCCCATGCGCAAAACCCTGCTGATCCTGCCGCTGCTCGCCCTGGGCGGTGTCGCCTTTTTTACCCTGCCCAACCTGCTCGACCGCCAGATGAATAGCGTCGAGACACCTGCGCCTTACAGCGCCGGAACAGCGGCCACGCAGCTGCACCAGCAACTGTTTATTGCCGACCTGCACGACGACGCCCTGCTCTGGGAGCGCAACCTGCTGCAGCGCTATGACTTCGGCCACTCCGACCTGCCGCGCCTGCTCGAAGGGCGCGTGGCCCTGCAGGTGTTCTCCACCGTGACCAAGACCCCGCGCGGCCTGAATTACGAGCGCAACGCCGCCGACAGCGACAATATCACCCTGCTGGCCATGGCCCAGCGCTGGCCACGGGAAACCTGGAACAGCCTGCTGCAACGCGCCCTGTATCAGGCCGACAAGCTGCAACAGGCCAGTGCCGCCAGCCAGGGCAAGCTGAGCCTGATCCGCAGCCGCGCCGATCTGGCCGCCTTCTACCAGGCCTGGCAGCAGGACCCGCAGCGGGTTGCCGCATTGCTGGCCACCGAGGGCCTGCAACCGATCGAAGGCCAGCTGGAGAATGTCGATGCCCTCTATGACGCGGGCTTTCGTATCGCAGGATTAACCCACTTTTTCGACAACGAAGTAGGCGGCTCGGCCCATGGCCTGGACAAGGGTGGCCTGACCCCACTGGGCCGCCAGGTGATCCGGCGCCTGGAAGAGAAACAGATGCTGATCGATCTGGCCCACGCCTCGCGCCCGTTGATCGATGACGTCTTGGCCATGGCCACGCGCCCCGTGCTGGTGTCCCATACCGGGGTGGCAGGCACCTGCCCCGGCCCGCGCAACCTCAGTGATGCCCATATCAAGGCCATCGCCGCCACCGGTGGGGTGATCGGCATCGGTTACTGGGATGCGGCGGTCTGCGCCACCTCGGTCGAAGCCATCGTCCGCGCCATGCGCCACACCGCCGAGCTGGTTGGCGTCGAGCATGTGGCCCTGGGTTCGGACTTCAACGGCACCGTGCATACGCCCTTCGACGTCACCGGCCTGCCGCTGCTGACCCAGGGCTTGCAGCAGGCCGGCTTCAGCCAGGCGGACATCGCCGCCATCATGGGCGGCAATGTGCAACGCCTGCTGCTCGCCAGCCTGCCCGCGGAGTCATGAGTCATTGACGGCCACTGGCGCAGGCTCGTCGCGACACTGGCCGTTTTGTCAAGCCGCAGTACTTCGCCGCGCCGGGTTCTTGCATTACACTGGCGCCCGTTCATTCCTTAACCAATCGAAGAGATGCCCGTGCTCAAAGCACTGAAGAAAATGTTCGGCAAGGACGAGGGCCCGCAGCCAGAGGCTGTCAGCCCGGCCACCGCACCCGCAAGCGCTGATCACCAACCCTCCCCGAGCGACCGTGCCAACCAGCAGCCAGCGCGCGACAACGCCCCCAAGGCCAACGCGCAGACGACCGCCAGCAAAGCCAAGAAGCCGCGCCGTGAACGCCCGGCCAAGCAGGTGGACAACTGGAAGCTGGAGGACTTCAAGGTCGAGCCGGCCGAAGGCAAGACCCGCTTCCACGACTTCAAGCTCTCCCCCGAGCTGATGCATGCCATCCATGACCTGGGCTTCCCCTACTGCACGCCGATCCAGGCCGGCGTACTGGGCTATACCCTGAGCGGCCGCGACGCCATCGGCCGGGCCCAGACCGGCACCGGCAAGACCGCCGCCTTCCTGATCTCGATCATCACCCAGCTGCAGCAGACCCCGCCGCCGAAAGAGCGCTATATGGGCGAGCCGCGGGCGCTGATCATCGCCCCGACCCGCGAGCTGGTGGTGCAGATCGCCAAGGACGCCGCCGAGCTGACCAAGTACACCGGCCTCAACGTCATGCAGTTCGTTGGCGGCATGGACTTCGACAAACAGCTCAAGCAGCTGGAGTCGCGCTTCTGCGACATCCTGGTGGCCACCCCGGGCCGTCTGCTGGACTTCAACCAGCGCGGCGAAGTGCACCTGGATATGGTCGAAGTGATGGTGTTGGACGAAGCCGACCGCATGCTCGACATGGGCTTTATCCCCCAGGTGCGGCAGATCATCCGTCAGACCCCGCCCAAGGGCGAGCGCCAGACTCTGCTGTTCTCCGCCACCTTCACCGACGACGTGATGAACCTGGCCAAGCAGTGGACCACCGAACCGGCCATAGTCGAGATCGAACCGGAAAACGTCGCCAGCGACACGGTGGAACAGCACGTCTATGCCGTGGCCGGCAGCGACAAATACAAGCTGCTGTACAACCTGATCACGCAGAACGATTGGACGCGGGTGATGGTCTTTGCCAACCGCAAGGACGAAGTGCGGCGCATCGAAGAACGCCTGACCCGCGACGGCGTCAGCGCCGTGCAGATGTCCGGCGACGTGCCGCAGCACAAGCGTATCCGCGCCCTGGAAGGCTTCCGCGAAGGCAAGATCCGCGTGATGGTCGCCACCGACGTGGCCGGCCGTGGTATCCATGTCGATGCCATCAGCCACGTGATCAACTTCACCCTGCCGGAAACCCCCGACGACTACGTGCACCGCATCGGCCGCACCGGCCGCGCCGGCAGCAGCGGCACCTCGATCAGCTTCGCCGGCGAAGACGACGCCTATGCCCTGCCGGCCATCGAAGAACTGCTGGGGCGCAAGATCACCTGCGAAATGCCACCGGATGAACTGCTCAAGCCGGTACCGCGCAGGCACTAAGCCGGTAACAGAAATGAAAAAGGCGAAGCCCGCAGGCTTCGCCTTTTTCATTATGGCCCCCTCGTAGGAGCGGCCCATGGCCGCGAACCTGCCTGGTCGCGTGCAGATCGCGGGCGTGGCCCGCTCCTACAGGGAATTGTGCCCTGCCGATCAAACCTTGAAATAACGCGCCCGCACCGCCGCTACCGAGGCCTCGCGCAGCAGGCCGATAAACAGTTGCTCCACATCCGTCAGCAGCTGGTTTTCCGGGGTCACCAGGTACACCTCGTTGACCGGCAGCTCGTCGTAGGGCGGCAGCTGGAACAGCAGCTTCTGCGCCACAAAGGGTTTGGCGCCTTCCACCGTCAGGGCGCCGAAGCCGAGGCCGGCGAGAATCAGCCGGCGCACTTCCTCCTCGTTGGGCGACACCGCCACCAGGCGGCCCCAGAACTGCTGCTCGGTGCGTACCGAGTTGACCGCACTGAGGCCCTCGCCGGGCTGGTCGCTCTCAAAGGAGACATAGGCCAGGCCACGCAGATCCGCGGCAGTCAGGTTGTCGCGACCGAACAGCGGGTGGCGCGGGCCGCAGTAGAAGGCCATCTGCTCGTAGCCGAGCAGGTCGAAGTGCAGGCCGGTCTGGGCGGTCTTCTTGTTGCTGATGCCAATATGCAGGCTACCCCGGGCCACCGCGTCGACTATGTCGGCGCTGGGCTGGGAGCTGAGGCTGATCAGCACATTGGGGTAGAGGCGGTGAAACTCGGCCAGGCTGTCGTCAAAGGGTTGGCAGCTGACATGGCTGGCCACCTGGATATGCAGCTCGCCGAGCACCGCGCCGGCCTCGCCAGCATACTGCTCGGCCATCTTGCCGATAATGCTGCCGGCCGAGGAAATGTACTCGTAGACCCGCAGGCCCTGCTCGGTGAGGGAGAACATACCCTTCTTGCGCTGGATCAGGCGCATGCCCAGGTGCTCTTCCAGACGCTTGAGCGCATTGCTCACGCTGGGCTGGCTGAGCGACAGCTTGCGCGCCGCACCGGTGATGCTGCTTTCCTCGACGATGACCAGAAAGGTGTACAGCAGGTTCCAGTCCAGGTTGCGCAACAGGCGCTCGCGGGGCGACAGCATGATCGAGAGTTCTCCCAGGCAGGCCGTCATCTCGGCCACTCCGGGAGCAACAGTGCACCCTTCACGCGCCCTGGCGCAAGGCTTGCGTAGGGTGCGCCGTGCGCACCAGCCGGTTGTGGGTTGCCGGTGCGCACGGCGCACACTACCTGCTCAGTCCAGATCATGGGCCAGCAGGTCGGCATACTCGCCACGGCGACGAATCAGGCGGCTGCCCTGTTGCAGATCCACCAGCACAGCGGCGGCGGACTGACGGCCGCAATACTGGCTCATCATCTCCAGGGCGTAGGCGCCGACATCCAGCAGGGCGATCACATCGCCCTGGGCGGTGGCCGCCGGCAGCTCGCGCAGGTTGGGCTGGTGCACCAGCACCTGTTCCAGCACCGCGCGATGCTCGGCCAGCGCCGGCTCTTCGGCGATCAGGTCCGCCACCGCGCCCTCGCCCTCGATGTCGTAGTAGGTGTCGCTGCTGTCACACAGCGGCCCGGCCATGCGGCAGTGCTGCGTGTCCCTATCCTCCGCGCGGGAGGCGTTGAGCATATGGAAGTACCAGCCGTTATACAGGTCGAACAGCACACTGTAGCCGGCATCCAGATAGAACACCGGGCGGCCCTGGCGCTGCTTGTGCGCCTCGATGCGGGTCAAGAGGATGGCCGTGTCGCTGACCATGCTGCGCCCCGGCTCGACGATCAGCTCGATCTGCTCACCCAGGGCCTGGGACACCGGTTTGATCAGCTGTTCGGCGAGCTGGGCGAAGTCCACCGCCGTGCGATAGTTGGCGCGGTAGTGCGGCGCCACGCTGTCGAAGTTGGCCTCGGCGCTGCTGTAGTTCTTCGGGAAGCCGCCGCCCAGGTTCAGGTGCTCCAGCGGGTAAGGCAGGCGCTCGGCCACCTGGCGTACATAGTCGATCAGGAACTGCGCCTCGGCCTGATACACCGCGATATCGGTGATCTGGGTGCCGATATGGGCATGCACGCCGACCAGCTTGAGTGCATCGGAATGGGCCAGGATCAGCTCGATGGCCTGGTTCTGCTCGGCGGCGGTCATGCCGAACTTGGAGGCCGAGGTGCCGGTCTGCCAGCCGGCGGCGGCGCCGCCCTGGATCTCCGGGATGATGCGCAGGCTGACCCGCGCCTGGCGGCCCAGCTCGGTCGCTACGCCGAGAATGCGTGAAAGCTCCGAGAGCGAATCGACGTTGATCGCCTTGATCCCGGCAGCGATCACCTCGCGCAGCTCGCCCACCTGCTTGGCCACGCCGTTGAACACCATCTGCGTCGGGGCGAAGCCGGCGATCTGCGCCTTGTAGAACTCGCCGCCGGAGTTGACCTCCAGATCCAGGCCGCAATCCTTGAACACCTTGAGCACCGCTAGGTTGGCGCAGGCCTTGCTGGCGAAGCAGACCCGGGTATTGGCATGCGCGCGGCGGAAGTTATCCAGGATATCGCGGGCGTTCTTGCGCAGCTGGCTTTCCGAATAGACGAACAGCGGCGAGCCATAACGCTCGACCAGATCAAGGGCACTCACCCCGTCGATCAGCAGCTGGTTATGGGCGCTTTCCAGGTGCTGCGCACGTTTCCAGGGGTACAGGGAGACAACTTGGCTCATGGGTATGACTCACTCAGGTAGGGTGCGCTGTGCGCACCATCGCGTTATTGGGGGATCAGCGGTGCGCACGGCGCACCCTACAAATTCAATACTGGCTGGCCAGCAGGCGGCGCAGATTGTCCGATTGCGGGGCGTTGAACAGCTGGTCGGGGCTGCCCTGCTCCTCGATGCGGCCCTGGTGCAGGTACACCAGCTTGGATGACACCTCGCGGGCGAAGCGCATCTCGTGGGTAACCATGATCATGGTGCGCCCCTCCTCGGCCAGCTCGCGGATGACCTTGAGCACCTCACCTACCAGTTCCGGGTCCAGGGCCGAGGTGGGTTCGTCGAACAGCATCACCTCCGGGTCCATGGCCAGGGCGCGGGCAATCGCCACCCGCTGCTTCTGCCCGCCGGACAGGCAATCGGGGTACATCTGGCATTTCTCCAGCATGCCGACCCGGGCCAGCAGCTTCTTCGCCTGGGCTTCCACATCGGTGCGGTTGCGCTTGTGCACCAGGCAGGGGCCGAGCATCACGTTCTCCAGCACGGTCATGTGCGACCACAGATTGAACGACTGGAAGACCATGGCCAGACGCGAGCGCACCCGTTCGATCTGCCGCTGAAAACGGCGCGAACGGCCGCCGCGGCGATTGGCGACCAGCTCCAGCTCCTCGCCCTGCACCCGCAGGCGGCCGCTGTCGGGGAATTCCAGCAGATTCATGCAGCGCAGCAAGGTGCTCTTGCCCGAGCCGCTGGAGCCGATGATGCTGATCACGTCATGCTTCTCGGCGGTCAGCGAGACGCCCTTGAGCACCTCGATACCGGCAAAGGTCTTGTGCAGGTCTTCCACCTGCAAGGCGGCGTTGCTCATAAGGAAACTCCGGCGGATACCCGCTTGGCAGCAGGCGCAGTGACAGGGGTGGGCGCCTGGCGCAGGCGCTGGTGACGGGTCAGGCACAGCTCCAGGCGACGCCAGAGCCAGACGAAGGCACTGGTCATCAGCAGGTAGAGCACGGCCGCCCAGAGGTATACGGACAAATCGAAGGTCTGCGAGAAGATGCGCCGGGTCTGGCCCATGACATCGAACAGGGTGATCACGCTGACCACCGCACTGCCCTTGAGCAGCAGGATGATCTCGTTGCCCAGGGCCGGAAAGGCGATGCGGTAGGCATTGGGCAGGATGATGGTGCGGTACTGGTTGAAGCGCGACAGGCCCATGGCCACCCCCGCCTCGATCTGCCCGTAGGGCACCGCGCGCAGACCGCCGCGCAGGATCTCGATCTGATAGGCCGCGGAGTTGAGGACAAAGGTCAGCAACGCGCAGTAGTAAGGGTCACGGAAGAACCACCAGAGTCCCAGCTGGCTCAGCTCGGCGCGGAACTGCCCGGAGCCGTAATAAACCAGGAACAGCTGGGCCAGCAGCGGCGTGCCGCGAAAGAACGAGACGAACAGGCGGATCGGCCAGCGCAGCAGGCCGCGCTCGCTGCAACGCACGATGGCCAGGGGCAACGCCAGGGCGCAGGCCAGCAGCGCGGCGATGGCGGTGAGTTGCAGGGTCAGGCCGGCACCGGCCAGCAGCTGGCCGGAAAAACGCATCATGAGTTCCATCATGCCGCGGCCCCTCCCATGCGCTGGCCGCGGTTGGCGCGACGCTCCATCCGGCCCAGCAGGTATTCGCAGAGCAGGCACACCAGCCAGTAGGCCAGGCACACCACGAGGAAGAACAGAAAGGGCTTCTTGGTCGCACCGACGGCGATATTGGCCATGCGCATCAGGTCGCTCAGGGCGATCACCGAGACCAGCGCGGTGTCCTTGAGCAGGTTGATCCACAGGTTGCCCAGCCCCGGCAGAGCCAGGCGCAGCAGTTGCGGCAGCTCGATCACCCGGAAGATGGTCAGGCGACGCAGGCCCATGGCCTCGCCCGCCTCACGCTGGCCGCCATCCAGGGCCTGCCAGGCGCCACGCCAGACTTCGCTGGAATAGGCGGCAAAGACCAGGCCCAGGGCCAGCACCCCGGCAATAAAGGGGCTCAGCTCCAGATAGCCAGCTTCGGGGTTGTACCAGCGCAGCAGGGCATTTAGCCCCATGCCCACACCGTGGTAGATGATAAACAGGGTGAGCAGCTCGGGCAGGCCGCGCAGCGTGGTACTGAAGGCCAGGGCCAGGGCCCGCGCCGGGCGCGCGCCAAACAGCGCCAGCGCCGCCACGGCCAGGCCCAGCAACAGGCCCAGCGGCAGGGTGGCCAGGGCCAGGGCCAGGGTCACCCCCAGGCCCTGGAGCAACTCGTCGCCCCAGCCGGCATCACCAAAGCTCAGGTAAGTGAGCCAGTCCATAACAGATCCTCTTCTCGTTCAGCGGGTCAGCAGCGCGAGGCTTACTGCTCCAGGGTCAGCAGGTTGACCGAGAAGAACTTGTCGTTGATCGCCTGGTAGGTGCCATCGGCGATGATCGCGGCCAGGGCCTGGTTGAGTTGCTGACGCAGTGCCTCGTCTTCCTTGCGCACGGCCATACCGACCCCTTCGCCCACATACTTGGGATCGCTGATCGGCTCGCCGGCCAGGCGGCAGCAGCTGCCATCGGTGGACTTCTGGGTCCAGTCGAGCATGGGGATCATGTCGCCGACCTGGGCATCCAGGCGCCCGGAGGCCAGATCCAGGTTCACCGCATCCTGGGTCGGATACAGGCGCACATCGGAATCGGGGAACATGGCCATCAGATAATCGGCCTGAGTGGTGGCGCCCTGAGCACCGATGGTCTTGCCGGCCAGCGCCTGGGGGCTGAAATCGTTCAGGGTGGAATCCTTGGTCACCACGAAGGTCATCGCCGACTTCTGATAGGGGTCGCTGAACGACACCATCTGCCGGCGCTCCTCGGTGATAAACATGGAGGCGATCACCACATCGTACTTGCGCCCCAGCAGCGCCGGGATAATGCCGTCCCAGTCCTGGGCCACCAGGCTGCACTTGACCTGCATGCGTTCGCACAGGGCCTGACCGATCTCGATATCGAAGCCGGCCAGCTTGCCGTCTGCGGTGTAGTAGTTGAAGGGCGGGTAAGCGCCTTCGGTGGCCAGGCGCAGGGTCTTGCCTTCAGCGGCCTGCACACCCGCCAGCGGCGCCAGGGCAAAAGCGCTGCACAGCAGCAGGGAACGGAGAGTCTTATTCATCTTGTTGTCCTCTGGATCGGGGTTCGCTGTGAAGCCGGCTGTCACCTGCACGCCCACTTCACACCACACTGGATGACCAAGCGGTCACCACCGCGAGCCAAGAATCCGCCTGCACCTCGCATTTATCAAATGTATATTTATTATGTTATGCATAATCCTGAGCTATGTATTAACCCAGAAAAAACCCGCTACACCGGAGCGGCGCAGCGGGTTGGCGCGAGGAAACTGTCTGATGCCGCTCACTTGAGCCAGGCCGAACGCATTCAGTCCCCTCGCCCCTCTGGGGAGAGGGGAGCAGAATGCGCATGACCGTCAGTGAGCAGCACCAGGCCGCTACCCTCCGGACTACTTCTGGCTATAACTCTGAATCAGGTTGGCATAGGCCGGCAGATGGCCGCCGAGGATGCCACCGAAGCCTTCGATATCGTTGCGCCAGTCGCGGTGCAGTTCGCAGCCGACGCTGAACCAGTTGAGCATCTGCGCTCCGGCGTGGGCCATGCGCATCAGCGCGGCATCACGCACGCTGGTATTGAAGGTGCCGGAGGCGTCGGTGACGACGAACACCTCGTAGCCGGCCTCCAGCGCCGACAGGGTCGGAAAGGCCACGCACACATCGGTAACCACACCGGCGATGATCAGCTGCTTGCGCCCGGTAGCCTTGATCGCGTTGACGAAGTCCTCATTGTCCCAGGCGTTGATCTGCCCCGGCCGGGCGATATAGGGCGCATCGGGGAACAGGGCCTTGAGCTCGGGCACGATCGGCCCGTTGGGGCCATTTTCAAAACTGGTGGTGAGGATGGTCGGCAGGTTGAAGAACTTGCCGATATCGGCCAGGGCCAGCACGTTGTTCTTGAACTCGTCCGGCGTGTAATCGCGTACCAGCGACAGCAGGCCGGCCTGGTGATCGACCAGCAGCAGAACCGCGTCGTCCTTGTTCAGTCGCTTGTAGGTAAAAGACATGATGAACCTCCTGGGAATGGGCATTAACCGGGCGCCACAGGGCGCAGGGGGGTGAATACACAGCCTAGCCCCCGGGGGCGCCGCCGACCTCCCGGCTGGCGGCGAAATGACTTTTCGCCCTGAGCGAACAATCCACCGCCCTGGTTGCAGTTATGCTTGCTCGAATCACCACGGCATGCGGGGCGCCATGAAACTGGATCTGCAGGAAATCGAGACCTTCCTTCAGGTGGTGGAGCTGGGCAGTGTCAGCCTGGCCGCCGAACGCCTGGGGGTGGTCAAGTCGGTGGTCAGCAAGCGCCTGAGCGATCTGGAGCGGCGCCTGGGGGCCAAGCTGCTGTACCGCTCCACGCGCAAGGTGACGCCCACCGAAAGCGGCCTGCAGTTCTACCCCCGGGCCAAGGCGGCCCTGGCCGCGCTGCATGAGGCGGCCGAGCTGGCCAGCCTGGATGACAGCGGCCTGTGCGGCAGCCTGCGCATCCTCGCTCCCATGAGTTTTGGCACCCTGTGGCTGGCGCCGCTGCTGGCCGAGTTTATGCAGCAGCACCCGCGCATCCAGCTGGCCCTGCAACTGGATGACCGCATCAGCGACTTCGAACGCGAGGGCTACGACCTCTGCCTGCGCGTCTCACACCTGCGCGACAGCGCCCTGATCGCCCGCGAGCTGGCGCCCAGCCCACGGGTGCTGTGCTGCAGCCCGGCCTATGCGCAGCGCCACGGCCTGCCGCAGCGCCCCGAGCAGATCCTCTACCATGCCTGCATCGGCTACAGCAATGTGGCCACCAGCCAGGTCTGGTCGTTCGAGCGCCTCGATGCGCCCGGTGAACCGCTCAACCTCTCGCCCAGCGGCCGCTTTACCAGCAACAACGGCGAGGCCATGCGCGATATGGCCATGGCCGGCCTGGGGCTGGCCGTGCTGCCGGTGTTTATCGTGCAGCGCCAGCTCGACGAGGGTTCGCTACAGGTACTCGAACCCGGCGTGCGGCCCACCGACAACTGGATCCACGCTCTCTACCCACGCTCACGCCGCGCCTCGCCCAAGGTGCTGGCGCTGTGCGACTTTCTCCAGCAGCGCCTGGCCAACCCGCCCTGGCAGCAGCGCTTGTAGGAGCCAGCTTGCTGGCGATGCTGTTAACCCGCCAAGATCGCCAGCAAGCTGGCTCCTACAGAAAAAGCTGTTCATGCTCTGAGTGGCCAGCATGCCCAACCCATCCTGGCCCCTTACAATGACGGCTTTTCCCGAGAGCTTGCCATGTCCCCTACCCCCAGCTACGGCGTCGGCGACGCCTCCTACCAAGCCGCCGGCGGCATCGACGGCCTGCGCCGGCTGGTCGCCGATTTCTACCAGCTGATGGATGAGCTGCCCGAGGCTGGCGCTCTGCGCCGCCTGCATGCCGACAGCCTGGAGCTGGCCGCCGACAAGCTGGCCTGCTTTCTCAGCGGCTGGCTGGGTGGGCCCAAATTGTTCCAGGAAAAATACGGCAGCATCGCCATCCCGGCCTTCCATGCCCAGTGGCCGATAGACGACAAGCTGAGCGAAGCCTGGCTGACCTGCATGGCCGCCGCCATCGCCCGTCAGCCCTATACGGCGGATTTCGCCGAGTATCTGCTGACCCAACTGCGTGTACCGGCGCAGCGGATTGTGCAGGCCAGTCGCAACAGACACGGGCATCCCTGAGGCTCAGTGGCCGGCCAGCAGTTCCTCGACAATGCTCAGGCCGAAATGTCGCTGCAGGGTCACGGCAAAGAACTGCTCGGCGATCTGCGGAATTTCCGCGTAAAGCTCCAGCACCCCGGCCTGCAGCTCATCCTGCACCACCACCGCCGGCAGCAGGGCCATGTCTCCGGAGTCGCGCGCCAGCAGGCGCAGCATGGCCATATCATCGACTTCCGCGCAGATCAGCGGATGCAAATCGTGGCTGTTGCAGTAGAGCTCGAACTGGCTGCGAATATCGCTGCTGCGCCCCGGCACGATCAGACGCGCCTGCTGCAGGTCGGCCGGCAGGCTGAATGCCTGGCGCCCGCTCCTGGGCGGCCCCACCAGGCACACGCGCTGGCGGTCCAGCAGGCGGCAATGCCAGGCCCGCTGGCCGTCACCACTGACCGCCTGATTGGTCAGCACCACATCCAGCTTGTGCAGAGCCAGGCGCTCCAGCAACTCATCCAGGCTGCCCGACTCTAGGGTGATGCGTACCTGGGCACGGCCGAGAAAGGGCCTTAGCAGATTCTCCTGAAAGTTGCGCGACAAGGTCGCCACCGCACCGATGCGCAGCGGCTGGTTTTCCCGCTGGGCACCCTGCAGGGTCATCTGCAGCTCACTGCCCAGGGCAAAGATGCTCTCGGCATAATCCAGCACCAGCCGGCCGGCTTCGGTGAGCAGCAGGCTGCGCCCACTGCGAATAAACAACGCATGCCCAAGGTCATCTTCCAGGGCGCGGATCTGCGTGGAGAGGGCCGATTGCGACACGTGCAGCGCCTGGGCCGCCCGGGTGAGGTTGCCCTCCTTGGCCACGGCCCAGAAATAGTGCAGGTGATGGAAGTTGAGTCGGCGCACATATCATTCCAATTAAAAGAACGATTCATTCATATCAATCTATTTTTAATAGTTCAACACCTGCCGGAGACTAGGCCCATTGCCCGTCTTCGGAGATCCACCCATGCCGATCACCCTGCCCCCCCTGCTCGAACTGCTGCCCTGGCTCTACGCCCTGGCCCTGCTCCCGGTTTGCCTGCTGCGCAGGCGCAACGCCTTCTGGTGGCCTGCCCGCGGCGCCGGCTACCTGGG
Organism: Pseudomonas xionganensis; assembly: GCF_009763245.1. GTDB lineage: Bacteria > Pseudomonadota > Gammaproteobacteria > Pseudomonadales > Pseudomonadaceae > Aquipseudomonas > Aquipseudomonas xionganensis. Next base: position 1,546,181 of record NZ_WKJZ01000001.1, on the reverse strand, counting down.
CCTGTGCCTGGTGCTGCTGGCCGGGTTGCAGGCGGCCCTGAACGGACAAGACGATGATCGACTGGGGCTGGCCATGGCCGGGCTGGTCGGCCTGCTGGCCCTGGTGATCATCGACTATTCCCAGCGCTATCTGGAGGGTGAGCCAGGGCAACGGCGCTATGTGCTGGCCCTGCTGGCCACCCTGGCGGCCATCGCCACTGTGGTGACCAGCCAGGATCTGTACTGGCTGGTCGGCGCCTGGATGGTGTCCAGCCTGTGCCTGCACCAACTGCTGACCTTCTACCGCGACCGCCCTCAGGCGCTGGTGGTGGCGCACAAGAAGTTTCTCGCCAGCCGTCTGGCCGATGTCTGCCTGATCCTGGCCACCGTGCTGCTGGTACGGGCCAGCGGCGACAGCACTATCGCGGTCATTCTGCAAACGGTAAACGACCGTCTTCAGGCCGGTGGTGAGCTGGGCGGGGATCTGCAACTGGCGGCGCTGCTGCTGGCCCTGGCGGTGATCCTCAAATCCGCGCAACTGCCGGTGCATGGCTGGCTGATCCAGGTGATGGAGGCGCCAACCCCGGTGTCGGCCCTGCTGCACGCCGGGCTGGTCAACCTCGGCGGCTTCCTTATCCTGCGCTTTGCCCCGCTGTTTTCCGCCGCCGTGCCGGCGCAGAGTCTGCTGGTCGTGGTTGGCGGTCTGACCGCGGTGATCGCCGCGCTGGTGATGATGACGCGCATCAGTATCAAGGTGCGCCTGGCCTGGTCGACCTGCGCGCAGATGGGCCTGATGCTGCTGGAATGCGGCCTGGGCCTCTACGAACTGGCGCTGGTGCACCTGCTGGCCCACTCGCTGTACAAGGCCCACGCCTTCCTCGCGGCCGGTGACACCGTGAACCTGTACCGCCAGCACGCCCTGCACCCACAGGCGCCCAAAACCGGCCTGGGCGATCTGCTCATGGCTCTGCTCCTGGCCGGTCTGACCCTGGCACTGCTGCAGGGGCTGTGGACCTGGCTGCTGCCGGCCCAGGCGCTGCCCCTGGTGGCCCTGGCCATTCTGGCCATCGGTCTGGCGCCCTGGTGCCTGCGCCGTGGCCAGGTGCTGTTCGGGCTGAGCATATTTGCCCTGCTGCTCGGCGCCTACCTGCTCTGGCACCAGGCCGCCGCCTGGGTACTCGGGCAACCGAGCCCCGCTGCCCCCTGGCCGCTGACCGTGCTGGCGCTGCTGCTGTTTCTCAGCCTCTACCTGCTGCAGGCGCTGATCCTGGCCCGCCCCCAGGGCACCCTGGCGCAAAGGCTGTACCCGCTGGCGTTTGCTGGCTTCTACCTGGATGAACACTTCACCCGTCTGACCTTCCGCCTCTGGCCGGTGCGCACGCCCGCCCCACTGACCTCGCCCTCTGGAGATCGCCCATGACTGCCCTCGAACACTTCGCCAGACTCGACCGGGATGCGTTGCATTTGGCGGCCCAGCAGGCCTGCGAGCGGATCGCCCCGACCTGGCCGCTGGACCGCATGATCGCCGTCAGCCCACTGTGGGAGCGCCGCGAGCAACCCTGGCAGCAGGTTGCCGAACAGCTCTGGCAACGGGCCGGCAGCCGCCTGACCCTGAGTGCCGAGGACTACCGGCAGGCCTGGCAGGAGGGCCGCATCGCCGCGCAGCACCTGCAGCAGGCCCTGGCCGAGCAGGACAAGCCCTGGACCATCGAGCAACTGGTCCAGGCCCTGGATGCGCCAGCGCAAGCAGACGCAGGCCTGCCCCTGCTGGAAGACCTGGCCGACCCCAGCATCCCACTGCCGGGCTGGCCGCTGCTGATCACCCAGCAGATCGGCCAGTGCTGCGCCGCCTGGTTCGACCGCGAACAGGCCGACTGGCGCCCGGATGAAGGCGCCGGCCTGTACCAGAGCTGGCGCAGCAGCATGCTGGCCGATCGCGGCCTGAGTGTGCTCAGCGACTGCCGCAACCTGCATGAGCGTATCGCCGAGCTGCCGCTGCAACCCCAGACAGCACTGGAGGTGGCGGTGCAGCGCCTGGGCTTGAGTACCGAAGACTGGGCGCCCTGGTTCGACTGCCTGCTGCTGCGCAGCCTGGGCTGGGCCTCCTGGTGTGCCTATCGGCGCTGGCAGGCACGCCTGCAGGGCGAGGATGAGCAGACCCTGCTGGAACTGCTGGCCATCCGCGCGGCCTGGGAATGGCTGGTGGATGATCGCCAGCGCGACGCCCAGAGCCGCTGGCAGCGTTGGCGCGCGGCCTGGCAGGCACGCCTGCAGCAGCCGCCCTCGACCGCCTGGCAGGCCTTGCAGCTGTGGCAGCGGGCCGACGAGCTGGCCTGGCAGGCACAGCTGCAACGCAAGCTGTGTCGGACAGAATCGGCGGCGTTGCCCCAGGCGCCGCTGGCCAAGCTGTTCTTCTGTATCGATGTGCGCTCCGAGCCGCTGCGCCGCGCCCTGGAACAGGTCTGCCCGGCCCTTGAGACCGGCGGCTTCGCCGGCTTTTTCGGCCTGCCCATCGCCTATACCCCACTGGGCACCGCCGCCACCCGCCCACAACTGCCGGGCCTGCTGGCGCCGCAGCTGCCGATCAGCGACGGCAGCGGTGATGCGGCGCAGGATCAGCGCCTGGCTCAGGCGCGCCAGGCACGCCTGAGCCGCAAGGCGCGCTGGCGTCTGTTCGAGCGCCTGCCGGCCTCCACCTTCAGCCTGGTCGAGAGTGTCGGCCTGGGCTATGCCGCAGCCTTGCTCGGGCGCACCTGTGGTCTTGCCAGCGGCCCGCAAGAGCCCCACCGCAGCGCCTGGCGCAGCAGTGAGTGGCAGCAACTGCAGCCCCGGCTGCCAGAGCTGCCGCTGGCGCAGAAGGTCGATCTGGCCGCGCGCATCCTCCAGGCCATGGGCCTTAACGGCCCGGTGCCGGCGCTGCTGGTGCTGATCGGGCACGGCAGCCAGAGCGCCAACAACCCTCAGGCGGCCGGACTGGACTGTGGCGCCTGCTGCGGCCAGAGCGGCGAAGTCAACGCCCGCCTGCTGGCCAGCCTGTTAAACGACACCGAGGTGCGCGCCGAACTGCACACCCGCGGGCATAAGCTGCCGGCGCACTGCCATGTACTGGCCGGTCTGCACAACACCAGCACCGATGAGGTACAGATCTTCGCCGAACAAACTGTTCCCGCAGCCCTGGCCGCGGACTGGCAACGCCTGCGCCAGGCCCTGAACGCTGCCGCGCAGCAGGTACGCGGTGAACGTGCCGCCAGCCTGGGCCTGCCCCGGGAGCAGCCGGGCAAGCTGCTCGGGCTGCTGCGCCGACGCGCCCGTGACTGGGCCCAGACCCGCCCCGAATGGGGCCTGGCCGGCAACGCCGCGTTTATCGCCGCGCCGCGTGCGCGCACCCGTGACGTTGACCTGCAGGGGCGTGCCTTCCTGCATGACTACGACTGGCGCCAGGATAGCGAGGGCGCCGTGCTGGAGCTGATCATGACCGCGCCCATGGTGGTGGCGCACTGGATCAACCTGCAGTACTTCACCTCCACCACCGACAACCTGCGCTTCGGCAGCGGCAACAAGCTGCTGCACAACGTGGTGGGCGGGCATATCGGCGTGTTCGAGGGCAACGGCGGCGACTTGCGTATCGGCCTGGCGCGTCAGTCGGTGCACGACGGTCGGCAATGGATGCACCGCCCGCTGCGCCTGCATGTGCTGATCGAGGCGCCGCAGGCGATGATCGACCGGGTGATCGAGGCGCACGCCGTGGTACGCGATCTGGTTGAGCATGGCTGGCTGTACCTGCTGCGCCTGGACGGTCAGCCGGCGCAACTGGAGCGCCGCACGGCCTCCGGCTGGCAGCCGCTGCCAGCGGTTTGAGCAATAGCGGCCGCGTCCAGAGGGCGCGGCCTTAGCAGAGCCATTCGACGCCAGTGGTCTGAGGCAAGTAGCGGCAAGCGAGTAGCGCAGAAGGCGAGGCTATTTATGGGTTGCACTGCTCGCATTGACTGGCACCGGCCAGTTGGCTGACGGGGTGACGCTCCTCATGCTGGCAGGCCGGACACTGCCAGATATGCGCAGCAGTCAGCGCGGTACCCCACCCGCAGTCGGCACAGAGCAAACCCGGCTCACTGCGGGCGATGGCAAAGCCCGGTGCCTGACAGCTCGGGCAGTGATTTTTCAGCTTGCGCGCCAACTGTTCGGCGGCGTCGCGGATTACCACCTGGCGCAGCGGGTTCATATGGGCGCGCATATCGGTTTCCAGCCAGGCACTGGGTTCGCGCGCCAGCAGCCATTGCAACTGGTCGAGCAGCCAATCTCGCTCGCGGATGCCCTTGCGGAACCAGGCTTCACCGGGGCGCCCGAAGATCAAGGCATGTTCGGGAAAACGCGCACGCTGCATAAACGCCACGGCGGCATCCAGACTGTCGACCGCAGCCTGGGCGTAGTTGGTCGCGCCCGAGCCGGCCAGGGCGAACACTTCATACTGGCGCTCGGCATCCCATAGGCAGAGCACCTCATAGTCCCAGGGCATCCAACCAATGTGCGGGTCGCGACCGAAGCTGCCTTCACTGCCCAGGCCATAACGTGCACCACCGAGAGAGGCCGCCAGCCTGGCCTTGGCCAACGCCGTGTCATGGGCGCTGCCGGTGCGTGCCACTTCACGGCTGAAGGTGCCGAAATGATCGGTGTCGTAACGGCTCACCGGCTCGACAAAAAATCCCAGCGGCGCCAAGGCATCGATCACCAGACGAGCCTTGTCGTGACAGGTAAGAAAGGCGATGCACGGGCGAGTGCCCGTGCGCGGATAACCCTGGGAAGAAAGCGCGACCGACATGGTAAAGCCCTCTGATAACTGACAGGGCCATTCTCGCCACCCACTGATATAGTCAAAAATAGATTATCAACCAATAAAGCATAGGTTTTCAGCAATGCAAAGACCGCGCTTTCATACCCGTCAGACCACCTTCCGCCAGTTGGAAACCTTCCTCGCCGTGGCCGAGCGCCTGAGCGTGACCGAAGCGGCCCGCGCCCTGCACCTGGCCCAGCCGTCGGTGTCGACCCAGGTCGCCAAGCTGGAGCAGGCCCTGGGCATGCCGCTGTTCGAGCAACTGGGCAAGCGCCTGCACCTGACCGATGCCGGACGCGAGGTGCAGGCCGGGGCGCGGGAAATCTTCGATGCCCTGGATCGCCTGGAGATGCGCCTGGCCCAGCTCAACGGCCTGACCGCCGGGCAGCTCAGGCTAGGCGCAGTGACCACCGCCAAGTACCTGGTGCCACGGCTGCTCGGCCCCTTCTGCCGGCAGTATCCGCAGGTCGAGGTGGAGCTGAATATCGCCAATCGCTCGGAAGTGATCCGCCGCCTGGAGGACAACCGCGACGACCTCTATGTGTTCAGCCAACCACCCCGCCACCTGGACCTCGAAGCCGTGCCCCTGGCCGACAACCCGCTGGTGGTGATCGCCCCGGCCGGGCATCGCTTCACCGGTCAGCGCATCCGCTGGGAGCAGCTGGCGACGGAGCCTTTCCTCAGCCGCGAGTCCGGCTCCGGTACGCGCCTGGCCATCGAGGAACACTTCGCCCGCCATGGCTGGAACCTCAGGCCGCAGATGACCATCGAGAGCAATGAGGCCATCAAGGAGTCGGTGGCGGCGGGCCTGGGCATCGCCATCCTCTCGCGCCACACCCTGATCCACACCGCACCGGGCAACCTGGTGGAGCTGGATGTGGAGGACTTTCCCATTCCCAACCGCTGGTATCTGGTGCGCTGGCGCACCAAAAGCCTGTCGCCGGCAGCGCAGGCCTTCAGCCGCTTCGCCGAAGTGCCGCTGGCGACTCCGACGCTACCGGCCTGAGCACCTAGAGCCGCTGGCTGGCACGGGCCAGGCGATCGTGCACCGCACCCCAGGCGTCCTGCAGCGGCGGCAGCTGGATATACAGGCGTTCCAGGCCCAGGGCGTCGAGCCGATAGAGCGCGGCGTAAAGCCCTGCGGCATAGGCCTGCGGCTCATCACCCAGATCCACCGCCGGCCCCTGGCTGAGCAGGGCCTGACCACACCAGAGCCAACCGCAACGCGGGGATGCCAGCGCCTCGAAAGGCGCCTGTACAAAGGCCAGGGTCGGGGTGCTGGGCGCATAGTGACGATGATGCTGGCCGGGCGCGCGCACGCCACCATCCTGACCTTCCAGTGCTTCTCCGAGCACCGCCTCCAGACTGGCCTGACTGAGCATGCCGCGGCGCAGCAGACGCGGGCGATCCCCCGGCAGCAGGCTGACGATGCTCGACTCCAGCCCCACCTGGCAGGGCCCACCGTCGAGGATATGCAGGTCGCTGTCGGCAAACTGCTGCGCCACATGGGCCGCGCTGGTCGGACTGATCGACATATAGCGATTAGCCGAAGGCGCCACCAGGCCACCGCCAAATGCCGCCAGCAGCGCCTGCGCGCTCGGATGTGCCGGCACCCGCAGGGCCACGCTGTCCTGGCCGGCGGTGACGCTGCGCGAGACCTCGTCACGGGCCGGTAGCACCAGGGTCAGCGGCCCAGGCCAAAAGGCAGCCATCAAACGCTGCGCGGCGGGCGCAACCTCGGCAGCCCACTGGCCGGCCTGGCTGGCATCATGCAGATGGACGATCAGCGGGTTGCTGCTGGGCCGCCCCTTGAGGGCAAAGACCTTGGCCACCGCCTCGGCGTTCGCAGCATCGGCGGCCAGGCCGTAGACGGTTTCGGTGGGCATGCCGAGCAGGTCGCCGGCTCGCACTCGGGCCACGCAGCGTGCAAGATCGGTGGTGATGATAGGCATGCCAAGCTCTCCAGCGATGGGATACGGCCGGTAGACGGCCAACAGCCGCGCACTCTACAAAGTTCGGCGGGTTTGGGAAATCATCGAGCAACGCCGCACCGGCCATCAGCGACTCAGGTCGCATCGCCTTGGCCAGAGAAAGCCGCTAATCTAGCTCGCATAGATGCCATCCTGACATCACAGCCCAAACGAATCGGAGCATTTGCGTTGCCTATCGGCGGTATCAACTGGCAGGCCCTGACTCAGCAGCAATGGCGCGCTGAGCAGCTGGAGCACAACCTGCACCGCCTGAAACTGGCTGCGCCCCTGGCGCCGCCAGTCAACCTGCTGCATATCTGGATGTTCTGGGGCCGGCCGGTACAGTCGGACAATGAGGCGCTGTGGTTGCAAGGCATCATCCTGGCCCATGTCGGCATGCTGCTGTTTTTCACACTTCTTGCCCTGGCTGCCTGGTGGCTTGAGCCACGCCCGCACTGGCAGCGCGTACGTCAGGCCTGCGTCAGTATCGGCATTCTCGGCACCCTGGGCTTTGCCGCGCTGATCAGCAGCATCGATCAGCTGGTGACCAGCAATATCACCCCGCTGCTGGTGGGCTGCACCCTGGTGGCGCTGGTCTTTCTGCACCGTCCGCTGAGCGCCCTGCTGCTGTTTGCCGGCACCCTGGGCCTGTTTATCTGGGGCATCGGCCAGACCCAGAACGACCCGGCACTGCTCCTGAGCAACCGGGTCAATGGCCTGTCCATCTGCGCCATTGCCCTGGCCCTGGCCTGGTCGCAGTGGCGTCACTTCGCCAAGATCCAGAGCCAGCAACAGCGCCTGGAGAGCCAGCAGCAACTGCTGGAGCAACAGAATGCACGCCTCAGCTACCTGGCCGAACACGATCCCCTGACCGGCCTGCTCAATCGCCGCGCCTTTGGCGAAATCGTCAACCACGAGCTGCTGCGCGCCGAACGCAATGGTCAGCCGCTATGCCTGCTGATGCTCGACCTCGATCATTTCAAGCAGATCAACGACCACTACGGCCACCCGGTGGGCGATAGCGTCATTCGCCAGACCGCCAGCCTGCTGGCCAGCCAGGTGCGTGCCAGCGACAGCCTGGCCCGTATCGGTGGGGAGGAGTTCGTGCTGCTGTTGCCCGAGTGCGACCTGCAGCAGGGCCGGCAGATTGCCGAACTGCTGCGCCAGCGCGTGGAGCAGCAGCTACGCCGGGTAGATGGTCTGGAGCTAGGGCTGACCGTCAGCATCGGCCTCGCCGCCATCCCCGCAGGGCATTTCTGCAGCTACGCCAGCCTCTACGCCGCCAGCGACCGAGCGCTGTACCAGGCCAAGCACAAGGGGCGTAATCGGGTGGAATACCAGGCGCCTGCATAGCGGGCCACCCGTCACTTCAAAGCATCAGGGGCGCGCGCTCGCTCAGGGTTTTCAGCGCCGCCACCCAGCTGGGGTGATCGTTCAGGCAGGGCACCAGCTGCAGGCTCTCGCCACCGGCCTCGACAAACTGCTCGCGGCCGCGGTCGCCGATCTCTTCCAGGGTTTCGATGCAGTCGGCGACGAAGGCCGGGCACATCACCAGCAGCTTCTTCACCCCCTGGGCCGCCAGTTCGTCCAGACGGGTTTCGGTGTAGGGCTCGATCCACTTGGCCCGGCCCAGGCGTGACTGGAAGCTTACCGACCACTGCCCGTCCTTGAGCCCCATGCGCTGGGCAAACAGCTCGGCGCTGCGCAGGCACTGGGCGCGGTAACAGCCGGCCAGCACCTCGGGCGACGCCGTGCGGCAGCAATCATCGCCCTTGAGGCAGTGGCCGCTAGGGTCAAGCTTGTGCAGGTGGCGCTCCGGCAGACCGTGAAAGCTCAACAGCAGGTGATCGAAGCCCTGCTCCAGATAGGGCCGGGCGCTGTCGACCAGGGCATCGAGGTATTCCGGCTGCTCGTAGAAGGGCGGCAGGATGGAGAAGCGGATCGGCAGGTTGTGCTCGCGCACCACCCGCTTGGCTTCCTCGATCACGGTGGTGGTGGTGCTGTCGGCGAACTGCGGATAGAGCGGCGCCAGGGTCACCTGGGTGATGCCCTGCCCGGCCAGGCGGGTCAGCACGGTGTGCAGCGACGGCTCGCCATAACGCATGGCCAGCTCCACCGGGCCCTGGGTCCAGGCGGCTTTCATCGCTTGCTGCAGGCGCTTGCTCAGCACCACCAGGGGCGAACCGTCTTCCCACCAGATCGAGGCATAGGCATGGGCCGAGGCGGCCGGCCGCTTGATCAGGATCAGCGACACCAGCAGCCGGCGCAGCGGCCAGGGCAGGTCGATGACATAGGGGTCCATCAGAAACTGGTTGAGGTAGCGCCGTACATCGGCCACTTCGGTGGAGGCCGGCGAACCCAGATTTACCAGCAGCAAGGCGTGATCGGTCATGCGTAGTCCTAGGGTCTGTTAACGTTTCGCGGCGAACCGCGTTGCTGCGCCAAATTGCGCCAGGCAAGGCGCGGGGCGCAGGTAATGGTTGCTCCCTTGCCAAGCCCTGCAACGCCGCCTGGCACAATTTGCCGCGCAACCCGAAGGGCCGGGCCTGTTTTTACGCGATGCTGCGTTTCTCGTCACTCATTTGGAACGACCAAACTTCGTAACTCATGCCTTGCCTCGCGTAAAAACGGGCTCCGGCGCGGCCGCAGCGAAACGTCAACAGACCCTATCTGGTTGGCCCAGCAGATCCGCCAGGGCCACATCCAAGTGAGTGAAACGAAAACTGAAGCCTGCATCGAGCAAGCGCGTCGGCAAGGCACGCTGTCCGCCCAGGAGCAACCCGGACAGCTCGCCCAGGGCCAGGCGCAGGACAAAGGCCGGTGCCGGCATAAAGGCCGGACGGTGCAGCTCACGGCCCAGGGCCTGACTGAGCTCGCGGTTGCGCACCGGGTTGGGCGCGCAGGCATTATAAGGACCGCTGGCCTGCTCCTGCTGCAGAAGAAAATCAATCAGGGCGATCTGGTCACTGATATGAATCCATGGCATCCACTGCCGGCCACTGCCCAGGGGGCCACCCAGGCCCAGCTTGAATGGCAGCAGCAGGCGCTTGAGCAGGCCGCCCTCGGCCGCCAGCACCAGGCCGGTGCGTAGCAGCACCACGCGCATGCCCAGGGTTTCGGCACGCAGGGCGGTTTCCTCCCAGGCGCCGCACAGCTGGGCGGGAAAGTCATCGCAGACCTGGGGCGAGTCCTCATGCAACTCACGCTCGCCGCCATCGCCATACCAGCCCACCGCCGACCCGGACAGCAACACCCGGGGTTTGTGCGCACGACTCTCCAGCCAGGCCAGCAGCTGCTCGGTCAGGCCGATGCGGCTGGCCCACAGCAGCGCCTTGCGCTTGCGCGTCCAGGGCCGGTCGGCAATCGGCGCACCGGCCAGGTTGACCACCGCATCCACGGGCTTATCGGTCAGTTCTTCCAGGCGGCCAATACCGCGCACATCAGCCCCGCACAGGCGCGGCACCTGCTGCGGCGTGCGGCTCCACACGGTCAGCTGATGCCCCTGCTGCGCCCAGTGCCGACATAGCGCACGGCCGATCAGGCCGGTACCACCGGTCAGGAGAATATGCATGGCATGTTCCTCGCTTAAGCCAACAATCAAGGATGCCGGCTCACCAATTTATGTCGCGCCGTGCCTTTATAAAGACGGCCAGTTGTCTTAACTATAGGTAGGCGCGATTGATAGCGGCATAGCTTATACATAAAAACCATATTGTATAGCTTTTGTCTAAAGCGTAGCCTAGTGCCCACGAGACGAGGTTAATCATGAGCACAGTTCACCCTATCGCCATTATCGGTACCGGCATTGCCGGACTGTCCGCCGCCCAGGCCCTGCACAACGCCGGCCACAGCGTACAGCTGTTCGACAAGAGCCGTGGCAGTGGCGGGCGCATGTCGAGCAAGCGCAGCGATGCCGGCGCCCTGGATCTGGGCGCGCAGTATTTCACCGCCCGCGATCGCCGCTTTGTCGAGGTGGTGCAGCAGTGGCAGGCCCGTGGCTGGGTCGCCGAATGGACACCGAGCCTCTACAACAGCCGCAACGGCCAGCTCAGCGCCTCACCGGACGAGCAGGTACGCTGGGTCGGCGCCCCGCGCATGAGCGCCATTACCCGCGCCCTGCTTGGCGCCCTGCCGGTGCATTTTTCCTGCCGCATCACCGAGGTGTTTCGCGGTGAACAGCACTGGCACCTGCTGGATGCCGAAGGCAACAGCCATGGCCCCTTCAGCCATGTGATCGTCGCCACCCCGGCACCCCAGGCCACCGCCCTGCTGTCCAGCGCACCCAAGCTGGCCAGTGCCGCCGCCGGCGTGGCCATGGATCCGACCTGGGCCGTGGCCCTGGCCTTCAATACGCCCCTGGAAACCCCCATGGAAGGCTGCTTTGTGCAGGACAGCCCGCTGGACTGGCTGGCGCGCAACCGCAGCAAACCCGGGCGCGACACGGCCATGGACACCTGGGTGCTGCACGCCAGCAGCAACTGGAGCAAGCAGCACCTGGACCTGGACAAGGAGGCCGTGATCGAACAGCTGCACGGCGCCTTCGCCGAGATGATTGGCTGCGCCGTACCCGCTCCGGCCCTGAGCCTGGCCCATCGCTGGCTCTATGCCCGCCCGGCCACGGCGCACCAGTGGGGCGCCCTGGCCGATGCCGACCTGGGCCTGTATGCCTGTGGCGACTGGTGCCTGTCGGGGCGGGTCGAGGGCGCCTGGCTCAGCGGCCAGGAAGCGGCCAAGCGCCTGCTTGAGCACTTGCAGTGACAGCGTCAAGCACTCAAGTCGGTGGCAAACACCGACTTAACCCACGCAAGCTGCTGCTGTCGAAGTGGACAGCCGTGCAGCCGCAGCAGCGTGAGAAGCACTTTCTGGTCACCGAACTGATCCGTGACGAAGACGAGCAGGTGCAGCAGGTCGAACTGCAAGCGGTGCTCAGCAAACGCACCTGGCAGCTGGACTGGCGTGAACTGCAGGATGCCGAGCGCTGGCTGATGGGCTGGCGCTAGCCTGGCGTCGGCCCCTTCCCTCTCCCCCATTACCACTGCCCCCGAGAAAGCCTGGGTTCGTAGGGTGCGGCGTGCGCACCGCTAACCCGCTGCCGAACAGGGTGCGCACGGCGCCCCTACCCCCGCCCTCCAGATTTTCATTACAACAGCTGTACAAAATAATTGACTTGTACAATATCAGCCCTATGATGGAGACAAGTTGTACAGAAACCATTCCCTGTACAAGTAAGCATCATCAGAGGTTGCCCCCATGAGCCAACGCCACTCCTTCACCGGCAAACCCAAACTGGGTATCAGCGCCTGCCTGCTCGGCGCCGAAGTCCGCTACAACGGCGGGCACAAGGAGTCGCGGTTATGCAGCCGCACCCTCAACGAGTATTTCGACTTCGTACCGCTGTGCCCGGAGGTGGCCATTGGCCTGGGAACGCCGCGCGAGCCGATTCGCCTGGTGGGCGACCCACAGGCCCCGCGCGCGGTAGGTACGGTCAATCGCGCGGTGGACGTCACCGCGCCCCTGGCCGCCTATGGCGAGCGCGTGGCCGAGGAGCAGACCGAGCTGTGCGGCTATATCTTTATGCAGCAGTCGCCGTCCTGCGGTCTGCACCGGGTCAAGGTCTACCAGGACAACGGCCGCCCCAGCGAGCCTCAGGGCCGCGGCATCTTTGCCCAGGCCTTCTGTGCCCGTCACCCGGATCTGCCGGTGGAGGAAGACGGACGCCTGAATGACCCGATCCTGCGCGAGAACTTCATCACCCGGGTCTTTGCCTACGCCGAGTGGCAACAGTTGCTGCGCCAGGGCCTGACCCGCAAGGCGCTGATCGACTTCCACTCGCGCTACAAATACCTGCTGATGGCCACCCACCCCATGCAGTACAAGGCCCTCGGCCGTCTGCTCGGCAACCTGGCCCAGCACGATCTCAATGAGCTGGCCCCACACTATTTCAGCCAGCTGATGGAGGCGCTGAAGCACTGCGCCACCCGCCGTACCCACAGCAATGTGCTGCAGCACCTCTGCGGTTACCTCAAGCAGAACCTAAGCCGTGAAGACAAGGCCGAAATCCAGCAGCTGATCGGCCAGTATCGCCAGGGCGTGGTGCCTCTGGTGGTGCCCATGACCCTGCTCAAACATCACTTCCGCCGTCACCCGGATGACTACATCGCGCAGCAGGTCTATCTGCAGCCGCACCCGGAAGACCTCAGCCTGCGCAATGCCCTATGAGTCATATCGAGTCTAACGAGCGCGCAACCGGCGCCGACGATTACCAGGACGCCATCGCCCAGGGCTTTATGCCCATTCGCGAGGTGGCACGCCTGACCGGGGTCAACGCCGTGACCCTGCGCGCCTGGGAGCGCCGCTATGGCCTGATCGTGCCGCACCGCACGCCCAAGGGTCATCGCCTGTACTCCAACGAGCATGTGGCGCATATCCACAACATCCTCACCTGGCTCGGCCGCGGCGTTTCGGTCAGCCAGGTCAAGGGCCTGTTGCGCAGTGGCCAGCCGGCGTTCAGCGAAGCCACCTCGCAGTGGGAAGAGAAACGCCAGCGCCTGCAGGAATGCATCTGCAACCTCAATGAGCGGCGTCTGGACGAGTGCTTCAATACCGAACTGGCCCTCTACCCGCCCCAGACCCTGTGCCAGCAGCTGCTGTTGCCACTGCTGGAGGAGCTGGAGCTGCGCTGGCGCAATCCCTGCGGCGCCCAGGCCGAACGGGTGTTCTTCTTCTCCTGGCTGCGCAGCAAGCTGGGCGCGCGGCTGTACCACAACAATCGCCAGCACGGCGGCGCCACCCTGTTGCTGATCAATGTATCGGATCTGCCCATGGCCCCCGGCATGTGGCTGACCGCCTGGCTGGCCAGCAGCGCCGGCTGCCCGGTGGAGGTCTTCGACTGGCCCCTGCAGCCCACCGATCTGGCCCTGGCGGTTGAGCACATCCAGCCCCGGGCGGTGCTGCTGTATTCCAGCCAGGCGCTCAATACCGGGCATCTGCAGCGCCTGCTGGCAGGCTATGACTGCCCCTGCCTGATTGTCGGCGAAGCGGTGCAGATCCATCTGGACGAACTCAACAGGCTCTGCGCGCACAACCCGGATCTGGCCCTGGCCCAGGATCCCCTGGCGGCGCTGCACAGCCTGACCGATCTCAACCTGCTCGACAGCTGACGGAACTCAACATGCGGCAATTGATCTGGTTTCGCACCGACCTGCGGGTACAGGACAACAGCGCCCTGGCCAGCGCCATGGCCAGCGGTCCGACCCTGGCCCTGTACCTGATCAGCCCCGGACAGTGGCTGATGCATGACGATGCGCCGTGCAAGGTCGACTTCTGGCTGCGCAACCTCAAGGCCCTGGCTGCCGAGCTGGGCAAACTCAATGTGCCGCTGCTGGTGCGCACCGCCGATGACTGGAGCGCCGCGCCCCAGGTCGTTGCCCAGGTTTGCCGCGAGCTGGAGATTGCCAGCGTGCAGGTCAATCAGGAGTATGGCGTGCATGAAAGCCGCCGCGACCAGGCGGTGGCGGCCGAACTGGAGCAGCAAGGCGTGAGCTTTCGCAGCCACCTGGATCAGCTGTTCTTCCAGCCCGGCAGCGTGCTGACCCAATCCGGCAACTACTTTCAGGTCTACAGCCAGTTTCGCAAGGTCTGCTACCAGCGTCTGCACAGCGCCCTGCCCCGACTGGTCGCCACGCCCAAGGCGCAGGCAAGCCTGGGCATCCCAAGCGACCCAATCCCTGAGCAGGTCCCAGGTTTTGCCCAGCCCACGGCCGAGCTGCGCCAGCTCTGGCCAGCAGGTGAAGGCGAAGCTCAGCGGCGGCTGCAGGCTTTTGCCAGTGAGCAGATCGACTTCTACCAGAGCGCCCGGGACTTTCCCGCCCAACCCGGCACCAGCCAGCTGTCCGCCTACCTGGCCGCCGGGGTGATTTCGCCGCGCCAATGCCTGCATGCCGCACTGGCCGCCAACCAGGGCGAGTTCGACAGCGGCAACCCGGGCGTGGTGAGCTGGATCAACGAGCTGCTCTGGCGCGAGTTCTACAAGCACATCCTGGTGGGCTACCCGCGGGTGTCCATGCACCGCGCCTTCCGCGCGGAAACCGAGGCGGTGGCCTGGCGTGATGCGCCACGCGAACTCAAGGCCTGGCAGGAGGGGCGCACCGGTTTCCCGATCATCGATGCGGCCATGCGTCAGCTCCTGGCCACCGGCTGGATGCACAACCGCCTGCGCATGATCGTGGCCATGTTCCTGACCAAGAACCTGCTGATCGATTGGCGCGAGGGCGAGCGTTTCTTTATGCGCCACCTGATCGACGGCGACCTGGCGGCCAACAACGGTGGCTGGCAGTGGAGTTCCTCCACCGGCACCGACTCGGCGCCCTACTTCCGCATCTTCAACCCCCTCAGCCAGTCGGAGAAATTCGACCCGGACGGGCGTTTTATCCGCCAGTGGCTGCCGGAACTGGGCGGGCTCAACAAGCGCCATATCCATAATCCTGCGGCCATGGGCGGATTGTTCGGTCTGGCCGAGTATCCCGCGCCCATGGTCGATCTGAGCAAGAGCCGCGCCCGCGCCCTGGCCGCCTTCAAGCAGCTGCCGCACCTGGCCGGCGAGGAGGCCCTGTGAGCGATTTCCTGCGTCAGTTCGCCCAGGACTTTGCCGGGCTGAACAAGGACAACCTCGACACCCTGGGCCAGCTCTACAGCGAGGATGCGCTGTTCTGCGATCCCCTGCATGAGGTGCGTGGCCTGGCCAATATGCGCCGCTATTTCGCCGAGATGTACGCCAACGTCAGCGAACTGCGCTTTGATTTCTATGGCTTCGACCAGGCCCGCGAAGGCGAAGGTTACCTGCGCTGGACCATGAGCTATCGCCACCCGCGCCTGGCCAAGGGCCAGTTGATCCGCGTGGAAGGCTGCTCGCACCTGCAGTGGAATGCCAGCGGCAGGGTCTACCGTCACCGCGACTATTTCGATGCAGGCAACCTACTCTATGAACACCTGCCACTGATGGGTCAGGTGATTCGCTGGCTGAAACGGAGACTGGCATGAACGCGAATGCACGACGCATCTGGCTCACCGGCGCCAGCAGCGGTATCGGCGCCGCCCTGGCCGAACAGCTGCTGCAACAAGGCCACCGCCTGGCCCTCAGCGCCCGCAGCATCGAGCCCCTGCAAGCGCTGGCCAAGCGTTACCCGCAGCAGGTACTGGTGGTGGCCGGCGATCTCAGCGACCCCGACCAGGTGCGCGCCATTGGCGAGCATATCGCCCAGGTCTGGGGCGCCCTGGACTGCGCCATTCTCAATGCCGGCACCTGCGAGTACGTCGAGGTCAGGCATTTCGAGGCGGCCATGGTCGAGCGGGTGATGCGCGCCAACCTGTTTTCCGCCAGCTACTGCATCGAGGCTACCCTGCCGCTGCTGCGTCTGGGCAACCGCCCGCAACTGGTCGGCGTGGGCAGCTCGGTGACCTATATGCCGCTGCCACGGGCCGAGGCCTATGGCGCCTCCAAGGCCGCCATGCGCTACCTGTTCGACACCCTGCGCATCGATCTGCATGCCGAAGGCATTGCCGTGACCCTGGTCAGCCCGGGCTTTGTCGACACGCCGCTGACGCAGAAGAACGACTTCCCCATGCCCATGCGCTGGCCCGTGGAAAAAGCCGCCCGGCATATCGCCGAACGTTTGCAGCGCCAGCCGCTGGAAATCAACTTCCCCGGCCCCTTTATTGCAATCCTCAAGCTGCTCGGCAGCCTGCCCCTGCGTGTGCAGGTGGCCCTCGGCGCCAAGCTGGCACGCAATCAAGTTCATAAGGACACTCCATGAGAATCGCCATTATCGGCAGCGGCATCGCCGGATTGACCTGCGCCTACCTGCTTAACCGCAAACACGCCATCACCGTGTTCGAGGCTGGCGACTGGATCGGCGGCCACACCCATACCGTGGATGTCGAGGTCGGCGGCCAGCACTATGCGGTGGACACCGGTTTTATCGTGTTCAACGACTGGACCTACCCCAACTTTATCCGCCTGCTGGGCCAGCTGGGCGTGGGCTTCAAGGACACCGAGATGAGCTTCTCGGTCAGCGACCCGCTCAGCGGCGTGGAATACAACGGGCATAACCTCAACACCCTGTTTGCCCAGCGCCGCAACCTGTTCTCGGCGAAATTCATCGGCATGGTGCGCGATATCCTGCGCTTCAACCGTGAGGCGCTGAACGACCTGAACCAGCAGCGCATCGCCAGCAATATGACCCTGGGCGACTACCTCAAGGCCAACGCCTACAGCGAGCGCTTTATCCAGCACTACATCGTGCCCATGGGCGCGGCGATCTGGTCGATGTCGCTGAACGACATGCTCGGCTTCCCGCTGCAGTTCTTCGTGCGCTTCTTCAAGAACCACGGGCTGCTGTCGGTCAGCGACCGGCCGCAGTGGTGCGTGGTCGAGGGCGGTTCCAGCAGCTATGTAGCGCCGCTGACCGAATCCTTCCGTGAGCGGATCCGCCTCAATTGCCCGGTCACCCGGGTCGAGCGCGACGCCGATGGCGTCACGGTGCATAGCAGCGCCGGCAGCGAGCGCTTCGACAAGGTGATCTTCGCCTGCCACAGCGACCAGGCCCTGGCCCTGCTGGCCCAACCCACCGGTACCGAGCAGGACATCCTCGGCGCCCTGCCCTATGCCGACAACGACGTGGTGCTGCACACCGATACCCGCCTGCTGCCGAACCGCAAGCTGGCCTGGGCCAGCTGGAACTATCGCCTGGGCGGGCCGGCCGATCAGCCGGCGGCGGTGACCTACAACATGAATATCCTGCAGGGGATTCAGAGCGACACCACCTTCTGCGTCAGCCTGAACCAGACCGCCGCCATCGACCCGAGCAAGATCCTGGCGCGCTACACCTATGCCCATCCGCAATACAGCCTGGCCGGCATGGCCGCCCAGGCGCGCTGGGAAGAACTGCTCGGCGCCAACCACAGCTATTTCTGCGGCGCCTACTGGGCCAATGGCTTCCACGAAGACGGCGTGGTCAGCGCCCTGCGCGTGGCCCGCGAATTTGGCGAGGCCCTGTAGTGAACGGCGCTCCCGTGATAAACAGCGCCCTGTACAGCGGCTGGGTGCAGCACCGGCGCTTCGCCCCGCGTCTGCACAATTTCCGCTACCGCATGGGCCTGCTCTATCTCGACCTGAGCGAGCAGGACGCCGTGCTGGCACTGTCGCCCCTGGCCGGCAGTAGCCGCTTCGCGCCTTTTGCCTTTTGCGAAAGCGACTACCTGCCGCAATTCACCCAAGCCGGCATCAAGCTGATCGATGCCGTGCGCCAACGGGTCAGCGAGGCCCTGGGCCATACGCCCCTGGGCCATATCGGCCTGCTGACCCAGCCACGCAGCTGGGGCCTGAGTTTCAACCCGGCGAGCTTCTTCTATTGTCATGAGGCCGATGGCCAGCTGGCGGCGATTCTCTGCGAGGTCAGCAACACGCCCTGGGGCGAGCGCTATCACTATGTGCTGCCGGCCCAGGGCACGGGTCACCAGCACTTTGCCGTGGCAAAGGCCTTTCATGTCTCGCCTTTCCTGCCCCGGGAACTGGAGTACCGCATGAGCTTCGGCCCGGTGGGCGAGCGCATCGGCATTCATATGGCCGACTGGAACGGCGCGGAGAAAGTCTTCGATGCCAGCCTCAGCCTGCAGCGCACTGAACTGAATCGCGCCAGCCTGCACCGCTATCTGCTGAAGTTTCCCTGGATGACCGGCAAGACCGTCGCCGCCATCTACTGGCAGGCCCTGCGCCTGCTGCTCAAACGCATCCCCCTGTTCAGCCACCGGGCCGCCGAAGGTGAGTTCCGCGTCGCCCGCCCTGTCTCGAAGGAAGTGCCCCATGAAAAGCTCTAGCCTTGTCTCCGCCAAGAACAGCGTCCGCGCCGGTAGCGGCATCGGTGCCAGCCTTTTGCGCCGCGCGGTACTGCGCCAGCTCAAGCAGTTGCGCCATGGCCAGCTGATCGTGGTTGAGGGCGATGAACGCATGGAATTCGGTGACCCCCACTCCAGCCTCAGCGCCGAAATTCAGGTGCTGGATCCGGCCGTGTGGGGCCTGGTGGCCAGCAATGGCTCGATCGGCTCCGGCGAAGCCTATATCCATGGTTACTGGAGCACTCCGGATCTGACCGCAGTCATCCGCGTATTCGTCAGCAACCTGGAGGTGCTGGACGCCATGGAAGGTGGCCTGGCCCGCCTTGGCCGCCCCCTGGTACAGGGCCTGCACTGGCTCAACCGCAACACCCGCAAGGGTTCACGACGCAATATCTCCGCCCACTACGACCTGGGCAACGAGCTGTTCGAGCAGTTTCTCGACCCCACCATGATGTACTCGGCGGCCATGTTCAAAGGTGCCGATGACAACCTGGAACAGGCCCAGCTGAACAAGCTCGAACGCATCTGTCAGAAGCTGGCGCTGAAACCCGGCGACCACCTGCTGGAAATCGGCACCGGCTGGGGCAGCATGGCGATCTACGCCGCCAGCCACTATGGCTGCAAGGTCACCACCACCACCCTGTCGCGTGAACAATTCGCCTACACCGAACAGCGGGTCAAGGAACTGGGCCTTGAAGGCCAGATCACCCTGTTGCTGGAGGATTACCGCGACCTGGGCGGGCAGTACGACAAGCTGGTGTCCATCGAGATGATCGAAGCCGTGGGCCATCGTTTTCTGCCCACCTACTTCCAGCAGTGCGCCAACCTGCTCAAGCCCGACGGGCTGATGCTGCTGCAGGCCATCACCATCCGTGACCAGCGCTATGAGCAGGCGAAAAACGCCGTGGACTTTATCCAGCGCTATATCTTCCCCGGCGGCGCCCTGCCCTCGGTGAACAAGATGCTGGAAATCGTCAGCAGCAAGACCGATATGAACCTGCACCATATGGAAGACTTCGGCCTGCACTACGCCCGTACCCTGCGCCTGTGGCACGACAACCTGCGTCAGGCCCGGCATAATCTGGAGCAGCTCGGCTACGACGACTACTTCTACCGCCTGTGGGAGTTCTACCTGTGCTACTGCGAGGGCGGTTTTATCGAGCGCACCATCGGCACGGCACAGCTGCTACTGGCCAAACCGGCCGCCAAACCCGCCCCGCTGCTGGGCCAACTGCACTGATCTTGCCGAGTACGCCAAAGGATTCCCAATGCCCGCACAGCTGCCCAAACTGATCGTCAATACCCTGCTGTTTCAGCTCGGCTGGTTCGCCTGTGTCTTCGGCGGTGACAGCCTGTGGCTACTCTGCGTACCGGCCGTCCTGGCCGTGCACCTGCTCTGGACCAGCAGCTGGGCGGCGGAAGGCAAACTGCTGGCCAGCGTATTTATTGCCGGCAGTGCGCTGGACAGCTTTCTGCTCAACCTCGGCGTATTCGATTTCGGTGAACCACGCACCCTGATCCCACTCTGGCTGGCCAGCCTGTGGCTGCTCCTGGCCACCACCCTCAACCATTGCCTGGCCTGGACCGCACAACCCTGGTGGCGCGGCAGCCTGCTGGGAGCCATCGCAGCCCCTTTGTCCTACTACGGCGGCGCGCAGATCGCCGGGGTCGCCCTGCCCTATGGCACCTGGCAAAGCCTGCTGCTGATCGGCGCCATCTGGGCGGTGGTGATGCCGGTGCTGCACGGCTTCGCCAAGCTCTACCGCAGCCAGTACGAGCAGACCCTGCGCACCCGCCAATCCGCGTAGGGTTGGGACCGCCCCGTGGAAAACCGCGCCGGGTTTCCAGCAACACCGCCATACCCGGTGGATGGATAAAGCGCCATCCACCCTACAAGGCTCTGTAGGGTGCACCGTGCGCACCGAGCCGCTCATCCAGCCGGTGCGCACAGCGCACCCTACATCGGCACACCGCTGCGGCTTCAGTCAGATGGCGTACACTGCGCGGCATGAGTCAGACCATCCCCCACACCCAACTCGCGGACGAACCCGCCGTCAGCTGCAGCAACTGCGCGGCCTGCTGCTGCCAGCTGGAAGTCATGCTGATCACCGACACCGGCGTACCGCCGCGCTTTATCGACACAGATGACTGGGGCGGTGAAGTGATGCGCCGCCTGGACGACGGCTGGTGCGCGGCCCTGGACCGCGACAGCATGCGCTGCACCATCTACGAGGTGCGCCCGTTGATCTGCCGCGAGTTCGAAACCGCCTCCCCCGAGTGTCTGGATGAGCGCAAGGGCATGACGGGCATTTATCGCCCGGTGTGAGCCATCGCCGCGAACAGGTTGATCGCGGCCATGGCTGCGGGGAATGGCGGACGGCAAAAAGCCTAGAAACGCATGCGGTAATGCAGGGTATACGCCTCGACACCGTCATTGGGCTGTTTCAAACCGGCATTGGAATAATGCACCGCACGCACGCCGATCTCCTGCCCGGCAAAGCGCACACCAAAACCCAGACGGTCTTCAAACTGCAAGGATGACCCCAGGTCGTTGTCTTCGACTTCGGTATGGGCAAAGGCGGCTATGCCAATACCGGCTTCGATATAGGGCGTGAAGCGCTCGCCGGCAAACTCGTAGACAAACACCGGCGCCAGCGACAGGCTGTGGTTGCTGGAAGTCTCATCGCCATCCCAGAAGGTATAGCCGGCATCCCAGTAACCGGTCAGCCGGCCCACATCGCTGGCAAACCAGCTGCGATTGAAATCGAACTGCGCGCCCAAACGATAAACCATGGTCGAATCGCTCGACTGACCAATGGCGAAGGTCATATCCGCCGCCTGAACGGCCGCCGCTTGCCCCAAGGATAGAGCTGCAACAGCAGCCCACGTCACGATTTTGTGCATGGCAATAATCCTTTCCCACCCATTAACGAAATGCCGAGCATTGCTCCCCCAAAGTATAGAAAGCATTACGCAACAGGGTGGGGCCGTTAGCCTGGTATCGCCGCTAGCAGGTTATATCTGCGCAACCTGCGCCGTTTCCCCCCACAACTGCGGCAGCACCGCCTGCATCGCTGCAGGTGTGGCACTGGACCAGAAGCGCGCAGCTTGCGCCGGCCCCTGGGCCAACAAGTCGCGCTCACCTAACAGGCGCTGCAGATGCCTAGCTACAGCCGCACCGGTGTCGATCAGGCTGACCGACTCCGGCAGCAGGCGGCGCAGCAGCGGCTTGATAAAGGGGTAATGGGTGCAGCCGAGGATCAGGGTATCGCAGCCCTCGTCCAGCAGCGGCCGGACAAAGCCCTGCAGCAGCGCGGCGGTGGCCGGCGTATCCAGCTCGCCCGCCTCGATGCACTCCACCAGCCCCGGGCAGGGCTGGGTAATCACCCGTACATCGCTGGCAAAACGGTCGAGCAAGGCAGCGAACTTGGCGCTTTTCAGGGTGCCGGTGGTGGCCAGCACACCGACCACGCCGCTGCGGGTCGCCGCCGCTGCGGGTTTCACCGCTGGCTCCATGCCAATGATCGGTAGCATTGGATAACGCTCGCGCAACTCGGCCACCCCGGCGGCGGTGGCGGTATTGCAGGCCAGCACCAGAGCCTTGGCGCCCTGGGCCAGCAGATGCTCGGCAATCAGGCCGCAACGCTGGCGGATAAATTCCGGACTCTTCTCGCCATAGGGCACATGGCCGCTATCGGCCACATAGAGTAGCGACTCGTTGGGCAGCAGGGCACGAATCTCGCCCAGCACCGACAGGCCGCCGACGCCGGAGTCGAATACACCAATGGGCGCGTTACTCGACATGGCCAGCGCACACGCTACAGCCCGGGTCGCGCTTGACCTTGAGTTCACGAAAGCGCGTACCCAGGGCATCGATCAGCAGCAGGCGGCCCACCAGCGGCTCGCCGAAGCCGGCCAGCAGCTTAAGGGCTTCCAGGGCCTGCAAACTGCCCACCAGCCCCACCAGCGGGCCGACCACGCCGGCTTCGCTGCAGGTCAGCTCGGCCTCGCTGCCGTGGCCGTAGATGCAGTGGTAGCAGGGGCTGTCGTCGCGGCGCGGGTCGAATACCGAGAGCTGCCCTTCCAGGCGAATCGCCGCGCCGCTGACCAGCGGCACCCTGGCCGCCACGCAGGCGGCGTTGACCGCCTCGCGGGTGCTGAAGTTGTCCGAACAATCCAGCACCACATCCACCGCCGCCACGGCGCCGGCCAGGGAGTCGGCATCCAGGCCATGGGGGTGCAGCTGCAGCTTGAGCTGCGGATTGATCGCCAGCAGGCGCTTGGCCGCCGACTCCACCTTGCTCAGGCCGATGCTGGCTGTATCGTGGGCGATCTGCCGCTGCAGGTTGGTCAGATCCACCGTATCGAAATCCGCCAGGTGCAGCTCGCCCACCCCGGCGGCAGCCAGGTACAGCGCCACCGGCGAGCCCAGGCCACCCAGACCGACAATCAGGGCGCGGCTGTTCTTCAGGCGCAGCTGGCCGTCGATATCGATCTGCGCCAGCAGAATCTGCCGGCTGTAACGCAGCAATTCTTCATCCGTCAGCATCTGTTCACCCATGCTTGAAACGTCCCAGGCTGATGCGCTCATGGCCTGCCAGATCGCGGCGGCTGTGCACCTCGTTAAAGCCGGCAGCGGCGAGCAACGCACGCACCTGCTCAGCCTGATCGAAACCATGCTCCAGCAGCAGCCAGCCGTCATTGTCCAGATAAGTCGGTGCCTGCGCGATGATCAGGCGGATATCGTCCAGGCCATCGGCGCCGGACACCAGGGCGCTGCTCGGCTCGAACCGCACATCGCCTTCACCCAGATGCCGATCATCGGCACGGATATAGGGCGGGTTGCTCAGAATCAGGCCATAGCGCTGCCCCGCCAGGGCGTCGAACCAGTGGCTCTGGAGAAAACCGGCATTACCCAACTGCAGACGCTGGCGATTGCGCTCGGCCAGGGCCACCGCCTCGGCCACCCGATCCACCCCAGTCAGCCGCCAGGCCGGCCGCTCGCAGGCCAGCGCCAGGGCGATGGCGCCGGTGCCGGTGCCCAGGTCCAGGGCAGCCAGCTTTGTTGCCGGCAACAGCTCAAGGGCGCTTTCCACCAGCAGCTCGGTGTCCGGGCGGGGAATCAGGGTATGACTGGCAACTTCCAGCTCCAGACTCCAGAAGCCCTGATGACCGAGGACATAGGCCACCGGCTCGCCGCAGCGGCGGCGCGCCAGATACTCGTCGAAGCGTGCCAGCTGCTCGGCATCCGGCTCACGCTCCGGCCAGGTGCGCAGGTAGCTGCGCGGTTTGCCCAGGGCGGCGGCCAGCAGCAACTCGGCGTCCAGTCGCGGCGTCGGCGAGTCCGGCAGATCGGCGGTAGTGAGCAGCGTTTCGATGCTGGCCATGGTTCTCTCGTAGGGTGGATCGCGTTTTAACGATCCACCGTGCAGGTTTGTGGTGGATGAAAACGGCGTCATCCACCCTGCGCATCCGCTGTAACTGACAGCGAGTGCGCAGTGCTGCGGTCAGTCCCCGAGTGCCGCCAGCTGGTCGGCCTGGTATTCGGCCAGCAGCGGTTCGATCACGGCCTCGACACCGCCGGCAATCACTTCATTCAGCGAATACAGGGTCAGGTTGATGCGGTGATCGGTCACCCGGCCCTGGGGGAAATTGTAGGTGCGGATACGTTCGGAGCGGTCCCCCGAGCCCACCAGCAGCTTGCGCGTGTCGGAGATTTCCTTGTGCGCGGCGGCTTCCTGCTGATCCTTGAGCTTGGCCGCCAGCCAGGCCATGGCCTTGGCGCGGTTCTTGTGCTGGGAGCGCTCTTCCTGGCACTCGACGACCGTCCCCGTGGGGATATGGGTGATGCGGATGGCCGAGTCGGTGGTGTTGACGTGCTGGCCACCGGCGCCGGAGCTGCGGTAGGTGTCCACGCGCAGGTCGGCCGGGTTGATATCGATGGCCGCCTGCTCGTCCGGCTCCGGCAGCACCGCCACGGTACAGGCCGAGGTATGGATACGGCCCTGGGACTCGGTCTCCGGCACGCGCTGCACGCGATGGGCGCCGGACTCGAACTTGAGTTTGCCGTAAACATTGTCGCCCTCGACCCGGGCGATCACTTCCTTATAGCCGCCATGTTCGCCCTCGCTGGCCGAGAGCACTTCGACCCGCCAGCCCTGGCGTTCGGCATAGCGCGAATACATGCGGAACAGGTCGCCGGAGAAGATCGCCGCTTCATCGCCGCCGGTGCCGGCGCGCACTTCCAGATAGACGTTGCGCGAATCGTTGGGGTCCTTGGGCAGCAGCATGCGCTGCAGGTTGCTCTCCAGACCAACCAGGGCCTCGCGGGCCTCGGCCACCTCTTCCTCGGCCATGGCGCGCATGTCCGGGTCGCTGTCCTTGAGCAGGGCCTGGGCGCCTTCCAGATCACCCTGCACCTTGCGCAGCTCGCGGTAGGCGGCGATCACCGGTTCGATCTCGGCGTATTCCTTGGAATAGGCGCGGAACTGGCTCTGGTTGGAAATCACTTCGGCATCACCAAGCAACGCCGTCAGCTCTTCGAAGCGGTCGCTCAGGTTATCCAGCTTGTTCAACAGTGAGGCTTTCATTGCAACCCTTTATCGGATGGCGTGCCCTCGTCGAGGGCGAACAGTTCCTGGGCCAGGTCCAGGGCATCGAGGCGCCCGGCGGCGGTCAGTTTCTTCATCTGCACGCTGGGCGCATGCAGCAGTTTATTGGTCAGGCCGCGGGCCAGTTGCGCCAGCACCTGCTCGGCATCGCCGCCATTGGCCAGCAGACGCTGGGCCTTGGCCAGCTCCTCGTCACGCAGACGCTCGGCCTGCTGGCGGTAGGCACGCAGCACATCCACCGCGAGCAGTTCGCGCAGGCGCTGCATAAAGTCCTGGGTGCCGGCGGCGACCATTTCCTCGGCGGCCTGGGCTGCGCCCTGACGACTCTTGAGGTTTTCCTCGATGACCTCGTGCAGGTCGTCGACGGTATAGAGGTAGACGTCATCCAGCTCGCCAACCTGGGGTTCGATATCCCGCGGCACGGCAATGTCGACCATGAAGATCGGCTTGTGCTTGCGCTTTTTCAGCGCCCGCTCCACCGCGCCCTTGCCCAGGATCGGCAGCTGGCTGGCGGTGGAACTGATGACGATATCGCTATTGACCAATTCATCCGGGATCTCCGAGAGCAGCACCGCATGGGCGCCAAACTGCTCGGCCAGCTGGCTGGCGCGCTCCAGGGTCCGGTTGGCCACCACGATGCGCTTGATGCCCTGGTCATGCAGATGACGCGCCACCAGGCTGATGGTCTCGCCGGCGCCGATCAGCAGGGCCTGGCTGCGGTGCAGATCACTGAAGATCTGCTTGGCCAGGCTGACGGCGGCAAAGGCCACCGAAACCGGGTTCTCGCCGATGGCCGTATCGGTGCGCACGCTCTTGGCGGTGCTGAAGGTGGCCTGGAACAGGCGCCCCAGCAGCGGCCCCACGGTGCCGGCCTCGCGGGCCACGGCATAGGCGGACTTGAGCTGGCCGAGAATCTGCGGTTCACCGAGGATCATCGAATCCAGGCCGCAGGCTACGCGCATCATATGACGCACAGCAGCGTCATCCTGATGCACATAGGCACAGGCGCGCAGTTCGTCCAGATTGAGCTGATGGAAATCCGCCAACCAGCGCAGCACCTCATCGGCGCTCAGCTGATCCTGCTCCAGATACAGCTCGCTGCGGTTGCAGGTGGAGAGAATCGCCGCTTCGCGGCTGGGCGTCAGACGACACAGCTGCTGCAGGGCCTCGACCAGCTGCTCCGGGGTAAAGGCAACGCGCTCGCGCACCTCTACCGAGGCGGTCTTGTGGTTGATACCAAGGGCAATAAAGGCCATGCACAGTCGCTGAGATAAATTTAAGCCGGCAATTGTCCTACTTCGACCGATACAGAACAACCACCGCCCGCTTTTTTGACTGGCAGGTCAGCACGGCAGCTACAACCCAGTTCACACAAGCCCCATGGGCTTGCCATCCGCCTTGTGTCATGATGGCCCGACCGCAGGCTGGACCCACTATCTATGAATAAACCCTTTGCCCTGCTGACCGCCCTTGCCTTGCTCGGCGGCTGCCAAGTCTTCAGCCCCTCCAGCCCCGACGGCCAACCGCCGGTGGAGGAAGCGCTTAGCGCCCAGGCGCCCGCCACAGCCAAGACCTACGCCTCATTCAGCCAGGACACCCTGCTGGCCCTGCTGACCGCCGAGCTGGCCGGGCAACGCAACCGCTTCGATATCGCCCTGGGCAACTATGTCGAGCAGGCTCAGCTGACCCAGGATGCCGGAGTGGCCGAGCGTGGCTTCCGGATCGCCGAATACCTGGGCGCCGAACAAGCCGCCCTGGACACCAGCCTGCTTTGGGCCAAGAACGCCCCTGACAATATCGACGCCCAGCGCGCCGCCGCCGTACAGCTGGCCCGTGCCGGCCGCTATGACGAATCCATGAACTTTATGGAAAGCGTGCTGGCGGGCCAAGGCGACACTCACTTCGACTTCCTCGCCCTGTCCGCGGCGGAAACCGACGCCGATACCCGCGCAGGCCTGCTGCAAAGTTTCTCGCGCCTGCTGGACAAGCACCCGGACAACAGCCAGTTGCAGTTCGGCAAGGCCCTGCTGCTGCAACAGGATCAGCGCCCGGAAGAGGCACTGGCGCTGCTGGAGCAGCAACCGAAACAAGCACGCCCGGCCGCTTCCATCCTGCTCCAGGCCCGCCTGCTGCAGGGCCTGGAGCGCAATGACGAGGCCCTGCCGCTGCTGGAAAAGGGTATCGAGCAATATCCCGAGGACAAGCGCCTGCGCCTGACCTATGCGCGCCTGCTGGTGGCCGAGGATCGCCTGGATGATGCCAAGGGCGAATTTGTCGCCCTGCTGCAACTGCACCCCAATGATGATGACCTGCGCTTCTCCCTGGCCCTGATCTGCCTGGAGGCCGAAGCCTGGAGGGAAGGCATCGTCTACCTGGAAGAGCTGGTCGAGCGCGGCAGCCATGTGGACGCCGCCCACTACAACCTGGGCCGTGCCTATGAGGCCCTGGGCAAGCCCAGCAGCGCCCTGATCGAATACGCCCTGGTCGGCCCCAGCAATGACTTCCTGCCGGCCCAGGCCCGCCAGAGCGAACTGCTGTTTCAACAACAGCGCGGCGAAGAGGCGGCCGAGCGCCTGCGCAAGGCCCGGGAAAGCCAGCCCGACTACGCCATCCAGCTGCACCTGATCGAAGCCGAGGCCTGGAGCAAGCAGCAGGATCACGAGCGCGCCTGGCAGGTAATCGAACAAGCCCTGGAACAGTTCCCGGAAGACCTCAACCTGCTCTATACCCGCGCCATGCTGGCGGAGAAGCGTGGCGACCTGGATCAGCTGGAGCGCGACCTGCGCTTTATCATCGAGCGCGAACCGGACAATGCCATGGCCATCAATGCCCTGGGTTATACCCTGGCCGACCGCACCACACGCTTGGATGAAGCCCGCGCCCTGATCGAAACCGCCTACCAGCTCAACCCCAGTGACCCGGCCATTATCGACAGCATGGGCTGGGTGCAATACCGCCTGGGCAACCTGCCACTGGCGGAACGCTTCCTGCGCCAGGCCCTCAAAGACTTCCCCGACCCGGAAGTGGCCGCCCATCTGGGCGAAGTGCTCTGGGCCCAAGGCCGAGAAGATGAAGCGCGCGAGCTGTGGGCGCGCTACCTCAAGCAACATCCAGACAGCCCCATCCTGCGCAGCACCCTGCAGCGCCTGACCGGAACCGAGACCCCCTGATGCAACTGCGCCACCTGCTTGCCGCCAGCCTGATCATCCTGCTCACCGGCTGCGCCGGCCTCACCCCCCGCGAATCCCTGGAGGGCCAGGGCGATGCCGGTCTCTGGCAAGCCCACAAGCAACAGATCACAAAACTGGATGCCTGGCAGATCAACGGCAAGGTCGGGATTCGCGCCCCCCAGGACTCCGGCAGCGGTACCCTGTTCTGGCTACAACGCCAGGACTACTACGATATCCGCCTGTCCGGCCCACTGGGTCGCGGCGCCGCCCGCCTGACCGGACGCCCCGGTGCCATCCTGCTGGAAGTGGCCAACCAGGGCCGCTACCAGGCCGACTCCCCGGAACAACTGCTGCAGGAGCAGCTGGGCTTGAATCTACCGGTGTCCCATCTGCTCTGGTGGATTCGCGGCCTGCCCGCACCGGACAGCAAGAGCCGCGTGACCCTGGACGGTTCCAGCCGCCTGGCACGCCTGGAGCAGGACGGCTGGCAAGTCGACTACCAACGCTATGCCAAGCAGAATGGCTATGCCCTGCCAGAACGCCTCAAGCTGTTCGGCCACAACCTGGAAGTCACCCTGGTGATCAAGGACTGGCAGCCGCGCCAGCTCGGTCTATGAACAACCCGGCAATACCCGCCAGCGCCGAACTGATTTTGCCGGCGCCGGCCAAGCTCAACCTGATGCTGCATATCCTCGGCCGCCGCGCCGACGGTTACCACGAGTTGCAGACCCTGTTCCAGTTTCTCGACTTCGGTGACGAGTTGGGCTTTGCCCTGCGCAACGATGGCCAGATCCACCTGCATACCGAAATAGCCGGCGTGCCCCACGACAGCAACCTGATCGTGCGTGCCGCACGCCTGCTGCAGGCGGCCAGCGGCACAGCCCTGGGCGCCGATATCTGGCTGGACAAGCGCCTGCCCATGGGCGGCGGCATCGGTGGCGGCAGCTCGGATGCCGCCACCACCCTGCTCGGTCTCAACCACCTGTGGGGTGCTCAGCTCAGCGAAGACCAGTTGGCCGCACTAGGCCTGCAGCTGGGCGCCGATGTACCGGTATTCGTCCGCGGCCGCGCGGCGTTCGCCGAGGGTGTGGGCGAGCGCCTGACCCCGGTGACGCTGGAGGAACCCTGGTTTCTTGTCGTCGCCCCGCAAGTCTTTGTCAGCACAGCAGAAGTTTTCTCCGACCCCGAGTTGACACGCGATACGCCGCCCATTAAAGTTCGCAGCCTTCTTGCAGGGGGTGGTCATAACGACTGCCTGCCAGTGGTTCAAAAGCGCTATCCTGAAGTTCGTAACGCTTTGATATTGCTGAACAAATTTGTTCAAGCAAAACTGACTGGCACTGGAGCTTGTATATTTGGGAGCTTCCCAAATCGGGACGATGCTGATAAAGTCGCCCGCCAACTTCCAGACCATTTGCCAAGTTTTGTAGCTAAGGGTCGTAACATCTCGATGTTGCAACGCACGCTCGAAGCACTGGCCAGGAAGTGAATGCAAGCTGTCAGCGGTTCTAAACAGCGGGTTGTACAGTAGGGGCGTCGCCAAGCGGTAAGG
>NZ_WKJZ01000001.1:1481641-1516079 GCF_009763245.1 Pseudomonas xionganensis | reverse complement strand
CACCAGGTTTTGATCCTGGCATGCGTTGGTTCGAATCCAGCCGCCCCTGCCATTTCCGTCCTGGAGCGGATAGGCAACTCAAGGCATTCAAGCAACACCGGATACAGGGGCGTCGCCAAGCGGTAAGGCACCAGGTTTTGATCCTGGCATGCGTTGGTTCGAATCCAGCCGCCCCTGCCATTTTCTATACTCATCCAGGTATACCCTCAGCCGGCAGGTACTGCGCGTGTCCAAGATGATGGTCTTTACGGGGAACGCTAACCCCGATCTGGCGCGACGTATCGTACGTCAGCTGCACATTCCCCTCGGTGATGCCTCGGTCGGTAAATTCTCCGACGGCGAGATCATGATTGAAATCAACGAGAACGTCCGCGGTAAAGACGTCTTCCTGATTCAACCGACGTGCGCGCCAACCAACGATAACCTGATGGAACTGGTAGTGATGGCCGACGCCTTCCGCCGCTCCTCAGCGACCCGAATTACTGCTGTTATCCCCTACTTCGGCTATGCCCGCCAGGATCGCCGCCCGCGCTCCGCTCGCGTGGCCATCAGCGCCAAAGTCGTGGCTGACATGCTCACCGTGGTAGGTATCGACCGGGTTCTGACCGTCGACCTGCACGCGGATCAGATCCAGGGCTTCTTCGATATCCCGGTGGACAACATCTACGGTTCCCCGGTACTGGTGGATGATATCGAAGACCAGCGCTTCGACAACCTGATGATCGTTTCCCCGGATATCGGCGGCGTGGTGCGTGCCCGCGCTGTGGCCAAATCCCTGGGTGTGGACCTGGCGATCATCGACAAGCGCCGTGAAAAGGCCAACCACTCCGAAGTGATGCACATCATCGGCGACGTCGAAGGCCGTACCTGCATCCTGGTCGACGACATGGTCGACACCGCCGGCACCCTCTGCCACGCCGCCAAGGCGCTGAAAGAGCGCGGCGCCGCCAAGGTTTACGCCTACTGCACCCACCCGGTGCTGTCTGGCCGCGCCATTGAGAACATCGAAAACTCCGTGCTCGACGAGCTGGTGGTGACCAACACCATCCCGCTGTCGGCAGCGGCGCAATCCTGCTCGCGTATTCGTCAGCTGGATATCGCCCCGGTAGTGGCTGAAGCGGTACGCCGCATCAGCAATGAAGAATCGATCAGCGCGATGTTCCGTTAATTCGGAACACGCCCTGAGCGCAACCGCCCTGCCCTGACGGCAAGGCCTTTTACCCAACCGTCCGGACGCTGGTCGCAAGCGTGAAGGACGGTTTGGTTATTTTGGAGAAGTGAAATGACTGTTGAATTTGCCCTGAATGCCGAAGTGCGTTCCGACCTGGGGAAAGGTGCGAGCCGCCGCCTGCGTCGTAACGTCGCCATGGTGCCTGCCGTAATCTACGGCGGCGAAAAAGCCCCGCAATCGATCAGCCTGCTGGCCAAGGATTTCGCCAAGCTGCTGGAAAACGAAGCGGCCTTCAGCCACGTCCTGACCCTGGATGTTGCCGGTGCCAAGGAAACCGTACTGATCAAGGCCCTGCAGCGCCACCCGGCCAAAGGCTTCGTCCTGCACGCCGACTTCCAGCGCGTAGTTGCCGGCCAGAAGCTGACCGCTCACGTACCGCTGCACTTCCTCAACGAAGCCACCTCCGTAGGCGTTAAGCAGCAGGGCGGCGAAGTTTCTCACACCATCGTTGAAGTTGAAGTGTCCTGCCTGCCGAAGGACCTGCCTGAGTTCATCGAAGTCGACATGGCTACCGTTGAAGTGGGTCAGACCCTGCACCTGTCCGACCTCAAGCTGCCGAAAGGCGTCGAGCTGGTGGCCCTGGCCCACGGCAACGATCTGGCCGTATCTAACATCCACGCTTCGCGCGTGAAAGCAGAAGACGCCGGCGAGTAATCGCAGCGCGTCGGAAACCAGCCCGGTATGCGATTCTACCGGGCGATTTCCAGCAAAGGGCTCCTGACATGACTGCCGTACAACTGATCGTCGGCCTGGGTAATCCAGGCCCCGAATACGACCAGACCCGGCATAATGCAGGGGCCCTTTTCGTTGAGCGCCTGGCTGACCGCGAGCGGGCCAACCTCAGCCTCGACAAAAAGTATTTTGGCCTGGTGGGTAAATTCAGCCATCAGGGCCGCGACGTTCGTCTGCTGATCCCCACCACCTATATGAACCGCAGCGGCCAGGCCGTGGCGGCGCTGGCGAATTTTTTCCGCATCACGCCGGACGCCATACTGGTGGCCCACGACGAACTCGACATGCCCCCCGGCGTCGCCAAACTCAAACAGGGTGGCGGGCACGGCGGGCATAACGGGCTGCGCGATATCATCGCCCAGCTCGGCAATCAGAATAACTTTCACCGCCTGCGGCTTGGCATCGGCCATCCGGGGCACAGCAGCATGGTTTCCAACTTCGTTCTCGGACGCGCCCCGCGCAGCGAGCAGGAATTGCTGGATACCAGCATCGACTTCGCCCTGGGCGTCCTGCCGGAAATCCTCGCAGGCGACTGGACCGTAGCCATGCGCAAGCTGCACAGCCAGAAAGCCACCTCCTAACTCTTTATCGCCAACGCGCGAGGGACACATCATGGGATTCAACTGCGGCATCGTCGGCCTGCCCAACGTCGGCAAGTCCACCCTGTTCAACGCCCTCACCAAATCCGGCATCGCCGCAGAAAACTTCCCCTTCTGCACCATCGAGCCGAACAGCGGCATCGTGCCCATGCCCGACCCGCGCCTGGATGCCCTGGCCGAGATCGTAAAACCCGAGAAGGTTATCCCCACCACCATGGAGTTCGTCGATATCGCCGGCCTGGTGGCGGGCGCCTCCAAAGGTGAAGGCCTGGGCAACAAGTTCCTCGCCAATATCCGCGAGACCGACGCCATCGCCCACGTGGTGCGCTGCTTCGAAGACGAAAACGTCATCCACGTAGCCAACAGCGTCGACCCCAAGCGCGATATAGAGATCATCGACCTGGAACTGATCATGGCCGACCTCGACAGCTGCGAAAAGCAACTGCAGCGCGTCACCCGCAGCGCCAAGGGCGGTGACAAGGAGGCCGTGGCACAGAAAGCCCTGCTGGAAAAGCTTATCCCCCACTTCACCGAGGGCAAGCCGGCGCGCAGCCTGCTGAAGAACCTGAGCGAGGACGACAAGCGCCTGGCCAAGACCTTCCACCTGCTCACCACCAAGCCGGTGATGTATATCGCCAACGTCGCCGAGGACGGCTTCGACAACAACCCGCACCTCGATGTGGTACGTGCCATTGCCGAAGAAGAAGGCGCCATCGTGGTGCCGGTGTGCAACAAGATCGAAGCCGAGATCGCCGAACTGGACGATCTGGAAGAGATGCAGATGTTCCTGGAAACCATGGGCATGACCGAGCCGGGCCTGAACCGCGTGATTCGCGCCGGTTACGAACTGCTCAACCTGCAGACCTACTTCACTGCCGGGGTCAAGGAAGTACGCGCCTGGACCGTCCGCGTCGGCGCCACCGCACCACAGGCCGCCGCCGTGATCCATACCGACTTCGAAAAAGGCTTTATCCGTGCCGAAGTCATCGGCTACAACGACTTTATCCAGTACAAGGGCGAAGCCGGGGCCAAGGAAGCCGGCAAATGGCGTCTGGAAGGCAAGGAGTACATCGTCAAGGATGGCGACGTGATGCACTTCCGCTTCAACGTGTAAGCGCACCGCAAACCCCGCTCCGGCGGGGTTTTGCTTATCCAGGCCAGAAAACCCGCCGCGCAGCCTAAACGCTTGATAAAAATAAAAATATCTACACAACAGGGTTGACAGCAGAACACCAGACGCGGAAAATGCGCGCCACTCGGCTACGTAGCTCAGCTGGTTAGAGCATAGCATTCATAATGCTGGGGTCCGGGGTTCAAGTCCCTGCGTAGCCACCAAACAAAACAAGGGTTTAGCGAAGGCTAAGCCCTTTTTTGTTTTCCGGGCAGACTACAAACAGACTACATTCTGACTACCGCCTCATCCATGAGCGCGGAGCGGTTCGACCTCTTGCTCAATCTCTTCGCCATTTGCAGCGAAGGTTGTCGCCAACGAATAGTCGGTCTGCAGGTTCATCCAGAACTGTGCAGACGTATCGAAGTAGCGACCCAGGCGAATAGCCATATCAGCAGTTACGCCCCGCCGCTCACGCACAATTTCATTAACCGTTGGCGCAGACACATGCAGGGCGCGAGCAAGCGCAGCCGGCGAAATGTTCAACGGCTCCAAGAATTCTTCGCGCAGGATCTCGCCCGGATGGATGGGACGCATTCCGTTAATTGCCATGGTGCGACCTCCTCAGTGGTAATCGACTATTTCAACATTCGTTGGGCCCGCGTCTGTCCACTCGAAACAGATGCGGAACTGATCGTTAATCCTGATGCTGTACTGACCTGCTCGGTTGCCCTGCAGCGCTTCCAGGCGGTTGCCCGGTGGAGAACGCAAGTCTCGAAGCTCAGTAGCAGCATGCAACATCGTCAGCTTTCGGGTAGCGACGCTCAGAATATTTTTCCAGCGCCGTGAATCGCCCGTTTCGAACAGAGCCTGGGTTTCTGTGCATCTGAAATTCAGGATCACGCATTAACCCTTAACGTTAAGCGTTACGGACATACTACGCCATTGCGCAGCGCTTTCAAGTGGAGGGATGGCGCAAAAGGAGGACTAGCCGTCTTTAGGCTTGTCGATCTCGATACCTTTCGCCTTCAGGTCAGCAGTCAGCGATAGGAGCTGCAGCCTTGCTAGCTCAAGCTGAGGGACGGCCATCTGATCCGCTAAAGGCTGGATTTTCCTGTGCCAGTAACCAAAGCCAATGAAAGCGCCAAAAATGCCGTCGTTACGAACCGGCTCACCGGCCTTAGGAGGTCTCCAGCAAATCCAACAGCGAGAATGTCAGTGCATTGGTATCCAGCAGAATCATTCGTCAAAGCTCGCAGCCCGGGCCTTGTCTTTGTGGGCAAGAATTTCAAGATCAGTAGCGCCCGCAGCCACAAAACGAGCATGGATTCGGCTACCCAAACCGCCCTGCTGATCTGACTTGAACAGCGCCTGACGAATGATCACCCTAACCTCTTCTTCCATGGAGCGCCCGCGGCTTGCAGCAGCCATTCGTAGCTTGGCCATGAGTTCATCGTCGAGATTCCGAATAGTGATACGGGCCATGGACTCTCCAAAAGAGATCATTACAGGTACAAACAGCCTACCCGCAGACGCCCTACCTCACCAACTCAGAACAAACATGCTCTTGGCCAGCAGCAGGATCAGCAGCATCTGCACCAGTACGCTGAGGTGGATGGCGCGGGAGCGGCTGGGGGTCATGCGGCCGCTGCGCAGCAGGTAGACCACGCCGATAAAGTGGCCGAGTATGCTCACAGCCAGGAGGATTTTCAGGCTGAGCAGGGTGGCAAAACTGCTGGCCAGGGGATCGCGCAGCAGCGCGCGGTATTGCCAGGCCAGGGAGATACCGGCGCCATAGAGGGCCAGCACCACCCAGTGCATCACGCTGCGGGCACGCTGGCCGAGGGCCTTGCTCAGTTGCTGGCGCGGGCCTTCGTCCAGGGCTTGGGTAGCACGGCTGAGGATCATCACTTCGAAGAACACCCCACCGACAAAGAAGGCAGCGGCGATCAGGTGCAGGGTTTTCAGCGACAGATACAGCATACCGATCTCTCCTTTATACAAAGCAGCTCGCTACCCGGGATGGCCGTCGGCACGGGTGCGTAGCAGCATGGGGGCGTAGCACCAGAGGTACTGGGCAAAGGCCAGACTCCAGCACAGGCCGGCCAGCCATAGTGCTTCGCGATACCAGAAGGGTGTGGCGAATACGCGGATCAGCCCGCCCAGGTTGAGCAGCACAAAGGCCAGGGCAAAACCCCGGGGCAGCTCAAGCGGACGCCCGGTATGGCCCAGGGAGACCCGCGCCAGCATGGCCAGGATCAGCCCGGCCATGGCGCCGACGGTCAGGGCATGCAGGGCCAGGCTGACATTGTTCAGCCAGCCAAAATGCCACAACGCCATGCCCATACAGGCCAGCACCAGCCAGGCGTAGGCCAGGTGGAGCGACCACAGCAGCGGCACCCGCAGCAGACCGCCATCGAACCAGCGCAGCAGACGCAGCAGATGGCCCAAACCCAGGGTGGCGAACAGCGCGCCTATCCATACCTGCGGTTGCATGGCCTGGCCAGCGGCGTGCAGCAGAGCGATCAGGGCACTGCCCAGCAGCAGGGTCCAGTCCAGCCAGATCCAGGGTTGCACCGCCTGCTGCCGGCCCAGGCCGCGCTGGGTGAAGAAAGGAATCACCCGCCCGCCGATCAGCCCCATCATGGCCACCACCAGCCACAGGGCAGTCCATACGCCCTGACGCTGCCAGGCATCGTTGTGCTGCAGCACGCCGACCAGACTCAGGGCGTCGGCGCCGCCAAGCAGCAGCAACAGCGCCACGATCGGGTAGTTGCGTTGCTGGCGCACGGCCCACAGGGTGCGACCCATCACCCAGGCGCAGGCGGCGAAGAAAGCCAGGTTGCTCAGCAGCAACAGCCAGGGCGCTCCACCCCACCAGCTCAAGCGGCCCAGCAACCAGACCAGCACCAGGGCCGCCAGGGGCTTACCGGAAAGGCCCGGCCGACCGCTCCAGGTCTGCACCGCGGTCAGCAGAAAGCCGGCGATGATGGCCCCGGCAAAGCCGAATACCAGTTCATGCCGATGCCAGGCCAGCCAACCACCGGCCGGGCTTGGCAGCAGCCCGCTGCCGTTCAGGGCCAGCAGCCAGAGCGGGATGGCCAGCAGGGCCAGCAAGGCACCCAGGAGAAAGAAGGGACGAAAGCCCAGGCGCAGCACCGGCCAGATGGCCAGGGCGCTGCGTTTATCGAGGATCTGCATGGGAGAGTCCTTGTGGTTCAGGCTGGAATGCTGAGGTAATCGGGGGTATTGAAGTTGTACAGGCGCGGGTCATCCACCGCGCAGTGCAGGCTTGCGGCGCCCTGCTGCTGCAGCCAGCGTCGCGGGCTGCGTTCGCCCTGGGCCCAGGCCTGCTCCAACGCGCTCACGCTGCTACGCGGCAGGATACAGGGCAAGGGTACGACCTGTTCGCCCTGCTGCAAGAGCCAGGGCCGCTGCTCCTGGGCGGCGCACTGGCGCATCTGCTGCAGCAGCGCCAGGTCCAGGCGCGGCAGGTCGCAGGGCAGCACCAGCAACCAGGGTTCACGCATCACCCGCAGGCCCATACGGATACCGGCCAAAGGCCCGGCATAGTCCTGGGTGCCGTCGGCCACCAGTTGGTCTGCCAGGGCGCCATAGCGGGTGAAGTTGCGGTTGCAGGAGATGATCAGATCCGCGGTCAGTGGCCGTACCAGGCGCTGCAGATGCTCCACCATGGGCAGCCCCTGCCAGGGCAGCAGGCCCTTGTCACGCCCACCCATGCGCCGGCCCTCGCCGCCGCAGAGCAGGAGGATGGAACAGGCGGGCAAGGGGCTGATGGGCTTCACTGTGCGACTCTCATGATCGGCATGGGTGCACTATGCCGAGGCGGTTGGTCGCAGTGCATGACCCAGATCAATTCCGAGCAAAATACTCTGTTATTAATGGAAACGTCGGTGGATAAGCTGCGCGTTATCCACCCTACCCCGCTGCAATTTGCACAGCGGTCGGTGCGCATGGCGCACCCTACGGGTGGCAACCGCAGATAATTGCCAGCTACTGCCCTAGGCGCTGCGCAGTTCAAAACGGGGAAAGAGTTGCTGCATGTAAGGCCACAGGGCCTCGGCCTCGGGTGGGGTGATGGAGGGGCCGAGGTTGGGGTCGAGCATGCGCTGGCTGCGCACCTGCTGCACCACGAAATGGCTGACGCCCAGCCCTGCCAGACGCTCGGCCAGGCGTTGCAGGCGGCGGCAGTCGAACAGTTGCCAGTGCACCGTGGTGCGGCATTCGTAGGCCACCTGGCTGCCGAGCAGCAGCTCCAGGCTGCGCCAGTTGGCCTGGCCGCTGCCGCTGATGCCGGTAATCATTGTGGTCTCCTCCTCCAGGGCCTTGACGTCGAAGCCCACCCAGTCGCATAGCGGCAGTACCCGCTGCAGGCTGCCCGGTTTGATGCCGGCGCTGTGCAGGCCGACCTTGAAGCCCAGTTCGCGCACCTGTTGTATGGCCGCCGGCAGAGCCGGTTGCAGGGTCGCCTCGCCGCCGCTGAACACCACAGCATCGAGCAGGCCGCGGCGGCGCTGGAGAAAGGCCAGCAGCTCGGGCCAGGGAATGTCGTAGGCCGCGCCTTTACGGATCAGCTCGGGGTTATGGCAGTAGCCGCAGCGCCAGGCGCAACCCTGGCAGAACAGCACGCAGGCCAGCTGCCCGGGGAAGTCCAGGGTGGTCAGGGGCACCAGACCGCCGACCCGCAGGCGCTCGGCGGCGGTGGGAGGAAATTCAGTCATGGTCAGCTCCTTGCGAGCCGGCCCCGACGCCAGAGACAGGCGCCAGGGCCCGGCGCTTTAACGGGCTTCGCGGAAGTGCTTGCGCTCGCGGTGCTCCGACTGCTTGCCCAGGTTGAAGGCCGTTACCGGTCGGTGATAACCCATCACGCGGGTCCAGACTTCGCAGCGCTGACGTTGGGCTTCGGGCAGTTGCACATGTGCATTCATGGTGTTGCTCCTTGCTGTGGGTGGAATTGTGATTTAGCCGCCGCAGGCGCCGCAGCAGCTGGACGTACTGAGCAGGGCTTCGTCGCACTTGGGGCAGAACTCGTGTTCGCCGGCCAGGTAGCCGTGGACCGGGCAGATGGAGAAGGTCGGGGTCACCGTCAGGTAGGGCAGACGGAAGCGCGATAGCGCGGTGCGCACCAGCTTCTTGCAGGCCTCGGCCGAGGAAATCCGCTCGGCCATATAGAGGTGCAGCACGGTGCCGCCGGTGTATTTGCATTGCAGGGCGTCCTGCAGCTCCAGGGCCTCGAAGGGGTCGTCGGTAAAGCCCACCGGCAGCTGCGAGGAGTTGGTGTAGTACGGCGCCTCGAAGCTGCCGGCCTGCAGAATGCCGGGGAAGCGCTTCTGGTCTTCCTTGGCGAAGCGGTAGGTGGTGCCCTCGGCCGGGGTGGCTTCGAGGTTGTACAGGTGGCCGCTGTCTTCCTGAAACTGCACCAGGCGCCCGCGCACATGGTCGAGCAGGCGCAGCGCCAGCGCGCGGCCGGCCTCGGTGTGCAGGCCTTCGCGGTCGTCGGTGAAGTTGCGCAGCATCTCGTGCAGGCCATTCACGCCGATGGTGGAAAAGTGGTTGCGCAGGGTGCCCAGGTAACGCTTGGTATAGGGGTAGAGGCCGGCATCCATATGGTGCTGGATCACCTTGCGCTTGACCTCCAGGCTCTCGTAGGCCAGTTGCAGCAGCTGATCCAGACGCAGGTAGAGGCCCTCCAGATCGCCGCGGTAGAGATAGCCCAGACGAGCGCAGTTGAGCGTCACCACGCCGAGGGAGCCAGTCTGCTCGGCCGAGCCGAACAGGCCGTTGCCGCGCTTGAGCAGCTCGCGCACGTCCAGTTGCAGGCGGCAGCACATGGAGCGCACCTGATTGGGCTGCATGTCCGAGTTGAGGAAGTTCTGGAAGTACGGCAGGCCGTAGCGCGCGGTCATGTCGAACAGGCGCGTGGCGTTGTCGCTGTCCCAGGGAAAATCATGGGTGATGTTGTAGGTGGGAATGGGGAAGGTGAACACCCGGCCCTTGGCGTCGCCAGCCATCATCACTTCGATATAGGCGCGGTTGATCAGCTCCATCTCGGCCTGCAGCTCGCCGTAGCAGAAGGGCATTTCCTGCCCGCCGATCACCGGCACCTGCTCGCGCAGATCCTCGGGGCAGACCCAGTCGAAGGTCAGGTTGGTAAAGGGCGTCTGCGTGCCCCAGCGCGAGGGCACGTTGAGGTTGTAGATAAATTCCTGCAGGGACTGGCGCACCTGCTCATAGCTCAGGTTGTCCTTGCGCACATAGGGCGCCAGATAGGTATCGAAGGAGCTGAAGGCCTGGGCCCCGGCCCATTCGTTTTGCAGGGTGCCGAGGAAGTTGACCATCTGCCCCAGGGCGCTGGACAGGTGCTTGGGCGGCCCGGCCTCGACCCGCCCGGGAATGCCATTGAGGCCTTCGTGCAGCAGGGTGCGCAGGGACCAGCCGGCGCAGTAGCCGGCGAGCATGTCCAGGTCATGGATATGCAGATCGGCCTCACGATGGGCCCAGCCGATATCACTGCTGTAGACCTCATCCAGCCAGTAGTTGGCGGTGACCTTGCCGGCCACGTTGAGGATCAGCCCGCCCAGGGAATAACCCTGGTTGGCGTTGGCCTGTACGCGCCAGTCCTCGCGGGACAGGTATTCGTTCATCGACGCGGCTACGTCCACCAGGGTCTTGCGGTCGCGGCGCAGGCGGCCGTGCTGCTCGCGGTAGACGATATAGGCGCGAGCGGTCTGATAGTAGCCGGCCTCCATCAGCACCAGCTCGACCTTGTCCTGCACCTGCTCCACGCTCAGGGGCTTGGCATCCAGCAGGCGGGCCAGCACCGCCAGGGTCAGCTCGCGGGCCTCGTCCAGCGCAAAGGCGCCGGTGGCCTGACCGGCGGCGGCGATGGCGCGCTGGATCTTGTCGGCATCGAAGGGCACCTCACTGCCGTCGCGTTTGTACAGCATGCGGGGGCCGAACTGCAGATCAAGCGGGCTCATCACCACCTCCTTAAACACATCATATTGTTGTTTGAGTTAATTCAGAACACAACATGATGTGCATAGTCCCTATAAAGGCCTGTGCAGAAATTGATGATGATCAAGAAGGGGGAATTAATGATTGTGTGGCCAATTCCCGTGCGGTTTGTTCCCCTCTCCCTAGAGCAGCGAGGGGACTTATCGGCGTGGGCCGGAAAATCGTGCACAGGTAGTGATCTGTCGCGACCGGCCATACCGTGCATCAAGGGCGGCAACCCGTAGGGTGGAAAACCGCGCAGCGTTTTCCACCGCCGGCTCAGCCTCATCGGCACACGGTGGATGTAAAAAGCGACATCCACCCTACGGGCTTCACAGAATGGATAAAGCGCTATCCACGCCACGGGCTGCAGGCGTAAAAAAGGGCCGTAAACGGCCCAATGGGAGGGTAAAGCTGGGGGCGGTGTTAGCCGCCGCTGGCGTTCATAAAACGTAGTACCTGCACCTCGCCGCCGATGCTGAAGTCATGGCGCTGGGGTTTGCGCGCAAGGCCGGCGTGGATGGCGTCGAGCAGCGGTGCGTCGCTTTCCGGGTGGCGGCGCAGCAGGGCGCGCAGGTCCACCGAGTGTTCGTGGCCCAGGCACAGCAGCAGGCGGCCTTCGGCGGTGAGGCGCACGCGGTTACAGGTGGCGCAGAAGTTGTGGCTATGGGGCGAGATAAAGCCGATGCGGCTGTCGGCATGGCCCTGGATGCGCACGTAGCGGGCCGGGCCGCCGCTCTGCTCGGCGCTGTCGATCAGGCTGTAGCGCTGGCTGATGCGCTCGCGCACCCAGTCGCTGGAGCAGAAGCTTTCTTCCCGGGAGCGGCCCACCTGGCCCAGGGGCATTTCCTCGATAAAGCTGATATCCAGGCCGCGCTGCACGGCGTAGTCGACCAGGTCCAGCACCTCGTCGGCGTTGCGCCCCTGCATCACCACGGCATTGAGCTTGATGCGGGCAAAGCCGGCGGCGCGGGCGGCGTCGATGCCGGCCAGTACCTGGGCCAGTTCGCCGGTACGGGTGATGGCGGCAAAGCGCTCGGGCTTGAGACTGTCCA
The DNA here is from genome assembly GCF_009763245.1 of Pseudomonas xionganensis. GTDB lineage: Bacteria > Pseudomonadota > Gammaproteobacteria > Pseudomonadales > Pseudomonadaceae > Aquipseudomonas > Aquipseudomonas xionganensis. The sequence goes on along the minus strand of NZ_WKJZ01000001.1, from coordinate 1,504,334 downwards.
GGCTGATATTCAGGCGCTTGACCCCGGCATCCGCCAGGGGCTGGGCCAGCTTGCCCAGCTGCGAGCCGTTGCTGGTCATCACCAGTTCGCGCAGGCCCGGCAGTGCGGCGATCTTCGCACACAACCCGACTATGCCCTGGCGCACCAGGGGTTCGCCGCCGGTAAGGCGGATCTTCTTCACCCCGTGGGCGACGAACAGCCGTGCCAGGCGCTCGATTTCCTCCAGGCTGAGTACCTGCTGGCGCGCTAGAAAGGTCATGTCCTCGGCCATGCAGTACACGCAGCGAAAATCGCAGCGGTCGGTCACCGATATGCGCAGGTAGTCGATACTGCGGCCAAAGCCGTCCTGCAGTTGGCTGTTCATGTTCGCTCCGAAAGCAGACCTTGTGGGTGGACTGGTGGACAACGCTTCGCGGTTTTCCACCCTACGGGGTTCCAGCCCGTCCGGGCTACTGCATCAGTGGGCTGTCGGCACCGTCCAGGACGATGCCCCGGATATCCGCCATGCCCACCAGGTTCTTCAGGTATTGACCGACCGCCACCTGCCAGACGCGCTGGTCCAGCTCGGCGCGGATGCTGCCCTCCACCAGTTCGAAGGGCAGCGGCTCACCCTCGATGCGCTGGTCGACCCAGACCAGATGGAAGCCGTAGCGGCTTTCCAGGGGGTGGTCGGCCAGGCCCAGGGGCAGGCGCAGCAATTGCCGCTCGAATTCGGGCACGGTCTGGCCCTGGCTGATCTGCCCCAGGCTGCCGCCCTGGTTTTTCGACGGGCAGGCGGAATGGGCCAGGGCCAGTTCTGCAAAGCGCAGGCCATCGGTCTTGAGTTGCTCCAGCAGGGCCTCGGCCTGCTCGCACATCAGGCTGCGCTCTTCGGCGTCATCCGCCGGGCAGGCCAGCAGGATATGCCGCGCCGCGACCAGCGGGGCGCTGGAGAACCGGCTGCGGTTATTCTCGAAATACTTCAGGCAAGCCGCCTGATCGGCGTGCGGCAGGGGCACTTCCTGCTCCAGCAGGGTGCGGGTGGCCGCCTCCTCTTCGCTCTCCCCCGCTGCCGGCTGCACCACCAAGCCCAGGGCATTGGCGCGCTGCTTGAGCAACTCGCGCAGCACCAGGGCCTGGCTGGCGAGGAAGATCGCCTCCTGGCGGGTGCTGGCCGGGTGGTACTGCAGTTCCTGGGCGATGGCTTCGGGGGCGATGCCCACGCCATTGACCTTGATCCGAGGCCACTCCTGCTCGCTGCTGGCAATCAGTTCCAGGCTGGGCGCGGCCTCCTCTGCTGCCGGTTCCTCGTCGTGATCCACTTCCCGGGGCAGCTCAAAGGTCTGTACCCCGGCCGGGATCGGTTCCACGACCTGGCTGGCACCGCCGGCGCAGCCGCCTTCACCGCCGCCACTTCCACCACATCCACAACCCATCACACACCTCCACATATAGTTGTTTGGCGGGGCGGGTTCAGTTGCCCTGCCCTGCCAATGGTGGACAAGCCTGCGGCATGTCCACCCTACTTTTTGATCCTGTTAACCCTTCTGCCGGACGATCTGGTAACGCCGGCCCAGATACCACACCGGGGCGCTGACGATGTGCACCAGGCGGGTAAAGGGGAACAGCACGAACAGGGTCAGGCCGAGGAACACGTGGAGCTTGTAGACCAGGCTGACCGGCTCGATGCTGGCGGCGGCGACTATGGGTTGCAGGGTGACCACGGCTTGCGCCCAGTTGGCCAGCATCACCATCACCGAGCCGTCCATATGCCCGGCCGAGGCGAAGATGGTGGCCAGGCCCAGCAGCAACTGCACCAGCAGCACCACCAGGATCAGCACGTCCGAGGTGCTGGAGCTGGCCCGCACCCGTGGGTCGGTCAGGCGACGCTTGAGCAGCATCAGCAGGCCGATCAGGCACAGCACGCCGAAGAAGCCGCCGGAAACCATGGCCAGCAGCTGCTTGTTGGCGGTGCTGATCACATGGTGGTAGATGGCCTCGGGGAGAAGCAGGCCGACAAAGTGACCGGCCAGGATAAACAGCACGCCGACATGGAACAGGTTGCTGGCGATGCGCATATAACGCTGCTCGGCCGGGGTGCGGTTGAACACCTGGCTGGAGCCGGCCTTCCAGCTGTACTGCGACAGGTCGAAACGCGCCCAGCTGCCGATAAAGCAGATGGCCAGGGCGATATAGGGATAGATCCCGAACAGCCAGAGATTGCTGCTAGACATGACGCACCTCCTGGGCCGGCGCCGCGGCCGCGCCCTCGTGATTGAAATCCACCCAGTGCAGCGGCACTGGTACTTCTTCCCGGGCCTTGCCGGGCAGGCTGGTCTGGCTGGGGCAGCGGTCCTGCTGCTCGGCCTGGAGGAAGTCCACCGCCTCCTCTTCCCAGATCTTGTCCAGGGCTTCGAGGGAGTCGTCGCGCACCTCGGCGGCGACCTGTTCGCGCACCTCGGCCACGGCCACCGCCGGCTGCTGCCCGGCGATCTGCAGCAGGGCCTGGAAGCAGGCGGCGTAGGGGCTTTCACGCTCGACCAAGCGAGCCGCCAGCAGCGCCAGCAGATGGGATACATCGGCCAGGCCTTCACGGGCCTCGATGTCCTCGCGGCTGGCCAGGTACTCCAGGTACAACGGGATGTAATCGGGCAGTTCGCGCACACCGATGGCGAAGCCGGCTTCCTCGTACTGCGCCATCAGATCGACCATGGCCTGGCCACGGTCGCGGGACTCGCCATGCACATGCTCGAACAGCAGCAGCGACAGGGAGCGGCCCTTGTCGAACAGCTCGCTGTAGCGTTCCTGCACATCCATCACGTCACCGCCGGCCAGCTCGTCGAGCAACGCGATCAGCGCAGTGCGCTGCTCGGGGCTGATCTCGCGGGCGCGGCCGATGGCATTCAACAGTTCCTCACGGGCGCCTTGCAGCGCCTCGGTCGGATAATCCAGCAACAGGGAAATCACCTTGAGGATTTGCATGCTCACTCCTCCCACAGCTGTACGGTTTTCAGCACGTCGCGGCGGTTGGCCTTCTTCGCGCCGAACATATTGGTGTCGGAGCTGCCGCTGCAGCCGCTGCCGAAGCTGAAGCCGCAACCGGAGCGCTCGGCGAAGGCATCACTCATGGCCTCCTCACGGTGCGCCGTGGGGATCACGAAGCGGTCTTCATAGTTGGCAATGGCCAGGTAGCGGTACATGTCTTCCACCTGGGCCACCGACAGGCCGACATCCTCCAGCACCTTGAGGTCGCGCACCCCGTCAACCTGCTCGGCGCGCTTGTAGGCGCGCATGGCCAGCAGGCGCTTCAAGGCCAGCTTGACCGGCTTGACGTCGCCGGCGGTGAGCAGGTTGGCCAGGTAACGCAGGGGGATGCGCAGGCTGTCCACGTCCGGCAGCACGCCGTCCATGCTGATGCTGCCGGCTTGCGCGGCGTTCTGAATCGGCGACAGGGGCGGCACGTACCAGACCATCGGCAGGGTGCGGTATTCCGGGTGCAGCGGCAGGGCCAGCTTCCAGTCCACCGCCAGCTTGTACACCGGGGATTTCTGCGCCGACTCGATCACCGACATGGGTACGCCATCGGCCAGGGCCTGCTTGATCACGGCCGGGTCGCTGGGGTCGAGGAACAGCTCCAGCTGCTTAAGGTACAAGTCCTGCTCGTTGGGGGTGCTGGCCACCTCATGGATACGGTCGGCGTCGTACAGCAGCACACCCAGGTAGCGGATGCGGCCCACGCAGGTTTCCGAGCACACGGTGGGCATGCCGGCTTCGATACGCGGGTAGCAGAAGATGCACTTCTCGGATTTGCCGCTCTTCCAGTTGAAGTAGATCTTCTTGTACGGGCAGCCGCTGATGCACATGCGCCAGCCGCGGCACTTCTCCTGATCGATCAGGACGATGCCGTCTTCCTCGCGCTTGTAGATCGCCCCGCTCGGGCAGGAGGCCGCGCAGGTGGGGTTGAGGCAGTGCTCGCACAGGCGCGGCAGGTACATCATGAAGGTGTTTTCGTACTGGCCGTAGATATCGGCCTGCACGGCATCGAAGTTCTTGTCCTTGCGCCGCTTGGCGAACTCGGTGCCGAGGATCTCTTCCCAGTTGGGCCCCCACTCGATCTTCTCCATGCGCTTGCCGCTGATCAGCGAGCGTGGCCGGGCCACCGGCTGGTGATCGGCCAGGGGCGCGGTGTGCAGGTTCTGGTAGTCGAAGTCGAACGGCTCGTAGTAGTCGTCGATCGAAGGCATGTCCGGGTTGGCGAAGATATTCGCCAGCACGCGGAACTTGCCGCCGATGCGCGGGTTGATCGAGCCGTCCTTGTTGCGCACCCAGCCGCCCTTCCACTTGTCCTGGTTTTCCCACTCCTTGGGGTAACCGATCCCAGGCTTGGTCTCGACGTTGTTGAACCAGGCGTATTCCATGCCTTCGCGGCTGGTCCAGACGTTCTTGCAGGTGATCGAGCAGGTGTGACAGCCGATGCACTTGTCCAGGTTCAGGACCATCGCCACTTGTGAACGAATTTTCATGGCATCACTCCTCAATCAATCTTGGTCGGCAAAGGTTGCGGCAGGGCGTCGCCGCCCAGGCCACCGACATCCGTGCCATCCAGCCAGTCGACCTTGCTCATCTTGCGCACCACGACGAACTCGTCGCGGTTGCAGCCCACGGTGCCGTAGTAGTTGAAGCCGTAGGACTGCTGGGCGTAGCCGCCGATCATGTGGGTGGGTTTGAGCACCACGCGGGTCACCGAGTTGTGGTGGCCGCCACGGGTCTTGGTGGTTTCGCTGCCGGGCACGTTCACGATGCGTTCCTGGGCGTGGTACATCATCACCATGCCCTCCTTGACCCGCTGGCTGACCACCGCACGGGCGGTCAGGGCGCCGTTGGCGTTGAAGCACTCGATCCAGTCGTTGTCCTCGATGCCGGCCTTTTTCGCGTCGATCTCGCTCATCCACACGATCGGCCCGCCACGGCTCAGGGTGAGCATGATCAGGTTGTCCGAGTAGGTGCTGTGGATGCCCCACTTCTGGTGCGGAGTGATCCAGTTGAGGACGATCTCGGTGTTGCCGTTGGGCTTCTTGCCCTTCACGTAATCCACGGTGCGGGTGTTGATCGGTGGCCGGTAGCTCATCATCTGTTCGCCAAAGGCCTGCATCCAGGGGTGATCCTGATAGAACTGCTGGCGGCCGGTGATGGTGCGCCACGGGATGTACTCGTGGACGTTGGTGTAGCCGGCGTTGTAGCTCACGTGCTCGTCTTCCAGGCCCGACCAGGTGGGGCTGGAGATGATCTTGCGCGGCTGCGCCTGGATATCGCGGAAGCGGATCGCCTCGTGCTCCTTGGGCAGGGCCAGGTGGCTGTGGTCGCGGCCGGTGAATTCCGACAGCGCGGCCCAGGCCTTGACCGCCACATGGCCGTTGGTTTCCGGGGCCAGGGACAGAATCACCTCGGCGGCGTCGATGGCCGATTCGATCTGCGGCCGCCCTTGACTGACGCCTTCCTCGCGCACCTTGTAGTTGAGCTCGCCGAGGAACTTGACCTCCTCGTCGGTGTTCCAGTTGATGCCCTTGCCGCCGTTGCCGAGTTTTTCCAGCAGTGGGCCCAAGGAGGTGAACTTCTTGTAGGTGCTGGGGTAATCGCGCTCCACCACGGTCATGTTCGGGCAGTTCTTACCCGGCTGCGGGGCCACGCCTGCGCTTTTCCAGTCGGTGCCGCCGAAGGGCTGGGCCAGCTCGCCGGGGCTGTCATGCAGCAGCGGTACGGTGACCAGATCCTGCTCCACGCCCAGATGCCCCTCGGCCATGGCCGAGAACTTCTTGGCGATCAGCTTGTAGATTTCCCAGTCGCTCTTGGCTTCCCAGGCCGGGTCGATGGCGGCGGACAGCGGGTGGATAAAGGGGTGCATGTCCGAGGTGTTCATGTCGTCCTTTTCGTACCAGGTGGCGGTCGGCAGGACGATGTCGGAATACACGCAGGTACTGGACATGCGGAAGTCCAGGGTGGTGACCAGGTCGAGTTTGCCGATGGCGCCTTCGTCCTGCCACTCGGCCTCGGTCGGCTTGAAGCCGCCGCGCTTGCCCAGGTCCTCGTTCATCACCCCATTCTTGGTGCCCAGCAGGTACTTCAGCATGTACTCGTGGCCCTTGCCCGAGCTGCCCAGCAGGTTGGAGCGCCAGATAAACATATTTCGCGGGAAGTTGGCCGGGTTGTCCGGCTGCTCGCAGGCAAAGCGCAGGCTGCCGTCCTGCAGGGACTGGGTCACGTAATCCACTGGCGACATGCCGGCGGCCTGGGCGTCGCGGGTGATCTGCAGCGGGTTGCGGTTCAGCTGCGGCGCGCTGGGCAGCCAGCCGGCGCGTTCGGCGCGGATGTTGTAGTCGAGCATATGCTCGGGGAACTGGCTCTTGTCGGCCAGCGGCGAGAGCACCTCGTGGATGCTCATCTTCTCGTGGCGCCACTGCGATGAGTGGCCGTAGAAGAAGCTGGTGCCGTTCATCTGCCGTGGCGGGCGGCTCCAGTCCAGGCCGAAGGCCAGGGGCAGCCAGCCGCACTGCGGGCGCAGTTTCTCCTGGCCCACATAGTGGGCCCAGCCACCACCGGTCTGGCCCACGCAGCCACACAACATCAGCATGTTGATCAGGCCGCGGTAGTTCATGTCCATGTGGTACCAGTGGTTCATCGCCGCGCCGACGATGATCATGCTGCGGCCATGGGTCTTGTCGGCGTTGTCGGCGAACTCGCGGGCGATCTGGATCGCCTTCTCGCGGGACACACCGGTGATGACTTCCTGCCAGGCCGGGGTGCCGGGCACGCTGGCGTCGTCGTAGCTGCTGGCCACGTTGGCGCCGCCCAGGCCACGGTCGATGCCGAGGTTGGCGGCCATCAGGTCGAACACGCTGGCCACCTTGGCCTGGCTGCCATCGGCCAGGATCACGGTGCTGACCGGCACCCGGCGCAGCTGGATTTCCTCACCTTCGGCATGGGCGAAGTGTTCATGGAACTGTCCGCCGAAATAGGGGAAGGCGACTTCGGCCGTTTCGCCGCTGTCGATCTGGCTGAGCTTGAGATCCACCTCGCGGCCCTCGCGACCTTCGCGCGGTTCGATGTTCCACTTGCCCTTCTCACCCCAGCGGTAGCCGATGGAGCCCTGGGGCGATACCAGCTCGCCGCTGGCATCCATGGCGATGGTCTTCCACTCGGGGTTGTTGTCCTGGCCCAGGTTATCGGCCAGATCCGAGGCGCGCAGGAAGCGCTCGGCGCGGTGGCTGCCGTCCTTCTCGTTGAGCAGCACCAGCACCGGCAGGTCGGTGTAGCGCTTGGCGTAGTCGGTGAAGTAGGCGCTGGGCTTCTCCAGGTGGAATTCCTTGAAGATCACGTGGGCGAAGGCCTGGGCCAGCGCCGCGTCGGTGCCCTGCTTGGGGTTGAGCCAGAGGTCGGTGAGCTTGGCCACCTCGGAATAGTCCGGGGTGATGGCCACGGTCTTGGTGCCCTTGTAGCGCACCTCGGTAAAGAAGTGGGCGTCCGGGGTGCGCGTCTGCGGCACGTTGGAGCCCCAGGCGATGATGTAGTTGGAGTTGTACCAGTCGGCCGATTCCGGCACGTCGGTCTGCTCGCCCCAGACCATGGGCGAGGCCGGCGGCAGGTCGCAGTACCAGTCATAGAAGGACAGGCACACCCCGCCGATCAGCGACAGGTAACGGCTACCGGCCGCGTAGCTGACCATGGACATGGCCGGAATCGGCGAGAAGCCGACCACCCGGTCCGGGCCGTGCTGCTTGACGGTGTAGACGTTGGCCGCGGCGATGATCTCGGTCACTTCGTCCCAGCTGGAGCGGATAAAGCCGCCCATGCCGCGCTTGCTCTTGTACGCCTCGGCCTTGGCCGGGCTCTCGACAATGCTGGCCCAGGCCTGCACCGGCGCCAGGGTCGCCCGCGCCTCGCGCCAGAGCTTGAGCAGCGGCTTGCGCACCTTGGGGTACTTCAGACGGTTGGCGCTGTAGATATACCAGCTGTAGCTGGCGCCACGGGGGCAGCCGCGCGGCTCGTGGTTGGGCAGGTCGTTGCGGGTACGCGGGTAGTCGGTCTGCTGGGTTTCCCAGGTGATCAGGCCGTTCTTCACGTAGATCTTCCAGGAGCACGACCCGGTGCAGTTCACCCCGTGGGTGGAACGCACGATCTTGTCGTACTGCCAGCGCGAACGGTAGACGTTCTCCCAGTCGCGGGACTCCTGGCGGGTCTCGCCATGACCGTCGGCGAACTCACCCTGCTTTCTATTGAAGAAGCGCAGCTGGTCGAGTAAATGGCTCATTTCTGTTTTCCTCTCAGGCTGAACGCGGGCGGCCCCACGCTCGTCATTGCTTGGGCTGTGGGTAGTTAGCAGGGCGTCTCGGCACCCTTGCGCGAGTACCACCACCAGGTCACGAACATGCAGCTCAGGTAGTAACCAACGAACAGGTACAGGGCCATTTCCGGGCCTCCGGTCAGGGCGATGGAGCTACCAAAGGTCTTGGGGATAAAGAAGGCGCCAAAGGCTCCGATGGCCGAGCTGAAGCCGAGCACCGCGGCCGACTCCTTGCCCGCGCTCTTCAGTGCTTCTTCACGCTCTGCGGCTTTCTTGCCGGCACTCCAACGCTCGTGCAGGGTGCGGAAAATCACCGGGATCATGCGGAAGGTGGAGCCGTTGCCGATGCCGGTGGTGACGAACAGCAGCATGAACATGGCCAGAAAGCCGTAGAAGTTGCCTTCCTGGCCGGCCTGGGGCAGAAAGGCGATCACCCCGAACACCGCCGCGATCATCAGCACGAAGTTCCACAGGGTCACCCGCGCGCCGCCCAGCTTGTCCGAGATCCAGCCGCCCAGCGGACGCACCAGGGCACCGACCAGCGGCCCGAGGAAGGCGAACTGCAGCGGATTGACCGCGGGGAAGGACTGCTTGATCAGCAGCGGGAAGGCGGCGGCGAAGCCGATGAAGGAACCGAAGGTGGCCAGGTACAGCCAGCACATCAGCCAGTTGTGCTTGCGCTTGAAGATCACCGCCTGCTCGGAAAACGAGGCCCGTGCCGACGCCAGGTCGTTCATGCCAAACCAGGCCGCCAGGGTTACCGCGGCAATCAGCGGAACCCAGACAAAGCCGGCGTTCTGCAGCCACAGCTGGCTGCCATCGGCCAGTTCCTGGGGTTTGCCACCCACGGCGCCGAACAGGCCGAAGCCGATCACCAGCGGCACCAGAAACTGCATGGCCGACACGCCCAGGTTACCCAGCCCGGCATTCAGGCCCAGGGCGGTGCCCTGCTGCGACTTGGGGTAGAAGAAGCTGATATTGGACATGCTCGATGCGAAGTTGCCGCCACCGAAGCCGCACAGCAGGGCGATGATCACGAACACGCTGTAGGGCGTGTGCGGGTCCTGCACGGCAAAGCCCATCCACAACGCCGGGATCAGCAACGAGGCGGTGCTCAGGGCGGTCCAGCGCCGCCCGCCGAACACCGGCACCATAAAGGAGTAGAAAATGCGGAAGGTGGCGCCGGACAAGCCGGGCAGCGCCGCCAGCCAGAACAGCTGATCGGTGCTGAAGCTGAAGCCGATGGCGTTCAGGCGCACGATCACCGTGCTCCACACCATCCATACGGCGAAGGCGAGAAACAGCGCGGGAATCGAGATCCACAGGTTGCGGGTGGCAATACTCTTGCCGATCGAGCCCCAGAAGTGCGCGTCTTCCGGACGCCAGTCTTGAATCACCGGCCCGGTGGGGGGCAACGCGGCGGCCGGGGCATGCTTGCTTGCGGACATGGTCTGTCTCCTTGCAGGGTCAGGACGCGGAGCCGGTAGGCCCCGAGGAGCCCTGGCCCATGACGGGGGTTTTGCGAACTTCGCTGAGGTACATCCAGATCAGGGAGACCCAGACCACGCCGTACAGCAGCATGAAGGCGGAGGAACGCACCCCGGTGAGATCCACCAGGGCACCGAACAGGATGGGCAGGACGAAGCCGCCCAGGCCGCCGGCCAGGCCGACGATGCCGGACACCGCGCCCATGTTGCTGGGGAACTCATCGGAGATGTACTTGAACACCGAGGCCTTGCCGAACGCCCAGGCGATGCCGATCACGAACATCAGCAGGGTGAACACCCAGACGTTCAGGCCGATATGGAAGGTGCGCGGCCCCTCCACGGTATGCACGGTCAGATCGGTGGGCGGATAGGACAGCAGGAACAGGCAGATCCAGCTGACCCACATCACCCACCAGGTCACGCTGTGGGCGCCCCACTTGTCCGACATCCAGCCGCCGATGGCGCGCAGCAGTCCGCCCGGCAGGGAGAAGCAGGCGGCCAGCAACGCGGCGCTCTGCAGGCTCAGCTCATACTCCTGGACGTAGTACTTGGTCATCCACAGGGCCAGCGCCACATAACCGCCGAAGACGATCGAGTAGTACTGGCAGTAGCGCCATACCCGGGGGTCTTTAAGGGTGCGCAGCTGCTGGCCGAGGCTCAGGCTGCTGGGCACACGGTGCGCCTTGTTCTCGTAGGTGAAGAACCAGAACAGCAAGGCGGTGATAAACAGAATCGCCGAGTAGACCTTGGGCACCATCTGCCAGCTGGCGGCGGCAATGATGGCCGGGGCGACAAACTTGGTGACGGCGGCGCCGGCATTGCCCGCACCGAAAATGCCCATGGCCGTGCCCTGGTTGCTCTTGTCGAACCACTTGGCGACGTAGGCGATACCCACCGAGAAGGAGCCGCCGGCCAGACCGACAAACAGCCCCAGTACGAGGAACTGCCAGTAGGCCGTGGCGTAGCTGATCAGGTAGATCGGCAGCACGCAGAACAGCATCAGCAGGAAGAACACGATGCGCCCGCCAAAGCGGTCGGTGAGCATGCCCAGCGGCAGACGCACCAGGGAGCCGGTCAGTACCGGCGTGGCGGCCAGCAGGCCGAACTGGGTTTCGTTGAGGTCAAGCAGTTCCTTGATCGGTACCCCGAGCACGGCGAACATCATCCACACCATAAAACACATGGTGAAGGCGAAGGTACTCATGCCCAGCACCAGCCCTTGCTGTACTTTGTGGCCTGCCATGACAGACTCCCGTTACTGTTGTCATGGCTGCAGCCTAGGCGCCCAATGGCAAAAAAAATTGACCCACATCAACGTCCCAGGAGCCGTTTGCGGGGCCAGGAACCACCCTCTACCCCCAAAGAGGTAGTTCCAAAATCGATATGAAAGCCCATGCTTTTCAGCAACTTATACATACAAGGTGGAGGTATCCGGATGAGCGCCACAGCCACCGAACTCTTTGGGGGTAGCCGCCCATGCTCAGCTGGCTGAAGAGCTCATTACCGGCCCGGGCCGGGCTGGCGGTGATCCTCATCGCGGTCCTGGCCCTGTCCAGCGCCATCAGTGCCGGCCTGCTGGCCTGGATCAGCGAGGACGACGCCGCCGCCATCAATACCGCCGGCTCCCTGCGCATGGCCACCTACAAGCTGAACTGGCAGCTGGAAGCCAACGCCCCCGCCGAACAGATCGCCGAACTGCAGGCGGATCTGGAGCGACGCCTGCACAGCCCCGCCCTCACCCACCTGCTCGGCAAACAGCGGGATCCCTTGCGCATCACCTACAACGGCCTGCAGCAGCTCTGGCTGGAGGAGCTGCGCCCGGCCCTGGAGCGCGGCGACAAGGCGGCCTTCCAGCGCGGCAGCGAGGGCTTTGTCGCCCAGCTGGAGTTCTTTGTGCTGCGCCTGCAGCAGCAGAGCGAAAAGCGCCAGGGCCTGCAGCAGAGCATCCAGGGCGGCGCCCTGCTGATCACCGTGATCATTCTGCTGGTGGGCATGTTTGAGCTGCAGAACAGCGTGATCAACCCGCTGCAGGAGCTGGTCAGCACCACCGAGCGCTTTCGCGCCGGCGATCTGGATGCGCGCATCGAATTCCGCTCGGCCGATGAGCTGGGGCAGATGGCAGAAAGCTTCAACGCCATGGCCGATGCCATCGAGGAGTCGCACCGCACCCTCGAATCCCGGGTGGCGCACAAGACCCAGAGCCTGGCGCAGACCAATGCGGCCCTGGAGCTGCTGTACCAGGGCAGCCGGCAGATCGCCAGCAACCCGGCCAACGCCGATCAGCTGGACGAGCTGATCGAACGTTTCCAGCAGCGCCTGCCAGGCCTGCGCCTGACCCTGTGCCTGAGTGGCGCGGCCAGCGAGTCGCCGGAGCAGCTGATTGCCATCCATGGCAATGCCTCGCGGGAAATCTGCTCGCGACATGACTGCCACAGCTGCGAGCGCAACCTGCAAGCCAACCGCCTGAGCTTTCCCATCAGCAACCAGGGGCACAATCTCGGCGAACTGCGGGCCAATTACCTGGACGGGCACAGCCCGCTGGACTGGGAGCAGGAACTGATCCAGGCGCTGGCCAACCTGATCGGCACCTCGCTGTCGCTGGAACGCCAGCGCGAGCGCGACAACCGCCTGCTGCTGCTGGACGAGCGCACTACCATCGCCCGCGAGCTGCACGACTCCCTGGCCCAGGCGCTGTCCTACATGAAGCTGCAGGTCAGCCGCCTGCAAACCCTGATCCGCCGTGGCGAATCCGCCGAACAGCTGGAGAGTGTCAGCGAGGAACTGCGCGAGGGCCTGAACAATGCCTATCGCCAACTGCGTGAGCTGCTCACCACCTTCCGCCTGCAGATTCACGATGGCGGCCTGCACCAGGCGCTGCAGGATACGGCCCGGGAGTTCGCCGAACGCGGCAGCTTCCATGTGCACCTGCACAGCCCGGCCCTGGCCTTCCAGCTGTCGGCCACCGAACAGATCCACCTGTTGCAGATCGCCCGCGAGGCGCTCTCCAACTGCGCCCGCCACGCCCAGGCCGAGCATGCCTGGCTGCGCTTGCAGCAGGTGGGCGAAGAGGTGGAACTCTGCGTGGAAGACGATGGCTGCGGCATCCGTGAAGGCTTCGACAGCCGCCAGCACCATGGCCTGAGCATCATGCAGGAGCGCGCCCGCAGCCTGGGCGGTAGCCTCACCATCAGCCCCAGAGAAGGCGGCGGCACGCACCTGAACCTGCGCTTTCGCCCGGAGTTTCTCGACCTACGTGAAGACAAGGAGCCCGCATGAACACCACCGCAGCCCATACCCTGCTGCTGGTCGACGACCATCCCATGATGCGTCGCGGCCTACGCCAGCTGCTGGAGCTGGAGAACGATCTGCAGGTGATAGGCGAGGCCAACAACGGTATCGAAGCCCTGGAGATGGTGCGCGAACTGCGCCCGGAGCTGATCCTGCTGGACAACAACATGCCCGAGCTCAATGGCGTGCAGACCCTCAAGCGCCTGCGTGAACAGAACTTTCCCGGCAAGGTGCTGCTGTTTACCGTTTCCGATGATGAAGACGATGTGCGCGACGCCATGCGCCTGGGCGCCGACGGTTACCTGCTCAAGGATATGGAGCCGGAAATCCTTATCCAGCAGATTCGCCTGGCCCTGCAGGGCGCCCTGGTGATCAGCCCGGCCCTGACCCGGGTGCTGGCCCAGGCCCTGCGCAATCCGCCCAGCGCCAGCCAGCTGGACCTCACCGACCGTGAACGCCAGGTGCTGAAAATGATCGCCGCCGGCAGCAGCAACAAGGTGATCGGCAACAAGCTGGGCATTACCGAGGGCACGGTGAAGGTTCATGTGAAGAACCTGCTGCACAAACTTGGCCTGCGCTCACGGGTCGAGGCCGCGGTCTGGGCGCTGGAGCACCTGCGCTAGGCCCGCGGTTCAGGGCTGGTAGAGAAAGCTGTCGTCCAGGGCATCGGCGGATTCGATGGTCACCCCCAGGTCTTTGAGCAGGCCATCGCTCAGGCCATAGATCCAGCCATGCACGGCCAGGGGCTGACCGCGATTCCAGGCGTTCTGCACGATGGTGGTGTGGCACACATTGCGCACCTGGCGCTGCACATTCAACTCGCACAGCAAGTCCACCCGCGCGTCGGCCTCCAGCCCGACGAACTGCTCGCGGTGCTGGTGATACAGCGCCTTGAGCGCCCGCAGCCAGTTGTCGATCAAGCCCAGTTCTTCATGCCCCAGGGCCGCCCGCACGCCGCCGCAGCCATAGTGGCCGCAGACGATGATCTGCCGCACCTTGAGCACATCCACGGCAAACTGCAGCACCGAGAGAAAATTCATATCGGTGGCCACCACCATATTGGCCACATTGCGGTGCACGAACAGCTCCCCCGGCATCAGCCCCACCACTTCATTGGCCGGCACCCGGCTATCGGAACAGCCGATCCAGAGAAACTCCGGGCGCTGCTGACGGGCCAGACGGGCGAAGAAATCCGGATCACGGCCACGCAGGGTTTCCGACCAGAACCTGTTGTTGCTGAGCAATTGCCCGATTTCGATGGCCATGCTGACACCTCGCGTTTGGCTGCCTGGGCTGCAGATAAGCACGCCGCAGAGCGCAAAACCTTGTCGTTGATCAAGTCAGGTCAGCCGGTCAAAACCCTCCTGAACAGCCCCAGGCGCTCTAATGCGAGGCTTGCAGCCGCCCCGCTACCTCTTTGGCGGTAGCGCCTCGGAGGAATGGGCGCAGCGCCCTGCCCGGCCTAGGATGAGACTCAAGGAGGTGCCCCATGCTCACCGATGCCAGCACCCTGGCCGCCATGCGCCAACATCATCTGTTCGGCAGATTGCCCGACGCGGCCTTTCAGGAGGTATGCAGCCTGGCCATCGTGCGCCGCCTGGACAGCGCGGCCTGCCTGTTTCACCAGGGCGACAAGGCCGAGCGTTTCTATCTGCTGCTGCAGGGCCAGATCAAGCTGATGCGCCTGCTGCCCGAGGGCCAGGAGAAGCTGGTGGAGGTGATCAGCGCCGGCCAGAGCTTTGCCGAGGCCCTGCTGTTCAGCGGCATCGACAAGTACCCGGTTACCGCCGTGGCCCTGCGCGACAGCCAGCTGATCAGCATCGATGGCGCCCACTACCGGCAGCTGCTGGAAGAGCAGCCGAAGATCTGTCTGGACCTGCTGGCCGCCTTCAGCATCCGCCTGCACCAGCGTCTCAACGAGATCGACACCCTGACCCTGGCCAACGCCAGCCGTCGTGTGGCCCGCTATCTGTGCCAGCAGCAGGCCGAATGCCACGGACCGATCCAGCTCAACGTGCCCAAGCGCCTGATCGCCTCGCAGCTGGGCATCCAGCCGGAAACCTTCTCGCGCATCCTGCATCGCCTGATCGACAAGGGCCTGATCGCCATGGAGCGGCGCAATATCCAGGTGCTGGATGGCGCCAGCCTGGCCACCTACTGCGACTGAGAGGTAAGCCCCATGCGCAACCCCGAACTGCCCCTGGTCTATTCCTGCTCCGGCTGCTCCAACGTGGCGCAGCTGGCCAACACCCTGGCGGTACGCCTGGACCGAGCCGGCCTGGCCGAGATGTCCTGCATCGCCGGGGTCGGCGGACGGGTCGCCTCCCTGGTCAACAAGGCCAACAGCGGCCGCGCCATCCTGGCCATCGACGGCTGCCGCCTGCAATGCGTGCGCGGCTGCCTGGACCAGCACGGGGTCAAGGCCGACCTGCACCTGGTGCTCAGTCAATACGGTTTGAAGAAACGCTACGGCGAGGATTTCTCCAGCGACGAGGCGGATCGCCTGTTCCATGAGGTCAGCGGCCTGATCGCCAGCGACCGCTTCCCGCCGCGCAAGCCCGACAAGCCGGAGCTGAGCCTGGTGGAGTAAGGCCCCAGGCCGCCGCGACTACACCGTGCGGGAAAAACGCTCGGCGCCCTGCTCGCTCAGGTAGGCATCGAAGGCCATGGCCACGCTGCGCATCATCAGCTGCCCCTGGGGCAGCAGGGTCAGGCTGTCGTCAGCCAGCCGCACCAGACCATCCTCGACATGGCTTTGCAACTGCGCCAGGGCGGCCGCGAAATACTCCTGAAAGTCGATACCGTGCTGCGCTTCGATCTGCGCATAGTCGACCCGGCCATGGCACATCAGGGCGGTGATCACATCACGGCGCAGGCGATCATCGTCATTCAACTGATAGCCGCGCTGCACGGGCAACAGCCCGGCATCGAGACGGGCGTAATACTGCGAAAGCTCCTTGACGCTCTGGCTGTAGCTGTCGCCCACCTTGCCGATGGATGACACCCCCAGGCCAATCAGGTCGCAGTCGGCATGGGTGGAGTAGCCCTGGAAATTGCGCTGCAAGGTGCCCTGCTCGCGGGCCAGGCTCAGCTCGTCATCCGGCAGGGCGAAGTGATCCATGCCGATATACACATAGCCGGCCGCCGTCAGCCGCTCGATGGTCAGCTCCAGCAGTTCCATCTTGCGCTCGGGCGGCGGCATGTCTTCGCGGCGGATCAGACGCTGGGCGCGTACCCGCTCCGGCAAATGGGCGTAACTGTAGGCGGCGATGCGATCCGGGCGCAGGTCGATCACCTTGTCCAGGGTCACGGCAAAGCTGCTGCGGGTCTGCAGCGGCAAGCCGTAGATCAGATCGACGCTGACCGACTTGAACGCGGCAGCCCGGGCCGCCGCCACTAGCTCGCGCACCTGCGCCTCGCTCTGCAGGCGGTTGACCGCCGCCTGCACGGCGGCATCGAAATCCTGCACGCCAAAGCTGAGGCGATTGAAGCCCAGCCCACGCAGCTGATGGATCTGCTCGGGGCTGACCGTGCGCGGATCGACCTCGATGGAAAACTCGTGGGCATCGCTGTCATCCAGGTTGAAGGCCCCATGCAACGCGGCCATCAGCTCCGCCAGCTGGGCATGGCTCAGGTAAGTGGGCGTGCCGCCACCGAGGTGCAACTGGGTCAGCCGCCGCGAAGGGGCGAACAGGGCGCCCTGCATGGCGATTTCCCGCTTCAGGTACTCCAGGTATTCGACGGCACGGTGGGTCTTCTGGGTGATGATCTTGTTGCAGGCACAGTAGTAGCAAAGGCTTTTGCAGAACGGGATATGGATATACAGCGACAGCGGCTTGGGCGTTGGCGCAGCATTGCTCTGCCGGGCGGCGGCCAGGTAATCATCCAGGGCAAAGGCCGCATGAAACTGCGGCGCGGTCGGATAAGAGGTGTAGCGTGGCCCGGGGCGGTCGTACTTTTCGACCAGGGCGCGGTTGAAACTCATCGGCTGGTGCATGGCTGCTCCCCTACAGACAGGTATCGGCCACCCAGGTGGAAGGCTGGCGAAACAGGACGGCTCGGCTGATTGGCGCATCGGCAGCCTCCTGCACGCTTCAGGGTCAGCGATTTAGCCCAGGCACGCCATACCTCTGGGTAGGTATACCCCAAGGCCTGGCCCTGCCGGACGCCTGGATCTAGATCAGATTAAGCCGTCGCGCCAGCTTGCGCAGGTTGCTCGGATCAATCGCCAGGGCCCGCGCCGCCGCAGCCCACTTGCCCTTGTGCTGAGCCAGGGCCGCCTCGATCAGCTCCCGCTGATAGCGCTCCATGGCCTGTTGCAGACTCTCGTTCGGCGCCAAAGGCAGCGCCGCCGCAGGCAGATTGACCGGGGCCTGGGCCGGCCCGTCCAGGCCCAGCCAGGGCGCCTCGATGCTGAGCAGCGCGGTGCGCGACTCGGCCTGGCTGAGTACCTTGAGCGCGGCGCGGCTGATCACATGCTCCAGCTCGCGCACGTTGCCGGGCCAGGCGTAGGCCAGCAGGGCGCGCTCGGCATCGGCCGACAGGCGCAGGCAGCGCAGGCCCAGGCGGGCACGGTTGAGTTCGAGAAAGTGCCCGGCCAGCACCAGCACGTCACGCCCCCGCTCGCGCAGCGGCGGGATATGCACCGGGTAGACCGACAGGCGGTGATAGAGGTCGGCGCGAAAACGCCCCTCGCGCACTTCGTCACGCAGGCGCCGGTTGGTGGCGGCGATCACCCGTACATCCACATGCCGCGGGCGGTCGGCGCCCAGGCGCTGGATCTCGCCGTTCTGCAAGGCGCGCAGCAGCTTGGCCTGGATCGACAGCGGCAACTCGCCGATCTCGTCGAGAAACAGGGTGCCGCCATTGGCCGCCTCGAAGCGCCCGGGGCGATCCTGCGCGGCACCGGAAAACGCCCCCTTCACATGGCCAAACAGCTCGCTCTCGGCCAGGGTCTCCGGCAGCGCCGCGCAGTTGACGTAGACCAGCGGCTTGCGTGAACGCGGCGAGTGGGCGTGCAGCCAGCGGGCAAACAGCTCCTTGCCCACCCCGGTTTCCCCCTGCAGCAACACCGGCAGATCGGAGTCCGCCACCACCCCCAGTTCGTCGAGCAGTTCACGCAGCACCGGGCTGCTGCCGAGGATCATGGCGCTGGCTTCGTCGCCATCCTCCACCAGTTCGCGCCGGGCCAGACGCAAGCTGCGCACCTCCCCCTCCAGCCGACTGACCCGCAAGCCGGCCTCGATCACCCAGGCGTAACGCTGCAGACGCAAGCGGGCCTGGGCATCGAATTGCCCGGGCTGCAGGGCATCGAAGGTCACCGCGCCCCACAGGCTGCCATCCAGATAGAGGCTCATGCCCATGCAGTCGTGCACCGGCAGCGGCTCGTCGGGGCTGTCCTCAAGCAGACCGTCATAGGGATCGGGCAGCTCGCTGTCGGCGGCAAACTGCAGTGGCTCGCGCTGGGCCAGGATCTGGGCCAGGCGCGGGTGGCTGCCAATGGCAAAGCTGCGCCCGAGCACTTCATGGGCCAGGCCAACCGCGGCTTGCGGACGCAAGCTGGCGCCATCCAGACGCAGCAACACCACGGCGCTGCAGGCGAATTCCTCACGCAAGCTGACGACCAGCCGCTGCTGGCGCACAGCGGGGGGCAATTCGCAGGTCAAGTCTGCCAGCAGGCCATCCTGCAACGGGGTGAAATCTACCATTTAGGGTACCTATAACCTTGTTTTGCTCGGGTAGATTAAACCCGAAAGCAGCGCAAACCCTTGATTTTCGTCACTTCTGAAAGCGGCACGGGAGTTGCGATAGAGCAATCAGTCCCTAGCCTGAAAAGGATGACGTAATGACTGCTCAATTGCTCGACCACACCCTTGGCAACCTGGCCAGCCGAATTCCCGGCGCCACCCGGGTGTTTCATACCTTCCACCTGGATTTCTGCTGCGGCGGTCAGAAGACCCTGCGCCAGGCCTCGCTTGAGCGCGGCCTCGATGCCCAGCAGGTAGAAGAACAGCTGCTGTCGCTCAACCCCGATGAACACCCTGAACAGGACTGGCGCAGCGCCTCCGACGACCAGCTGATCGAACACCTGCTGGAACGGTATCACGACGTGCATCGGCAGCAGCTGCCGGAATTGATCCGCCTGGCAGCCCGGGTCGAACAGGTGCATGGCGCCCGTGAAAACTGCCCGCGCGGCCTGACCGACCTGCTGCTGGGCATGCTGCAGGAACTGGAAAACCATATGCAGAAGGAAGAGCAGATTCTCTTCCCCATGATCCGCCAGGGGCAGAACCCGATGCTGGGCGGCCCCATCTCGGTGATGCGCTTCGAGCACGACCAGCATGGCGATGCCCTGGAGAAAGTCATCCTCCTGACCAACGACATGCAGCCGCCGGCCAACGCCTGCAACACCTGGCGCGCCCTGTACCGCGGCCTGGACGAGCTGCGCCGTGACCTGATGCAGCACATCCACCTGGAAAACAACCTGCTGTTCCCGCGGGCCCTGGGTGAGGAGATGCAAAATGGGTGAGTACCGCAAACTCTGGTGGTTATTGATCGCCGTGCTCGGCCTGACCTTCTGCGTGCTCGGCTGGTTTGGCCGCGAGGTGTATCGCCAGGCGCCGCCGATCCCGCAACAGGTGCAGAGCGCCGACGGCCAACTGCTGTTCACCGGCGAGGACATCCTCGATGGCCAGACCGCCTGGCAGAGCGTGGGCGGCATGCAGCTCGGCTCGATCTGGGGCCACGGCGCCTACCAGGCGCCGGACTGGAGCGCCGACTGGCTGCACCGCGAACTGAGCGCCTGGCTCGACCTGGCCGCACAGCAAAACTACGGCCTGCCCTATGCCGAGGTGGACGAAGACCACCAGGCCCTGCTGCGCCAGCAGCTCAAGCGCGAATACCGTGGCAACCAGGTGCAGGGTGAGGTGCTGGTGCTCAGCGAGCGCCGCCTGCAAGCCTTCGAACAGACCGCGGCCTACTATGACGCCCTGTTCGGCAATGACCCGGCCCTGCAAGGCAGCCGCAAGAGCTTCGCCATGAAGGAGAACACCCTGCCCGACGCCGCCCGGCGCGAGCAGATGACCCAGTTCTTCTTCTGGACGGCCTGGGTCGCCGCCACCGAGCGCCCGGGGCACGACGCCACCTACACCAACAACTGGCCCCACGAGCCGCTGATCGACAACGTGCCCACTGCGGAGAACCTGATCTGGTCCATCGTCAGCGTGATCCTGCTGATCGCCGGTATCGGTTTCCTGGTCTGGGCCTGGGCCTTCCTGCGCGATCACGAGGAGGACGAACCGGCCGCACCGGCCCACGACCCGCTCAGCCTGGTCGGCCTGACGCCCTCGCAGAAGGCGCTGGGCAAGTACCTGCTGCTGGTGGTCGGGCTGTTCGCCTTCCAGGTCATGATCGGAGGCGCCACCGCCCACTACACGGTGGAGGGTCAGGATTTCTATGGCTTCCCGCTGTCGCAGTGGTTCCCCTACTCGCTGCTGCGCACCTGGCATATCCAGAGCGCGCTGTTCTGGATCGCCACGGGCTTCCTCGCTGCGGGCCTGTTCCTCGCCCCCATCATCAATGGCGGCAAGGATCCAAAGTTCCAGAAGCTCGGCGTGGATCTGCTGTTCTGGGCGCTGGTGGTCGTGGTGCTGGGCTCCTTCGTCGGCAACTACCTGGCCATCGCCCAGATCATGCCGGCCGAGTGGAACTTCTGGCTCGGTCACCAGGGCTACGAGTACGTCGACCTGGGTCGCCTGTGGCAGATCGGCAAGTTCACCGGCGTGGCCTTCTGGCTGCTGCTGATGCTGCGCGGCATCCTGCCGGCCTTCCGTCAGCCCGGTGACAAGAACCTGCTGGCCCTGCTGTCGGCCTCGGTGATTGCCATCGGCCTGTTCTACGGCGCCGGCTTCGCCTACGGCGAGCGCACCCATCTGTCGGTGATGGAGTACTGGCGCTGGTGGGTGGTGCACCTGTGGGTGGAAGGCTTCTTCGAAGTGTTCGCCACCACCGCGCTGGCCTTTATCTTCTCCAGCATGGGCCTGGTGTCCAAACGCATGGCCACCACCGCCAGCCTGGCCTCGGCCTCGCTATTCATGCTCGGCGGGGTGCCCGGCACCTTCCACCACCTGTACTTCTCCGGCACCACCACGCCGGTGATGGCGGTAGGTGCGACCTTCAGCGCCCTGGAAGTGGTGCCGCTGATCGTGCTCGGCTACGAGGCCTGGGAGAACTGGCGGCTGAAGAGCCGCGCGGCCTGGATGGAGCGGGTCAAGTGGCCACTGATGTGCTTCGTTGCCGTGGCCTTCTGGAACATGCTCGGCGCCGGGGTGTTCGGCTTCATGATCAATCCGCCGATCTCGCTGTACTACGTGCAGGGCCTCAATACCACGCCGGTCCACGCCCACGCTGCGCTGTTCGGGGTGTACGGCTTCCTCGCACTGGGCTTCACCCTGCTGGTGCTGCGCTATATCCGCCCGCAGTTCCACTTCAATGAAGGGCTGATGAAAACCGCCTTCTGGTGGCTCAACGCCGGCCTGGTGCTGATGATCGCCACCAGTCTGCTGCCCATCGGCATCATCCAGTTCCATGCCAGCGTCAGCGAGGGCCTGTGGTACGCCCGTAGCGAGGCCTTTATGCAGCAGGACCTGCTGCAGACCCTGCGCTGGGTGCGCACCTTCGGCGATGTGGTGTTTATCGTCGGCGCCCTGGCCATGACCTGGCAGGTGGTTATCGGTTTCTTCTCATCCACCCAGGAAACGGCCGCGCAACTCGCGCAAGGAGGTGTCCAATCGACTAGTTGAGTATCGAAAAAAGAGTATTGGCTAGACTCGGCCCGCTTCGGCGGGTCGAGTCATTGGCCAGGGATAACCATGGCTATTGTCTATATTCAAGTTGAAACGCTTTTATGGAGTAAATCGCATGCATATCCATAAGCTACTCACTCGACTCGATACCCCCGGCACCGCTCCGCTATGGCAGGTGTTCTGGATTCAGGGTGTATTGCTCAGCCATCTGTTTTTCGGCGCCATCCTGCTGCTCTTCCAGCAAATCAGCAGCGCTTCGCTGGCCCTGCTACTGCTCGGCTTTCTCTGTTACACAGCCTGGATACTGAATGCCGTATGGCGCAATGCCGGCAACGTACGCGAACCCATCTACGGCGAAATGGCCCGCTTCCTGACGGTAGCTTGGTCGATCAATGCGCTATTGGTGTCGGTATTTCTGCTGCTCTCGCATCTGCAGACGCCCGGCCATATGCTGCCCTTCTGGGGCTAGCAGGCGCCGAGATAAGCCCATCGCGCCCGTCAGCAGATGACCGCCTGCGAGGCGGCGGGCCAACTGGGGCGCAACCGCAGCCTGGATCAGGCGCGGCATAGCATCAGGAATAAACGCAACCCGGTAGGGTGGATGACGCTCTTTTCATCCACCACAAGGCCGCAGCGGGTGGATGGGTAAAGCGCCATCCACCCTACACATGATCCGTGGATAGCCATTGGGGCTGGGGCCTAGATGCCTGCCCCACCCGCCTGGGCGCTGCGTTGTTCGGCTCTGAGAACCTGGCCCAGCCCGGTAGGGTGGATGACGCTCTGTTCATCCACCACGG
>NZ_WKJZ01000001.1:822454-1481541 GCF_009763245.1 Pseudomonas xionganensis | reverse complement strand
GGGTGAAGCGTCATCCACCCTACACATGGTCTGTGGCTGGCCATTGGGGCTGGGGTCTAGATGCCTGCCCCACCCGCCTGGGCGCTGCGTTGTTCGGCGCTGAGAACCTGGCCCAGCCCGGTAGGGTGGATGACGCTCTGTTCATCCACCACGGGGCCGCAGCGGGTGGATGGGTGAAGCGTCATCCACCCTACACATGGTCTGTGGCTGGCCATTGGGGCTGGGGCCTAGATGCCTGCCCCACCCGCCTGGGCGCTGCGCTGTTCGGCGCTGAGGGCCTGGCCCAGGCGGCACAGGCTGCGCCACAGGGCCGGGGGCATGGTATCGGGGTCGAGGCTGTCGAGCAGGTTTTTCATGCCCAGGCCCAGCTCGGTGTCGCCTTCGATCAGCAGGCGGCGGCGGAAGAACAGGGTGTCGGGGTCTTCCTGGCGGCTGGCGAGTAAAACAAATTCGCGCCAGTTGCCACGGATGCTCACGTCCACCGGGGCCGCGCTGGCCATGCGCAGGCCCAGGGGGGTGCGGGTCAGACACCAGGCCAGGTTGAGATCGCTGACCTCCAGGCGCAGCCAGCGCCCGCTAAGCAGATCGAAGGCGCCCTCCTCCAGGGGTTCGGCAAACAGACGCTGCACCGCCGCCTGCAGCACCCAGCGTTGCACGCTGAAAGGCACATGGCGCAGCAGGCCCAATAGCGGGTCGGCGCAGCGCAGCGCCAGCTGTTCGAGCGTCAGCATAATCCCGCCTCCTCGGCGCTGAGCATGCCGGGGCGGCCATGCCAGTAGCCGTTGCAGCCCTCGGCCAGCAGTGGCGGCAGGCCGCCCTGGCGTACGGCGTGGTATTGCTGCACCACCTCACCCATGCCCTCGGCCCTGGGGCTCAGGCGCAGGCAGTCGATGCCGTGGGCCTCAAACTGGGCGTAGTCGGCCAAGAGGTTGCTGACCCGCCCGGAGAGGGTCTGGATGCCGTTGAGGGTAAACAGCGCCTCGCCCTCCTGGCTGAGCAGGGGGATGCCTTCGGGGTAGTCCTGGCAGCAGAACTGGCAGTCGTCCTTGGGCCGGTTCTCTGCGCGGGCGGTAAAGCAGCGGGCCGAGTAGGCCAGGGGCAGATGGCCATAGGCGAACAGTTCCACCTGGGGTCGTAGCCGGCCGAGCTGATCGAGCTGCTCCAGGCAGTCGCGCAGCAGGGCGCCGGAGCACTCCACCGGCGGCACCCAGCGTTGCAGGCCACAGTCCTGCAGTTCGGCCAGGGCGTGGGCGTTGTACAGATTCAGCGCCGGGCCGGCGACAAAGGGCAGGCGCCGTTCGTGCAGCAGCTGCACCGCGCCCATGTCGTTGGCCTCCACCAGCAGTTCGCCGTTGTCGCACAGGCGCTTGAGGCTGGACAGCTCGCTGGCCGCCTCCAGCAGCGCCAGGCCGGACAGCACCAGCTCGGCGCGGGTGCATTCACGCAGTTCGCGGGCCAGGCCGAGCCAGTCGTCCAGGCTCATGGCGCGGCGCTTGGAGCACACCGTCTCGCCCAGGTAGAGGATATCCAGGGGCTGGGCGGCCATCTCGGCGTAGAAATCCAGCAGTTTGGCGCGGCTCCAGTAGAACAGTACGGGTCCCAGACTCAGTTGCATGGATGGCTCCTTATTGCCAGGCACGGTGATAGGCGCCCAGGGTGGTCTGGCTACCTTCGGAAACGGCGGCCAGGGCCGCCTGCCACTGCGGCTGTACCTGGAACTGCTGGGGGCTGCGGCGGTAGGCGTCGAGGGCGGCGCGCCAGACCCGGGCGACCTGCTCGACATAGGCCGGGCTGCGCTGGCGGCCCTCGATCTTCACCGCAGCGATGCCGATCTCGGCCAGCTGCGGGATCAGCTCCAGGGTATTGAGGCTGGTGGGTTCTTCCAGGGCATGGAAGCGCTGGCCGTTGACCATAAAACGCCCCTTGCACAGGGTCGGGTAGGCGGCCGGTTCGTCCTTGGCGTAACGGTCGATCAGCACCCCGCCCAGGCGCGAGCTGAGGCCGTCGGCATCTTCCTGCCAGCGCACCGCCTTGGCCGGCGAGCAGACGCCGCAGAGGTTGGGCGACTCGCCGGTGAGGTAGGACGACAGGTGGCAGCGGCCCTCGGCCATGATGCACAGGCTGCCGAAGCCGAACACCTCCAGGGGCACCTCGGTCTTGCCGGCCAGATTGCGCACCTGGGCCAGGGACAGCACCCGCGGCAGCACCGCGCGGCGAATGCCGTAGCGCTGGCGATAGAGCTCCAGGGCGGCAACGTTGGTGGCCGAGCCCTGTACCGACAGATGCAGGTTGAGCTGCGGATGGCGCTGGCTGGCGTAGCCCAGCACACCGGGATCGGCGGCGATCAGGGCGTCCACGCCAAGGTCGGCGGCGCGATCCACGGCCCGTTGCCAGCGTTGCCAGCCGCCGGGCTGGGCATAGGTGTTGACCGCCACATAGAGCTGCCGGCGCTGCGCGCGGATCAGCTGCAGGCCGCTGTCCAGCTGTTTCTCGTCGAGGTTGAGGCCGGCGAAATGGCGGGCGTTGGTGTCGTCGCGGAACCCGACATAGATGGCATCGGCACCCTGGTTCAGGGCCGCCTTGAGGGCCGGCAGACTACCCGCCGGACAGACCAGTTGCATCGGCATACCTCGCTTGAAAAAGACGCTGTAATCAATCGGCTGCCTCCCCGAGGGAGAGGGCCCTAGGCTGGGCCGTGCACACCCTGTTTGCCGATCAGGCAGCGGTGCGCATGGCGCACCCTACGGCGGCCGGCCACTAATAGCCCGCCGACTCTAAGGGCCTGGGCAGGCTGCGCCTTGACCGACATCAAGGCGCCAGCAGCTGGCTGAACGGCAGGTATGCGACAGATTCGCCCACCCCCAGGGTGCGGCCCTGTTCCACCACCGCCAGGCCCTCGGCCCAGCAGGCCGGCAGGAGCATGGCCGAGCCCTGCTGCGGGTGCAGCACGACATTGCCGTCCTCGATACGTGCGCGCAGGTACTGGCGGCGGTTGTTGGCCTTGTCCCAGCGAAACGCCGCCGGCAGTTGCAGGGCCTTGGCCTGCACCGCCTGGCAACCCTGAGCGCACAGCAGGAAGGGGCGCGCCACCACCAGGGCGGTGACCAGGGCCGCCGCCGGGTTGCCGGGCAGGCCGAGCCAGGGTTTGCCCTGCACGCTGCCGAAGGCCAGGGGCTTGCCCGGCTGGATGGCCAGGCGCCACAGGTGCAGTTCGCCGAGCTGGCTGATGGCCTGCTTGAGATG
Source organism: Pseudomonas xionganensis (assembly GCF_009763245.1). Taxonomy (GTDB): domain Bacteria; phylum Pseudomonadota; class Gammaproteobacteria; order Pseudomonadales; family Pseudomonadaceae; genus Aquipseudomonas; species Aquipseudomonas xionganensis. Next base: position 1,478,298 of record NZ_WKJZ01000001.1, on the reverse strand, counting down.
ATCCTCTTCGCCCACCGACACCCCACCGGAGCTGAGCAGCACATCGCACTGCTCGGCGGCCAGGCTAAGGGCATCGCGACTGGCGCCCAGGTCGTCCGGCAGGCTCGGGTAGACCTGCACCTGCAGGCCCAGGCCGCGCAGGATGGCGCTCAGGCAGTAGCGGTTGGCGTTGTAGATCTGCCCCGGCGCCAGGGGCTCGCCGGGCTCGCGCAGTTCATTGCCGCTGCTGATTAACGCCACGCGCAGGCGCCGATACACCGGGACCCGGCCCAGGCCGAGGCTGGCCAGCAGGCCGATCTCTGGCGCGCGCAGCACCTGGCCGGCCTCCAGCAGGGGCATGCCGGCGCGCATTTCCTCACCGCGGCGGCGCACATGCTGGCCGCGTCGTAGCGGCGGCAGCACCACTCCGCTGCCTTCGCTGCGGCACTGTTCCTGGGGCACCACGGTGTCGGCCCCCGGTGGCAGCGCGGCGCCGGTAAAGATGCGCACCACGCAGCCTTCGGCAAGTGGTTGGCGCGCCGCGTCGCCGGCGATCAGGCGGCCACCGATGGGCAGCCAGCCACCTTCTATGGGCAGGTCGCTGGCGCGCAGGGCGTAGCCGTCCATGGCGCTGTTGTCCCAGGCCGGCACATCCGCCGGGGCGCAGATCGCCGTGCCCAGTACCCGGCCATGGGCCTCGTCCAGGCTCAACCATTCCACCGTCGGCGGCGCCGGTACGCGCTCAAGCAGTTCTTCCAGGGCCTCATCCAGGGGGCGCAGGCCGCCGCCATCACAACCGCAGGCGCTCATGCCCGGCTCCCGCAGGCCAGGGCCGGCTGCTCCGGCAGGGTTTTCAGATGGGGGACGAAATTGCACGGGCGGGTGCGGCTGTCCAGCTGCTCACGCAGGATCTTCTCCCAGGCGGTGCGACAAGCCCCCGGCGAGCCTGGCAGGCAGCAGACCAGGGTGCCGTTGCTGATGCCGGCCAGGGCGCGGGACTGGATGGTGGAGCTGCCGATCTCGTCACGGGAGACCTGGCGGAACAGCTCGCCGAAACCGTCCACCGTCTTGTCCAGCAGCGGCGCCACGGCCTGGGGCGTGTTGTCGCGGGCGGTAAAACCGGTACCGCCGGTGATCAGCACCGCCTGGGTCAGCGGGTCGGCGATCCAGGCGCAGAGCCGGGCGCGGATCTGCCAGATATCGTCGACCACCAGAGCGCGGTCGACCAGGGCATGACCGGCGGCCTCCAGCCCCTCGATCAGGGTCTGGCCGGAACTGTCGGTGCTCAGGTTGCGGGTGTCGCTGACCGTCAGCACGGCGATGCGCAGGGCCTGGAACTGCGCGCTGGAAAGATGGGCCATGGCAAAGTCTCCAATAGAAATCTGCCCACAGCCTGCGCCGCCCGCCACCCCGCGCCCATTCCTCGTTGGAGGTATCACCTTGGCCGCACACAGAGCCCCGCAGGGTGGATAACGCTCTTTTTATCCACCACAAACACCGCTCGGTGGATGGGTAAAGCGCCATACACCCTACCCGCTACCAGCACAGCACCGACCAATAACGCTCTTGATCGCGGTCAAGGCCGCCCGAACGGGCTGTGCCTAGGATGAATCATCATCAGCCCACAGGAGCGCTGTCATGGGTGACGAACTGCTTGAGCAATCCCTCGGCCAGCTGGCCTGCGCCATCCCCGGTGCCACGCGCATCTTTCATCACTACCACCTGGACTTCTGCTGCGGCGGCGCCACAGCCCTGCGCGAGGCCGCCGAAGCCAAGGGCCTGGACGCCCTGGGTATCGCCCTGCAGCTGCTGCGCTGCCAGCAGGAACAGGCACCCGCCAGCGACTGGCGCGAAGCGCCGACCGGCGAGCTGATCGAGCATATCCTCGTCCGCTATCACCAGCGTCACCGCGAGCAGCTGCCGGAGCTGATCCGCCTGGCCCAGCGGGTGGAGCATGTGCATTTCGACAAGGCCAGCTGCCCCCATGGCCTGACCGAATTTCTCCATGAGCTGCGCGAGGAGCTGGAGCTGCATATGCAGAAGGAGGAGCAGATTCTCTTCCCCATGCTGCGCCATGGCTCGGGCCTGGCCCACGGCCCCATCGGCATGATGCGCTACGAGCACGACCAGCACGGCGCAGCCCTGGCGCGCCTGGGCCAGCTGACCAACCAGATGCAAGCCCCGGAAGGCGCCTGCAACACCTGGCAGGCCCTGTACCGTGGCCTGGCCGAGCTGCGCGACGACCTGATGGAACATATTCATCTGGAGAACAATGTGCTGTTTACCCGGCATTGATGCCGCGCAGCCCGGCAAACTGACCCAGCTCAAGGCCAGCCGCCGCGCCTCTGACTAGACTGCTCCCAGGACTTCAACGAGGGCAGCCCATGGCCGATGAACACGCCACCCTGCAACTGCGCCGGGTGGCCATCGACACCTACCGCGAGAACGTCGCCTATCTGCACCGCGACTGCGCCATCTACCGCGCCGAGGGCTTCCAGGCCCTGGCCAAGGTCGAGGTGCGGGCCAATGGCCGGCGCATCCTGGCCAGCCTCAATGTGGTGGACGACAGCTGCATCGTCGATGTCGGCGAGCTGGGGCTGTCCGAAGATGCCTTCGCCCAGCTGGGCCTGACGGATGGCCACCCGGCGAGCATTTCCCAGGCCGAGCCGGCCGCCTCGATCCCGGCGCTGCACCGCAAGATTGCCGGCGAGCGCCTGGGCCGCGAGGACTTTCGCGGTATCGTCCGCGATATCAGCGAGCACCGTTACTCGAAGATCGAGCTGACCGCCTTTGTCGTGGCCTGCAACCAGGACGAGCTGGACCGCGAGGAGGTCTACTACCTGAGCGATGCCATGGCCCGAGTTGGCCGCCGCCTGGACTGGCACGAGCACCCTGTGGTGGACAAGCACTGCATCGGCGGCATCCCCGGCAACCGCACCTCGATGCTGGTGGTGCCCATGGTCGCCGCCCACGGCATGCTCTGCCCCAAGACCAGTTCGCGGGCCATCACCTCGCCGGCCGGCACCGCCGACACCATGGAGGTGATGGCCAATGTCGAGCTGCCCTTCGAGCGCCTGGAGCAGATCGTCCATGAGCATCGCGGCTGCCTGGCCTGGGGTGGCACCAGCGAGCTGTCGCCAGCCGACGATGTGCTGATCGCCGTGGAGCGGCCGCTGTCGATCGACTCGCCGGGGCAGATGGTGGCCTCGATCCTGTCGAAGAAGGTCGCCGCCGGCTCCACCCATCTGCTCCTGGATATCCCGGTGGGGCCGAGCGCCAAGGTGCGCTCCATGCCCGAGGCACAGAAGCTGCGCAAGTTGTTCGAGTACGTGGCCGGGCGTATGGGCCTGGCCATCGAAGTGGTGATCAGCGACGGCCGCCAGCCCATCGGCAACGGCATCGGCCCGGTGCTGGAAGCCCGCGATGTGATGCAGGTGCTGAACAACGACCCGGCGGCGCCCAATGACCTGCGGCAGAAATCCCTGCGCCTGGCCGGGCGCATGCTGGAGTTCGACCCGGATGTGCGCGGCGGCGACGGCTTTGCCATCGCCCGCGACATCCTCGATTCGGGCCGCGCCCTGAGCAAGCTGCAGGCGATCATGCAGGCCCAGGGCATCAAGGCCTTCGACTACCGCAACCCGCCCCTCGCCCCCCTTTCATTCGAGGTGTGCGCCGAGGCCGATGGCGTGCTGGTGGCCATCGACAACCTGCAACTGGCGCGCATCGCCCGCCTGGCCGGGGCGCCCAAGGTGCAGGGCGCCGGGGTCGATCTGCTGCACAAACTGGGCGCCAGCGTGCAGGTCGGCACGCCGCTGTACCGGGTGTACGCCGCCTACCCGGCGGATCTGGATTTTGCCCGCCAGGCCTGCCAGCGCAGCAGCGCCATGACCATCGGCGACGCCGCCCAGCTTACACCTCTGACCCTGGAGTTCTGACCGATGCACGACGCCCTGCTGCTGTATTTCGAGGACGAACAGGCTCCGGCTCTACGACTGGCCGAGGCCCTGGGCCTGAGCGCCGCCTGTATCGAGCGCCACCGTTTCCCCGACGACGAACTGCGCCTGCGCCTGCCGCTGCAAAGCGGTCAGGCGCTGCCCGGCCAGCTGGTGCTGTACCGCAGCCTGGACCGACCCAACGAGAAACTGGTGGAGCTGCTGCTGGTGGACGGCGAGGCGCGCCGCCTGGGCTGCCGGCGCCTGCTGCTGGTGGTGCCGTACCTGGCCTATATGCGCCAGGACATCGCCTTCCACCCCGGCGAGGTGGTCAGCCAGCAGATCATCGGCCCTTTCCTCGCCGGGCTGTTCGACGGGGTGATCACGGTGGACCCGCATCTGCACCGTATCAGCAGCCTGAGCCAGGCCATCCCCAGGGGAACCGCCATCAGCCTGTCCGGCGCGCCGATGCTGGCGCAGCTGATCGCCGAGCAGATCGAGCGGCCGCTGCTGCTCGGCCCGGATGCCGAGTCGGCGCAGTGGATCGAGTCGGCGGCGGCCGTGCATGGCTTCGAGCATGGGGTGTGCAGCAAGGTGCGCAGCGGCGACAAGGCGGTCAGCATTGAGCTACCCAAGCTGGATTTTGCCGGCCGCGCCGTGGTGCTGCTGGATGATGTGGCCAGCTCCGGGCGCACCCTGGCCCACGCCTGTGAGCAGCTGCTGGCCGCCGGCGCCGCCTCGGTGGATGTGGCAGTGACCCACGCCCTGTTTGCCGGCGACGCCCTGCAGGTGATCCAGGCTGCCGGCGTGGGCCGGGTGTGGAGCACCGACTGCATCGCCCACCCGAGCAATGCCATTGCCATGGCGCCGTTATTGGCCGAGGCCGTCAGGCCCTTGCTGGAGTAGGCAGGCGGTGCGCACGGCGCACCCTACAGAAAGTGCTTAGAACCCGGCCGGGCAAAACAGCCCGTTAAAGGCGCTGGAGAATGCCCTGAGTCACCCGCCGGGTGGTCTGGGTGGCGAAGTCCACCTGGCCTTCCTCGGCCAGAAAGCTGTACACCGCTGCCTCCAGGCGCGCAGCCAGTTCGGGCAGTTGCCAGTGATAGCGCAGCAGCAGCCCCAGGCTGAGGATCGCTGCCAGGGGGTTGGCCCGCCCGCTGCCGGCGATATCCGGGGCGCTGCCGTGCACCGGTTCGGCCAGGGCGATGCCGGCGCCCAGATTGAGCGAAGGCGCCAGGCCCATGCCGCCGCCCCAGTGGCAGGCCAGATCCGAGAGGATGTCGCCGAACAGGTTGGTGGTGACGATCAGGTCGAATGCCTCGGGCTGCTGCACCAGTTGCAGGGCGGCGATATCCACCAGGCGTTCGTCCAGCTGTTCACCCCACCCGGCCGCCGTCAGCACCTGGCTACAGGTGTCGCGGAACAGGCCGCAGGTCAGCGGCAACACATTGGCCTTGTGTACCAGGGTGATGCGTCGGGCGCTGCGCTCGCCGGCCAGCTGCGCGGCCTGCTCGGCCAGGCGCTGGCAGGCGGCGCGGCTGATCACCCGCTCGGCGATGGCCACGCCCTCGGCCTCCCAGTGCTCGCGACCGCTGTACAGGCCCTCGCTGTTTTCGCGCAGGATCAGCAGGTCGACATCCGCGCGTGGCGACACCTGCGGCCAGCTGCGCACCGGGCGCAGGTTGAGGGAGAGCCCCAGGCGCTGGCGCAGGGTCAGGATGGCGCTGCGATAACCGGGCACCACGCCACTGGGCGAAGACACCGCGCCGAACAGACCGGCGCCGCACTCGGTCAGCAACTCAAGGGTCGCCTCCGGCACCGCGCTGCCCTGGCGGCGAAAGCATTCCCAGCCGGCGTCCGCCTCCAGCACCTGCACAGCGGGCAGCAGTTTCTCCAGCACCTCGACCGCCGCCGGCACCACCTCCAGGCCGATGCCATCGCCGGGGATCAGGCACAGACGGCGGCTCATCGGCTCGGCGCCCGCTGACTGCCCAGCAACAGGCCGGCGAAGATCAGCGCCGCGCCGAGCCAGTGATAGCCCTGCAAGCCCTCGCCCAGCAGCAGCCAGCCGAGGATGGCGGTAAACACCGGCATCAGGTAGTTGGACAGCGCCGCCTTGGCCGCGCCCACCACCCGCACCCCATGGTTCCAGGCCAGGTAAGCCAGCAGCGAGGCAAACACCGCCGTATAGCCGATGGCCGCCAGGTTGCCCGGGCTGGCGACAAAGTGCGCGCCCTGGCTCAGCTCATAGAGGTAGAACGGCAGAATCAGCGGCACCCCCAGCAGCATCAGCACACCGAGCAGGGCCAGTGCCGGGATCGGCAGCAGGTAGTGCGCCCAACGGCGCAGCAGCAGGGAATACAGAGCCCAGTCCGCCACCGCCAGAAGCATGATCAGATCGCCGGGATTGAAGGCCAGGCCGGTAAGGCTGGTCCAACTGCCCTGGCTGATCAGTACCAGCAGGCCCAGGGCAGCCACGGCCAGGCCCCACCAGGCGCGCGGGGCCGGCCATTCACCGAGCAGCAGGCCGGCGCCGATAAAGGTCATCAACGGCAGGCAGGTATTGACCAGGGTGATATTGATCGCCGCGGTGCTCTGGGCGGCGCTGTACAGCAGGCTGTTATAGGCGGCGATACCGAGGCCGGCGAGCACCAGCAGGCGCCAGCCGGCGGCGCGCAGCTCGGCGCGGTGGCGCAGCAGCGGGCCGATGACAAAGGGCAACAGCAGCAGCAAGGCCAGCAGCCAGCGCCAGAACGACAGGGCGAAGGGCGGGATTTCCCCGGCAAAGGCCCGCGCCACCAGAGCATTGCCCGACCAGCACAGGGTGGCCAGCAACAGCCCGGCAATCGCCAGGCGTACAGATGAGGTCATGGCTGGCTCCATGGGGCAGCCTGCTGGCAAGGCTGCGGCAGATCATTCACAAAACGGCTCCCTGGGTTAATGGGTCGGTAACGGGTAGGGTGCGCCGTGCGCACCAACCTGGGAGCCTGTCGGGCTTGACCGTTCGTAGCAAGGGAAAGCTCGGTTTGAGTCAGTTTTGTTGGTCTTTCGAGGCGAATAGCGAGCTATTTAACGAGAAAGAGCAGCAAAAATGGCCAAATCCGGCTTTTCCGCAGTAGAACAGTGTTAAGTCCGACAGGCTCCTAGCCTCCCGTACCGTGCCACTCAATCGAATAGCGGGCAGACCATCACCAGGGCATCTTCGCGCCCGCCCGCCGCTGGGTAGTAGTCGCGGCGCCGGCCCACTTCGTTGAAGCCGTAACGCTCGTACAGGCGATAGGCGCTCTGGTTGCTGGCGCGCACCTCCAGAAAGCACTCCTTGGCGCCGCGGCTCTGGGCATGCTGCATCAGGTGCTCCAGCAGCCTGAGGCCCAGGCCACGGCCCTGGCTCTCCACCTTGATGGTGATATTGAGCAGGTGGGCTTCATCCAGAATCATCTGGATCACGCCGTGGCCGACCTGCTGCTGGCCCTCGAACATCAGCCAGCAGTCATAGGATTTCAGGCCATCCGTGAAGATGCCGCGGGTCCAGGGATGGCTGAAGGCGGCGTATTCGATCTTCAGCACGGCATCGAGGTCCGCCTCGGTCATGGGGCGGAAGGAAATGGCATCGCTCATCGATCAGGACTCGGAAGTATTCAGCCAGCGCTGCCGCACCCGCTGCATGGCTTGCCACAGACTGCGCTTGCGCTCGGGCTCGTCCATCAGCAGCTCCAGGCCCGGCAGGGCCCAGGCGGCGCCCAGGCCTTCGATCTGCAGTTCGCGGTTATAGCTCTGCTCGTCGCCCTCGCCGGCAAAGCGGATGGCCGGCAGGCCGACCAGCCACAGGCAGCTGCAGGGCGCCTGTTCTTCCAGCCGCGCGCCAACAAAGGTCTGCAAGAAGTCGCGGGCCGCCTCCGGGCCCTGGTCCATCTGCCCGCGCACCAGCAGTGGCCAGCGCACCGGCTCGCCGATCAGCTGCGGGCTGTCCGGCAGGCCGGCGGCGCGCAGCAGGTCCTTGAGCAGCAGGTAGGCCGGGTCGCGGCCCTGCAGCGGCTCGCCATTGGGCAGCTCGACCAGCACCGCACAGGCGCCGGCACGCAGCAGTTGCAGGGCAAAGCGTGGCGGTGCGATGGGCTGCGGCTGGGCCGGCACGGCTGCCTCGGTTGCCTCCTCGACGGCCTCGGTCTTGGCCATACGCCCCTGGGGAGCCGGTCGTGGCACTTCAATTTTGGGCCGGGTGGCCGGCGGGACAACCGGTGCCTGTGCAGGTGGCGCCTGATAGGCCGGGGCATCTTCAGCCACTGCCTTGGCCACGCTTGCAACCACCTCGGGGGCGGGCGCAGGTTCAGGTTCGGGGGCACTCAGCGGCTGCAGCAACTCGGGCCGCGACGGCGCGGCAAAGGGCAGCTCCACCCGTGGCAACCAGCTGGCCACCTGCATGGCGGCCAGGTAGGCGCGGCGACGAACTTCTTCGATCAAACGTCAGCCGCCTGCGGGTGGGCCTTGGGCGCGCCGGCCTGCATCAGGTTGAGCGCGTTGATATAGGCCTTGGCCGACGCCACCAGGATATCGGTGTCGGCGCCATTGCCGTTGACGATGCGCCCGCCCTTCTCCAGGCGAACGGTGACCTCGCCCTGGGAGTCGGTGCCCTGGGTGATGGCGTTGACCGAATAAAGCTGCAGGCTGGCCTCGGAGGCGGCGATGGCCTCGATGGCCTTGAAGGCGGCGTCCACCGGGCCGGAGCCCTGGGCATCGGCATGCTGCTCGGCGCCATCGACGCTGACCACCACCTTGGCCTGGGGCACCTCGCCGGTCTTGCTGGCCACTTCCAGGGTCACCAGCTTGAAGTGCTCCGGGGCTTCCTCGGCCAGGGTGTCGGAGACCAGGGCCTGCAGGTCTTCGTCGAAGATCTCGTGCTTCTTGTCGGCCAGTTCCTTGAAGCGGGCGAAGGCGGCGTTCAGCTCGGCCTCGCCGGCCAGGGTGATGCCCAGTTCCTCCAGACGCGAACGGAAGGCGGCGCGCCCGGAGTGCTTGCCCATCACCATCTTGTTGGTGTTCCAGCCCACCGACTGGGCGGACATGATCTCGTAGGTCTCGCGGTGCTTGAGCACGCCGTCCTGGTGGATGCCCGACTCGTGGGCGAAGGCGTTGGCACCGACGATGGCCTTGTTCGGCTGCACCGGGAAACCGGTGATGCCGGAGACCATGCGCGAGGTGCTCAAGATATGCGGGGTGTCGATATTGGTGTAGACGCCAAGCAGATCGGCACGGGTCTTGATCGCCATGACGATCTCTTCCAGCGCGGCATTGCCGGCGCGCTCGCCCAGGCCGTTGATGGTGCATTCCACCTGACGGGCACCGGCCACCACGGCGGCCAGGGAGTTGGCCACGGCCAGGCCCAGGTCATTGTGGCAATGCACCGAGAACACCGCCTTGTCGGCGTTGGGCACGCGGTTGAGCAGCTGGCGGATGGTCTCGGCGTACTGGTGCGGAATGGCGTAGCCGACCGTGTCGGGGATATTGATGGTGCGCGCGCCGGCGTCGATGGCCGCCTCGATGATGCGGCAGAGGAAATCCAGCTCGGAGCGGCCGGCATCCTCGCAGGAGAACTCGACATCGGCACAGAGGTTGCGTGCGCGCTTGACCGCGTGCACCGCCTGCTCCACCACCTGATCGGGCTGCATACGCAGCTTGTGCTGCATATGAATCGGGCTGGTGGCGATAAAGGTGTGGATACGCCCGCTGTTGGCGCCCTTGAGGGCCTCGGCGGCGCGGTCGATGTCGGCGTCCAGGGCACGGGACAGGCTGCACACGGTGCTGTCCTTGATGTTATCGGCAATCGCCTTGACCGCGGCGAAGTCCCCCGGGCTGGCGATGGCAAAGCCGGCCTCGATCACATCGACACGCAGACGCTCCAGAGCCTTGGCAATGCGCAGCTTCTCTTCACCGGTCATGGACGCGCCGGGACTCTGCTCGCCGTCACGCAGGGTGGTGTCGAAAATAATGACGCGGTCTTTGCTGCTCATAGAGGCTTCCTCACGACTGTCACGGCCGGCCACCTGCATCGGGTGGCCCATAGACCTGCGATTGTCGCGTGAAATGCCGCGGGCGGGAAGCGCGGCGGATATCAATGCCAGGTCGCGGCTAAAGCCCCTCCCACGCCCCAGAAAGCAAAACGCCCACCAAGATGGCGGGCGCTAGGCTGATTGAGCGAGCTAGAGTCAGGCTAGGCGAAAGTGCGCGAGGACGCGGAGTTTACTGCTGTAAATGAGCTGTCAGAGCGCGCTTTCAACAACGCCTGGCCGACGCGCAGCCAATCAGAGGGCCTGATCCCAGGGACGGTCGCCGTTGGCGTCCTTAATCCGGGTCGGCAGGCCCATTACATCGAGCAGCTTGAGGAACGGCTCGGCCGGCAGCTGTTCGACGTTGGCCATCTGCGCCACGTCCCACTCGCCACGGGCCACCAGCAGGGCAGCCGCCACCGGCGGTACACCGGCGGTGTAGGAAATGCCCTGGCTGTCGGTCTCGACATAGGCGTCCTTGTGGTCGGCGACGTTGTAGATAAACAGCTCGGCCGGTTTGCCGTCCTTGGTGCCCTTGACCAGGTCACCGATGCAGGTCTTGCCGCTATAGCCCGGGGCCAGCGAGGCTGGGTCCGGCAGTACGGCCTTGACCACCTTGAGCGGCACCACTTGCAGACCTTCTGCTGTGGTTACCGGCTGTTCGGAGAGCAGGCCGAGGTTCTTCAGCACGGTAAACACATTGATGTAGTGCTCACCGAAGCTCATCCAGAAGCGCACATTGGGCACGTTCAGGTGCTTGGACAGGGAATGCACTTCGTCATGCCCGGTCAGGTACAGATTCTGTACGCCGACCACCGGCAGGTCGTCGGTGCGCTTGACCTCGAACATGGTATTGCTGGTCCACTGGCTGTTCTGCCAGCTCCAGACTTGCCCGGTAAATTCGCGGAAGTTGATTTCCGGGTCGAAATTGGTGGCGAAGTACTTGCCGTGGGAACCGGCGTTGACGTCGAGGATGTCGATCGACTCGATGCTGTCGAAGTACTGCTGCTGGGCCAAAGCGGCATAGGCGTTGACCACGCCCGGGTCGAAACCCACGCCAAGGATGGCGGTGATGCCTTTTTCCTGGCACTCGGCCAGGTGCTTCCACTCGTAGTTGCCGTACCAGGGCGGCGTTTCGCAGATCTTGCCCGGCTCTTCGTGGATGGCGGTGTCGAGGTAGGCGGCGCCGGTATCGATGCAGGCGCGCAGCACCGACATATTGAGGAAGGCCGAACCCACATTGATGACGATCTGCGATTCGGTCTCGCGGATCAGTGCCTTGGTTGCTTCAATATCCAGCGCGTTCAGGGCGTAAGCCTGGATCTCGGCCGGCTGCTTCAAGCTGCCCTTGGCCTTGACGCTGTCGATGATGGCCTGGCATTTGGAGATGTTGCGCGACGCGATGGCAATCCGACCGAGTTCGTCGTTGTGCTGCGCGCACTTGTGGGCCACCACCTTGGCGACACCTCCTGCACCAATGATCAGAACGTTCTTCTTCAATTGTTTCACCTCCAGGGTGTTGCGGTTTAGAGACAGGTATTACGGGTTTACAACACGTAGGGTGGACGGCGCTTTACCCGTCCACCGCTCGGTCATCGCGCAGGTGGATGAAAAAAGCGTCATCCACCCTACGGATCAGCTCAGGCTGGACAGGTAATCGTCGAAGCCAAATTCGCGCACCACCTCGACGCTGCCGTCGAGTTGCTTGACCACGATGGACGGCATCTTCAGGCCGTTGAACCAGTTTTTCTTGACCATGGTGTAACCGGCCGCGTCGATAAACGACAGGCGATCACCGATCTGTAGCGGCTTGTCGAACTGGTACTCGCCGAAGATATCGCCGGCCAGGCAGGATTTGCCGCAGACCATATAGGTATGTTCGCCATCGCTCGGCGCCATCTTGGCATTGAGGCGATAGATCAGCAGGTCGAGCATGTGGGCTTCGATGGAGCTGTCGACCACGGCCAGGTTCTTGCCGTTGTACAGGGTGTCGAGCACCGTGACTTCCAGGGACGAACTCAGGGTAATGGCGGCTTCGCCCGGCTCCAGATAGACCTGCACGCCGAAACGCTCGGAGAAGGCCTTGAGGCGCGCACAGAACTGATCCAGCGGATAGCCTTCACCGGTAAAGTGAATACCGCCACCCAGGCTGACCCACTGAACCTGCGCCAGCAGGTGGCCGAAGCGCTCCTCGATGGTGGTCAGCATCTGGTCGAACAGCTCGAAGCTGGCGTTCTCGCAGTTGTTGTGGAACATAAAGCCGCTGATCTTATCCATCACGCCGGCAATCTTTTCCGGGTCCCACTCACCCAGGCGGCTGAACGGCCGGGCCGGGTCGGCCAAGAGGTAATCAGAACTGCTCACCTGGGGATTGACCCGCAGGCCGCGAATGGTGCCTTCGGTCTGCGAGGCGAAGCGCTCCAGCTGGCCGATGGAGTTGAAGATGATCTTGTCGCAGTTGGCGACCATCTCTTCGATCTCGTCATCGGCCCAGGCCACGCTGTAGGCGTGGGTTTCGCCAGCGAACTTCTGCCGGCCGAGCTTGAGCTCATACAGTGAGCTGGACGTGGTGCCATCCATATACTGCTGCATCAGATCGAACACCGACCAGGTGGCGAAGCACTTGAGCGCCAGCAGCGCCTTGGCCCCGGAGTGTTCGCGCACATAGGCGATCTTCTCCAGATTGCCCAGCAGCTTCTGTTTGTCGATCAGGTAGTAAGGCGTTTTGATCATGGCGCTGCCCCTGCAAGGTCGGCTAACGGGAAGCTCAGAAGCCTCCCCCAAAAAAGTGGAGGCGAATTGTGCCGACAACCGGCGCATATCGAAAGGGCAATTGGAGATTTTTTGTACAACCGGCGATTACCGGTTGCATAGGTAACGCCAATTGCAGGGCGCGCGGCACGAAGCCTTGATGCGCATGGCGCACCCTACTGAACGGCCATGACAGTGGCGTGTCAGTTGATCGGCGTGGCGGTGAGGTTGGCGCGGATATCGGCGTTCTGCAGCTTGACCCCGTACATGGAGGTGACCGCCCCGCCCGTGGGGTGCACATGCTGCACCCGGTCGATATTCATTTCCTTGAAGTGCACCCGGGCGTTGACGGCAAAACCCAGGGGGTCGGGACTGACCACCGGACAGCCGGCAGCCGACTTGTCGCACACCCGGGTCGGCGCCACATCCAGGTTGAGGTCGACATTGAAGCCGTAGCTGTTGGCCGCCGGATTGCCCGGGTTGGCGTCGGAGGTGTGGAAGTTGTCCACCACCAGCTGACTGCCCGTGCCGTTGACGCCGCCGACGCGGTCGGTCTCCAGGATGATCTGGTTGCGCTTGTCGTTGCTGGACACGGCATTGGCCGGGTTGCCCGAGCCATCACGGACGAAGACGTTCTTCAGCTTGACCGACAGCCCCTCGTCGCCACGATCCTCCCAGCGCCCGCCGCTGGCCACGCAGGCCGCAGAAGAGCTGCCGCTACCACCGACACATAGAGCGCCGGCACCGCCGGAGCTCAGCGCCAAGGTCGAGCCCTGCTCAAAGCGCTTGAGTACCAGGCGACCCAGGCTGGTGCCGGTGTGGCGGTCACCCCAGCGCAAATCGCCTACATCCAGCTTGGACCAGTAGGTGCCCTTGCGCAGCTCCACGCCATTGTTGCTGACATCCAGGGAACCGTCGCGGTAGTGCATCTCGTAGCTGCTGCCAGCCAGCCACAGGCCGCGACCATTCTCGTCCACGGTCACCGCGGCATTGGCTTCGCTGATATAGAAGTCGGCGTTGTAACGCAGGCCATCCCCCGAGAAACCACCGGGCTGCAGGGTAATCTGGCCGTTAAGGGTGAAGTCGTAGGCGGGGAAGATCTCCATCAGCACCAGCAGCTCGGTGCCGCCCTGCAAAGGCGCATCGGCACTGCCCACGCGCAGGCCGTCGAAACTGTAGCTGCCCACCACATTGTTCAGGCCCAGGCGCAGGCCGTCGAAGTGGCCGTTATAACCGCCGCTATTGAGATCACTGTTGCTGCCGGCATAACAGCCCGCGCTGACGCCGGCGGCGCAGCTCTTGGTGATATCCAGGGTGAACTGGCCGCTGCCATGGGTGCGCAGGCCACTGAACCACATGCTGTTGCCGTTATCGGTCAGGGCCAGGGAGCTGTCGACCATATTCCAGCTGGCATCGGCGCTGATGCCCTTGAGGCCCGAGTTGCTATCACCGCCCGGACGCAATTTGACCCAGTTCTGCCGCGCGCCCTGATCGAGGAAGTTGAGGTCCACGGCCAGGCTGCCAAGCTTCTGGTTGGATGGGTTGCCCATGATCAGGCCGCCCAGGGTGGCGTTGAACTTGAGGTCGCTGAAGGCCAGTTGGGCATAGCTGCCCTGGCCATCCTGGGCCAGGTCCAGGGTGATGCCGCTGTTGCTGATCAGGCTGCCGGCGAAGTTCTCGGCGCGCAGCACGCCCTCGTCCTGATACTGGAACAGGCTGTTACTGATGCTGATATTGGGTTTGATGCGCAGCCCCTCGCCACTGGCGCCGCCACTGCCGATGCTCAGGCTGCCGCCCAGGTTGAGGTCCATGTGCAGCTGGCCGAAGCTGCGCCCGGCGTTGGCATCACGCAGATCCGGCGCGCCCGGCGTCACCGGCACGCCCGGGATCGGGTCGCCATGGGCCAGATCCAGGCCGATGCCGGCGATGGAGGCGACAAAGCGCGAGCTGCCCAGATCCAGCTTGACCTCCTGGCCGCTGCCGCCGCTGACAATGTCCACATAGGCGTTGTTCAGATAGGTGTCGAAGGACAGGCCCTGGACTATCAGGTCGAAGCCGTTGTCGCGGTAATAGAAGGTGGCGGCGCTCAGCGACAGCTGGCTGTCATCCACCGAGAAGCCGCTCACCCCACTGGCCCCGCCGCCGCTGAGCTTGAGGCTGCCGCCCAGGGTATAGAAGGCACGGAAGGCGCCGAAACTCTTGTTGCTGCCGGCCAGCTCGATATTGTCGATGGCCAGCATCTGCGCCGCGCCGCTGTGCTGCACATGCAGACGACCGTCCTGCACATCGATAGTGGTGGTGGAGCTGCTGCCCAGCAGCTGATTCTGGCTGCTGACGCCCTTGAGGCTCAGGGTCTGGCCATCCTGGCCGTAGTCGATGCTGCTGGCCGACCAGGCGCCACCAGTGGTCTGCAGGCTGATGCCATCACGGCCGCTGACCGCCGACAGGCTCTGGTCGTCCAGGGCCTGCATGGCCTGGGCCAGCGGGCTAAGCAGAGCAAGCAAGAGCAGCGGATAACGGGCCATGACAGGGCTCCTCTACTTCGGGAAGATCAGGACATTGCCCTGCATACGGATGCTGCCGTCGATCTTGGCCGAGAAGATATTGGTCTGCTGATAGGCCGGGTTGCCGCCATTGGCCTGGCTCAGGGAGCTGTTCTGCCAGCCGCCCTGATTGGCCACACCAAAGGCGAAGCTGCCGTCCTTGAACTTCACCTCGCTGGGCAACCCGAACTCCAATACGTCCTGATTGAAATTGGCGCCATCGCCACCGAAGCCATCGTTGATGGTGCGGGTGCGCAGAGTCAGGCCCTCGAAGCTGAAAATGCCCTTCATATTGTCCAGCACATACCAGCCGCCATCGGCTTCACTGCGCACCGCAATGCGCAGACCACAATGCTCCACCGCACTGGCGCCGGGGGTGGCGCAGCTGCGTTGATCAGCACTCCAGGTAGCCGGGTCGTTATTCAGCGGCAGACTCCAGAGCACCCCGCCATCCTTGTTGATGCTGAACTCGCCAGACAGATAAACCCCACCCTGGCCGTTGAGCTGGCTCAGGGTCTCGTCATCCAGCGCCTGCATTTCGGCCAGGGCCGGCAGGCTCAGGAGCATCACGCAGAGCGCAAGCAGTCTAGAGGTCACGGCTGGTCACCTTCAGATAGTTAAAGCTCAGGCCACGAATCTCGCTCTGGCCAAAGTTGTAACCGCCGGTGGGCACCTGGCCGTAGCCCGGGCGAGTGCCGCCGAAGTTGAGGTTGCCGATCACCAGGTTGGTACGCGGCGCATTGGCGTAGAAATCCGCGGCCAGGGCATTGCGCTCGGCCTGGGTGGTGCCGGCGGCCACCGGGTTGGGCAGCTCCAGCACAAACTGGCCATTGCTGTTGACGTCGAACAGCAACGGCTGACTCTTGCCGTAACCCAGGGCGATATTGGCAAAGGCGTTGGTCAGGTAGGCGGTGCGCGCCGCCTGCTCGGCCGTGGTCGCACAGTTGGCGGCACCGGCGGCGCAGGACATCAGCTCCAGGCTCTTGGCGAAGATATTCACCCGCGCCTCGCCCACCAACTGCGCTCGGGGATCATCCCCCCACAGACGCAGGTAGGAGCCATCCATCACCAGCTCGGCGATATCGATATTGAGGATGTCGGTACGCCCGGCGGCCACCTGAAAGTCGAAGCGAATGCCCATATCCACCCGCCCTTCGGCACGGGTCGAACAGTTGCTGCCGGCGGCAGCGAAGCCGGCGATACAGGCCTGGCCGCCCACACCGATCAGGCGCTCGGGAAAATTCAGCTGCAGCACGCTGACATTGTTCGGCGTGGTCTGCACCCAGGCTCCGTCATCGCGCAGGCTGCGCAGATCCTCACCCTTGGCCAGCCCCAGGGTAAAGGGGTGATCGAGACGGCCGATGGTCACCGGGTTGAGCACCGCGCCCTTGTTGCTGCCGGTGGCACCCAGGTAGAACTCCTTGACCGAGATCGGCACGTTCTGCCCGTTGGCGTTATTGATATCGTTGATGGTGATGGTGGCCTGGTTGGCGTCGAACAGCACGCCATCGAGCACAAAGCCGATACCGGCGCCTTGCACCGCGGAGAGTTCGTCATCCTCCAGGGCAACCATTTCGCCATGGGCCTGGGTGATCCCCAGGAGCAACAACAACGGCAGCCACTTGCCCATGTTCAGCACCCCCTGTCTGCGGTTCCGAAGCAGGTGTCCTGCCGCGGAATACCGTTAAAGGCTTCCTGGAAACTGGTATTGATCGCCGCCGAGCCATCGGCATTGCGCGGGATATTCATAAAAGCACCCGCCAGGGCGGTGATGAATTTGCTGGCGTCCTGCTGATCGCGCCACTGCACGTTCTGGCTCTGCATGGAGAGAAATACGCCCTTGGCGGCACTGGCAAACTGCTGGCTGTTATTGGGGTTGAGCTGACCAATCGGGAAGCTGCCATAGTTGGCCAGGGGGAAGCAGGTCTGGGTACTGAGCAACTCGCAATTGCTCGAAGAAAACAGGCTCAGCAGAAAATTGTCGAAACCGGAGCCCGAAGGGATCGACAGTTTCTGCCCATCCACCATCCCGATCATGGTGGCGCGCACCGGATCGGGATCCCCCACGCCATTGACCAGTTGGGCCTGGGCGCTGAAATCACTGTTGGCATAGGCACCGCCCACCAACCCCTTGGCACTGGCGCAGATCAGGTCATACCAGGCGCAGTTCATCTGCGTGGCCAGGTAGCTGCCCTTGCCGTAGAGATCCACGGCGATATTGCCGGTCATGCGGTTGATATCCCCGGACAGATAACCCTGGGCTTCGCTAAAGCCCAGGCGCACGCCCACCACCTTGTTGCCCGAATAGGCCAGTTCAAGAAAAGGATTCTTGATCAGAAAGGGATTGACCTGCCCAGTGGCATCGTCAACCGTGCCCAGGGCGAAGTTATTGATATCGATATCGGCGGTATTGGCTGCCTCACCCGCCCGTGAATACAGGCCCAGCTGCAACTTCTTGATATTGAGCTGGGCCGCCACATCCATACCGAAATTGATCCGGGTGAAATCCAGCCCGTTGGCGCTGTCGGTGGTCAGGTTGATAAAGGCCTGCCCGGTGATATCCGACAGCTCGCTGTCCTCCAGCTCCACCATGCGCGCCTGGGCAGCCGTGCTCAAAAGAGCCGCGCAAACACAGGCGATAGCGGTTTGGGCAAGGCGAAAGGGCGAGCGCATGGCGTGATCCTTTATTGTTATAGGCGCCGCCAGCCAAAGGCGGACGGCCTTGGATAGCACTATAAAAAGCCTGCTGCCCCAGCGTGCCAACCCATAGTCGAGAAAATCCGGGTAAAACGACGCCAGAAAAGTGTCAGCCCCGGCCCCACTGTTACCCATAGTCACACCGGGCGTTACCTGCCATGGAACGATAACCGGCACTCAAGCCTTGCCCCCTGCATGCAGTACAATCGCCCCTTTTTGCGAAAGCCGCGGAGCGCCTGCCCCGATGATCGACCCCAAGCGCGTATTGCGCGCCCTTGCCGAACACTGGACCTTGCTGGAGCCGTTGTGCGAGCGCTTCGACGCCGGCACCCTGAGCCTGGTGGAGCTGCGCAACCAGCTGGCCGCCCAGCTGCCGGAAGGCACGCCCACCGACGTGACCGCCCTGCTCGACCAGTGGATTCGCCTGGATATCCTGGTGCCGGTGGCCAAGAGCCCCAACCGCTTCGAACTGAATGCTCAGATCCATGACTTTCTCGCCTACCTGCGCCGCGAACACCGCCTGGGCCTGTGCCTGGAGATCGAGGCCTACCTGCGCCACCTGGAGCGCCTGGCCGGCTATATCCAGGACGCCTTCGAGGTGCGCGACGCCAGTGATCTGGCGCGCCAGCTGCGCCTGCTGGATATGCGCGTGCGCGATGTTTTGAAGAAGCTGGCCAACGACGAGCAGGCCCTGGTGGCCGTGGCCGAGCGGGCCAAGACCAGCGATCGGCAGATCCCTCTGCGCCAACGCTACGCCGAGGTGCTGGCCACCTGGGACGAGTATGTCGAGCCAATGATCCAGCTGGTGGCCGCCGACGGCGCCTTCGAGCAGGGCGTGTACCGCGTCGAACATGTGCTGCTGCGCCTGCTCGGCGAGCAGCAGCGCCTCGGTCAGCTGGTTGACGACGACCTGCTGCTGCGCACCCATGCGCGCATCCTGGAAATGCAGACCACCGCCCAGCTGACCCTGCGCCGCGCCCGTGAGCTGCTGCTGCCACTGCGCGAGGAAGCGCGCCGGCACAACGCCGTGACCCGTGGCGCGGCCCTGGCCCTGTCGGTGATCCGCAAGAAGGGCCTGGACGCCCTGCCGCAGGCCAGCATGCCGCTGTTCAGCCGACCGCAGAGCACCTTTCTCGGCAGCGCCAGCCAGGTCGAGGCCTATGTCTACGCCCTGGCGCGCTTCCAGCCCAAGCCGGCGCAGTTCCCCAAGGCCAGCGCCAGCCGCCGCGGCCCGGCGCCCAAGGCGCCGCGCACCGCCCGCGAGATGATCGAGCGCTGCGAACAGGCCCTGCCCCTGCCGGACCTGATGACCTGGCTGCTGGAACAGGAGCCGGAAGGCGCCACCGACGAGCTGCTCTACTGGTTCTCGCGCCTGTCGCGCGATGCCCGCTTCCAGCGCGAACGCCTGGAGCGCCGCGACTACCTGACCCGCGAGCATCAGGTCAGCCTCAGCTCCTTTGCCCTGGTGGGTCGCCCCAATGCTTAAGCGCGGCGAAGAGCGGACAACGCCCTGTTTGTCCGCATTGGCGATTGCCGAGCGGTGGACGGATGAAGCGTCGTCCACCCTACTCCAGCATTGCGTAGGGCGGACAACGCGCAGCTTGTCCGCCACCAACCCTCTTCACGGTGGAAAGCGCTATTCGGTTTTCCACCCTACGACTGCCTGCGAGCATCACCTATGAATATCGACCTAAAGGAACTGACCCAGCTGGCGCCGATCTTCCGCGAGCTGTTCAAGGGCTACCATATCAGCCGCAGCAACCCGGAGCTGTACACCCAGCTGTCCAGCCAGCAGGACGCCTACCGCGCGCTGTTCAAGGCCCAGGGGTTCGAGCTGGTGTGCGACAGCCGCGGCTTCTACTACTTTGTCCCCGAGCAGATGGGTGCCCAGGTCAACAAGACCGCCCAGCGCCTGGCACTGTTTACCTTTATCCTCGTTGAACATCTGGCCGACCAGGGCCGCGATCCGCTGGCGGTGCTGGACGGCGGCAGCCTGGGCCGTGACGAGCTGCCGGCGCTGCTGGAAAAATACCGCGATCTGTTCCTCCAGGCCGAAGTCACCACCATTGAGGAGCTGGAAGAAAAGGTCATGCGCCGCCTGACTCAGCTGGGCTTTGCCAGTGAAGACAACGGCATCTACCGCTTCCTCGCGCCCATGCACCGCTTCCTCGATGTGTGCCTGTCGGTGCAGCAGGACCGCGACCTGGCCGCCACCCTGCACAGTGCCCTGCCCCTGCCGGAACTGGTCAGCGAGGAGCCCGAGGAAGAGCCGATCGTCAGCCTGGAAGCAGCCGACGACGACCTTGAAGACGAAGAAGTCGCCCTGGCCCGCGCCATGGCCGAAGAACGTGAAGCCCAGGAGATAGATGCATGAGCCAGGAACGCTACGGCATCCGCCGCTTCGCCCTGTTGAACACCGCCGGTTACAGCCTGGGGATCTTCCCCCTGGAAAACCCGCTGTCGGTCTATGGCGCCAACAACCTGGGCAAATCCGCCTCGATCAACGCCCTGCAGTTCCCGATCCTGGCGCGCATGTCGGACATGAGCTTCGGCAAGTACAGCCTGGAGCAGTCGCGCAAGTTCTACTTCGCCTCTGACACCAGCTATATCCTCGTCGAAGTCGCCCTGCCCCACGGCCCCCATGTGATCGGCGTGGCCGGGCGCGGCCCGGGCGGCGGCTTCGGTCACCAGTTCTTCGCCTATGCCGGCGAACTGGATCTGGAGCATTACCAACAGAACGGCACCTGCCTGCGCCAACGCGAACTGTTCAATAATCTGGAGCGTGCCGGGATCAAGGCCTATGAACTCAAGCCCGAGGAGCTGCGCCGCCTGCTGGTGGGCGGGCACACCTCGATCCCCCTGGACCTAACCCTGATCCCCCTGCGCTCCACCAGCGAGCAGAGCCTGAAGACCTTCCGCGCCCTGTTTATCAACCTGCTGCATATGCGCGAGATCACCGCTGCGAAATTGAAGCAGCTGTTTCTCGATGCCTTCGAGCACAGCCTGCGCTCGGGCAGCGTCGACTATATCGCCGCCACCGAAGAGGCGTTCCGCGATGTGCGGCGTATGGAGCAGGACTACCAGGCCCTGGTCGCCGCTGGCCCGCTCATCGAGGCCCTGGCCGGCGGCGTGGCCCAGCGCGAGCTGCTGCGCGGCAAGCTGCATCGCCTCTCGCCGCTGCTCGACTCGCTGCTCGGCACCTGGCACGACTACGCCGGCGCGCGCCGCGAGGAACTGGTGATCCAGGCCGAGCACTACCGCGGCGAGCAGGACGGTCTGCAGCAGGAACAGCGTGGCGGCACCCAGGAACTGATGCGCCTGGAGCGCGAGATCAGCGAGATCCAGCGCTGGCTGGGTGAGCTGGCGGTATTGAAGAACCGCTTCGCCCTGGTGGACGACGCCAAGGTGCTGGAAGAGCAGCTGCTGGCGGCCAAGGACGCCCACGACGAGCTGGCCGGTGCCCTGGCGCAGTCGCGCCAGTTCTCCGCCGAGGATCTGGACGAGCGCCTGCGCGATCTGGAAAAACGCCTGAAATCGGTGAAGCAGCAGCTCGATCACGCCGACAACAACAGCTACTCGCGCCTGCGCGAGGAATTTAGCCAGCAGGATGTGGACCGCCTGATGCGCCTGTTCAATGGCCAGCTGTTCAGTCTGCCGCTGGGCGAGAAAGGCATCCAGGCCGAGGGCGAGGATTGGGTCAAGGCCGTGGAGGCGGTGCTGGATCGCTTCAAGGGCGACACCTTTAGCGTGCCGGGCCTGTCCATCGACCTGACCCATATCGAACCGCCGGTCCTGCAGGCCCTGGCCGACCGCGCCGCCCTGCGCGACCAGAAGGATCGCCTGGAGCGCGAACTCAAGCAGCTCAAGACCCAGCAGGCGGTGGCCAATGACCGCGCCGCCAGCAAGGCCCAGGCCGAGGCGCTGTACCAGGCCGTGCTGGATGCGCAAAAGGCGCTGGAAGACTTCCGCAAAAGCCAGACCCTGGCGGTTGAAGAGCCGCACAAACTGGAGCAGCTGGTCCAGCTGGAAGCCGCCCAGGACGAACTCAAGCGCGCCAGCGACGCCTTTACCGAGCGTGTGCAGCAGCTCTCCGCCAAGCTGCAACTGGTGGGCCGCCAACTGGCCGATCTGGAGGCCAAGGAGCGCACCCTGGAAGACGCCCTGCGCCGCCGCCAGCTGCTGCCGGCCGACCTGCCGTTCGGCACGCCCTTTACCGATCCTGTTGACGACAGCCTGGACAACCTGCTGCCGCTGCTTAACGACTACCAGGACGCCTGGCAGGGCCTGCAGCGTGTCGACGGGCAGATCGAGGCGCTGTATGCCCAGGTGCGCCTGAAAGGCGTGGCCAAGTTCGACAGCGAAGACGATGTGGAGCGCCGCCTGCAGCTCTTGGTCAACGCCTACGCCCATCGCCAGGACGAAGCCCTTACTCTAGCGAAGGCCAGACGTGCGGCGGTCACCGATATCGCCCGCACCCTGCGCAATATCCGCAGCGACTACGACAACCTGGAACACCAGCTGGCGCTGTTCAACCGCGAGATCAACAAGCGCCAGGTGTCCAACCTGGAGAGCTTCCGTATCGTTCTGGCGCCGAACAAGGAGGCCCTGCGCCATATCGACCAGATCATCCACAGCGCCGGCCAGTACGAGGAAGGCGAAACCCTGTCGGTGTTCGACCTGCAGCAGAGCAGCGAACAGGACGCCAAAAACGAGGAAGCCAAGGACTACCTGTCGCGCCTGGTGGCGGCCAACGGCAACCAGCTGGGGCTCAAGGACCTGTTCGAGCTGGCCTTCGAAATCACCAAGGTGCACGGCACCCCGGTGATCCATACCGATATCGATGGCGCGGCGTCGAACGGCACCACCATGACCATCAAGGCCCTGACCAATATGTACCTGCTGCTGCACCTGATGGACCGCGAGCAGGCCGGCAAGGTGCGCCTGCCCTACTACCTGGACGAGGCCGCGGATATCGACGAGAAGAACCAGCAGGCCCTGATCGAAACCAGCCTGCAACTGGGCTTTGTGCCGATCCTGGCCTCGGTCAAACCGCAAGTCTCGGCCCATGTGGCCATCGACCTGGAAGGCGGCAGCGGCCCGGGCGGCATCTATATCGACGAAGCGGACTGGAAATATATCCGCCCACGGGAAAGTGCCAAGGCCAGAGTCGACACCGAGGAAGCGGTCGAACTGACCTGAGCCCCACCCCGAGCCGCCCTGCACCGCAGGTAAAAAAAAGCGGCCCGAAGGCCGCTCAATACGGAGTCGTGACGATGCAGTGGCGGGCGTTAGCGCACCCCTGAGCTGCGCAGGGCCGCCGGAGTGTAGTCGGCGCCGCTGGCCTTGAAGCCGAAGCTGTAGGCGGACTTTTCCTCGTTTTTCATGCCCAGGGCCAGGTAGCGACCGGCAATCACGTCGTAAAGGGCTTCCAGGGTGTAACCCGGTACCTGATGGTTGTAGTACTGCTGGGCATGCCCCTCGCCCACCCGCCACAACTGGCCACGGCCGTCGTAGTGGTCGACCAGGGCCAGCTGCCAGCTGTCCTCATCGAAGTACATATGGCGCTTGGCATAGATATGCCGCTCGCCGGATTTCAGGGTCGCCTCCACTTCCCATACCCGGTGCAGCTCGTAGCGGGTCAGGTCCTGGTTGATATGCCCGGCCTTGATCACCTCGTCGTACGTCAGACTGGGCGAATCCAGCTTGAAGCTGTTGTAGGGGATATACATCTCCTTCTTGCCCACCAGCTTCCAGTCGTAGCGATCCGGGGCGCCGGAGAACAGATCGAAGTTGTCGGCGGTGCGCATGCCATCGGCAGCGGTGCCCGGCCCGTCGTAGGCCACCTGGGGGGCACGGCGCACACGGCGCTGACCGGCGTTGTAGATCCAGGCCAGGCGCGGCTCCTTGACCTGGTCGATGGTCTCGTGCACCAGCAGCACGTTACCGGCCAGACGCGCCGGCGCGGTCACCCGCTGCTTGAAGTAGAGCAGCACATTGGCCGCCTTGGCCGCATCCACATCGGGCATATCGGCCGGGAACGCCACCTCGTCCTCGAATTTGACCAGGCTGTAGTTGCCATTGGTCTGCGGCGTGGCCTGGGTGATCAGGCGCTTGACGTTGCCGCCGCGGTAGCGGGTGATATGGTTCCACACCACCTCGACGCCATTCTTGGGAATGGGGAAGGCGTAGTAACGGCTGTCGCTGAAGTTTTGCAGGCCGTTGCCTCCGTCAATGGCGCTGGTGTTCAGCGCGCTGCGCCTGGCCGCGGCATAGATGGCCTCCGGCACCGCCGTGGTGCGATGGCTGGGGTAGACCGGGATCTTGTAGCTGTCCGGGTAGCGCTTGAGCATGGCCAGCTGGCCGGGAGACAGCTTGTCCTGGTACTGCGCGGCGTTGCTCGCGGTGATGGTAAACAACGGCTGCTCAGCCGCGAAGGGATCGGCGAGGAAGCCCTTGCCATCCACCGCCCCGGCATCGCGGGGCAAACCGCCGCCCCAGGCCGGGATACTGCCATCGGCATTGCCGGCCATTTCCGCCCCCAGGGGCGTCAGCGTGGTGCCCAGTTGCGCCGCCTCTTGCTCGGAAACTGCCGCCATGACACTGCAGGCCAGCAGGCTCAGGCCCAGTGCCGCGGTTTGCAGGATTCTTGTGCTTTTCATTGGTTACGGATCCTTTGCGCAGAGTTGATCAGAAGTTCACGCCGAAGCTGAGCGCGACAAAATCGCGGTCGATCTGGGTGTTGTAATCGCCGCCGAAGAAGTCGGTGTAGGCCAGGCTGGCGGTATAGGTGTTCTGGTAGTCGGCGTTCAGGGCCAGGCTGATGGCCT
Source organism: Pseudomonas xionganensis (assembly GCF_009763245.1). Classification (GTDB taxonomy): domain Bacteria; phylum Pseudomonadota; class Gammaproteobacteria; order Pseudomonadales; family Pseudomonadaceae; genus Aquipseudomonas; species Aquipseudomonas xionganensis. The sequence continues at coordinate 1,453,525 of NZ_WKJZ01000001.1, read as the reverse complement.
TGCTGCCCTCGTTGAAGTTCGGCCCGTAACCGTCGACGTCATGGGACCAGGCGATGCTCGGCGACAGGTTGACCCCGGCGAACACGTTGCTGTAGTCGGCGATGGCGCGCAGGCGATAGCCCCAGGAGCTGCTGGTAAAGAAGCCCTTGTCGTTGCACTGATCAGGGTTGGGAATATTCAACCCCAACTCGCAGGTGCCGGCCGGCGCGGCCAGCTCGCCGATGCCATAGACCGGGTCACGACCGAAACGCAGTTCACCGACGCCGCTGTCGATGCCACTGATATGGTTGTAACCCACCTCCCCCACCAGGGTCAGACGACTGGCGCCGAGCACCCGGTCGAAGAAGTGAGTAGCGGTCACCTGGGCCTGGGTAAAGGGTTTGCGCACATAGCCCGGGATATCCCCACCCAGCACGGCCTCGGCATGGCCACTGGTAAACACCGGGGAAACCGCAGAGCCCAGGGAGGCAAAGGTCAGGTCAGTGGAGTTGATGCCCATGGGCATATTGGGCCGGTAGCTGAGTTCACCGGCCACCGAAGTGGCGCCCAGGGTGGTCTGAAAGCTCAGGCCGTAAAGGCGGATATCCTCGGGGTATTCGAGGAAGTAGCGAGCCGTCTGGGGCGTGCCATCGCGGGTGATCTGGAAACTGCCATTGGGCGAACGGCTGTGATAGTTCATCGCGTACAGGCCGAACTCGGTGTTGTTCAGCTGCTCGGCATACCAGCGCAGCGCCAATCCATACTGGCCGCTGTCGCGGGCATCGCGATCACCGGCCCGGGGGATATACACGGGATTGCCCGGTGCACCGGTGTTGTTCGACTGGCCCGGGGCCACATCGGCGCCGGCCACCACCAGGCGGTCCGCGCAGCCATCGGCGGCGGTATCGCTGGGGGCGAAGAAGGTGCCGCAGTTGTCGATGACGGTCTGGTCCCACTCCAGCTGGTAGAAGGCCTCCATGGACAGGCTGTCGGTCAGGCTCTGGGCGATATAGAACATGTTGACCGGAATCAGCCCCTCCTTGATCTCCGCCCCCGGGCGACGGAAGGCGGCCGCATCCACCGGATTGATCGAGTTGATCGAGTTGCCGATAAAGGTGCTCTCGCCCCAGCTGACCACCTGCTTGCCGACCCGCACACTGCCCGGCAGATTGCCCAGGTTGTAGTTGTGATAGACGAAGGCATCGAGAATCTCGGCGCCGGCAGCCTGAGCTGCGGTCTTGCGGTTACTGTCGTCGATGTCGTAGAGCAGACGGCTTTCATCCTTGGTCTCGAAGTCGTACCAGTACTTACCGCGGACAAACACCCCGCTGTCGCCGTACTTCAGTTCCAGATCGTGAATACCCTTGAAGATCTTGGAGAAGGTCTCGCCGCGCTTGAAGTTCAGCCGGCCATCATCATTGGTCTGGGAAGAAGCCTTGCCGCCGTTGCGGGTGCCCACCAGGTCCGGGTCCGCACCGCGTACCGACCAGCTGGCACCGATGGACAGGGAGGAGTCGAACTGCCCCTCGATTTCGCCCAGGCTGAAGTTCACGGCCTGGGCTGGTGCAACGCAACCCAGGGCGATGGCAACAGCCAGAGTCCGGGGCTGGAAGACGGCATGTCTTGTTGTTGTTCTCATGCGGCTCTCCTGAAAAGCAGGTGATGTGAAAGAGCCGTCACGCTAACCAGCCGCCAGGCACTGGATAAGCGCTCGAAAGCAGTAATCCACTGTCATCCGAAAGAGTGAATAGCGCCCTGTGGCGGGCCTTTACCGACCTGCCATGGATACAGCCGATAAGGCGCCATAGCCGGTATGAATACGCAGCCACCCGAAGGAATGTATCGATTTAGATACATCGTAATGAAATCGAAACAAAACCTGGAGCAGGCAGCAGTGGCGACCCGCACATGCGAGGCAGAACCCCAGGCCCTCCATTTGTATCGATTTCATTACAAAGAAACCTGAATACAACCATCTAAATCGCTTAACTGTATGATTTTATTGATAAAAATAAGAATGGCACCTAGTTTGCTAAGGTCTTCCCAACCGACTCGCCGCCCGGCGAGCCCCGCCCACATCGCCCCGCAGAGAAAGGGCGAGTCATCCCCCTTGAGGAGTACACATGAGCGAATTGCGTTTTACCGTCGAGCACGAATGGCTGCGTCAGGATGCCGATGGTCTGGTGACCGTGGGTATCACCGCCTATGCCCAGGAAGCCCTGGGTGACGTGGTGTTCGTCCAGCTGCCGGAAGTGCAGGGCTACGCCGAGGGTGATGAAGTGGCGGTGCTGGAGTCGGTAAAAGCAGCCAGCAATATCGCCATGCCGCTGGACGGTGAGGTGGTCGAGGTCAATGGCGAGCTAGAATCCAGCCCTGAGCTGGTCAACGAAGATCCCCTGGGCAAGGGCTGGTTCTTCCGTTTCCGGCCGGCCAATGCCAGCGCGGTAGCCGACCTGCTCGACCAGGCCGCCTACGAGCGCCTGCTCAACGCCAATGCTGACGCCTGAGAGATCGTGATGACCAAGCTGACCACCCAGAACGAATTTATCGCCCGCCATATCGGCCCGCGCGATGCCGACACCGCCGCCATGCTTGAACTGCTGGGCTATGACTCGGTGGACGCGCTGACCGACAGCGTGATCCCCGCCAGCATCAAGGGCACCAGCATCCTCGGCGACCAGCCGGGCCTGTCGGAAGCCGACGCCCTGGCCAGGATCAAGACCATCGCCGCCAAGAACCAGCAGTTCAAGAGCTATATCGGCCAGGGTTACTACGGCACCCACACCCCCAGCCCGATCCTGCGCAACCTGCTGGAAAACCCGGCCTGGTACACCGCCTACACCCCGTATCAGCCGGAAATTTCCCAGGGCCGTCTGGAATCTTTGCTGAACTTCCAGACCCTGATCAGCGACCTCACCGGTATGCAGATCGCCAACGCCTCCCTCCTGGATGAAGCCACCGCCGCTGCCGAAGCCATGACCTTCTGCAAGCGCCTGTCGAAGAACAAGGCCAGCAACGCCTTCTTCGCTTCGCAACACTGCCATCCGCAGACCCTCGACGTGCTGCGCACCCGTGCCGAGCCGCTGGGCATCGAGGTGGTGATCGGTGACGAAGCCGCCATCACTGACGCCAGCGCCTACTTCGGCGCCCTGCTGCAGTACCCGGCCAGCAACGGTGACATCTTCGACTACCGCGAACTGGTCGAGCGCTTCCATGCCGCCAATGCCCTGGTCGCCGTGGCCGCCGACCTGCTGGCCCTGACCCTGCTCACCCCGCCGGGCGAGTTCGGTGCCGACGTGGCCCTGGGCAGCGCCCAGCGCTTTGGTGTGCCGCTGGGCTTCGGTGGCCCGCACGCCGCCTACTTCGCCACCCGCGATGCGTTCAAGCGCGATATGCCGGGCCGCCTGGTCGGCATGTCGATCGACCGCTTCGGCAAGCCGGCCCTGCGCCTGGCCATGCAGACCCGCGAGCAGCATATCCGCCGCGAGAAGGCCACCAGCAACATCTGTACCGCCCAGGTGCTGCTGGCCAACATTGCCAGCATGTACGCCGTGTACCACGGTCCGAAAGGCCTGACCCAGATCGCCCAGCGCGTACACCAGTTCACCGCGATCCTGGCCAAGGGCCTGAGCGCGCTGGGCTACAGCGTCGAGCAGGAGCACTTCTTCGACACCCTGAGCATCAACACCGCCGGCCAAACCGCCGAGCTGCACGCTGCGGCTCGCAAGGCCGGGATCAACCTGCGTGAAATCGACGGCGAGCGCCTGGGCCTGTCCCTGGACGAAACCACCGACCAGGCCGCAGTTGAAGCCCTGCTGGCGGTATTTGCAGGCGGCAAGGCCGTACCGGCATTCGCCGAGCTGGCTGCCGGTGTCAGCGCCCAGCTGCCACAGGGCCTGCTGCGCGAGTCGGAAATCCTGTCCCACCCGGTATTCAATCGCTACCACAGTGAAACCGAGCTGATGCGCTACCTGCGCAAGCTGGCCGACAAGGACCTGGCCCTGGATCGCAGCATGATCCCGCTGGGCTCCTGCACCATGAAGCTCAACGCCGCCAGCGAGATGCTGCCGGTGACCTGGCCGGAGTTCGGCAACCTGCACCCCTTCGCCCCGGTCGAGCAGGCCGCCGGCTACACCCAGCTGACCACCGAACTGGAAGGCATGCTCTGCGCGGCTACCGGTTACGACGGCATCTCCCTGCAGCCCAACGCCGGCTCCCAGGGCGAGTACGCCGGCCTGTTGGCCATCCGCGCCTACCACCAGAGCCGTGGCGATGATCAGCGCGATATCTGCCTGATCCCGCAATCGGCCCACGGTACCAACCCGGCCACCGCCAGCATGGCCGGCATGCGCGTGGTGGTGACCGCCTGCGACAGCAGCGGTAACGTGGATATCGCCGACCTCAAGGCCAAGGCCGAAGAGCACAAGGATCGCCTGGCCGCGATCATGATCACCTACCCGTCCACCCACGGCGTGTTCGAGGAAGGCATCCGCGAGATCTGCCAGATCATCCATGACAACGGCGGTCAGGTGTATATCGACGGCGCCAACATGAACGCCATGGTCGGCCTGTGTGCCCCGGGCCAGTTCGGCGGCGACGTGTCGCACCTGAACCTGCACAAGACCTTCTGCATCCCCCACGGCGGTGGCGGCCCGGGCGTCGGCCCGATCGGCGTGAAGGAGCACCTGATCCCCTTCCTGCCCGGCCACGGTCATATGGCGCGTAAAGAAGGTGCGGTCAGCGCCGCACCGTTCGGCAGCGCCAGCATCCTGCCGATCACCTGGATGTATATCAGCATGATGGGCGGCGAAGGCCTCAAGCGCGCCTCGCAGATGGCCATTCTCAATGCCAACTACATCGCCCGCCGCCTGGAAGAGCACTACCCCGTGCTCTACACCGGCAGCAACGGCCTGGTTGCGCATGAGTGCATCCTGGATATCCGTCCGCTCAAGGATAGCTCGGGCATCAGCGTTGACGACGTGGCCAAGCGCCTGATCGACTTCGGCTTCCACGCCCCGACCATGTCCTTCCCGGTGGCCGGCACCCTGATGATCGAGCCGACCGAAAGCGAATCCAAGGAAGAGCTGGATCGCTTCTGCGACGCCATGATCGCCATCCGCAACGAGATCCGTGCGGTGGAAGCCGGCCAGCTGGATGCCAACGACAACCCGCTGAAAAACGCTCCGCACACTGCCCTGGAACTGGTCGGCGAATGGACCCACCCCTACAGCCGCGAGCAGGCGGTGTATCCGGTGGCCAGCCTGATCGAGGCCAAGTACTGGCCGCCGGTGGGCCGCGTGGACAACGTGTTCGGCGACCGCAACCTGATCTGCGCCTGCCCGTCCATCGAGGCCTATCAGGACGCGTAAAGAACCACCCCTCTCCCCCTGAGAGAGGGGCCGGGGGGAGAGGGTAAAGCGGTTGTCTACGCAGCCCCTCTCCCTACCCCTCTCCCCGAAGGGGAGAGGGAATGGTTCAGCTTCACCCCAGAATTTCGACTAACCCCTACCCGGGGCGGGTCAGTTGCATCCCTATAAAACAATAAAGAGGGCCTCACCATGTTCAGCAAGCACGATCAACTGCAAGGTTATGACGATGCCCTGCTCGCTGCGATCAACGCCGAAGAGCAGCGCCAGGAAGACCATATCGAGCTGATTGCCTCGGAAAACTACTGCAGCCAGCGGGTGATGCAGGCCCAGGGCAGCGGCCTGACCAACAAGTACGCCGAAGGCTATCCGGGCAAGCGTTACTACGGTGGTTGTGAGCATGTGGATGTGGTCGAGGCCCTGGCCATCGAGCGCGCCAAGGCCCTGTTCGGCGCCGACTACGCCAACGTACAGCCGCACTCCGGCTCCTCGGCCAACTCGGCTGTATATCTCGCCCTGTTGCAAGCCGGCGATACCATCCTGGGCATGAGCCTGGCCCACGGCGGCCACCTGACCCACGGTGCCAAGGTGTCGTCCTCGGGCAAGCTGTACAACGCCGTGCAGTACGGCATCGACGCGAACGGCCTGATCGATTATGCCGAGGTCGAGCGTCTGGCCCTCGAACACAAACCGAAGATGATCGTTGCCGGTTTTTCCGCCTATTCGCGCACCCTGGATTTCGCCCGTTTCCGTGAAATTGCCGACAAGGTTGGCGCCTACCTGTTCGTCGATATGGCCCACGTCGCCGGCCTGGTCGCGGCAGGGCTGTATCCCAATCCGCTGCCCTTTGCCGATGTGGTGACCACCACCACCCACAAGACCCTGCGCGGCCCGCGTGGCGGCCTGATCCTGGCCAAGGCCAATGAAGAGATCGAGAAGAAGCTCAACTCTGCCGTGTTCCCCGGCAGCCAGGGCGGCCCGCTGATGCATGTGATCGCGGCCAAGGCGGTATGCTTCAAGGAGGCGCTGGAGCCAGGCTTCAAGACCTACCAGCAGCAGGTCATCGACAACGCCCGGGCCATGGCCGAGGTCTTTGTCGCTCGCGGCTATGACGTGGTCTCCGGCGGTACCGACAACCACCTGATGCTGATCAGCCTGGTCAAGCAGGGCCTGACCGGCAAGGCCGCCGACGCCGCCCTGGGCGCAGCGCATATCACGGTGAACAAGAACGCCGTGCCCAATGACCCGCAGTCGCCCTTTGTCACCTCCGGCATCCGTATCGGCACCCCGGCCGTCACCACCCGCGGCTTCAAGCAGGGCGAGTGCCGCACCCTGGCCGGCTGGATCTGCGACATCCTCGATGAGCTGAACAACCCGGCCGTGATCGAGCGTGTTCGCGGTCAGGTGGCCGATCTATGTGCCACCTTCCCGGTCTACGCTGTCTAAAACGGCTGCACATATTGCCCAGACCGGCACGGCTATCCGCCGTGCCGCACAGAGGCTGCCCCACAAGGGCGGCCGCACCAGACACCGGAGACAGCATGTCACTTAGCGTTTTTGATCTCTTCAAGATCGGTATCGGCCCCTCCAGCTCGCACACGGTGGGCCCCATGCTGGCCGCCCTGCGCTTTGCCGACGGCCTGCGCCGCGATGATCTACTGGCCGCCACCGATTCACTGAAGGTTGAGCTGTACGGCTCGCTCGGTGCCACCGGCAAGGGCCACGGCAGCGACACCGCCGTGCTGCTGGGCCTGGAGGGTGAACAGCCGGACCTGGTCGACACCACGTCGGTACCGGCGCGCCTGGAACAGATCCGCAGCAGCGGCCAGCTCAATCTGCTCGGCGAAAAGACCATCCGTTTCGTCGAGAAGCAGCATCTGGCCCTGATCCGCAAGCCCCTGACCTTTCACCCCAACGGCATGATCTTCCGCGCCTTCGACGCCGCCGGCTTGCAGATCCGTTCGCGCGAGTACTACTCAGTGGGTGGCGGCTTTGTGGTGGATGAACAGGCCGCAGGCGCCGACCGCATTGTAGAAGACCAGACCCCCCTGACCTACCCCTTCAAGACCGCCAAGCAGCTGCTGGCGCATTGCGCCGAGCACAAGCTGTCGATCAGCCAGCTGATGCTGAGCAACGAGGCCGCCTGGCGCCCAGAAGCCGAAACCCGCGCCGGCCTGCTGCGCATCTGGCAGGTGATGCAGGACTGCGTCGAAGCCGGCTGCCAGAATGAAGGCATCATGCCCGGCGGGCTCAAGGTCAAGCGCCGCGCCGCCAGCCTGCATCGCCAGCTCAGCCGCCACCCCGAAGCCAGCCTGCGCGACCCGCTGACGGTGATGGACTGGGTCAACCTCTATGCCCTGGCGGTCAACGAGGAAAATGCCAGCGGCGGCCGGGTGGTCACCGCACCCACCAACGGCGCGGCCGGTATCGTGCCGGCGGTACTGCACTACTACAGCCGCTTCGTCCCCGGTGCAACCGAGGATGGCGTGGTGCGTTTTCTGCTCACTGCCGCCGCCATCGGCATCCTGTACAAGGAAAACGCCTCTATCTCCGGCGCCGAAGTCGGCTGCCAGGGCGAGGTGGGCGTGGCCTGTTCCATGGCCGCCGGCGCCCTGTGCGAGGTCATGGGTGGCAGCGTGCAACAGGTGGAAAACGCCGCCGAAATCGGCATGGAACACAACCTTGGCCTGACCTGCGACCCCATCGGCGGCCTGGTGCAGGTGCCCTGCATCGAGCGCAATGCCATGGGCTCGGTCAAGGCCATCAACGCCGCACGCATGGCCCTGCGTGGCGACGGCCAGCACTTCGTATCCCTGGACAAGGTGATCCGCACCATGCGCCAGACCGGCGCCGATATGAACAACAAGTACAAGGAAACCGCTCGTGGCGGCCTGGCCGTCAATATCATCGAGTGCTGATTTGTAGGGTGCGCCATGCGCACCATCGCTTCTCAACCGGTGCGCACGGCGCACCCTACAGGAAACCGCAATGACCACTGAAACCCTGGCAAAAACCCCGCTGCATGCCCTGCATATCGAACTGGGCGCCCGTATGGTGCCGTTCGCCGGCTATGACATGCCGGTGCAGTATCCCCTGGGCGTGATGAAGGAGCATCTGCACACCCGCGACGCCGCCGGCCTGTTCGATGTCTCGCACATGGGCCAGATCGTCCTGCGTGGCGAACACGCCGCCCGCGCCCTGGAAACCCTGGTACCGGTGGACATCATCGACCTGCCGGTGGGCATGCAGCGCTACGCCATGTTCACCGATGACAACGGCGGCATTCTCGATGACCTGATGGTGGCCAACCTGGGCAACGACACCCTGTTCCTGGTGGTCAACGCCGCCTGCAAGGACCAGGACCTGGCCCACCTGCAAAAACATATTGGCAGCCAGTGCGAGATCGAAAGCCTGTTCGAAGCCCGCGCACTGTTGGCGTTGCAAGGCCCGAAAGCCGTCGACGTGCTGGCGCGCCTGGCCCCGGAAGTCGCCAAGATGACCTTTATGCAGTTCGCCCCCGTGCGTCTGCTGGGTGTGGACTGCTTCGTCAGCCGCTCCGGCTACACCGGCGAGGACGGCTTCGAGATCTCGGTGCCGGCCGAGCACGCCGAAACCCTGGCCCGCAGCCTGCTGGCCGAGCCGGAAGTCGAGGCCATTGGCCTGGGTGCCCGCGATTCCCTGCGCCTGGAGGCCGGCCTGTGCCTGTACGGCCATGACATGAGCACCGCCACCACACCGATCGAAGCCAGCCTGCTCTGGGCCATTTCCAAGGCCCGCCGCCTGGACGGCCTGCGCGCCGGCAACTTCCCCGGGGCCGGGCGCATCTTCGAACAGCAACGCGATGGCGTTGCCAGCAAGCGTGTCGGCCTGCTGCCCCAGGAGCGCGTGCCGGTACGTGAGGGTGCGGAAATCGTCGACGCCGACGGCACTGTGATCGGCACGGTGTGCAGCGGCGGCTTTGGCCCGACCCTGGGCGCGCCGGTGGCCATGGGTTATGTACAGAGCGCCTTCGTCGCAGTCGACACCCCGGTATGGGCCATGGTGCGCGGCAAGCGCGTGGCCATGAAAGTGGCCAAGACCCCCTTTGTGCCGCAGCGTTACTACCGCGGCTAAGCCCCGCAGCCGGAGCGCGTACAAGGCGCGCTCCGGCAATGCCACCAAGACCATCACAGCTGACAATTGCACCCGTGCCGTGGCACTTATGCCGCTGGCGCATTACTGATCGTCCTGTTACTAATAGCGGCAACTGGCCATAAGCTGACATCTAGGCCAGCTTCTTGCCGATAGCAGTCTTAGGGAATGAGTGATGCTGATCCGTAGTCTCTGGCTGGCCCTGTGCCTGTCGCTGGCATTGCCTGATGCGCGGGCCGAGACGCTGCACTTTGTCACCGAAGAATTCCCGCCTTTTACCTTCTCCCGCGGTGCCCATGTCGGCGGCGCCATCACCGAAGTGGCTCAGGCCGTCTGCGCCCACCTCAGTTACGACTGCAGCTTTGCAGTGTTTCCGTGGCGGCGTTCATTGCAACTGGCCGAAGACGGCTTGGTGGATGGCATTTTCACCGTTATCGACTCACCGGCCCGGCAGCAGGCTTTCCATATCACCCCCATGATCGTGACCTCGCGCTATGACGTGTACAGCCTGCGCGGCAATGAATTCGACTATCGCCAGCCCAGCGCATGCACGGCAAGGTGATTGGCGTGTATGGCCCCTCCGGCACCTCCTTCGTGCTCGGCGAACTGCTCAAGGGAGTGAAGGATGTGCAGATCCAGATGACCACCAACAATGAGCGCCTGATGCTGATGCTCAACGCTGGGCGCTTCGGTCGCGATGGCCTGGTGGTGCTCAACAGCGACGTGGCGCGCCACCTGACCACCCACAACGCCTCCTATCGGGTGCGCCGTGCGGGGCATCTGGCGGAGATTTCCTATGGCATCGGTTTCTCGCGCAAGAAGGTCAGCCAAGCGCAATTTGCAGCCTTCGCCCAGGGCCTGCGGCAACTGACCGAACAGGGCAGGATTGCCGCCATCCTGCAAACCCATGGCCTTAAACCGGCCGAGCACTAGCCCAGGCGCCGCAAAGCGAGACAGCACAGGCGCAAACGTTCTAGTATTGCCTCCGGCCGACCACGGCCCAGAAGAACAGGCGCCCCAGCGCCACACGGGATAGACCGGAACAGCGAGGCCAACGACGGTGTGCCTTGCGTTGTCACCCGACCACCATTGAAGACCCAAGGGTAACTCTGTGACGAAAGATGAACTGCGCGCCGAACTCGAGCGCCAGGCGCAACGTTACAAGGATGTATACGGCGGGGAAGTGATCACCTACGCCGCTCAACCGGACCCCGAGCGCAAGCCATGGCGCAAGAAAGCCAACCTGCTGGACCAGGCCTTTAGCCAGGAACTTGAGCGCATCGCCAAAGACCTGGGGAGCAAGGTCAGCCTGGACTGACCTCAGCCTGGCGCAGGATTAGCGCCCCTTGCCACCCAGCAACGAGCCGAGCAAGCCGCGCACCAGCTGCCGCCCCAACTGATTGGCAGCCTGGCGCACGGCACTCTTGATGACCTGCCCAGCCAGGCCGCCAAGCATATCGCCTGCGGCGCTGGCCATGCCCCCTGCCCCCTTGCTTGGCGGTTGTTGTGCCTGCTGCTGGGTAACGGCCTGTGCCGCCCGGGCATTGAGCAGCTCATAGGCTGATTCGCGATCGATGGCCTTGTCATAGCGACCGCGCAGTGGCGATTGTTGAATCAAGGCGACACGCTCGGCCTCACTCAGCGGGCCGATGCGCGACTGCGGCGGGGCAATGGCCACGCGCTGCACCATGGCCGGCGTGCCCTTGTCCTCCAGGGTTCCGACCAGCGCCTCGCCAATGCCCAGCTCGGTCAGGGTGGCCAGGCTGTCGATGGCCGGATTGGGCCGAAAGCCATCGGCGACCGCGCGCAGGGCCTTCTGCTCGCGCGCGGTAAAGGCGCGCAGGCCGTGCTGGATACGCAACCCCAACTGGGCCAGCACCGCATCCGGCAGGTCACTGGGCGACTGGGTGACGAAATACACCCCCACGCCTTTCGAGCGGATCAGCCTTACGACCTGTTCCAGTCGTTCCTGCAGAGCCTTGGGCGTGTCATTGAAGAGCAAATGCGCCTCATCGAAGAACAGCGCCAGGATCGGCTTGTCGGCATCGCCGCGCTCGGGCAACTGCTCGAACAGCTCGGCCAGCAGCCAGAGCAGGAAGGTGGCATAGACCTTGGGCGCCTCATGCACCAGGCGGGTGGCGTCGAGCAGATGGATACGCCCACGACCGTCGGCGGCCGGGTGCAGCAAGTCCTCCAGCTGCAAGGCCGGCTCGCCGAAGAAAGCCTCGATGCCTTGCTGCTCCAGCACCGCCAGCTTGCGCAGCAAGGCCTGGGACGACTGGCTGGTAAACAGCGCGCTGTCCTGGCCAAGCACCTCGGGATGACTCTTGAGGTGGGCCAGCAGGGCTTTCAGATCCTTCACATCGAGCAGCAACAGGCCTTCACGATCCGCCACCTTGAATGCGGCATAGAGCGCCGCCTGCTGGCTGTCGGTCAATTCCATTAGCGCCCCCAGCAACAGCGGCCCCATCTCGCTCAGGGTGGTGCGCAGCGGATGGCCGCTCTGCCCATGGATATCCCACAGCGTCAGTGGATAGGCCTGGGGCTGGTGCGCCAGCCAGGGCATGCTGGCAATACGCTCGGCCACCTTGCCCTGGGGCGTGCCGACCGCACCGAGGCCGCACAGATCACCCTTGACGTCGGCGGCGAATACCGCCACGCCGGCATCGCTGAAGCTCTCGATCAGGCGCTGCAGGGTCACCGTCTTGCCAGTGCCGGTCGCCCCCGCGATCAGGCCATGGCGATTGCCCAGACGCAGGGCCTGGGCCACGGCTGAACCCTGGGGATCGGCCCCAAGAATGAACTGCTGCGTTGCTAGCATCTTGCCTTCCCTCTGGTTAAAGCTTTACTGCAATTATGCCGACATACTCATCAAGCTCGACACACCGAGCGCCATGCCTGCCAACCCTGGCACAAGACTGGGGTCAGACCTTACCGGACGCAAGAAGCCATGCTCAATAATCTGAAGTTCAGCCACAAGATCCTCCTCGCCGCTTCTGCGGTGGTGGTCGCCGCCTTTGCCCTGTTCACCCTGTACAACGATTACCTGCAGCGCAATGCCATTCGCGCCGATCTGGAAAGCTATCTGCACGAAATGGGCGATGTCACCGCCAGCAACATCCAGAACTGGCTGTCGGGGCGCATCCTGCTGGTGGAAAGCGCGACCCAATCCATCACCCGCAACCCGGAAAGCGATCAGGTGGTGGGGCTGCTGGAACAGAAGGCCCTGCTCTCGACTTTCGATTACAGCTACCTGGGCAGCAGCGACGGCAGCTTCACCATGCGTCCGGCGGACGACATGCCGGAAGGCTACGACCCGCGTACACGCCCCTGGTACAAGGATGCCGTGGCCGCCGGCGGCACGACCCTGACCGAGCCCTATGTCGATGCGGCCACCGGTAACCTGATCATCACCATTGCCACCCCAGCCGGCAGCGCCGGTGTGGTAGGTGGCGACCTGAGCCTCAACACCCTGGTAGAGATCATCAACTCCCTGGATTTCGGCGGCATCGGCTATGCCTTTCTGGTTAGCGCCGACGGCAAGATCCTGGTGCACCCGGATCGCGAACTGGTGATGAAGAGCCTCGCCGAAGCCTTTCCGCAGAACACGCCGCGTATCGGCAGTGAGTTCAGTGAAGTCGACGTCGCCGGCGACACACGCATTTTCACCTTTGCTCCAGTCGAAGGCCTGCCCTCGGTCAACTGGCATGTGGGCCTGTCGGTGGACAAGGCCAAGGCATACAAAATGCTCAGCGACTTCCGTGCCTCGGCCCTGGTCGCCATCATCATCGCGGTGGTACTGATCGTCCTGCTGCTGAGCATGCTGATCGCCGTGCTGATGAAGCCGCTGCGGGTGATGGGCAAGGCCATGGAAGATATTGCCCAGGGTGAAGGGGACCTGACCAAGCGCCTGACCATCCAGTCCAACGACGAATTCGGCCAGCTGGCCAGTGCCTTCAACCGCTTCGTCGAGCGTATCCATGGCTCGATCCGCGAAGTGTCTTCAGCCACCAGCCAGGTCAACGAAGTGGCCAAGCTGGTTCTGGGGGCCTCCAACTCCTCCATGCTCAACTCCGACGAACAGGCCAGCCGCACCAACAGCGTGGCCGCCGCCATCAATCAGCTGGGCGCCGCCGCCCAGGAGATCGCCCGCAACGCCGCCGACGCCTCGACCCAGGCTTCCGATGCCCGCGGGCAGGCCGAGGATGGCCGCCAGGTGGTGGAAAAGACCATTGCCGCGATGAACGAGCTGTCCAGCAAGATCAGCGCCTCGTGCAGCAATATCGAGGTACTGAACAGCAAGACGGTGAACATCGGGCAGATCCTTGAGGTGATCAAGAGCATTTCCCAGCAGACCAACCTGCTGGCCCTCAACGCGGCCATCGAAGCCGCCCGCGCCGGTGAAGCCGGCCGGGGTTTCGCCGTGGTCGCCGACGAGGTGCGCAACCTGGCTCACCGCACCCAGGAGTCGGCTCAGGAAATCGAGAAGATGATCGAAGAGCTGCAGGTCGGCTCCAATGAAGCGGTCAGCACCATGACCGAAAGCCAGCGTTACAGCGAAGACAGTGTGGTGATCGCCAACCAGGCTGGCGAACGGCTCAGCAGTGTGACTCAGCGCATCGGCGAAATCGACGGCATGAACCAGTCGGTGGCCACTGCCACCGAAGAGCAGACCTCGGTGATCGAGGCGTTGAACATGGATATCACCGAGATCAACACCCTCAACCAGGAAGGTGTGGAAAACCTCAACGCCACCCTGCGCGCCTGCGCCGACCTGGAGGCCCAGGCCATGCGCCTCAAGCAGCTGGTAGACAGCTTCCGCATCTAAACGCGGATCAAGCAAAAGGGGCGCCGCGGCGCCCCTTTTGCTTATTGACCTTCGGTTTTATCGATGGGTGGCGATGCAGCTTCGATCGCTGCGTCTTGCTCAGCCTGCAAACGTTTCCACAGGGCCGCCGCATCGGCAAACTCAGTGCCATGCTCAGGCCCCATGGCCTCGGGGTCGAAGCGGCGGGTGCAGCCCTCTCCGAGCGTGGGCGTCGGCTTGGCTGCACCACGCGCCAGTGGGTCACTCATGGCAGTCAGCGCTCAACTCAGTACCAGCTGGCCTTCATCATGCTGGGCAAACTCCTTGACCGCACGCAGCACATCGCTGCGACTGATCTGCCCGACCAGACGACCATCCTCCACCACCGGCAGACGGCGACGGCGGCCACGCAGGAACTTCTCGGACACCTCGATGATATCGGCCTCAGGCGAAATCACTTCCACCTCGGTGGTCATATAGGCACTGACATCGCCCCCGGCGGACTCGTAGTAGGCTCCGGAAAGAATCCCGCGCAGGCAGTCGCCCTCCGACAGCAGCCCGACCAGATGACCCTGGGCATCGACCACCGGCGCACCGGAAATGCGATGTTCCAGCAAGCGGTTGATGGCGGTGAACAGATTCATTTCCGGCTTGAAGGTCACCAGATTGCGGGTCATGTAAGCACGCACTTTGATCGACTTGAGCATCAGCAGACTCCTTAAGTCTTGCACCAGATCGATGCACGCAAGCAGATCAGTCGAACACCACCGTCTTGTTATCGTGCACCAGTACCCTGTCTTCTAAGTGATAGCGTAATCCACGGGACAACACCATCTTTTCCACGTCTTTGCCCAGGCGCACCATTTCCTCGACACTGTCGCGGTGACTGACACGCACTACATCCTGTTCGATGATCGGCCCCGCATCCAGCTCCTGGGTCACATAGTGCGAGGTTGCGCCTATCAGTTTGACCCCGCGCAGGGAGGCCTGGTGATAAGGCTTGGCGCCGACGAAGGACGGCAGGAAGCTGTGATGGATATTGATCACCCGCTGGGCATATTCCTCACAGAGTGGTGCCGGGAGAATCTGCATATATCGCGCCAGCACTATGGCATCGGCCCGATGTTCACGTACCAGGCGCGCCACTTCATCGAAGGCAGCCTGTTTGTCCTGAGGGTTTACCGGCACATGGAAATAGGGGATGCCGTGCCACTCGACCATGCTGCGCAGGTCGTCATGGTTGGAGATGACGCAGGGAATGTCGCAATCCAGTTCGTCGCTGTGCCAGCGGTGCAGCAAGTCGGCCAGGCAGTGGGACTCGCGACTGGCCATCAGCACCACGCGTTTTTTCACCGCAGAATCGGTGACCCGCCACTCCATGGAAAACTCCCGGGCGATGGGCGCGAAGGCTTGGCGAAAACCTTCCAGATCAAACGGCAGGGAGTCGGCACGGATTTCATGGCGCATAAAGAACCAGCCACTCTGATTATCCGAGTGGTGACTCGCCTCGGTAATCCAGCCGTTGTAGGTGGCCAGAAAGTTACTGACCTTGGCCACGATACCGACCCGATCCGGGCAGGCAATAACCAGTCGAAACGTACGCATGCAAAACCCCGACGCTCATATAAAGCTGGGCATTCTAGCCATAGCGGGGGAAAACTTCAGCAGCTGTCTAGGGCACTCCCCGGGTATGGGCCAGATATGCATCCGGGCCATGTAATTAAACATTGGCGTGTCTGTGCAGCCTTTACATATTTATCGACCGACAACCTTATACATACTTCCGGGCAAAAACTTCTCATCGCAGGTTTACTTAGTATTAGTGCCTGACTATTATCAGCTCACTTAATCCGTACATTCACGCTTGATTCAAGGTAAACACCATGTCGCTGATCAACGAATACCGCGCCACCGAAGAAGCCATCAAGGAACTGCAAGAGCGCCTGAAAAATCTCTCGCAGGATGACAAGCTGAAGAAAGAACTGGAATTCGAAGGCAAACTGCGCGCCCTGATGGCGGAATATCAGAAGTCCCTGCGCGATATCATTGCCATGATTGACCCGGACGCCAAGAATGCCAAAGCCACTCGCGCCGCCGCCAAACCGGCCGGCAGCAAGCGTGCTCGCAAAGTTAAGCAGTACAAGAACCCCAATACCGGCGAAGTGATTGAAACCAAGGGCGGCAATCACAAGACCCTGAAAGAGTGGAAAGCCAAGTGGGGCGGCGACGTGGTAGAAGGTTGGGCAACCCTGCTGGGCTAATTATCCGCCTGCGCCAAGCCTGAATAAAAAAACGCCAGCCATGCTGGCGTTTTTTATGGCCATTGCACAGCAATCAGATGGGCTGGCGCTGCGCCCCACATAGGCAGGCCATCACAACAGCCCATGGCCCACTCTAGTTGCGCCGCGGATATCAAAGCCCATAACGCAGACGCAATTGCCCCGCATGCTCGCGCCAGGCCTGCAGCAGGGTCTGTTGCGTCGGCGCCAACCCGGGCAACACGTCAGCCATGGACTGGTCAAACTGTGCCAGGGTCAGCGGGGCGCCCCACTCGGACTCAGTCAGGCGCTGCTTGCAGAACAATTGCCAGCGCAGCTGCTCTTCAGCATTTAACGACTGAGGATAATTACGCGCCCGATAACGGAACAACAGTTCCGGCAAACGCTGATCATCGAATGGCCAACTGCCTTGGGCCAGCTCCGTTATCTCGGCACGCCGCACTTGTTCGCACAGACGGCGATCACGATCGCCAATAAATCCGTCATACAACTGCTGCTCAGGATCGACACCGGGCGCAAAACTTTCCTCGGCGTACAGCTGCTGCAGTTTGTCCTGCCACTGATTTTGCGCCAGACGCAACTGATTGGCGCGAGATTGATACAGCGGCATATCCAAGTTCAGCCGCTGATTATCGGCCTCGCGCAATACACTCAACGGCGCCACTACCGGACAGCGATTGATATGCAGCAATTTCAGCGGCACAGGCAGTTCGCCCTGGGTCAATTGCTCGCGGCGCGTGTATAAACGTCGCTGCAAGGTCGCGGCATCTTCCTCAAGCAGAGACGTTATATCGCTGTGCAGATCGCAGACAATCAGGGCATTGCGATTACGCGGATGCCAGGCCAGGGGCAGCACCACACCCAGATAATGCCGCACGCCGGCAAAACGCCCGGATATATGTACCAGCGGCTGTAATAAACGAACCTGATCCAATACCCGTTGCTTACTGCGCAGCTGATAGAGGTAGTCATAGAGTTTCGGCTGTTTGCTGCGCAGCAGCCGCGCCAGGGCGATGGTGGCGCGCACGTCGGAGAGGGCGTCGTGGGCCTGGCCATGCTCGATGTCATTGGCCTGGGTCAGGCGCTCCAGCTTGAGACTGACGCGGCCATCTTCCTCGGGCCAGTTGATGCCCTCCGGACGCAGGGCATAGGCGGTGCGAAGCAGATCAATCAGATCCCAGCGACTGTTGCCGCCCTGCCACTCCCGGGCATAGGGATCGAAGAAGTTGCGATACAGGCTGTAGCGCGTCACCTCGTCATCGAAACGCAGGCTGTTGTAGCCCACCGTGCAGGTCCCCGGCAGCGCCAGCTGGGCATGCACCCGGGCCATGAATTCGGCCTCATCCAGACCTTTTTCGGCCAGTATCTGCGGGGTGATCCCGGTAACCAGACAGGCCGCCGGATGGGGCAGGATGTCATCGCTGGGACGGCAATAGATATTCAGTGGTTCGCCGATTTCGTTGAGCTGCTCGTCGGTACGAATACCGGCCACCTGCAACGGGCGATCGCGACGCGGGTCAATGCCGGTGGTTTCGTAGTCATACCAGAATAGGCTGGAGGTCACTTCTTCATCCTGTGATTGGGCCCCGGGCAGTCTAAGCGCTCAGGCAGAATATGCGCCAGCGCACGCTCTGCACGGCGCAGCTTGTCGCCTGCGGCAGCTGGCACTAGAGTGATAGCCCGTTCCCACTCTCGAACAAGGATGCCGCCATGAGTGACGCCAGCACCAACCCCTACGCTGCCCCGACCAGTACCCTGCAGATCGATCACGATCACAGCCAGGCTCCCAGCATCGAGGAGGCCCTGAGTCGTGGTTACGATTTCCGCATCGGCGACTTGCTCAATGAGTCCTGGCAGCGGGTCAAGGGCACCAAGGGCATCGTCATCGGCGGCTTTCTGGTGTTCTACGTGGTGATGATGGCCGCCTCCTTTGCCTTGGGTGGCGTTTTCGGTTTGCTCGGCCTGGCCGGCGGCGACTCAATACTCAGCGTGATCACCGAACTGGTGGTCGGCATGGTCGCATCGGCCCTGGCCTACCCCTTTATGGCCGGGCTGAACATGATCGGCATCCGCCGCGCCGCCGACCAGCCCATCAGTTTCAATGAGGTGTTCGCCCACTTTGGTCGCACCGTGCCGATCCTGATCACGGCGCTGCTCAGCACCCTGCTGGTCTATATCGGCTTCCTGCTGCTGGTCATCCCCGGTCTGTACCTGGCCATCGCCTATATGCTGGCCATTCCCCTGGTGGTGGAGCGCGGGCTGTCCCCATGGGAGGCCATGGAGGCCTCGCGCAAGGCCATTACCCAGCACTGGTTCAAGGTGTTCGGCCTGTTCCTGCTGCTGGCCCTGATCGGCGTGCTGAGCATGATCCCCCTGGGCATCGGCCTGGTCTGGACCCTGCCGCTGTTCGTCATTGCCATCGGCGTACTCTATCGCACCATCTTCGGTGTATTGCCCGCACCGCAGTAATACTCCGCTACGGGGCACTCGGTGCCCCGGTTGCTTCCCCGCCTGATGCTGGCTAGCATCGGGCTTTCCTCGATGCAGTGCGCCGATGTTCTCCAGCCCTCCCCGCCATGCCTGCCCGCCCCTGGATACCCGCTATCAGGTGGAGACACCTGAAGGTATCGATCTACAGCTGCGCCCGGCCGGCCTGATTCCCAGGGCGCTGGCCTTTGCCATCGACCTGGCCATACGCGGCTTGCTGCTGGGCCTGGGCTATCTGTTGCTGGCCCTGCTCGGTCAATTCGGCATGGGCCTGGCGAGCATTCTCACGTTTCTGCTGACCTGGTGGTATATGGTGCTGTTCGAGGTGCTTAACCAGGGCCGCTCCCCGGGCAAGCAGATGATGGGGCTGCGGGTGATCCACGATGACGGTACGCCGATCGGTTGGGCCGCTTCGCTGACCCGTAACCTGCTGCGCTTTGTCGATATCCTGCCGTTTGCCTATGCCCTGGGCATCCTCAGCTGCCTGTGCCATTCCAGCTTCAAGCGCCTGGGCGATATCGCCGCCGGCACCCTGGTGGTCTACCGCGACCAGCCCCCCGCCGCGCCGCAACTGGCCGATGCCGCGCCACTACGCGCCCCCTTCGCCATGAGCCTGAACGAACAGCGCGCCCTGCTCGGTTTTGCCGAGCGGGCAGGACAACTGTCCGCGCCGCGGCGCCAGGAACTGGCGGCCATCCTGGCCGAACCTCTGCAGGTGCCGGCGGCCGAGGCCGAGCAGCGGATCAACGGCATTGCCCGCGGCTTGTTGGGGCCCACATGAAGCAGAGCCAGTTCGAACAACAGCATCAGGCGCAATGGCAGGCCTTCTCCGCCCAGCTCGCGGCCCTGCACAGCGGCAAGGCCAGTGCCGAGCAGGCCCGCAGTTTTGCTGCCGACTACCGGCGCCTGTGCCAGCAGCTGGCGCTGGCCGAGAGCCGTGGCTACAGCAGCCACCTGATCGAGCAGCTGCAACAACTGGCCATGGCCGGGCATCAGCAGTTCTATCGCCATCGCAGCCCTATCGGCGGCCAGTTGCTGGGCTTTGTCCTGGCCGGTTTTCCGCGTCTGGTGCGCGCCGAGTGGCGTTTTGTCCTGGCCGGCATGCTGTTGTTCTTTGGCAGCCTGCTGGGCACGGGCCTGCTGGTCTACCTCAATCCGGAGCTGATCTACAGCATCATGGCCAGCGACCAGGTGGCGCAGATGGAGCAGATGTACGATCCCGATGCCCGTCGCCTGGGCCGTTTCGGCGAACGCGACTCGGGGGACGACTGGCTGATGTTCGGTTTCTACATCATGAACAATATCGGTATCGCCTTTCAGACCTTTGCCAGCGGCCTGCTGCTGGGCCTGGGCAGCCTGTTCTTCCTGCTGTTCAACGGCCTGACCATTGGTGCGGTGGCCGGCCACCTGACCCGCATCGGCCATGGCGAGCCGTTCTGGTCGTTCGTCATCGGCCATGGCTCCTTCGAACTGACGGCCATCGCCCTGGCCGGTGCCGCTGGCCTCAAGCTGGGCTGGGCGCTGCTGGTGCCTGGCCGCCTGCGCCGCGGCGAAGCCCTGCGCCTGGCGGCCGCAAAAGCAGTGCGCCTGATCGGCGGGGTGGTGGTGTTCCTTCTGCTGGCGGCCTTTGTCGAAGCCTACTGGTCGTCCATGACCCTGGTCGGCCCCCAGGTCAAATACCTGGTGGGCGCGGCCTTGTGGCTGCTGGTGCTGGCCTACCTGCTGCTGGCCGGACGAGGTGCCCATGCGCCTGACTGATGCCAGCGTGGCGATTCGCCCGCGCAGCGCCTGGGAGGCGATGGACCTGGGTGTACTGCTGGCGCGCCGCCACGCCGGCCTGCTGATGGCCAGCTGGGCGCTGCTGACCCTGCCGCTGTTCGGCCTGCTGTGCCTGCTGCTGTGGCAGTACCCGGGCTGGGCGATCCTGCTGTTCTGGTGGCTCAAGCCACTCTACGAAAGGCTGCCGCTGTATATCCTCTCCCATGCCCTGTTCGGCGCCACCCCCAGTCTCAAACAGGCATTCAAGGCCTTGCCCGGCCTGCTCAAGCCGCAGCTGCTGGCCAGCCTGACCTGGCGCCGCCTGAGCCCCACGCGCAGCTTCGACTTGCCGGTGCTGCAGCTCGAAGGCTTGGCCGGCAAGGCGCGCAACCAGCGGCTGACCGTGCTTGGCCAGCGCGATGCCGGCGGTGCCAGCTGGCTGACCCTGGTCGGCGTGCACCTGGAGATGGCGCTGTGGATCGGCCTGGCCGCCCTGCTCTACCTGTTGCTGCCGCAGCAGATCGAACTGGACTGGAGCTGGGCCAGCCTGGTGGATGCCGCATCCGGCAAGTGGCTGTGGCTGGAACACCTGTCCAACCTGCTGTATGTGCTGATCCTGATCATCTGGGAGCCGATCTACGTCGCCTGCGGCTTTACCCTCTATCTGAACCGGCGCACCGCTCTGGAAGCCTGGGATATCGAGCTGGTATTTCGCCAGTTGCGCCAACGCCTCACCGGGGTGGCCTATGCAATGCTGCTGGGCCTGGGCCTGTTGTTTGCCCAGCTGCCGAACAGCGTCATGGCCGCCGAGGCCACCGGCAGCAGCTGCCCGCTGCCAGATCCCTTCGGCCCCCAGGCCGAACGTCTGCTCAACCAGCCCCTGAACAGCCAGGCGGCGCAGGAGCAGATCAGCCTGCTGCTCGACCAACCGCCCTTTGAGCACAAGGAAAGCGTGACCCGCTGGCGCTTCGCCGAGGAGGCCGAGGAACCCAGCGAGGAAGATATCCAGGCCTGGACGGAGCTGATCGAGAAACTGCTCAAGCTGGCCGAGGGCTGGTCGTCGGCCAGCACCCTGGCGCTGATCTTTGAAGCCTTGCTCTGGGCCGCCCTGCTGGGCTTGATCGCCTGGCTGCTATGGCGCTATCGCGAGTGGCTGGCCACCTTCGCCGGCCGCCTGCAACTGCCCCAGCGCCGACCACCGCCCGCGCCCACCCAGCTGTTCGGCCTGGAAGTCAGCCCCGAAAGTCTGCCGGACGATATCCCCAGCGCAGTGCAGCAACTCTGGGATGAGCAGCCACGGGCCGCCCTCGGCCTGCTCTACCGCGCCCTGCTCAGCCATCTGCTGCACCAGTGCCGCCTGGCCCTGAAAAGCGCCCACACCGAGGCCGAAGTCCTGAGCCTGATCGAGCCGTTGCAGCACGTCGAACTGAGCCGCTACAGCGCCGAGCTGACCCGGCACTGGCAGAACCTCGCCTACGGTCACCGCCTGCCGCCAGCGGCGCTCAAGGATCAGCTGTGCAGCCAGTGGCGTCAGCTGTTCGGCCAGGAGGCGCACCCATGAGTCGCCGGACCCGTGTCCTGCTCGGTGTGCTGCTGGCCCTGGCCCTGATCGCCCTCGGCCTGCACCTGCTCAATCGTCTGGAGCCCTACGAAGAGACCCTCAAGCATGGCCCCAGCCCCGAAGCCCGGGCCAACCCCTACCTGGCTGCCGAACACTTTCTACGCCAGCAGGGCCTGAATGTGCAGCGCAGCGACGGCCTGCAGGTGCTGCGCGAACTGCCCAGCCCGGGCCAGACCCTGCTGCTGCTCGGCAGTCGCCGGCAAATGACCCCGCGCCAGGCCGAACGCCTGATGCAATGGACCGCCGCCGGCGGTCATCTGCTGTTCGTCGCCGAGCGCCTATGGGATGAAGAGGAAGGCAAGAGCGGCGATCTGCTGCTGGATCTGCTGAATATCCAGCAGTACCGCAGCGAGGATCTGGCGGATTTTCTTGAAGAAGACGAAGAGGCTGAGGCTGAGGCTGAGGCTGAACCAGATTCGCCCGCCCCCCTGGCGCAGCGCTACCCCAATCTCACTCAGCTCTATCTGGAGAACGAAGAAGCGCCGGCCTATATCCGCTTCGACACCGACTACCACCTCTATGATGCCGACAACCGCGCTCACGCCTGGGCCAACAGCGGCGAAGCCACCCACCTGCTGCAGCTCTACCATGGCGACGGCCTGATCAGCGTGCTCAGCGACAGCGAGATCTGGCAGAACAACCGCATTGGCAAGTTCGACCATGCCTGGCTGCTCTGGTACATGACCCAGGACAGCGACGTGACCCTGGTTCACCGCGCCGATAATGACAGCCTGCTCAGCCTGCTGCTGCGTCATTTCCCCGAAGCCCTGACGGCACTGGCCCTGCTTCTGCTAGCCGGCCTGTGGCACCTGGGCCAGCGTCAGGGGCCGTTGCAGCAGCCGGCCAGTCGCCAGCGCCGCTCTCTGCAGGAACACCTGCGCGCCAGCGCCGACTTTCTCCTCCGTCACGCCGGCCAACCCAGCCTGTTGATCAGGCTGCAGCAGGATATCCAGCGCCGCGCCCGCCATCGTCACCCCGGCTTCGAACGCCTCGGCGTGGCCGAACAATGGCAGGTGCTCAGCCGTTTGAGCCGCCAGCCCAGCAGCTTTATCAGCCAGGCCATGCGCCCACCGACCCGACAACGCCTGCGCAGCGCCGACTTCACCCGCCAGGTCGCCAACCTGCAAACCATCAGGAATGCCCTATGAGCGAACAGATCCCCGAACAAGCGGACAACAACGCCAGCGACAGCCCGGCGCACAGCCCGGCCAACAGCACTACACAAGCACCGCTCGCCAGCGAAGCCACACCCGCACCCGAAGCCGCGCCGACCAGCGAGGCTCCGGCCGTAGCCGCACCTAATGCCGCCAATACCCAGCGCCAGCGCGCCAGCCAGCTGGCCCAGGCCCTGCGCGGCGAACTGCAGAAGGCCCTGATCGGGCAGAACGCGGTAATCGACGACGTGCTCTGCGCCCTGATCGCCGGTGGCCATGTGCTGGTCGAAGGGGTGCCCGGCCTGGGCAAGACCCTGCTGGTACGCGCCCTGGCCCGCTGTTTCGGCGGTGAATTCGCGCGCATCCAGTTCACCCCGGACCTGATGCCCAGCGATGTCACCGGTCATGCCGTGTACGACATGCAGAGCGAGCAGTTCAAGCTGCGCAAGGGCCCGGTGTTTACCAACCTGCTGCTGGCCGACGAAATCAACCGCGCCCCGGCCAAGACCCAGGCCGCCCTGCTGGAAGTGATGCAGGAGCGCCAGGTGACCCTGGAAGGCCGCGCCCTCAACGTACCGCAGCCCTTTATGGTGTTGGCCACCCAGAACCCCATCGAGCAGGAAGGCACCTACCCGCTGCCCGAGGCCGAGCTGGATCGCTTTATGCTCAAGCTGCGCATGGATTACCCGGAGCAGGACGAGGAGCTGCTGATGGTGCGCCAGGTGGCACGCTCCAGCCGCGCCGACATGCTCGACGTCACTCCACTGCGCACCCTGCTGCAGGCCCGCGACGTGTTGGCCCTGCAAAAAATTGCCAGCGACCTGCCGATTGATGAGCAGGTGCTCGACTACGCCGTGCGCATCGCCCGTGCCACCCGCAGCTGGCCGGGCCTGGCCATGGGCGCCGGCCCCCGCGCCTCGATCGCCCTGGTGCGCTGTGGCCGCGCCCGCGCCCTGCTGCGTGGCGGCGACTTCGTCCTGCCCGACGATATCAAGGGCTGCGCCCTGGCCGTACTGCGCCATCGCGTGCGCCTGGCCCCGGAGCTGGATATCGAGGGGCTGGACGCCGATCAGGTGCTGCAACAGCTGCTCGACCAGGTTCCGGCACCGCGCCTATGAGCCCAATCTGTTCAGGATTTGCCCGATGAAGCCTGCGCGTCTGCTGCTGGCTCTGCTCGCCGCATTGCTGGCCCTGGGCCTGCTGCTCGGCGTCTGCAGCGCCCTGGGCCTGAACCTGCCGGCCAGCCTCAAACCGCTCTACTGGGGCCTGCTGCTGTGCCTGCTGGGCGTGGCCCTGGTCGACGCCCTGCGTCTGCGCCAGCAGCCTTCACCGCGTCTGGAACGCCAGCTGCCGGGCAACCTGCCCCTGGGCCGCTGGAGCGAGGTGCAGCTATGCCTGCACCATGACTACCGCCAGGCCTTGCAGGTTCAGCTATTCGAGCATCTGCCGAGCGAGCTGGCCTGCGAGCAGATGCCGCTGCGCATCGACCTGCATCCGGGGGAGATGACCCGCATCGACTATCGGGTGCGCCCGCTCAAGCGCGGCCATCTGCATATTCCCGGCGGCGAACTGCGGCTGCCCAGCCCAATGGGCCTGTGGCACGCCCGACGTTTTCTCCCAGTGGCCGGGGAAACCCGCGTCTACCCCGACTTTGCTCGCCTTTATGGCGCCCAGCTGATGGCGGTGGACGACTGGATCAGCCAGCTTGGCGTGCGCCAGCGCCCGCGCCGTGGCCTGGGTCTGGAGTTTCATCAGCTGCGCGAATTTCGTGACGGCGACACCCTGCGCCAGATCGACTGGAAAGCCACCGCGCGCAAGCGCACGCCCATTGCCCGGGAATACCAGGACGAACGCGACCAGCAGATCGTCTTCCTGCTCGACTGTGGCCGGCGCATGCGCAGCCAGGACGGCGAGCTGTCGCACTTCGACCACGCCCTCAATGCCTGCCTGCTGCTCAGCTACGTGGCCCTGCGCCAGGGCGATGCGGTGGGCCTGGCCACCTTTGCCAGTGAACAGCCGCGTTTCCTCGCCCCGGTCAAGGGCCAGGATCAGCTCAAGGTGCTGCTCAATGCCGTCTATGACCTGGACAGTAGCCAACAGCCGGCGGACTTCGCGGCCGCCGCCGAGCGCCTGCTCGCCCGCCAGCAGCGCCGCGCCCTGGTGGTACTGGTCAGCAACCTGCGCGACGAAGATGATCAGGCCTTGCTCGCAGCCGTCAAACGTCTCGGCCGCCAGCACCGCGTGCTGGTTGCCAGCCTGCGCGAGGAGGTGCTCGACCAGTTGCGTCAACAGCCGGTGGAGGACTTCGAGGGGGCTTTGGACTACTGCGGCACCCTGGATTACCTGGGCGCCCGCGCCGACCTGCACGAACGCCTGGCCGCCCACGGCATGCCGGTACTGGATGCCCGCCCCAGCGAGCTGGGGCCACAGCTGGTCAGCCGTTATCTGGCCTGGAAAAAGGCCGGGGCACTCTAAGCACCGCCCCCTTATGGGTAGGCTATACAGCCAATACCTGTTGATGGCCCGCTCCAGCTCTTGTAGGAACGGCTTCAGCCGCGAACTTCGCGGATAAACCCGCTGCTACAGGGGCGCAAGTAACGGTGACATAACCTACCGGGTGCGCCATGCACACCACCTGCCATGGCTGATACGCCTGGCGCGGCTCAGCCGGCTTAGAGCCAGCTGACCTGCTGTTCCAGCGGGAAACGCAAGCGCGGGTTATACACGCCCTTGTCATCCTGTCTGCCCAC
Source organism: Pseudomonas xionganensis (assembly GCF_009763245.1). GTDB lineage: Bacteria > Pseudomonadota > Gammaproteobacteria > Pseudomonadales > Pseudomonadaceae > Aquipseudomonas > Aquipseudomonas xionganensis. The sequence goes on along the minus strand of NZ_WKJZ01000001.1, from coordinate 1,427,193 downwards.
GGCCAGCAACATGATGGGAATGGCCCGCCGCGGAATATCCAGCACCTTGCGCAGACGCACCTCATCGAAGCCTTCCATGGGGCAGGTGGCGTAGCCGTGACTCTGCAACGCCAGCATCAGGTTCTGCGCCGCCAGGGCGGTGGACTTGACCGCCCAGACGCGCATCTGGGCATGGCTGTTGGGCGTGCGCATCAGGGCCTTGCGCAGGGCCAACAGGCGTACCAACTGACGTTTGAACAAACCGCGCAGGCCCAGCAGGCCCTGGTTGTACTGAAAGGGGGCGGTCTTGCTGTAGAAATGGCGGATGCGCGCCGGCACCTCGGGCTCCGGCCACTGCTCGATGATCTGCTGGCAGGCCTGACGCCAGGTGTCCGGACGGGCCAGCACGGCAATGATCAGCGGCGCCCGGGCCGCATTCTGGCCCATGCACACCGGATGCAACTGCGCCAGCAGGGCTGGGTCGCGAATCACCTGAAAGCTCCAGGACTGCAGATTGCAGGAACTGGGCGCAAGCATCGCCAGCTCCAGGCAGTCGCGGATCACCGCATCCGGCACAGGCTCCGGCTTGAAACGGCGCACCGCGCGGCGACTCTCGATCAGTGCGCGCAAGGCCGCAGGGCTGGCCTGCAGCGGCGCGGATTCGGAAGGAAACAGGCTCATGGGCAACTCCAGGCGAGGAGTCACGATTAAGCCGGCAGCACGGCCCGGGAACAAGTGCGCCGCACAGAGCAGCCGCAGTCTTGGCGCAAATGCCCTGTCAGCCCAGGGCCTTCTCGATGGCCTGGATCAGGGCCGGATCATCCGGCGCGGTGCGCGGCGAGAAGCGCGCCAGCACGCGGCCGTCATGGCCCACCAGAAATTTCTCGAAATTCCAGGTGATATCCCCGGGAAACTCGGCACCCTCACCCGCCAGCAGACGATACAGCGGATGACGATCCGGACCGTTGACCTCCAGCTTGCTGCCCAGTGGAAAGGTCACCCCGTAGTTGAGGCTGCAGAACTCGCGAATCGCCTCCTCGCTGTCCGGCTCCTGCCCGGCGAACTGGTTGCACGGCAGGCCGAGCACGCTAAAGCCTTGGGCTTTGTATTGCTGATAGAGCTTCTCAAGCCCCGCATACTGCGGCGTCAGTCCACACTTGGAGGCAACATTGACGACCAGCACCACCTGCCCTTTGAAGGGTGCCAGGGGTAGATCATGGCCATCCAGCGCACGCAGATTCAGGTCGTGAAATGCACTCATGGCTAACTCCTTGAGAACACTGAAATTACCCGTGGAGGACAAAAAAGGCGCCTATGCAAAGGCGCCTTTCTTATGGTTCAGCTTAGCAGCGGCTGGCTTCTGCGATACGACCGTAAGTCGTTTTCAGGCCAGGCCGACACCATCAATGATGGTGGCCGCCTTCGCCATGGATATGCCCATGGGCCACTTCTTCTTCGCTGGCCTCACGCACATTGACCACCTTGACCTTGAAGTTCAGGCGCTGGCCGGCCAGCGGGTGGTTGCCGTCGACGATCACGTCGTCGCCGTCCAGTTCACGAATGGTCACAATTTGCATGCCGCCGTCCGGGCCGGATGCATGAAACTGCATGCCAACTTCCAGTTCATCGACACCTTCGAACATGGAGCGATTCAGGGTAGCCACCAGTTCGGCGCTGTATTCGCCATAGGCTTCGGCCGGCTCGATGGAAACATCCAGCTCGTCACCGACCTGCTTGCCCAGCAGGGCCTTTTCCAGGCCGCCGATGATGTTGCCGGCACCGTGCAGATAGACCAGCGGCGCGCCGCCTGCGGAGCTGTCGATCACCTCACCGGCATCGTTAGTCAGGGTATAGTCGATGGATACGGCCTTATTGGCGGCGATCTGCATGGGGGAGACCTTTTTGCTGGGAAATAAAGAACGGACAAGTCTACCCAAGGGGCCGTGCGAAAGCGAACCGCCGCTGGACGGACGGCCAGTCCAGGCCGCGGCCAGAGTGCTTGACTTCCATCAGGATGAAGACGGCCACTGGGTGGCAGACTTGTCCTGCGGCCATACCCAGCACCTGCGCCACCAGCCGCCCTGGCAGAACCGTGCCTGGGTGCTGGATAGCGAGCAGCGCCACCGGCAACTGGGCCAAGCCTTCACCTGTGGCTGGTGTCAGACGAATCAGCTTGAGCATAAGGAGCGGTAGATGCCCGCACGCAATATTCTGGTAATCAACTGCGGCAGTTCATCGATCAAATTCGCCCTGGTCAATGAGGACCAGCCGCAGTTCGTCCTGAGTGGCCTGGCCGAACGCCTGGGCAGCCCGGAAGCCGAACTGCACTGGCAACGCGGTGCGGACAAGGACAGCCTGATGATCCCCGGGGCCGACCATCGCCTGGCCCTGGCCCAGCTGTTGCCGCTGGTACAGAGCGCCGCGGGCGGGCAGCTGCATGGTATCGGCCATCGCGTGGTGCATGGCGGCGAGCACTTCACCACGGCCTGCCGGCTGGATGAGCTGACCCTCACCGCCATTCGCGCCACCGCGCCCCTGGCACCGCTGCACAACCCGGCCAACCTGCAGGGCATCGAGGCAGCCATGCGCCTGTTCCCGGAGCTGACCCATGTGGCGGTGTTCGACACGGCCTTCCATCAGAGCATGCCCGAATACGCCTTCCGCTATGCCCTGCCCGAGGTGCTATACCGCGAGCATGGCGTACGCCGCTATGGCTTCCACGGCACCAGCCACCGCTATGTCAGCCAGCGCGCCGCCGAACTCAGCGACCTGGACTATGGCCACAGCAGCTGGCTGGTGGCCCACCTGGGCAATGGCTGCTCCACCTGCGCCGTGGTCGATGGCCACAGCCGCGACACCAGCATGGGCCTGACCCCGCTGGAAGGCCTGGTGATGGGCACCCGCAGCGGCGATGTCGACCCCAACCTGCACAGCCATCTGGCCCGCACCCTGGGCTGGAGCCTGGAGCGTATCGATGCCCTGCTCAACAAGGAGAGCGGCCTGCTCGGCCTGTCCGGGCTGTCCAACGATATGCGCAGCCTGGAGCAGGCGCGGGAGCAGGGCCATGCCGGTGCCACCCTGGCCATCGAGGTGTTCTGCTACCGCCTGGCCAAGTCCCTGGCGGCCATGGCCTGCGCCCTGAATCAGCTGGACGGACTCATCTTCACCGGCGGCATCGGCGAGAACTCGGCGCTGATCCGCAGCCAGACCGTGGCCCATCTGAAACTCCTGGGGCTGGCCCTGGACCCGCAGGCCAATGCCAAGACGGTACGCGGCGCCGCCGGCCCCATCCAGGCAGCCGGCCACCCACGGGTACTGGTGGTGCCGACCAATGAAGAGCGGCAGATTGCCCTGGACACCCTGGAATTGCTCGATCACTAAAAGCGCCTGCGCGGCACAAGGATCCTCCATGCATACCTTTTTTATCGCCCCCACCGGTTTTGGTGTCGGTCTTACCTCCATCAGCCTGGGCCTGGTCGGCGCCCTGCAGCGGGCCGGGCTCAAGGTCGGCTTCTTCAAGCCCATCGCCCAACCACACCAGGGTGACCTGGGACCGGAGCGATCCAGCGAGCTGATCGCCCGCACCCATGACCTCCATTCGCCCAAGCCCCTGGCCCTGGCCCATGTCGAGCGCATGCTCGGTGACGGTCAGCTGGACGAGTTGCTGGAGGAGATCATCAGCCTCTATCAGCAGGCCGCCGCCGGCAAGGATGTGGTCATAGTCGAGGGCATGGTACCGACCCGCCAGGCCAGCTACGCGGCCCGGGTCAACTTCCACCTGGCCAAGAGCCTGGACGCCGAGATCGTCCTGATCTCGGCGCCGGAGCAGGAAAGCCTGAGCGAGTTGAGTGACCGGATCGAAATCCAGGCCCAGCTGTTTGGTGGCCCGAAAGACCCCAAGGTGCTCGGCCTGATTCTCAACAAGGTGCGCAGCGAGGATGGCCTGGAGGCCTATGCCGAGCGCCTCAAGGAGCTCTCGCCGCTGCTCAAGACCGAGGATTTCCGCCTGCTTGGCTGCATCCCCTGGCAGGATGAACTGAATGCCCCGCGCACCCGCGACATTGCCGACCTGCTTGGCGCCCGGGTGCTCAACGCCGGCGACTTCGAACAGCGGCGCATGCTCAAGATCGTGCTCTGCGCCCGCGCAGTGGCCAACACCGTGCAGCTGCTCAAGCCCGGCACCCTGGTGGTGACTCCGGGCGATCGCGACGACATCATCCTCGCCGCCAGCCTGGCCGCGATGAACGGCACACCTCTGGCCGGCCTGCTGCTGTGCAGCGATTTTGCCCCCGACCCACGGATCATGGAGCTGTGCCGTGGCGCCCTGGCCAGCGGCCTGCCGGTGATGACGGTGAACACCGGTTCCTACGACACCGCCACCAACCTCAACCGCCTGAACAAGGAAATTCCGGTGGATGACAAGGAACGGGCGGAAAAGGTCGCCGACTTTGTCGCCAGCCATATCGACCATGAGTGGCTGTTCACCCGTTGCGCCGCGCCACGGGAACTGAACATGTCGCCGCCGGCCTTCCGCTACCAGCTGGTGCAGCGGGCCAAGGCGGCGAACAAGCGCATCGTCCTGCCCGAAGGCAGCGAACCGCGCACCGTGCAGGCCGCCGCCATCTGCCAGGCCCGTGGCATCGCCCGCTGCGTGCTGCTGGCCAAGCCGGAAGAGGTCAAGGCCGTGGCCCGTGCCCAGGGCATCGAGCTGCCCGAAGGCCTGGAGATTCTCGACCCGGATCTGATCCGCGAACGCTATATCGAGCCCATGGTCGAGCTGCGCAAGGGCAAGGGCCTGAACGCCCCCATGGCCGCCGCCCAGCTGGAAGACACCGTGGTCCTGGGCACCATGATGCTGGCCCTGGACGAGGTGGACGGCCTGGTGTCCGGGGCCATCAACACCACCGCCAACACCATCCGCCCGGCCCTGCAGCTGATCAAGACTGCCCCTGGTTATCAGCTGGTGTCGTCGATCTTCTTTATGCTGCTGCCCGATCAGGTGCTGGTCTATGGCGATTGCGCGGTGAACCCAGACCCCACGGCGGCGGAGCTGGCGGAAATCGCCCTGCAGAGCGCCGCCTCGGCCCAGGCGTTCGGCATCCCGCCGCGGGTGGCCATGCTCAGCTACTCTACCGGCGAGTCCGGCAGTGGCGAGGAAGTGGAAAAGGTGCGCGAGGCCACCCGCCTGGCCAAGGCGCGTCAGCCCGAATTGCCGCTCGACGGCCCGTTGCAGTACGACGCCGCGGCGATTGCCAGTGTCGGCCGGCAGAAGGCGCCGAACAGCCCGGTGGCCGGCCGTGCCACGGTGTTTATCTTCCCTGACCTGAACACCGGCAACACCACCTACAAGGCGGTGCAGCGCAGCGCCGACTGCGTCAGTGTCGGCCCCATGCTGCAGGGCCTGCGCAAGCCGGTGAACGACCTTTCGCGCGGTGCTCTGGTCGACGATATCGTCTTCACCATTGCCCTGACGGCGATTCAGGCAGCCAATCTGCCGGCATAACGTGGATGGCGGACAAGCCTTCGGCATGTCCGCCCTACCCCGCAGACCTGCGAAAGCAACACCAGCTGGTCAAGGCTGGATCTTGCAGGTCAGTGCACAATCGTTAACCTTGGCAGCGGCTGGCTACCACCGCTCGCCATACGCTGACCCACGGGCTCGAAGAAGCCCCCTTGAGGAGGCCTGCGCCCCCATGCTGCACTTTCTGCCCGCGCCGCTTCGCGGCTGCCTTGCCAGCCTGCTGCTGGCGCTCAATACCCTGTTCTGGTGCTGGCCGCTGTTCATCCTGGCGCTGGTCAAGCTGCTGCTGCCCTTTGCCCCGGCCCAGCGTTTTCTGCGCTTTCTGATGCACGGCATCGCCGAGGCCTGGATCGGCTTCAACAAGTTCTGGATGGACCTGGTGGGCAGTACCCGCTGGGACGTGCAGGGCCTGCAGGGCTTCGACAAGCAGCATTCCTATCTGGTGACCAGCAACCACCAGAGCTGGGTGGATATCCTGGTGCTGCAGTACCAGCTCAACCGGCGTCTGCCGCTGCTCAAGTTCTTCCTCAAGCAGGAGCTGATCTGGGTGCCGGTGATCGGCCTGTGCTGGTGGGCCCTGGAATTCCCCTTTATGAAGCGTTTCAGCAAGGAATACCTGGCCAAGCACCCGGAAAAGCGCGGTCAGGATCTGGCCACCACCCGCCGCGCCTGTGCCCGCTACAAGAGCAACCCGGTGGCGGTGTTCAACTTTCTCGAAGGCACCCGCCTGACCCCGGCCAAGCATGCCCAGCAGCAGTCACCCTTCCGCCACCTGCTCAAGCCCAAGGCCGGCGGCATCGCCTTTGTGCTCGATGCCATGGGCGAGCAGTTGCACAGCATCGTCAACGTCACCATCCACTACCCACAGGGCAACCCGGGCTTCTGGGATCTGCTGTGCGGGCGGGTCGAGCAGGTGGTGGTGCGTTTCGACCAGTTGCAGATCCCCGAAGAATTTCTCGGCCGCAACTACGACCAGGACGAGGCCTACCGCCTGCAGTTCCAGCAGTGGGTCAATCAGCTCTGGCTGGACAAGGATGCCGAGCTGGACAAGCTGATCGCCGCCAGCCGGTAACAGGCTTAGGCAGGGCCATGCAGCCGTGTGCGAGGCACACGGCAGCGCCGCTTATCCTTCGCTGGATGGGCCATCCAGGCATGGCAGCTGGTTCCAGTCCAGCTGCAGGGGAAACTGCTCCAGCTGCTCGGCAGACAACCCCGGCGCCACCAGAAAGCCCTGCATGATGGCGCAGCCGTGCTCCACCAGCCACTGGCGCTGGGCCTCGGTTTCCACCCCTTCGGCAATCACTTCCAGATTGAGGTTGCGCCCCAGGTCGAGGATGGTGCTGACCACCGCAGCGTCGCGCGGCGATTCCAGCATATTGGCAATAAACAGACGGTCGATCTTCAGGGTGTCCAGCTCGAAATGGCGCAGATAGGCCAGGGACGAATAACCGGTGCCGAAGTCGTCGATGGCGATCTTCACCCCCAGGGCGCGCAGCTGGCGCAGCTGCTCCTGGGTGGTCTGCAGATCCTGCATCAGGGCACTCTCGGTGACTTCCACTTCCAGCTGCGCGGGGTTGAGCTGATAGGCGTCCAGTAGTCGGCGCAAATCCTCCACCAGCTGCGGCATGCCGAACTGCACCGGACTGACGTTCAGGCTCAGCACCAGTTGCTGGCCATGCAGATCGGCCAGATGCCGGGCCTGGCTGATACCGGCGCGAAAGATCCACTCGCCCAAGTGGTTGATCAGCCGGGTTTCCTCCAGCAACGGGATAAACACCCCCGGGGCCACGGTACCGGCCACCCGATGCTGCCAGCGCAGCAGCGCCTCGACCCCACGCAGGCGGCCGCTGTCCAGATAGACCTGGGGCTGGTAGACCAGGCGAAAATCGTCCTGCTCGATGGCGCTGCGCAGGCTCTCTTCCAGCATCAACCGGGAACGGGCGCGGCCATTCATTTCCGGGGAGAAGAAGCGGTACTGCTGACGGCCGGCGCCCTTGGCCTCGTACATGGCCATGTCGGCGGCGCGCAGCAGGCCTTCGGCGGTCTGCCCGCACTCGGGAAAGCTGGCGATGCCGACGCTGGCGCCCAGGGTAAAGTCCACACCATCCAGTCGATGGCGCACCGAGACCTGTTCGATCAGCTTTTCCGCCACCTTGGCGGCATCCTCGGGGTGCTCCAGATTTTCCAGCAGGGCGGCGAACTCATCACCGCCGATACGTGCCAGGCTGTCATAGGGGCGCAGGCAGCTCTTGAGCTGCTCGCCCACATGCTGCAGCAGCAGGTCGCCGGCGTCGTGGCCGATGGAGTCGTTGATACGCTTGAAGCCATCCAGATCCAGGTAGAGCACGGCCAGCCGCTCGCCACTGCGTTCGATACGGGCTAGGGCACGGCCCAGGGCCTGCTGGAAGCCATGGCGATTGAGCAGGCCGGTCAACGCATCGGTGACTGCCTGGGATTGCAGCTGGGCGCGCAGGTGACGCTCGGCGGACTGATCCAGGGCGATCACCACCATGGCGTGCTGCAGGCTGGGCAAGGGCGAGCAAGACAGCGCCACCGGTACGCTGCCACCGCCCTCGATATGCAGGCTGGCATCATGCAGGCGGTAGGTTTCGCTGCGCCGCCAGTGGCGGTAGAACTCCGACAGGCGCCAGTCGCAGTCGATCTGCGGGCTGTGCAGCAGACCAAGCAATTCGCGCCCCTGCAACTCGGCCACGGCACAGCCGAGCATCTGCGCCATGGCCGGGTTGGCAAACTGGATATGGCCGTCTTCGCCCACCACCATGATGCCTTCGGCGGCGTTGTCCAGCACCGAGGCATTGAAGGCCCGGGCCTTGTCCAGTTGCTGGGTCAGTTGCAGCAGTTCACTGCGGTTGCGTTCGAACTCCAGCAGGGAGTTGATCTTGTGCCGCAGCACGCTGGGGTCGAAGGGTTTGAGCACGAAGTCCACTGCGCCGGTGGAGTAGCCCTGGAGCACCGCATCCTGGGTCTGGGCGATGGCGGAGACGAAGATAATCGGCACAAAGCGGGTGCGCGGGTTGCCACGCATCAGCCGGGCGACTTCGAAACCATCCATATGCGGCATCTGCACGTCCAGCAGGACCAGGCCGACATCCTCTTCCAGCAGGCAACGCAGGGCCGCCTCACCCGATTCCACACAACGAAGCTGCCAGTCGCCATCCTCGAACAAGGCTTGCATGGCCTCAAGGTTTTCCGGTCGATCATCCACCACCAGCAGAATCTGGGTCTTGCGGGACGAATGGGCCTGGACCTGCCCCATAGCACTCTCCTTTTCCCTGGCTGCAGCCCCATACTCCTGTGGGCTGCCGGCACTGCACCGACGGTGCAAAGTGCCACGAAACTCAAGCATCAGGTTAGATCATTGTCCACCTATCTGCCCTGGCCGAACGTCGACTTGTGCAGCCAGCGGCGCAACATCGCCAGCAGCTGCTCGCTGGCCACCGGTTTGGCCAGGTAGTCATCGGCGCCGGCGGCCAGGCATTTCTCCCGATCGCCTTTCATGGCATGGGCGGTCAGGGCAATGATCGGGGTCTTGCAGCCATGCTCGCCCTTCAGTGCCCGGGTAGCGCTGTAGCCGTCCAGAATCGGCATGGCCATGTCCATCAGGATCAGATCAAAGTGCCCGCGCAGGCAGCGATCGATGGCTTCCTGGCCATCGCTGGCGGTACTGACGCGGATCCCGACCTCATCCAGCAGGGCGGTCAGGGCATAGAGATTGCGCACGTCATCGTCGACCAGCAGCACATGGCTGCCATGCAGCAACTCGGCGGCCTGGGGAGCGGCCATATCGCCGAGAAAGCCCTGCAGGGCCTCGACCAGCAGGTCGGTATTCTCGCCCTGTTTGCGCACCACCTGGGCCGAATAGTGATGCAGGCGCTGCAATGTCTGCTGATTGACATCCAGTCCGGTATTGACCACCACCTGCAGGCTGTCCAGGGCGCGAATGGCATGCAGTTGCTGGAGCAGCTGAAAGCCGTCCAGGTCGGGCAGATCGAGGTCCACCACCAGGGCATTGAAGGCTTCGTCGGCATACAGGCTGCGCGCCTCCTCGGCACTGGCGCAGGCGCGCACACTGAAGCCCTGGGCCTGCAACTGCTGGCGATAGTGCTCGCGCTCCAGTTCCACATCCTCCACCAGTAACAGCTTGCGCTGCCCACCCGGGCCCTGCTGCAGGTCGACAAACACCTGCTCCAGACTCTCGCGGCTGATGGGTTTGACCAGATAGCGGGCGTCCTGGTCCTGCCAGTCGTCCGGCTGTGGCACGCAGGAAATGATATGCACCGGGATATCACGCCATTTGCTGTGGCTGCGCAGGCTGCGAAACAGCTGCCAGCCACTGATATCGGGCAGCAGAATATCCAGAATCACCGCACTGAACGCCTCCTGCGCCAGCACCTGCTGGGCCTGCTGACCGCTGCGACAATGCACGCAGGAAAAGCCATGGGCGTGGGCCTGCTCGATGATCACGCTGGCGAAATTGATATCGTCCTCGACGATCAGCAGCGCCGGCCCCCGGCCACTGCGTGCTGGCTCCGGTAATACCTCATGGGGAGTTCGCTGCGGAGCCGGGAGCAATTGCACCGGCAGACGTACGGTAAAACAGGAGCCCTGCCCGGGTGCGCTCTGCAGACTGATCTCGCCGCCCATGGCCTGTACCAGCTGGCGGGTAATGGCCAGGCCCAGACCGGTGCCACCAAAACGCCGACTGGTGGAACCGTCAATCTGCTGGAAAGCCTGGAAGATCTGCTCATGCTGCTCTGCGGCGATGCCGATACCGCTGTCGCGCACCTCGAACACCATCAGCTCGCTGCCCTCCTCGGCCCCCAGCGGGTCACAGGCCACGGTCAGGCTGACCTCGCCCTGCTCGGTGAATTTCAGGGCATTGGACAACAGGTTGCGCAGCACCTGCTGCAAACGCCCGCGGTCCGCCTGAACCATCCGTGGCACCCCGTCCTCCAGTCGCGTCTGCAGGCGCAGACCCTTGAGTTCGGCCATGGGCCGCAGGCCGGCATCCAACTCCACCAGCAGCTCCTGCACATTCAGGGCTTCCAGCTTGAGCTGCAGACGCCCGGACTCGACCTTGGCCAGATCCAGCACGTCATTGATCAGTTGCAGCAGATCACTGCCGGCGCGGTGGACGATATCGGCGTGCTTGCTCTGCTTCTCCGTCAGGTTGCCGGCCACGTTGCGGCGCAGCTGGTCACTGAGAATCAGGATGGAATTGAGCGGCGTGCGTAGCTCATGGGACATATTGGCGAGAAATTCGGACTTGTAGCGGTTGGCCAGCATCAGCTGCTCGGTCTGCTCGCGCAGGCGCTGTTCGGCGGCCTTGCGCTCGCTGATATCGATGATCACCGCCTGCACCAGATTGTCGGTACTGGTGCGAATCGGCGACAGCCCCACCTCCAGCGGCAATGGCCGACCATCGCGATGCTGACCGAACAGTTCGCGGTTGCTGCCCATGCGCCGCGGTTGCGGGTCTTGCTGATAGCCCTGGCGCAGCGGTACATGAGTGTGGCGCAGGCTCTCCGGCAGCAGCATTTCCACCGCCTGGCCGAGCAGTTCATGGCGGGCATAGCCGAACAGCTGCTCGGTCTGCTTGTTGACCATGGCGATGCGCCCCTGGCTGTCAACCAGCACGATGGCATTTGGCGACGCCTCGACCACCAGGCGGAAACGTTCTTCGGCGCCCTTGCGTGCCCGCAGGTCGACCAGGTTGAGCAGATAGTCCGGCGCCGCGCTCCCGCTCAGTACGCTCAGACTAAGGCCCACGGCGATACTTTCGGCCTGCTCGTTGCGCGCCTCGAACTCCTCGTCCAGGCCATTGCGCCCGGCCCGCTCGGCCAATGCGGCCAGATCGCCTTCCATCGACAGATAACGACTGACCCGCTCCCCCTGCAATTGCTCGGCCGCACAGCCAAGCAGTTCGGCGGCACTGCGGTTGGCCATTTCGATGCGGCCCTGGGCATTGCACAGCAGGGTCGCCACCGGTAAGCGCTCGATCAGCAGGCGAAAGCGCTCTTCACGTTCGCGCAGCTGCCCGGTCATGCGCTGGCTGGCCTGCAGCTGGCGTTCACGCTGGTGCAGGTAGCCGCCGATCAGCAAGGCCAGAAATGCGGCTGCCAGCAGGCCGCTCAATAGATTGAGGCCCTCCTCGCCAGGGCTCAGGCCACTTTCGTATTCGGGCGTACTGCTTACGGTCAGCAGCCAGGTGCGGCCAAACAGCGACAACTGCAGCTGCTCCTCAAAGGCCGCCGTCCAGCCATTGCTGCGTGGCGGCGCGCGTACCAGCCAGGTGTCACGCGTCTGCTGGTCACGGATGGCAATATCGAAGCGGTCGGCCTTGGCCCCCAAAACCCCCTTGATCAGGTTTTCTCCGCGAAAGGCGCCATGCACGGTGCCGAGCAGCGCTGCCCGACGCGCTTCGGCGCTATTCAGCGCCTGCTCCGCCTGGTACACGGGAAGGTAGAACAGCACCCCGGCTTGCACGTCCACATCGGTTTCCTGCAGCAGGATAACCGGAGGGCTGAGGGTCGCCTCACCCGTGATGATCGCCTGCTCGACAGCCGCCCGCCGGATCGGCTCACTGAGCATATCGAAGCCCAGGGCGCGACGATTGCGCCAGTCCAGCGGGCTCAGGTAGTCGATCAGCAGGTATTGCTCACGGGTTTCGGGGGGGAAGGCCTGGTAATCCTTGCGTCCCTGCTGGCGGATTTCTTCGAGAAAGCCTGGCAGCTGCGCCTGGCGCAGATAACGCGACCAGCCCAGGGCCTGGATGCCCGGGTAGCGCTCCTGCAACTGCAGCTGTTCTAGGGCGCGGTCCCACTCCTGGGGATCGACATGTTCGCTGCCACTCATCAGGCCGGCCACGCCACGCAGCACCATCTCGTAGGTCTGCATGCGAGACAGGACACGCTGGCCGATATCCTCCACCTCCAGCTGGAAACGCTCCTGCTGCTGCGCCTGCGCACGCTGCTGACCCTGCTGCCACTGCCACAGCACCAGACTGCCGAGTACCAGCAACAGGCCCAGCGTCACTGCCCCAGCCAGCCAGGAGCGCCCACCCCACGCCTCACGCCTTTCCATGTCGACTCCCTATCAACCTGCGATAAAGGCCGCCGAATCCCTGGCTGACGGTCTACCTTGAGGCTAGACGAGCACTCGCCCGGCGTAAAACGACAAAGCCCTCACGTGGAGGGCTTTGTCGGGAAGTATGCCGTTACAGCATCAGAGCGGTCGCAGGTTGATCTCCACGCGGCGATTCTGCGCCCGACCCGACTCGCTGGCATTGCTCGCTACCGGCTGGTCCGGGCCCATGCCGCGGGTGCTGATGCGCATGCCGTTGACGCCCTGGGCGGTCAGGTAGTTGGCTACGCTCTGGGCCCGGCGCTGGGACAGAGTCATGTTGTACTGGTAGGCACCGACATTGTCGGTATGGCCGACGATTTCGATGCTGTTCTGGTCGTACTGCTTGAAGGAGTTGGCCAGGTTGTTCAGCGGCGCATAGAAGTTGCCGGCAATATCCGCCGAGTTGGTGGCGAAGGTGATATTACCCGGCATGATCAGCTTGAGATCATCGCCATTGCGCTGCACTTCGACACCGGTGCCCTGCATGCTACGGCGCAGCTCGGCTTCCTGCTGGTCGACGTAATAACCATAACCGCCCCCGGCCGCGCCCCCCACTGCAGCACCGATCAACGCGCCCTTGGTGCGATCCTTCTTGCTGGAAGTCGCCGCGCCGATGGCTGCGCCCGCCACTGCACCGATGGTGCCGTAGGTGGTCGACTTGCGCATCTCGCCATCATCACGCACATAGGGGTTCTGCACGGCACAGCCGGCCCCCAGGGCCACGGCAGCGGCCAGCAGTATCATTCGTGAAGGTTTGAACATGGTGAGTACTCCAGCAATTGATCGGATGGACACAAAGCCCTGTGTGGATTGGAGCCTGAAAGCACTGAAAGATTCCCTGCTCAGGCTCGCACAAAGGGGTTCTCGCGCATTTCGTCGCCCAGACGGGTGTCGTCGCCGTGACCGGTGACCACGGTTGCGTCCTCATCCAGGCGGTACAGGCGCTGCTTGATCGAACGCTCGATGGTCGAATAATCCCCACCCCACAGATCCGTACGGCCGATGCCACGCTTGAACAGGGTATCGCCGGCAATCAGCAGCTTGTCTTGGGGGAACCAGAAACTCATGGACCCCGGCGTATGCCCCGGCGTATGCAAGGCCACGCCACAGCCACAAGCCAGTTCCTCATCATCACTGAGCCACTGATCCGGCGCCGGTACTGGAGTATAGGGCACGCCGAACATGCGGCACTGCATCTCCAGATTGTCCCAGAGGAACTGATCCTCCTTGTGCAGATGCAGGGTCGCGCCGGTCTTCTCCTTCATCTGCCCGGAGGCGAGGAAGTGATCCAGGTGCGCGTGGGTGTGAATGATGCTGACCACCTTCAGACCATGGGCGTCCAGGCGCGCCATGATCTGCTCGGGATTGCCGCCCGGATCGACCACTATGGCCTTCTTGGTCACAGGGTCACCGATGATGGTGCAGTTGCACTGCAAAGGCCCGACAGGGAGGGTTTCGCGTATTAGCTGGGGTTTTGCGGCTTCCATGGGTGTTCCTATAGGATTAATGGCACAGTGAGCTTGAAGATGACGACGTTCAGGAAGAAACGCGCATACCAGTGGCACGCCCCAATCAGACGTAACGGGCGCCCCCAATAGACCCGCCGACCCTGCAGGCACGATCACGCTTGTCGATATAGCCCCTGCCTTGGCCTATTGGTGACCCCCTTTGGGGTTCGTCACGTAGATTCCTCCATAGATGCTTGTGATTTTAGCGGCTAAAGCTCGTGTGGCCCGCTGATCAATTCACTCGACAACCTCGATGCAAGCCAAAAGGGTCAGACGCTGCCTGGGTTCACCCTTTCCGACCAGACAACGTTACTGCGCGATCATCTTTACCTCGGGCGGGTCGAGGGTCTGCCGGCTGGGGTGCATGTCCATCTTTTCAGGGATGGCAGCCGCACGCTGGCCTATGCCTGGCTCGACCACGGGGCCCCCGCCCTGAAGCTCCCCGATAGCCCGACTGACGAGTCACCGGGATCGGTTCATGTGCTGTCGGGCGATGTCTACACTTGGGCGGCCTTGCAACCCGGAGATGGCGTCGTGCAGATAGACTGTATTGCCGACGCCTGGCAATGACTCTGAACGGCAGGACAGTGCAACCGCCTGTGCCGTGCCTTTGCTAGAGCCGGTCCTGCTCCAGGTGATCGAGGTTGACCGCTTCGCCAGGCTTGACCGCCAGCTGCTGGCGAATGTCAGCAAACATGGCATCGTATTCGTCGTGATGAGCCATGATCGGCCCATGCCCGGCTGGCAGGCCCTGACGCTGGGCGATCTTGCCCAGCAGGCTGGCGAAGTTGTAGGCGGTGTCACGGTGCATGGCGAAGCTTTCAGTGAACTCACGCCCTGCGACATGACCACACATGCGAAAGTGCATCATCGCGCCCTGATCCGGGTCATGACGCACCTCGTAATAGACGTCAACGCAGTAGGCTGAGATGCCCTCGCTGGCCAGGAGGCGCTCACGATGCAGATGGCCGGGTACAAACATGTCAGATCCTCTCGGTAGACGTAGCGCGCCACCTCGGCTCTGCGTAGGCCTTGGCTGCTCGCTTTCAGTGCAGCGCAGGGGCAGTTGTGCGTTCCTGCACCAGTACCCAGGGAGCCACGACCACGGCCCAGAGTTGTGGATCGCGCGCTAGCAGGTCTTCGGCACGCGTATCGTCGAGCCTGCCCAGCAGCCCGCCTTGCAACCACTGACTGACCCGGGCCTGATCATTTTCGGCCACGGCTTCGGCCATGGCCACCAGATCCTGGCTACCTTCTACCCAGAGTAGCGCACCGCGGGCAAAGAACGGCTGCAGCTCCTGCCAGGTGATGGGCGCGGTTTCGCCGAGCAGCTTGGCATAAAGGGTGCTAGCTTGATCTGTCATGCTGTGTTCCTGTGCAAAAGGTCAGTATCGATGCGGCGCTCATGATAGCGTCAGGTGTCACTCAGGCAAGCCTGATGAGCCGTAGAGAAATGACCGCACAGCCACGGCGTTTTTCTGTACGTTTGTGTCACCCATGCGACACTCAGGGCAATTGCTTCCGACAACCGGCTTTTCAAGCCGCGAAGCCGCACTCTACACTGCAGCGGTCAAGTTGCCGGGGGTATGGCCGGGGTTCGCACCCGGTTCTGCAGCCTTGGCGCCAGAACTACAACAAACAAAAAATAACGAGTGGAGCATTATGAATA
The DNA here is from genome assembly GCF_009763245.1 of Pseudomonas xionganensis. Taxonomy (GTDB): domain Bacteria; phylum Pseudomonadota; class Gammaproteobacteria; order Pseudomonadales; family Pseudomonadaceae; genus Aquipseudomonas; species Aquipseudomonas xionganensis. The sequence continues at coordinate 1,411,370 of NZ_WKJZ01000001.1, read as the reverse complement.
AGGCTACTAAGCAGATTTCTAAACTGTTTGCCGCCATGGCCATGGCCGGCGTCGCCAGCTATTCGATGGCTGCCGATACCATCAAGATCGGCCTGGCCGGCCCGGTGACCGGTCCGGTGGCTCAGTACGGCGACATGCAGTTTATCGGCGCCAAAATGGCCATCGAGCAGATCAACAAGGCCGGCGGCGTCAATGGTGCCCAGCTCGAAGGCGTGGTCTATGACGATGCCTGTGACCCCAAGCAGGCCGTTGCGGTCGCCAACAAGATCGTCAACGACGGTGTGCAGTTCGTGGTGGGTCACCTGTGCTCCAGCTCCACTCAGCCGGCGTCCGACATCTATGAAGACGAAGGCGTACTGATGATCACCGCCGCGTCCACCAACCCGGACATCACCACCCGTGGCTACCAGTTGGTGTTCCGCACCATCGGTCTGGACAGCCTGCAGGGCCCGACCGCCGGCAAGTTCATCGTCGACAGCATCAAGCCCAAGCGCGTTGCCGTGATCCACGACAAGCAGCAGTACGGTGAAGGCATTGCCACTGCGGTCAAGCTGGAAGTGGAAAAGGCCGGCATTCCGGTTGCCGCCTTCGAAGGCATTACCGCTGGCGACAAGGATTTCTCCGCCCTGATCGGCAAGCTCAAGCGCGAGAACGTCGACTTCGTCTACTACGGTGGCTACCACCCGGAGCTGGGCCTGATTCTGCGTCAATCCAAGGAGCAGGGTCTGAATGCCAAGTTCATGGGTCCGGAAGGTGTGGGTAACGCCGACATCTCCGCCATCGCCGGCGAGGCCTCCGAAGGCATGCTGGTGACCCTGCCCAAGGCCTTCGACGAAGACCCGAAGAACGCACCGCTGGTTGCCGCCTTCAAGGCCAAGAACGAAGACCCGAGCGGTCCGTTCGTGTTCCCGGCCTACGCGGCTGTTCAGGTGATTGCCGAGGGTATCGCCAAGGCCGGTGACACCGACACCGCCAAGGTGGCTGATGCTATCCGCGCCAACAGCTTCGACACCCCCACCGGCGAGCTGGCCTTCGACGAGAAAGGCGACCTGAAAGACTTCAGCTTCGTAGTCTACGAATGGCATGCCGACGGCACCAAGACTGCACTGAGCGAGTAATCCTTCCCGTCTAAGCCGAAGCCCACTGCAGTTTTCTGCAGTGGGCTTTGTCTATCCGTATCCGCAGGTTACGCAGTTATGACCGAACCTCTGCTCTACTTTATTCAGCAGCTGCTCAACGGGCTCACCGTGGGCAGCACCTATGCCTTGATCGCCATCGGCTACACCATGGTTTACGGCATCATCGGCATGATCAACTTCGCCCACGGCGAGGTGTATATGATCGGCAGCTATGTGGCCTTTATCGTGCTGGCCGCCATGGCCCTGATGGGCCTGGATTATCTGCCCCTGATGATCGTCGGCGCCTTTGTCATCAGCATGATCGTCACCAGCGCCTATGGTTTCAGTATCGAACGGGTGGCCTATCGTCCCCTGCGCGGCGGCAATCGCCTGATCCCGCTGATCTCCGCCATCGGCATGTCCATCTTGCTGCAGAACGTGGTGCGCCTGGCCCAGGGCTCGCGCGATATCGCCATGCCGAGCATGATCAGCGGCGGCTGGAACTTCGGCCCGGGTGACGGCTTTCAGGCTTCGCTGTCCTATATGCAGCTGGTGATCTTCGCCGTCACCTTTATCACCATGACCCTGCTGACCCTGTTCATCTCCCGTTCGCGCACCGGCCGCGCCTGCCGCGCCTGCGCCGAAGACCTGAAGATGACCAACCTGCTGGGCATCAACACCAACGCCATCATCGCCATGACCTTTATCATTGGCGCTGCTTTGGCCGCGGTCGCCGGCGTGCTGCTGAGCATGTACTACGGTGTGATCAACCCCTATATCGGCTTTATGGCCGGCCTCAAGGCCTTTACCGCGGCGGTACTCGGCGGCATCGGCAGCATCCCCGGCGCCGTACTCGGTGGCCTGCTGCTGGGCGTGACCGAAGCCATCACCGCAGGTTATTTCAGCAGCGAATACAAGGATGTGGTGGCCTTCAGCCTGCTGATCCTGATCCTGCTGTTCCGCCCCACCGGCATCCTCGGTCGTCCGGAGGTCGAGAAGGTATGAAGCAACTGCATTTCAAACCCGCCCTGCTGTCGCTGGTGGTGGTCACCATCCTCACCGGCCTGCTCCTCGGTGTTCGCCTGACCCAGGCCGGCACCGGCCTGACCATCACCGGCGCGAGCCCCGATGTGCTGTGGAAGATTGCCGGCGCTGCGCTGTTTATCTTCCTCTACAACCTGCTGCGCGATTACATCGAAGCGGTGCGTGGCAAGCTGCCGGCCAAACCGAGCATGCCGCTGAGCCTGAGCAAACTCAGCGATATCGTGGCGCTACGCCGGCTGTTCTGGTGTTTCATCATCGCTGCCGCCATCGTCTTCCCGTTCTTCGCCAACCGTGGCGCCATCGACCTGGCGACCCTAGTGCTGATCTACGTGATGCTGGGCCTGGGCCTGAACATCGTGGTCGGGCTGGCCGGCCTGCTGGACCTGGGTTACGTCGGTTTCTACGCCGTCGGCGCCTACAGCACCGCCCTGCTCGGCATGTACTTCCAGATCGGCTTCTGGCCGGGCCTGGTGGCAGCTGGCGCCCTGGCGGCGCTGTTCGGCTTCCTGCTGGGCTTTCCGGTACTGCGCCTGCGCGGCGACTACCTGGCGATCGTCACCCTGGGTTTCGGCGAGATCATCCGCATCCTGCTGAACAACATGACCTGGTTGACCAACGGCCCCAACGGCATCGGCAATATCGAGAAGCCGACCCTGTTCGGTCTGGAGTTCAGCCGCCGGGCCAGCGAGGGCGCGCAGACATTCCACGAGTTCTTCGGCATCGCCTTCAACACCAACCACCGGGTCATGTTCCTCTACCTGCTGGCCCTGTTGCTGGTATTGGCCACCCTGTTCGTGATCAACCGCCTGCTGCGCATGCCGCTGGGCCGTGCCTGGGAAGCCATGCGTGAAGACGAGATCGCCTGCCGCGCCCTGGGCCTGAACCCCACCGCGATCAAGCTGACCGCCTTCACCATCGGCGCCACCTTCGCCGGTTTCGCCGGCAGCTTCTTCGCCGCGCGCCAGGGCTTTATCAGCCCTGAATCCTTCACCTTTATCGAGTCGGCGATCATCCTCGCCATCGTCGTGCTGGGTGGCATGGGCTCGCAGCTCGGGGTGATCCTGGCGGCCATCGTGATGACCGTGCTGCCGGAGCTGGCCCGCGAGTTCAACGAGTACCGCATGCTGCTGTTCGGCCTGCTGATGGTGCTGATGATGATCTGGCGCCCACAGGGGCTGCTGCCGATGAAACGCCCGCATCTGGAGCTGCGCACATGAGCCAACCGCTGCTTGAAGTCTCCGGTCTGACCATGCGCTTTGGCGGCCTGCTGGCCGTCAACGGAGTCAACCTGACCGTCAACAAAGGACAGGTGGTGTCCATGATCGGCCCCAACGGCGCCGGCAAGACCACCGTATTCAACTGCCTGACCGGGTTCTATGCCCCCACCGACGGCAAGATCCTCTTCCATGGTGAGGAGATCCAGGGCCTGCCCGGCTTCAAGATCTCGCGCAAGGGGATGATCCGCACCTTCCAGCACGTGCGCCTGTTCAAGGAAATGACCGTGGTGGAGAACCTGCTGGTGGCCCAGCACCGTCACCTCAACACCAACTTCGTCGCCGGCCTGCTGAAGACCCCGGCCTACCGCCGTGCCGAGAAGGAGGCCCTGGAGCGGGCCGCCTACTGGCTGGAGAAGGTCGACCTGCTACCGTTCGCCAACCGTACCGCCAGCACCCTGGCCTACGGTCAGCAGCGCCGTCTGGAAATCGCCCGCTGCATGGTGACCCAGCCGACCCTGCTGATGCTGGACGAACCGGCGGCGGGCCTGAACCCCAAGGAAACCGATGATCTCAAGGCGCTGATCAGTGATCTGCGCGACAACCATGAGATCACCGTGCTGCTGATCGAGCATGACATGAAGCTGGTGATGAGCATTTCCGACCATATCGTGGTGATCAACCAGGGCTGCCCGCTGGCTGCCGGGACACCGGACGAGATCCGCCAGAATCCGGCGGTGATCAAGGCCTACCTGGGTGAGGAGTAAACCATGCTGTCGATGAACAATATCTCCACCTTCTACGGCAAGATCCAGGCCCTGCATGATGTCAGCGTGCAGGTGAACAAGGGCGAGATCGTCACCCTGATCGGCGCCAACGGTGCCGGCAAGACCACCCTGCTGATGACCCTGTGTGGCGACCCGCGTGCCGCCAGCGGGCAGATCCTCTATGAAGGCCAGGATATCAGCGGCCTGAGCACTGCCGAGATCATGCGCCTGGGCCTGGCCGTGGTGCCGGAAGGCCGCCGCGTGTTCTCCCGCCTGACCGTGGAAGAGAACCTGGCCATGGGTGGCTTCTTCGCCAGCAAGGCCGACAATGCGGCGCAGATGGAACATGTGCTGCAGCTCTTCCCGCGTCTCAAGGAGCGCTTCGACCAGCGCGCCGGCACCATGTCCGGTGGCGAACAGCAGATGCTCGCCATCGGCCGTGCGCTGATGAGCCGGCCCAAGCTGCTGCTGCTGGACGAGCCGTCCCTGGGTCTGGCGCCGATCATCATCCAGCAGATCTTCGAGATCATTCAGCAACTGCGCAGCGAAGGCGTGACCATCTTCCTGGTCGAGCAGAATGCCAACCAGGCGCTGAAGCTGGCCGATCGCGGCTATGTGATGGAACACGGCCATATCGTTCTGGAAGACACAGGCGCCAGCCTGCTGGCCAACGAGGATGTTCGCCGCGCCTACCTAGGCGGTTAACGGCCTACTCGGCAATAAAAAGCCGCTCCCCTGGGAGCGGCTTTTTTATATGCAATGCCCCGTAGCCTGAGCATTCGGTCAGCGCCACCGAACATAGGCTGGGCAGGATCTGTAGGGTGCGCCGTGCGCACCGGCATTGCGTTACCAGACTTGGTGCGCACAGCGCACCCTACTCTAGCCGCCTCTGCAAGGCCGGCCTGAGCCTACCCTTGTGCGATGGGTACAGAGTCTTTTTATGTACGCCAATTAGAGTCTAAGCCGGTACCGGCACGACAGTCGGCACCGGCGGACTGCTCAGGCAGAGAAACTCGATCAACCGCTCCTTCTGCGCCATGGCGTCCTGATAGCCCAGCTCGATCAGCTCATTGCAATAACCCGGCTCGAACAGCAGGTAGCTGAGCACCCCGGCGCCACTGGAACGGGTCGCGCCCGGGCCGCGCAGGAACAGACGCAGGGTACGCGGCAGCTCATGCCGATGGCGCGCGGCAATGGCGTCCAGCGGCTGGCTGGGGGCAATCACCAGCACATCCACCGGATTCAGGCCCAGGCCCTTGGGCCGCTGTTCCGGGGCCAGCAGCCGGCTCATCTGGTTGAGGCGTTCGAGCAGTTCGATATCGCTTTCCAGGCTGTCGATAAAGGTACTGTTGAGCATATGCCCACTGATCTGCGCCAGGGTCGGCGGCCGCACCTGCTGTGGACGCTGCTCGCTCGCCGAGCGGGTTTCACTGTTGGGATTGCCGCTAACCCCCACCACCAGCACCCGATTGGCACCCAGATGCAGGGCCGGGCTGATCGGTGCCGGTTGACGCACGGCGCCGTCACCGAAGTATTCGCGATTGATCTTCACCGGCGGGAATACCAGCGGAATCGAGGCGCTGGCCAGCAAATGCTGCAGCCCCAGACGGGTAGGCACCCCCACACGGCGATGGCGGAACCAGGGGTCGATGGTGGCGCGGCCCTGGTAGAAGGTCACCGCCTGGCCCGTTTCGTAGCCGAAGGCCGTGACCGCCACCGCCCGCAACTGCCGGTGGCGCACTGCAGCGGCAATACCGGAAAAGTCCAGTTCGCGGGCCAACAACTCGGCCAGGGGTGAACTGTCCAGCAGCGCCACCGGAATATCGCCGCCCAGGCCCAGCAGGCTGTGGCCGATAAAGCGCGTGGCCTGGCGCAACACCCCCAGCCAGTCGCTGCGATACACCTGATCGGTATGAAAGCCCTGCCAAACCGTGGTCAGGCGGCGCACCGACTCGGTGAAATGCATGGCCCCGCAAGCCAGACCCACGGCATTGATGGCCCCGGCCGAGGTGCCGACGATAACTGGAAAGGGGTTGTGCGCCGCATCGGGCAACAGATCGGCGATCGCCGCCAGTACCCCGACCTGATAGGCCGCCCTCGCACCACCACCAGAGAGAATCAGCCCGGTCAGGGGCTGAGCGGAAGAAGCCAGTTGCGCCATAAGATCCGCCTAGTGTTTTCCCGCAGTATAGGAGGCCCGTCACTGGGCACGGAACCGCTTACGTCAATAAAACAGAGTGATGGGCCGTACTCGCCAATCGCCTGGCGCCCCACCTCAACCCTTGCGGTAGAGCTTGGCCTCACCCGCCGGGCGGGTCTTGAAGCGGCGGTGGGCCCACAGGTACTGCTCGGGACAAACGCGGATGGCCTGTTCGATCCACTGGTTGATACGCAGGCAATCGGCCTCTTCACTGTCGCCGGGGAAGTCGGCCAGGGGCGGATGGATCACCAGGCGGTAGCCCTGCCCATTGGGCAACCGCTGTTGGGTAAAGGGAATTACCTTGGCCCGGCCCATACGGGCGAACTTGCTGGTGGCCGTGACCGTGGCCGCCGGCACACCGAACAACGGCACGAAGACACTGCGCTGGGCGCCGTAGTCCTGGTCCGGCGCATACCAGACCACGCCACCTGCGCGCAGCAGCTTGAGCATGCCGCGTACATCGTCGCGGCCGATCACCCCGAGCAGGCGCTGTTCACGGCCGCGGCGCTGCATGTAATCGAACAGCGGATTCTTGTGCGGGCGGTACATGCCGTACATATCCTGGGCCATGCCGAGCAGCCCCCCACCCATCTCCAGAGTGGTGAAATGCAGCGCCATGAGGATCACGCCCTGACCGTCGGCCTCGGCCTGACGCAGATGCTCCAGCCCCTCAATCGTACCCAGGCGACGCAGACGGGCAGCCGGCCACCACCAGGCAATGGCCATCTCGAAAAAGGTGATGCCGGTGGAGGCGAAGTTCTCCTTGAGCAGGGCTTCACGCTCGGCGGCGGGCATCTGCGGGAAACACAGCTCCAGGTTGCGTGCGGCAATGCGCCGGCGCGAACCGGCCAGACGGTACATCCCCCCCCCCAGGGCGCGCCCCAGCAGCAACAGCACCCGATACGGCAGCTGGGCAATCAGCCACAGCAGTCCCAGCCCCAGCCACAACAGCCAGAAACGCGGATGAAGAAAGGCAGCACGGAAAACCGGACGATCCATAAACAGGCCTGAACATTTAACAAAGCGCGGCATTCTAACAGGCTGCATCCACCCCTGCCCGCCCGACAACTTGCGGGGCGGCGACGTTCTCGCTATAAGTCCCGGTCACTTCCCCAGCTGCTATAAGGCCGCCCAGGCAGACCATGAGCCAAGCCGATCTCCTCGACCAAGACCCCGTATTCCAACTCAAGGGCAGCATGCTGGCCATCACCGTGATGGAGCTGGCGCACAACGACCTCGCCCGCCTCGACCAACAGCTCGGCGAAAAGGTGGCCCAGGCCCCCGCCTTTTTCAGCAACACCCCCCTGGTGCTGGCCCTGGACAAGTTGCCGGAAGGCGAAGGTACGCTCGATCTCGATGCCCTGATGAGCCTGTGCCGCCAGCATGGTCTGCGCACCCTGGCCGTGCGTGCCAGTCGTGAAGACGACATCAAGGCCGCCGAAGCCCTGGACCTGCCCGTACTGCCCCCTTCCGGCGCCCGCGAACGGCCCATCGACCCTGCGCCAGCCCCGGTGGCGCCGAGCAAACCGGCCGAACCGGAACTGCGTCCGAGCAAGATCATCAGCAGCCCGGTACGCGGCGGCCAGCAGGTCTATGCCCAGGGCGCCGACCTGATCGTGCTGGCCCCGGTCAGCGCCGGCGCGGAACTTCTCGCCGACGGCAATATCCATGTGTATGCGCCGATGCGCGGCCGCGCCCTGGCCGGGGTCAAGGGCAACACCGGCGCGCGGATTTTCTGTCAGCAGATGGGCGCGGAGCTGCTGTCCATCGCCGGGCACTACAAGGTCGCCGAAGACCTGCGCCGCGACCCGCTGTGGGGCGAAGCGGTGCATGTCAGCCTGTCGGGTGATGTGTTGAACATCAAACGCCTTTAACGGATACTGCCGGCACTTTTTCAGGGACATCAAAAGGCATCTGGAAGCCTTCTCTGGCTGCCGGATTCCCGTCTTTCTTTACATTTTGGGGTGAATCACCTTGGCCAAGATCCTCGTAGTCACTTCCGGCAAGGGTGGCGTCGGTAAAACCACCACCAGCGCCGCCATCGGTACCGGCCTCGCCCTGCGCGGGCACAAGACAGTCATCGTCGACTTCGACGTCGGTCTGCGTAACCTCGACCTGATCATGGGTTGCGAACGCCGCGTGGTGTACGACTTCGTCAACGTGGTCAACGGCGAAGCCACCCTGAGCCAAGCCCTGATCAAGGACAAGCGCCTGGAAAACCTCTATGTGCTGGCCGCCAGCCAGACCCGTGACAAGGATGCCCTGACCCAGGAAGGCGTCGAGAAGATCATCAACGAGCTGCGCGAAAACTTCGAATACGTGGTCTGCGACTCGCCGGCCGGCATCGAGAAGGGTGCCCACCTGGCCATGTACTTCGCCGACGAAGCGATTGTCGTGACCAATCCGGAAGTGTCCTCGGTCCGCGACTCCGACCGCATGCTCGGCCTGCTGGCCAGCAAGTCGCGCCGCGCCGAGAAAGGAGAGGAGCCGATCAAGGAACACCTACTGCTGACCCGCTACAACCCCGAGCGCGTGACCAAGGGCGAGATGCTTGGCGTGGAAGATGTCGAGGAAATCCTCGCCATTCGCCTGCTCGGCGTGATTCCGGAATCGCAAGCGGTGCTCAAGGCCTCCAACCAGGGCGTGCCGGTGATTCTCGATGACCAGAGCGACGCGGGCCAGGCCTACAGCGACGCCGTCGACCGCCTGCTCGGCAAGGAAGTGCCGCATCGCTTCCTTGACGTGCAGAAGAAAGGACTCATGCACCGCCTGTTTGGAGCACGCTAATGAACATTTTTGACTTCTTTCGTGAACGCAAAAAGGAAACCCCTGCGTCCATCGCGAAAGAGCGTCTGCAGATCATCGTCGCCCACGAGCGCGGCCAACGCAGCCAGCCGGACTACCTGCCGGCCCTGCAGAAGGAACTGGTCGAAGTGATCCGCAAGTACGTCAATATCGACCAGGATCAGGTGCATGTGGCGCTGGAAAACCAGGGCAGCTGCTCCATTCTGGAACTCAATATCACCCTGCCGGATCGTTAATCCGTATCCGCAGGCGCAACCTGATCAGATGGCGGCCTTAAGGGCCGCCATTTTATTTCAGCCTTACACAGAACCTGTAGGAACGGACTTGTCCGCGAAGCTTTTAACCAGCAACGATAAAGTCATCGCGGGCAAGCCCGCTCTTACACCAGCAGACCGACGCGCACTCAAGAAGCCCATGCCGCTAAGCCAAGTAGAAATCCTCCATCAGGACCCTGCCCTGCTGGTGATCAACAAGCCCACCCTGCTGCTCTCGGTGCCGGGCCGCGCCGAGGACAACCGCGACTGCCTGGTGACCCGCCTGCAGGAGAACGGCTACCCGGAGGCGCGTATCGTCCATCGCCTGGACTGGGAAACCTCGGGGATCATCGTGCTGGCCCGCGACGCCGACAGCCACCGCGAGCTGTCGCGGCAGTTCCACGACCGCGAAACCGAGAAGGCCTACACCGCCCTGTGCTGGGGCCAGCCCGAGGGCGAAAGCGGCAGCATCGACCTGCCGCTGCGCTACGACCCGCCAACCAAGCCGCGCCATGTGGTCGACCATGAACTGGGCAAGCATGCCCTGACCTACTGGAAAGTCCTGGAGCGTCACGCCGACCATTGCCGCGTGGAGCTGACGCCCATCACCGGGCGCTCCCATCAGCTGCGCGTGCATATGCTGTCCATCGGCCACCCGCTGCTGGGCGACGGTCTGTACGCCCACCCCGAGGCACTGGCCGCCTACCCGCGCCTGTGCCTGCATGCCAGCATGCTCAGCCTGACTCACCCACAGACGGGTGAGCGTATGCGATTCGAGTGCCCGGCACCGTTCTAAAGCTGCCCCAAGCTGTAGGGTGGATGACGCTGTTTTCATCCACCATTGCCGCTGGTGGATGGGTAAAGCGCCATCCACCCTACAAGGCAGTCAGAAACAATGGCTGCGTCGGATGTGTCGTGCGCACCCTAGCCCTGCTTACGCGGCCAGATCAGGCTAAAGCGCGCGCCACCCAGACTCTCGCTGCGGCTGATCTGCGCCCGCCCGCCGTGCCAGTAGATGATCCGCCGCACGATGGACAATCCCAGACCATGGCCGCCGGAGGCGCGGGCGCGGCTGTCATCCAGGCGTAGAAAGGGGCTGAAGATGCGCTCCCAGGCCTCCTCGGGCACCCCCGGGCCGTCATCCTCCACATCCACCCGGCAACGCAGATGGCCGATCTGGTAGCTGACCCGCACCCGCGACTCGGCATGGCGCAGGGCATTGCTGACCAGATTCTGCAAGGCGCGGTGCAGATAGCGCAGCTCGGCCTCGACCACTGCACCGCTGCCATCCTGCGCATCCAGTGTCCGGCCCAGCTCCAGACGCACCCCGGCGCGCAGCGGCGCCAGCTCCTCGATCACCTGACCAACCAGCTGCCGCAGATCCACCCCCTGAAAACTCAGGGCCGGCGCGCCCTGCTCCAGGCGCGCGTAGGTGAGCATCTCGTCGACCAGCTTGTCGAGGTCCTGGATATCGCTGTCCATGCCTTCCATGTATTTACGCCGCGCCGCCTCGGTTTCGGCATCACCGATCATTTCCAGACCAAAGCGCAGGCGCGCCACCGGCGTGCGCAACTCATGGGACACCGCGCGCACCAGCTCACGCTGCATGCTCAGGGAACTCTGCAAATGCTCGGCCATGGCATTGAAGGCCGCCGCCAGACGCCCCACCGAGTCACTGCCACGGGCTGGCACCCGGGCATCCAGGCGGCCACTGGCGATGCGCGTGGCCGCCCCCTCGACGTCACGCAGGCGCTGTTCCAGAGGACGCACCAGCAGGTAGACCATCAGGCCAATCAGGCTCAGGCCCAGCGCGGTGATCAGCAACAGCAAATGCGTCGGATAGGGGTTCATCTGATACAACGGGCCGATTTCCAGCACCCAGGGCGTATCGACGATGCCGGAGAACACGTGGATGCTGTCACCGCCGCGGCCCAGCGCCATCACCGTGTCGCCTTCATCCACCCGGCGGCGCTGATCCGGATCCAGATAGGCCTGATCCAGACGCTGCAGGCGCAGGTCGAAGCCGAACTGCTTGCTCACCTGCAATTCACGCAGGCGCCGCGGCTGCTCGTCCCAGGGGTGACGCACCAGCTCATCGATCAGCAGGAACATCGTGGCCCTGGCCAGCTGCTCGCTGACCTGCTGCACCTCGGCCACCAGCAACAGCGGCGAGTTCTGCGCAAACTGGCTGTACACCGTCGCCCCATGCTCGCCGCTCTGGCGCACCAGCACCTGGCCACGCTTGAGGCGGTTGCGCTCGCCGCCATCGAGCGTCACCTCGGCCAGCGGCTGAATCTGCAGCTGCACCCCCAGCAACCGCCCCCACAGGGCCAGGGCGCGGCGCCGCTCGACATCCTCCAGGGGCAGCAGATTGTCCGCCATCAGGCGAAAAGTCCCCTGGGCCAGGCGCTCGCGGTACTGATCGGCACGCACCTCGTTCAACAGCTGCAGGCCCCCGGTGCCCAGCAGGGCCACCAGTACCAGCACCGCCAGCATGCCTCCATAGATGCGCAGAAAGATGGAATTCATCAGGCCTCGATGGCCGCTTCGGCGACGAACAGGTAGCCCTTGCTGCGCACGGTCTTGATCAGCCGCGGGTGCATGGGATCGTCACCGATTTTCGGACGGATGCGCGAGATGCGCACATCGATGGAGCGATCCTGACCGTCGTATTCGATACCACGCAGGGCGTTGAAGATTTCCTCACGCGAGAGGATGCGCCCGGCGTTGGCTGCCAGCAGCCAGAGCAGGTCAAACTCGGCACTGGTCAGCTCGATGCCCTGCTCACCCAGCCAGGCTTCACGCATGGCGTTGTCGATCACCAGGGGGCCGAACTGCAGGCGCCGGCGCTCCTGCGCCTCGCCCAGTTCCGGGCCTTCACGGCGACGCAGCAAGGCGCGAATACGCGCCAGCAACACCCGCGGGCGCACCGGCTTGCAGACATAGTCATCGGCGCCCATTTCCAGGCCCAGCACCTGGTCCATATCATCGGTGCGCGCGGTCAGCATCAGGATCGGCCCCTCATACTGACCGCGCACCTTGCGGCAAATACTCAGGCCATCCTCGCCCGGCAGCATCAGGTCGAGAATCACCAGATCCGGCTGCTCGGCCAGGATGCGCGCCGCCGCCCGGCCACCATCGCCTTCCACCGAGACATTCAAGCCATTGCCCTGCAGGTACTCACGGGTCAGCTCGGCCAGACGCTGATCATCTTCGACAATAAGGATGTGCCACGCCTGCTGATCCACAAACCACTCCCGAGGGCTGCATAAAGGTGGGCATTGTAACAATGGCACCGGCGCTGCATAGCGCATGCCAGCTCGTCGGTAAAACACTACATATAGTGCGACAATGTGCACCACACCACGCACTGCAAAACCCCACAGCGCCCCTTGTCGGCACCGACGAACGGTATAAGCCAGCAACCATGGGGCCTGCCCGTTGATCGGCGCAACTCACCCACAATCCACCCACACCTTATCCACAGCTTGTTCAGCGCCGGCCACCTTGCAATACCCCACATAGCGCATTATCTTGTATCCCCATCGCGCAACACCCACCACATGTTGGGTTTAGCCTGAGCACCGGACACTATTGACAAAGGCCCTGGCAAGCACTGTCCACGGCTGTCACCGGCAGGCTGAAACGCTCTTTGCAACAAGCCCGCCCCCGTATGGCGGCTGATATTCAGCTCCGCGCCTGGCGCGTCTGAAACCCTTTTCGGCAGCAGTGGCTCCGGCCACTGCACCACAAGATGTAGTAGTCGAGGCGCCTGGCGCCTCGATGTGTGACTTTTGAGCCAGGAAGGCGCTTTAGTCGTCCTTCCCAGCCCAATTTGCAAGTCCCATGCGCCCGGCGTTTCCCGCTGCGCGCGTGGCGTTGTGGAAATGGAATGAATGGCCTCGGCCGCAAGGAAGACGAATAAAAGCGTCCTACCAATAAATAAAGAACATGGAGACTTTCATGCATACCGACACCACCCGCGAGAACCCGCAAGGCACTGCGCCGCAGGCGGCCGATGCCAGTCAGAACCTGGCCGCCACCGCCCCCGGCCAGCTGCGCGTGATCAAGCGCAACGGCACTGTCGTCCCCTACACCGACGACAAGATCACCGTGGCCATCACCAAGGCGTTTCTCGCTGTTGAGGGCGGCACAGCCGCTGCCTCGTCGCGTATCCATGACACCGTTGCCCGCCTGACCGAGCAGGTCACCGCCACCTTCAAGCGTCGCATGCCCTCCGGCGGCACCATCCATATCGAAGAAATCCAGGACCAGGTCGAGCTGGCCCTGATGCGTGCCGGCGAGCAGAAGGTCGCCCGCGACTACGTGATCTACCGTGAAGCCCAGGCCGTCAAGCGCAAGAGCGCCAGTGCCGGCGAAGTGGCCCAGCCACACCCAAGCATCCGCGTCACCCTCGCCGACGGCAGCGTGCAGCCGCTGGACATGGGCCGTCTGCACACCATCGTCAGCGAGGCCTGCGAAGGCCTGGCCGAAGTGGATGGCGAGCTGATCCAGAAGGAAACCCTGAAGAACCTGTACGACGGCGTGGCCCAGAGCGACGTCAACACCGCCCTGGTGATGACCGCCCGCACCCTGGTCGAGCGTGAGCCCAACTACAGCTACGTCACCGCCCGCCTGCTGATGGACAACATCCGCGCCGAAGGCCTGAAGTTCCTCGGCGTGGCCGACAGCGCCACCCACCACGAAATGGCCGAGCTGTACGCCAAGGCCCTGCCCGCCTACGTGGAAAAGGGCGTGGAATTCGAGCTGCTCGATCCCAAGCTCAAGGACTACGACCTGGCCAAGCTGGGCGCCGCCCTCGACCATGAGCGCGACCAGCAGTTCACCTACCTGGGCCTGCAGACCCTGTACGACCGCTACTTTATCCACAAGGATGGCACCCGTTTCGAACTGCCCCAGGTGTTCTTTATGCGCGTGGCCATGGGCCTGGCGATCGAAGAGCCGCAGAAGGAAGAGCGCGCCATCGAGTTCTACAACCTGCTCTCCAGCTTCGACTACATGGCGTCGACCCCGACCCTGTTCAACGCCGGCACCCTGCGCCCGCAGCTGTCTTCCTGCTACCTGACCACCGTGCCGGATGACCTGTCGGGCATCTACGGCGCCATCCATGACAACGCCATGCTCTCCAAGTTTGCCGGCGGCCTGGGCAACGACTGGACCCCGGTGCGCGCGCTGGGCTCCTATATCAAGGGCACCAACGGCAAGAGCCAGGGCGTCGTGCCCTTCCTCAAGGTGGTCAACGACACCGCCGTGGCCGTAAACCAGGGTGGCAAGCGCAAGGGCGCCGTGTGCGCGTACCTGGAAACCTGGCACATGGACATCGAGGAATTCCTCGAACTGCGCAAGAACACCGGTGACGACCGCCGCCGCACCCACGACATGAACACCGCGAACTGGATTCCGGACCTGTTCATGAAGCGCGTGTTCGACGACGGCAAGTGGACCCTGTTCAGCCCCTCCGAAGTGCCGGACCTGCACGACCTGACCGGCAAGGCCTTCGAAGAGCGCTACGAGTACTACGAAGCCCTGATCGAGTACGGCAAGATCAAGCTGTACAAGACCATCCAGGCCAAAGACCTGTGGCGCAAGATGCTGTCGATGCTGTTTGAAACCGGCCACCCCTGGCTGACCTTCAAGGACCCGTGCAACCTGCGCAGCCCGCAGCAGCACGTGGGCGTGGTGCACAGCTCCAACCTGTGCACCGAAATCACCCTGAACACCAACAAGGACGAGATCGCCGTCTGCAACCTGGGCTCGATCAACCTGGTCAACCACATCGTCGACGGCAAGCTGGACACCGCCAAACTCGGCCGCACCGTGAAGACCGCCGTGCGCATGCTCGATAACGTCATCGACATCAACTACTACAGCGTGCCGCAGGCGAAGAACTCCAACCTCAAGCACCGTCCGGTGGGCCTGGGCATCATGGGCTTCCAGGACGCCCTGTACCTGCAGCACATCGCCTACGGCTCCGACGCAGCGGTGGAGTTCGCCGACAAGTCCATGGAAGCGGTCAGCTACTACGCCATCCAGGCCTCCTGTGAACTGGCCGACGAGCGCGGCAGCTACAGCACCTTCGACGGCTCGCTGTGGTCCAAGGGCATCCTGCCGCTGGACTCGCAGCAGATCCTGATCGAGGCCCGTGGCCAGAAGTACATCGATGTCGACCTGTCCGAGTCCCTGGACTGGGCGCCGTTGCGCGAGCGCGTGAAGAAAGGCATCCGCAACTCCAACATCATGGCCATCGCCCCGACCGCGACCATCTCCAACATCATTGGCGTGTCGCAGTCCATTGAGCCGACCTACCAGAACCTCTATGTGAAGTCGAACCTGTCCGGCGAATTCACCGTGATCAACCCCTACCTGGTGCGCGACCTCAAGGCCCGCGGCCTGTGGGACTCGGTGATGGTCAACGACCTCAAGTACTACGACGGCTCCGTGCAGCAGATCGAGCGCATCCCGCAGGATCTGAAAGACCTGTACGCCACCGCCTTCGAAGTGGAGACCAAGTGGATCGTCGACGCCGCCAGCCGTCGCCAGAAGTGGATCGACCAGGCCCAGTCGCTGAACCTGTATATCGCTGGCGCCAGCGGCAAGAAGCTGGACGTGACCTACCGCATGGCCTGGTACCGTGGCCTGAAAACCACCTACTACCTCCGTGCCCTGGCCGCGACCAGCACCGAGAAGTCCACCATCAACACCGGCAAGCTCAACGCCGTGTCCAGTGGTGGCGGCGATAGCCTCAGCGCAGCACCGGCCAAGGCTCCGGAAGTGGAAATGAGCGCCGGCCCGGCTCCCGTACCGAAAGCCTGTGCCATCGACGAACCGGATTGTGAGGCTTGTCAGTAAGCGCGCGTATCTGAGCGGCGCGCGCGTTGTTGCCTGGCAGGTCGGCCCCCATCACATACAGTCGTATGCTCAGGGGTTCCAACCTGCCAGGCGCCTAGCGCTCACTCGCTCAGCTACACGCTCGAAGGTCGAGCAAAGAGCAAAAGCAACACACGGTTTTATCCCCTCGCCCCTTCGGGGAGACGACTGCAAGGATGCAGGAGGTAGGGCGACGCAGGATGCCAAAGCCGAGGGCTAGGGAGAGGGGCAAAGGCAACACCGCCCTCCCCACTTATTACCACCCCCCGCCCCAACCGGCGAGGGCCTCGGGGCAACGGCCAGCCACTAGAGCCAGCCCCGACCAGCGGTACCCGTTTTACCCTTGCGCGCACTACGCAACGGAACATAATCAGAACCATCTGTATATCCATACAGGCCGGCTATCTCGCCGGCCCGCAAGCAGGAGCCAAGCCATGCTGAGCTGGGATGAATTCGACAAGGAAGACGGCACTGAAGCCGTTACAGCCAACACTGCCGCCAATGCGCAACTGGCTGATATGAACCTCGACAAGCTCGACCAGGCCGGCGGTGCCGCCGCCGTCGAAGCCCGCGCCGTAGCCGCCGACGACAGCGCCGCCGTGGCCCGCGCCAAGGCCGCCCTGGACCAGCTGGACATCCAGGAAGGCCTGGACGAACTGGAAGGCTCCGCCGCCCGCGTGCAGGTTGACCAGAAGCGCATGATCAACGCCCGCGCCGACCTCAACCAGCTCGTACCCTTCAAATACGACTGGGCCTGGCAGAAGTACCTGGATGGCTGCGCCAACCACTGGATGCCCCAGGAAGTGAACATGAACGCGGATATCGCGTTGTGGAAAAGCACCGACGGCCTGACCGACGACGAGCGCCGCATCGTCATGCGCAACCTCGGCTTCTTCTCCACCGCCGACAGCCTGGTGGCCAACAACCTGGCCCTGGCCGTGTACCGCCTGATCACCAACCCCGAGTGCCGCCAGTACATCCTGCGCCAGGCCTTCGAAGAGGCGATCCACACCCACGCCTACCAGTACTGCATCGAATCGCTGGGCATGGATGAAGGCGAGATCTTCAACATGTACCACGAGATCCCATCGGTCGCGAAAAAGGCCAGCTGGGGCCTCAAATATACCCGCGCCATCTCCGACCCGCAGTTCAACACCGGCACCGTGGAAACCGACAAGGAACTGCTGCGCAACCTGATCGCCTACTACTGCGTGCTGGAAGGCATCTTCTTCTACTGCGGCTTTACCCAGATCCTCTCCATGGGCCGCCGCAACAAGATGACCGGCGTCGCCGAGCAGTTCCAGTACATCCTGCGCGACGAGTCCATGCACCTGAACTTCGGCATCGACGTGATCAACCAGATCAAGATCGAAAACCCACACCTGTGGGACGCCCAGATGAAGGACGAAGCGACCCAGATGATCCTCCAGGGCACCCAGCTGGAAATCGAATACGCCCGCGACACCATGCCCCGCGGCGTACTGGGCATGAACGCGGCGATGATGGAGGACTACCTGAAATTTATCGCCAACCGTCGTCTGACTCAGATTGGTTTGAAGGAAGAGTACCCAGGTACCACTAACCCGTTCCCATGGATGAGCGAGATTATGGATCTGAAGAAGGAGAAGAACTTCTTCGAGACGCGAGTGATTGAGTATCAGACTGGTGGGGCGTTGAGCTGGGATTGATTTCAGCTGCCGCTCAAAAGCACTAAAGCGTGAAAGTTTTTCACTAAGCGCGAAATTGATGCTCCAAAGAAGTGCTGCCCAGCGGCAGCCTTTTTTATCCTGAAAGGATTCATGATCATTGCTGACATAAATGATGAGTGCGGGGCGGCTTCGCCCCGCACTCATCTATAAAACTTCATAGTTGCATGAGAAACAGGGGCAAAGTTCGCGTTTTAACGAAAAGAAATTTCGCATACGCGAAAAGCCGAATTCAGCCCTTTGTTTTTCTTGATAGAACAATTCACGCCTTAGCTAGGATGAGCGATAGTCAGCCCTCACAGCGGTAATCGCTGGGCAGTTTACCCGTCCATTTCTTGAACGCACGGCGGAAATTGCTGGGGTCGTTAAAGCCCAGCAGGTAGGCGATTTCATAGAGCGGCAGGTGGGTGGTGGTGAGGTATTGCAGGGCCAGGCTTTTACGCACCTCATCAAGCACCTGCTGGTAGCTGGTGCCCATGCTGGCCAGATGGCGGCGCAGGCTGCGGCCACTGGTGTGCAGGGCTTCGGCGGCGCTGGCCAGATCGGGGAAGTCGCCGGGGCGGGCCAGCAGCAGGCGGCGCACTCGGGTGAGCAGACCATCCTGTACGTCCATGCTGGCCAGCAGGGCTTCGCACTGCTGTTCGCACATCTGCACCGTGGCCGGATTGGCCAGGGCCATGGGACGCTCCAGATAGGCCACCGGCATGCTCATCCAGTGGCAGGGCTGGTCGAACATGACCGAGCCGCCGAACAGACGCTCGTAACGCGATGCGTAGTGGGGCGCGGCATGGGCGAAGCCGACCTGAATATCCTGCAGGCGCTCGCCCACCAGAAAGCGGGCGATGGTGTACAGGCTGCTCAGCAGGCCCTCGGCGGCGAAGCGGCTGAGCGGGCCCATGGGGATGGATTCGCGGGCGCGCAGCTCGACCCGACCATCCTGCTCGTGCTGCTCCAGCTCATAGGTCAGACCGAGGATGCGGTAATACCTGAGGGCGAACTGCATGGCCTTGCCCAGGTTGGCGCTGGACAGCACCGCATAGCCGAGGATGCCATGGGTGGACACATTCAGCCGCTGCCCCAGGAGCAGGCCCAGGGCCGGTTCGTCACAACGCTGCAGGGCGCTGGTGGCCAGTTGGGTGAAGTCGATAAAGGACAGCCGGCCCTGGGGATTGCCGAGCACCTCGGGGCGTACCCGGGCGGCTTCGAACAGCTCGCTGCGCGGTACACCCAGCTCTTCGACCAGGTCCAGCAAGGCCGCGGCGTAGGCCACCGGCACCAGTTCGGCAGTGAAATTGAGGGTCGCTTTCATGGGTTTTTATCGTTATCTGGCCGTATTTAACCTGCCGTGACCATAAACTCGGCCCCTATCAGGCAGCAAGAACCGGATGGACTAAAGTACCAACTGACATCATCAGCGGATGGCACTCTGCCCCACCAAAGACCTGTAAGCCGCTCTAGCCTGGCTCCTGCACCTCACGGCAAGGGTAACGCCTGACACACATGGCCATAAATGACCGAAAGATTGGCTGTTATCAACCTGTGCCAGCCGCGCCGACGGTTTCATAGTGAGGGCGTATTCGATAGCCAATCATGGAGTCAGCATGGCCAGCACCACCCCGGAAGGTTTGCAGATTCGTCCACGGCATATGGATTTCGCCTTTCCCGATCCCCTGCCCCGCCACTGGCACAGCGGCGACGCCTTCAAGACCCACCTGTTCGATGCCATGTCGGTGTTGTTTCCCGACGGTGAACGCTTCTTTATCGACTCGGTGCGGCACTTCCGCGACAGGATCGAAGACCCGGTGCTGCGCGAACAGATCCGTGGCTTTATTGGCCAGGAGGGGCATCACAGCCGCGAGCACCTGGAATACAGCCAACGCCTGAAGGATCTGGGTTACAACATCACCCGCATCGAGAAACGCGCCCAGGCGCGTATCCGCTTCACCCAGAAGAAATTCTCCCCACAGCGCCAGCTGGCGGCCACCGCAGCCCTGGAACATATCACCGCGATCATGGCCGACGGCCTGCTGCGCGACCCGCGCCATATGCAGGGCGCGCACCCGGTGATGGCCCGCCTATGGCGCTGGCACGCCCTGGAGGAAACCGAGCACAAGGCCGTGGCCTTCGATGTCTACAACCAGGTCTGTGGCAGTCGCAAGCTGCTGCGCCGGGCCATGCTCATGGGCACCTTTTTCTTTGTCCTGGATACCACCCGCGGCCTGGCCCATATGCTCAAGGAAGACGGTTTGCTGTGGAACTGGCGGGTATGGCGCGACGGCCTGAGCTGGATGTGGGGCAAGCAGGGCATCTTCCGCCCGCTGCTGCGTCCCTATCGGGACTTCTTCAAGGCCGGTTTCCACCCCTGGCAGCATGACAACCTGGATCTGCTGCATGCCACCCGGGTGGAGTTCGATCCGCAACCGGCCCAGGCCAGCGCGGCCTGAGGCCACTGCCGAGGCGGGCCGCAGCCCCAGGCAGCGGCCCGCACGGATCAGTTGGGGCGCATGTCCATCAGCATGCGCACATAGGAGGTGACGCGCTTGCCGCCGATCACCCCCTGATAACCGTGGCTGTCGAACTGGCTGCTCTTGAACAGATCGACACGAAAGCGCGGGTTGCGCTCATAGGTACGGCCCAGGGTGCTGGTGGACTGGCTGTCGAACAGGTCGACGCTGACGGTGACAAACTCGCGCGGATTACGCCGGCCGTTGGCACCGCTGTTGTTCGGGCTGCTGAAGATGTCGCCGGTGGCGGTCATGGCCGAGCTGTAGTACTCGCGGCCCCGCAGGCTGGTCTTGCCAGTGCCAATAACGAACTGCTGGGTGGCCGGACGGTAGCGATCACCGGCGGTCAGATAACTGGCCAACACGTCATACAGGGCATAGCTGCTGCCGGTGCCGCGCTCCTTGTTGCGCAGGTCGAAGACAAACACGCCATTGCTGCCGATCACTTCCATCTCGACCTGCCCCAGGCTGGGGTTGTCCTGCACCAGCAGGGCGGTGTCCTCGTCCACACCGAAGGCGAATGGCACATTGGTATGGTCGGCCAGGCGCAGGATCCGGCCCTGGCGACCGCGCTCGCTGAAGTGAGTATCAAGCAGGCCATGGTTGAAGAAACCGAAGCCGCCCTGCATGTCGTAGGACAGATCATCGCCGCCAGGGCTGGTGTAGACGCCATAGCGCAGAGCGTCATAACTCTCGCCGCCGGTGATCATTGGCCCCTGCACCATGATCGCGGTGCCGGCGCTGGTGCCGGCCAGCACGGCGCCCTGAGCATGGCGGGCACGGATGGCGGCCAAGGCCGGGGTATCCTGGCGGGTGCTGGTCTGCAGGGTCTGGGTCAGCCGACTCTGGTCGCCACCACCGAAGAAGAAGCCGGTCATGCCGTTGATCTGCTCGATCACCTGGGGATTGCTGTTGTTGCCGATGCTATCGAGGTCGATGGGGATCCACTGGGCATCCTGGGCGCCGTAGGTTTCCAGCAGCGCAGCGTAGAACTCGCCGTTGGCCTGGGAGTTGCGCGCATTGGCGGTGCCGGCATCCGGATCCTGGCTGGGCGGGATGGAGGCGGCGGTGATAATGCCGATCCGCGCCTGGCTGCCGCCGGCCAGCTGGATCAGGCGTTGATAAACGGCCGCATTGTCATCCTTGATGGCGCCGCCGATCAGCACCAGGGGGCCGGCAGCCTGGCCGGCCATGGGCAACAGGGCGAGTAGAAACAGGGTGCAGCGTAAAACTTTGCTAACCATCATGTTCGCGTTCTCCGAAACGTGCGTCTGGCGCACTCTTGTTGTGGGTGTTGTGCAACGAGAACTGCTGCAGGGTCAGGTAGTGGGTGGAGGGCCTCCAGCTCAGTAAACCGAGAAGTGTTTGAAGTAACGTTGCTCGATGCGCTTGTAGACGCCGTTGCCAAGGATCACCGCCAGGGCGCGGTCGAGGCGCTCGCGCAGGGCCGTGTCGCCCTTGCGCACGGCGATGCCCTGGCCCTGGCCGAAGTGCCTGGGTGACACCACCTTGTTGCCGACCTGCTCGAAGCCCTGGCCATGGGGCGTTTCGAGAAAACCGAAAAAGCCGGACACGGCGTCATCCAGCACCAGATCGACCTGGCCGGCGGCCAGGGCCTGGTACATCAGGGCAGCGGACTCGAAGCGCTGCAGCTGAACGTGGGCGGCGTACTTGTCATCCAGCAGGCGCTCGTAGGTGGTGCCCTGCTGCACACCGACCCGTTTGCCGGCGATACGCCGTGGAGTGACGATGACCTCGTTGATCAGGTTCTTGCGGGCGAAGAAGTAGGCCGGGGTCTGGGCGTACTTGGCGGTGAAGTCGACCCGCTGCTGACGGGCCTCGGTGATCGACATGGAGGCCAGGATCAGATCGGCGCGCTGGGTATCCAGGGCCGGGATCAGATCGTCCCAGGCAAAGCGCAGCAACTGGCACTCCACTGCCATGGCCTGGCACAGGGCCTGGGCGATATCGACATTGAAGCCCTTGAGCTGGCCGCTCTCGTCCAGTTCCTCGAACGGCGGGAACTGGCCTTCCATGGCGATGCGCAAGGGTTGTGCCTGCAGGCTGGTGGCCAACAGACAAAGAATCAGGGGCAGAACACTACGCATGCGGTTTATCTCGTGTGATAGCGCTGCATAAGGCCGCGAAAAAAACGGCACCCGCGGGTGCCGTCAGGTCAAAGGAGCGTGGAGAAGACCTTTAAAACTTGAGGTTTACCCTGCCCCGGGATGCAATCGGGACAGGGGTGCAACACCTTCAAAGTCCGGTCTAAGTCTCGCGAGCTAGAGTCATGCAAGGCGAAAACAGGCGAGGGAGCGGAGTTTACGAGCTGTAAATGAGCATCCCGAGCCTGGTTTCAACGCAGCAGGACCGACGCGCAGCAGACTTAGAGCAGGCTCAGCGGGTACTCGATGATCAGGCGTACATCCTGCAGATCATTGTCAAACCCGGTGGAGCGGTGGGTTGCCTGGCGCAGGCGCAGAGACAGGTCCTTGGCGGCACCGGACTGCACCACATACTTGGCTTCGAGATCACGCTCCCAATGTTTCTCGTCGTCGCCCGCCCAGCCGGCGAAGGCGCCATTGGGATCGGCCTTGGTGCCATCGATCTGGTCACCTTTGATATAGCGGGCCATAAAGGTCAGGCCCGGCACACCGAAGCTGGCCATGTTGAGGTCGTAGCGGATCTGGAAGGAACGCTCGTTGGGGGCGTTGAAGTCGGAGTACTGCACCGAGTTGGCCAACCAGATGGAGTCGCCACCGATATAGTCGAAGAACTCATCGCCGTTGACCTTCTGATAGGCCAGGCTGAGCTTGTGCGCGCCGAAGCTGTAGGCGCCCTTGATCGAGTAGGTCAGGGTATCCAGCTCACCGGCCAGGGCCTTGCCCTCATCGCGAGTCTTGTAGGCCACCAGGTCGAAGTTCAGCGACTGATCGTCGGCCAATGGGATGGTGTAGTAAACGTTACCGAAGTACTGACGCCAGACGTCCTCGGCTTCACTGCCATAGAGGGAGACGCTGAGGTTGTCGTGGATGTTGTAGGTGCCGCCGATAAAGTCGACGCTGCGCGCTTCCACTTCGGCGTACTCGCTGGTCAGCTCGCCATCGGAGTTGGTCGAGTTGCGACGGTTGATGGCGGTGAAGTGACCGGCTTCGAGGAACAGGTTGTCGATCTCGCTGCTGGACAGCTGGAAGCCCGTGGCGGTTTCCGGCAGCAGGCGCGAGTCGCCAGTGGCGAATACCGGGGAAGTCGGGCGCTGCTCGCCAAATTTCAGTTCGGTGGAGGAGATACGCGCCTTGACCGCGCCCCCCATTTCACCGGTGTTGTCCTCGATGCGGCCCTCACCGTCCACCGGCAGGATGCCATTGCCCACACTGCCGCGCCCGCCGTCGAGCTTGATGCCGCCATAAGCGAAGGCATCCACGCCCACACCCACGGTGCCCTGGGTAAAGCCGGAGGCGTAGTTCAGGTGCATGCCATGGGCCCACTCCTCACGGGTGTTGCGCTGGCTGTTGACGAAGTTGCGCTGCATATAGAGGTTGCGGTTGATCAGCTCCAGCGTGCTGTCTTCGATAAAGCCCTTGGACTCCTGCTGGTCACCGGCGACGGCGAACTGCGAGCCGGCGGCGACCGCCAGGGCGATCAGGCTCAGTTTTACGACTTTCATGGCTTACTCCATTGGGTTTGTTATGGGTTTCACTTGACCGTCCGCCTTCAGGCGAACAGCTCCGGCACCAGTTCGGGCGGACACTCGCCCTTGCTGATCACCGCCTCCAGGCACAGGGTCGATGCCGACTCGGCCCAGCAGACGAAATAGCCCTTGGCCCGCAGGCGCTTGAGGCGAAATGGCCACTCCAGCTCGTTGACCGGCTGCAGGGCAGCCAGGTGCTCGGGCAGCTGGATGATCGAGTAGAAGCCGGCACGGGTTTGCACCCGCTCCAGTACCTGCAGATCGGGCTGGCTGGCCACCAGCTGCTCGCGCTGCGGGGCATGCCAGAGTTTTTCCAGGGCGAAGGCTTCCAACCTGTTCAGTTGCATACAGGGCTCTCGGGGTAGCGGTGGTTGATTGGGCGGCGCCTGCAGGCACCGCCGCCTCGGACTTAGCTCTTGAGCAAACCGGCGATACGGGCCAGGGTCTGCGCCACTTCGGCGCGGCTGACCGGTGCCTCGGGCTCGAAGCGCCCCTGCTCGGCCTTGAGCCAGCCCTCGCCCACGGTCAGGCGTGCGGCCTCGGCCAGTTCGGCATCCAGCTGGCCCAGGTCATTGAGGACCGCAGTTTTTTCCAGGGTGGTGTTGTGGAAGCGCTCGACCAGCGCCTTGCAGGCCAGGGCCCAGTCCTTGCGGGTGACCGGCTGCTGCCCGGCAAAAGCCGCGCCGGCGCGCATCCAGCCATTGGACAGCACCACCTGCAGCTGCTCATGCAGGGGATGCTCGGCGCCGATATCGCTGAGAGTCGGCAGCTTGTCCAGCTTGGGCTCGGCGGCCAGGGTCATCTGCAGGGCATTGGCCAGTTCCAGGCGGGTGATGGCGCGCTGCGGCTCGAAGGCGTTCTGCCCATTGAGGGTCATCAGGCCACGGAAGCTCACCGCGCGAATGGCATCGCCCTGGGCGCCATTGCCGGCATCGCGCGGGGCACTGGCGGCCGGGTCACCCAGATTGGCATTGACCGGCCGGATATCCAGGCGCACGCCCTGCACGCTGTAGTTGGTCAGCGAATCGTAGAACTGACTGTGGGCGCTGAATTCAGGGGTTTTGCTGAACTCGAAACGGTAGCCGTAGTGGTAGCCGTTGAGCGGGTTGTAGCGGGTCATCAGACCCAGCTGGCGACTGGCGGTGTTATCGGCCAGGCCGTAGAGCACCGCGCGGCCCATGGCCGAGACGGCGGCCAGGTCGGTGATCAGCTGGTTGCCCACCAGATACTCGTTGCCCGCTTCGATGGCGGCCTTGCCTTCGGCCGGTTGCAGCGCGCCGCTGTTCAGGTCGTAGCGGTCACCCTGGCCGAGCATGGCCAGGCGCACATTGCTCAGCTGGGTGCCATAGAGGCCGAAGCCTTTCTCGGCCTGGCTGGCATCCATCACCGTCAGGTAGCCCTCCCCCAGCACTTCCAGCTGGCCACCGGGTTTGACCCACATGGCGGTGTTGGTATCCAGGCCAAAGCCCTTGGTGGTTTTGCGCTCGGCCAGATAGGCGGCCATGCGCGCGGCGCGGCCGGTGCTGGTTTCCTCGATCTGGTCCAGGTGCTGATCGATGATGCCGTTAAACAGACCGGCGCCCTTGAGGATGGCCGTGCCGCGCTGATCGGCCTTGGCGGCCACGCCAAAGTCCAGGGTATCCATCACCACGCCGTAGGCGGTGGGCATCTCGGCGCCGAGGATGCTGGCGCCGGCGCTGGTGCCCGCCACCACGCCACCCTGGTCATAGACCTTGCGTACCGCGTTCATCAGCAGCGAGGGGCTGCCATCGGCATTGAACAGGGCGCGAGCGATGCGCGCCTGGTCGCCACCGACAAACCACACCGCGCTGGCCTCGTTGAGGGGCTTGATCACCTCGGCGTCGTTCATGGTTTCCAGGTAGTTGTGGCGGTCGATGCCGACGATGCTGATGCGCTCGGCCGGCACCCCCAGGGCGACCAGCTCGGCCATAAAGCGCTTGCTGGAGCTCTGGCTGCCGCTGGCGGTGGGCAGGATGACGATGCGCGCATCGGCCTGGCCGCCGGCCAGTTCGACGAACTTGCCGTACACCGGGGCATTGCTGGCGCGCAGCATGCCACCCACGGCCAGCAAATGGCCTTCGGCATACACGGAGCTGGCGCAGGAGAGAATCAGCGCGGCAAACAGGCCGCGGGGCTGGAACGACTTTTTCATTCTTATTGCTCTTGTTATGAAAATTCTGGCGAGGTTTGACCTCCCTGTAGTGGCTACACGCCACGCCAGTCCTGGCACCCAGCATATGAATATTTATTTTCATAGTGCCGCTTCGTGAAATTTTATATACCAGCAAGACCACCTGCACAAGCGCCCTTGGCGACCATTTGTCCGCTGCCGATTTTTGAAAATTTCCTTTCATGGCACGCCATGCAGCGTGCTAGAGCGGCTGCGGCAGGCTCCAGAGCGCAGCAAAAATGATAGAAATATTTCTAGATACTAGCTTTATGAAAATAATCGTGTCATAGATAGCTCCAACAGGACCGGAGCCGGCCCACTTCGCCAGCTCTTTGCAACCCGACCCACAAGTACCGGTTGCCGGCTGCGCTCAGGCGCCGCCATTGCACGGGCAGCCCCGCTGCTCGGTGTGCAGTGACCACCCAGACCACAACCCAAGGAGTCAATAAGATGAACAAGATCGCACTTCTCGGCGCTCTGGCGCTCTCCGTCGCCAGCAGCTTCAGCCACGCCAGCCAGGACAGCCTGCGCATCGGCATCGAGGCGGCCTACCCGCCCTTCGCCTTCAAGACCCCGGACGGCGCCATCAGCGGCTTCGACTACGACATCGGCCAGGCCCTGTGCGCCGAGATGCAGGTCAAGTGTCAGTGGGTCGAGCAGGAGTTCGACGGCCTGATCCCTTCGCTCAAGGTGCGCAAGGTGGATGCCGTGCTGTCGTCCATGTCGATCACCGAAGATCGCCTGAAATCGGTGGACTTCAGCAAAAAGTACTACCACACCCCCGGCAAGCTGGCGATGAAGGAAGGCAGCCAGATCAACGACCCGCTGGTTGACCTGAAAGGCAAGAAGGTCGGCGTGCAGCGCGCCTCCACCTATGATCGCTACGCCAGCGACAAATTCGAGAAGGCCGGCATCGAGGTGGTGCGTTACGCCTCGCAGAACGAAGCCTTCCTCGACCTGGCATCCGGCCGTCTGGACGCCACCCTGGCCGACATCGTCAATATCGACGAGGGCTTTATCAAGACCGATACCGGCAAGGGTTTCGCCCTGGTCGGCCCGGACTTCAACGACCCGCAGTACTTCGGCCGCGGTGCCGGCATCGCCGTGCGCAAGGGTGATGAGGCCAATGCCGCGCGCATCAGCGCCGCCATCGACGCCATCCGCAGCAACGGCAAGTACCAGGAAGTGCAGGCCAAGTACTTCGACTACGACATCTACGGCCAGTAACCCTTCCCCGCCCGCAGAGGCATCCGCCACCCGGCGTGATGCCTCTTTCTCGTATTCGCGCAGCGCCTGTCGCCGCGCGTGAGGACCCCATCATGCTTCACGGCTACGGCTCGACCATCCTCGATGGGGCCTGGCTCACCCTGAGCCTGGCCCTGACTTCCATGGCCCTGGCCATCACCCTGGGCCTGCTCGGCGCGGCCTTTCGCCTGTCGCCGCTGAAATGGCTGGCGCTGCTTGGCGAGGGTTATGCCACGGTGATCCGCGGCATTCCCGATCTGGTACTGATCCTGCTGATCTTCTACGGCGGCCAGGACATCGTGAACCGTGTGGCGCCGCTGCTCGGCCATACCCAGTACATCGACATCAACCCCTTTATCGCCGGCGTCGGCACCATGGGCTTTATCTTCGGTGCCTACCTCTCGGAGACCTTCCGTGGCGCCTTTATGGCCATCCCCAAGGGCCAGGCCGAGGCCGGCGCGGCCTATGGCATGGGCCGCCTGCAGGTGTTTTTCCGCATTCTGGTGCCGCAGATGATCCGCTTCGCCATCCCCGGCTTCACCAACAACTGGCTGGTGCTGACCAAGGCCACCGCACTGATTTCCGTGGTGGGCCTGCAGGACATGATGTTCAAGGCCAAGAATGCCGCCGACGCCACCCGCGAACCCTTCACCTTCTTCCTCGCCGTGGCTGCCCTGTATCTGCTGCTGACCAGCGTCTCGCTGCTGGCCCTGCGCCTGCTGGAACGGCGCTACAGCGTGGGCACCCGCCTGGCCGACATCTAAGGAAGCTTGAGACATGCTTGATTTCCAACTGATTGCCGAGCACTTGCCGCTGTATGGCCGGGGCGTACTGGTGACCTTCCAGTTGCTGATTATTGCCCTGGCCCTGGGCCTGGCGTTGGCCATTCCCCTGGGCCTGATGCGGGTGTCGAAAGCCCCCTGGCTGAATGCCCCGGCCTGGCTCTACACCTATGTGATTCGCGGCACGCCGATGCTGGTGCAGCTGTTTCTGATCTACTACGGTCTGGCCCAGTTCGAGGCGGTGCGGAGCAGCTTTATGTGGCCCTACCTGTCCAGCGCTACCTTCTGTGCCTGCCTGGCCTTTGCCATCAACACCAGCGCCTACTCGGCCGAGATCCTCGCCGGCAGCCTAAAGGCCACGCCCCCTGGCGAAATCGAGGCGGCCAAGGCCATGGGCATGTCGCGGGCCAAGCTGTACCGCCGCATCCTCCTGCCTTCGGCCCTGCGCCGGGCGCTGCCGCAGTACAGCAACGAGGTGATCATGATGCTGCACACCACCTCACTGGCGTCCATCGTCACCCTGGTGGATATCACCGGCGCGGCGCGCACCCTGAGCTCGCGCTACTACATGCCGTTCGAGGCCTTTATCACCGCCGGCCTGTTCTACCTGGTGCTGACCTTCGCCCTGGTTCAGCTGTTCAAGGGTGCCGAACGGCGCTGGTTAAGCCATCTGGCGCCGCGCAAGGCCTGAGGAAAACCCATGGAGCCTATTCAATATCCGCTGCCCTGGAGCCCCAGCGGCAATGAGCGTTATCTGTCGGTGTTTCGTTATGGCAGCGGGGCACGCAAGGCCTATATCCAGGCCAGCCTGCATGCCGATGAACTCCCCGGCATGCGCGTGGCGGTGGAGCTTAAGCGCCGTCTGGCTGAATTGGAAAAGCAGGGACGCTTGACCGGCGTGGTGGAAGTGGTGCCGGTGGCCAACCCCATCGGCCTGGGGCAGATGTTCCAGGCCACTCACCAGGGCCGTTTCGACTTTGCCAGCGGGGCGAACTTCAACCGCGACTTTGTCGATCTGGCCAAGCTGGTTGCGCCTCACTTGGAAGGGCTGCTGGGCGAAGACGGGCCGAGCAATGTGTCGCTGATTCGCCGCATGATGACCCAGGCTCTCGACCAGCTGCCCCCGGCCCAATCGGCCCTTGAGGGGCTGCGCCGTCTGCTGCTGCGCCAGGCCTGCGACGCCGACCTGGTGCTCGACCTGCACTGCGATTTCGAGTCGATCCTGCTGCTCTATGCCCTGCCCCAGCACTGGCCGCGTCTGCAGCCTCTGGCCGCACGCCTGGGCGCCGGCGCCGTGCTGCTGGCCGAGGACAGTGGAGGTCAGTCCTTCGACGAAGCCTGCGCCGCGCCCTGGCTAAAACTGGCCGCGCAATTTCCCCAGGCGGCCATTGCCCCGGTCTGCCTGGCCAGCACCATCGAACTGCGCGGCATGGCCGATACCGAGGCGCAGCAGGCCCAAGACGATGCCGAGGCGATCCTCGGCTTTCTCGCCGATCAGGGCCTGATCGAAGGTGATTGGCCGGCGGCGCCTACCACCTGCTGCGCCGCCACGCCCTTTGCCGGCGCGCAGTACGCCTATGCCCCGCACCCGGGCGTGGTCAGTTATCTGCAACCGCTGGGGGCCTGGGTCGAGCCGGGCGATGCGCTGTTCGAGGTGATCGACCCGCTCAGTGATCGCCACAGCGTGGTGCATGCCGCAACCCGCGGCGTGCTCTATGCCCGCGAGCGCCTGCGCTATGCCCAGCCGGGGCTATGGCTGGCCAAGGTGGCTGGCGCCCAGCCCATTCGTCAGGGCCGTTTACTGACTGACTAAAAATAAGAGACCTCTACCATGTACACCCTGGAAATCGACAACCTGCACAAACGCTATGGCAGCCATGAGGTGCTCAAGGGCGTCTCGCTCAAGGCCAAGGCCGGCGACGTCACCAGCATCATCGGCTCCAGTGGCTCGGGCAAGAGCACCTTCCTGCGCTGCATCAACCTGCTGGAGCAGCCCCACAGCGGGCGCATCCTGCTCAATAACGAAGAGCTCAAGCTTAAGCCGCACAAGCTCACCGGCGATCTGCGCGCCAGCGACCCCAAGCAGCTGCAGCGCATGCGCGCGCGCCTGGCCATGGTGTTTCAGCACTTCAACCTGTGGTCGCATATGAGCGCCCTGGACAATGTGATGGAAGCGCCGGTGCATGTGCTGGGCATCAGCAAGCAGGAGGCCCGGGAGAAAGCTGAGCACTACCTGCACAAGGTCGGCGTGGCCCATCGCAAGGACGCCTACCCGGCCCATATGTCCGGCGGCGAACAGCAGCGCGTGGCCATCGCCCGGGCCCTGGCCATGGAGCCGGAGGTAATGCTGTTCGACGAGCCCACCTCGGCCCTGGACCCGGAACTGGTAGGTGAAGTGCTCAAGGTGATGCAGGACCTGGCCCAGGAAGGCCGCACCATGGTGGTGGTGACCCACGAAATGGGCTTTGCCCGCGAGGTGTCCAACCAGCTGGTATTCCTGCATCAGGGCCGGGTGGAGGAAAGCGGCTGCCCGCGCGAGGTGCTGGCCAACCCGCAGTCCGAGCGCTTGCAGCAGTTTCTCGCCGGCAGCCTGAAGTAAGCAGCAGCTGCACCTGGGGTGGCCGGCTGGGATAGACTGCAGCCACGCCGGCCTGCGCCGCCCCACTCACTCTGCGTATCCAACACCATGCCGAAAACCGCCGAGAACGCCACCGTCTATGCCGCCCCCGTGATGCGCAAGCTGGCCGAGCGCATCCCCACGCTGCAGCCCTCGCTGCGCAAGGTGGCCGAATTTATCCTGCGTCATCCGCTGAAAGCCGCGACCCTGACCATCGAGGAAATGGCCGTGGCCACCGTCACCTCGCCGGCGGCGGTCAACCGTCTGGCCAAGGCCCTGGACCTGGGCGGCTATACCGGGCTCAAGGCCGAGCTGGTGAGTACCCTGCAGCAGATGGTGTCGCCGGTGGACAAGCTGCGCAGCGAGCTGGAGAGTCGTCCGGACGGCAGCTTCGGCCTGCATGAACAGATCCAGATCGCCCGCAGCAACCTGGCCACCGCTGGCGCCAATAACACCCCGGCCAGTTTCGATGCCTTTGTCGACTGCCTGATCCAGGCGCGCAAGATCTATATCCTCGGCTTCGGCAACAGCGCCTATATGGCTGGCCTGGCCGCCGCCAACCTGGTGCCTTTCTGCGCCGACGCCACGGCCATCAGCATGGAGGGTGGCAACGAAAACGCCGCCTACCGCCTGGCCGCCATCACCGAGCAGGATGTGCTGCTGGCCATCGCCATGCCGCGCTACAGCCTGGACACCCTGCAGCTGGCGCGCTTTGCCCGCGAACGCGGCGCCTGCGTGCTGGCCATCACCGACTCGCCCGCCTCGCCCCTGGCCGGCATCGCCCGCCACAGCCTGTTCGCTCCTGCCGATCACCCGGTGCTGATCAGCTCCAACAGCGCCGTGCTGGCCCTGATCGAAGGTCTGGTGGCCGGGGTGATGGCGCGCAACAAGGAGGCGGTGCAGCTGGCCGCCGAGCTGACCGAAAGCGTGATGGCCTATTTGCATGTGCCGAGCAACGAAAAACCGCCACGCAAGAGCATCAAGCGCCGCGGCGGCCCTAAGTAGGCTGAATTATCCAAGGGCGGAGCAGTCTCAACTCCATCCATAGCGCCAAGGAGATCCGCCATGAGCAGCGCCCCATTACTCCGTCTGCTATTGATCGGCCTGCTGTTACTCGGCCTCAACGGCTGCAGCAGCCTGGGTGGGCATGATCCTTTGCAGGTCAATCTGGTGGGCATCGAGCCGTTGCCTGGTGAGGGCCTGGAGATGCGCTTTGCGGTCAAGCTGCGGGTGCAGAACCCCAATGCCCGCGCCGTGGATTTTCAGGGTGTGGCCCTGCAGTTGCGGGTCAACCAGCAGCCCCTGGCCAGTGGCGTCAGCGACCAGCGCGGGCAGCTGCCGGGCTTTGGCGAGAGCCTTATCAGCATCCCGGTGAGCATCAGCGCCTACTCGCTGATGCGCCAGGCCTGGGCGGCCGCCGGTTACCAGCAGGGCCGGGGCCTGCCCTATGAGCTGAGCGGCAAGCTGGGCGGCGGCCTGTTCGCCACCCAGCGTTTCAACGCCAGCGGCAAACTGGACTGGCCGCAGCCTCGCACGCCCTGAGCGTCAACCGATCAGGCCAGACTGACGTCGTAGCCGGCCTCGGCGATGGCGCTCATCAGCTCGGTGGCATCCACCTGGCTGTCCACCCGCACCTCTTTCTTGCCCAGATCCACCTGCACCTTGGCCGCCGGATCACGGGACTGCAGCGCCTCGCTGATGGCCTTGATGCAGTGTCCGCAGGTCATGCCTTCCACGTTGAATACTTGCATTTGCATACTCCTGAACAACCCGCCCCCTGGCGGGATTGGCAGCAGTCTCAGGCTTACCACGGGGGCAAGGTCAAGATCGCTGTCACATCGGCTACTCCAACCGCACCCGATACACCTCGGCCAGGGAAATAATCCGCTGCCGGGCCAGGGCCAGGGCGCTCTGGGTCAGAGGGCGCATACCATCGGCAATGGCCTGCAGTTCGATCTGCTGCGCCGATACCGCCGGCTGGATCAGGGCACGCAGGGCCGGGGTCACCTCCAGCAGTTCATAGGCCGCCACCCGCCCGGCAAAGCCCTTGCCATGGCAATGGGGACAACCGCGCCCCACATGGAAGAGTTCATCCTCGGCGATGCCCAGGGCCTGACGCACATGGCCGGGCACGGCTTCTTCCACCAGGCATTCGGGGCAATTGCGCCGCACCAGGCGCTGGGCCAGCACGCCGAGCAGGCTGGCGTTGAGCAGGTAGGGGGCGATACCGATCTCCAGCAGACGGGTCACGGTGGTGGCGGCGCTGTTGGTGTGCAGAGTGGACAGCACCAGGTGCCCGGTCAGGGCGCTCTCGGTGGCCATCATGGCGGTTTCATGGTCGCGAATCTCGCCCACCATGATCACGTCCGGGTCGTGGCGCAGGATATGCCGCAGGGCGCGAGCGAAGGTGTAGCCGATCTGCGGCTTGACCTGGATCTGACGAATGCCGTCGATCTGGTACTCCACCGGGTCCTCCACGGTGATCACGTTCACCCCGCTGTCCTTGATGCCGTTAAGGGCGGCATACAGGGTGGTGCTCTTGCCCGAACCGGTGGGGCCGGTCACCAGCAGAATGCCCTGGTTGTGACTGGTCAGCTCGGCAAAGCGCGCGGCATCCTCGGCATTGAAACCGATCTGGTCCAGGGTCTTCATGCTCTGCTGGGTGTCGAGGATACGGATCACCACGCTCTCGCCATGCACCGTGGGCATGATCGACAGACGCAGGTCGATGGTCCTCGCCCCGCGCCGCACCAGATGACGACCGTCCTGGGGCAGGCGCCGCTCGGCGATATTCATGCCGCCGATGATCTTGATCCGGCTGACGATGGCCGCCAGATTGCCCGGTTTGATCCGGCGCATCTCCATCAGCACACCATCGATGCGAAACAGGATCACCACCTCGTGCTCGCCCGGGCGCAGGTGAATATCCGAGGCGCGGCGGTTGACCGCATCTTCCAGCAGGCCATCGACAAAGCGCACCGTGGGCTTGTCCTCGGCCAGCTGCTTGATCCGATGCAGGCTGAGCTCAGGCTCGGGCACCTCATCCTCAGGCAGCTCCTCCAGCATCACCGTGCCGTAATAGCGGCCGATAGCCAGGTCCACACTGTCATCGCTGGCCTGCAATGCCTCGATCTGCTTGCCGGAAATAAAGCCCAGCAGGTGCAGCAACTCGGAGTCCGAGGGATTGGGGGTGGCCACCACCAGCATCTCCCCCAGCACCAGCAGCGGCAGCACCCTGCGCTCGCGGGCCAGCTCTTCGGGAATCAGCGCCAGGGCCTCGGCTTCGACCTTGAACGCCTCCAGGTCGACCCGGGCGATCTCCAGCTGCTCGGTCAGGGCCTCGGCCAGGCTGTGCCGATCGACCAGGTCCTGGTTCAGCAGGATCTGCCCCAGGCGGCTGTCATCCTTGTCCTGCAGGCGCAGCGCATACTGCAGTTGCGCCGGGCTCAGATGGCCGCCCTCCACCAGCAGTTCACCGAGACGGTGACGGCGCTGCGGTTCGGACAGGTGCTGCTGCAGGTAACAGAAGAGTTGCTGGTGATCCTGGATAAGCTGTGGCACGCCTGACACTCCCGAGATTGGCCCTGAAGTGAAAGCATAGTGCCAGCTGTGACATTGGCATTGCCGCGTATCAATGCACCCTGACGTTGCCGCGCAACAATGAACAATAAGCCCTTGACCTTACCCATATGGCAAGGTTGATCCTGTGCCGGAGTTCAATGGAGAGCCATCATGTCCAGCCCTGTCACCTTTGATCTACCCATTAGCGGCATGACTTGCGCCAGTTGCGCCGGCCGTGTCGAGCGCGCCCTCGGTCAGGTACCTGGGGTGGCCAGTGTCAACGTCAATCTGGCCAGCGAAAAGGCCCGTGTGCAGAGCGCGAACGGGGATCTGGCGCCTCTGGTGCAAGCAATTGAATCGGCCGGCTACCAAGTGCCCAGCGAGAACCTGGAGCTGGTTATCGGCGGAATGACCTGCGCCAGCTGCGCCGGACGTATCGAGCGCGCCCTGAGCAAACAACCCGGCGTGCTCTCGGTCAGCGTCAATCTGGCCAATGAGCGGGCCCGGCTGCAGGTGTTGCGCGGCAGCGATCCGCAAGCCCTGATCACGGCGGTACAGCAGGCCGGCTACAGCGCCAGTCGGCCGGATTCAGCTATCCCCGCAGAGGCCGAGCCGCAGGCCCATCTGCTGCACGAACGCTGGGCCCTGGGCCTGGCCCTGCTGCTGACATTGCCGCTGGTGGTGCCGATGCTGGTCGAGCCTTTCGGCCTGCACTGGATGCTGCCGGCCTGGCTGCAGTTTGCCCTGGCCACGCCGGTGCAGTTCGTCTTCGGTGCGCGCTTCTACCGCGCGGCCTGGAGCGCCCTGCGCGCCCGCGCCGGCAATATGGACCAGCTGGTGACCATCGGCACCAGCGCCGCCTATGGCCTGAGCCTGTATCAGTGGGCGCAGGCCCCGACAGGCAGCATGCCGCACCTGTATTTCGAGGCCTCGGCGGTGATCATCAGCCTGATCCTGCTCGGCAAATACCTGGAAAGCCGCGCCAAGCGCCAGACCAGCAGCGCCATTCGTGCCCTGCAGGCGCTGCGCCCGGAACGCGCCCTGCGTCTGCGCGATGGCGTCGAGCAATGGGTGGCCCTGAGCGAGGTGCAATTGGCTGACCTGATCGTGATCAAGCCCGGCGAACGCTTTCCGGTGGACGGCACGGTACGCGATGGCCAGAGCCATGCCGACGAGGCTCTGATCAGCGGCGAGAGCCTGCCCCAACCCAAGCAGCCCGGCGACAAGGTCACCGCCGGGGCCATCAACGGCGAAGGTCGCCTGCTGGTAGAAACCACGGCCCTGGGCGCGGAAACCGTGCTGGCGCGGATCATTCGCCTGGTGGAGGACGCCCAGGCGGCCAAGGCGCCGATCCAGAAGCTGGTGGATCGGGTCAGCCAGGTGTTTGTCCCGGCGGTGCTGCTGATCGCCCTGGCCACCCTGCTGATCTGGTTACTGCTGGGCGCCGGCCTGGAAACCGCACTGCTCAATGCCGTGGCGGTACTGGTGATCGCCTGTCCCTGCGCCCTGGGCCTGGCCACGCCCACGGCGATCATGGCCGGCACCGGGGTGGCGGCGCGCCACGGTATTCTGATCAAGGACGCCGAAGCCCTGGAGATCGCCCATGGGGTGACCCGGGTGGCCTTCGACAAGACCGGCACCCTGACCTCGGGCGCACCGCGTATCGCCCACCTGCGCGCCGTGGATGACAACAGCGCACAACTGCTGCAACTGGCCGGTGCCCTGCAACTGGGTAGCGAACACCCGTTGGCCAAGGCGGTGCTGGATGCCTGCAGTGAGCAGCAACTGGACCTGCCAGCGGTCAGCCATAGCAAAGCCCTGGCCGGGCGCGGTATTGCCGGACAGGTCGGCGAGCGGCAACTGGCCCTGGGCAACAAGCGCCTGCTGGAAGAGCACTGGCTGCAGAATCAGGTGCTGCTCGATGAAGCCAGGGCCTGGGAGGCCGAGGGGCGTACCCTGTCCTGGCTGCTGGAACTGGCGCCGGAACCCCGGGTGCTGGGCCTGTTCGCCTTTGGCGACACCCTCAAGGAAGGCGCCCTGGAGGCCATTGCAGCCCTCAGCGCGCAGGGTATCGACAGCCATCTGATCAGCGGCGACAACCGCGGCAGCGTGCAGGCAGTGGCCCAGGCCCTGGGCATTCATCAGGCCCATGCCGAAGTGCTGCCGGCAGACAAGGCGGCGCTGATCAACCGGCTGCGCCAGGATGCCGTGGTGGCCATGGTTGGCGATGGCATCAACGACGCCCCCGCCCTGGCTGCGGCCGATGTGGGCATCGCCATGGGCAGCGGGACTGATGTGGCTATGCACGCTGCCGGCATCACCCTGATGCGCGGTGACCCGCGCCTGGTGGCGGCTGCATTGGATATCAGCCGGCGCACCTACAACAAGATCCGCCAGAACCTGTTCTGGGCCTTCGCCTACAACCTGATCGGCATTCCCCTGGCCGCCGCCGGGCTGCTCAACCCCATGCTGGCCGGCGCGGCCATGGCGGCCTCCAGCGTCAGCGTGGTGAGCAATGCCTTGTTGCTGAAAACCTGGAAGCCCAAAGCCCGAAGTGGAGTCAACCCATGAATATCGGCCAAGCGGCAAAGAAAACCGGCCTGAGCGCCAAGATGATCCGCTACTACGAAAGCATCGACCTGCTGCCCGCCGCCGGGCGCACCGACAGCGGTTATCGCCAGTACAGCCAGCAGGATCTGCATCGCCTGGCCTTTATCAAGCGCTCCCGGGATCTGGGCTTTTCCCTGGCCGAGGTCAGCCAGTTACTGACCCTGTGGCAGGACCGCCAGCGCGCCAGCGCCGACGTAAAGGCGCTGGCCGCCGGGCATATCGCCGAACTGGAGCGCAAGATCGCCGAATTAAGCGGCCTGCGCGACACCCTGCGGGAATTGATGGACAGCTGCCAGGGCAACGACCGCCCGGACTGCCCGATCCTCAAGGATCTGGAGTCCGGCTGCTGTCATAAGGAGAAGACCCCGTAGGGTGGATGACGCTTCACCCATCCACCCATTGCACCCCTGTGGTGGATGGATAGAGCGCCATCCACCCTACAGCAGCTGGTGCAAGGCGCGGCAATCCACGGCGAAATGATCAGCCAGTTCCGGCCAGGGGTTTTCTTCCAGGTTGACCAGCACGCTGCGCGCTCCGGCAGCACGGGCGCATTCCAGGTCGAAGCGGTAGTCGCCCACCATCACCAGCTCGCTCGGCACCACCTGCCAGGTGCTGGCAAGGTGCAGCAGGCCGCCGGGATCGGGCTTGGGCGGCGCTTCGTCACGGCCGATCACATCCGCCACGGCAAAGCAGTCATCCAGGCCGATGGCGCGCAGGGTCAAGAGCGCCAACTCATGGGCATTGCGAGTGAGGATGCCGAGGCGACAACCGCGGCCGTGCAGCTCGCGCACCAGCTCAATCGCTCCAGGTGCCGGCTCGGCGGCCAGGGCCAGCTCGCGCTCATGCTCCAGCAACCAGGCATGCTTGGCCGCCGCCACCGCCTCGGGCAGGGCCGCCAGATGGCCGAGGATGTCGTCTTCCAGAGGAATTTCCAGGGCCCGCTTGATCGCCTCGAAGTCGTGTACCGCCAGGGTCAGGGTGCCGTCCATATCGAACACCCAGTGCTTCGCGCTGCGTAGGCTCACTTCCAATCCTCACGCACGCGCGTCAGGCCTTCCTGGGCCACCGAGGCCACCAGCTGACCCTGACGGTTGAAGATGCTGCCGCGGGAGAAGCCGCGGGCGTTGCCGGCCCAGGGGCTGTCCATGCTGTACAGCAGCCAGTCGTCCATGCGCAGGTCGGCGTGGAACCACAGCGCATGGTCGAGGCTGGCCACCTGCATGAATTTCTGGAACACCGACACGCCGTGGGGCTGCATCGAGGTGGTCAGCAGGTTGAAGTCGCTGGCGTAGGCCAGCAGCAGCTTGTGCAGTTGCGGCTCGTCCGGCAGGGCCCCGGCGGCGCGGAACCAGACATGCTTGACCGGCTCGCAGGCCTTGGGCGCGAAAGGGTTGATCAGGGTCACCGGGCGGATTTCGATGGGCTTGTCGCTGGTGGCGCGCTCGCGCATTCGCTCGGGAATCAGTTGCTCAACCATGCGCGCCAGTTCGGTTTCCGACTTCAATTCCTCCGGCCCCGGCACCTCGGGCATGCTGTTCTGGTGATGGAAACCCTCCTCGTCGAACTGGAACGAGGCACTGCAGGTAAAGATCGGCTGGCCCTTCTGGATCGCCGTCACCCGGCGGGTGCTGAAGCTGCCGCCATCGCGCACCCGATCCACCTGATAGACGATGGGCAGGCTGGCGTCACCCGGGCGCAGAAAGTAACCATGCATGGAATGCACATGGCGCGCGGCATCCACCGTCTGGCTGGCGGCCGAAACGCACTGGCCGAGTACCTGGCCGCCAAACAGCTGACGAAAGCCCAGGTCCTGGCTGACCCCGCGAAAGAGGTTTTCCTCGATGGTTTCCAGGGTCAGCAGGGCGACCAACTCATCCAACACCTGACTCATGCATGCTCTCCTGTTAACGCGCGGGCTGGGGGCGAGATGGTAAAGGCTTTGCCGCGCTTTGTCGGCCCGACTGAACGATGGTGCGGACAATAATGGCAGCATTTTAGCCAATAGACCGCTGGGCTTGAGCGAGCCAGGTGCCCTCGCCATACTTCCAGCCCTACCACCCGAGCCTGACAGCATGCGCCTGCCGCTGGTCTACCACGACGACTACAGCCCGCCCTTCCCGGCCACTCATCGCTTCCCCATGGAGAAGTTTCGCCTGCTGCGTGATCACCTGGTGGACAGCGGCCTGTGCACGGACGCCGAGCTGCTGCGCCCCGAGCTGTGCCCATCCGAGGTACTGGCCCTGGCCCACTGCCCGGCCTATATCCAGCGTTTTGCCAGCGGCGAGCTGGGCCATGAGGAACAGCGCCGCCTGGGCCTGCCCTGGAGCGAGCCCCTGGCCCGGCGCACCGTGCGCGCCGTGGGCGGCTCGCTGCTGGCCGCCGAACAGGCTCTGCAGCACGGCCTGGCCTGCCATCTGGCCGGCGGCACCCACCATGCGCACTACGATCATCCGGCCGGCTTCTGCATCTTCAATGACCTGGCGGTGATCAGCCAGTACCTGCTGGCCAGCGGCAAGGCCCAGCGGGTGCTGATCTTCGACTGTGACGTGCACCAGGGCGACGGCACCGCACGCCTGCTGCAGGACACCCCGCAGGCCGTCACCGTGTCCCTGCACTGCGAGAAGAACTACCCGGCGCGCAAGGCCGCCAGCGACTGGGATATCCCCCTGCCCAGGGGCATGGGCGATGCCGACTACCTCAAGGTGGTGGACGATACCCTGAACTACCTGCTGGCCCTGTACCAGCCGGATATCGTGCTGTATGACGCCGGTGTGGATGTGCACCAGGACGACGCCCTGGGCTACCTCAACCTCACCGATGCCGGCATTGCCGCCCGCGATGAGGCCGTACTCGACCACTGCCTGGGCCGCGATATACCCGTAGTCGGGCTGATTGGCGGTGGCTACGACAAGGACCGCATGGCCCTGGCCAAACGCCACGGCATCCTGCATCACAGCGCGGCCAGACTCTGGCAGGCACGCGGGCTGGGATAAAATCGGCCCGCGAGCTGTCCTATCGCCCACCCCCACCCATCAGGAACTTCACCCTATGCACGGAAGACTCAAGCCACTGCTGGCCGCACTCGCATTCGCCGCCTGCACCACAGCCCAGGCAACAGACAGACTGCAGTCGCTGGTGGACGAAACCATCCGTCCGGTGATGAAGGAATACGATATCCCCGGTATGGCCGTGGCCATCAGCCATAACGGTCAGGCGCACTACTTCAACTACGGCATGGCGCGCCTGGACGACCGGCAGCCGGTCACCCGCGACACCCTGTTCGAGATCGGCTCGCTGAGCAAACCCCTTACCGCCACCCTGGCCGCCCTGGCCCAGAGCACCGGCAAGCTGACCCTGAATGACCGCGCCGGCCAGCACTGGCCCGAACTGCAAGGCAGCCCGCTGGCACAGGCCAGCCTGCTTGATCTCGGCACCTACACCGCCGGCGGGCTGCCGCTGCAGTTTCCTGACAGCGTGACCGACCCGGCCAGCCTGCTTGCCTATTACCGCCAGTGGCAGCCCGAACATAGCCCCGGCACGTATCGGCGCTATTCCAATCCCAGCATCGGCCTGCTTGGTTTTCTCGCCGCCCGCAGCATGGGTCAGCCATTCCCCAGTCTGATGCAAGGCACCCTGTTCCCGGCCCTGGGCATGCAACACAGTTATATCCAGGTGCCGGATCAGCAGATGCCGCGCTATGCCTACGGCTACAGCAAAGAGAATCAGCCGCTACGGGTTACCCCGGGCATGCTGGATGCCGAAGCCTACGGGGTAAAAACCAATGCCAGGGACATGCTGCGTTTTATTCAGGCCAACCTGAACCCTGCAGGCCTGAGCATTGAGCTGCAGCGCGCCATCGCCATCACCCAGACCGGTTACTACCGTATCGGCGAGATGACCCAGGGCCTCGGCTGGGAGCGTTACCCCTACCCGATCAGCCTGGAACGCCTGCAGGCCGGCAACAGCCCGGCCATGGTTCTGGAGGCGCAACCGGCCAAACGCCTGCTACCGCCCGAGTTCGCGCCGGGCGACAGCCTGTTCAACAAGACCGGCTCCACCGGCGGCTTTGGCGCCTATGCCCTGTTTGTGCCCAGCCAGCAACTGGGCCTGGTGCTGCTGGCCAACAAGAACTACCCCAATGCCGCCAGAATCGAGGCGGCCTACGCCCTGTTACGCGCGCTGGACAGCGCCAGCAGCGCGCCGGAGTAATAACCCCTAACCCGCCAGCACCTTATCCAGCGCCTGCTCCAGGGTCGCCACGCTGCGTTCGATATTGCCCAGCTTGTCCAGGCCGAACAGGCCCAGGCGGAAGGTCTGGAAATCCGCCGGCTCGTCGCACTGCAGCGGTACGCCGGCGGCGATCTGCAGGCCCTGGGCGGCGAATTTGGCGCCGTTCTTGATCTGTGCATCGTCGGTGTAGCAGACCACTACCCCGGGCGCTTCGAAGCCCTTGGCCGCGACGCTCTTGAAGCCGCGAGCGGCCAGCAGCGCGCGTACCCGCTCACCCAGTTCCTGCTGTTGCTCGCGCACCTTAGCAAAACCGATGGCTTCGGCCTCGCACATGGCATCGCGAAAACGCGCCAGGGCATCGCTGGGCATGGTGGCGTGGTAGGCGTGGCCGCCCTGCTCGTAGGCCTGCATGATCTGCAGCCACTTTTTCAGGTCGCAGGCAAAGCTGCTGCTTTGCGTGGTTTCAACCCGCGCCTGGGCGGCTTCGCTCAGCATCACCAGGGCGCAGCAGGGCGAGGCGCTCCAGCCCTTCTGCGGGGCGCTGATCAGCACGTCGATGCCGCAGGCCTGCATATCCACCCAGAGGGTGCCGGAGGCGATGCAGTCGAGCACAAACAGGCCGCCCACCGCATGCACCGCATCACTTACCGCGCGCAGATAATCATCCGGCAGGATCATCCCCGAGGAAGTTTCCACATGGGGGGCGAAGACCACCTGGGGCTTTTCCGCGGCGATGGTGGCCAGCACCTCACCCAGCGGCGGCGGGGCAAAAGCCGCCTGGCTGCCTTCGGCCACCGGCCGAGCTTTCAGCACAATGGCTTCCGAAGGAATGCGGCCCATCTCGAAAATCTGCGTCCAGCGGTAGCTGAACCAGCCATTGCGGATCACCAGGCACTTCTGGTCAGTGGCCAGCTGCCGCGCCACCGCTTCCATGCCATAGGTGCCGCTACCGGGCACCACCGCCACGGCGTGAGCGTTGTAGACCTGCTTCAGGGTGCTGGAGATAGCCTTCATTACGCCCTGGAACGACTGCGACATATGGTTGAGAGAGCGGTCGGTGTAGACCACCGAATATTCGATCAGGCCGTCGGGGTCGATGCTGGGGTAGAGGTCAGACATAAAGGGCTCCAGTTCATAAGGGTCTCAAGCCGAAACTGCCCTATGCCGGAGCAAATAACAAGGCCGTGGCATGCTCGGGTAGAATGCCCAGCCTCCATAGCCTGCCGATCCAGCCATGACCCTGACCACGCCCAAACCTGCTCCCTGTGTTGCCATTATCGGCGGCGGCCCCGCCGGGTTGATGGCGGCCGAGGTGCTGGCCCGGGGCGGCGCGCGGGTCGAGCTTTACGACGCCATGCCCTCGGTGGGACGCAAGTTCCTCCTGGCTGGGGTCGGCGGCATGAATATCACCCACTCAGAAGCCAAGCCGGCCTTTATCGCCCGCTATGGCGCGCGCCAGAACAAGATGACCGAGTGGCTGGCGGATTTCGATGCCGAGGCCCTGCGCGCCTGGATTCACGGCCTGGGCATCGACACCTTTGTCGGCACCTCGGGCCGGGTGTTTCCCACCGATATGAAGGCCGCGCCGCTGCTGCGCGCCTGGCTCAAGCGCCTGCGCGAACTGGGCGTGCGCATCCACACCCGGCATCGCTGGCTGGGCTGGAACGCTGAAGGTGCCCTGCGCATCAGCGGCCCCAGTGGCGAACAGGCGGTCAAGGCCGCTGCCACCCTGCTGGCCCTGGGCGGCGCCAGCTGGGCGCGGCTGGGCTCCGATGGCGCCTGGGTGCCGCTGCTGCAAGCCCGTGGTGTAGCGATTGCACCCCTGCAGGCGAGCAACTGCGGTTTCGATGTAGCGGCCTGGAGCCCTTTTCTGCAGGACAAGTTCGCCGGCGCGCCGCTGAAGAATGTCAGCCTGTGCCTAGCCGGCGAGTCGCCACGGCTGGGCGAGTTTGTCCTCACCGCCACGGGTATCGAGGGCAGCCTGGTCTACGCCCTGTCAGCGGCGATCCGAGAAACCATCAACCGGCATGGCCGCGCCACCGTGCAGCTTGATCTGCTGCCGCAGACGCCCCTGAACAAACTGCAAGCCGCCCTGGGCAAGCCGCGCGGCTCCCAGTCCATGGCCAAGCACCTGCATCGCCAGGCCGGTATCGACGGCGTCAAGGCAGCGCTGCTGCGCGAGCTGGCCAACA
Organism: Pseudomonas xionganensis; assembly: GCF_009763245.1. Lineage (GTDB taxonomy): Bacteria > Pseudomonadota > Gammaproteobacteria > Pseudomonadales > Pseudomonadaceae > Aquipseudomonas > Aquipseudomonas xionganensis. Next base: position 1,367,751 of record NZ_WKJZ01000001.1, on the reverse strand, counting down.
AGGATGCCTTCAACGATCCCATGCAGCTGGCCAGGGCGATCAAGGTACTGCCCATCGAGTTGATCCGCCCCCGCCCCCTGGATGAAGCCATCAGCACGGCCGGCGGCGTGCCCCTGGAGCAGCTGGATGCGGGCCTGATGCTCAAGGCCCTGCCCGGCACCTTCTGCGCCGGGGAAATGCTCGACTGGGAAGCCCCCACCGGCGGCTACCTGCTGACCGCCTGCTTTGCCAGCGGCCGCCGTGCTGCTCAGGGCATCCTCGGCTGGCTCAAACAGCAGGCCGAATAAGCCGCCACAGCCCCGCGCGAGCGACTATGCTGGAAAAAACCGCCCCAGAGCGGCGTCTTTCCACGCGTAAAGGTATTCCCCAGCTGTGATTCCACTAGTGGTCTGCGACGACTCGAATATGGCGCGCAAGCAGTTGATTCGTGCCCTGCCGCCGGAATGGCCGGTGACCATCAGCCAGGCCAGCAATGGCGAGGAAGCCCTGGCTGCGCTGCGCCAGGGGCTGGGCCAGATCATGTTGCTGGATTTGACCATGCCGGTACTGGATGGCTATGAAACCCTTGCCGCGCTGCGTGATGAAGGCCTGGCCTGCAAGGTCATCGTGGTTTCCGGCGATGTGCAGGACGAGGCCGTGCGCCGGGTCAAGGCCCTCGGTGCCCTGGCATTTATCAAGAAGCCCGCCGACCCGGAAATCCTGCGCAGCACCCTGCTGGAGCTCGGTCTGTTCGCCCCCAGGGCCACCCCCGGCGCCATGGCCCAGGCGGCGCTGCTGGATGAACTGAAAGTCAATTTCCGCGACGCCCTGCGCGAGGTGACCAACGTCGCCATGGGCCGCGCGGCCGCCCTGCTGGCCAAGGTGCTGGGGGTGTTCGTGCAGTTGCCGGTGCCCCAGGTGAATATCTTCGAGGTCAGTGAACTGCATATGACCCTGACCGATGCCATGCGCGGCGAACGCCTCAGCGCGGTGTGCCAGGGCTTTATCGGCGACGGCATTGCCGGCGAGGCGCTGCTGCTGTTCCATGACTCGGAAGTGGCGGATATGGCCAAGCTGCTGGGCTGGCAACCGAAGGACGACACCCAGACCTCGGAAATGCTCCTGGATCTGGCCAGTATCCTCACCGGGGCCTGCCTGGCCGGTATCGCCGAGCAGATCGATGTGCGCTTTTCCCAGGGCCACCCCATGCTGCTCGGCCAGCACGCCTCCATCGAGCGGCTGATTCACCTCAACCAGACCCGCTGGAAAAAGACCCTGGCCATCGAAGTGAGCTACAGCCTGGAGGCCCACAGCATCCACTTCGATCTGCTGCTGCTGTTTACCGAAGACTCGATCAAGCGCCTGACCCACAAGCTCAACTACCTGATGAACTAGGCGGAACGCCCATGCCTGCACAGATCGATATAAAGGAAGTCCACTGGCTGCTGGATATCGTCCAGTGCATCGACGTGGGTGTGATCGTGCTCGACCGCCAGTACCGGGTCGAGGTGTGGAACAGCTTTATGGAAAATCACTCCGGCATGGGCCCGGACGAAGTGCACGGCAAGACCCTGTTCAGCCTGTTCAGCGAAATCGACGAAACCTGGCTGCGGCGCAAGGTCGACACCGTGGTGGCCCTGGGCACCCGCGCCTTCAGCCTGTGGGAACAGCGCCCCTACCTGATGCACTTCAAGAACTACCAGCCGATCACCGGCCAGGAAGACTTTATGTACCAGAACGTCACCCTGCTGCCACTGGGTGGCTCCACTGGCGAGGTGGAGCATATCTGCGTGGTGATCTACGACATGACCGCCGCGGCCACCCATAAAAAACAGCTCGCGGCCCTAAGCAAAGGCTGAATCACGCCCTCGTTTACCCCTCTGCCGCCCCGGCAGCGTTTTACTGGTTTAGAATCATCGGCCCATTGCCTGGCTGATGAGCGCGACTGACTGCATGAAACCCTGGATTCTTGGCCTGACGGGCGGCATCGGTAGCGGCAAGAGTGCCGTGGCCCAGTGTTTTATCGAGCGCGGCGTACACCTGGTGGATGCCGACCATGCCGCCCGCTGGGTGGTGGAACCGGGCCGTCCGGCCCTGGCCAAGATAGTCGAACACTTTGGTGAACAGGTGCTGCAGGCCGATGGCCAGCTGGACCGCACCGCCCTGCGCCAGCGAGTGTTTGCCGACCCTGCCGAACGGCGCTGGCTGGAGGCCCTGCTGCACCCGCTGATCGGGGTGGAGATCAGCCAGTACCTGGCCCGCGCCGAATCACCCTACGCCATTCTGGTGTCGCCTTTGCTGATCGAATCCGGCCAGCACCGCATGACCCAGCGTGTGCTGCTGGTGGATGCCCCCGAGCAGCTGCAGATTGAGCGCACCATGGTCCGTGATCAGAGTTCCAGCGAGCAGGTCGAGGCCATTCTCAAGGCCCAGGCCAGCCGCGAGGAACGCCTGCGCCATGCCCACGACGTACTCAGCAACGACCGCGACCTGGGCTGGCTACAAAACGAAGTCGAGCGTCTGCACCATTTCTATCTGACCCTGAAAGGAGGCCAAGCATGAGCGCGCCCACCACCGTCGCCTGCCCCACCTGCGGCGCCCCGGTCGAATGGGGCCCGCAAAGCCCCAACCGGCCCTTCTGCAGCGAGCGCTGCAAGCTGATCGACCTGGGCGCCTGGGCGTCCGAAGAGCACGCCATTCCCGGCGACCCGCTGGAAGACGATGTGTTTTCCGGCGAACTGCCGCCGCGCCAGCATTAGTCGCCTGAGCCAAGCAGCCCCTGCCGGCGCCAGCTTGCTGGCGCTCAAGGGGCCCGGATCGCCCATACGCCCCACCGTGTTTTACGGCCGCATAAAGGCGTAATCACGCTCATCATCCAGATTGTCGGCGAGAAACTGCAGCTCGGCGGCCAGATCCGCCGCCGGACGCAGCGCCTTGCTGCGCTGCACCACCTCGCTGAGCAGCACGCGTAACGCCAGCAGCGGCTCGATACCCTGCTCTTCAGCCTGCTGCAGGCTCTGTTCCAGCTGCTGCCGTGCCCAATCGTATGCACCCATGCTGCGTCCTCCCGGTTGATGGACTTTGAGCCTGCCAGGCAGAAACAGGCAGCGCTTGACCTGGATCAAACCCGGCGCCGCGATCACAGGGCTGAACACCCGGGCATCACCCCGTTCAATCGCGCTCATCCTTCCACGGTGCCGAGAGATAGCGGGTGCGGTTGAAGGTTTCCAGCCAGCCCGGCTGAAACACTACCAGGGCGGTGACCAGCATGCCGTTGATAAAGGCCTCGGGAAACATCACCAGCCACAGGTAGCCTACAAAATCCGCCAGCCAGGGCGGCGCGCCCCAGATGCCGTCGACCATCAGAATGCCCAGCCCCAGCAACAGGCTGGCCAGGGTTGCCAGTGCCGCCGCGAAAAAGCCGCTGCAGAAGATATAGACAAACAGATTGCGCGGCTGCCGCCGCTCCACCCACAACGCACAGAGCTCGGTGACCAGCACCGGAACCAACACCAGCAGCAGGCCGTTGACGCCTAGGGCGGCCAGGTCCTGGCGCCCCAGGGCGACCATCGCCAGCTGTGCGGCAAAACCGGCCAGGATCGCCAGAGGCCAGTCCAGCAGCAGGGTCACCACGGTCATGCCGATAAAGTGATAGGACAGTCCCGACTCGAAATCGCGCCGCACCAGCCACAGCAGCACCAGCCCCACCACCGTGGCAAACAGCAGGTGCTGACGGCGCACATCGCTGATCAGCTGCAGCCAGGGCGTGCGCCATAACGCCCAGCCCAGCAACGGCCCATAAAACAGCCAGGCACTCCATTGGCTGAGAGGGGACAGCAGTTCGGCGCCTATCATCGGCAGGACTCCAGCAATCACAGGCAACCAGTCTAGCGCGCCCTTGAGCAAACCCCATGCGACCGGCTGCCACGCTGATCAAACCCTACCCAGGGCCATAGGCTGCGGGCTAAGCTGTGGCCATGGACGACTCCGACTACCTGCGCCTGCTCACCCACCAGGCCGAACAAGCCAATGCCTTTCTCTCCAATGCGCGCAAATGGGAACGCGAGCGTTGGGTCTGCCAGCGCCTGCTGCAGGCCCTCAACGTGCATCACCGCCTGGAAGACTTCAGCGCCGCCGGCCAGGAGCCGCCGGATGTGCTGTTCCGTGAGGCCAACTTCGAGGTGTTCTTCGTTCTCGACGAGGGGCGCCGCCTCAATGATGAATGGCGCGCCGAGCTGGAGCGCAGGCGCAGTGCCTTTTCCCTGAGCCAACTGGTACGCCGCGAGATCAAGCCCAGGCGCATCCCCCTGGGCGAGCTGCAGCAGCGCCTGGCGCCGACCCTGCGCAAGAAGGCGCACAACTACACCGAACGCGGCCTGGATCTGGGCGAGCTGGATCTGGTCGCCTTTGTCAGCCTGAAACGGGCAGTGGCCGACTTCAACAGCCACTTCCCACCGCCCACCGAGTACCTGCGCCAGGGCTGGCGCTCGCTGTCGATGGTGGGGCCAACCTTTGCCCGGGTGCTGCTCGCCCACCCCGACGCCCCGGACTTTCTGCGGGCCAACCTGGGCCGCACCCTGCTGTTCGATATCGGGATCAGCCTGTGAGCCCGCTGCAGGAACTGCTGGCGACGGTGCCGCAACAGGGCCTGGTGCGCTGGATCGGCGTGCGCCCGGAGGCGCGCGCCGAGATGCTGGAACTGGAGGCGGTGGAAGCACGCCGCGAAGCCGGCCTGACCGGCGATCACAGCCGACCGGGGCCGCGCAACGCCCGCCAGGTCACGCTGATCCAGTGGGAACATCTGGCGGTGATCAATGCCCTGCTTGGCCGTGAGGGCAAACATTTGCTGCACCCCAGAGACCTGCGGCGCAATCTGGCGATCAGCGGGATCAACCTGTTCAGCCTCAAGGGCCGGCGCTTTCGCATCGGCCAGGCCGTACTGGAAACCACCGGCTGGTGCCAGCCCTGCCACAAGCTGGAAGAACGCCTGGGGCCTGGCACCTTCCAGGCCATGCGCGGCCATGGCGGCATCACCGCACGTGTCCTGCAGGGGGGCATCATCCGTCTCAACCAGCAACTGACTGTCGAACCCCTGTAAGCCCCCTGAGCCGGGGCCTGCTAGAATGCCTAGCCTAAAGCCCAAGCCCGCCCGCCATTCGAGGTATGCATGACCAGCCGACTGAGCCCGGAAGACCAGCAGCGTGTAGATCAGTACCTGAGCGCACCGCAGCATCAGGTTGAACGCCAGCCGTTTCGGGTCTGGCTGCTGCTTACCCTGATCATCGTCGTGGTAATCGGCATGGGCCTGCTGAGCCGTCTTCTGAGCAGTCTGGTGCTATGAGCTGCTTCGCGCTCGCCCAGAACCGCTCGCCCTGCTTTTCTAAAAGCCTTGTGAGAGTGTCAAATGTCCCATCGCATCCTGATAGTCGGCGGCGGCGCCGGCGGCCTGGAGTTGGCTACCCGCCTGGGTAGAACCCTGGGTAAACGTGGCCAGGCGCAAATCACCCTGATTGATGCCAACCTGACCCATATCTGGAAACCCCTGCTGCACGAAGTGGCAGCCGGCTCGCTGAACTCCTCGGAAGACGAACTGAACTACGTGGCCCAGGCCAAGTGGAACCATTTCGAATTCCAGCTGGGGCGCATGTGTGGCCTGGATCGCGCTGCCCGCGAGATCACCCTGGCCGCCACCCTGGATGAGCAGGGCGAAGTGCTGATGCCCGAGCGCCGTCTGGGCTATGACAGCCTGGTGATCGCCGTGGGCAGCACCACCAATGACTTCGGTACCGCAGGTGCCGCCGAACACTGCCTGTTCCTCGACACCCGCGCCCAGGCCGAGCGCTTCCACCAGCAGTTGCTCAATCACTATATGCGCGCCCACGCCGGCCAGGGCGACAGCACCGAGCAGATCAGCGTGGCCATAGTCGGGGCCGGCGCCACCGGGGTCGAACTGGCCGCCGAACTGCATCACGCCGCCCACGAACTGGCGGCCTACGGCCTGGACAGCATCCGCCCGGAAAACATGCGCATCACCCTGATCGAAGCCGGCCCGCGGGTCCTGCCGGCCCTGCCCGAGCGTATCGGCAAGCCGGTGCACCAGACTCTGGAAAAGCTCGGCGTCACCGTGCTCACCGGCGCGGCAGTCAGCCAGGTGACCCGTGACGCCCTGCACACCGCCCAGGGCCAGGTAATCCCGGCCAGCCTCAAGGTGTGGGCCGCCGGCATCCGCGCGCCTGGCTTTCTCAAGGACATCGATGGCCTGGAAAGCAACCGCATCAACCAGCTGCAGGTGCGGCCGACCCTGCAGACCACCCGCGACGACGCCATCTTTGCCTTCGGTGACTGCGCCGCCTGCCCGCAACCCGGCGAAGATGGCCGCAACGTCCCGCCCCGGGCCCAGGCAGCACACCAGCAGGCCTCCATGCTGGCCAAGTCGCTGAAGCTGCGCATCGAGGGCAAACCGCTGCCGGAGTATCGCTACCGCGACTACGGTTCGCTGATCTCGCTGTCGACCTTCTCCGCGGTGGGCAACCTGATGGGCAACCTGACCGGCAGCGTGATGCTGGAGGGCTGGCTGGCGCGCATGTTCTATGTGTCGCTGTACCGCATGCACCAGATCGCCCTGTACGGTATGACCCGCACCCTGCTGATGATGCTTTCCGACCGCATCGGGCGCAGCACCGAGCCGCGCCTCAAGCTGCACTGAACCTGACAGCGGCCCCGCCAAATGGCGGGCCGCTGTTGCATGGCGCGGTACGCAAGTAAATCTCAGGCAAGAAAAAACCCGCCATCTAGGCGGGTTTTTTGTGTTGGTGGGTCGTGTAGGATTCGAACCTACGACCAATTGGTTAAAAGCCAACTGCTCTACCAACTGAGCTAACGACCCTGAAATGGTCGGGGTAGGGGGATTCGAACTCCCGACATCCTGCTCCCAAAGCAGGCGCGCTACCGGACTGCGCTATACCCCGATGGAAAGATTGGCTCCGCGACCTGGACTCGAACCAGGGACCCAATGATTAACAGTCATTTGCTCTACCGACTGAGCTATCGCGGAACGTAGCATCTTTCACTCTGTTGCGGGCTTTGCCGTGAAGCGTTTCCCGTATCAGAGGCGCGCCATTTTACGTTTCCAGAACGCCCTGTCAACCCCTTAAATTGCTTTTATGACAATGATTTGCAGCCTTCAAGCAAGCTGCTATATGTACCAGCGTTGCTTGCCTCGCGCAGGGCGCGCCAACCCTAAGGTTTACCCAGGACAGGTTATGAGCACTCAGGGCACGCCACCCGACACACCCCACAAGCTTGCCAACCGTATTATCCAGCCCCGCCATGGCGAGCTGGTCCAGCGTTGCCGCCAGTTGGTCATGAATAAACTGGCCGAGCAGCTTGGCCGCGTCTTCGGCCAGGTCGACGACAGCCTGTTCGAATGCGCGGAAAAGGCCGAGAACAATCAGCTGCAGAATCTGTTCTTCGACAATATGCGCGAGATCCGCAAACAGCGACCGCAGATTGAACGCAGCTACCACCAGAAGATCTCCCACAACCTCAACGCGTTTCTTGAAGGCCGCCTGCAGCCCGCCCCTCACGCCGCACCACTGGATGCCGAGCAGATGGCGCTGGTCCAGAACGAGGACTACGAGGAAAGCCTGCAGATCATTCATATGGTGAGCCGGGTCAAGGCTCGCTGCGCCCAGACCCTGTTCACCCTGGAGCAGCGTCTGGCCCTGCTCAACAACGGACAGAAACTGAGCGAAGACAGCAACCCCTTCGGCCCCCAGGTCATCGCCCAGGCCTTCCGTGACAGCCTGGCGCCAATGCCCTTCCCCCTGCGGATCAGGATTATTCTCTACGGCCTGTTTGATCGTTATGTCATGCAGGGCCTGGATGCGCTCTATATCGAGCTCAACCAGCAACTGATCGATGCCGGCATCCTGCCCAACCTGAAATATCGGGTGCAAGCCAGCACCAGCCCGGCCCGCCCAGCCCGCAGCGACAGCCCGGCCGAGCCAGCCGAGAGACCGGCAGTTACCCAGCCGCATGCCCCGGCGCCCGAGCTCAACGGCCCACCGCCCAGTGATCCGGCCCAGCTGCTGGGCAGTCTCGCGGCCCTGCTCAGCGAGCGCCGCCAGAGCGCACCGGACAGCCCGCTACCGGGCAATAGTCGCAGCATGGCCAGCTTCAATCCCAGTGGCGCCACCCATAGCTACAGTGCCAGCGAGCTGCTCGATGCCCTCGATCGCCTGCAGCAACAAGCCGCCCAGGAACTGGCGCAGCACCTGCAGCACCCTCAACAGGTAGAAAGCCTCAAGGCCAATCTACAAGCGCAACTAGAAGCCCACAGCGCCCGCCCGGGCCAGCAAAAACTGAGCGAACAGGAAACCGATGTCATCGACCTGGTTGGCATGCTGTTCGACTTTATTCTCGACGACGAAAATCTCCCGGACAGCTGCAAGACCATCCTTTCTCACCTGCATACGCCCTACCTGAAGGTCGCCCTGCAGGACAAGGCGCTGTTTACCCAACACCATCACCCGGCCCGCCGCCTGCTCAATGCCATGGCCCAGGCCGGCGTACTCTATGGCGGCGAAGGCGACGAGCGCGGCCTGCTGGGCAAGATGCACTGGGTGGTGGAGCGGATCATCCATGCCTTCAGCGGTGACCTGCAGCTGTTCGACAGCCTGCTGCAGGAGTTCGACGACTTTGTCGCCACGCTCAGGCACAAGGTCGAGCTGCGCGAGCGCCGCGCCGTGGAGGCGGCCAAGGGCCGCGACAAGTTGCTGGGCGCACGCCAACGCGCCACCGAAGTCATCAGCCAGTGCCTTGAAGGGCGCCATCCGCCCAGCATTATCCGCAACTTTCTGGAACTGACCTGGACTGATGTCCTGGTCTTTGTCCTGCTACGCCAGGGCGAGCAGCACCCACAATGGCAACGCGCCTGCGAAGTGGCCGAGCAACTGGCCTGGAGCGGCACGGCCCTGGACAGCGCCGGCCAGAAACGTCTGCAGGGCCTGCGCGTGGCCTTGCTGGAGGATCTACGCAAGGGCCTGCAGTTGCTCGGCGGTTACCATGAAGACGGCATTCGCCGCCTGCTGCAGGACCTGGTGGCCTGCCAGCACGCCGTTCAGGCCCAACAACCCCAGCTGGCCGCCAAACTCACCCCCACATTGGCGGACAGCCCGCTAGGCGCCATGCTGGGTGAAGATGCCCACCTGCTAAGGCCCAACCAGTCCCCTGCCCTCTCGGCCCGAGCCCGGCAACTGCGTGAGGCGCTGACCCGGATCGAGTTCGGCACCTGGTTCGAATTTATCGAGAACAATCAGCCACGCCAGCTCAAGCTGTCCTGGTTCAGTCCCACCACCCACAACTATATGTTTGTCGATCACGGCGGCCAGCGCGCGGCGGTCAAAGCCCTGAACCAGCTAGCCCAGGAACTGGAGCAGGGCCAGGCCCGCATCCTCACCGAGGAGCGCAATACGCCCCTGGTGGATCGCGCCCTGCACGCCATCTACCGGGTATTGCAGCGTTTCACCGGACGCAGCCCAGAGAGCCATAAGGAAGCCCCATGAGCGATGAGCGTCGCCTGCACGACAGGCACAGCACCGACCTGGATATTGAAGTATTCGAACTGCACAGCCACAGGCGCCTGGGACGGGTGGTGGATCTGTCCAGCGACGGTTTTATGCTGTTCAGCGACACCCCGCTGGCCGCTGACGAGCTGGTCGAGTGCCGCCTGGTCAGCGAACAGGTGATCGAAGGTGTGGGGGAAATCCAGCTGGTGGCCGACTGCCTGTGGAGCCGTCCCGGCGCCGATGGCCAGCACGGCTGGGCCGGCTTTCATATCATCGACCTGAGCGAAGAGCAGGCCGCCGCCCTGGATATCCTGCTGCAGCATCTCTAGAGGCTGTTGCGTCTCGCGCCGAAGCTGGCGCGCAGCCTTTCTAGCAGGCCGAAACAGAAACGCCCCGTTCGGTGCAAACCGAACGGGGCGTTTTAGCAGAGCGTGCCACTTAAACGAAGACGATCTCCTCACCCTCCACCTGGGCATGCACCACCGCGCCCGGGGCAAAGCTGCCGGCGAGGATCTGCTGGGCCAGGGGGTTCTCGATCCAGCGCTGGATCGCCCGCTTGAGCGGACGCGCGCCATACACCGGGTCGTAACCCACGGCCACCAGCTTATCCAGCGCCTCATCGGACAGTTCCAGACGCAGCTCGCGCTCGGCCAGACGCCCGCGCAGACGCTGCAGCTGGATGGTGGCGATACCGGCGATCTGCTCGCGGCCCAGGGGCTCGAACACCACCACCTCGTCGATCCGGTTGATGAACTCGGGGCGGAAGTGACTGCCTACCGCATCCATTACCGCCGCGCGCTGGGCTTCCTTGTCGCCGACCAGCTCCTGGATCTGCGCCGAACCGAGGTTGGAGGTCATCACGATCACGGTGTTCTTGAAGTCCACGGTGCGGCCATGGCTGTCGGTCAGGCGACCGTCTTCGAGCACCTGCAGCAGCACGTTGAACACGTCCGGATGGGCCTTCTCCACCTCATCCATCAGCACCACCGAGTAGGGTTTGCGGCGCACCGCCTCGGTCAGGTAACCGCCCTCCTCGTAGCCGACATAGCCGGGCGGGGCGCCGATCAGGCGAGCGACGCTGTGCTTTTCCATAAACTCGGACATGTCGATGCGCACCAGCGCTTCTTCTGTATCGAACAGGAACTCGGCCAGGGCCTTGCACAGCTCGGTCTTGCCCACCCCGGTGGGGCCGAGGAAGAGGAACGAGCCGCTCGGCCGGTTGGGGTCGGCGAGCCCCGCACGGGAGCGGCGCACGGCGTTGGCCACGGCCACCACCGCTTCGTGCTGGCCGATCACCCGCTGGTGCAGCAGGCCTTCCATCTTCAGCAGCTTGTCGCGCTCGCCTTCGAGCATCTTGCTCACCGGGATACCGGTCCACTTGGACACCACCTCGGCGATTTCCTCATCGGTGACCTTGTTGCGCAGCAGCTGGTTCTCGCTCTTGCCGTGCTGATCGACCATCTGCAGGCTGCGCTCCAGGTCCGGAATGATGCCGTACTGCAGCTCGGCCATGCGCTGCAGATCGGACTTGCGTCTTGCTGCTTCGAGGTCGGCCTTGGCCTGTTCGATCTTCTGCTGGATCTGCGCCGAGCCTTGCACCTCGGCCTTTTCCGACTTCCAGATCTCTTCCAGATCGGCGTATTCGCGCTCCAGCTTGGCGATATCTTCCTCCAGCTTGGCAAAACGCTTCCTGGTGGCCTCGTCCTCTTCCTTCTTCAGCGCCTCGCGCTCGATCTTCAGCTGAATCAGGCGGCGATCCAGACGGTCCAGGGCCTCGGGCTTGGAGTCGATCTCCATGCGAATGCGGCTGGCGGCCTCGTCGATCAGGTCGATGGCCTTGTCCGGCAGCTGACGGTCGGTGATATAGCGGTGGCTGAGCTTGGCCGCGGCGATGATCGCACCGTCGGTGATGGTCACACCGTGGTGCACCTCGTAGCGTTCCTTCAAACCACGGAGGATGGCGATGGTGTCTTCCTCGGACGGCTCATCCACCAATACCTTCTGGAAGCGCCGCTCCAGGGCCGCGTCCTTCTCGATGTACTGGCGGTATTCGTCCAGGGTGGTGGCGCCCACGCAGTGCAGCTCGCCGCGGGCCAGTGCCGGCTTGAGCATATTGCCGGCGTCCATGGCGCCCTCGCCCTTGCCGGCGCCGACCATGGTGTGCAGCTCATCGATAAACAGGATGATGCGCCCTTCCTGCTTGGACAACTCATTGAGCAGCGCCTTGAGGCGTTCCTCGAACTCACCTCGGAACTTGGCGCCGGCAATCAGCGCGCCCATGTCCAGGGCCAGCAGGCGCTTGTCCTTGAGGCCATCGGGCACTTCGCCGTTGACGATGCGCTGGGCCAGGCCCTCGGCAATGGCGGTCTTGCCCACGCCGGGTTCGCCGATCAGCACCGGGTTGTTCTTGGTGCGCCGCTGCAGCACCTGGATGGTGCGGCGGATCTCGTCGTCGCGGCCGATCACCGGATCGAGCTTGCCGTCCTCGGCGCGCTTGGTCAGGTCGACGCAATACTTGTCCAGGGCCTGTCGCGACTCCTCGACATTGGGGTCGTTCACCGCCTGGCCGCCGCGCAGGTTGGCCACGGCGTTTTCCAGAGCCTTCTTGCTCACACCCTGGCCGAGCAGCAGCTTGCCCAGCTTGGTGCCTTCATCCATGGCCGCCAGCAGGACCAGTTCGCTGGAAATAAATTGATCACCCTTCTGCTGCGACAGGCGGTCGGCCTGATTGAGCAGGCGAGCCAGATCCTGCGACAGGTTCACGTCGCCCGTGGGGCTCTGGATCTTGCCCAGCTGATCCAGCTCCCTGGTCAGCGCCTTGCGCAGGCTGGCCACATCAAAGCCCACCTGCATCAGCAAGGGTTTGATCGAGCCACCCTGCTGGTCGAGCAGCGCCTGCATCAGATGTAAGGGTTCGATGGCGGCGTGATCCATGCCCACGGCCAGGGATTGGGCATCGGACAGGGCCAGTTGCAGCTTGCTGGTTAAACGGTCAATTCGCATGGAGAGTCATCCCTCTAGGTAAGTGCAGGCCGGCGCCCTGATTCGCGCCTGATACAGAAAGCCTGCGAGATGAAGACTAGATGAGGATGATTGTGCGAGTTTCAAGGCAACCGATCTTGATCTGGATCAGGCGGCGCCGCTGAAGCCTCAGCCGGCCAGCCAGATCAGGCTGGCAAAGCGTCCGGTCTGCGCCGAACGGCGGTAAGAGTAGAAGCGCGCATCGCTGTAGGTGCACAACCCGCCACCATATACGGCCGTCACGCCGCGGGCGGCCAGGCGGATACGTGCCAGCTGGTAGAGGTCGGCCAGGTACTTGCCGGGGTTGGCACTGGGCCGGAAGGCCTCTACAGCCTCGGCGTGCTGGCTGACAAAGGCGGCATGCACCTCGGGCCCCACCTCGAAATGCGCAGGACCGATGGCCGGACCAAGCCACACCAGCGCATCCTCGGGCGGCACGACCATGGCTGCCAACGTGGCTTCCAGCACGCCAGCGGCCAGGCCGCGCCAACCGGCGTGGGCGGCCGCCACCCGGGTACCGGCGCGGTCGCAGAACAACACGGGCAGGCAATCGGCGGTCATCACCACACTGGCCAGGTTGGCCGTGCCGGTCCAGCTGGCATCGGCCTGCGTCACCTGGGCCGGATCGGCTGCAGCCACGGCAATGCCATGCACCTGTTCCAGCCAGGCCGGCTTGCAACCGAGCTGACTGAGCAGGCGCTGGCGATTCTTGGCCACGCTGGCGGGTTCGTCACCCACATGCTCGGCCAGGTTGAAACTGTCGTAGGGCGGCAGGCTGATACCACCGCTGCGGGTGGTGATGCAGGTTCTGACCCTGGCCGGCGCAGGCCAGTCGGCCACCAGCCAGTCGTGTGCCCGGTTACTCACCCGGTAAAGGCCTCGCGATCCTGGCGCAGCAGGGTCAGCAGCCAGACGAAATCCTCCGGCAGCGGCGACTCCCACTTCATGCGCTGCCCGGTCAGCGGGTGATCCAGTTCGAGAAAGCGCGCATGCAGGGCCTGGCGCGGGAACTCCTTGACCGCCTGCACCATGCCCGGGCTGGCCGCGGGCGGAATGCGGAAACGCCCGCCGTAGACCGGATCGCCCACCAGTGGAAAACCGACATGGCTCATGTGCACGCGAATCTGGTGGGTGCGCCCGGTTTCCAGCTTGACCCGGGCATGGGTGTGCGAGCGGAAGCGCTCCAGCACCCGGTAATGACTGACCGCCGGCTTGCCGCCGTCGGTCACGGCCATGCGCTGGCGCTGCGACGAGCTGCGGCCGATGGGCGCGTCGATCTTGCCGCCGGCGGTGATCACGCCGATCACGATGCACTCGTAGATACGGCTGACGGTGCGTTTCTGCAGCTGGTCGACCAGGCGGGTCTGCGCCTCGATGGTCTTGGCCACCACCATCAACCCGGTGGTGTCCTTGTCCAGACGATGAACGATGCCGGCCCGCGGCACATTGATGATGTCCGGCACATGGTGCAGCAGGGCATTGAGCAGGGTGCCGTCGGCATGCCCGGCCGCCGGATGCACCACCAGACCGGCGGGCTTGTCGATGACCAGGATCTGCTCGTCCTCATAGACGATATTCAGCGCTATATCCTGCGCCACCCATTCGCCCTGGGCCTCCTGCTCGGCCTTCAGGGCCAGCACCGAGCCGCCGTGGACAATGTCACGCGGACGCAGCACGGCACCATCGACCGTCAGGCGTCCCTCCTTGATCCAGGCAGACAGGCGCGAACGCGAGTGCTCGGCGAACAGCTGTGCGGCGACTTGGTCGAGGCGCTGGCCGCCCATTTCATAGGGCACCTCGGCGTTCAGTTCAATGGTCTGCTTATTTATAGAGGACATGCTCGGCAACGGCGGGGGCGCAGGCTTTGGTTTCGGCCACACGCTTGTGGTTAAATACGGCGTCTTTGCCCCGGGGGGTTCCAGGGGCGCTCATCATAACAGGACGGCTTTGCTCAAGACAGCCGCCGACACAGGGACGCAAGCCGCCATGCAAGTGAGACACCTGCTGCTGATCGCAATCCTCGCCTTCACCACCGCCTGCTCTTCCAAGCACGTGGTCGACGAAAACCTGAGCGAGACCGAGCTCTACCAGCAGGCCCAGGCCGATCTGGACACCCGCAACTACGGCAGTGCCATCGCCAAGCTCAAGGCCCTGGAATCCCGCTACCCCTTCGGCCGCTATGCCGAACAGGCTCAGCTGGAGCTGATCTACGCCTACTACAAGAACGTCGAGCCGGAAGCCGCCAAATCCTCGGCCGACCGCTTTATCCGCCTGCATCCGCAGCATCCTAGCGTCGATTACGCCTACTACCTCAAGGGCCTGGCGTCCTTCGATCAGGACCGTGGCCTTGTCGCCCGTTTCGTGCCGCTGGACATGACCAAGCGCGATCCAGGTGCTGCCCGCGACTCCTATAACGAGTTCGCCCAGCTCACCAGCCGCTTCCCCAACAGCCGTTACGCCCCGGACGCCAAGCAGCGCATGATCTACCTGCGCAATCTGCTGGCCGCCTATGAAGTGCATGTCGGCCAGTATTACCTGACCCGCAACGCCTATGTCGCCGCCGCCAACCGTGGCCGCTATGTGGTGGAAAACTTCCAGGAAACCCCGGCTGTTGGCGACGGCCTGGCCTTGATGGTCGAGGCCTACCAGCGCCTGACCCTGGATGACCTGGCTGCCACCAGCCTGGAAACCCTGAAACTCAACTACCCGGACCACCCGAGCATCACCACTGGCCAGTTCGTACCCCGTGAGCGTGGTGATGAAGATCGCTCCTGGCTGGCCAAGGCCACCCTGGGCCTGATCGAAACCGATACTCCGCTGCCACCGGGTGAGACCCGCGCCAGCCAGGACGTGATCCGCCAGTACGAAGACGCCGAGCAGCAGATCCCTCGCGAGCTGATGGGCGAGGAACCGCAAACCAAGAAGCGCTCCTGGTTCAGCTACCTGACCTTCGGCCTGTTCGACTGACAGACCGCAACCAATAAAAATGCCGCGCACTGCGCGGCATTTTTATTTTGGGTTCACGCCTTGCTCGCCTCGTCAGGTAGAGCTGCCACAGGCTGGCTCACCACCTGCTGCGAAGATCAGGCCTGAATCGCTGAGGTGGTACGTGCAACTGGCCGTGCCAGTACGCTTAACCCTGCAGGAAACGCAGGGTATCAGCGGCACTTTGCTGGGGAATCTCTTCCATGGGGATATGCCCAACCCCAGGATAGGTCTTGACCTGAATACCCGGCAGATCACGCTGCCAGAGCGGTACATGCTGCGGTGATATCCAACGATCACGCTCGCCCCAGAGCAGCAGCGTCGGCGCCTGGATCTGTGCCACCCGCGCCGGCGTACCATGCAGTTCCTGCTTATTGACCTGCAGCAGAACACGGAAGATATCCATCATCGCCCGCCGATTGCCCGGGCGGCGGGTCAGGTCGTAGTAACGATCCACCACACCCGGCTTGATTCGCGCCGGCTCGCCATAAACTTCCTTGATGCCCTGGGCGATCAGGGCTCGCGGCATCCACAGGGGCATCAGCTGGGTCGCACCCGGCAAGGCCGCCGCGGCAATCATCCATGGCACCTTGCGCATGGGGTAACCCGCCGGGTCAATCAAGACCAGCTTGCTCACCCGCGCCGGTTCCGCCAGGGCGAAGTTCCAGGCGATATAGCCCCCCAGGGAGTTGCCCACCAGAGCGGCCTGTTTGACCTGCAGATAATCAAGCAGCATGCCCAGCACCTTGATCATCCGCTCGGCGGAATACTGGCCATCGCGGGCGGGACCGGTCAGGCCAAAACCCGGCACATCGAAGCGGATAACCCGGTAGTCCTTGGCGAAGGCCGGCAGCCAGTCGTCCCAGGTGTGCAGCGAGGCGACCACGCCGTGAATCAATACCAGCGCCGGCTTGTCGCGACTGCCCTCATCGCGGTAGTGCAGATTGAAACCATCCAGTTCGATATAGCGCGAGCCGGCGGTCGCGTTGCCATAGCGCGCCTTGAGTCGCTCCAGGGGCAAGGCGCCAAAGCCCAGGCCGGCCACACCGCTGGACAGGGGAGAGGCAAAGGGAAGACTGGAAGCAGACATGCAGGCACCTCGATATTGTTGTTTTTGAAATAGGCAGACGCCCAATCAAATCATGGATGCGCCCGTATGGCGCCCAACCTAGGTTGAGACGCGCACCCCACACAAGGAGGCAATCAGCAGTTGGCTGAGTACGCGCTTGGCCTGCTCGATCTCCTCACGACTGGCCGCCCGCCCCAGCAGATCCAGGGACGCCGCCTCCATCGCCCAGATCAACGCCCGGTAGGTCAACGGATCGTGCTGACGGCTATCGCCATGCAGGCGCTCGGCAAGCAGTCGCGCCATCTCGGCATGGGCGTGCTGGCGATGGGCAGCCAGAGGGGAGCCGGTGCGCAGGGCCTCTTCCTGCATCAGACGGATGATCGGCCCCACCGCCAGGTGATAGTCGAAGTAACGCTCCACCATGGCGCCCAGCCAGGCCTCGGGGCTACCGGCCATGCTCTGCATGGCCATAAAGCGCGACAGCAATAGCGCCACGGCGCTCTGGTAGATACCTTCGAGGACCTGCATCTTGTTCTCGAAATACTTGTAGAAAGTGCGCCGCGACACCTGGGCCGCGGCCAGCAGGTCATTGACCGTGGTCTCGCCGAGCCCTTTACGGGCAAATACGGCGATGGCCGTCAGCTGAATATGGGTGCGCTGCAAATGCCCAACCAGAGGCCCCTCGCCACCCTGCTCCTGCTGTCGATGCAGGGCACCATAACCGCCCAGGTCCTCGAAAACCGCCTGTACCGCGTCCGGCTCGGTCATCGCTCCTCCTTCGCCACCCAACCTTGGCGCGGGTGACGCCAAGCTTCGGGCTGATTACTCTAAGGCCTGACCTCTCTGCTGGATCCTGCCGTGCGCCTCACGCTAACACGCCGCCTCTACTCATTACTGGCCATCCTTTTGCTGGTGTGCGCCCTTCCCCTGCAGGCCACAGAGCTGTTTTATCTGGGACAGAAGATCCCCGACATTCACAAGCCCTGGAACAGTGCCGACTATCAGCAATTGCTAGAGGCGCTCAGCGTTATCGACCGCACCCAGGCCAATGCCCTGCCCCGACGCAGCGGCGAGTTCACCGGGCCGATCTACCAGCGCATGGTCAGCGAGGAAAATTTCCGCCCGCAGCTGAATATCTACGCCCCCCTTGAACTCAGGCAAAACGAAGCCCGCGAAGCACTGTTCCGCCTCAAGGAGCTGATGCGCTTGTATTTCGACTTCAAGGCCGCCCAGCAACCCTATGGTGCAGAGGCCCTGGGCCTGATGAGCTACTCACTGCGTCAGCAGGCGGTGCTGTTCACCCTGACCACCGAATTCTGGATGACCCTGGCCGAGAGCGAGCAGCGCAACCCGGTGCGCCTGCAGGGCCTGCATGAAACCAAGGCGGCCGCCGCCATGCTGATCTCCAGCGCGCTGGACTACCTGGGCCTGACCCGGCACTTCGCCCGCGACGAACTGGTGCTGTACAGCGCCGAACTGGGCAGGCTGCTGCCGGAACTGTTTATCCACCTGAGCAGCGAGGTACGCGAGCAGTTGCTAGAGCGCAGTGCCAAGCTGGCCGAGCAGCATGCCTACGCCGAAGTACGCACCAGCATGGCCGAACTGGTGCCGGTGCTACAGGGCCTGCAGGTCGATATGCAGGCCACTTTGAGCGCAGCGGATCAGGCCAAGCCCAAGCCCCGACCGCTGGATCTTTCGCTACCCGCTGATTAGGCCAGCAGCCCCAGCGCCTTGGCCCGCGCCACCGCCTGGGTGCGCCGTTCCACGGCCAGCTTGCTGTTGATATGGCGGGCGTGGGTTTTCACCGTATGCAGGGAAATAAACAGGCGCTCGCTGATTTCCTGATTCGAACAGCCCTGGGCGATCAGTTGCAGCACCGCCAGTTCCCGACTACTCAGCGCCTCAACCACAGCAGCGTTCTGCTCCGCGGATAATGGGGCCGCGGCACAGGCCCGCGGCAATTCAGCCAACAAGGCCGCCCGCAGCGCCGAGTCCGGCAGGCCCAGTAGCTGGCCGCGCAACCAGTCGGGCTGCGCCACCAGCAGTTCATGGAAAGGCAACAAGCCGCCGCCGGAGGACGCTTCCAATGCCTGGGCAAGGTATTGCCTCGCCTCCTGCTCCGCTCCGGTGTCCAGCAGCAGCGAGGTCAGCTGGGTCAGGGCCAGGGCCTGCAGCAACTGCCCCCCCGTGCCACGGGCGCGCTCAATCAACGCTCGCAGACGGCGCTCGGCCTCGGCCAGCTGACCGCGCTGGCGCTCCAGACGCGCCTGTTGCAAGTCCACATGCCAGGGCAGATAAGGGTGAAACTCCGGCGCGGCCGCCGCTTTCTCACCGCTGTAGGTCTGCGCCAGGCGGCTTAACCAGATGCCAGCCAGGTCCGTCTGCCCCTGCAACAGCCAAAGCTCGCACTTGCACAGTGTAATCATCGCCAGGTAGTAGATGGGGGGGATATCCCAGATGTGCATCAACCGCTCGGCCTCGGCCAGATGGGCATGGGCGGCAGACAGATCGCCGGCCCGCCCCTCCATGTTGGCCAGCACACAATGACCGATCAACAAGCTGATATCACGACAGGCCCGCGCCTCGACGATACCTGCCAACAAGCGCTCCCGAGCTTGCCTGGGCTGCAGGCGCAGACTCAGCAGAAAGCCCTCGTACAGCGTAAGGCGGGCACGAATCGCATACTGGCGCGGGCCAGACAGGCCACTGAGCCGCAACAAACCTCGCTGCACCTCTTGCAAGGCACGCTGAACCTCGCCCCGGGCCTGCAGCGCACGGGCCCGGTCATAATGAGCCAGCGCCTCAAACAACGGATTACCGACGCGCTGCGCAGAGTCCAGGGCTTCCCGGTTTAAGGTTCGCGCGCGCCACAGATCGCCCTGAACAATGGCCAGATTGGCCAGACTGGAGAGGCACATCAGGCGCTGGCCATAGCGATCCTCTGGCAGGCATCCCAATGCCTCGCTGCAATACTGCTGAGCCCGCGCCGTTTCACCACGACCGCGAGCGATCACTCCGCTCAAGGCCAGCCATTGAGCCAGCAACCCCTGCTGCTCGGCCTCGCTGGCAGCCGGCAAAAATCGCTGCAACTGACTCAACAACTCCTGCGCCGCATCCAGCTGGCAGGCCAGCGCCAGTGCCCAGCTGTACAGCAGAATCAGGCGCGGCGTGCTGGCCAGCAGACTGTCGGGCAGGTGCATCTTCCAACGCAGCAGGGTGGCCACATTCTGCTCCGCCAGCAACTGCTCCTCGGACAGGCTCTGCACCAGATTGGCCGCCACATCCGGCTGCCCGGCGCGCAGGGCCTGTTCGATGGCCTCATCCAGCAGGCCCTGAGTGCTGAACCAGCGACAGGCGCGCAAGTGCAGGCTAGAGGTCGCCTGAGTCAGGCCGGCACTGGGGCGACTGCGCAACAAATCGGAAAACAGGTGGTGGTAACGAAACCACTTGCCCTGCTCGTCCAGGGGCACAAGAAACACCTGATGCGCCTGCAAATGCTGCAAAATGGCCGCACTGTCGTAGCTGTCGCGCAGGGCATCGCACAGCTCGGCGCAAAAGCGTTCCTGGCTGGCGGTTTCGAAAAGAAAGGCCTGCACCTCGGCCGGTTGCCGCTCGATCACTTCTTCCAGCAGATAATCGCGAATCAGGCCTTCACCGCCATGGGGCATGGGTAGCAACCCCGCCCCCTCCTGAGCCTCCTGCGCGGTCAATGACCACAGGCGCAGTCCGGCGACCCAGCCCTCGCTGCGCTGCAACAGGGTATGCAGTTCCTCTTCCGTCAGGCGAGCACCCTGACGGGCGAGCAGCTCGGCGCTTTCGGCATCGTTCAGGCGCAGATCCTGCTCATGTAGCTCCAGCAGCTGCCGCGACAGCCGCAACCTGGCCAGATGCCAGTCAGGACGCTGACGGCTGGTGACCAGCAACAACAGGCCCGGCGGCAGATGATTGAGGAAAAACTGCAGGCAACGGTCGAGAACCGCCCCCTGGGCCAGGTGATAGTCATCCACCACCACCAGCACCGGACGGCTCGGCTCAAGGCGCAGCACCAGCTCATCGAGCAGACTGTCCAGCCACTCCTCGAACGCAAAAGGCTGATGGCGCTGGCGCAACCGCAGCAGCCCCATGGCCTCCTCACCCAACTGTGGGAAAAACTGCTGCAAGCCGCTGAGGACGCGCTCAAGAAAGCGCCCCGGATCGCTGTCGCGCTCGCTCAAGCCCAGCCACAGGCTTTGCCAATGGCTCGGCAGCGCCTCGCAAAACTCAATGGCCAGGGAGCTTTTGCCAAAACCCGCCGGAGCGCTGATCAGCAGCAGCCGCCCATCCAAGCCGGATAGCAAGTGCTCACAGAGATGAGGGCGGGGCACATAGCCTGCGGGCAAAGGCGGGCGAAAAAAATGCCCACCCACCGTAACGGGCGAAGAAACCAAGCCAGGCATGCGAAACAGATCAGTCATCAACCGGGTTCTTGTAGTCGACAGGCAGGGGCACTACCAATGCTCAGCAGCCTAGCGCCTTGCCGGGCGCATTTGAAGCCCCCTATGCCGGTCAACGCAAAACCTCTCTCCCAAGCTTGACCTAGTACATCGACGATGCGGCAGCTGTGCCGCGTACAACGCCCTACTTTCCAGACTATTTAAGCGACACCAATAAAAAACCGGCCCACTGGGGGCCGGTTCTTGTGTTGCAACAGCCGTACTTAGCGCACGCCCGCCTGGCGCAGAGCCGCCGGGGTGTAATCGCTTTCCTTGGCCGGGTAGTCGAACTCGTAGGCGCTCTTCTCCTCGTTCTTCATACCCAGAGCCAGGTAACGACCGGACAGCAGGTCGTACAGGGTCTCAACGCTGTACCACGGTACTTGCTTGTCGTAGTAGTACTGGGCATGCGCCTCAGCTACACGCCACAGGGTACCGCGACCGTCGTAGTGGTCGATCTGCGCAGCCTGCCAGGTGTCCTCATCGATGAAGAAGTCACGCTTGGCATAGATGTGGCGCTCGCCCGACTTCAGGGTCGCGGTCACATGCCATACACGGTGCAGTTCGTAACGGGTCAGATCCTGGTTGATATGGCCAGCCTTGATGATTTCGTCATACTTCAGCTTCGGCGAATCCAGACGGTAGCTGTTGTAAGGAATATAGATTTCCTTCTTGCCATTCAGGACCCAGTCATAACGGTCAGGAGCACCGTTATACATGTCGAAGTTGTCGGAAGTACGCAGACCATCAGCGGCGGTACCCGGACCATCATAGGACACCTGCGGAGCACGACGCACACGACGCTGACCGGCGTTGTACAGCCAGGCCAGACGCGGCTCCTTCACCTGGTTAAGGGTTTCGTGAACCAGCAGCACGTTACCGGCCAGACGCGACGGAGCGGTTACACGCTGCTTGAAGTAGAACAGCACGTTGCTCGGCTTGCTGGTATCGGCATCCTTCAGCGCACCACGGAAGGTGAACTCGTCCTGGAAGTAAACCATGCTGTAGGAGCCATTGGCCTGCGGAGTCGCCTGGGTGACCAGACGCTTCACGCTGCCGCCGCGGTAGCGGGTGATATGGTTCCAGATGGCTTCCAGACCGTCTTTCGGGATCGGGAACGGAATGGCCTGCTCGAAGTTCTCCAGACCGTTGCCACCTTCAACCATCTTGGTGTTGACGGCGTTACGCTTGGCCGCTTCCAGCACAAAGTCCGGCATGCTGGCCGAGCGATGGGTCGGGAATACCGGCATCTTGTAGGTTTCCGGATAACGCTTGAACAGGGCCAGTTGACCCGGAGTCAGCTTGTCCTTGTACTGCTCGGCGTTGGCCGCGGTGATGGTGAACAGCGGCTGCTCGCTGGGGAAGGGATCGGCCAGAAAGCCAGCAGAGTCCACGGTACCGGCATTCTTCGGCAGACCACCGGTCCAGGCCGGGATGGAACCATCGGCGTTACCCGCCATTTCCGCGCCGACCGGCGTCAGAGTAGTGCCCAGCTTGGCAGCCTCATCAGGCGATACCGCCGCCATTACGCTGCTGGCCAGCAGCGTAAGAGCCAGGGCGCCAGTTTGCAGCAGACCTTTTGTTGTTTTCATAGTCATAGTGTTCCTCAAAATTCCAGTCCGCTTAGAAGTTCATGCCAAAGCTGAGGGCGACGAAGTCGCGATCAACCGAGGTGTTGTACTTGCCACCGAAGAAATCGGTGTAGGACAGGCTGGCGGAGTAGGTGTTCTGGTAATCGGCATCCAGACCCAGGCTGATCGCCTTGGCGCCCTCGGTAAACAGGCCATTGGGACCGTAACCATCAACGTCATGGGACCAGGAAACACTGGGCTTCAGGTTTACACCGGCGAAAGCGTTCGGGTAATCCCAGATGGCACGGGCGCGGTAACCCCAAGCGGTGGAAGTTACGAAGCCATCATTATTACAGTGCTCGGTGAGGTTATCGAAGTTAGTATTACCCACTGCGCCCGCCAAGGTTGATTGGTTAAGCGCCTGGCAGGTATTGACACCATTTGTATCAGGGAGGGCACCCGGTCCAAATATTGGATCACGCCCATAGCGAACTTCGCTAGTGGACTCGAGCCCACCGACATGAACGACACCAATCTCACCAACCAAAGTTAAGCGACTAGCGCCCATAACTTGATCAAAGAAATGCGTGAACGTAGTTTGAAACTGAGTAATCTCCTTACGGCGATAACCATTCAGATCAGAACCAGCCGCCCCATCGAGCAGAGATGCGTTACCAAATAAAGCAAACGCCGGGTTCACATCCGCTAGCGGCCCAACGCCTGCAAACAAGATATCTGTCGTATTCAAAAGAACTGGCGCATTAGGACGATAGCTCAGCTCCCCCGCCCACGAAGTTCCGGTTGGCAGCGTAGTCGCAAAACTCAAACCATAAAGACGAATGTCTTCAGGGTACTCAAGGAAGTACTCGGAGTTCCCGGCGACCGCAAGCGCGGCTAAAGGTCCGAACTGAGCTGGCAAACCGGCGACTGCAGCAGCTGCAGATTGATAAACATCGAAGCCTGGAGCCGATGCACTAAAAGCAGGCGTTCGACTGTGATAATTCATAAAGTAGAGGCCGAACTCAGTATCAATAGGCTCGAACATATAGCGGAAGGCTAGGCCCCATTGACCACTATCACGGGCATCACGATCTCCACCGCGAGGAACAAGAGTACCCTCAAAGTTTTGGTCAATTGCCAAGTCAGGTCGATTAGGCAGTAAACCACCGGTTAAAGCATTAAGAGCAGCCAAGCGACCATTAATAAGCGCGCCTGCGTTAGGATCATTGGTTAGCAAGCGCAAGTTATCATCACAACCGTCTGCAATAATATCTGGCTGAGCAAAGAACGTACCGCAATTATCTACAACAGTCTGGTCCCACTCCAGCTGATAGAACGCCTCCATGGAGAGGTTCTCAGTCAGACTCTGGGCCACATAGAACATATTGACCGGAATCAGGCCTTCCTTGATTTCGGCACCCGGACGACGGAAGGCGGATACATCAACCGGGTTGATTTCATTGATACTGTTACGGATAAAAGTACTTTCACCCCAGCTGACCACCTGCTTACCCAAGCGCACGCTGCCCGGCTGATCGCCGATGGCATAGTTGTGGTAAACAAAGGCATCAAGAATTTGGGCACCGGAAGCCTGAGCCCCTTCTTTGCGATTGCTGTCACTGATGTCCTTGAACAGGCGGCTTTCATCTTTGGTTTCAAAGTCATACCAGTACTTGCCGCGAACAAAAACACCGGTGTCACCGTACTTCAGTTCCAGATCGTGGATACCCTTAAATATCTTGGAAAAGGTTTCACCCTTTTTAAAGTTTTGGCGCGAGTCATCGGTGGTCTGAGACAGACCCTTGCCACCATTGTTGACGCCAATCAAATCTGGATCCGCCCCACGCACCGACCAGCTTGCGCCCACCGACAGGGACGAATCGAACTGACCTTCGATCTCACCAATATTGAAAGTAACGCCGAACGCAGGTGCGGCGAGAGAGGTGGCGAGGCTGACTGCCAGGGGCAGTTTGGCCAGGCGCCAGATTTGCTGTGTTTTTGTCATCGACGCTACTCCATGTGTTTTTTGTTATGGATGGTGCGGACTATAGCCAGCGGGTACTGCTGCATGATCCCTCGAAAGTGTGATTTGCAGCTCCCAGGCACTCTGGCCTGCGGGTTTGGGTGCGAGGCACCGGCGGCAAGGTCCAGAATATGGGGTTAGCAGCAATTACCAAGCCAAACGCTTGTTTGACCCAATAGTCACGCGTAACGATTTGTACAGTTGCCAAATGGCCAACAAAATGTGGCTCAAGCCTGTCGGCCGCAACCAGCCTCTGGGCATCCCTTAAACCGCAGAGAATCCAGCAGCGGCAAGGCCCGCAGACCGATAGCCGTGACTCAGACGCAGACTTAGCTGCGCCCGAGCCCTGCACCTAGAGCGTGGACAGAAACGCGCTGCCGGCCGCCTGCCATTGGGCGATATCCACGCGGATACGTTTCTTGTCCAGCTTGCCGACACTGGTCTTGGGAATTTCGGTAACAAGGGCAATCTGAGTCGGTATCGCCCACTTATTGATATGGCCCATCTCCACGAAGGGGATCAGGTGCTCCTTGAGCCCCTTGGCATCCAGACTCTGCCCCTCACGCAGCACCAGCAAGGCAAAGGGTCGCTCGCCCCACTGCGGATCGGCCACCCCTACCACGGCCACTTCGCGCACGGCGGCGTGACGACTGATCAGGTCTTCCAGCTCCAGGGAGGAGATCCACTCGCCGCCGGTCTTGATCACATCCTTGATGCGATCGCGTATCTCGATAAAGCCCATGCTATCGATGGCCGCCACGTCGCCGGTATGCAGCCAGCCGTGTTCCCACAGCTCCTCACCTTTCTGCGGCTCACGGAAATACCCCTGGGTCAGCCAGGGCGCGCGCAGCACCAGCTCGCCCTGGGCCTCGCCATTGCTGGGCAACAGCTGACCATCGGCGCCCATGATGGCGGCCTCAACCAGCGGCACCGGCACACCAGCCTTGATCCGGTAGGTCGTGCGCTCATCCTCCGTCCCCGCCAGCAACTCTTCGTTGATATAAGCGCAGGAGATCAGCGGGCATGTTTCCGACATGCCATAGGCGGCGGTCAGCTGGATTCCTGTGGCCTTGGCGGCTTCATACAGGGCGCGATTGAGGGCACTGCCGCCGATAATCATGCGCAACCCGCCGAAATCGTGCCCCTTGGCGCTGGGGGTGTTCATCAGCATCTGCAAGATGGTCGGTACGCAGTGGGAGAAGGTGACCTTTTCCTGCTGGATCAGCTTCATCAGCAACTCCGGCTCGTAGCGCCCCGGATACACCTGCTTGACCCCGAGCATGGTGGCCACATAGGGCACGCCCCAGGCATGCACATGGAACATCGGCGTGATGGGCATATAGACATCGGCATTACCCAGCAAGCGGATGCTGTCCAGGGCGCTGACCGTGGCAGCCATCGACAGCGTGTGCAGGACCAGCTGGCGATGGGTGAAGTACACCCCCTTGGGGTTGCCGGTAGTACCGGTGGTGTAGAAGGTGGTGGCTACCGAGTTCTCGTCAAAATCAGCGAAGTCATAGCTGGGGCTGGCGGCGGCCAGCAGGCTCTCGTACTCGCCGACCAGGTTGGGCAGATCGGCGCTCTTGTCGGCTGCATCGGTGAGCAGAATGGTCTTTTC
The DNA here is from genome assembly GCF_009763245.1 of Pseudomonas xionganensis. Taxonomy (GTDB): domain Bacteria; phylum Pseudomonadota; class Gammaproteobacteria; order Pseudomonadales; family Pseudomonadaceae; genus Aquipseudomonas; species Aquipseudomonas xionganensis. The sequence goes on along the minus strand of NZ_WKJZ01000001.1, from coordinate 1,341,444 downwards.
CACCGTGGTCAGCTGACTTTCGATGCCTTTGTACAGCGACACGAACTCGCTGTTGACCAGCACGAACTTATCTTCGGCATGGTTCATGGTGTAGAGGATCTGATCAGCGGAAAGGCGGATATTGATGGTGTGCAGCACCGCGCCGAGCATGGGGATGGCGAACATGCACTCCAGGTAACGGTGGCTGTCCCAGTCCATCACCGCCACGGTATCGCCGGCCTTGACCCCGGCTGCGGTCAGGGCATTCGCCAGCCGCGCGATACGCTCATTGAGGGTGGCATAGCTGTAACGCAATTGATCGCGGTAGACGATCTCACGGGTTTTCTCGTAGCGGCTGCCGGACAGCAGCAGGCGCTTGATCAACAGGGGCGATGAATGGGCGTTGTCGGCGGGCGCGATCACGCGGGTCTGCAGCATGGCGATACCTTTCTTGTCGGTTTTTCAGTGCAGCCAATCTAGAGCGCCGTACGGCCTGCCAAATCAGCCCAAAGAATGATTTGCCGGATGACTCTTTGGCCATTTCCGGTCACGCAGTAGAATCGGGGGCGACAGCGACTATTTATTCCGCTCTACAAGAGGATTTTTTGATGTCCGAGATTGTGATCGTCAGCGGCGCCCGCACCCCCATGGGCGGCTTTCAGGGCAGCCTGTCGAGCGTGCCTGCGGTTGATTTGGGCGCAGCCGCCATTCGCGCCGCGGTCGAGCGTGCCGGCATTGCCGCCGCCGATGTCGAAGAAGTGATCATGGGCTGCGTACTGCCCGCCGGCCTCAAGCAGGGCCCGGCACGCCAGGCCTCGCTGAACGCGGGCCTGCCTACCGCCACCGGCTGCACCACCATCAACAAGCTGTGCGGCTCGGGTATGAAGGCGGTGATGCTGGCCCATGATCTGCTCAAGGCCGGTACTAACAGCGTGATGATCGCCGGCGGCATGGAGAGCATGTCCAACGCTCCCTACATCATGACCAAGGCTCGCGCCGGCCTGCGCATGGGCCACGGTGAGATCAAGGACCATATGTTCTTCGACGGCCTGGAGGATGCCCGCACCGGCCGTCTGATGGGCTCCTTCGCCCAGGAAACCGCCGACCAGTACGGCATCACCCGCGAAGAAATGGATGCCTACGCCATCGAATCGCTCAAGCGTGCTCAGGCTGCCATCGCCAGCGGCGCCCTGGATGCCGAGATCGTGCCGATCACCGTCAGTGGCCGCAAGGGTGACGTGCTGGTCAAGGACGATGAGCAGCCACTGACCGCCAACCTGGAGAAGATCCCTGGCCTCAAGCCCGCCTTCCGCAAGGACGGCTCGATCACCGCGGCCAACGCCAGCTCCATCTCCGATGGTGCCAGCGCCCTGCTGCTGATGACGGCTGAAGAAGCCACCAAGCGCGGTCTCAAGCCGCTGGCGAAAATTGTCGGCCACGCCACCCAGAGCCAGGACCCGAGCGAGTTCACCATCGCCCCCATCGGCGCCATGAGCAATCTGTTCAAGAAGACCGGCTGGAGCAAGGACGACGTCGACCTGTTCGAGATCAACGAAGCCTTCGCCATGGTGACCATGCTGGCCATGCGTGAACACGGTCTGGATCATGCCAAGGTCAACGTCTATGGCGGCGCATGCGCCCAGGGCCACCCGGTCGGTTCCACCGGCTCGCGAATCATCCTGACCCTGATCAATGCCTTGAAGAACACCGGCGGCAAGCGCGGCGTCGCCTCGCTGTGCATCGGCGGTGGTGAAGCCACAGCCGTGGCAGTGGAACTGCTGTAAGGCAAAACGGCAGGGTATTGCGCCCTGCCGTTTTCTTATCTGTAGGGTGCGCCATGCGCACCGAAAACCCCGGGGATGCGGTGGTGCGCATGGCGCATCCTACACGCGCTCAGATACCCCCTGCCTTTGCCTGAGGCTGCGCCGCTCTTTCAGCGCAACTCGCTAAACGCCAGCTTGACGCCCAACCCCACCAGCACAGCCCCCATCACCCGGTCAAACCAGTGTCCCAGGCGGGCAAAGCCTGCGCGCACCCGGTCCTGGCTGAACAGCACCGCCACCAGGCAAAACCACAGGGCCGTGGCCACGGCCAGATAAAGACCATAGCCGGCCTGAATCGCCAGCGGCGTTTGCGGGTTGATCACCACGGTGAACAAGGAAAGGAAAAACAGCGTGGCCTTGGGGTTCAGGCCATTGGTGATAAAGCCCACGGAAAAGGCCTTGGCGGGCGTGCGCGCATCGGCATCCAGACTGATCTCGCCGCTACCGGCGGCTGCTGGCCGGGCCCGCAACGCCTTGATGCCGATATACAGCAGATAAGCCGCCGCCAGCCATTTCAGCGCATTGAACAGCACAATCGACTGCGACACGATCAAACCGATGCCCAGCAGTGAATAGGCGACGTGGATAAAGATTCCGGCCCCCACCCCCAGGGCGCAGAAGATCCCGGCCCGCCGCCCAAACCCCACGCTTTCACGCAGCACAATCGCGAAGTCCGGCCCCGGACTGGCCACCGCCAGCAGATGGATCAACGCCACGGTGAAAAATTCTGTCCAGTACATAGAGCGCTCCGGGGCACATGAGGATTCTGCTAGGCTCGCCACTGTAAAACCTGCCCAACCCCCCAGGATAGATACAGTTGATAAACAACAGTCTGCGCGCCGTCTTCCTTGACCATGCCTCTCTCGATCTGGGCGACCTTGACCTGACGCCCCTATATGACTGCTTCGCCGAGCTGACGCTGCACAGCCAGACCAGTCCCGATGCGGTGATCGAACGCCTGCAGGGTGTACACGTCGCCATCAGCAACAAGGTGCCGCTGAGCGCCGAAGTCTTTGCCGCCTGCCCCGAGCTGAAACTGGTGCTGGTGGCCGCCACCGGCACCAATCCCATTGATCTTGACGCCGCTCGCCAGCATGGCGTGGCCGTTTGCAACTGCCAGGGCTACGGCACGCCCTCGGTAGCCCAGCACAGCCTGATGTTACTGCTCGCCCTGGCTACTCGCCTGCCCGATTACCAGCGCGATATCCGTGCCGGACGCTGGAAGCAGGCCAGCCAGTTCTGCCTGCTGGATCACCCCATAGTCGAATTGCACGGCAAGACCCTGGGCCTGCTCGGCCATGGTGAGCTGGGCAGCGCGGTGGCGCGCCTGGCCGAGGCCTTTGGCATGCGCGTGCTGCTCGGCCAGTTACCGGGACGCCCACCCCGGGACGATCGCCTGCCCCTGGATAAACTGCTGCCGCAGGTGGACGCCCTCAGCCTGCACTGCCCACTTAACGAACACACCCTGGGCCTGATCGGCGCTAAAGAGTTGAGCCTGATGAAACCCCAGGCCTTCTTGATCAATACCGCACGAGGTGGTCTGGTGGACGAGCAGGCCCTGGCTGACGCCCTGCGCGCCGGTCACCTGGGCGGCGCAGCCTGTGATGTTTTGACCCAGGAACCACCAAAGGATGGCAACCCGCTGCTGGACGAGGATATCCCGCGCCTGATCATCACCCCGCACAGCGCCTGGGGCAGCCGTGAGGCACGTCAGCGTATCGTCGGCCAGCTGGCCGAAAATACCCGCGCCTACAGCACTGGCGCGCCCATTCGCCTGGTCAACGGGTAAACTACGCGCCTTTTTTCCAGCCAGAGGTGCCCATGGACCCACGAAGCGAAGTACTGCTGCGCCAGGCCGAACTGTTCCAGGGCCCTCTGCTGTTGGCCGGTCTACCCGCCGACGACCTGCTCGGCCAGTTGCCCGAGGCCCAGGGCTGGAGCTGGCATGCCGGGGAGCAGGCGCAGCTGGCGACACGATTTGCCGGACGCTGCCAGTTTGCTGTCAGCCCGCCTGCAACCGACTTCCAGGGCGCCGTGCTGTTTCTACCCAAATCCAGGGAGCTGACCGACTACCTGCTCAATAGCCTGGCCGCACGCCTGCCCGGGGGCGAACTGTTTCTGGTGGGCGAAAAACGCGCCGGTATCGAACGCGCCGCCAAACAGCTGAGCGCCTTCGGCAAACCACGCAAACTGGACAGCGCCCGCCACTGCCAACTGTGGCAGGTACGCATTGAACAGACGCCCGCCAGCCCCGAGCTGGAAAGCCTGGCCCGCCACTATGAGCTGCCCCTGGCCGATGGCCCGCTCAAGGTCGTCAGCCTGCCGGGCGTGTTCAGCCACGGTCGCCTGGATGTGGGCAGCGCCCTGCTGCTGGAACATCTAAATAGACTGCCGGCAGGTCATCTGCTGGACTTTGGCTGCGGCGCCGGAGTGCTGGGGGCCACGCTCAAACGCCGCTATCCAGACAGCCAGGTCAGCCTGCTTGACGTGGACGCCTTCGCTATTGCCAGCAGCCGTCTGACCCTGGCCGCCAATGGCCTGGAGGCCGAGGTGATTGCCGGCGACGGCATCGACGCCGCCCCCCGCGGGCTTAGCTCCATCCTCAGCAACCCGCCCTTCCACCAGGGCGTGCATACCCATTACCAGGCCACCGAAAATCTGCTTCGGCAGGCGGCCGCGCACCTGCAGAAAACCGGCGAGTTGCGCCTGGTGGCCAACAGCTTTCTCAAATACCCGCCCCTGATCGAGCAGCACCTGGGCCCATGCCAGACTTTGGCCGAGGCCAATGGTTTCAGAATCTACCGGGCGCAGAGAAACTGACTTGATCAATACCCCGAAGCTGGGCAGAATGCGCCCGTCCTAGGGGAGTAGTCTCCCGCAAGCTCAAGCTTGCCCGGCACCCGTCAACATACTTGCTCCACAGAGCATGGCGCGTGCGACCCGTGGTTCCGCCAGGAGCCCAGGGTTTGACAAGACCTATGACACGCACACCTGACCCGGGGCGGGAAGGTTGTACGTGTCATAGCCGTGTCGACCCGCCCCGTTAGGAAAGCCCATGCTCGAATCCCTGTTTATCCCCACCCTGATCGTGGCCCTGGCCGAAATCGGCGACAAGACCCAATTGCTCGCCCTGCTGCTGGCCGCGCGCTTTCGCCGGCCCTGGCCGATCATCTGGGGCATCGTCGTGGCCACCCTGGCCAATCACTTTGCCGCCGGCGCCGTGGGCAACTGGGTCGCCAGCTTTTTCTCGCCGTCGACCCTGGGCTGGATACTCGCTGCCAGCTTTGTTGCCGTGGCCGCCTGGACCCTGATCCCGGACCAGCTGGACGATGACGAAGCCTCAGGCCTGAAGAAATACGGTCCCTTCCTCACCACCCTGATTGCCTTTTTTATTGCCGAAATGGGCGACAAGACCCAGGTCGCCACGGTGATGCTGGCGGCCCAGTACCCGCACTTCGTCCTGGTGGTTCTCGGCACCACCCTGGGCATGCTGATTGCCAACGTCCCGGTGGTGCTGGCCGGCAACTTCGCCGCCGAACGCCTGCCGCTGACCCTGATCCGCCGCCTGGCCGCCTGCGCCTTTCTGGCCCTGGCGCTCTATGCCGCCTGGCAGGCCTGGCACCTGGCGGGCTGAGGCGACATCCGGATGACGCCATCGATCTGGCGCTTCGGCCAATGCAAGACAGGCCGAGGTTACTGCTACAGTGCGCCAGATCTTGCTCAACCCATCATGTTGTCAGGGAGATAGAGATGTCACTGGATGATCGTAAGAAGCTGGTTCGCCACCATATAGACCTGTCCTGGAATAAAGGTCGCATGGCCCTGGTGGAACAGCTGCACAGCAAGGACTTCCTGTACAAGAGCTCCTTTATTGGCCGCCCCCTCACCAGTCCGGCCTTCGTGCAGATGGTGCAGGACATCCGTCACGCCATGCCGGACCTGCAGGTGGTGATCGAGGAATGCATCGCCGAAGACTATAAGGTGGTGAGCTGGAGCACCCTGATCGGCACCATCCAGAAACCGGCACTGGGCTATCCGCCCAGTGACAAGATCCTGAGCATCTCGGCCATGGCCTTCTGGACCTTCAATCCAGCCAACGAGATCCAGGAAATCTGCACCATGTTCGATATGGAAAGTTTCCGCGCCCAGCTAGGGCTTAGCACCCAGCCCTTCGCCGAAAAGGCCCTGCCCTGAGTAACGAAGGCGCGCAGGTTATACAGCCTGCGCGCCTTCGTGGATCCAGCCCGGTGCGCACGGCGCACCCTACCTACTGTCTTAACGCGCGGCCTTGGCTTGCTGATACAACGGCATCACCCGCGGAATCGCCGCCTGCAACGCGGCAATGCGGCTGCTCGAAGAAGGGTGGGTGCTCATAAACTCCGGCGGCGCACCACCACCGGCCTGAGCCATCTTCTGCCACAGGCTGATCGCCGCATTGGGGTCATAACCACCCCGAGCCGCCAGCTCCAGACCGATCAGATCGGCCTCGTTCTCGTTACCCCGGCTGTTGGGCAGGGTCAGGCTGTACTGCACCACAGTGTCGGCCAGGGCCATGCCAGTCTCGCCCAGCCCCAGCAGCGCGCCGGCGCCCTGCTTGGCCATGGCCACGCCATAGGCGCGGGACATGGCCTCGCGGCTGTGTTCGCGCAGGGCATGGGCCATCTCATGGCCCATGATGGCGGCAATCTCGTCATCGCTCAGCTGCAGCTTCTCGATAATGCCGCTGTAGAAGATGATCTTGCCGCCCGGCCCGCAGTTGGCATTGAGCTCAGGGCTCTTGATCAGATTGACTTCCCACTGCCACTGGGCCGCATCCGGGCGAAAGATCGGAGCATGGACAATCAGGCGATTGGCAATGCGCTGCAGGCGTTTGGCATTGGTGCTGGTCTTGTCCAGCACGCCCTTGCTGGACGCCTCCCCCAGCGTCTGCTGATAGGACTGGGCATACATCTGATTGACTTCCTGGGTCGAGAGCATGCTGAACATATACTGCTTGCGCTCAACCCCCACCGCACCACCGCTGGTGGTATTCACCGCCTGACAGGCCGCCAGCAGCGAGCAACAGGCCAGGCTGGCCAGACGAAATGGCATATTCATGTACGTTCTCCTTCACGACAGGGGCCGTATGCTAGGGCGTGCTTTTACCTAAAACAACCCGCGCGACTTGCACTATGACCGCCAAGCTTCTTTGCTAGTTGCAGGAGCGCTAATGCTTTAGTCATTAGCGGCCGATACGCCAGGGACAGGCGCAGTCCATGCGTTGAGGAGTCCCCATGCGATTCAAGTCGATCCAGTTTTCCGTCGCCCTTCTGGCCGGCGCAAGCATTCTGGCCGTGGTCGTGGCACTTGTGCTGTACGCCCTGTTCGCCGGTAGTCGTACCCAGGAGCTGGTGCAGCAGCGTACCCAGAGCCTGTTACAGGCCACCATCAACCAGCGTCTGGAAGCCATTGCCGACGCCCAGGTCGGCAAGCTGCAACGCCAGTTCGAGCAGCCCATGCTGGTGGCCAAGGCCATCGCCACCCTCAACAGCCGCCTGGGCCAGCCCATGTCCGACGGCACGGTGCTGAGCATCAGCCGCGAGGAGCTCAGCGCCCTGGTTGGCGAATACCTGCAGGACAACCCCGACCTGATCGACGTTTATATCGGCTGGGAAGCCAATGCCTTCGACCAGGACGACGATCTCTACGCCGGTCAGACAGAAAACGGTTATGACGCCAGCGGACGCTTTATGCCCTGGTGGTACCGCGACGGCGGCCAGCTCAAGCGCGAGCCGCTGACCGTCGAGCAGATGGAAAGCGAGGAGCGCCAGCCGACTGGCGTGCGTACCGGCGAGTACTACCTGTGCCCCAAGGAAACCGGCAAGCCCTGCGTGATCGACCCGGCGTCCTATGACTTCGGCGGCAAGCAGGTGCTGGTCGCCTCCTTCAATGCGCCAATCATGGTAGACGGCCAGTTCAAGGGCATTGCCGGTAACGACCTGGCCCTGGACTTTATCCAGGACCTGCTCAACCAGGCCAAGCAGCAGCTCTATGCCGGGGCCGGCGAACTGGCGCTGATTTCCGCCAATGGCAGCCTGATCGCGGCGACCAAGGACGCCAGCCTGATCACCCAGCCCGCCGAGAAGGCGCTCGACCCCGAATTGCTGCAGGCCTTCAGGCAGAACGGCGGCGACAAGCCCATCCTGCGTCTGGATGCCGGGGGCGAAAACGTGCAGCTGCTGCAGCCCTTCCGCGTTGCCGGCACCGAAACCCGCTGGACCCTGGCCATCGCGCTGCCCACAGAAGCCGTACTGACCGAACTGCATCAACTGCAGAATGACCTGGCTGCGCAAGCCAACGAAGATACCCTGGGCATGGCTCTGGTCGGCCTGCTGGTCGCCGCCCTTGGCCTGCTGGTGATCTGGCTGGTCAGCTATGGCATCGCCAAACCCCTCAAGCAGATGGTGGCCATGCTCGACGATATTGCCCAGGGCGACGGTGACCTGACGCGGCGCCTGGAGGTGGATCGCGCCGACGAGCTGGGAGCGATCGCCAAGGGGTTCAACACCTTCCTCGGCAAGCTGCAGAGCATGATCACCCAGGTGGTCAGCTCGGTGCAGAAGGTCAGCGACTCCTCGGAACACACCGCCGATATCGCCATTCGCACCAACCAGGGCATGCAGAAACAGCTGGCCGAAATTGATCAGGTGGCCACCGCCGTGCATGAAATGACGGCTACCGCACAGGACGTGGCCCGTAATGCCACGCAGGCGGCAGAGGCTGCCAGTCACGCCGACCAGGCTGCCCACCAGGGCCGCCAGACAGTTCAGCTCACCGCCGATTCGATTGCCGCCCTGGCTGCGGAAATCGGCCGCGCCGTCGGTGTGGTGCAGACCCTGGCTAAGGACAGCGAGAACATCAACGCCATCCTGGTGGCCATCCGCGGAATTGCCGAGCAGACCAACCTGCTGGCGCTGAACGCGGCCATCGAAGCGGCGCGCGCCGGCGAACAGGGGCGCGGCTTTGCCGTGGTGGCGGATGAGGTGCGCAATCTGGCGCAGAAAACCCAACAGGCCACGGAAGAAATCCAGAGCATGATCCAGCAACTGCAGCAGGGCACGCGTGATGTGGTGCGGGTCATGGAGGACAGCCAGAACAAGACCGAAACCAGCGTGCAACAGGCCAGCGCGGCCGCCCAGGCCCTGAACGACATTACCCAGGCGGTGTCGGTGATCAACGACATGAACACCCAGATCGCCAGCGCCGCCGAGGAGCAGAGTGCCGTCGCCGAGGATATCAACCGCAACGTCACCAATATTGGCCAGGTGGCCAATGAGGTTGCCGGTGGCGCCGATGAGGCCAGCCAGGCCAGTGCTGAACTGACCAAGCTGGCCGAACAGCAGCGCCGGCTGATCAACCAGTTCAAGGTCTAGACCGAACCGCGCTGCTGCCTGGACGGAGGATTCACGCCGGAGTCAGACACTCCGGCGCATCCAGCGCAGGATCGTTGACCAGACTGGCCAGGGCACGCTCCCTGAGCTGCACCTGGGGGCGGGCCAACAGGGCGAGCAGATCGGACTGCGGGGTTTGCGGGTTCAGCCATAGCGCCCGCTCGGCGGCATCGAGCACCAGCGGCCGGCGCAATCCACCGGCCTCCTGGGTGACCAGGGCGGTACTCAGATAGTTGTGCCCGGAGACCGGATAGGCTTCCCACAAGGCGGCGAAATACAGAATCGAGTCCTCGGCGGTCATCCAGTAGGCGCGCTTGCGGGCACTGCCACGCCATTCATAGAAGCCGTTGGCCGGTACCAGGCCACGGCGCAGACGAAAGGCCTCGCGAAACATCGGCTGCTCGGCCAGGGTTTCGGCCCGGGCCTGGGCGGGGGTCTTGCTCAGGTCGGTGAGCCAGGCCGGCGTCAGCCCCCAACGCACCCGGTCCAACCTTGGCGCATCCTCGGTATGGCGCAGCAACAGCACCTGGGCCGGCGGGGCAATATTCCAATGGGGCTGCTGGTCAGCGGGAAAGCCTGGCAGCGCGGCAAACTCGGCAGACCAGCGAAACAGGGCAAAACGTCCACACATGGGCAGGCTCAACAGGGGGAAAGCATTGCAGCGGAGCGGCGGGCGTGACTCAACAGAGCAGCACGCCCAGGCTTGGCTCCGCGTCATCACCGGGCAAGGGTTGCGCCGCATTGTACGCGGCGATCAGCTGCTGCGCGCGCTCGGCCTGCTCATCGTCCACCAACAACCCCAGCAGCCCACAAGCGGGCAACTCACCCACCGCGCCGGACAGGTGACGACCGGTCAGATAGGCCTTTACCCCCTCGCTGGCCAGCATGGCCTGTAACAGTTCGCCTTCCATGGTGTCCTGGGGCTCGTAGATTCGCTGCATCAGTCATTCTCCGTACGCACGACCAGGGACCAGTCACGACCATCGGTGCACAACTCGAACAGCACCGGTCGGCAACACACCGGGCAATCCTCGATGTACTGCTGATCGCCGCCGGACAGATCCAGAGTCGCCTCCACCGATTCGCCGCAATAGGGGCATTGGTAAGCCTGATATTCCAGCATCTGAGCCTCCGTGTGACTTGGGCGTATAATCGCCGGTCTATACCTGGCCCCGGATTTCCTAAAGCGGGCGCCACCACCACCGCAGCCAACCACAAGAGAACATGATGGGCGAATTCGATGCCATCCGACCTTATGCCGACGCCGAAGTGCCCGCCGTTATGGCGCGCCTGCTGAAGGATCAGGCCTTTCTCGACACGCTCACCCGCTTCCGCTTTCCGCGCCTGGCCGGCTCATTCGCCTGGCTGCTCAAACCACTTATAGCCTATCGCCTGGGGCTTGAGTTCCGCGGCATCAACAGCGTGGCCGGACTGCAGGAAAAAATCGAACCCTATATCGACCGCACGGTGGAGCGCGCCACCGACGGCGTGACCTACTCCGGCACGGAAAACCTGTCCCGGGGCAACGCCTACCTGTTTCTGGCCAACCACCGCGATATCGTCATGGACCCGGCCTTCGTCAACTACGCCGTGTACCACGCCGGGCTGCCGACACCGCGCATCGCCATTGGCGACAACCTGCTGCAGAAGCCCTTTGTCAGCGATCTGATGCGCCTGAACAAGAGCTTTATCGTGCACCGCTCGCTGAGCGGCCGGCGCGAAAAGCTGGCGGCCTTTCAGCTGTTGTCGGCCTATATCAACCATTCGATCCTCAAGGACGGTGAGTCGATCTGGATCGCCCAGGCCGAAGGCCGTGCCAAGGACGGTGATGACCGCACCGACTCGGCCATCCTCAAGATGTTCCACATGAGCCGCAAGGACGAGCCCTTCGCCGAGGTGATCAATTCCCTGCAGCTGATCCCGGTGTCGATCAGCTACGAATACGACCCCTGTGACCAGGCCAAGGCCCGCGAGCTGTTTATCCGCGAGAGCAGCGGCAGCTATCAGAAGGCGCAAGGCGAAGACGACCAGAGCATTGCCCTGGGCATTACCGGCTACAAGGGCCGGGTGCATATCCATTTCGGCCAGCCGATCAGGCAGTGCCCGGAAGACAGCAAGCAACTGGCCAGTGAAATGGACCGACAGATTCTCACCGGCTATCGCCTGTTCCCCGTGCACTACCTGGCCTATGCCATGCACAGCGAGCGCGACCCGCAACTGGCCGTGCCGGACGCCAGCGAGCTGTTCCCCGCCGACGAGCTGGCCAAGGCCAGCCGCGAATGGCAGCGGCGCCTGGACGCCTGCCCGGCGGAACAGCGGCCACAGCTGATCCGCCAATACGCCAATCCGGTGCGCAATCAGTACCGCATCAAAGCTGGCTTGCCGCTCTAGCAGGCTCGGCGGCGGATGCAAAAACGGCAGCCCTGGGCTGCCGTTTCTCTTGCTGGGCGATGGCCGGCTAAACCTGGGTACTGGCCCAGGAAATCAGCAGCGCCGCGGCCAGCGTCACCAGACCAAAGCCGTAAAAGAAGCGGTTGATGCGCAGGCCCGGCTCGTCTTCGGGATATTCGGCGCTGCCCAGCTCATCCAGCTCACCCTGGGCCAACAGGCGGGCCACAACTCGTTGCTCGCGCATGCGGGTGGCCAGTAGCAGCCAGGCCCCGGCCAGGGCAAAAAACAGCGCCAGCCCGTTGAGCAGCTGGGCAGGATAGGCAAGAAACAGCGACCACAACACCTGCAACGACATCTTCGACCTCAACTTGGGGTCACCGGCTTCCTGCTCCGAACCCCGATGACGGCGACACGCTGCGACCGAGCCGAGCGTGCCCAAAGGCCGCGCAGTCTACCCAATCAGCCCCCTGACCAGATCCCTTTCCGACGAACTGCAAGATAAATGACCAGCCGGTCTAAACGCTGTCACATTCATGGCCTATGGTCTAAGGGCCCGGGGCAAACCAGACAGGCGCCCCAGGCCAGCCAACCACTCAAGGAGGGAAGACCCATGCTGCATACGCAACCCCAAGACCACGACTATCTGATCGACAGCCTGGAGGAGATCGAAGCGGTGATCGACGAGCTGTCATTCAATGTGCAGGATCACAACTGGCTTGTGTACTGCACCCTCGGGGGTCACGAGCATTACGCATTGCCCGATATCAGCGAGCCCGGTCACTACAGCGAAGCGGCCTGATACCCAGGATCTTTAAAGCACAAAGCCCGGTCTAGACGGGCTTTGTGCTTTACGGGGGAGCCTACTGCGCCAGCATCTGCGCCACGGCCGGATCCTTGAAGGCCCGGGTCAGGGCATCGCTGAGCACATCGCTGACCAGTTTGGTATTGGTGGCCTGGTTCGGTGCCATGCCGAAACGCTGATTGAGGGAGGCACCATAACGACCGCTGTAACGGCGATTGGCATTCTGCACCTCGATCCGCATGGTGGCAGCGATATCGGCTTCGGTCACATACAGGCCTTCCTTGGGCGACTGGTACTTCAACTCGGCCAGGGTCAGGGTCAACTGCGGGGCATTGTAGGCGCCAGCCGTGGGGGTAAAGCCGAGTAGACGCACGGCGGCCTCGGCCTGGGCCTGCAGCTTGGGCAGCACGTCCTGGCCGCTGACACTGATTGCGCTGGTATCAGGATAGAGGCCGCCACGGGTTCCCAGCACCGGAGAGGGACGACCATCCGCCACCCGCACCACCACCGGCTGGCCCTGCCCCACGGCAGTCAGCGGCGCATTGAGAGTCGGTTGCGGACGGAGTTGTTGCGGGCTGTGGGCGCACCCCACCAAGGCCAGACTGGTGACTGCGACCAGACCAATCAGCAGACGCTGCAGCATGCTCATCTCTCCAATAAAAAGGGGCGTATGCAAAAGTGGCCGCAGTATAACCAGCGCGGCCAGGGCCTAACAGGGCCTTGCTGGGACGTTATGGCGACGATTTTGGTTCCCGTCATGGCGCTGTCACGACGCTCTGGCATAAGACTTTAGTCTTCCCCAGCCGTGAGTCATCGCCATGTTTTCACTTCGTGCCCTGCTCGCTCCGCGCCCCGTCAAACGCTGCTTCGCCCTGCTCGACGCCCAGGGCATCTGCCGCGCATTGCGCCACTCAGCCCAGGCGCCACAAGGCCTGGGCTGGGTTGAAGTCGAGACGATGGGTTTGCACTGGCTCGATCAGCGCTTGCCCGCCCACGTCAGAATCAGCGCCCAACAGAGCCCGGCCTTTCGCCCCAAGGCGCTGACCGCCTGATCATCGGTCGAAGAAAAGCCACGTCAGGCAATCAATTTTCCCGCTTTGGCCTTATAATCGCGCCCCGATTATAAGGACGCCTCCTGTTCGGGCCTTGCCGTAACGCTGATGCACCCCCATCGGCCACGCCCCAGAGAGTCGCCCACTTCGCGCTGCCGCCCAGGCCGCCGCCTTTACCCATACGCAGAATGCCTTGCAACCATGCAAGGCGCTGCTATGCCGGTAAAAAGGCAGACCGGCGCAGACGTGCTTGAGGTTCACAGCTCCAAAAGAGCGTGACAGAAACGGTTTTGAAAACTTCACGAGAGTGTGGCGAAAATGAACGATCTTGCGGCAGTAATCTGCATCTTGAGCCCTTCCCCCTATAACCCCGAGTCTCTCCTCGACTGCTGATAGGCTGTGCTTTGCGCACAAGCCAACTAACGTCTATTGAGTGCTGGTTTGCGGAGAAGTGGTAATGACGCAGAACGAATACGAAACGATGGATGTGGTGCTGGTTGGAGCCGGCATCATGAGCGCGACCCTGGCCGTGCTGCTGAAGGAGCTCGACCCGGGCATCAAGCTGGAAGTGGTGGAACTGATGGCCTCCGGGGCGATCGAGAGCTCCAACCCCTGGAACAATGCCGGCACCGGCCACGCGGCTCTGTGCGAACTGAACTACACCCCGGAAGCGGCAGATGGTTCGATCGACATCAAGAAGTCGGTCACCATCAACGCCCAGTTTGAAGAGTCCAAGCAGTTCTGGGCTTATCTGGTCAATAAAGGCGCCATCGGCTCACCGCGCAGCTTTATCAACCCGGTGCCGCACATGAGCATGGTGCGTGGCAATGAGGGCATCGCCTTCCTGAAGAAGCGCTTCGATGCGCTGACCCAGCACCACGCTTTCAGCTCCATGGAATACACCGAGGATCGCGCCACCATTGCCAAGTGGGCGCCGCTGCTGATCCCCGGACGCGACCCCAGCGAACCCCTGGCCATGACCCGCGCCGAGGGCGGCACCGACGTCAACTTCGGCGCCGTGACCCAGAAGATGCTGGACTACCTGGGCCGTCAGGCCGAGGCCAAAGTGACCTGCAACCAGAAGGTTACCGATCTGAACCGCGATGGCGATGGCTGGCGAGTCACCATCAAGGACACCCAGACCGGCGCCAACCGCCAGATCAAGACCAAGTTCGTCTTCCTCGGCGCCGGTGGTGCCGCCCTGCCGCTGCTGCAACTCTCCGGCATTCCGGAAAGCAAGGGCTTTGGTGGGTTCCCGGTCAGTGGCCAGTGGCTGCGCTGCGACAACCCCGAGGTGGTCAAGCAGCACCAGGCCAAGGTCTACAGCCAGGCGGCCGTGGGCTCGCCGCCCATGTCGGTACCGCACCTGGATACCCGCGTGGTGGATGGCAAGACCTCCCTGCTGTTCGGTCCGTATGCCGGCTTCTCCACCAAGTTCCTGCGCCACGGCTCCTTCCTCGACCTGCCACTGTCGGTACGCCCGAACAATATCGGCCCGATGCTGGCGGTGGCCCGCGACAACTTCGACCTGACCCGCTACCTGATCAAGGAAGTGATGCAGTCCGAAGAGCAGCGCCTGGAAACCCTGCGCGGTTTCTACCCCGAGGCCAGGGCCGAAGACTGGCGCCTGGAGATGGCCGGTCAGCGCGTACAGATCATCAAGAAAGACCCGAAGAACGGCGGCATCCTGCAGTTCGGCACCGAGCTGGTGGCCGCGGCCGACGGCTCCATCGCCGCACTGCTGGGTGCCTCGCCAGGCGCATCGGTAACCGTTTCGATCATGCTTGATCTGCTTAACCGCTGCTTCCCCGAGCGCGTCAAGTCTGAGCAATGGCGCAGCAAGCTGGACGAGATCTTCCCGGCCATGGGTAAGGTTCTGGCCAGCGACCCGGAACGCTACCGTGAAGTCCAGGCGCGCTCCGATGCCCTGCTGCAACTGGCGCCGCTGGAACAGCCGGTTAACGCCTAAAAGGCTTCGAGCGACACTAAAAAACCGCCTTTATGGCGGTTTTTTAGTATCTATTTATCCAACAGCCTTGTAACCAGCTCGCACGGCTTGGGCCGGGCCAGCCAGTCACGCCGCGCGCCCTAGGCCGAGGCCGCCAGCGGGTGAAAGCTGAAATAGAAACGCAGCGCATCGACCATTTCCACATAGTCAGCCGGCGGGGCCACCAGGGCGAAGCCCGAATCGTAACAACCGGGCGTGACATCCTCGCGCGACCACTGGCAGGTGCCGGAGAAGTCGATGCAATGCAGGCCATGCTGGCCGGGAATCTTCAAACGCATATCGAACCGCGCGCCCACCAGCATGGGCAGCTGGCTGATCAACAGCAGGCCATCCAGGGAGACATTGCCGATGTAGCCCATCGGCTTGTCAGTAAAGCGGTTGAACACCTTCAGGTAGTAAGGCAGCTGATGGCGCTCGATGCGGCGTTGCACGGGCATAGGAATGCTAGCAGATGGCTACTGAGCATTTGAGTATGGCCCCACACCCACGTATCAGCCAGGCTCAGGAACAGCGTTCGGATATTCGGTCACGCAGTTGCCGACGAGTGGCATCCAACTCCTCATCGCTGTAGTACACGCGCTGCCCCTGCGCATCCTTGCGGTAATAACTGGCACCTTCAGGAATATCTGCAAGCTTACGCTGCAATTTCGCGCATTCAGCATCCCGTTGACGACGCTGCTCAGCAGCCTCGGCAGCGGCCTGGGCCTGCTCTGCTTGTCGTGCCTGATAAAAGCGTGCGGCGCGCTCCTCCCGCCCCTTGGTTTCTTCATCGCGCTCTATGACTTGGGGTCTGACCTCCACCTGCTGAGCCTGCACATCAGCAGCCGGACGCTGGCCGAAATGGACGCGCCCCTGCTCGTCGGTCCAACGATATATCTCCGCCATTGCCACGCCCGGCAATAGCAACAGACACCATATCGCACGCATAAATGTTCTCCCTGCATTGCGCACACCACAATCACTGAACCGGCCGCCCATACGAATCACGCTAATCAAGGCGTAGCCGGCACCAACTTGACCGACGCCGGCAGGCCGTCATGGCCCAACTGGCGCAGCGTTTCCATTCGAGCCCGGGCACGGTAGGCATATTCGCTCGCCGGATACTGGGTGAGGATGAATTGATAGGTTTGCATGGCATCTACGAATAAAGCCTGGCGCTCCAGGCACTGGCCCCGTAGCAGAGAAATCTCAGGCTGCATATGGCGCCGCGAACGGCTGGTGCGCTCGGCCTTGGACAACGACAGAATGGCGGCCTCACACTCGCCTCGCTCATAGGCCTCATAAGCGCTATTGAGGTGTCGATCAAACGAGTAGCGATTGCACCCCAGCAAACCCAACATCACACAAACCACCAATAAAATTCGCATAGAGCCCTCCTGTGATGTGCAGTGTATCGACTGCAGCGAAAAAACCTACAGACCCAATCCTCCGATGGGACTATCTGCTCAGCCGTGGTGGGCAGCGCCACAGCTAACTAGACTGGCGGAACGGCCAAGCTAATCTGGAGCCCCCATGCCTGTCATCCGCCTGTCACTTGTCCTGCTTGGTATTAGTCTGCTCAGCGCCTGCTCTCCCACCACACCTCTGTTTATCGCCCAGGTCGCCACCCATGAGGTGGTGGAATACAAGACCCTGAAGAACAACCGCATGCTGGCCGCCATCGAAGAGGAAGGCGACCTGCTGACCTACAGCGCCCAGGCCATTCGCGACGACCGCAGCGCCCAGGCCGAGAAGCTCTATCTGACGGGCTACAACGACCGCAACCTGAGCGACGAAGTACGCGCCATCGCCCTTTATCAGGCCGGCCTGCTGTATATGAATCGCTTTAACGAGGGCCGCGATGACAGCAAGGCGCTTCACTACCTGCATCAGGTGCTGGATGAGTTTCCTGCCAGCCGCGCCGCCGAACGGGCCGAGGCGCGCATCCTGCTGATCCGCCAGCGGCATAGCGAGCCGGTGCAGAAAAGCTCCAGGGAGCTGCTGGCGCACTGGCAGCCGGATCACCGACTGGATCTGTACAAGGCCAGCCTCGACCCGGACATGACCCTGCTGTCGCGCCGCGCCGTACTGAAAAACCGCGTGGATGAGGCCGAGGAGCTGTACCTGCTGGCCCTGAGCGACCCGGGTATCCCGGCCGACATCAAGGAGAAAGCCCTGTATCAGCTGGCCCTGATGTACCAGGCGCCGGACAACCCCCATGCCGACCGCGACAAGGCCATCCGCTACCTGCGCCGCCTGCTGGTGCAGTTCCCCCATAGCGAGCTAAACACCAAGGCGGCACGTCATCTGGACCAGGCACTGAACAGCAACGCACCGTGACAACAGGCCGCGATAGGTAGTGTGGTGCAACAATGACTACAGAGTCGCGGCGTAGTAGCCTGCTCGGCAGACGCTATCCATGGAGTGCCTGCATGACCCTTCGCCGCAGCAAAATCGTTGCCACCCTCGGCCCCGCCAGCAACAGCCCCGAAGTCCTCGAACAACTGATCATCGCCGGCCTCGACGTGGCCCGTCTCAACTTCTCCCACGGCACCCCGGACGAGCACAAGGCCCGCGCCCGCCTGGTGCGTGAGCTGGCGGCCAAACACGGGCGCCACGTTGCCCTGCTCGGCGACCTGCAGGGGCCGAAGATCCGCATCGCCAAATTCGCGGGCAAGCGCATCGAACTGAAGATTGGCGACCGCTTCACCTTCTCCACCAGCCACCCCCTGGACGCCGGCACCCAGGACATCGTCGGCATCGACTACCCGGACCTGGTCAAGGACTGCGGCGTCGGCGACGAGCTGCTGCTGGACGACGGCCGGGTGGTGATGCGCGTGCTCGAGGCCACAACCGACGCCCTGCACTGCGAGGTGACCATCGGCGGCCCGCTGTCCGACCACAAGGGCATCAACCGCCGTGGCGGCGGCCTCACCGCCCCGGCCCTGACCGAGAAGGACAAGGCCGATATCAAGCTGGCTGCCGAGATGGAACTGGACTACCTGGCAGTGTCCTTTCCCCGCGATGCCGCGGACATGGATTACGCCCGCCGGCTGCGCGATGAGGCCGGCGGCACCGCCTGGCTGGTGGCCAAGGTCGAACGCGCCGAAGCAGTGGCCGACGACGAGACCCTGGACGGCCTGATCCGTGCCAGTGATGCGGTGATGGTGGCCCGCGGCGACCTCGGCGTTGAGGTGGGCGATGCCGAACTGTGTGGCATCCAGAAAAAGATCATTCTGCACGCCCGCCGCCTGAACAAGGCCGTGATCGTCGCCACGCAGATGATGGAATCGATGATCCAGAACCCCATGCCGACCCGTGCCGAAGTCTCCGATGTGGCCAACGCCGTGCTGGACTACACCGATGCGGTGATGCTCTCGGCGGAAAGTGCCGCCGGCGCCTACCCGCTGGAAGCCGTACAGGCCATGGCGCGGATCTGCCTGGGGGCGGAAAAGCACCCCACCAGCAAGACCTCCAGCCACCGCATGGGCACCGAGTTTGCGCGCTGCGACGAAAGCATCGCCCTGGCCGCCATGTACACCGCCAACCACTTCCCCGGCGTCAAGGCCATTATCGCCCTGACCGAAAGCGGCTACACCCCGCTGATCATGTCGCGCATCCGCTCCTCGGTGCCGATCTTCGCCTTCTCCCCGCACCGCGAAACCCAGGCCCGGGCGGCCCTGCTGCGTGGTGTGTACCCGGTGCCCTTCGATCCGGCGGCGCTGCAGCCCAGTGAAGTCAGCCAGGCGGCCGTGGACGAGCTGCTCAAGCGTGGCGTGGTGCAAGCCGGCGACTGGGTGATCCTGACCAAGGGCGACAGCTACCACACCATCGGCGGCACCAATACCCTGAAGCTGCTGCATGTGGGTGAAGCCCTGGTTTAAAACACCCGCAATACTAAAGACCGCTCATGGAGCGAAATGCTGTTCATTTAAGGTCGCGTACGTTTTGCTCCCCTCTCCCATTTATGGGAGAGGGGCTGGGGGAGAGGGCTGAGGCACTGCGAAAATGCCAGACGCTCCTCTCCCTAACCCTCTCCCCAGAGGGGCGAGGGGACTGACCGCATCCGGCCGTGGCTAAAGTGAACAGCATTACGCTCACTGAGCGACCTTTCTGCTTGCCTCAAGAAATCAGGCGAACTTACTGAAATCCGGGGTACGCCGCTGCATAAAGGCGCTCAGGGCTTCGATGGCTTCCGGCGAACGCAGACGCTGGCCGAACAGGGCGCCCTCCTCCTCGATCACCCGGCGCAGCTGCTCACGATCCGGGGCGCGCATCAGCCGCTTGCTGTCGGCGACCGCTGCCGGCGCCAGCTGCTCGAAGCGCTGGGCCATCTCCCGGGCCTTGGCCAGGGTCGCCGCACCATCGGCCAGGGCCTGGTTGGCAATGCCCCAGCTGGCCGCCTGTTCACCGGTAAAGCTCTGCCCCAGCAACAGCAACTCGGCAGCGCGGGCATGGCCGAGCAGGCGCGGCAGGATCAGGCTGGAGCCGTATTCCGGGCACAGCCCAAGGTTAACGAAGGGCATCTTCAGGGTCGCATCGCGGCTCACGTAAACCAGGTCGCAATGCAGCAGCATTGTGGTGCCGATGCCCACCGCCGGACCGCTGACGGCCGCCACTACCGGCTTGCTGAACTCGAACAGGGCCAGCATAAACTGGAACACTTCGCTGCCCAGGCCGGTGGGCGGCGCCTGGATAAAGTCAGCCACATCGTTACCACTGGTAAAGCACTGCTCGCTGCCGGTGATCAGCACCGCGCGCACGCTCTTGTCCTGATCGGCCTGGCGCAGCACCTCGGCCATGCCGCTGTACATGGCCCGGGTCAGGGCATTCTTCTTCTCCGGACGATGCATGCGCAGGGTCAGCAGCGCGCCATCGCGTTCGACTTGCAGGTGTTCGCTCATAGGTGCTCCAAAACCTCGGGGTACGCCGCGTCGCCCAGACCGCGCGCAGCAGAAAGCGGATGTAGCGGGATCGAGTGTGCACAGCCTGGGCGGGCCAGGCATCCTACATATGGGGTAGAAACCGGTCGGCGAATATCTGACTGCGCGGCAAACCCGCCAAATAGAGGCGCCGGGCGAAATCGTCGAGCGTGGCAGGATGGCCACAGAGTAAGGCGCGGGTCTGCCGCGAAACAAGGCGCAGTTGTGCCAAAGCCGGCTGCAACTCGGCCGTCGTCCAGTACTCCACCTGCAGCTGGGGATGCTGCGCGGCCAGCTCGGCCAGAGGCTCGACCAGATAATGGCCGGCCGGGTCATGGGCCACATGGATCAGGCGTATCGCACCCTGATGCCCCTGGCGCAACGCCTCGCGCAGCAACCCATAGAGCGGCGCCAGACCGGTGCCGGAGGCCAGCAGCCAGAGCGGCAGGGTCTGCCAGTCCGGGTCATAGTGCAGAGCGCCGCCGCGCAGCTCGCCAAGACGCAGGCCATCCCCCGGGCGCAGGGCGCGGGCGGCATCGCGAAAGGCGCCGCCCTGGCGACAGTCGATATGAAACTCCAGCCAGTCATCCTCCCCCGGCACACTGGCCAGGGAATAGGGCCGGGCCACCCCCTGCTCGCTCCATAGCTGCAGGTGTTGGCCCGCCTGATAGCGCAGTGGTCGCTCGGGCTGCAGACGCAGGCGCAGCACCTCACCCGCCAGCCAGTCACAGGCCAGTACCCGGGCCGGCAGGCCATCGCGCATGGGGTCGAAGACTTCCACCTGCAGATCGTCCACCAGTCGACACTGGCAGGCCAGGCGCCAGCCCTGGACACGCTTGTCTGGAGCCAGGGCCTCGGGCTGCTGATCCAGGGGTTCGCCACTCAGGCAGCGCACCAGGCAGGCATGACAACTGCCGGCACGGCAGCTGTAGGGCACAGCCACCCCTGCATCCAACAGGGCATCGAGCAGGTTGGTAGAGGTGGAAACAACATGCCGTTGCGCACCCACGCGCAACTCAGGCATCGGCATCCTCCCAGGTCGCCGCGCAGCGATTGCGGCCATCGCGCTTGGCCTGGTACAGGGCCTGGTCGGCCCGCTGCAGGGCATCGTCGAGGTCATCATCCTTGTGCACCAGGGTCATGCCGATGGACAGGCTCAGCGGCCCTACCCTCACCCCCAAGGGTTCGGCATGGTTGAACGCCTCGCGCAGACGCTCGCAACAGGCGGAAAACTGGTCGGCCTCGGTATTGGGCAACAGCAGCACGAACTCCTCGCCGCCATAGCGGGCAATCACATCACCGTCGCGCAGACAGGCCCGCGCCACGGCGGCAAAGGTCTGCAACACCCGGTCACCGGCGGCATGGCCATGCACATCATTGATGCGCTTGAAGTGATCCAGATCGAGCAGGGCCAGGCCATGCTGACAGCCACGACTCATGCCCTCCAGCTCGTGGCTGGCCAGGCGCAGAAAATGCCGGCGGTTGCACAGCCCGGTCAGCTCGTCGGTAGCGGCCAGGTCTTCCAGCTGACGCATCATGCCGCGCAAGGTGTCCTGATGCGCCTGCAGGGCAAAACGGCGCTGGCGCATGCGCTGGCGCATGGCCTGGGCATAGGTGGCGAAGAGACAGAGCCAGGTCAGCACCACCGCCAGCACACAGACCTGCATGATGGCCACCGATGGGGTGCTCAGCTGCAGCTGGTAGCCCTCGTAGAGGTTGAGGCTGGCAAAACCGAAAAAGGCGAACAGGGCGCAGCGTACAAAGACCCGGGGCGGCAACTGGAACACGCCGAACAACATGATCAGCACATAGATCACCAGCATGCTGCCGCGGCCTTCATCGAACAGCCCCAACAGCAGGGTCAGCCAGGTCAGGGCCGTCAGCACCTGGGCCTCGGTCAGACTGGGATCGGCAAAGCGCAGATTGCCACGGCTAAGAAACAGGGCGAGAAACACCAGCTGGCTGGCAGCAGCGCCCAGCGTCATCAGCACCGCGGTTTGCGCCGTGGCCTGGAACAGCCCGACAAAGAAGCCGACCCAGCACAGCAAGGCGGTCAGGCCATAGGTCGCCACGGCCATGCCGAAACGCTTCAGCAACAGGCCCTGCAGTGTTCGCTGAGTCGCACTCTGGCTGCGTGTGCTCACGGACTCCATCCCATACTGGCATCTAGCCGTCACTGTACCCGCGTGCCGCCCTCGTGCCTAGCCCGGCCAAAGGTGGGCATACAGACCGTCCATCGGAGGTCGCTAAAGACCAAGGTCGCAGAGCGGCAGGTGTCCGCCCCACGCCTTGCGCGCTATACTGCGTGCCCTTTTTTACCGCACTGCGCGCCGGAGTAACACGCGGCGCCCCTTGAAGTTCCTGCCCCAGAAAAAGGAGCGCCCAGCATGACCGTGATCAAGCAAGACGATCTGATCCAGAGCGTCGCCGATGCCCTGCAATTTATCTCCTATTACCACCCCGTGGACTTTATCCAGGCCATGCACGAGGCTTACCTGCGCGAAGAATCGCCAGCAGCCAAGGACGCCATGGCGCAGATCCTGATCAACTCGCGCATGTGCGCCACCGGCCACCGCCCGATCTGCCAGGACACCGGCATTGTCACCGTATTTATCCGCGTCGGCATGGACGTGCGCTGGGACGGCGCCACCATGAGCGTCGACGACATGATCAACGAGGGCGTGCGTCGCGCCTACAACCTGCCGGAAAACGTCCTGCGCGCCTCGATCCTCGCCGACCCGGCCGGTGCCCGCAAGAACACCAAGGACAACACCCCGGCGGTGATCCACTACTCCATCGTCCCCGGCGACAAGGTCGAAGTGGACGTCGCGGCCAAGGGCGGCGGCTCCGAGAACAAGTCGAAGATGGCCATGCTCAACCCGTCCGACTCCATCGTCGACTGGGTTCTGAAGACCGTGCCGACCATGGGCGCCGGCTGGTGCCCGCCGGGCATGCTCGGCATCGGCATCGGCGGCACCGCCGAGAAGGCTGCGGTGATGGCCAAGGAAGTGCTGATGGAGCACATCGACATCCATGAACTGAAGGCCCGCGGCCCGCAGAACCGCATCGAGGAACTGCGCCTGGAGCTGTTCGACAAGGTCAACCAGCTGGGCATCGGTGCCCAGGGCCTGGGCGGCCTGACCACCGTGCTCGACGTCAAGATCATGGACTACCCGACCCACGCAGCAAGCCTGCCGGTGTGCATGATCCCCAACTGCGCCGCCACCCGTCACGCCCACTTCGTGCTCGACGGCTCGGGACCTGCCGAACTGGAAGCGCCGGACCTGTCCGCCTACCCGGAAATCGTCTGGGAAGCAGGCCCGAGCGCGCGCCGCGTCAACCTGGACACCCTCACCCCGGAAGAGGTGCAGAGCTGGAAACCGGGCGAGACCATCCTGCTCAACGGCAAGATGCTCACCGGCCGCGACGCTGCACACAAGCGCATGGTCGACATGCTGAACAAGGGCGAAGAACTGCCGGTCGATCTGAAAGGCCGCTTTATCTATTACGTCGGCCCGGTCGATCCGGTGCGCGAAGAAGTGGTTGGCCCGGCCGGCCCCACCACCGCCACCCGGATGGACAAGTTCACCCGGCAGATCCTGGAAAGCACCGGCCTGCTCGGCATGATCGGCAAGTCCGAGCGCGGCCCGATTGCCATCGAGGCGATCAAGGACAACAAGGCCGTGTACCTGATGGCCGTCGGCGGCGCAGCTTATCTCGTGGCCCAGGCGATCAAGAAGTCCAAGGTGCTGGCCTTCGAAGAACTCGGCATGGAAGCCATCTACGAGTTCGAGGTCAAGGACATGCCGGTGACCGTGGCGGTCGACACCAATGGCGAATCGGTGCATATCACCGGGCCTGCCATCTGGCAGCAGAAGATCCACGACAGCCTGGCTGTCGAGATCAAGTAAGCCTCGCAGTGTGATGCATCAAACCCGGCCCAGTGCCGGGTTTGTTGTTTAAGGCGTATCTGAGGTTAAGCGCTACAGCCTGAAGGCGGTTAAGCCGGGCTTAAGTTTAGCGGCCCATCCTGCACAACCAATCACCAACCGGCCTCTCGCCGAGAGGCTCCACGGTGCAGGAGATCGACTGTTGAACATGGCTAAAACAACCCCCATCGAACTCGAATTTTCCCGCAAGTACGATCGGGCACATGCCCGGCAATACCTGCACAAGCATCAGGATGGCCTGGCCCGGCGCCTGTCCCACTGGCGCGATGTGCAGGTGGCACGGCATGCCCTGAAACTGGCCGATGAGCCCACTCTGGTTCTGGACCTACCCTGCGGCGCCGGGCGTTTCTGGCCACTGCTGGCCGAGCAGCCGAATCGAGTGATTCTGGCGGCCGACAACTCCGCCGACATGCTCGCCACCGCCCTGGCCGCACAACCGGCCGAGGTGGTGGCGCGGGTCAATACCTTGCAGACCTCGGCATTTGCCATTGAACTGGAGGCCAATGCGGTGGATTGCATCTTCTCGATCCGCCTGCTGCATCACATCGAATCCGCCGCGCATCGCCTGGCCATGCTCCGCGAGTTTCATCGGGTCACCCGCGACACGGTGATCGTCTCGCTGTGGGTCGATGGCAACTACAAGGCCTGGAAACGCCGACGCCTGGAACAGCGCCGCACCGCCGAAGGACGGGCAGCACAGAACCAGAATCGTTTTGTGGTGGCCCGGGCAGTGGTCGAAGATGAGTTCAGGCAGGCCGGTTTTCAGGTTATCGGCTACGAAGACTTCCTGCCCGGCTATGCCATGTGGCGGACCTACGTGCTGCGCAAGCAGGAGGGCTAGGCATGGATCTGCTGCACAACCACGCGCTGAACGAAGTGGCGAGCACTCACTTTGACCGCTGGTGGCAGAGTCCTGGTGTCTGGGTGGAGCCGGCCAATCAGCGGCGTGGCGGCGAAAGTGGCGTGCGCTTGCTGGAGCCGCGCGACCCAAGCCATCGGCCGCTGTATTGCAAGCGCCAGAGCGGCCACACCTACCGCTCACTGCGCCACCCTCTGGGCCGCCCAACCGTTCTGCGCGAAATCAAGGCCTACCGCGCATTCGCCCGCATTGGCTTGAAAACGCCGACTATCGTCTATTGCGCCGCGCGCCAGCACCAAGGCCAATGGCAGGCGCTGCTGGTGACCGAGGCCCTGCAAGGTTTTGTCAGCCTGGAACAGTGGTATGCCAGCGCGCCAGGCGCCGAATGCCGCCATGCAGTAATGCCGCAAGTGGCGGCAACCCTGGCGCGCCTGCACCAGGCGGGCTGGCAGCATGGTTGTTGCTACCCCAAGCATATCTTTGTCAAAACCCAGACAGATCAGGAAGGACAGACTCGGGTCGAAATAGCCTTGCTCGATCTGGAAAAAAGCCGCCGCCGCTGGCGCACCCTGGATGCCGCGCGGCATGACCTGCGCCAACTGAAACGCCATCGCGGGCCGATGCCCAAGGCTGACCTGGCGGTGCTGTTGCAGGCTTATCAAGCCGCAGTGCACGGCCCATTAAGGCTGTTGCAGCCATAAGCAAAGTGCCTCCTCTGTATCCCTGAGCACGCTCAAGTCCGCGCCAGCAGGCAACTCATCCCCTTAGCCTACCGATGCCACTAGCGTTTCAGGGCCCGGGCCACTGCCCGGACCGCATCGTCGATAGCGCGCTCGGCATAGGGCGCAAAACCCAGCACCAGCCCCGCTTCTCGGGGCAGCACGCAGTAGCGCGCCAGCGGCATGCTGTCGATACCGGCGGCCTGCAGGCGGGCGAAGGCCGCCTGTTCGTCGTTCACCTGCAGGTTGCAGGTGATATCCAGCCCCGCACGAATCTCCGGCACATCAATCAACCCCTGCCAATGCCGCTGCGCCGACTCGGCGAAGGCCTCGGCGCGTGCGGCGTAGATTTTGCGCATGCGCCGTACATGGCGGTCGAAATGCCCTTCATGGATAAAGTCGGCCAGTACCGCTTGCGACAGGCTGTTGGCGTGGCGGGACATCAGCGCGGCGGCGCGGGTGAAACTCTCCAGCAGGTGCGCCGGCAACACCAGGTAGGCCAGGCGGATGGAGGGAAACAGCAGCTTGCTGAAGGTGCCAGCGAGGATCACCGACTGCTCTGCCGCCGGCATCGAGCGCAGTGCCGGAATTGGCTTGGCGATAAAGCGGTATTCGCTGTCGTAGTCGTCCTCGAAGATGTAGCTGCCGTGCTGCGCCGCCCACTGCAATAGGGCCAGACGCCGCGCTGGGGACAACTCACTGCCCAGCGGCGCCTGTCGTGACGGCGTGACATAGGCCAGCCGGGCATCGGGGGCCAGGCGTACGCCCTCCTCCACCTGAAGACCGTAGGCGTCGACCGGCACATCCACGCGCGTCACGCCCGATACATCGATCAGCTGACGCGCGCCGGGGTAGCCGGGGTCTTCCATCCACACCTGGGCGTTGCCCGGTGCCAACAGGCGCAGGCACAGGTCGAGTCCCTGCTGCACGCTGCTGAGTATCAGAATGCGTTCGGCCGGCACCTGCACACCCCGGGCGATGGCCAGGTAGCCGGCGATGGCTTCACGCAACGCCGGCAAGCCGCCAGGGTCCGAATCGAGCAGGATGGATAGCCGCGAGGCGCGCAGCTGCTGGATATGCAGCTTGCGCCACAGATCGACCGGGAACGCCTGAATATCACCCCGATGCGGGAAGAACGGGCGCAAACCCGGCATCACCGAGTGCCGCGCAAAGATTGGGGTGATCGCCTCCAGGCGTTCGACCCATGGCGAGGCCGGTGGTGTGCGCGGCGCCTCTTGCGGGGCCACGATCTTGCGCCGCACATAGCCGGCGTTCAGCGTGGCATCCGGCAACACGGCACATACCCGCGTACCGCTGCCGGTCTGCGCCTCCAGATAGCCCTCGGACAACAACTGTTGATAGGCCGCCTGGGCCGTACCCCGCGCCAGCTTGTAGTGCTCGGCCAGCGCGCGCGTGCTGGGCAGCTTGCTGCCAGCCGGCAGACGGCCGCCAAGAATGGCGCCGCGCAGCGCCTCATACAGCCAGCGCTGCAGGCTGACGCCCGGCTCGGGCGTGCCCAATGGTAGGAAGATCACCTGCGGCGGTGATTTTTCAGCAGGCATGGCCACTCCAAAGTGGATCAATGAGTTTTGCCAAGAATGGATCAATACCTTGATCCAAGCTAGAAGCAGAATCACTCCCGTCGTCAGCCAACAGCCTTTCTCTTCACCACGGGAACCTACCCATATGCAACAGCAAATCCTGATCATCGGTGCCGGCTTTGCCGGTATGTGGAGTGCACTCAGCGCCGTGCGCCTGCTTGATCAACAGCAGCGTCTGGACGTCAATGTCACCCTGCTTGCGCCCCAGGCGGAGCTGCGCGTACGTCCACGCTTTTATGAACCCGACCTGGCCAGCACAATCGCCCCGCTCGGCCCGCTGTTCGAGGCCGTGGGTGTGCGCTTCGTCCAGGGCAGCGCCACGCAGATTGATGCCGCCAACCAGTGCGTTAGCTACCGCGACGCCTCGGGTGCCGAGGCTGAGCTGAACTATGACCGCCTGATCCTCGCATCAGGCAGCCAGGTGGCGCGCCCACCGCTGGAAGGTATCGAACGCTTTACCTTCGACGTCGACAGCCTGGAGTCGGCGCAAAAACTCGAAGCCCACCTGCAAAACCTGGCGCAGCAGCCGGAGAGCGCGGCGCGCAACACCGTGGTGGTGGTCGGCGGCGGCTTCACCGGGATCGAAACCGCCAGCGCAATGCCGGCACGCCTGCGCGCCATACTCGGGGAACAGACCGACATCCGCGTGATCGTGGTGGATAGGGCCAAACAGGTTGGCGCGGCCATGGGCGAGGCAGTTGCCGGGATCGTCGCCGCAGCCAGCGACAGCCTGGGCGTCACCTGGCGGCTCGGCAGCCCGGTGTCCAGGGTCACTGAGCACGGCGTGCATCTGGGCAACGGCGAACGCATTGCCGCCAGTACGGTGGTCCTTGCCGTGGGCGTAAACGCCTCGCCACTGACCCGGCAGATCAACGGCGAACGCGACGCGCATGGCCGCCTGCACGTGGATCGCCACCTCAAGGTGTTCGGCCAGGACGCCATCTATGCCACCGGCGATACCGCCTACGCCGCCGTGGACGAGCATGGCAACCACGCCCTGATGAGCTGCCAGCACGCCATTGCCCTAGGCCGCTCGGCCGGCAATAACGCCGCCGCTGATCTGCTCGGTGTCGCGCCGATTGCCTATAGCCAGCCCAAATACGTTACCTGCCTGGATCTGGGCGGCTGGGGCGCAGTGTTTACCGAAGGCTGGGAGCGCCAGGTGTTGCTGACCGGCCCTGAGGCCAAGACGCTGAAAGTCCAGATCAACACCCAGTGGATCTACCCGCCCCAGGCTGATCGCGCGACCGCCCTGGCCGCAGCCGATCCATTGATCCCGGTAGTGGCCTAGCTACCTGCGCAGAGCATGCGGGTGGCCGCTCGCTCGGCGGGGCTAACCGCTCACAGCCATGACCACACACCGGACGCTGAGCACCGCCAGCGTCCGGCGCGCGATCTACTCATCCCGGGTCAGCACTTCCAGCAACTCCACCTCGAAGATTAGATTGGAGTGGGGTTTGATATAGGCGCCGAACTCCCGCTCGCCGTAACCCAGATGGGACGGGACATAGAGCTTGCGCTTGCCACCCACGCGCATGCCCATCATGCCGATATCCCAGCCCTTGATCACCCGACCGGTGCCGATCACACACTGGAAGGGCTTGCCGCGGTCGTAGGAGGAGTCGAACTTGCGGCCATCTTCCAGGTAGCCGTTGTATTGGGTGGTGATCAGGGCACCCTTGACCACTTCCTTGCCATCACCCAACTGGATGTCTTCGATCTTCAGTTCATCGCTCATGCTGTACTGCTCTCTTGTCTGGTTCGCCCGCAGGGGTGGCTGCCGCCTTCACAGCCGAGACAATCCGGCGGCCTGTCGAGTCACTTCTGCACAGGTTCCAATATAGCCAACAGCGCCGACAGCCCCTCGTTGAGTTGCACGCGGATCGTGGCGGGCAGGGCTTCGAGAATGCGCGCCTCATTGTCGACATGGGCCTCCACAGCCTGGTCGATCAGCGCCAGGCCTGCCGGGGTGAGCTGCACCAGCAGACTGCGGGCGTCATTGGGATTGGGGGTGCGGCTGATCCAGCCGGCGGCCTCCAGCTGCTGCAGCTGCCGGGTCATGGTCCCGGAGGTGATCATCAGTGCCGAGAACAGGGCCGTGGGCGCCAGGCAATAGGGGGCGCCGCTGCGGCGCAAGGTCGCCAGCACATCGAACTCCCAGGCGCTCAAGCCGAAGCGCTCAAACACGGGTAGCAACTCGCGACGCAGCAAGGCCGAGCAGCGGCCAATACGCCCGATCACCCCCATCGGGCTGACGTCCAGATCCGGGCGTTCTTTGGCCCATTGCTGGAGGATGAGATCGACGGCATCGCTGGGGCGTGACTGGTGCATGAAGGACCCTCAAAAATTATCTTGAATGCGAGATAAATTCGGCTTAGGCTGAACTTATCTTGAATGCGAGACAATTTACAGGATAACCATCATGCTGCGCACCCCCTGGTTCAACACCCTGCTCACCGCCCTGGCGCCCTTGATCTGGGGTTCCACCTATATCGTCACCACCGAGTGGCTGCCGGCCGATCGCCCCTTTATCGCCGCGATGCTGCGTGCGCTGCCGGCCGGTCTGCTGCTGGTGCTGTGCTGCCGTCAGCTACCGGCACGCAGCTACTGGGGTCGCCTGCTGGTACTGGCGGCGCTGAATATCGGCTGCTTTCAGGCCCTGCTGTTCGTCGCCGCCTACCGTCTGCCCGGCGGCCTGGCGGCCGTGGTCGGAGCGATTCAACCCCTGCTGTTGATGGGCCTGCTGTGGGGCCTGGAAGGCCGCCGTCCGGCTCAGATGGCCATCGGCGCCAGCCTGCTGGGTGTGGCCGGCATGGCGGCCCTGCTGCTGTCACCCGATTCCCGCTGGGACGCCCTGGGGATTGTCGCGGCCTTCGCCGGCATGAGCTGCATGGCCCTGGGGACCTACCTGACCCAGCGCTGGAAGAGCAATCTGGCCCTGCTGCCCTTTACCGGCTGGCAGCTGCTGCTGGGTGGGCTGATGCTGCTGCCGCTGGCCCTGCTGGTCGACCCGCCCCTGCAGAGCCTGAGCATCAGCCAGGGCCTGGCCTATGCCTACCTGTCGATCTTCGGGGCGCTACTGGCCTACGTGCTGTGGTTCCGCGGCATTGCCCGCCTGTCACCCGTAGCGGTTTCGTCACTGAGCCTGCTGAGCCCGGTGGTGGCGGTCCTGATCGGCTGGCTGCTGCTGGATGAGCGCATCACCGGCGTGGCCCTGCTCGGTCTGCTGACCGTACTGGGCAGCATCCTGGCCGTGCAGTGGGCCAGCCAAACCCCTCGTCAACCCAAAGCCCTTTCCCTGACCACCCCTGTGTAATGGAATCTGTCATGACCACCACTATCAAGCACCTGATCGAATCCCGGGTATCCACCACGCGCTACCAGGCAGGTCGCACACTGCCCGAGCCCGTGATCCGCGAGCTGGTGCAGCTGGCCACGCGTGCCCCCACGGCCTTCAACCTGCAGAACTGGAAATTTATCGCCGTGCAGTCCGCAGCGGCCAAGGCGCGCCTGCACGAGCTGGCCTACCAGCAACGTCAGGTACTGGATGCGGCGGTGACCTTTATCGTCTGCGGCACTGTTGAGGCCCACGCCCGCCTGGCCCAGCACCTGCAACCCTCGGTCGATGTCGGCATCCTGCCCGCCAGCGTCCAGCAAAGCTGGACGGACATGGTCCAGCAGAGCCATGCAGGCAACCCTCAGCTGCAACGTGAAGAGGCGGTGCGCTCGGCCTCCCTGGCGGCCATGACCCTGATGCTGGCGGCGCAAGGCATGAGCCTGGCCAGTGGTGCCATGACCGGCTTCGATGCCGAGGGTGTAGCCCAGGCCTTTGCGCTCGAAGCCCATGAGCAGCCCATCCTGCTGGTTACCGTCGGCTACGCCGCCGAGGGCAACTGGCCGCAGAAGGTGCGCCGCCCCGTGCAGGAGGTACTCGCCTTCGCCTGAGCCAGTTAGGGTACGTGCTGCGCCCGGGGCAGCAGTTCCCTTACATTACTGGGGCGCTGACTGAGAAAGCGGGTACAGCTGACCCGCAGAAAGGAGGCGAAATTCACCACCTCGCCACGGTAGTCCATGACCTCGTCATACAGCTTGGTGATCAGCTGATTGGTGGTCATGCCATCGACCTCGGCGATTTCGCGCAGGATGTCCCAGAACTGGTTTTCCAGGCGCAGGGTGGTGACCACACCACGGATACGCAGCGAGCGGGCGCGGGACTCGTAGAGAATCGGATCGGCTTTGACATACAGCTCGCACATGGCGGCCACCTCCCTGAATGCGAAGCCTGACAGGCCCCGCAGTTTACAGCGTGATCTGCGTACCCAGCAGCGCGAGAAAGGCCGCCAGCCAGTTGGGATGAGCCGGCCAGGCCGGTGCGGTGACCAGGTTGCCCTGGACATGGGCCTGATCCACGGCGATATCCATATAGCGCCCGCCGGCCAGGGTCACTTCCGGGCCGCAGGCCGGGTAGGCGCTGCACTCGCGCCCATTGAGCACGCCGGCGGCGGCGAGCAGCTGGGCACCATGGCAGACCGCCGCAATCGGCTTGCCGGCTTTATCGAAGGCCTGCACCAATGCCAGCACCTGGGCATTCAGGCGCAGGTACTCCGGGGCGCGGCCACCGGGAATCAACAGCGCGTCGTAATCCTCGGCCTTGACCTGGGCGAAGTCGAAGTTGAGGGCGAAGTTGTGCCCGGGCTTCTCGCTGTAAGTCTGCTCGCCTTCAAAATCGTGGATGGCGGTGCGTACTGTCTGTCCGGCAGTCTTATCCGGGCACACTGCGTGCACCTGATGACCGACCATCAGCAGTGCCTGAAACGGCACCATCACTTCGTAGTCTTCGACGTAGTCGCCGACCAGCATCAAAATCTTTTTCGCGGCCATGGTCCTGCTCCCTTCAATAAATTGACAAGCACAGAGTGTTAACCCGATCAGCCTCGCGCGGGTAATAGCCCGGTACTACAGGGCACAGGACGGATAGACGGTCGGCAATGGCAAGGGGCGCCATGCGCAGCGATACAGGCTGCGCAAGCCTGCTGCGCGCGGCGCACCCTACAAGGGCAGGCACTTACTCCAGCAGCTCCTCGTCACGCAGCAGCACATAGCTCAGGCTGCCATCCGGCTCTTCCAGATAGTCGTGGACGTAGTACATCAGCACCTCGCCCGCCCCCGGCAGGGTGGCCACATAGTCACCGACATCGGCGCTGAACCAGGCCTTGCTGTCCGGTTCGGCCAGGCATTCGACGCGGGCACTGAAAAACAGCTCCGGGGCACTGTCGCCAAAGTAGTCGGCACGCTCGGCGGCGTCCCAGTCGGCCGGCGCCTCGAAGGGGCCGATAAACAGCAGCTTGGCATCACCCAGGTCGAGTTCTTCGGCATCCGGGTCATTCTCGTCGGCACGGTAGAGCGTGCAGTCCAGCGCGTCCGGGCTATGCAGAACAGTCTGGCGCACGGCCAGTTGTGCATCGGTAAGGGGCATGGCGATCTCCATGGGCATAGCGCGTGGGACGGATTGAGAGTTGGCACGACAGGCTGTCGGCACCGGCCACAGTGTCAGGCACAGCCACGCCGACCTGCAAAGAATAAATAACGGGAAATTCTTACAGGACTTAATTTGCCGTTAAGCCTGGCCATCGAGACTCGCATCCAAGTTCTCAGATGAGGGTCCGCCGATGGAACTGCCTTGGCTGTATCAGAACACTGCACTTGCACGGATTGGCCGCGAGCAGCCGCTCGGCCTCTATCTGGCCAACGCCACCAGTCCACGCCGCGCCGGGGTTGAGGCCTTTATTGGCGAACGCTTCGCCGTCCAGCATCAGGCCCGCATCCGTCATTTCATGCCCTGCCTGCTGAGCCTGGAAGACGGCGCCGGGCAACTGCTCGGCGCGGTGGGCTTGCGCAGCGCCGCCAGTGGCCCGCTGTTTCTGGAGCGCTACCTGAGCCAGCCGGCCGAACAGGTGATTGCCGCCCGCCAGGTGGCGGGTGCGCCGCAGCGCACGCAGCTGATCGAGGTCGGCAACCTGGCGGCGGGCAGCCCCGGGGCCGCGCGTTTGCTGATCGTGGCACTGACCGACCTGCTGGTGGCGCGGGGTTATCGCTGGGTGTGTTTCACCGGCACCCTGGCCCTGCTCAACAGTTTCCAGCGTCTGGGCCTGACACCCCTGCCTCTTGGCCCGGCCAACCCCGATTGCCTGGGTGATGAGCAGGCGGACTGGGGCAGCTACTACGCCAACCAGCCCCAGGTGATGGCCGGCGACATCCATGCCGGACACCAGCGTCTGCTGCAGCTGGGCGCCTATCCGCGCCTGGCTCACCAAGCCTTCTATGCCCTGGAGGACATGCCCGATGTGGCCTGCCGCTGAATCCTTGTTTAACCGCCTGGCCGAGCTCGGCCACGCCAACGCCCTGCGCGAAGGCGAGCGGCAACTGAGCTACGCCCAACTGCTGAGCGAGGTCGAGCAACGCAGCGCGCAGCTGCAACAGCTCGGCGCCCGGCGGATCGCCCTGGCCCTGGATAACGGTATCGACTGGGTGCTCTGGGACCTCGCCGCCCTGCATGCCGGACTGGTCTGCGTGCCGCTGCCGGGTTTCTTTTCCGGCAGCCAGCAGCTGCACGTGCTGGACAGCGCCGGCATCGACTGCCTGATCAGCGCCCAGCCCCACGCCGGTTTTGTCCAGGCGACACCCGGCATATATCTGCGCGCAGTGGTCCAGCCCCCAGCCATGCATGCCGGCACCTGCAAGATCACCTACACCTCCGGCACCACCGGCCAGCCCAAGGGCGTGTGCCTGGATATCGCCACGCAACTCGCGGTGGCCCACAGCCTGGTGCAGGCCAGTGCCAGCTGCCGGGTCGAACGCCACCTGTGCGTGCTGCCGCTGGCCACCCTGCTGGAGAATATCGCCGGGGTCTATGCACCCTTGCTGGCCGGCGCGCAGATCGAGCTGATGCCCATGGCGCAGATCGGCCTGCTGGGCGCCAGCCAGTTCGACCTGCCGCGCTTTCTCGGCGCCCTGGCCCAGGCCCAGCCCCATAGCCTGATTCTGCTGCCGCAGCTGCTGCTGGCCCTGGTCAGTGCCGCCGAACGCGGCCTGCCGCTGCCGGACAGCCTGCGCTTTATCGCGGTTGGCGGTGGCCGCGTCGCCAGCCAGTTGCTTGCGCGTGCCGACGCCCTGGGGTTGCCGGTGTTCGAGGGCTATGGCCTGTCGGAATGCGCCTCGGTGGTGTGCCTGAACACCCCGGAAAACCGCCGCATCGGCACGGTCGGCCAACCGTTGGCGCACCTGCAGCTGCGCCTGGCGGCGGATGGCGAGGTGCTGGTCAAGGGTCCACGCCTGCTTGGTTATCTGGGCGAGGCGGGCGCCGACGAGGAATGGCTGGGCACCGGCGACCTGGGCCATTTCGACGGCAAATTCCTGGTGCTGCACGGGCGCAAGAAGCACCAGTTCATCACCGCCTTTGGTCGCAACGTCAACCCGGAATGGGTCGAGGCCGAACTGGTACAGCAACTGCCCATCGCCCAGGCCTGGCTGCATGGCGAGGCCCTGCCGGGCAATGTCGCCGTGCTGGTGCCGCGCTTCGCCCATATCAGCGACCTGCAGCTTGCCGAAGCAGTCGCCGCGGCCAACCAGACCCTGCCCGACTACGCCCGGGTGCACCACTGGCTGCGCGCCGAACAACCCTTCAGCAGCGCCAACGCGCTGGCCACCAGCAATGGTCGCCTGCGCCGCACGGCCCTGCTCAACCACTACCAAGGCGCCATCGAACAGTTGATGGCCAACCAGACCTGCTACGGAGATGCCTGATGAGCTTCTATGAATCCCTGCTCGAACAAACCACCCTTGAGCGTGACTACCTGCTCAGCGCGCCAATCATTGCCCAGGCCATGGCCGGCACTGTCAGCCTGCACAGCTACGTGGCCTTTCTCACCGAGGCCTATCACCACGTCAAACACACCGTGCCGCTGCTGATGGCCTGCGGTGCACGCCTGCCCGAGCGTCTGGAGTGGCTGCGTGAAGCCATTGCTGAGTACATCGACGAAGAAAAGGGCCATCAGGAATGGGTCCTCAATGACATCGCCGCCTGTGGTGCCGACAAGGAAGCCGTGCGCAATGGGCTGCCGCATCGCACCACCGAGCTGATGGTCAGCTATGTCTACGACCGCATCGCCCGGCACAACCCGGTGAGTTTCTTCGGCATGGTGCAGGTCCTGGAAGGCACCAGTATCGCCCTGGCCACCCAGGTGGCCGGCGTGATCCAGGACAAACTGCAACTGCCGAACAAGGCCTTCAGCTACCTGACCTCCCACGGCAGCCTCGACCTGGAACATATCGAGTTCTTCAAGAAATTGATGAACCAGCTGGACAACGACGATGACCAGGCCGCCGTGGTGCACACCGCCAAAGTGGTCTATCGCCTGTACGCCGACATCTTCCGCAGCCTGCCGCTGAGCACCCAGGAGCCGCAATGAAACTCTCCGAATGCCGCGCCGTAATTACCGGCGCCAGTGGCGGCATCGGCCAGGCCCTGGTTGCCGCCTTGCTGGCCGAGGGCGCGCAGCAGCTGCTGGTCGGCCGCCAGCCCGAGCCCCTGCAGGCTCAGGCAACGGCCCACGCCGGCAAGATCATGGTGGTGGCGGCCGATATTTGTCAGCGCAGCGGCCGCGAGGCTGTGGTCGCCGCGGCGCAACGCTGCGGCGGCATCAACTGCCTGATCAACGCCGCCGGGGTCAATCACTTCGGCCTGCTGGAGCAGCATGACGAAGGCGCCATCGCCGAGCTGATCGAGCTCAACGTTACCGCCACCCTGCAGCTGACCCATCGTCTGCTGCCGCTGTTGCGCCAGCAGGGCCGGGCGCTGGTGGTCAACCTCGGCTCGACCTTCGGCTCCATCGGCTACCCCGGCTTCAGCGCCTACTGCGCCAGCAAGTTCGCCCTGCGCGGGTTTTCCGAGGCGCTGCGCCGCGAGCTGGCCGACACCCAGGTCAAGGTTCTCTACTTCGCCCCGCGCGCCACCCGCACCGGCATGAACGCCGCCAACGTGGTGGCCATGAATGATGAGCTGAAGGTCGCCATGGACGATCCGCACAGCGTCGCCCAGCAACTGCTGGCGGCCATTCGCCGCGAGGAGGAGGAGCGCTACCTGGGCTGGCCGGAACAGCTGTTCGTGCGCCTCAACAGCCTGCTGCCGCGCCTGGTCGACCAGGCCCTGCGCAAACAACTGCCGATTATCCAGCGCTTTGCCCGCAGCAAAGCCTAAGAGGAGAACACCATGAAACTTATCCGTAACTCCGCCTGTGCCCTGCTCTGCCTCACCAGCCTGCCCAGCTTTGCCTTGAGTGAACAGGGCCAGGCGCAGCTGCAAACCCTGCAGGAGCGTTGGGCCGAGATCAATTACCAGCTGCCCAAGGCAGAGCGGGAAAAGGCCTTCGCCAGCTTGAGCCAGCAGGCGCAAAAAGCCGTTGCCGCCGAACCCAAGGCCGCCGAACTGCATATCTGGCACGGCATCATCCTCAGCACCTATGCCGGCGCCAAGGGCGGTCTGGGCGCGCTGGGCCTGGTCAAGCAGGCCAAGGCCAGCCTGGAACAGGGCCTGGCCCTTGACCCCAAGGCACTGTCCGGCTCGGCCTACACCAGCCTCGGCAGCCTGTATTACCAGGTGCCCGGCTGGCCGATCGGTTTTGGCGATGACGAGAAGGCCGAGGCCATGCTCAAGCAGGCCCTGGCGATCAACCCGGACGGCATCGACCCCAACTACTTCTATGGTGATTACCTGGCCCGCGCCAAACGCTTCACGGAGGCCCGCGCCGCCCTGGAAAAAGCCCTGCAGGCGCCGCCCCGGCCCAATCGCCTGTCCGCCGATGCCGGGCGCCAAGAAGAAATCCGGGCGCTGCTCAATACAGTCAAAGCCGAGCTGGAGTAATCTCGCCGGTGCAAGCTTGAATAGACAACGCGAGAGTCATGGCATGCGCATTCTGCTGGTCGAAGACGACAAGGCCCTGGGCGAAGGGATTCGCACCGCCCTCAAACCCGAGGGTTACACCGTCGACTGGGTGCAGGACGGCAGCAGTGCGCTGCATGCCCTGAGCAGCGAGAGCTTCGAGCTGGCCATCCTCGACCTTGGCCTGCCGCGCATGGACGGCCTGGAAGTGCTCAAGCACCTGCGCGCCGCCGCCAACCCGGTGCCCGTGCTGGTGCTGACCGCCCGCGATTCCACCCACGACCGCATCGCCGGGCTGGATGCCGGGGCTGATGATTACCTGGTCAAGCCCTTCGATGTCGCCGAACTCAAGGCCCGCCTGCGCGCCCTGCTGCGGCGCAGTTTCAACCGCCCGCAACCGGCACTGGAATACCGTGGCATCAGCCTCGATCCGGTCAGCCAGGCCGTCAGTTACCAGGGCCAGGCGGTCAATCTGCCGCGCAAGGAATTTCTCCTGCTGCACGAACTGCTGGCCCAGCCGGGCCGGGTGCTGACCCGCGACAAGCTGCAGCAGGCGCTCTACGGCTGGGATGAGGAACCGGAAAGCAATGCTCTGGAGGTGCATGTGCACCACCTGCGCAAGAAGTTCTTCGCCGAGCTGATCCGCACCGTACGTGGCGTCGGCTATCTGGTGGATAAAGCCTGATGCGCTCGATCCGTGCTCGTACCCTGCTGTTGGTTCTGGGCCTGCTCAGCCTGTCGATGACCCTGATCTCCTACAAGAGCTACCGCGACGCCCGCCATGAGATCGAAGAGCTGTTCGATGCCCAGCTGGCCCAGTCGGCGCGCCTGCTCGAAGGCATGCTGGGTACAGCCATGTCCACAGGTGACCTGCAGGCCCTGCAGCAAGCCTTGAACCAGGCCCTGCAGGTCAGCCAGACCGATCAGGGCCCGATAAAACGGGAAGGCCATGCCTATGAAAGCAAGCTGGCCTTCCAGGTGCTCGATGAGCACGGCCAGCTGCTGCTGCAGTCGGCCAGCGCACCCACCGGCGTACTGGCGCAGATGGTCGCCGACTTCCATCGCGATAACGACTCGCACGCGCACCAGTCGGACGAGTCGCTTAACAGCCTGGCCGACCAGCTCAGCGGTTATCACAGCGTTCCTCTGGCGGGTCATCACTGGCGCCTGTTTATCCTGCACGACCGCCAGGATCGGCACATGATTCTGGTGGCCGAGCGTGAAGACGTGCGCGGCGAACTGGTCGAGAAGATCACCCTGCGCAGCCTGCTGCCCGACCTTGTCGGCCTGCCGCTGCTGGCGTTGCTGGTGTGGCTGGCCATCGGCTGGGGCCTGCACCCGCTGCGGCGCATGGCCGAGGCGATCAAGGCCCGCGCACCGGACAATCTGGCCCCGCTGCTGCTGGGCCCGCTACCCCAGGAGCTGGAGCCCATGGGCGCCGCGCTCAACCGCCTGCTGTCCCAGGTCAATCAGCTGCTCGATCAGGAAAAACGCTTTATTGCCGATGCCGCCCATGAACTGCGCACGCCCCTGGCGGTGTTGCGTATCCATGCCCAGAACGCCCGCGAGGCCCCCGAACCGGCCGACCGCGAACTGGCTTTGGGGCAACTGCTGAGCGGGGTGGAGCGGGCCACCCGGGTGGTGGCCCAGTTGCTGACCCTGGCCCGCCTGGAGCCCAATGGCGTGCAACTGGCCATGGCCGAACTGGATCTGCTGGATTACCTGCGCCAGGAGCTGGCCGAACTCAGCCCACTGGCCCTGGCGCGCAATCAGGAGCTGGAGCTGGAAGCTGATGAGCACGGCAACTACCGCCTGCGCGCCGATGCCCCGAGCCTGGGCACGCTGGTGCAGAACCTGATCAGCAACGCGGTGCAGTACACCCCTGATGGCGGACGCATCCGGGTGCAGCTGCAGAGCTCAAGCGACACCCTTCTGCTGCGCGTGCAGGACAGTGGCCCCGGCGTGACAGCGGATCAGCGCGACCGACTGTTCGCACGCTTCTACCGCCAGGGCGACGGTCAGGGGGCGGGGCTGGGGCTGTCCATCGTGCAGCGGGTGGTGGAACTGCACCAGGGCAGGATCAGCCTAGGCGACTCCCCCCTGGGCGGTCTGGAAGTCTGTGTGGAGCTGCCGCGGCGTTAGCAGGCCGTTGAAAAACCACCTGCTGATTAGATCCCGATCAGCCCCAGTGCCTTGCCCACCGAGCGCCAGAAGCTGCGCTGCATACGCTCGCTTTCGCCGCTGGCGGCGATGCGCTCGAACGGCTGCACCTGACGGGTGTGCACGATCTCCAGCTGGGCCACCTGCTCCGATACCAGCTGCAGCGGGCCGTCGCCCTGGGTCAGCTTCGGCTCGCTGACCGGCGGTGGATTGAGCTCGTCATAGCGCAGATAGAAGACCCCACCGGCCTCGGCATCCAGGACAAAGCTGGCGATGCGGGTAAAGTCCATCGGCCCGTCGGCCAGCAGGGTCCAGTGGCTGCCGAACAACGGCCGACGCATTTCCAGCTGATAGCTGGCGCGCTCGAACTCCAGCACCAGGTAGGCGTTGCTCGGCAGGCTGCCGATCAGGGCGTTGTTGAGAAACAGCCCGGGGGCCTCCAGTTCCTGATCGGCCCAGTCGCTCTGGGGCCGGTACAGGTAGACCAGGGCATGCTCCTCATCACTCAGTTCATGGGGGCTAAAGGCTTCACCGGAGGTGGCCGCGAAGAAGGCGCCGGGGGTCGAGCAGCCGCCCAGCAGCAAGGTCGTCAGCACAAGAGAAGGAGTCAGGGCGCGCATCAATGGGTCCTTGGGGCGTTTGAACAGCGAGCATAGCGAGGGCGATAGACGACCACACCCGACAAAAGTGCGGCTATCGCCAGCGATCGAGCAGGTTGACCACCAACCTATCCAGCCAACCCCACAGTCGCTGCTGGGCACGCCGCCACAGTGGCCGGGCGCGCCAGTCCTCCAGGGTGATGACCTGGCTGGCGGCGAAGTCGGCGACAAAGCTGCGCGCCACGCTGGCACTGAAGGCCGGGTCGAGGGCTTCCAGGTTGGCATCCAGGTTGAAGCGCAGGTTCCAGTGGTCGAAGTTGCAGGAGCCGACGCTGGCCCAGTCGTCGACCAGGACCATTTTCAGGTGCAGAAAGCGCGGCTGGTACTCGAAGATCTGCACCCCGGCCTTGAGAAGGCCGGGGTAATAACGCTGGCCGGCGAAACGCACCGGCGGATGATCGGTATGCCGGCCGCTGAGCAGCAGGCGCACCTCCACGCCACGGCTGGCGGCCTGGCGCAGGGCCCGGCGTACGGTCCAGGTCGGCAGGAAATAGGGCGTGGCCAGCCAGATGCGCTGCTTGGCGCCGCGCAGGGCGCGTACCAGCGACAGCAGGATATCGCGGTGCTGGCTGGCGTCGGCATAGGCCACCCGGCCCAGGCCTTGTCCCGCAGGTGGCATCGCCAGGCGTTGCAGCCCCAGGGGAATGCGCGGGCGCCAGGCGATGCGCGCCTGACAGGCCTGCCACTGGCGCTCGAACAGGCGCTGCCAGTCCAGCACCAGCGGCCCGCTGACTTCCACCATCACCTCGTGCCACAGGCTGCTGGCCTGCCCCGGGCGCCAGAATTCGTCGGTGGCGCCGGTGCCGCCGACAAAGGCCCAGCGTTCGTCCACCAGCAGCAGCTTGCGATGATCGCGGTGAAAGTTGCGCCAGCCCTGGCGAAAACGCAGGGGGTTGTACCACTGCAAGCGCACCCCGGCCGCCAGCAGCAGATGACGATCGGCCGCCTGCAGGCCCTGGGCGCCATAGGCATCGAACAGACAGCGCACCTGTACACCACGCCGTGCCGCGGCGCAGAGCCCCTCGATCAGGGCGCTGGCACAGGCCCCGCTCTCCACCAGATAGAGTTCCAGATCCACCTGACGACGAGCCCCGGCCACCAATTCGAGCATGCGCGGGAAGAACAGCGGGCCATCGATCAGCAACTCGATGCGGTTACCGCGACGCCAGGGGAAGACGTTATAGGCCATGGGGGCTCTGGGGCAGATCAGGTGCCCTCACCTTAGTCATCTGGCGCGCCCTTGCAAGCCCCAGCAGGCGGTTAATCAGGTCGAGACTACT
This sequence comes from Pseudomonas xionganensis, assembly GCF_009763245.1. Taxonomy (GTDB): domain Bacteria; phylum Pseudomonadota; class Gammaproteobacteria; order Pseudomonadales; family Pseudomonadaceae; genus Aquipseudomonas; species Aquipseudomonas xionganensis. Next base: position 1,299,893 of record NZ_WKJZ01000001.1, on the reverse strand, counting down.
GCTCCGACACCAGCACACAGCCGCTGCGCTGATCCCGCCACTGGGCCAGATGGGTGCGGCCCAGGGCCGAGGCACTGACCCGTTTGCCTGCGGCATCGTCCTGCAAGTCGCTCAGCGGCACGTACTGTGTCACATAGGCCCGGCAGTAGTCCGCCGGCTGGTCGCTGACATAGCGGCAGGAGCAGTATTCCTTGGCGGAGTAGGCGCTGACGATGTCGGGGAAGGCCTGCAGGTGCACGCGGTTGTGCCAGCCAAGCGCGGCCAGCACCAGCAGGGCGAGCAACAGCAGGCTGAGCCAGGGGCGACGACGAATCATGGTTGCACCTCACCGGCAAAGGCCGCTTGCACCAGCTTGAGTAGCTGGTTGTGCTGGAAGCTGCCATCGCGGTCATCGGCGTAGCGCACGATCACCAGCTTTTCCCGCGGCAGCACATACAGGCCCTGGCCCCAATGGCCGAGGGCGGCAAAGCTCTCCACCGGCGCATCCGGCCAGGGCTTGGCCGCGCCGGCCACCGCCGCATTCAGCCACCAGTGGCCGCCGGGCACCGGCTCGTGGGGTTTGCCGGCCACGGGCAGGTAGTTGGCAAAGGGAGTGCGGTTGAATGCGACCCAGGCCTTGGGCAGCAGCTGCTGCTCGCCCCAGCGGCCGTCACGCTGCATCAGCAGGCCCACCCGGGCCAGATCGCGGGCGGTCATATAGGCATAGGAGGAGCCGACGAAGGTGCCGGCGCCATCACGCTCCCAGACCGCCGAGTCGATACCCAGGGGGTCGAACAGGGCCGTCCAGGGATAGTCGGCATAGGCCGCCTCCCCCACCATGCCCCTGAGTGCGGCGGCCAGCACATTGCTGTCGCCGCTGGAGTAGCGAAAGCGCGCACCGGGTGCCACGGCGGCCGGATGCTGGGCGGTAAAGGCGGCCATATCGGCGCGACCGCGGGTGTAGAGCATGGCCACCACCGAGGATTTCAGCGGTGCGTATTCATAGTCTTCCTGCCAGTCCAGACCCGAGGCCCAGTTCAGCAGATGGCCGACCTTGACCTGCGGGTGGGCGGCAAAAGGCGGGTAGAACTCGGCCACCGGCTGATCCAGGCGAAAGCGCCCCTGACCATAGGCCACCCCCAGGGTGGTGGCCAGCAGGCTCTTGGCCATGGACCAGGTCAGGTGCGCGGTCGCCGCATGGGTCGGCGCGGCGTAGCGCTCATAGACAATCTCGCCGTCGTGCACCACCAGCAGGGCATCGGTGCGCACGCCCGTGCGGCCGGCCTCATCGCGCGGCGGGAAGGCATAGGCCTCAAGCGCCGCGAGCGCCGGGCTGGCCGGCGCGCCGCGGCTGGACCAGTCGGGAATCGGCCAGGACTCGGCCAAGGCCGAAAGGCTGCCCAGCACCAGCGGCAGGGCCAGGACAAAGGGTTTCAACAATGACATAGGGGCGCCTGTGCGACGTGGCAAAGGCGGCACCCTAGCACGCCGATATGACGGCCAGTAGGGCCGGATCGGCCGATCCACAGGGGATTTCGGCGCGAATGGTCACTACTTGGGCAGGCTGTAGTCCTCGGGGCCGAGCAGATCCAGGCCGCATTCCAGATTTTCGATCCAGTAGAGGAAGGCGCTGATCATTTCCTGGCCGACAAAAGGCCGGCCATGCTGCGGCACGATCATCGCCACATCCATCTCCCGCACCATGGCCGCCCACAGCCGGCAGACCTTGTTGCTGGCCATGTAGCGGCGGTGAAAGCCGAGCATGTGCGGCACATGGTTGGCGAAGTCACGCACCGGGCTGGCGTCATCGACCATGGAGGCGCCCATGTCACCGGAAAAGAGGATCTTGCTCACCGGGTCGTACAGCTGGAAGTTGCCCACCGAGTGCAGAAAGTGCGCCGGCACCGCCTTGAGCGTGCACTTGCCGAGGGTGAAGGACTGGCCGCGATCCGGCAGCGCGATGATCCGGTCGAAGGTGTTGATGCCACGGCTCAGGGCCAGGTAGTTGGCCGTCAGGTGTGGCAGAAAGCGTGCCCACAGCTTGGAGCAGATGACCTTGGCGCGGGTGTGCAGCAGCCACTTGTCCAGGGAGGCGATGATGTCCGGGTCCTGGTGCGAGGCGAAGATATAGGTCAGATCCTGCACCGGAATGTGCTTGGACAGCTCCAGTGATAGCGGCGTATAGGTCAGGTCGCCGCCCGGATCGAGCAGCAGGTACTGCTCGTGGTCGGTGATCAGAAACTGGTTGGACTGCACCCCCTCGCCGCTGACCAGGTCATCGAACATCAGGCATTGGTGGTGACCGTTATCGAATAGCACTATGGGTTCGCGGCGCATGGCGGGCTCTCTTCCGAAAGCCGGCGACTTTACTGCCCGCCAGGGCCGCACTTACTGATCTGCATCAAGCCAGGCGCAGGTCCTTGGCCAAGCATCAGCCCTGCAGCACCCTGCGAGCCTTTTCCAGGCGCTTGCGCCGGGCACTGTTGGCGATCGCCAGCAAACCCTGGTCGCGCTGCCACAGCTGCGCCCAGGGCTGCGGCCCGGCGGCAAAGGCGCTGTCCAGCTCGCCACGCAGGCTGTCGAACTGGGCTAACAGCCCGGCCAGCAGCAGGTGGCTACTCGCCGCGCCGGGGCTTTGCCGGGCCACCTCGGCACAGCTGGCCAGCAGCCCCAGCAGGCGCAGTTGCAGCGGCTCGGGCCAGGCGCATTCCTCGCCCACGCCATACAGCCAGGCGCAGAAGGCCGCGAGCACATGGCAGTCCTCCAGGCTGCGGAAGGGCTTCACATAATCGTCCCAGCCATCCCCGGCCAGGCGCTCGCAATGGGCAGCGTGCAGGTGCAGGCGGGCATGGCCGATATCCGGCATCAGGGGCAAGGCCGGCAAGGGCTCGATACGCACCCCGGGATCACCATTGCGCACCACGCTCAGGGCCAGACGCGGCGCCTCGCCCGCCGACTCTTCTCGGGCGGCGACCAGTAACCAGTCGGCGGCCTCGGCAGCGGTGACGAAATCCTTGCGCCCGTTCAGCTGCAGCCCGGCGATACGGGTGGCCATGTCCGCCGGGCGAGTGCTCTTGTTCTCGGTCACGCACAGCGCCCCCAGGCTCCAGGGTGCGGCCGGCCAGAGGGCGCGCAGGGCGGCCTGGTAGCCGGCGAGAAAGGCCAGCCCCGGGGTGGCGGCCAGGCGCCCGCCGAGCAGGGCCAGCTCAAAGGGTGCGGCCTGGCCCAGCTGCTCCAGCAGGCTGGCGTACCAGTTCTCCAGATCCGCGGCGGGCAGGCGGGGTTGCGGGCGCAAGAATCGTTGCCAGGGCATGCGGGGCTCCTTTGGGCAGGGTCATGACGACTGTCATGCAAGCATCACCAAAATTTCACAGGGGTGACATTGCCGTTACCTAGCCTGAGCTTGCCCAACAAGATCGACCGGCTGCAAGGCAAAAAGCCGGCTTAATCGGCCAATTGCACGTCCTAGCGGCCTGCAAGGTCGCCTAATGGAGAGAACGGCATGACCCAGATGGCAAGCTCCCGTGACCGCAGCACCCCGCGCCGCCTGCAGGCCGAACGCCTGTGCGGGGCCAGCGCCCTGCGCGAGGCCCAGGCCCTGCGCTTTCGCGTGTTCAGCGCCGAATTCGACGCCAAGCTCAAGGGCGCCGAGCAGGGTTTGGACATGGATGACTACGACCTGCACTGCCGGCATATCGGCGTGCGTGACCTCAATAGTGGCGAGCTGGTCGCCACCACCCGCCTGCTCGACCATAGCGCGGCAGCGGACCTGGGGCGCTTCTACAGCGAAGAGGAATTCCGCCTGCACGGCCTGGCCGGCCTCGAAGGGCCGGTGCTGGAAATCGGCCGCACCTGCGTGGATGCCGCCTACCGCAACGGCGCCACCATCGCCGTGCTCTGGGCCGAACTGGCCGAGGTGCTCAATGAAGGCGGCTATCGCTACCTGATGGGCTGCGCCAGCATCCCCATGCAGGATGGCGGCATCCAGGCCCAGGCCATCATGCAGCGCCTGCGCGAACGCTACCTGTGCACCGAGCACCTGCGCGCCGAGCCGAAAACCCCACTGCCGGCCCTGGATATCCCGGGCAATGTGATCGCCGAAATGCCGCCGCTGCTCAAGGCCTATATGCGCCTGGGGGCGAAGATTTGCGGCGAACCCTGCTGGGATCGCGATTTCCAGGTAGCCGATGTGTTTATCCTGCTCAAGCGTGACGAGCTGTGCCCGCGTTATGCCCGCCACTTCAAGGCCGCCGTCTGATTGCAGTTGCGTATGGCTGACGCTGTCCGTAGGGTGCGCCATGCGCACCGCCTGCGGGCCAGCCGTGGTGCGCACGGCGCACCCTACCCGCCGTTATGCCTGTTAGCCCGACGTTGCCCGCGGAGAGGCCGATGAAAAAACTGCGTTTATACCTGCGTCTGCTGCGCCTGTTGGCGGTGATCAGCCTGGGCGCCCTGCTGGCCACCGGGGTGACCCTGCTGGAACGTCTGGTGCGGCATGACCTGATGCCCACCCGCCAGCGCCTGACCCGCTGGTTTCTCGCGCGCCTGACCGGCGCCCTGCCGTTTCGCCTGCAGGTGCAGGGCGGGCTGCCGCGTCAGCCCATGCTGTGGGTCAGCAATCATGTGTCCTGGACCGATATCCCGCTGCTCGGCATGCTCACCCCGCTGTCCTTTCTGTCCAAGGCCGAGGTGCGCACCTGGCCGGTGGCCGGCTGGCTGGCGCACAAGGCCGGCACCCTGTTTATCCGCCGCGGTTCGGGCGACAGCGGCCTGGTCGGCCAGCAGCTCAACCGTCATCTGCAACGCGGCCGCCCTCTGCTGATCTTCCCCGAAGGCACCACCACCGATGGCCTGGGCCTGCGCACCTTCCACGGCCGCCTGCTGAGCAGCGCCATCGACAGCGGCGTGCCGGTGCAGCCGGTGGCCATCCGCTACCTGCGTGGCGGCCAGCCGTGCAGCGTGGCGCCCTTTGTCGGCGACGACGATATGCTCAGCCACCTGCTGCGCCTGCTGGCCAGTGACCTGGGCGAGGTGCAGATCCAGCTGCTGACACCCATCGACAGCCGCGAACTGAACCGCAATGCCCTGGCCCGCCAGGCCCAGCAGGCCATCGGCCAGGCGCTGTTTGGCGACGCCCCGGCGCGAGCCAGCCAGGCGGCCTAATCGCTCAACCGTGCGCGTTCCTGGGCTGCAAACGCCTGCAGCTCGGGATAGAAGGCGCGAAAGTCCTCCAGCAGCGGCTGATACAAGCGCTCCAGTTCAACCATCGCCCCGGCCAGGGCCTCTGGCCGCGACAGGCGCCGCTGCAGGCCGGCTACCACCTGCGCCAGCACCGCAAACTCGCGATAACTGCCCAGCCAGTCCTGCGCCGCCATACGCGGCGCGATCAGGGCCAGGCGTCCAGGCAGCTGCGGTTCGCCAGCCAGCACCTGGTAGACCCGCCCGGTAAAGCGCGGCAGAGGCTCGGCGGCATAGTCGGCCCAGTGCCGGGCCAGGCAGTGATCGAAGAACACATCCAGCAGCATGCCGCTGTAACGCCGCCGCTCAGCGGGAAAGCGCGCACGGGCCTGGGCCTGCAAGGGATGGCTGTCGGTAAAGGCGTCGATACGTCGGTGCAGGCGGATGGCCGCCTCGATATCCGCCGGCCACTGCCCGGCCAGCGGCCCCTTGACGAAGTCGCCATAGAGGCTGCCGAGCAGCTGGGCCGGGGCGTCGCCGCCCAGATGAAGATGGGCCAGGTAGTTCATTTATCAGCTCATTCGATGATCACTATCGCGGCAAACGATCTGCTTCCCGAGCAGCCCCGCGCTAAGGTTCGCAGCACCACGATACGTCCTTTTCCAGGCAGATGGAGAGATTCATGAGCACCCTTTTCGACCCTATCCAGATCGGTGATCTGCACCTGCACAACCGCATCATCATGGCCCCGCTGACCCGCTGCCGCGCCGACGAAGGCCGCGTGCCCAATGCGCTGATGGCCGAGTATTACGTGCAGCGCGCCAGCGCCGGGCTGATCATCAGCGAAGCCACCGCCGTGACGCCGATGGGCGTCGGCTACCCGGACACCCCCGGCATCTGGTCGGATGCGCAGGTGCGCGGCTGGCGCAATATCACCCAGGCGGTGCATGCCGCCGGCGGCAAGATCGTGCTCCAGCTCTGGCATGTGGGGCGCATCTCCGACCCCATCTATCTGAACGGTGAACTGCCGGTGGCGCCCAGCGCCGTCAAGCCTGCCGGACACGTCAGCCTGGTGCGCCCGATAAAAGACTTCGTCACCCCGCGCGCCCTGGAAACCGAAGAAATCGCCGATATCGTCGAGGCCTACCGCCAGGGCGCGGAAAACGCCAAGGCCGCCGGCTTTGACGGTGTGGAGATCCACGGCGCCAACGGTTACCTGCTCGACCAGTTCCTGCAGAGCAGCACCAACCAGCGCAGCGACCGCTACGGCGGCAGCCTGGAAAACCGCGCACGCCTGCTGCTGGAAGTGACCGATGCGGCCATCGAGGTGTGGGGCGCCGGCCGGGTTGGCGTGCACCTGGCCCCCCGCGCCGATGCCCACGACATGGGCGACGCCGATCGCGCCGAGACCTTCACCTATGTCGCCCGTGAGCTGGGCAAGCGCGGTATCGCCTTTATCTGCGCCCGAGAACATGAGGCCGAGGACAGCCTGGCGCCGCGCCTGAAAGAGGCCTTTGGTGGCGTATTTATCGCCAACGAGGGCTTTACCAAGGAGCAGGCCAACGCCTGGCTGGCGGCGGGCAAGGCCGATGCGGTGGCCTTCGGCGTGCCCTTTATCGCCAACCCGGATCTGCCGGCCCGCCTGGCCCAGGATGCCGAGCTCAACCCGCCACGGCCGGAAACCTTCTACGGCCAGGGCGCCGAGGGCTATCTGGACTACCCGACGCTGTAACAGCGCCACGAAAAAGCCCGCTGAGTTCAGCGGGCTTTTTCATAACGGCCTGGGCTTTAGCGGGCGTCGATCTGCTGCTGCAGGTTGACCACCTGGGCCTGCAGGGTGCTGATATTGCGCGTCATCTGCGCACGGAAAGCGTCGAACTCGGCGGTGGAGCTGCTGCTGGCGGCGCGGGTTTCCAGATCGCTCTTGAGCACCAGCAGATCCTGTTCGATGCGGGCGATGGCGGTATTGGGGTTGCCCAGTTTCTTCAGGGCTTCGATATCCGTCGTCAGGCTCTGCAGTTGGGCTTCCAGCTTGCCGGTGTCGGCCTGGGCGGTTTTCAGCGCCACCTGTTCCTTTTTCAGGCTGGCCTGCTCGTTGGCCAGGGCCTTGAGGTTGTCCTCGAACTTGCCGGTGACGCCCTGCTGGCTCTTCAGCTCGCCTGCCAGTTGCTCGACGCGGGTATTGAAGCTGCCCTGCTGGCTGCTCAGGCTCTGTTGCTGCTTGCCCAGTTCGGCCAATTGGTTTTCCAGCTGTTTGACCCGCAGCTTGAGCGCTTCGCTGTCACCGAGCACGCTGGACTCGGTGGCCACCACCTTGCCGGAAATATCCTGAATGCGCCCGGCGGCTTCCTCGCTGATGCGGGCAAAGCTCTCCTGGGTCGCCACCAGTTGCTGCTCCATCAGGCTGATCTGCTGAAAACTCCACCAGCCCAAACCACCCAGGGCGATCGTCAGGGCACCGACCAGTGCCCACAGCGGCCCGTTACCGGCCGTCTTCTGCGGCGCAACCGGCGCACGCGCGTAAGCCGGGCTACGCGGCTCGACATGGGCCTCGGCGAAGTCATCCTGATCGCCCCGATCCGGGGTCAGACTGGGCACATGATCGAGTTCGTCGCGAGCATCATTACGCATGGGGTAAACCTTCAAATAAAGCCAGGGAGGCAAAGACTGGGCGCAGTATAACGATTCGCCCGGGGCGCTTCAGCGTTGCGCAGCTGCGGTGCGCAACGCACCGACGAAGGGCGCGCGTCCCGCCTCAGACCACGCGCCAGGCCACGGAGTTCGCCAATCGAGCATTTGGTACGGCGCTTGCAATATCCCTACTACCAGGGTGGTGACACCCATTCAGTGACGACTATCGGGGGATGGCATATGGAACTGAACAAAGCGGTGCTCGATTGCATGCAGGCCCTGCGCCGCAAGCTGCGCGAAGAACAGGCGGTGGATATCCGCCTGAGCCAGACGGATGCGATCAGCGCCATGCTCAGCGCCTGCCTGGCCTCCAGCAACGAGGAAACCCGCCAGCTGGGCCAGCGCCTGGCGCAGCTCAGCGATATGCCCTACCAGAGCGCGCCAAGCGTGCCAGCACTGGTCGAAGCCGCCCATGTCGCCGCACGCAGCGGTTCGGTGCGCATCTATCGCGGCCAGCGGGTGTATGCCTGAGCAGGCTCAGGCCTTGCCCTGCTGCGCCTGCCACCACTGACAGAACTCATCCAGGGCCGTCCACAGGCTGACCCGCGGCTCGTAGCCCAGGTACTGCCGGGCCTGGCTGATATCCAGGGAGAAATCCTTGGCCATCACCGCCACACCGAGACGAAACAGGGTCGGCTCCGGGCGCCCCGGCAGCAGCCGGCAGATGCCTTCATTGAGCGCTGCCGCGGCATAGGCCAAGCCATAGGGCAGATGCCGAGTGACCGGCGGCAGGTCGAGGCGACGCAGCACATGGTTGACCACCTCCCACAAGGGCAGCGGCTCGCCATTGCTGATGTTGTAGACCCGCCCCAGGGCCTGCTCGCCCACCTGCAGGCAGCTGAGCAGGGCGTCATTGAGGTTGTCCACGCTGGTGAAGTCCACCCGGTTCAGGCCATTGCCGATAATCGACAGGCGCCCCTTGCGCTGCATATTGATCAGCCGCGGGAAGATGCTGGCATCACCCGCCCCGGTGACAAAGCGCGGGCGCAGCGCCAGCACCTCCAGGCCCCGTGCCTGGGCGGCGAACACCCGCTGCTCGGCCAGGTATTTGGTCTGCCCGTAGTGATCGGAAAAGCGCCGCGGCAGCTGCTCCTCGCGCAGGCCGACATGGGCCTGGCCGTCGAAATACACCGAGGGCGAAGACAGGTGCACCAGGCGTCGCACACCCTGCTGCAGACAGGCTTCGATCAGGTTCTCGGTGACCTGCACATTGGCCTGGTAGAAGTGCGCATAGTCGCCCCACACCCCCACCGCGCCGGCACAGTGCACCACCGCCTCGACGTCCTGGCACAGACGCCTGACCAGTTCGGGGTCACCCAGATCGCCCTGGACAAATTCGCCTCCCGCCTCACGCAATGCCGACACCGCCTCGGCCCGGCGGCCGTTGATGCGCACCTGCAGGCCCTGCTGCAGAGCGCAACGGGCAAAGCGCCCACCAATAAAACCGCTGGCACCCGTGACCAAGATCTTCATGGCTTCCCCCTGTTCGAGCCTGTTGCCACTCTAGCAGCGCGCAGGCGCAGGCCGAGTGACCCTGGCGGCCAGAATAGCGACCCACTGCACGGAGGATCGGGCCGCAGTCACCCAGGAAACGACTAAGCTTGCTACGCACTCAATCGAGACCAGGAAAACGTACATGGCCAGTAACTGGATGATCTACGGCGCCAACGGCTACACCGGGCACTTGCTTGCAAGCGAGGCCAAGCGCCAGGGCCTGAACCCCATACTCGGCGGGCGCAACCCGGCGGCGGTGCATGCCCTGGGCAGCCTGCTGGGCCTGGAATGCCGCATCTTCGACCTGGATGAACAGGCCCGGGCCCGCGAGGTGCTGGCCGATATCGCCGTGGTGGTGCACTGCGCCGGGCCCTTCTCCGCCACCAGCGCGCCGATGCTGGACGCCTGCCTGGCCAGTGCCACCCACTATGTGGACATCACCGGGGAAATCGGCGTGTTCGAAGCGGCCCGGCAGCGCGACACCCAGGCCCGGGAACTGGGCCTGGTGGTCTGTCCCGGCGTCGGTTTCGATGTCATCCCCAGCGACTGCCTGGCCACCTGCCTGCACCAGGCCCTGCCCGATGCCTGTGACCTGGCCCTGGGCTTCGACAGTGGCAGCGGGCTGTCGCCGGGCACGGCCAAGACCTCGGTGGAGGGCCTCAAGTTCGGCGGCAAGGTGCGCCGCGCCGGGGTGATCACCGATGTGCCGCTGGGTTACAAACGCCGCTCGATCAACTTTGGTCGCGGCGAGAAGCCGGCCGTGACCATCCCCTGGGGCGATGTCTCCACCGCCTATCACAGCACCGGCATCGGCAATATCGAGGTGTACCTGACGACCCCACCGGCCATTGCCATCCTGATGCGCCTGATCGACCCGCTGCGGGGCCTGCTCGGCCTGAATGCCGTGCAGAACTGGCTCAAGGGCCTGATCGGACGCAAGGTCAAAGGCCCGGATGCCCAGGCCCGGGAGCGCCAGCGCACCTGGCTATGGGGCGAGGCACGCAATGCCGCCGGGCAGGTCAGGACGGCCCGCCTGCAGACCGCCAACGGCTACGAGGTGACGGTACACGGCGCGCTGCTGGCGGTGCGTCATCTGCTCGATTACCAGGGCCCCGGCGGTTACTTCACCCCCTCGCGGCTGTTCGGCGCCCGCTGTATCGAACAATTGCCCGGTTCCGGCCGCATCGAAATCGAGTAACAGGCCTTCCCTTCCGCCGCCCGCTCCCAGGCGGCGACAGCAGTTACCTTTTCTCCCACCCCCACTGTGCCTGAACACGGCGCAGACGGCTGCCCATCACCCAGCGACAAGCCCTGACCCGCAAACCACAGACTGACCGATCATTTTTATTGACACATCGTCAAGCAATTCGCACGATTCTTGCAGAATCTTAAACACCTATCAGTCTGTCACCTTCCCACCCGCGGAGCCCATAGACATGCCGTTACGCCTCAAGCTCGCCCTAAGCTATTTACTTATCGGCCTTTTCCCTGTGCTAGCGATGGCCATCACGGTCTATCTGCAGGCCAGCAAAGCCTTGCAGGAGCAGAGCCTGGACGCCCTGGAAGCCGTTGCAAATATCAAACAGCAGCAGCTGCTGGATAATCTCCAGGCCCGGCACAACCAGCTGGGCACCCTGGCCAGCAACCTGAGCACCAGCTACAGCGGCCTCACCGGCCCTTCCCTGATCAGCGCCGCCAACTACGACCGACCGATTTTCGAGAACTTCACCCAGACCTACGGCTACCGCGACCTCAAGCTGGTGGACGGCGATGGCCAGGTGATCTTCAGCGTGCTGCGCGGCGAGGATTACCAGCAGAACCTGTTGACCGGCAGCTGGCGCGAACACCCCATGGGCCGCCTGGCCCAGCACAGCCTGAGCAGCGGCCAGGCACACCTCAGCGACCTCAGCGTCAACCCGCAGACCGGCGAACCCAGCCAGTTCCTTGCCAGCCCCATACACAGTGATGGCGAGCTGACCGCACTGTTGCTGCTCGAACTGCCCATCGCCCCGCTCAACCAGGTGATGCAGACCCGCCAGGGTCTGGGCGAGGCCGGCGAAACCTATCTGGTGGGCAGCGATGGCCTGCTGCGCTCGGATTCGGTGCGTTTCCCCGCACACCAGGCCCCCCGCGCCCAACAAGCGGGCACGCCACTGCAGGGCGAAGCCTTCCAGCGCGCCCTGGGTGGCGACAGCGGCCGCCTGAGCGAAACCGGCCTGGCCGGCCAGCAGGCACTCAAGGCCTTTGTGCCGCTGCAGTTCGACGGCCTGCACTGGGCCCTGGTGGCCGAGATGGATCAAACCCAGGCCTTCGCCCCGGTGCGCGCGCTGATGCTGCAGATCCTCCTGCTCGGTCTGCTGACCATGGTCGCCGTGGGCCTCGCCACCTGGCTGGTCAGCCGCAGCGTAATGCGCCCCCTGGGCGGCGAGCCGCAGAATATGGCGCAACTGGCCCAGCAACTGGCCGCCGGCCAGCTGCAGCTCAGCCACCCGGCGGCGGGCGGTAACGGCCTGATGCAGGCCCTGCATGAAATGGCCGCGGCCTGGCGCCGAGTGATCGAGCAACTGCACCAGGCCAGCAGCGCGGTGGATCACGCCAGTGGCGATATCCTGGCCGCCGCCGGACAGACCAGCAGTCGCCTCGACCAGCAACAGGAAGCCCTGGAAATGGTGGTCAGTGCCGTCGACCAGATGGCTGCCACCGTGCAGGAGATCGCCGCCAACGCCAGCCAGAGCGCCGACAGCAGCGAAGCGGCACGCAGCGCCTTCGCCGCCATGCAGGGCACCCTGCAGCGCATGATCGGTCGCCAGGATCAGCTGCTCGGCGGCCTGCGCGAAGCCGATCAGGTGGTGCAGACCCTGGCCGGCAACAGCCAGCAGATCGCCTCGGTACTGGAAGTGATTCGCGGCATTGCCGAACAGACCAACCTGCTGGCCCTGAATGCCGCCATCGAGGCCGCCCGCGCCGGCGAGCAGGGGCGAGGCTTTGCCGTGGTGGCCGATGAAGTGCGCAGCCTGGCCATGCGCACCCGCACCGCCACCGAGGAGATCGTGCAGATCATCGCCACCCTGGGCGACTCCTCGCAGCAGGCCCTGAGCAGCATGCAGGGTTCCACCACCCAGGCCCGCGCCCTGGAAGACGAAACTCAGGCGGTACTGACCACCCTCAGCGACCTGGAGCAGTCCCTGCAGGCCGTACACGGCCTGGCCTTTCAGATCGCCGCCGCAGCCGAGCAGCAGGCCGCCACCACCCAGGAGGTCAACCAGCATATGCATCAGCTCAGCGCCATGACTGCGGAAAATCGCGAAAACGCCGCCAATACCCGCCACAGCGGCGAGCGCCTGCGTAACGTGGCCAGTGACCAGCAGCAGTTGCTGGGGCAGTTTCAGCTGTAAGCCAGATGGGCAGGGCGCCAAGGGGTGAGCGCCCCGCTCACCCCTTGGCGCCCCATCACATGCGCTTTATACGCCCACCACCGGCACCAGCCATTTATCCGCCTGGCGATGCAGATGGCGGGTCAGTTGCTCCAGCAGGGCCCCACCATTGCGCCAGTGGTGCCAGTACAGCGGCACATCCACAGGCCTTTGCGGCAGCAACTCGACCAGGCTGCCCCGACCCAATTCGGCCTGCACCTGCAGCTCCGGCATCAGCCCCCAGCCGAAGCCGGCCTCGGCCAGGCGCACAAAGCCTTCCGAGGAAGGACAGAGGTGATGACAGAAGCCACCCTCCTGGCCCAAGGCTGCCAGGTAGCGATGCTGCAGCTGGTCATCCGGCCCAAAGACGATGGCCGGGGCGCGGGCCAGAGCCGGCGCGCTCACGCCCTCGGCGAAATGCCGGCGGATAAAGTCCGGACTGGCCAGGGCCCGGTAACGCATGGCACCCAGCAACTCGGCCCGGGCTCCGGCCAGGGGCCGCTCGCTGGCACACAGGCAGGCGGCCACTTCACCGGCGCGCATGCGCTTGAGGCCGACATCCTGATCCTCCACCAGATGCTCCAGCAGCAGGCGCTGCTCGGCGCAGAAATCGCCCACCGCCGACGCCCACCAGGTGGCCAGGCTGTCGGCATTCAAGGCAATGCGCAGGCGCTCCGGCGCGCCCCCTTCATCCAGGCTCGGCACCTGGGCCTGCAGGTCGCGCTCCAGCAGGCGCACCTGCTGCACATGGTTGAGCAGGCGCTGGCCCACTGCCGTGGCCACGGGAGGGCTGACGCGCATCAGCACCGGCTGGCCGACCCGCGCCTCCAGCAGCTTGATCCGCTGCGACACCGCCGATTGTGACAAGCCCAGCACCTGGGCCGCCCGTTCGAAGCCGGCCTGCTCCACCACCGCCGCCAGGGCGGCAAGCAACTTGTAGTCGAACAAAATAAGAATCCCTAATGAGTCATGAGTATCATTGATTTTTCTTATACAACAACTGGCCCCAGACTGCCCCCATCGCAATCTCAGACAGGAACCTGACATGTCCGGCGAAACGTCACTGAGCACACTGCTGGCCGGCCTCGCGCCGCGCCTCAACCCCGGCACCTACGTCTTCTGCAGCCTGCCTTCCCCCAGCGCCGAGCAGCTTGCCGTGGCCCTGGGCAGCTTTCGCGAAACCGAGGGCATGACCCTGATCCTGCCCCGGGAGGCCGCCGAGCACATGGGCCTGGACTACGACTACCAGGCCGCCTGGATCACCCTCGAGGTGCATTCCGCCCTGGCGGCGGTTGGCCTGACGGCGGCCTTTGCCACGGCGCTGGCCGGTGCCGGCATCAGCTGCAATGTGATCGCCGGTTACCACCACGACCATCTGTTCGTGGCCCAGGCCGATGCCGAACGGGCCCTGCAGGTATTGCATCAACTGGCCCGGGAGCCCCGCTGATATGTGGCAGAGCTACAGCAACGGCCTGATTATCGCCGCCGGCCTGATCATCGCCCTGGGCGCGCAGAATGCCTTCGTCTTGGCCCAGAGCCTGCGCCGCGAGCACCACCTGCCGGTGGCGCTGCTCTGCGTGCTGTGCGACGCCCTGCTGGTCGCCGCCGGGGTATTCGGCCTGGCCACCCTGCTGGCGCAAAGCCCACTGCTGCTGCATATCGCCCTGTGGGGCGGCGCTGCCTTTCTCCTCTGGTACGGCGCCCAGGCCCTGCTGCGCGCCTGCCGGCCCCAGGCTCTGAATGCCCATGGCCTGGGCACACCCCGTTCGCTGCGCGCCGTGCTGCTGGCCGCCCTGGCGGTGACCCTGCTCAACCCCCATGTGTATCTGGATACCGTGCTGCTGATCGGCTCCCTCGGTGCCCAGCAGGCCGTGCCCGGCGCCTATGCCCTGGGCGCCGCCAGCGCCTCGCTGCTGTGGTTTATGAGCCTGGCCCTGGGCGCCGCCTGGCTGGCCCCCTGGCTGGCGCGGCCGGCGACCTGGCGGGTGATTGACCTAGGCGTGGCGCTGATGATGTTCACCATCGCCGCCCAATTGCTGGCCAACCCCTCGCTTGGCTGAGCGGGTTCCCACACAGTTGTCGCGTGTTTAAGGCTCAAGGCCGGTGCTATGATTCAGGGCTCGCGGCGCATGTCATATAAGCGCCGCACCCATAGCCGCCCGTGATCGGCTTAGCGCACCCCGCACCCGACCTGATTAGGAGATCAACCATGGCTTTCGAATTGCCGCCACTGCCGTACGCCCATGACGCCCTGCAGCCGCACATTTCCAAGGAAACCCTGGAATACCACCACGACAAGCACCACAACACCTATGTGGTGAACCTGAACAACCTGGTGCCGGGCACCGAGTTTGAAGGCAAGACCCTGGAAGAGATCGTCAAGACCTCCTCCGGCGGCATCTTCAACAACGCCGCCCAGGTGTGGAACCACACCTTCTACTGGAACTGCCTGAGCCCCAACGGCGGTGGCCAGCCCACCGGCGCTCTGGCGGATGCCATCAACGCCGCCTTCGGCTCCTTCGACAAGTTCAAGGAAGAGTTCAGCAAGGTTTCCATCGGCACCTTCGGTTCCGGCTGGGGCTGGCTGGTGAAGAAGGCTGACGGTTCGCTGGCCCTGGCCAGCACCATCGGCGCCGGCTGTCCGCTGACCAGCGGCGACACCCCGCTGCTGACCTGCGACGTGTGGGAACACGCCTACTACATCGACTACCGCAACATGCGTCCGAAGTATGTCGAGGCGTTCTGGAACCTGGTCAACTGGGACTTCGTGGCCCAGAACTACGCGGCCTGAGTTTCTCCCGCTTGAAAAAAACCGGTCGCTGACCGGTTTTTTTTGTGCCCAGCCATCCCTGGTGCTCCCCTTGCGGGCCGTCGCTGTGCGACGTCAGAAAGTGCTCCCGGCACTTTTTCAGCCTGTCACTTCCCCTCAAAGCAGTTGCCTGACCCCATAGGCTGGCTGCAACTGCTCCACCTGCTGCACGCTCTGGCTGAGCAGGCGATCCGCCGCCACCGGCCCGAGAAACTCGCACAGGCCGATATACAGCAGGTTGAGCAGCTTGCGCAGTTGCTCCGGGGCCAGGCCCAGCAAACCCTGCTCGTCGCCCTGCAGCAACCAGGCGCGCAGGCGCAGGCCAGTGCCATCGTCCACCTGCATGCCGCCCAGATTGCCGGCAGCAAAGCGGCGCAGGCGCTCGCTCTGTTCGCTGCCCAGGGTGGTAAACAGCATCTGACTGAGCAAACCAAAGCTGTGCCGCGCCTGCCCATGCACGGCCGGCTCCGGCGCCCGCATACCTTGCTGCTGACGCCAGGCATGCAACTGCGGCGCAGGATCCGGCAGCAGTGCCGAGAGCGGGCCGGTCAGGGCCCCGACCAGCTCGCGGTAGAGCTTGGCGCGCTCCAGGCGCTGCCCACTGGCCTGGGCCACCTCGGCGAGAAACTCGTTGAGGGCGAAGGGCGGTTTCTCGGCATAGCGGTCCTCCCACAAACAGAGCACGGCCAGCAGTTCATCCCCGGCAAAATGCCCGGCCAGGCCGGTGTAGATGGCGCGGCGGCGTGTCACCAGGCTCATTTGCCTACCCTCCCGGGCAACGCATCGGCATCGAAGGTCTGCGCCAGATTGAACTCGGGGTAGCCCACCTCGGCATGCTCGGCGTAGTCCAGACCACGCTGCTCGTCCTGGCTGGAGACGCGCAGGCCGAACAGCTTGTCCAGCAGCAGATAGAGCAGCAACGCCAGCGGGAAGGCCCAGAGAAAGGCGGCCGCGGCGCCCAGCAACTGCACCCCGACCCGCTCCCAGTTGAACAGATCGCCACTGAAGAACAGCCCCGCCGCCACGGTGCCCCAAACCCCGGCAAAACCATGCACCGGCACCGCACCGACCACATCATCCAGTTGCAGACGATCGAGCAGGCGCATACCGAACACCACCACAAAACCGGCCACCAGCCCGGTCAGCAGGGCAAATCCCGGCTGCATGCTGGCACAGCCGGCAGTAACGCCCACCAGACCACCGAGCGAGCCATTGACCGTGGTGGTCAGCAGCACCGGGCTGGAGCTGCCGCGCTGGGCGAGAAAGGCCCCGAGAGCACCGGCGCTGGCCGCCAGGTGAGTATTGAGAGCGATCAGGCCGAGGCTGACATTCATTTCCAGGCTGCTGCCGGCATTGAAGCCGAACCAGCCCACCCAGAGGATAAAACCGCCCAATGCCACCAGGCTGAGGTTATGCCCGGGAATCAGCCGCGGCGTGCCATCCGCCGCATAGCGCCCCAGGCGTGGGCCCAGCACCAGAATGCCGGCCAGGGCGCACCAGGCGCCCACGCTGTGCACCACGGTGGAGCCGGCAAAGTCGATAAAGCCCAGGCTGGCCAGCCAGCCCTGCCCCCCGTACATCCCACTCCAGACCCAGCTGCCGAACACCGGGTAGATCAGCCCGCTGATCACCACCGCACCGATCAGGTAGGCCGTATAACGGGTTCGCTCGGCCATGGCGCCACTGGCGATGGTGGCCGCCGTGGCGGCGAACATCATCTGGAACAGCAGAAAGGTGAAGTCCCAGGGCTCGCCCTCCTGCACCGCGAAATGACTGGTGCCGAACCAGCCGGTGAGGTTGCTGCCGAACATCAGGCCAAAGCCCAGCAGCCAGAACACGATGCCGCCGGCACAGGCGTCCATGTAGTTCTTCATCATCACGTTGACCGCATTCTTGGCCCGTGACATGCCGCTCTCCAGCAGCGCAAAGCCGGCCTGCATAAAGAACACCAGCACGCTGGCCAGCACCAGCCAGGCGGTATTGCTTGCCTCATTGCCACTGGCATGGGCCGATGACGAGAACCCCAGCACCAGAATGCCTACACTCGCTTTGTTCATCCCCATATCCCCCAAGAAGTGAGTGATTGAGGTATCGCAACTCTTGTGCCAAGTATCGACAGACCACCCTTAGAGCAGGCTGCGCAGAAATCCCGGACAAACTGCTAATGGCCCTTTGACTGCAAGCGCGACTTTGCCAATACTCAGGTACGTCGGACGCCCAGTGCCTCGAACAAGGAAACTCACTTGAAGCTGGAACTGAAAAACAGCTTGTCGCTCAAGTTGCTGCGCGTTGTGCTGCTCTCGGCACTGGTCGTTGGCGTAGTCCTCAGTTGCGCGCAAATCGTCTTTGATGCCTACAAGACCCGCCAGGCCATCGCCAACGACGCCCAACGCATTCTCGGCATGTTCCGCGACCCCTCCACCCAGGCGGTCTACAGCCTGGATCGGGAAATGGGCATGCAGGTGATCGAGGGCCTGTTCCAGCACGAATCCGTGCGCACCGCCGCCATCGGCCATCCCAACGAACCCATGCTGGCGGAGAAATCCCGCGAACGGGTCGAGATGCCCACCCGCTGGCTCACCGACCCGATCCTCGGCCAGGAGCAGAGCTTCGTCACCAAGCTGGTCGGCCGCGGCCCTTACAGCGAATACTACGGCGACCTCAACATCACCCTGGACACCGCCCCCTACGGACAGAACTTCGTCACCAATTCGGTGATCATCTTTATCTCCGGCGTGCTCCGTGCCCTGGCCATGGGCCTGGTGCTCTATCTGGTCTACCACTGGCTGCTGACCAAGCCACTGTCGAAGATCATCGAGCACCTGACCAATATCAACCCGGACCGCCCCAGCGAACACAAGCTGCCCATGCTCAAGGGCAACGAGAAAAACGAGCTGGGCCTGTGGATCAACACCGCCAACCAGCTGTTGTCCTCCATCGAGCGCAACACCCACCTGCGCCGCGAAGCGGAAAACAGCCTGCTGCGCATGGCCCAGTACGACTTCCTCACCGGCTTGCCCAACCGCCAGCAGCTGCAACAGCAACTGGATCAGATCCTCGATGACGCCGGCCGCCTGCAGCGCCGCGTGGCCGTACTCTGCGTCGGCCTGGACGACTTCAAGGGCATCAACGAACAGTTCAGCTACCAGACCGGCGACCAGCTGTTGCTGGCCCTGTCCGACCGCCTGCGTGGCCACAGCGGCCGCCTGGGCGCCCTGGCCCGTCTGGGCGGCGACCAGTTCGCCCTGGTCCAGGCCGATATCGAACAGCCCTACGAGGCCGCCGAACTGGCCCAGAGCGTGCTGGACGATCTGGACACCCCCTTTACCCTGGACAACCAGGAAGTGCGCCTGCGCGCCACCATCGGCATCACCCTGTTCCCGGAAGATGGCGACAGTACCGAGAAGCTGCTGCAGAAAGCCGAGCAGACCATGACCCTGGCCAAGAGCCGTTCGCGTAACCGCTATCAGTTCTACATCGCCAGCGTCGACAGTGAAATGCGCCGCCGTCGCGAGCTGGAGAAGGACCTGCGCGACGCCCTGGCCCAGGACCAGTTCCACCTGGTCTACCAGCCGCAGATCGACTACCGCGACCACTGCGTGGTGGGGGTCGAGGCGCTGCTGCGCTGGCAGCATCCGCAACACGGTTTCGTCCCGCCAGACCTGTTTATCCCCCTGGCCGAGCAGAACGGCACCATCATCCCCATCGGCGAGTGGATTCTCGACCAGACCTGCAAGCAACTGCGCGAATGGCATGACCAGGGCTTTACCGAGCTGCGCATGGCGGTCAACCTGTCCACCGTGCAGCTGCACCATGCCGAGCTGCCGCGGGTGATCAACAACCTGATGCAGATGTACCGCCTGCCGCCGCGCAGCCTGGAGCTGGAAGTCACCGAAACCGGCCTGATGGAAGACATCAATACCGCCGCCCAGCACCTGCTCAGCCTACGCCGCTCCGGCGCCCTGATCGCCATCGACGACTTCGGTACCGGCTATTCCTCGCTGAGCTACCTGAAGACCCTGCCCCTGGACAAGATCAAGATCGACAAGAGCTTCGTTCAGGACCTGCTGGAAGACGAAGACGACGCCACCATCGTTCGCGCCATCATCCAGCTGGGCAAGAGCCTGGGCATGCAGGTGATCGCCGAAGGGGTGGAAACCGTGGAGCAGGAGGCCTACATCATGGCCCAGGGCTGCAACGAGGGTCAGGGCTACTTCTACAGCAAGCCCCTGCCGGCACGGGAGCTGACCAACTACCTGAAACAGGCCCGGCGCCTGAACACCACGGCCAACCCCGCCACGCTCTGAGCCATGCTGCCAGACCCACAAACGCCCCGTTCATGGGGCGTTTGCTTTTGCCCTAAAGGCTGAGTGGGCACAGGCTAGAACCGCTCAACCCCCAGCAACCAGGCAAAGGCCAGGGCGCCGATCATGCACAGGAGTGCGCCACCTGCCGCCTGCCAGTAGAAGCGCCGCACCAGCTCGTCCTCCCCAGCGCAGGACAGGATAAAGGGCTGGCGCTCGGCCGGTTTGCCCAGGCGATGCTGCACCGGCTGCAGGCTTTGCTCACGGCGCCGCTGCTCGGCCTCAAGCCCCGCCGCCACTTGCACCCGCTGCCACTCCTGCTCATCCAGCTGACCATTGCCGTCATGGTCAAAGCGCTGCAACAGGCCGGCGAAGTCACCCTTCCACTGGCGAATCACCTCGCCCTTGGCGGCATTCAGGTCGAAGGCCTGGCGCCCACCACCATGGCTGCGGAAATCACCGATGGCGTACAGCGGCTGGCCCACATGCAGGCGCTCCTCGGTATAGCGATAGCGTTTGCCAGCACTGAACAACGCGGCCCAAGCGCTTTTCGCCGACCCCAGGGGATGACGCTGGTTGCCCTGCCAGACCTGCCGGGTGGCCGGGCGCACCTCGGCACCACGCGGGTCGATCAGACAGTTGCCGGTGCTGTCCTGCAGTTGCAGCCAGGCGTCGCTGCTGCCACTTTCCAGCACCCGCCAACTGCGGTTCTTGCCGTTGGATTTATATTCCTCGATCTTGTAGCGCCACCACAGACAGGACGTCTGGGTCAGGGGGCCGAGCAGAGCGGGCTGTTCGCTGGCGACCAGCACACCATAGAACTCGGCATAACCCTGGGCCGCCGAGCGGATTTTCGAGGTGGGCGTATCGAGCAGATGGCGGGCCTGGGCGAAACGCCGGATAAACCACCAACCGCCCGCCAGGCTGGCCGCACCGCTGCAGACCAGGCCAATGATCTGTCCCTCTGCCGTCATGGCTCAACCAAACAGCGACTTGAGATCGACATCGGCCTTCTCGCCCTCGCTGAACTCCAGCAGCACCGCCGCCTTGAAGGCGAACAGACGGGCAATGATCAGATCGGGAAACTGCTCGATGCGCACGTTGTTCAGGTTGACCGCTTCGTTGTACAGCTCGCGGCGGTCGGCAATCCCGTGCTCCAGACCGCTGATGCGCTGTTGCAGGTGCTGAAAGCTTTCGTTGGCCTTGAGCTCGGGATAATTCTCGGCCAGGGCAAACAGCTGCCCCAGGCCCATGCGCAGACCGGTCTCGGCCTTGCCCAGGGCGCCCAGATCGCCCTTCTCCCGAGCGCTGGACACGGCACTGCGGGCGGCGATCACCGCCTCCAGGGTGCCCCGCTCGTGCTGCATGTATTGCTTGCAGGTCTCCACCAGCTTGGGCAGCTCTTCATGGCGCTGCTTGAGCATCACGTCGATATTCGACCAGGCCTTGCTGACCCCATGCTTGAGCCGCACCAGGGCGTTATAGAGCGCTATGGCATAGGCAGCGAGCAGTATAAGGACAACGATCAGGGCAACACTGGTCAGGCTCATCGGGGCACTCCAGAAGTCGATGGGGCGATGCGGGCATTCTAGCCCCATCCACCTCGGCAAGGACGGTTGCGCCTCACGAAGCACAAAAGCGCAACAAGGCTTTGCATAAAATGCAAATCTTTCGCATTATCCTCACCTTTCACAAAAACCGGCTCACGCCGCCAGACACGCAAAGGACTCCCCATGCGCTCCAATCCCTTGGCCACCGCCAGCCTGCTCGCCCTTGCCATCGCTCTCGCCGGTTGCGGCGAAGATAAAGCCCCCGCCACCCAGGCCGCCGCTCCGGCCGTCAGCAGCGAAAGCGCTGCTCCGGCGACCACCGGCACGCTCGACCAGGCTGCTGCCCAGGCGGTGGTCAAGCACTATGCCGACCTGGCCCTGGCCGTGTTCAGCGACGCCGCCAGCACCGGCAAGACCCTGCAGAGCGCCATCGACGCACTGCTGGCCAACCCCAGCGAAGACACCCTGCAGGCCGCCAAGCAGGCCTGGCTGGCCGCGCGCGTGCCCTATATGCAGACCGAGGTGTTCCGCTTCGGCAACGCCGTGGTCGACGACTGGGAAGGCCAGCTCAATGCCTGGCCGCTGGACGAAGGCCTGATCGACTATGTGGCCAGCGACTACCAGCACGCCCTCGGCAACCCGGGCGCCCAGGCCAATATCATTGCCAACGCGGCGATCCAGATCGGCGAAGACCAGCTCGATGCCAGCACCATCACCCCGGAACTGCTGGCCAGCCTGAACGAGCTGGGCGGCTCCGAGGCCAACGTTGCCACCGGCTACCACGCCATCGAATTCCTGCTCTGGGGCCAGGACCTCAACGGCACCGAGCCGGGCGCCGGCGAGCGGCCCTACACCGACTACCTGATCGGCGAAGGTGCCACCGGTGGCCATAACGAGCGCCGCCGTGCCTACCTGCAGGCCGCCACCGCCCTGCTGGTCAGCGACCTGGACAGCATGGTCGAGCAATGGCAGGACAGCGTCGAAGGCAACTACCGCAGCGAACTGTTGGCCGACTCGGCCGAAAACGGTCTGCGCAAGATGCTGTTCGGCATGGGCAGCCTGTCCCTCGGCGAACTGGCCGGCGAGCGCATGAAGGTCGCGCTGGAAGCCAACTCCACCGAAGACGAGCATGACTGCTTCAGCGACAACACCCACAACTCGCACTTCTACAATGGCAAGGGCATCCGCAACGTCTACCTGGGCGAATATCGCAAGGTCGACGGCAGCACCCTGAGTGGCCCGAGCCTGTCGCAACTGGTGGCCAAGGTTGACGCGGCCGCCGACAGCAGCCTGCAGTCTGACCTCGCAGCCAGCGAAGGCAAGCTGCAGGTCCTGGTCGACAGCGCCAACAGCGGCCAGCACTTCGATCAGCTGATCGCCGCCGATAACGCCGCAGGCCAGCAACTGGTCCGCGACGCCATTGCCGCGCTGGTCAAGCAGACCGCAGGGATTGAGCAGGCAGCAGCCAAGCTGGGCATCAGTGACCTGAACCCGGACACCGCCGACCACAGCTTCTAAGCCTGCGCGCTCGCCGCTTCAGCCAAGGCCGACAATCCAGCCGATTGTCGGCCTTTTTCATGGCTGCGACCCAAAGCCGCAAGCGCAAATGCAAATCCATCTTATTTTTAATGACATGCACTGCTACCATTGCCGGCCAGTTTTTCAGCCTGCGAATCCACCGCCATGTCCGCCCTGTCGCCTCGCCTGCTCACCCTTGCCCTGCTATTGCTCCTGAGCGCCTGCGACCAGCCCCCTCAGTTCACCCGGGTCGAGCCCGGCGAAGCCCTCTCCGCCGGTAGTGCCACGGTATTCAAGCGCGACCACAACGCGTTTTCCCTGCCGGCCGCCAATCTCGCCCCCAGCCGGCGCCTGGACTTCGCCGTGGGCAACAGCTTCTTTCGCAACCCCTGGGTCGTCGCCCCGGCCACCACCATCGCCCGTGATGGCCTCGGCCCACTGTTCAACACCAATGCCTGCCAGAACTGCCATATCAAGGACGGTCGCGGTCACCCGCCCGCAACCGACGCCAGCAGCGCAGTGTCCATGCTGGTGCGCCTGTCGCTGCCCCACAGCGCCGGCACGGCCGAACAGATCGAGCGCCTCGGGGTAGTGCCCGAGCCGACCTACGGCGCCCAGCTGCAGGATATGGCCAACCCCGGCATTGCCCCGGAAGGCAAGGTACGGGTGCGCTACAGTGAAGTACCCATGCAGTTTGCCGACGGCACTGTGGTACAGCTGCGCAAACCCGAGCTGGAAATCAGCCAGCTGGGCTATGGCGCTCTGCACCCGGATACCCGCTTCTCCGCCCGGGTGGCGCCACCGATGATCGGCCTGGGCCTGCTCGAAGCCATTCCCGAGGCGGCGATCCTGGCCCAGGCCGACCCGGAAGACGCCGATGGCGACGGCATTTCCGGTCGCCCCAACCGGGTCTGGGATCATGCCAGCCAGAGCACCCAGCTCGGCCGCTTCGGCTGGAAGGCCGGCCAGCCCAGCCTCAATCAGCAGAATGCCGAAGCCTTCGCCGGCGATATGGGCCTGACCAGCAGCCTGGTGCCTCGGGACAACTGCAGCGCAGCCCAAAGCGATTGCCAGACCGCCCCCCACGGCGGCGAACCGGAGGTCAGCGACAGCATCCTCGCCAGCGTGCTGTTCTACAGCCGCAACCTGGGCGTACCAGCGCGCCGCGCGGTCGACGCCCCCGAGGTGCTCAGGGGCAAGAACCTGTTCCACCAGGCCGGTTGCCAACAGTGCCACACCCCCAGCTTTACCACCGCTGCGGATGCCGCGGAGCCGGAGCTGGCCAATCAGCTGATCCGTCCCTACAGCGACCTGCTGCTGCACGACATGGGCGAAGGCCTGGCCGATCAGCGCGAGGAATTTCTCGCCACTGGCCGCGAATGGCGCACCCCGCCACTGTGGGGCATCGGCCTGACGGAGGCGGTCAACGGCCACAGCCAGTTCCTCCACGATGGTCGCGCGCGCAACCTGCTGGAGGCCATCCTCTGGCATGGCGGCGAAGCAGAAGCGGCCAAGCAACAGGTACTCACTTTCGATGCCGAGGAGCGCAGCGCGCTGCTGGCCTTTCTCAACTCCCTCTGAGGTAATCCCATGCTACGCAAGCCCCTGATCGCCGCCCTGCTCGGCCTGGCCCTGGCCGGCTGCGACCAGTCGCCGCCCGAAGCCAGGATCAGCGCCGCCCTGGCCGACAGCGTTGTGCTGCCGGCCTATCGCAGCTGGCTGCTGAGCAACCAGCAACTGGCCAGCAGCGCCGCGGCCTTCTGCGCCGGAGAGAGCGCGCTGCCGGCAGCACGCCAGGCATTTCTGAGCGCCCAGAGTGCCTGGGCCGGGCTGCAACCCCTGATGGTCGGCCCGCTAGCCGAAGGCAATCGCGCCTGGCAGGTGCAGTTCTGGCCCGACAAGAAGAATCTGGTTCGGCGCCAGGTCGAGGCCCTGCTGAGCAGCAAGCCCCAGTTGAACCAGGCCGATGTGGAGAACGCCAGCGTGGTGGTGCAAGGCCTGAGCGCCTATGAATACCTGCTGTTCGACCCGGCGCTGGACTTGCGCCAGGCGGAACAGAAAGCCCGCTACTGCCCACTGCTCAAAGCCATCGGCAACCATCAACAGGCCCTGGGCCAGGAGGTGCTCGACCAGTGGCAGGCCGAGCAGGGCATGGCCAGCCAGCTCAAGCGCTTCCCCAACGCGCGCTACGCCGACGCCAATGAAGCCATCGCCGAGTTGCTGCGCGCACACATCAGCGCCCTCGACGGCCTGAAGAAAAAGCTCGGCGCGCCCATGGGTCGACAGAGCAAAGGTCACCCCCAGCCCTACCAGGCCGAGGCCTGGCGCAGCGCTGCCAGCCTGGCCAACCTCGCTGCCGCCCTGGCCAGCGCCGAACGGCTGTGGCAGGGCCACAACGGGGACGGCCTCAAGGCGCTGCTCGGCCGTGATCAGGCTGAACTGGCGGGGCGAATCGACGCCGCCTACCTGGACACCCGCCAGCGCCTGGCAGCCCTGGAGCGGCCCCTGGGCGAACTGCTCGGCGAGCCAACCGGGCTTGCCCGCCTCAACGAGCTGTACGCCAGCCTCGACCAACTGCATCGCCTGCAGGAAAGCGAGCTGGCCAAGGCCCTCGGCGTGCAGATCGGCTTCAACGCCCACGACGGAGACTGACATGCAGCGCAGAACCCTGCTCGGCCTGGGTGTGCTGCTCGGCGCCGGCGCCGCGACCGGTGCCTTCGCCGGCTGGACCCTGTTCGGCGCAAACGGCCAGCCCCTGCTGCTGTCTGCCCGCGACGACGCCGACGGCCGCCACTACGCCGTCGGCTACCGCCTGGACGGCGAGCGCGCCTTCGCCACGCCGGTAGCCGAGCGCTGCCACGACGTGGTGCCGCACCCCGGCCTGCCGCTGGCGCTGTTCGTCGGCCGCCGACCGAGCACCGCGAGCTACCTGATCGACACCCGCGATGGCCGCCTGCTGCAGACCCTGGTCACGCCGGCCGGCCGTCACTTCAACGGCCACGCGGTATTCCACAAGGGCGGCGACTGGCTGTACGCCACTGAGAATGACAGCACCGAGCCCGGGCGCGGCGTGCTCGGTGTCTACCGCCTGCAGGGCGAGCGCCTGGCGCGCGTCGACGAGCATTCCACCCACGGCGTCGGCCCGCACCAGCTGCTGTGGATGCCCGACGGCGAAACCCTGGTGGTGGCCAACGGTGGTATCCGCACCGAGGCCGACAGCCGGGTGGAGATGAACCTCGACGCCATGGACGCCAGCCTGGTGCTGATGCGCCGCGACGGCAGCCTGCTCAGCCGCGAACGCCTGGCCGACCGGCAGAACAGCGTGCGCCACCTGGCCGTGGCCAGCGACGGCACGGTGGTCAGCGGCCAGCAATATATGGGCGATCTGCACGATTCAGTGCCGCTACTGGCGATCAAGCGCCCCGGCCAGCCCCTGCAACCCTTTGCGATCGACGAGCCGCTGCGCCAGAGCCTGAATCAGTACACCGCCAGCCTGGCCATCCACGATGAACTGCGCCTGCTGGCCCTGACCGCGCCACGGGGCAACCGCTTGCTGATCTGGGAGCTGGACAGCATGCGCCTGCGCCTGGACGTCCATCTGCCCGACTGCGCCGGCGTGGCGGCCTGCGCCGTGGGCTTCGTGGTCAGCTCCGGCCAGACCCGCTGCCGTCTCTATGACTGTCGCCAGCCGGCCATCCGCACCACCGCGCTGAGCCTGCCTGCGGGGTTGTGGGACAACCATCTGCGCCTGGGCAGCTGAACCGCCGGACCGGGCAGCGCTCAGGATATGTGCGGTAACACTGTCAAGCCGCCCAGATCTGGCCATTTGCATACCCATGGGCCAGCATAAGTGCCCCTTAGTCACTTAATATCCCCATGACACTGCTGATCGCCTTTGTTGTCCTCTCCATCCTCGTCTCGTTCATCTGCTCCATCCTCGAAGCCGCGCTGCTTTCGCTAACGCCCAGCTACATTGCCCGGCAAAAGACCGAGCGCCCGCGCCTGCATGAGCGTCTCAAGGCCCTCAAGGAAAAAATCGACCAGCCCCTGGCCGCGATACTGACCCTCAACACCATCGCCCATACCGTGGGCGCCACGGGTGTCGGCGCCCAGGTGACCCTGGTATTCGGTGACGGCTACCTGGGCATTGCCTCGGCCGTGATGACCTTCCTGATTCTGGTGCTCTCGGAAATCCTGCCCAAGACCATCGGCGCCCGCTACTGGCCAGCCCTGGCGCCCTATCTGCCGGCCGTGCTCAACACCCTGATCCTGGCCCTCAAACCTTTTATCTGGTTGTCCGATCGCATCATGCAGCTGCTCGGCGGCCAGCACCCCGAACCTGACATTCGCGAGGAAATCAAAGCCTTGACCCTGCTCGGCCGGGAAGTAGGCAAGCTCGACGAAGATGAACAGCGCGTCATCAGCAATATCCTCGACCTGCATGAAATCCGTCTGCGCGACATCATGACGCCGCGCATCGTCTGCGAGCATGTGGCGCCGGATGAATCGATCGGGGCCTTCAGGGAGCGCGTCAAGCAGAGCCAGTTTTCCCGCTACCCGGTGATCAGCGAGGACGAAGCACCCTTGGGCGTGGTGTTTCGCTTTGATCTGCTTAGCGCCGAGGATGACAGTGCGCCGGTCACCAGCCTGATGAAAAACCTGCTGGTGGTGCCGGACACCATGAACGTGGAAAGCCTGATGACCCAGTTGCTGCAAGAGCGTCAGCACATGTGCCTGGTGTACGACGAGTTCGGCAGCTGGCGCGGTCTGGTGACCCTGGAAGACATCATGGAAACCATCATCGGCAAACCCATCCTCGATGAGACCGATGACATTCCCAATATGCGCCGCCTGGCCAAACGCCGCTGGGAGCATCGGATCAAGGCCATCCGCGCAGACTGAGAACGCGCCCCTCAAGTGCGCCCCTCCCCAGCCGATCTATACTCTCAAGACCCCTGTTCTAGGCAGGGGCCATGGCCATTCTGGCCGAAAGGGATTTCTGCGATAGGCGCCTGCGACGGGCGCCAGATCCTGCATCCAACCTTCAGGGGAACCACCCATGTTTCAGCACTCCCTTCGCGCCCAGATTCTCGCCCTGCTCGGCGGCAGTCTGGCGCTAATCCTGATCACTGCCCTGGCCTGCTTCAGCTTCCTGTCCAGCGGCATGCAAGCCTATCGCGGCCTGCTCGAAGGTCCGCTGGAGGCCTCGCGCCTGGTGGACCAGGCCAACCTGGAGTTCAAGATCCAGGTCCAGGAATGGAAGAACGTATTGCTACGCGGCAGCGACAAAGCGCAGCTGGACAAATTCTGGACCCAGTTCCAGACACAGGAGCAAAAAGTACAAGACTCCCTTGGGCAGTTGCTGTCTCTGCCAAGCGCCGACAGTGCATTAAAGACTCAGGTCGAGGCACTGCGACGCGAACACCAGGCACTCGGCGGCAATTATCGCAAGGGACTGGAAGCATTCTTGGCTGCCGGTGGCGATTCCAAGGTGGGTGATAAAGCGGTATCCGGCATCGATCGGGGCACCAGTGCACAATTGAATGAGTTGGTTGACCAACTGCACGCGCTTAGCCGCCAGCAGGCAACCCAAATAAACGAAAGTGCTGAACGAACCATCCTGTTCGGCACACTGATCATGCTAGGCGCCACCGCCCTGATTGCCCTGTTCAGCCTGTGGCTGGTCAACCGCAACCTGATCAATCCGATTCGCGAACTGATCGAGCATATCGCCCAGCTCAGCCAGGGCAACTTCGCCAAACAGGTGGATGCCAGCCGCCAGGATGAACTGGGCAAGCTGGCCGCTGCGGCCAATATCCTGCGCGACTTTCTTGCCGATACCTTCAATCGCCTCAAGCGCAGCACCAGCGACCTGGATGTGGCCAGCGGCGAGCTGAACAGCATTGCCACTCTGATGGCACAGGGCACCCGCGAGCAGTTCTCGCGCACCGACCAGGTGGCCACCGCCATGCACGAGATGTCCGCCACCGCCCAGGAAGTGGCGCGCCATGCCGCCGAAGCCGCCACGGCGGCGGACGAAGCCGACCACGCGGCACGCAAGGGCGAAACGGTGATGCAGGCCACCATCAAGACCATCACCGATATCCGCGGCGAGATCAGCAACACCTCCGATGTGGTGCGCCGCCTGGAAGCGGACAGCGGGCGGATCGGCAAGGTGCTGGAAGTGATTCGCGGCATTGCCGAGCAGACCAACCTGCTGGCCCTCAACGCCGCCATCGAAGCGGCGCGGGCCGGCGAGCAGGGCCGCGGTTTTGCCGTGGTGGCCGACGAGGTGCGTACCCTGGCCCAGCGCACGGCCGAATCCACCGCCGAGATCCACCAGATCATCGATACGGTGCAGACCGGCGCAGTCAACGCGGTGCGTGCCATCGAAAGCGGCCAGACCCGCAGCGAGGAAGGGGTGACCCAGGTCACCGAGGCCGGCGCCACCTTGCAGCTGATCACAGGCGCGGTGGAGGCCATCCGCGACATGAACCGGCAGATCGCCACCGCCGCCGAGGAACAGACCTCGGTGGCCGAGGATATTTCACGCAACCTCACCGAGATCACCGCCATCGCCACCGCCAACCAGGAGAACGTGCAGCGTACCGAGGCCGCCGGGCAGAACCTGCACAGCCTCTCTGCCCAGCTCAGCGAAGTCACCCAGCGCCTGAGCGCCTGAGTTCGGCGGCAACGCCAGCAAAATGCCAGCTTATGCTGGCATTTTGCTTGAAAAGCAGCTGATCAAGCGGACAGCTTTGCCTGCGCAATCTTTTGCAAATGCGAATCTTTGACAGCCTTGTCCGAGGGGTCTACTGTGCCCCTCTTGCCTATTCCCAGGCCATTCAATCGCCCTGCCAAGGAACCGGAATATGTTGCTCCGTCGCATGCTGATCATGCTCGGCGTCGTGCTTCTCGTGGTACTCGCCCTCGCCGCCTATAAAGGCCTTTCAATCTACCGGGAAATCCAGATGTTCTCGGCGCCGCAGCCTGCGATCAGCGTGGCCGCTGCCACCGCCCAGACGCAGCCCTGGCAGGAGCGCCTGCCGGCCATCGGTACGCTCAAGGCGATTCAGGGCGTGGACCTGACCGTGGAAGTGGGCGGCACCGTGCGCGAGGTGCTGTTCCGCTCAGGCGAACAGGTGCGCCTGGGCCAGCCGCTGATCCAGATGGACAGCGAGGTGGAACAGGCCAGCCTGGCCACGGCTCAGGCGGAGCTGGGCCTGGCCCGGGTCGAATTCGAGCGCGGGCGCAGCCTGGTCAGCCGCCAGAGCATTTCCAAGAGCGAGTTCGACCGCCTCTCAGCCGAGCTGCAGAAAGCCAACGCCAGCGTCGCCCAGTTGCAGGCGCAGCTGGCCAAGAAGCGCATCCTCGCGCCCTTCTCCGGCACCATCGGCATCCGCCAGGTGGATGTCGGCGACTACCTGTCCTCCGGCACCATCATCGCCACCCTGCAGGATCTTTCCGCCCTGTCGGTGGATTTCTTCCTGCCCGAACAGGCCGCACCCAAACTGGCCATAGGCGAAACCGTGCTGCTCAGCGTGGCCGCCTACCCGGGCGAACAGTTCGAGGGGCGCATCACCGCCATCAATCCCAAGGTCGAGGACAACACCCGCAACCTGCAGGCCCGCGCCGAGCTCGCCAACCCGGGCAACAAGCTGCTGCCGGGCATGTTCGCCAACCTGCAGGTCCTGCTGCCACAAACTCCGCAACGGGTGGTGGTGCCGGAAACCGCCCTCACCTACACCCTGTATGGCAACTCGGTCTATGTGATCGAGGAGCAGCCCGCCGAAGGCGACAAGCCGGCCCAGTTGCAGGTGCAGCGACGTTTTGTCGAAACCGGCGAACGGCGCGACGGCCAGGTGGTGGTGCTCAAGGGCCTGAAGGCCGGTGAGCAGGTGGTCAGTGCCGGCCAACTCAAGCTGGATAACGGCGCCCATGTGGCGATAGTCGAGGAAAAGACTCAGCCCGCCGCCGACACCGCCACCCCCTGATCAAAGGCTGTAGGAGCCAGCTTGCTGGCGATCAGGCATAACAACCTATCGCCAGCCTGCCCTACTCCAAGCAATAGCCAAGGACATCGTTATGGCTTTTACCGACCCCTTTATCCGTCGCCCGGTGCTGGCCAGCGTAGTCAGTTTGCTGATCATCCTGCTCGGCCTGCAGGCCTTCAGCAAACTGACCATCCGCCAGTACCCGCAGATGGAAAACGCCCTGATCACCGTGACCACCGCCTACCCCGGGGCCAATGCCGAGACCATCCAGGGCTATATCACCCAGCCCCTGCAGCAGAGCCTGGCCAGCGCCGACGGCATCGATTACATGACCTCGGTGAGTCGGCAGAACCTGTCGATCATCTCCATCTACGCGCGCATCGGCGCCGACAGCGACCGCCTGTTTACCGAGCTGCTGGCCAAGGCCAGCGAGGTGAAGAACCAGCTGCCGGCCGACGCCCAGGACCCGGTGCTGAGCAAGGAGGCGGCCGACTCCACGGCGCTGATGTATATCAGCTTCTTCAGCGACGAGCTGTCCAACCCGCAGATCACCGACTACCTGTCCCGGGTCATCCAGCCCAAGCTGGCGACCCTGCCAGGCATGGCCGAGGCCGAGATCCTCGGCAATCAGGTGTTCGCCATGCGCCTGTGGCTGGACCCGGTAAGGATGGCCGCCTACGGCGTCACCGCCGCCGACGTCAACGATGCCGTGCGCGACTACAACTTCCTCTCCGCCGCCGGCGAGGTAAAGGGTCAGTATGTGGTCACCAGCATCAGCGCCGAAACCGACCTCAAGTCCGCCGAAGCCTTCGCCGCCATCCCGCTCAAGACCCAGGGCGACAGCCGCGTGCTGCTCGGTGACGTGGCGCGGGTGGAAATGGGTGCGGAAAGCTACGACGCGATCAGCTCATTCGACGGCACGCCTTCGGTCTATATCGCCATCAAGGGTACGCCGGGGGCCAACCCGCTGGATGTGATCAAGGAAGTGCGCGGCATCATGCCCTCCCTGGAGGCGCAGCTACCACCCAACCTCAAGGTGTCCATCGCCTACGACGCCACCCTGTTTATCCAGGCCTCCATCGACGAGGTGATGAATACCCTGGGCGAGGCGGTGCTGATCGTCATCGTGGTGGTCTTCCTGTTCCTCGGCGCATTCCGTTCGGTGCTGATCCCGGTGATCACCATCCCCCTGTCGATGATCGGCGTGCTGTTCTTTATGCAGCTGATGGGCTACTCGATCAACCTGCTGACGCTGCTGGCCATGGTGCTGGCCATCGGCCTGGTAGTGGACGACGCCATCGTCGTGGTGGAGAACATCCACCGGCATATCGAGGAGGGCAAGACGCCGTTTGACGCCGCCCTCGAAGGGGCCCGGGAGATTGCCGTACCAGTGGTGTCGATGACCATCACCCTGGCCGCGGTGTACGCCCCCATCGGTTTTCTCGAAGGCCTCACCGGCGCGCTGTTCAAGGAGTTCGCCCTGACCCTGGCCGGCGCCGTGATCATCTCCGGCATCGTCGCCCTGACCCTGTCGCCGATGATGTGCGCCAAGCTGCTGCGCCACGAGGAAAACCCCACGGGCCTGGCGCACCGCCTGGATATGCTGTTCGAGCGCCTGAAAAAGCGCTACCAGCATGCCCTGCACGAGACCCTGAATACCCGCGCGGTGGTACTGGTGTTCGGTCTGATCGTGATGGCGCTGATCCCCGTGCTGCTCAAGTTCACCACCAGCGAACTGGCCCCCGAGGAAGACCAGGGCATCATCTTTATGATCGCCAATGCCCCGCAGCCCACCAACCTGGAGTACCTGAACAAGTACACCGACGAGTTCGTGACCATCTTCAAGGAGTTCCCCGAGTACTACTCCTCCTTCCAGATCAACGGCTTCAATGGCGTGCAATCGGGTATCGGCGGCTTTCTGATGACGCCCTGGAACGAGCGCGAACGCACCCAGATGGAGATTCTCCCCGAGGTCCAGGGCCGGCTGAGCCAGATCCCCGGCCTGCAGATCTTCGGCTTCAACCTGCCCTCCCTGCCCGGCACCGGCAGTGGCCTACCCTTCCAGTTCGTGATCAACACCCCCAATGATTACGAGTCACTGTTGCAGGTGGCCGACCGGGTCAAGCAGAAGGCCATGGCCAGCGGCCAGTTCGCCTTCCTGGAGGTCGACCTGGCCTTCGACAAACCGGAAGTGGTGGTGGAGATCGACCGCGAAAAGGCCGCGCAGATGGGCGTATCCATGCAGGACCTGGGGCTGACCCTGGCCAGCCTGCTGGGTGAAGGCGAGATCAACCGCTTTACCATCGACGGCCGCAGCTACAAGGTGATCGCCCAGGTCGAGCGCGCCTACCGCGATAATCCGGGCTGGCTCGGCAGCTATTACGTGAAGAGCGACAGCGGCGCCATGTTGGCCCTGTCGACCCTGATCAAGGTCAGCGACCGCGCCCGGCCGACCACCCTCAACCAGTTCCAGCAACTCAACTCGGCAATTATCCAGGGCATGCCCATCGTCAGCATGGGCGAGGCCATCGCCACCCTGGAGCAGATCATGGCCGAGGAAGCGCCGGCCGGCTTCGCCTACGACTTCGCCAGCGCGGCGCGCCAGTATGTGCAGGAGGGCAGCGCCCTGTACCTGACCTTCGGCCTGGCCCTGGCGTTGATCTTCCTGGTGCTGGCGGCGCAGTTCGAGAGCTTCCGTGACCCCTTGGTGATCCTGGTGACCGTGCCGCTGTCGATCTGCGGCGCCCTGGTGCCGCTGTTCCTCGGTTTTTCCACGATGAACATCTACACCCAGGTGGGCCTGGTGACCCTGATCGGCCTGATCACCAAGCACGGCATCCTGATCGTCGAGTTCGCCAACCAGCTGCGCCGCGAGAAGGGCCTGTCACGCCGCGCCGCGGTGGAGGAAGCCGCCGCCATCCGCCTGCGCCCGGTGCTGATGACCACTGCGGCCATGGTCTTCGCCATGGTGCCGCTGATCCTGGCCAGCGGGGCCGGGGCGGTCAGCCGCTTCGATATCGGCCTGGTGATCGCCACCGGCATGACCGTCGGCACTGCCTTTACCCTGTTCGTCCTGCCCTGCGTCTACAGCCTGCTGGCCAAGCCGGATGCAGCGCAGCCCAGGGCAGCATGAGTTAGCCCTAAAACAAAAAAGCCCTGAGTGATCAGGGCTTTTTCATTCTATGGGGCTACTGACTGCCTTGCAGGCCTTGCGACAGGCCGAAGATAAACAACAGCAGGTCTTCATCGGGGCGCGTGGCCGCACTATCCGTATGGGCCTTGGGCGCCAGGGGCTCAAGCCCCCTGTCTAGCTCGCTGACCACCTGCATACCCGGTTCGTGCCAGGAGGCCGCGGCCAGGGATGCCACGCCCAGCGCAGCAACAAGAAACAAACCTCGTGCGATTTCTAACTTCATCACTGCAACCTCTTGAAAGCGCTGCCAAACGCTCATTGCTTACCCTAGATCACGAATGACGCAGACGTCGTTTCTATCGACGAATGGTCGCATTGGCCGGGCGCGCCCGACGGATCCAACTCAGATCATCCTGATCATCGACAAAGACTCCAGCCCTGCTTGGAGCACACGCCAGGCAAAGGGTTCCCCTGCAATCTGCGCAAAGGCCTGCATTGCGGGCAGTAACACCCATGCAGTCACCTATCTGCCCAATTGCTGAGCACCTGCAGACAGCCGCAGGCGCCAACCTGGCCACCTGCACAGCCCTGGGCTGGTACAGGCAAAACCGCGTCGTAGAGCACATCCAGGTGAGGGAACGACAAACCAGAAGCCGGGCATCAGGCCAATGTCCAGGCAGAAGACAGGCCCCAATCCAGAGGCCGGGGTAATCGAAAGCAATTACCGTACCTTTTTGCTGGTCGGTTTTTTATAACCCATAAATATGAAAACCCCGCGACAAGCGCGGGGTTTTCGGTACAGCAAAGGATGCCGGGCTGGCTTACATCATGCCGCCCATGCCACCCATACCGCCCATGCCGCCCATATCCGGCATGGCCGGGGCCTTGTCGTCAGCCGCGTCGGCCACCATGGCCTCGGTGGTGATCATCAGACCGCCGATGGAGGCAGCAGCCTGCAGGGCCGAACGGGTCACCTTGGCCGGGTCGAGAATACCCATCTCGATCATGTCGCCGTAGGTGTCGGTGGCCGCGTTGAAACCGAAGTTGCCGGAGCCCTGCTTGACCTTGTCGACCACCACGCTCGGCTCGCCGCCGGCGTTGGCGACGATCTGGCGCAGCGGTGCTTCGACAGCGCGGCGCAGCAGAGCGATACCGACGTTCTGGTCATCGTTGTCGCCTTTCAGCTCGTCGATGGCCTGCAGGGCGCGCACCAGGGCCACACCACCGCCAGGTACCACGCCTTCTTCAACGGCTGCACGGGTGGCGTGCAGGGCGTCTTCGACACGGGCCTTCTTCTCTTTCATCTCGACTTCGGTGGCAGCGCCAACCTTGATCACGGCAACACCGCCAGCCAGCTTGGCCAGACGCTCTTGCAGCTTCTCCTTGTCGTAGTCGGAGGTGGTGTCTTCGACCTGCTTGCGGATCTGCGCAACACGGGCTTCGATGTCGGCCTGGGCACCCGCACCATCGATGATGGTGGTGTTGTCCTTGTTCAGTACGACGCGCTTGGCGTTACCCAGGTGCTCCAGGGTGGCGCCTTCCAGGGACAGACCGACTTCTTCGGAGATGACGGTACCGCCGGTGAGGATGGCGATGTCCTGCAGCATGGCCTTGCGGCGGTCGCCGAAGCCCGGCGCTTTGACGGCAGCGACTTTAACGATGCCGCGCATGTTGTTCACAACCAGAGTCGCCAGGGCTTCGCCTTCAACGTCTTCGGCAACGATCAGCAGCGGACGACCGGCCTTGGCCACAGCTTCCAGAACCGGCAGCAGTTCGCGGATGTTGCTGATCTTCTTGTCCACCAGCAGCAGCAGAGGGCTTTCCAGCTCGGCAACCATGGTGTCCGGCTTGTTGATGAAGTACGGGGACAGGTAGCCACGGTCGAACTGCATGCCTTCAACCACGGACAGTTCGTTTTCCAGGCCCGAGCCTTCTTCAACGGTGATCACGCCTTCTTTACCGACCTTCTCCATGGCTTCGGCAATGATGTCGCCGATGGAATTGTCGGAGTTGGCGGAGATGGTGCCGACCTGGGCGATGGCCTTGGTGTCGGTGCACGGCTTGGCCAGCTCTTTGAGCTGGGCGACGATGGCGATGGTGGCCTTGTCGATGCCGCGCTTCAGATCCATCGGGTTCATGCCGGCAGCGACCGACTTCAGGCCTTCATTGACGATGGCCTGGGCCAGAACGGTGGCGGTGGTGGTGCCGTCACCAGCCTGGTCGTTGGCGCGCGAGGCGACGTCCTTGACCAGCTGGGCGCCCATGTTCTCGAAGGCGTCTTTCAGTTCGATTTCCTTGGCAACCGATACACCGTCTTTGGTGATGGTCGGGGCGCCGAAGGACTTGGCCAGTACCACGTTACGGCCTTTCGGGCCGAGGGTGGCTTTAACGGCATCAGCCAGTACGTTTACGCCGGTGAGCATTTTCTTGCGGGCGGAATCGCCGAATTTGACTTCTTTAGCAGCCATGGAAATTGATCCTCAATTCTTGACGGTTAAACGGAATGTGCTGCGAATCAGGCTTCGATGACGGCGAGAATTTCGCTCTCACCCATGACCAGCAGGTCTTCGCCGTCGACCTTGATGGTGTTGCTGCCGGAGTAAGGGCCGAATACCACCTTGTCACCGACCTTGACGGCCAGGGCACGGACTTCGCCATTGTCCAGCACGCGACCGGTACCGACGGCGACGATCTCGCCCTGGTTCGGCTTCTCGGCAGCGGAGCCCGGCAGCACGATGCCGCCTGCGGTCTTGGTTTCTTCTTCGCTGCGACGGATTACGACGCGGTCATGCAGAGGACGAAGCTTCATTGTCGATCTCTCCCAATAAGTTGTTTACATCAGCCGATGCAGTCATCGGCGGGTTGGCAAAGTCCGGCGGGGCCGGTAGCGCGACGCGCGGGCGTCGCGCAGAAGTCTGATTTCTGCCGTTGCCGGCAAAAAACCTTGCGGTGACCGCTACATAAGGGCGGCCCGGGGGATTTCAAGGGCGGGGGAAATATTTTTTAACGGCAGACGAGGGGCCGCGACTCAGTCACGGCGCTCGTATTCGCCTTCCAGCACCTGGGCCCGGCTCGGCCCGGTACGCCCGGCCTGCTCATCGAAGAAGGCGCGCTGACGCAGCGCCTGCTCTTCCATGCGCTGCTGCAGACGACTGAGCAGCAGCTGACGGGTAAAGGGCAGCAGGCAGACCAGTCCCAACAGGTCGCTGATAAATCCGGGCAGCAGCAGCAAGCCGCCACCCACCGCAATCAGCAGGCCACCGAGCATTTCCTGCTCGGGGGCTTCGCCCCGGGCCAGGCGCTCGCGCACGCGCAACGCGGTGGCAAGACCCGCCACGCGCCAGACCAGACCACCTGCGAGCATGCCGGCAATCACCAGCAGCAACGTCGGCAGCACACCAATGGCGCTGCCCACCTGAATCAGCACGGCAAGCTCAAGAAAAGGGAACAGCAGGAACAACAGAAGAAAAACACGCATGAACGGAGGGTTCCTTGGCGCAAGACAGGCTTGCTGTAGAAGGTTAAGTAAGGGGCAAAACGCTTAAATCAAGCTGAAACCTGACCAGCGGTCGGCCAGACCTCGGCCTGGGCCAGTTGCACCAGCGCCTGACGCACCGCCCCCGGGTTGCTGCAGGCTGCGGGGAAGGCCAGCCAATACAGGCTCTGGCCGATACGCAGGTGAAAGCCTTCGCTATCGATACCCACCAGTTGCGCCGGCTCATGGGCGGGCAAGCCGGCCAGTGCGACATAGTGGGCAATGGCGCGAGCATGATCGCTGTTCATATGCTCAAGCATGCCGGCTTCGCTCTCACCGGCAAAGGGGTTGGCCAGGGCCACCTGCTCCAGCCAGTGGATGGCGCCAAAACCGCCGATATAACGCCAGCGTACCGGCTCAAGTACCCAGAAATCGAAGTCATGCACCCGGTGGTAGTCCGCCGACTGCGGGAAATAGCGGTAATAGCGCCGGGCCGCCGCCTCGATCTCGTTCTCGTCCTGCAACGGCCGCGCCTCGGCCAGCAGGGTCAGACGCCCCACCGCCTGAATATCCTCGGCGCCCCGCTCGCCCACCAGCAGCGAGCATTTGCCGTCCAGCCTGAGGTTATGGGTGTGCTGGGCAATCCGGCTGATCAGGATCAGCGGCCGACCCTCGGCATCCAGGCAATAGGGCACCACCGAGCCGAAGGGAAAGCCCGGCATGGCCTTGGAATGGGTGCTGAGCACGCCACGGTATTCCTTGAGAAGCAATTCTCGGGCATGCTTGCCGGCTTTCACGCTCACCTTATGACTCCTTGCACAGAATCCGTCATAAACGGACAGGCTTTTATAAGCAGCAAGGTTACACCACACCACTTGAGGGGATAAGCGATGCAACTCAAAGACAAAGTGATCATCATCACCGGCGGCTGTCAGGGCCTGGGCCGCGCCATGGCCGAGTACCTGGCCGACAAGGGCGCCAAGCTGGCCCTGGTGGACCTCAACCAGGAGCGTCTGGACGAAGCCGTAGCCGCCTGCCAGGCCAAGGGTGTGGAAGCCCGCGCCTACCTGTGCAACGTCGCCAACGAGGAGCAGGTGACCCACACCGTGGGCCAGATCGCCGAAGATTTCGGCGCCATCAACGGCCTGGTCAACAACGCCGGCATCCTGCGTGACGGCATGACCATCAAGGTCAAGGACGGCGAAATCACCAAGCTGAGCCTGGCCCAGTGGCAGTCGGTGATCGACGTCAACCTGACCGGCGTGTTCCTCTGCACCCGCGAAGTGGCGGCGAAGATGATCGAGCTGAAGAACGAAGGCGCCATCATCAACATCTCCTCCATCTCCCGCGCCGGCAATATCGGCCAGGCCAACTACTCCGCGGCCAAGGCCGGCGTCGCCGCCGACACCGTGGTCTGGGCCAAGGAGCTGGCACGTTACGGCATCCGTGTGGCCGGCGTGGCCCCGGGCTTTATCGAGACCGAAATGGTCGCCAGCATGAAGCCCGAAGCCCTGGAGAAGATGACCTCCGGCATCCCGCTCAAGCGCATGGGCAAACCGGCCGAGATCGCTCACTCGGTGGCCTATATCCTGGAAAACGACTACTACACCGGTCGTATCCTGGAGCTGGATGGTGGCCTGCGCCTGTAAGCCCTTCTGCGGCAGCCTCAGGGCATGTACCTGGGGCTGGCGCGATGGCTACCAGCCCACACCGATCCCC
This sequence comes from Pseudomonas xionganensis, assembly GCF_009763245.1. Classification (GTDB taxonomy): domain Bacteria; phylum Pseudomonadota; class Gammaproteobacteria; order Pseudomonadales; family Pseudomonadaceae; genus Aquipseudomonas; species Aquipseudomonas xionganensis. Next base: position 1,260,636 of record NZ_WKJZ01000001.1, on the reverse strand, counting down.
AGCAGGTAACGTCGCTCACTGGTGCTCTGCCCCAGGCCACGGGCGGCGTCCAGCTCATAGAGCAGCGATAGCCGGGCCCACTCATTCACGCGATAGCGCAGCCCCGCCTCGGCATCGAACACGTAATCCACCTCCTCGATATCCGGCAATTGCAGCTCCGCCGTGCTGTAGAGCTCCAGCCGGGTGCCCCAGAGCAAGCGCTTGTAGTCCCATTCCAGCCCATAGGTATTGAAGCTCAGCTCACCTTCGGCACTGCGCAACTGGACGCGATTGAGCTGGGCAATCATGTCGAAACGCCCCAGTTCGGTATCCCAGAAGCGATAACCCGGCCCCGTGCCCAGGGTACGCTGGCGATTGAGGAAGGCGAATTCGTCTTCGTCATGCCCGGCCCCGGCGCGCCAGAACCAGTGCTCGTCGATAAAGCGGTCGAGGTCATACTCCAGCTGCCAGTTATCGGCGGTCTTCACATCATTCTTGACCTTGCGCTCCAGCTCGCCACTGAGCACATGGCGCCAGCGCCCATGTTCGACACGGGTATTGCCCTTGACCTTCCACTCATCGGTTTCGCTGCTGTCGCGTTTCATATCCAGCTTGGCGTCCAGGTTGCCCTCGATGACTCGATCGCTGAGCACCGCCTTGGGAGGCACCAGCCGGTTGATGCTGCCCAGGGCAATGGTTTGACTGCTGCCGTTGACCAGTCGCACCATGCCCTGGCCGGCCGCTTCCAGGCGCTCGCTGTGTTCACTCTCGAAGCCCTGGCGGCGCACCAGCATCGGCTGGTCCGAACGCAGCGTGTCAATATCCTTCCAGGCGATCAGCACCTGGCCGGCATAGCGGGTCTTCAAGGCCAGCTTGCCGCCGTCAAGCAGGATGATCTCGCCCGTCAAGCGGTCACCATTGCGCAACCAGACCGTATCGGCCACTACAGGGGTTGCCAGCACAGCAAGCAGCACGGACGAGAGGAAACGTAACAACATGATGGGAAAGCCTGAACGGGAAGCGAAATCGGGCGGCAAGGATGCCGCGACACGCCACTCGCCAGCAAGCCAGGATGAACGCCTGAATGCGCTCTATAGCGTGCTCGCACAGATACCTTGCGGCCGGGTCATCAGCTACGGCCAGCTGGCCCAGCTGGCCGGCCTGGGCCGCGCCGCACGCTGGGTCGGCCGCACCCTGAGCCAGTTACCCGAGGGCAGCACCCTGCCCTGGCACCGGGTGATCGCGGCGGGCGGACGCCTCAGTCTGCCGGCCGGCAGCCCCAGCGGTGACGAGCAACGGGCACGATTGGCCGCCGAAGGTGTCCTTATCCATAACCAACGCGTGGATATGCGACGACATGGCTGGCATCCGACAGAGCACAACAGTTAGAGTGCGCCCTGAGCAGGGATGTCATGCCAGTCAGCCTGCCAGGGGTCTGTCCTGTTGGCAGCCGCGTTTGATCAACCCTTATCAAGGCCGATACCTGCTCAATGCCTCGTAAAAGCTGGCGCGAAGCCCTCGCCGCCTATTCCAGCCCTTCCACCCTGGTTCTGCTGCTGCTCGGTTTTGCCGCCGGCCTGCCGTATATGCTGGTGTTCTCCACCCTCTCGGTGTGGCTGCGTGAGGCCGGCGTGGCCCGCGAGACCATCGGCTTCGCCAGCCTGATCGGCCTGGCCTATGCCTTCAAGTGGGTCTGGTCACCGCTGCTCGACCAGTGGCGCCTGCCGATCCTCGGCCGCCTGGGCCGCCGACGCTCCTGGCTGGTGCTGTCACAGATTCTGATCGCCATCGGTCTGGCCGGCATGGCCCTGTGCGACCCGCAGACCCACCTGACCTGGCTGATCTCCCTGGCCGTGCTGGTGGCCTTCGCCTCGGCCACCCAGGACATTGCAGTGGACGCCTATCGCCTGGAGATCGTCGACAACACGCGCCAGGCTGCCCTGGCCGCCAGCTATATGGCCGGCTACCGGGTCGCGGCCCTGCTGGCCACCGCCGGCGCCCTGTATTTTGCCGAAGGCTTCGGCTCCACCGCCCAGCTTTACCAGCATGGCGCCTGGACCGGCACCTATCTGCTGTTTGCCCTGCTGATGCTGCCCGGCCTGCTCACCAGCCTGTGGATGCGCGAGCCGGACGTACCGCTGCAGACCCAGCTGGCCGCGGCCCGCTATGGCTTTACCCACCAGATCGTCTCGGTACTGGTGCTGATCGTGCTGCTGGTATCGGTACCGGCCATGTTCACCCAGTTCTTCCATACCGATTTCGCTAGCGTGCTGCGCGGCGAAGCCAGCCTGCTCGACCTGTTGCTGGAAGATCGCGCCTTCCTGCGCGCCCTGCTCTACACCATCCTCACCGGCCTGTGCCTGTCGACCATGGGTCGCCGCGGCCTGGCGCCGGTGCTGACGCCGATCAACGACTTTGTCGTGCGCTACCGCTGGCAGGCCTTTCTGCTACTGGGGCTGATCGCCACCTACCGCATGTCGGATACGGTGATGGGGGTCATGGCCAACGTCTTCTATATCGACCAGGGCTTTACCAAGGATCAGATCGCCAGCGTCAGCAAGCTGTTCGGCCTGGTCATGACCCTGATCGGTGCGGGCGTCGGCGGCCTGCTGATCGTGCGTTTCGGCATCATGCCGATCCTGTTTATCGGCGGGGCAAGCGCGGCGGCCACCAACCTGCTGTTTATGTTGCTGGTCAGCATGGGCGCCGACCTGCAGATGCTGATCGTGACCATCTCGGCGGACAACTTCAGCGCCGGCCTGGCCACTGCGGCTTTCGTCGCCTACCTGTCGAGCCTGACCAACCTGCAGTTCTCCGCCACCCAGTACGCCCTGCTCAGCTCCATCATGCTCCTGCTGCCACGTCTGCTGGGCGGCTATTCCGGGGTGGTGGTGGAGAAGTTCGGCTACGAGCAGTTCTTTATCATCACCGCCCTGCTGGGCGTGCCAACCCTGCTCCTGATCCTGTTGCAGTGGCGCCGCCAGGGCCCTCATCAGGCCAATGGCGAGGCGCCCGGCACCGCGCCGGAAAAAGCCTGATCCCCCATGAAAAAGCCCCGCTATTGCGGGGCTTTTCTTCAACCATTGCTCTGCACCAGATGCACCACCCGCTGCGGGAAGGGAATACCGATGCCGGCCTCGGTCAGTCGCTCCTTGGCCAGCTCGGTGAACTCGAAGGTCACCGGCCAGAAGTCTGCGGTACTCACCCAGACCCGCAGGGACAGGTTGATGGCGCTATCGCCCAGGCCGGTGACAAATACAACCGGCGCCGGATCACGCTGCACCCGTGGGTCCTCGGCGATTTTCAGCAGCACCTCGCGGGCAGTCTTGATATCGCTGGAGTAGTCGATACCCAGGTTGATATCGGCGCGGCGCACAGGCTCGCGGGAATAATTGGTGATATGGCCATTGGACAGGCTGCCATTGGGCACGATGACCACCTTGTTATCGGCGGTTTTCAGGGTGGTATGGAAGATATGGATGCTGTCCACACTCCCGGATACACCCTGAGCCTCGATCCAGTCGCCGGAACGGAAGGGCCGGAACAACATGATCAGCACACCACCGGCGAAGTTGGCCAGGCTGCCCTGCAGGGCCAGGCCAATGGCCAGGCCGGCCGCACCGATCATGGCGATAAAGGAGGTGGTTTCCACCCCGACCATGGAGGCCACGCTGATCAACAGCAGCACCTTGAGCACGATGCCGGCCAGGCTGCAGATAAAGCTGTGCAGCACACGGTCGACGTTACGCCCATCCATCAGGCCACCGACCTTGGCCACCAGGGTATTGATCAGCCACCAGCCCAGCAGCAAGGTCAGTGCTGCCAGGGCCAGCTGTGCAGCGTATTGCATCAGCACCGGCAACCAGGCCTCAGACATTTTCAACACTTGCTCTACATTTATTTCCATCCAGCTATTCCTCCAATTCCATAAAAAGCTACCTGCAGCCGTTTAAACCCCACATAGAGACAGCACACAGACTTGAGCACCCTAGATGACAGCCCAGCAAAAATGGCCTGGAGCCATTTTTAACGTCGCCTGCGACGGCCCGCAGGGTGGGCGCCATGGATGGCAGCCCATAAAATGCAAACGCCATGGCAAGCCATGGCGCTTTAACAGGGTACCTTTTTTGCGACGCCCGCAGGGCCACAAGGTTCCCCCGGGGTTATCAGTCGCGGAAGTTATTGAACTGCAGCGGCATACCGAAATCCTTGGCGCGCAAATTGGCGATCACTTCCTGCAGGTCATCGCGCTTCTTGCCGGTGATGCGTACCTGCTCACCCTGAATGGCCGCCTGGACCTTGAGCTTGCTGTCCTTGATATGAGCAACAATCTTCTTGGCCAGCTCCTTGTCGATGCCTTCACGCAGGATCACCTCCTGTTTGACACTCTTGCCAGAGGGGTAGGCATCCTTGAATTCCAGACACTGAATATCGATTTTGCGCTTGACCAGGCTGAGCTTGAGAATCTCGACCATCTGCTCCAGCTGGAAGTCCGCATCGGCGGTCAGGTTGACAGTCAGCTCTTTCAGTTCAAAACTTCCCTTACCACGCAGGTCGTAACGGCGCTCAAGTTCCTTGATCGCGTTGTCCACCGCATTGGTGACTTCATGTTTGTCCAGTTCGGACACCACATCGAATGAGGGCATGGATTCTCTCCTTACTAAACGGCGCTACCCCTGTCACGATTGGGGCCCACATCGCTTGACGGTTAAAAAACCGGGCCATTATATAGCGGTAGAGACAAACACTGCCCGGCGAAGTATCGGGCGTATGTGACCACCCAACGAGCCTGCCCCCATGCCCAACCCCCATCTCAGCATTCTGGTCGTGGATGACGCCAAGTTCTCCAGCGCCATCATCGGCCGCGCCCTGAGTCAGGCCGGCTACCAGGATGTGCGCTTTGCCAGCAGTGCCGCCGAAGCCATCACGCTGCTGGAACAGCGACCGGCCAGTGTGCTGCTGGCCGACTGGCTGATGCCCGAGATGAATGGCCTGGAGCTGACAGTACGGGTACGCCAGCAGGACGAGATGGCCCACCACTACACCTATGTCATCCTGCTCACCGGCAAGGAGGGCGAAAACGTCCTGGCCGAGGCCTTTGACAGCGGCGTGGACGACTTTATCAACAAGGCCTCCATGCATGAGCAACTGGTGCCTCGGGTATACGCCGCCGACCGCCTGTGCAACACCCTGCAACGCCTGCTGCAGGAAAACCGCCTGCTCACCGAGAATATCGCCAGCCTGGAACAGCGCAATCTGGTCGACCCACTGACGGGCCTGGGCAACAGCCGCTATCTGCAGCAGAAGCTGCTCGACAGCCTGCGCCAGGTGGAGTCCCGCGGTGGGGCCCTGTGCTACCTGCTGATCGGTCTGCAGGACATCGAGGCGCTGCACCTGCAATACGGTGAAAGTTTCTATAACGAGTTGCTCGGCAGCGTGGCCCGGCGCCTGCAGCAACTGGTGCGCCCCCTGGATATTCTGGTGCGTCAGGACGAAATGCACTTCGGCATGATTGCCATGCTCAGCGACCTGCACGAATGCTCGCCAAGCAGCTTCAAGCGCTTGCATGAGGGCATCAATCTCAAGGCCTTCAAGACCAGCGAGGGTTTTATCAGCCTCAAGGCCGGTATCAGCCTGGTCGGCCTGGACACCAAGGCCCTGCCCTGTACCCCACAGAGCCTGATGCTGCATGCCGCCAACCTGCTGCCGGAGTCTTACAGCAGCGGCCTGGTCAGTGCCCTGCGTCTGCCCATACCTCACTGACCAGCGATGAGCTGGCATATTCTCGGCGCCGGCAGCCTGGGCAGCCTGTGGGCCGCACGTCTGGCCCGCTGCGGCGAAGACGTGACCCTGATCCTGCGCAACGCCGCGCGCCTGCAGGCCTATCAACAGGCCGGCGGCCTGACACTGGTGGAGCAGGGTCAGGCTCAGCTGCATGCGCTGCCGGCACAACTGCCTGATGACGAGCAACCCATCCAGCGCCTGCTGCTGGCCTGCAAGGCCTATGACGCGGCCCCGGCCGTGGCCAGCCTGGCCCCCCGCCTGGCATCCGGCGCCGAACTGATCCTGCTGCAAAATGGCCTGGGCAGCCAGGATGAGGTGGCGCGCCTGGTGCCGCAGGCACGCTGCATCTTCGCCTCCAGCACCGAGGGCGCCTTTCGCCAGGCAGATTTCCAGGTGGTGTTTGCCGGCCATGGCCATACCTGGCTGGGCGACCCTCTGCGTCCCCAACCACCCGCCTGGCTTGACGCTCTGCACACTGCCGGGATTGCCCACGACTGGAGCCTGGATATCCACAGCCGGCTCTGGCGCAAACTGGCGCTGAACTGTGCGATCAATCCGCTGACCGTGCTCCATGACTGCCGCAATGGCGAGTTGCGCGAACATCCGGCGGAAGTCGCCAACCTGTGTGCAGAACTGACCGAACTGCTGCAGCGCTGCGGCCAGAGCAGCGCCGCCGAGAACCTGCATGGCGAGGTGCAACGGGTGATCCAGGCCACCGCCGCCAACTATTCCTCCATGCACCAGGATGTGCAGCACCGACGCCGCAGCGAGATCGCCTACCTGCTCGGTTATGCCTGCCAGGCCGCCAAGCGCCACGACCTGGCCCTGCCCCATCTGCAGGCCCTGCATCAGCGCCTGCAGGGCCACCTGCAGGCCCGCGGATTGCCCAGCCACTGATTGCCCAGTGATTCAACCGCGCGTTACCCTGCCCGCTCTTCACTCACGCGACACCTGCCCATGCACCTGCGTCAGCGCCTCGAAAACCTGCCGGTGGGCCGCAAACTGCTTGTGGCCCTGCTGGCCTTGCTCGCCGCCGTGCTGCTGGTGGCCAACCTGGCCTTTATCAGCGCGGCCTACTGGATTTCCCAGGAGAGCGTGGCGCCCCAGGCCTTGCATACCCTCGGCCGGCTGATCGCCAGCCCGGCCCTGAGCCATCAGGCGCTCAACTCGCCACAAACGGCCCAGGCCCTGCTACAGCGCCTGGATGACTACGCACCGCTACGCGCCGCAGTGCTCTACGACAGCAACGGCCTGAGCCTGGCCCAGTTGCAGCGCGGAGAACACCTGCAGTTGCCCTTGCAAGTGGATCAGGTCGAGAGCTGGCGTCAGCATGAATTTCGCACCAGCCAGCTGATCGAGCTACCTCAGCCCGGCGGCCGCCCTGGCCACCTGCTGCTGGTCGCCTCCAGCGAGCTGCCCGGCGCCTTCTATACCGGCACCCTGACCGCCAGCGGGGCGATCCTGTTTTTCAGCCTGCTGCTCTGGCTGATCGTCTCGCGTCAGGTCAAGCGTCTGGTCACCCGGCCGATCCGACGCCTGGAGGAGCTGTCACGCCAGGTTACCCGCGAGGAAAACTATGCCCTGCGTGCACGTCGTGGTCATGCCGACGAAATCGGCAGCCTGGCCGAGGCCTTCAACACCATGCTCAGCCGCATGGAAGCCCGCGAGCAGCAGCTCAAGCGCGCCCGTGACGATGCCGAGAACGCCTTTGAGCATGCCCGTCAGCTGGCCGAGGAGACCCGTCACTCCAATCGCAAGCTGGAACTGGAAGTGCAGGTGCGCAGCAAGATCGAAAAAAAGCTCACCGGCTTTCAGAACTACCTCAACAACATCATCGACTCCATGCCCTCGGCGCTGATCGCCCTGGACGAACAGCTCTTTGTCACCCAGTGGAATCAGGAGGCCAGCGCCCTCTCCGGCACGCCACTGAACGAAGCCTTGAACCAGCCGATCTTCCTCGCCTTTGCCCCGCTCAAGCCTTTTCTGGCGCAGATTCGCCGCGCCACCGAGCAGCACAGGGTGGAGAAAATCGAGCGGGTAACCTGGGAAAAGGCCGGCGAGCCCCATCACTATGCGCTGACCATCTACCCGCTGACCGGCAGCGCCGGACGCGGCACGGTGATTCGCATCGACGACATCACCCAGCGCCTGGTGCTGGAGGAGATGATGGTGCAATCGGAAAAAATGCTCTCGGTGGGCAGCCTGGCGGCCGGCATGGCCCACGAGATCAACAACCCCCTGGGCGCTATCCTGCACAACGTGCAGAACATTCGCCGGCGCCTGTCCAGCGAGCTGGCCAAGAATCAGCAGGAGGCCGAACAGGCGGGTATCTGCCTGGAAGCCATCGACCGCTACCTGCAGGCCCGGGAAATCCCCAAACTGCTCGATGGCATCCAGCAGGCCGGCAGCCGCGCCGCCCGTATTGTCAGCCATATGCTCAGCTTCAGCCGCCGCAGCAACCGCCAGCTGGCCCCCTGCGAGCTGCCCGCCCTGCTCAACCAGGCGCTGGAAATCGCCGGCAACGACTTCGACCTGACCGAAAGCTTCGATTTCAAGAGCCTGCGCATCGTCCGCGATTTCGCCGCCGACCTGCCCACCGTGCCGGGCACCGCCAACGAACTGGAGCAGGTGCTGCTCAACCTGCTGAAAAACGCCGCCCAGGCCATCCACCAGCGTCCCGCAGGGGCTGCACCGGGACAGATTACCCTGCGTGCGCACCTGGCCGGCGCCTGGGCACAAATCCAGGTGGAGGACAACGGCATCGGCATGAACGAGGCGCTGCGCAAGCGCATCTTCGAGCCGTTCTTCACCACCAAGGAAGTCGGCCAGGGCACGGGGCTGGGCCTGTCGGTGTCCTACTTCATCATCACCAACAACCACAAAGGGCAGATGGAAGTGCAATCCAAGCCGGGCCAGGGTACCTGCTTTACCCTGCGCCTGCCGCTGGCCGCCGCCACTGCCGACACGGACCTGTAAGCATGGGCTATCGACTGTCGAAGATTTACACCCGCACCGGCGATGCCGGTGAAACCGGCCTGGCCGATGGGCGCCGGGTGACCAAGGACCACCCCCGGGTAGACGCCATGGGCGAGGTGGACACGCTGAACAGCCAGATCGGCCTGCTGCTGGCCGAACTGGCCGAGCAACAGACCACCTGCCCGGGGCTGGGCGAGATCATCGAAGTGCTGGCGCCCTGTCAGCATCGCCTGTTCGACCTGGGCGGCGAACTGGCCATGCCCGAGTACCAGGCGCTGCAAAGCGCGGAAATCGAGCGCCTGGAAACGGCCATCGACCGCTGGAACGAAGAGGTCGGCCCCCTGGAAAACTTTATCCTGCCCGGCGGTTCGCGCCTGATCGCCCAGGCCCATGTCTGCCGCAGCCTGGCCCGCAGCGCCGAACGCCGCTGCCAGCATCTGAACGCGGTGGAGCCGATCCGCGGCGTCGGCCTGGCCTATGTCAACCGCCTGTCCGACCTGCTGTTCGTCGCTGCGCGTCTGATCGCCAAGCGCCAGGGTATCGATGAAGTGCTATGGCAGGCGGCCGCCAAGGAGCCCGCCGCGTAGGGTGGATGACGTTGTTTTCATCCACCATACGGGTTGGTGGATGGATAAAGCGCCATCCACCCTACCACTGGGTCGGGTGGACATGCGCAGCTTGTCCACCCTCAAGCTAACGGCGGACAAGGCGGTGCCATGTCCGCCCTACAGCAGGCTCAGCCCGCTTTCAAAGCTACGCCGCTCACCGCTAAGCGGGTCGATAAAGCTTAGCCCCCGGGCCAACAGCTTAAGCGGCTTGGCGTAATCGTCCGGATCACCCGGCGCGGCAGTCACCTCGGGATAGAAGGGATCGTTGAGAATGGGCGCACCCAGGGCTGCCAGATGCACCCGCAGCTGGTGCTTCTTGCCCGTCACCGGATAGAGCCGATAGAGCCAGTGCTCGCCCAGCTTCTCGGCCACCTCGATACGCGTCTCGCTATTGGCCGGGCCCGCCACCTCCTGCATGCGAAAGAAGGGCTCGGCGGCGTCCAGGCGGGTCTGGCGCAGCAGGGGAAACTCCAGATCCGGCAAGGCCGGGGCCAGGGCCTCGTAGCACTTGTCCATCTGCCGCTCGCGGAACAGGGCCTGATAGCGGCCACGGCTTGCAGGGTTGGTGGAGAACAGCACCAGGCCGGCGGTGTGCCGGTCGATGCGGTGCAGCGGCACCAGATCGGCATTGCCCAGGGTCTTGATCAGCCGCGCCAGCAGCGTTTGCTCGACATACTCACCGGCGGGCATCACCGGCAAGAAATGCGGCTTGTCGGCCACCAGCAGATGCTCATCCTGAAACAGCAGCGCCTCGCTAAAGGGAATCGGCGTTTCCGCCGGCACTTCGCGAAAGTAATGCACCTTGAGCCCTTCGCGGTAGGGCGCATCCAGCCCCAGAGGCTGCCCATCGGCATCCAGCACCCGTCCGCGCAACATGCGTTCGCGCCAGATATCCGGGGCGATGGCCGGGAAATGCGCACACAGGCACGCCAGCACCGTGCCCCACTCGCCCCGGGGCAGATGCAAGGTGCTGGGACGCATGGCGGAGGGAGCACTGGCCTGGACAGTCATCATGAATTCTCGGAGCAGAGGTCGGATGCGGGACGTCTATTCGCGGCGGGTAAAAGGCCCGATGGACAGATTGAACAATGCAGCCAGCAGATCGGACTGGCTGATGATACCCACTACCTGCTGCCTGTCATCCAGCACCGGCACCTGATGGATATCGCTGCTGGTGAGCATCTGCAGCAGATAGGTAATGGGCCAGCCCGGCCGGCAGGTGGGCGCATAGCGGCGCATCAGGCTGGCTACCGGCATATCTCCGCGCGCCTCAGCCGTTAAGAGATCATGCAGCACCAGCAAGCCCTGGTATTGCCCCGTGGCACTCCTGACCGGCAGCGCATAAAGGCGATGCTCATGCATGCAGAGTCGGGCTTCGCTCAGGGTGCAATCGCCCGCCAGGCTCTGGACATCCCGCGACATGATCTCGGCACACTTCACTTCGCCAAAGCGGCGCTGGTAAGCCCGCTCTTCGGTGGCCAGAAGCACCGCCTGCAGATCCTCGCGATTGATATCCAGCAACTCACCGCGAGCCTCCAGCACCGCGTCGAGATCCTCAGCGGTAAAGCCCAGCCGCTCCCTTGGCAAGGGATCGCGGGTACGATGCACGTTGCCGGGGCTGGTGGCCACATGGGGGTAACGACGGCGCAAGGCGTTGTTGAACAGCAGTGCAATCAGCAGCAGCCCCAGGCTGTTCAAACCCACCGGATACAGGGCAAAGGCATAACCCAGCTTTGCAATTTCCGGCCCGGCCAGCACTGCGGTCAAGGCCACGGCGCCCCCCGGCGGGTGCAGACAGCGCAGGGCAAACATGCTGGCCGTAGCCAAACCGCCCGCCAGGGCTGCCACCTCCCAGCTATGCCCCAAGAACTCGGCACAACTGACGCCTACCAGGGCGGACAGCAGATTGCCACCAAGTACCGACCAGGGTTGTGCCAGGGGACTGGCCGGCACCGCGAACAGCAACAGGGACGAAGCGCCCATGGGCGCAATCAGCCACGGGCTGGCAGACCCCAACAGTTCGCCACACAGCCAGCCACTGAACAGCAACCCGACGCCGACACCGAGACACCCCAGCAACCGCTCATTCAGACTCACGGCCATGGCCTGCGGCCAAAAGCCCTTCAACCAGTTACGCACGCCACCCTCGATTCAATGCACCAATTCGGGGCGACACTATACGGACTGCTGCCAGGCAGGGCCACGCCGGATCAGTCTGGCCACAGCCCGCGGATTCCGGCCACACCCTGAGCACCCGACTGCCAGGCACGCTCAATATCCACAGCCCCCAGACCGCCGAGCAGATAGGCTGGCTGATTGAAGCCTTGCAGCAATTGCGCAGCATTGGCCCAGCCCAGGGGCTGTACCTCTGGATGGGTCTGGGTAGGTTGCACCGGCGACAGGGTGACAAAGTCCAACCCCAGCTCGGCCGCCAGGGCCAGCTCGCGGGCATCGTGACAGGACGCCGCCAGCAGCCCGCCAGCAGGACGCGACACTCCAGCGCCAGCCAGTTCGCTCAGCTGCCTGGCCGTCAGATGCCAGCCGGCTCCGGGAAAATCCCCCCAGGCGTGCAGCGGCCCCTTGAGCATCAACTGGGCGCGCCCGGTACACAGGCTCAGGGCCTCCTCGGCCAGGGCACGGTACTGGCTGACCGATAGCTGCGGCGCGCGTAACTGCAGCAGGCTCACGCCCTGGCTCAGGGCCAGCTCGATACCTTGCAGCAACTGGGCGGCACTCAGGTTATCGGGGGTGATCAGGTAACGATCCGGCAATTGCGCCGCCACCACGATGGGCCGGTTGGCCGCGGGAAACTCATAGTCAGCCAACTCCGCCGAACTGACCCAGGCCAGCGGCTGGCCCTCGGCGCCATGGGGCTCGCCGCCAAAGGCAGTGACTTCCCAGACGTCCAGCAACACCTGCTTGTCCGGATAGTCGTGACGCACCTGAATCAGTGGTCGCGCCGCCGTCGGGCGAATCCCCAGTTCCTCTTCAAGCTCCCGGGCCAGGGCGACCTCGACCGCTTCCCCCGCTTCCACCTTGCCGCCGGGAAACTCCCACAGGCCGCCCTGGTGTGTATCCACAGGTCGTTTAGCCAGCAGGATTCGCCCGTCAGCGCCACGAATCACGGCGGCGGCCACATGAATACGTTTCACGCCAGCGCCTCCTCCTGCGCAGCCTGATACCAGCGCTGAAAGGCCGGCCAGCGATAGATGGTCGCCACATAAGCCGCCGCCACCTCGGGCAAGGGCACCTGATAACTGTGCAAGCGTGCAGCCACCGGCGCAAAGAAGGCGTCCGCCAGGCTGGCGTGACCGAACAGAAAGGGGCCATCCTCACCGAAACGGCTGCGGCAATCGGCCCACAACTCACAGACGCGCTGGATATCGACCTGAGCCTCGGGGGCTATTGCAGCCAAGGCCTGATCACGCTTGAGGTCCATGGACAGATGTGTGCGCAAACCGACAAAGCCGCTGTGCATCTCCGCGCAGAGGCTGCGCGCCAAGGCCCGGGCATACTCGCCGCGCGGCCACAGATGGGCCTCGGGGAAGCGCTCGGCCAGGTACTCGGCAATGGCCAGACTGTCCCATACCGGCCCCTGCTCGGTTTTCAGCACCGGCACCTTGCCTACCGGCGAGTGCTCCAGCATGCGTGCCCGAGTGTCTTCCCGGTACAGCGGAATTAGCAGCTCGTCGTAGGCCACCTCGGCCAGCTCCAGGGCCAGTGCCGCACGCAGCGACCAGGACGAGTAGGTCTTGTTGCCAATAACCAAAGTGAGGGACATGGCAGCGCTCCTTGCGTAGAGAGAGATCAGAGGACGGTAAGAGTCGCCACCCCAAATAGCAAATTCCGCTTGTTCATGCCCTCATGAACAAGCGGAATAGCAGGCTGCAAACAAACAGTGTGAACGCCCCGGCATCGAGTGCCAGTGCTTGTACTTAGCGCTTATGGCTTGCAGCTTGCCGCTGCTCAGGTGCGGTATTCGGCGTTGATCTTCACATACTCATGGGACAGGTCGGTGGTCCAGATGGTCTCGCTGCAATCGCCGCGGCCAAGCTCGATACGGATGGTGATTTCCTCCCGGGCCATCACCGCCGCGCCCTGGGCCTCGGTATAGCTGGCAGCGCGCCCGCCCTTGCTGGCGATACAGACCTCACCGAGGAACACATCGATCTTGCTCACATCCAGATTGGCCACCCCGGCATAGCCGACAGCGGCGAGAATGCGGCCCCAGTTGGGGTCGGAGGCAAACAGCGCGGTCTTGATCAGTGGCGAATGGGCCACGGCATAGCCCACATCCAGGCATTCCTGGTGGGTGGCGCCGCCATTCACCTGCACGGTGACGAACTTGGTCGCGCCCTCGCCATCGCGCACGATGGCCTGGGCCACCTCCATGCATACCTCGAATACCGCCGCCTTGAGCTTGGCGAACAATTCACCACTGGCCTGGGTGATTTCCGCCAGGCGGGCCTGGCCGGTGGCGATCAGCATGCAGCAGTCGTTGGTGGAAGTGTCGCCGTCGATGGTGATGCGGTTGAACGACTTGTTCGCCGCATCGCGCACCAGATCCTGCAGCACACTGCGCGAGACCTTGGCGTCGGTGGCGATATAACCCAGCATGGTGGCCATGTTCGGGCGGATCATGCCCGCGCCCTTGCTGATACCGGTGACGGTGACGGTCACGCCCTCGTGCACGAACTGGCGACTGGCGCCCTTGGGCAGGGTGTCGGTGGTCATGATGCCTTCGGCGGCCTGGGCCCAGTTGTCTTCCTTGAGATCATCCAGGGCAGCCTGCAGGGCCGCTTCGATCTTCTCCACCGGCAGCGGCTCGCCGATCACCCCAGTGGAAAACGGCAGCACCGCCTCCTCGGCCACACCGGCCAGAGTGGCCAGGGCGGCGCAGGCACGGCGGGCATTGACCAGTCCCTCCGGGCCGGTGCCAGCATTGGCGTTGCCGGTGTTGGTTAGCAGCAGGCGCACCTCGCCCTGCAGACGCTCACGGGTCACCAGCACCGGCGCCGCGCAGAAGGCATTGGTGGTGGTCACCCCGGCGATACGCGAACCCTCGGCGCAGCGCATCACCACCACGTCCTTGCGCCCGGGGCGCTTGATGCCGGCCGAGGCGATGCCCAGCTCGAAACCTGGAACCGGGTGCAGGGTGGACAACGGGCCAAGACCGACAGCCATAGAGAACGCTCCTTGAGATGAAACGACGAAATGAGGATGGTAAAACGCCGCGAGCGGTCAAACCGTTCGCGGCGTCAGCAATTGCCTGTGCAGCATAGCCAAATTGGGGGCTGGCTCAACCCGCCTTTTGTCGCGGCTTCGGTTAACTCAACTGGCCGTGACAGTGCTTGTACTTCTTGCCGGAACCACAGGGGCAGGGTTCGTTGCGACCGATCTTCGGCTCGGTACGCACCGGTGCTGCGGCCACGGCCACATCGCCCTCCTCTGCGGCTTCAGGCTGCGGCATGGCCGAAGCTTCGGCGTGCTGGAACTGCATGCGCTCGGCCAGAGCCTCGGCCTCGCGGCGCAGGCGGGCTTCTTCCTCGGCCGGGTCTTCGCGGCGCACCTGCACATGGCAGAGCACGCGGATGGTGTCGCGCTTGATCGAATCCAGCAGCTCCTGGAACAGGGTAAAGGACTCGCGCTTGTATTCCTGCTTGGGGTTCTTCTGCGCATAACCGCGCAGGTGAATGCCGTGACGCAGGTGATCCATGGTGGACAGGTGATCCTTCCACAGATCGTCCAGCACGCGCAGCAGGATCTGCTTCTCGAAGGTGCGCAGGGCCTCGGCACTGGCCTGCTCTTCCTTCTCGTTGTAAGCCTTGAGCAGCTCTTCGAGGATGCGTGCGCGCAGGGTTTCCTCGTACAGCTTGTGGTCATCATCCAGCCACTGCTGGATCGGCAGCTTGAGGCCGAAATCGCTGTACAGGGTGGCTTCCAGACCGGCGATGTCCCACTGCTCGGGCAGCGACTGCGGCGGGATATGGCCATTGATCGCGGCGCTCAGCACTTCCTCGCGGAACTCGGCGATGGTCTCGCCGATATTGTCCGCGGCCAGCAGGGTGTTGCGCATGTGATAGATCACCTTGCGCTGCTCGTTGGCCACGTCGTCGAATTCCAGCAACTGCTTGCGCATGTCGAAGTTGCGTCCTTCCACCTTGCGCTGGGCCTTCTCGATGGCGTTGCTGACCATGCGATGCTCGATGGCCTCACCGGCCTGCATGCCCAGGGCCTTCATAAAGTTCTTCACCCGGTCGGAGGCGAAGATGCGCATCAGGTTGTCTTCCAGCGACAGGTAGAAGCGGCTGGAGCCCGGGTCCCCCTGGCGACCGGCACGGCCGCGCAGCTGGTTGTCGATACGCCGCGACTCGTGGCGCTCGGAGGCGATCACATGCAGGCCGCCGGCTTCGATCACCTGCTGATGGCGCTTCTGCCAGTCGGCCTTGATCTGCGCGATCTGCTCGGGAGTGGGGTTCTCCAGGTTGGCGACTTCCACTTCCCAGTTACCGCCGAGCAGGATGTCGGTACCGCGACCGGCCATGTTGGTGGCGATGGTCAGCGCGCCGGGGCGACCGGCCTGGGCGATGATCTCGGCTTCCTTGTCATGGAACTTGGCGTTGAGCACCTTGTGCTCGATGCCTTCCTTGTTCAGCAGCTGCGACACGTACTCGGAGGTTTCGATGGTCGCCGTACCCACCAGGATCGGCCGGCCCAGGGCCAGGCATTCCTTGATATCGGTGATGATGGCGGCGTACTTCTCTTCCTGGGTCAGGTACACCAGGTCGTTGAAGTCCTTGCGCGCCACGGCCTTGTTGGTGGGGATGACCACCACATCCAGACCGTAGATCTGGTTGAATTCGAAGGCTTCGGTGTCGGCGGTACCGGTCATGCCGGACAGCTTGTTGTAGAGGCGGAAGTAGTTCTGGAAGGTGGTCGAGGCCAGGGTCTGGCTCTCGGCCTGGATGTTCACCCCTTCCTTGGCCTCGATGGCCTGGTGCAGGCCTTCGGACAGGCGACGGCCCGGCATGGTGCGACCGGTGTGCTCGTCAATCAGGATCACCTGACCGTTCTGTACGATGTACTCGACATTGCGGTGGAACAGCTTGTGCGCGCGCAGGCCGGAGTAGACATGGGTCAGCAGGCCCAGGTTATGCGCCGAGTAGAGGCTTTCACCTTCAGCCAACAGGCCGGCGGCGGTGAGCATTTCCTCGACATACTGGTGGCCGGCTTCGTTGAGTTCGACCTGACGGGCCTTCTCGTCGATCTTGTAGTGACCTTCCTGGGTCACCACGCCTTCCTCTTCCTCGATATGCTGCTTGAGGCGCGGGATCAGCTTGTTGATCTCGACGTACATGCGCGAGCTGTCTTCGGCCTGGCCGGAGATGATCAGCGGGGTACGGGCTTCGTCGATCAGGATGGAGTCGACTTCGTCGATCACGGCGAAATTCAGTTCACGCTGGAACTTCTCTTCCAGGCTGAAGGCCATGTTGTCGCGCAGGTAGTCGAAACCGAATTCGTTGTTGGTGCCGTAGGTGATGTCGGCAGCATAGGCGGCGCGCTTTTCTTCCGGCGGCATAAAGGGGGTGACGATGCCCACGCTCATGCCGAGGAATTCATAGAGCGGACGCATCCAGTTGGCGTCGCGGCGGGCCAGGTAGTCGTTGACCGTGACCACGTGCACGCCCTTGCCGGACAGGGCATTGAGGTACACCGCCAGGGTCGCCACCAGGGTCTTGCCCTCGCCGGTGCGCATCTCAGCGATCTTGCCTTCGTGCAGGGTCATGCCACCAATCAACTGCACATCGAAGTGACGCATGCCCATCACCCGCTTGCCGGCCTCGCGGGCCACGGCAAAGGCTTCTGGCAGCAACTGGTCGAGGGTTTCACCTTTGGCCAGACGGGCTTTGAATTCGTCAGTCTTGGCGCGCAGTTGCTCATCGGAGAGGGCGAGCATCTGCTCCTCGAAGGCATTGACGGTTTGCACCGCCTTGAGCATGCGCTTGACCTCACGCTCGTTCTTGCTTCCAAAGAGTTTCTTCAACAAAGGCGCAAACATATCGACAGGATCTTCCAGGCGTATGGATTGAGGGCGGCTTGCAAGCGACCCATGCAGCCTTCATGGCTGCGTGCGAAGGGGGCATTCTACCCGGAAACGCGGATGAGGAAAGCGCCGTTATTCGACGCCACTGACCCGGGCAATAAAGCTTGCCGGGTTGATCTGGCGACCACCCTTGCTCACTTCAAAATGCACGTGATAGCCGGTGGAACGGCCGGTGCGGCCGACCTTGGCAATGGTCTGGCCGCGTTGCACCAGATCACCGATCTGCACCAGATTGCTCTGGTTGTGGGCATACAGGGTGGTATAGCCATCGGCGTGGCTGATCTCCACGGTATTGCCATAACCCGACTTGCGCCCGGAGAAGGTCACCACCCCGGCCGCCACCGCCACCACATCGCTGCCCGGCTTGGCAGCGAAGTCCACGCCCTTGTGCAGGCTGGAACGACCACTGAGCGGATGCACGCGACGCCCAAAAGGCGAAGACATATAGCCCTGACGCACCGGCATGCCAGAGAGATACTCGGCCTCGCTGAGCTGACGTTCGCCGAGCAACTGTTCCAGCACTTCGAGCAACTGCTCGCGGCTGTCCAGGCGCAGGCTCAACTGATCCAGGGCATCCATAAAGGAAGGCGGGGCATAAGCCGCTTCGCCAAAGCTGTCCTCGGCACCGCCCTGCCCCACGTTCAGGGAGAAATCGAATTCCTCGGTATCCAGCTCGGCCAGTTCGGTAAGCCGTTCGCCCAGTGCATCGAGGCGGGTCAGGCGCGCCTGCAGCTCGGCAACATGAGCAGCGAAGGCATCCAGCTGACGCTGGGCATCGGCGCGCACCACGCCGACCTCTTCACGTTGTTGATCCAGGGCCTGGGCCAGCTCATGGTCGAGCGGCGCTTCGCCCACGCCCCACTTGACGCCCAAGGCTGCACCCGCAGAGGTGGCCACCAACAACAAGACCACCAGCAGCGCCAGCAGCCAGCGCAGATCCAGATGCAGTGAGCGGGCCGCGCCATGGCGGCTGCTAAGAAGAATAATGTGCATGGCATCCCCATAAGGCGGCGCTCAGATCGGCAGCAGGCTCTGCTACCATGGCGGCTCCGCAATCTCAGGCTTCCTGCCATGACGTTTCGTCCTTTACCAGCCAAGGCGCCCGCCGTATTGATGCGGGAACTCAAGCCTCTGAAGACACTGTTCAATCAGGCCCAACGCCTGGATCGACTGCAGCATCTGCTGGAAAGCCAACTACAACCTGCCGCCCGCGAACACTGTTATGTCGCATCCTGGCGCGAAGGCTGCCTGGTTCTAATCGTCACCGATGGCCACTGGGCCACCCGCCTGCGCTATCAGCAAAAACGCTTGCTGAGACAGCTGCAGACCCTCGAAGAGTTTGCGACCTTAACCAAGATCCTGTTCAAGGTGCAACCGCCGACCGCCCAAAGGCGTGCACCCGGTCGCACTATTAGCCTCTCCAGCAATGCCGCGGAAAATATCCAGGCCACTGCCGAGGGCATCCAATACGCGCCCCTGCGCGCCGCCCTGGAACGACTGGCCAAACATACCCAGAGCGAAGATTGACGCCTTGGGCCATCACCCAGAACGGCCGCGCCGCCCTGAAATCTTTGCAAAAAAAAGGCCACCCCAGGGTGGCCTTATAAGCAAGGAAAGAGAGTAAAGCGTTACACGGCCGCAACCGGGCGCATGTAGGAGATCGGCGCAGTACTGGCATCGTCGAAGGTCACCACTTCCCAAGCATCGGTTTGCTCGATCAGGGTGCGCAACAGGCGATTATTCAGTGCATGACCGGACTTGAAGCCCTTGAACTCACCAATCAGGCTGTTACCCAAGAGGTAAAGATCGCCGATGGCATCGAGAATCTTGTGTTTGACGAATTCGTCCTCGTACCGCAGGCCGTCTTCGTTCAGCACACTGTACTCGTCCACCACGATGGCATTTTCCACGCTGCCGCCGAGCGCCAGGTTCTGCGAACGGAGGAACTCGATATCGCGCATAAAGCCGAAGGTGCGGGCGCGACTGACTTCCTTAACAAACGAGGTGCTGGAGAAGTCAACACTGGCCGACTGGGTGCGGTTGCGGAACACCGGATGATCGAAATCGATCTCGAAGGTCACCTTGAAGCCCTCGAACGGCACGAAGGTGGCGCGCTTGTCGCCCTCTTCAACCGTCACTTCACGCTTGATGCGGATGAACTTCTTCAGGGCGTCCTGCTCTTGCAAGCCAGCGGACTGAATCAGGAATACGAAGGGACCGGCGCTGCCGTCCATGATCGGCACTTCAGACGCGGAGAGCTCGACGTAGGCGTTATCGATGCCCAGGCCTGCCATGGCCGAAAGCAGGTGCTCTACCGTGTCTACCTTGACATCCCCATTGACCAGCGTGGTCGACATGGTGGTTTCACCGACATTGCCTGCACAGGCAACGATTTCCACGACAGGATCGAGGTCGGTACGACGAAACACGATCCCGGTGTCCACAGGGGCCGGCTTCAGGGTCAGGTAAACCTTTTCCCCGGAATGCAGGCCAACGCCAGTGGCGCGGATGATGTTTTTCAAGGTGCGTTGTCTGATCATGGCTCTGGCCGCTATAGCACTAGTTGCGAATTGTTTTCAACAATGGCCGGCGATAATAGCAGAACCGGCCTTTGCTGAACACCAATCACCCCAATACTCCTGATACATTCCATCAATCGGCCTGACGACGCAGGAAAGCCGGAATATCCAGGTAATCCAGATCGTCCTGGGGGTTGAGCTTAGCCGCAGTCGCCGCACCGCCATGGCTCTGGCGCTGAACGGTCGGACGCTCGTAGTCCTTGTAGTTGACCGACTGCTCGCTGCGCGGCTGCGCGGCGGACGGCTGGGCAACCGGTTGGCTGGCGGCAACCTGCACGGTGTTGTCGATCACCTTGACCGGTTTGTCCATGCGCGCACCCAGGCCGGTGGCAACCACGGTGACATGCAGCTCGTCGCGCATGTCCGGGTCGATCACGGTACCCACCTTGACGGTGGCGTGCTCGGAAGCGAACTGCTCGATGATATTACCGACGTCGGAGTACTCGCCCAGGGACAGGTCGGGGCCGGCGGTGATGTTGACCAGAATGCCGCGGGCGCCCTGCAGGTTGACGTCTTCCAGCAGCGGATTGCGGATCGCCGCTTCGGTGGCCTCACGCGCACGGTTCGGGCCGCTGGCGCAACCGGTGCCCATCATGGCCATGCCCATTTCGCTCATCACGGTCTTCACGTCGGCGAAGTCGACGTTGATCATGCCCGGACGCTTGATGATGTCGGAGATACCGCGCACGGCGCCGGAGAGCACATCGTCAGCCTTGGCGAAGGCGGACAGCAGGCTGGCATCCTTACCGAGGATGGTCAGCAGCTTCTCGTTGGGGATGGTGATCAGCGAATCAACACTTTCCGACAGTGCACGAATGCCTTCTTCGGCGATCTGCATGCGCTTCTTGCCTTCGAAGGGGAACGGACGGGTCACCACTGCCACGGTGAGGATGCCCATTTCCTTGGCCACCTGGGCGATGACCGGGGCTGCACCGGTACCGGTACCGCCGCCCATGCCGGTGGTGATAAAGACCATATCGGTGCCTTGCAGCACTTCTGCGATGCGCTCGCGGTCTTCCATGGCCGCCTGACGACCGACATCCGGGTTGGCACCCGCACCCAGGCCCTTGGTCACGGCAGTGCCCAGTTGCAGCACGGTGCGTGCGCCGATGTTCTTCAATGCCTGGGCATCGGTGTTGGCGCAGATAAACTCGACGCCCTCGATGTTGTTTTTCGCCATGTGGTTGACCGCGTTACCGCCGCCGCCGCCCACGCCGATGACCTTGATCACTGCACTTGCTGGAGCGCTGTCTACGAGTTCGAACATTTTCCCTCTCCTTTACTTTCTAGTTGTAACGCCTACCGCAAAAATCAGAAATTGCCCTGGACCCAGCGCTTGAGCCGTTCCAGAACAGGTTGTTTGGGTTCTTCGCCGTAATTGCCGAATGCAGACATGGCGCTGCCGTCGGTCTGCTTTTGCAGTCCGTACATGAGCAGGCCCACGCCTGTGGAATAGATGGGGTTACGCACGACGTCGGCCAGTCCCTTGACACTGTGGGGCACGCCCAGGCGTACCGGCATATGGAAAATCTCTTCGGCCAGCTCGACGGCTCCTTCCATCTTCGCTGTACCGCCGGTGAGAACGATCCCGGCCGGGATCAGGTCCTCATAGCCGCTGCGCCGCAGTTCCGCCTGGATCAGGGTAAACAGCTCGTCATAGCGCGGCTCGACCACTTCGGCCAGGGACTGTCGCGACAGATCCCGGGGCGGCCGATCACCGACGCTGGGGACCTTGATGGTCTCGCCAACGCCCGCCAGTTTGGCCAGCGCGCAAGCATAACGAATCTTGATCTCCTCGGCATACTGGGTCGGCGTGCGCAGCGCCATGGCGATGTCATTGGTGACCTGGTCGCCGGCAATCGGAATCACCGCGGTGTGACGGATCGCGCCCTCGGTGAAGATGCAGATATCGGTGGTGCCGCCACCGATATCCACCAGGCACACGCCCAGCTCCTTCTCGTCCTCGGTCAGTACCGAATACGCGGAAGCAAGCTGCTCCAGGATGATGTCATCCACTTCCAGGCCGCAGCGGCGCACGCACTTCTCGATGTTCTGCGCCGCATTGACCGCACAGGTCACCACATGCACCTTGGCTTCCAGGCGCACGCCGGACATGCCCAGGGGTTCGCGCACGCCTTCCTGGTTATCGATCACATAGTCCTGGGGCAGGCTGTGCAGCACCCGCTGATCGGCCGGAATGGCCACGGCCTGGGCGGCTTCCAGCACACGCTCCAGATCGGCACTGCTGACTTCACGGTCGCGGATGGCGACGATGCCATGACTGTTCTGACTGCGGATATGGTTACCGGCCACCCCGACAAAGGCCGAGTGGATACGGCAGCCGGCCATCAGCTGAGCCTCTTCCACGGCGCGCTGAATCGAGGCCACGGTGGACTCGATATTGACCACCACGCCCTTCTTCAGTCCGCGGGACGGATGGGTGCCGATGCCGACGATTTCCAGCTGGCCATCTGCGCCCACCTCACCCACCAGCGCCACCACCTTGGAGGTGCCGATATCGAGGCCGACGATCATCTTGCCGCTCTGCATAGTTGCCATGAGTCCTGCTTCTCCTGATTCACTGCACGACAGCGGTGTCAGCCGCCGTGGGCGCAACCGGCTCGCGCCATGCCACGGCCAGGCCGTTGGCATAGCGCAGATCGATCCGCGCGATATTCGCTTGCTGCTCTTTCAGTGCCTTGCCATGGATGGCACTGAAACGGCGCATTTTCTCCACCAGATGATCCCGCCCCAGCAGCAGCTCGATGCCCTGCCCGGTGGAGAGGAACCAGCTGCCACGTTCGCGCAATTCCAGGCGCGACACGGTAAAGCCCATGGGCCGCAGCATCTGGCTGAGCACCTGGTATTGCTGCATCACCCTCTGCTGGGCACGCTTGGGCCCGTACAGCTGGGGCAGATGCTGGTAGGCCTCCAGCTGATTGGGAGCAAAGGCCACGCCCTGGCTGTTGAGCAGGGCCTCATCACCCCAGCGGGCAATCGGCAACTGCTCTTCCAGGCGGATCAGCACCTGATCCGGCCATACCCGCCGCACCTGGGCCTGGGCAACCCAGGGCATCTGCTCCAGCTCCAGACGCATGGCACGCAGGTCGACGCTAAAGAAGCTGGCGCTGACATAGGGCGCAATACGCTGCTGCACGGCCTGCTGGCTGGTGTAGCTCAGTTCACCCTCGACGCTGATCCGCGCAATCGGTTGGTCCATATAGGGCATCAGGCGCACGGACAGCTGATAGGCGCCCAGCCCCAGACCCAGCAACAGGAAGGGCCAGGCCACCCGCTTGAGCCCGGCCAGACTCGGCCGCGGCATACGCGCCCGCACGGAAATCGGCTCCTTGGCCACCAGGCGGCTGGCGCCGCGCTGCGCCGGCTTGCCGCGCACGGGGGCGCGGGCAGAGCCGGACGGGTGACGCAAGTGAGCGACCATGGTTTAACCCCTTGCCTCAAGGCTGTCGGCCAGGATGGCCAATACCAGCTGCTGAAAATCCAGACCTGCTGCCTGGGCCGCCATGGGCACCAGACTGTGATCGGTCATGCCCGGTACGGTGTTGACCTCCAGCAGCCAGAACTGGCCATCGGCATCCTGCATCACGTCGGCCCGGGCCCAGCCCTGGGTGCCGACCGCTTCGCAGGCGCGGGCGGTGAGTTCCTTGAGCTCCGCTTCCTTTTCGGGCGAAAGACCGCAGGGAATGCGGTACTGGGTGTCATTGGCCAGGTACTTGGCGTCGTAGTCGTAGAAACTGTGCGGAGTGCCCAGGCCAATGGGCGGCAGCACCTGGCCGCGCAACATGGCAATGGTGAACTCGGGGCCGACAATCACCTGCTCCACCAGCACCTGGGCGTCGTAGCGGCTGGCGTCCTGCCAGGCCTTGATCAGTTCATCCAGGCTGGCGACCTTGGCCATGCCGATGCTGGAGCCTTCATGGGCCGGCTTGACGATCAGCGGGAAGCCCAGCTCACTGGCTGCCGTTTCGCAGTCGGCCACCGAAGCCAGTGCCGCATGGCGCGGAGTTGGCAGGCCCAGGCTCTGCCACACCTGCTTGGTACGCAGCTTGTCCATGGCCAGGGCCGAGGCCAGGATGCCGCTGCCGGTGTAGGGGATGCCGGCGCATTCGAGCAGGCCCTGCATGCTGCCGTCTTCGCCACCACGGCCGTGCAGCACGATAAAGGCGCGGTCGATTTTCTCGGCCAGCAGCCGCTGCAGGAAATCGGGGCCGACATCAATACCGAAGGCATCCACCCCGGCGGCTTGCAACGCGGCGAGCACGGCATTGCCGGATTTCAGCGACACTTCACGCTCGGCACTGGTGCCGCCGAACAGCACGGCAACACGGCCAAAGGTTCTGGGATCGAGGGTGCTATGCAGACTCATTGCGCCTCCCCCACAAACAGCGGGTGCTTGATCAGTTGCGGGGCCAGGCCGCCGATGTCACCGGCGCCCTGGCACAGCAGAATGTCACCGGCACGCAACAGCGGCTTGACGATGGGCGCCAGGTCGACGCCGCGTTCGATATAGATGGGATCGAGCTGACCGCGCTGGCGGATGCTGTGACACAGGTGCTTGCTGTCCGCGCCCGGGATCGGCTCTTCACCGGCCGGGTAGACTTCCATCAGCAGCACCACATTGGCCTCGCCCAGCACCTGCACGAAGTCCTCGTAGAGGTCGCGGGTACGGCTGTAACGGTGCGGCTGGTAAACCATCACCAGGCGCCGCTCCGGCCAGCCACCGCGCACGGCCTTGATCACTGCGGCCACTTCGCGGGGGTGGTGACCGTAGTCGTCCACCAGCATCACGCTACCGTCCTGCACCGGCAGCTCGCCATACACCTGAAAGCGCCGGCCGACCCCCTGGAAGCCGGACAGACCCTGGACGATGGCTTCATCGCTGATGCCCTCGTCGGTGGCGATGGCGATGGTGGCCAGGGCGTTGAGCACGTTGTGGTTGCCCGGCATATTGACCGACACGTCCAGCGGCTCGCGGCCGTTACGCAGCACGGTAAAGAAGGTCTGCATGCCCTTCTGGCTGATATTTACCGCACGCACGTCGGCATCTTCGCCGAAGCCATAGGTCAGGGTCGGACGCTTCACCTGGGGCAGAATCTCGCGCACGATCGGGTCGTCCACGCAGAGCACCGCCAGGCCATAGAACGGCAGGTTGTGCAGGAACTCGACGAAGGTCTTCTTCAGCTTGCTGAAGTCGCCCTCGTAGGTGCTCATATGGTCCATGTCGATATTGGTCACGACCGAAACCATGGGCTGCAGGTGCAGGAAGCTGGCGTCGCTCTCGTCGGCCTCGGCGATCAGGTAGCGGCTGCTGCCCAGCTGGGCGTTGGTGCCGGCAGCGTTCAGCCGGCCACCAATCACAAAGGTCGGGTCCAGGCCGCCAGCGGCGAATACCGAGGCCAGCAGGCTGGTGGTGGTGGTCTTGCCGTGGGTGCCGGCGACGGCGATGCCGTGGCGGTAGCGCATCAGTTCGGCGAGCATCTCAGCCCGCGGCACCACCGGAATGCGCCGCTCGATGGCGCGGGCCACTTCCGGGTTGGCGGTGTTGATGGCGCTGGACACCACCAGCACATCGGCCTGCTCGGCGTTCTCGGCGCGGTGGCCGATATAAATGGTGGCACCGAAGTTTTCCAGGCGCTCGGTGACGACCGAGGTCTTCAGGTCCGAGCCGGACACTTCATAGCCCAGGTTGAGCAGCACTTCGGCGATGCCACACATGCCCACCCCGCCGATACCGACGAAGTGGATGCGGCGGATACGGCGCATGCGGCGGATTTCCGAGCGTGCAGCGGCGGGAGACTTAGCCACGGGCCACCTCCAGGCAGATATCGACCACCTCGCAGGTGGCGTCCGGTTTGGCCAGGCTGCGGGCGGTACGGCCCATGGCCTTGAGTTTTTCGGGATGCATCAGAACCTCGGTCAGCTGCGCGGCCAGCTTGGCGGCGTCAGTAGAAACTTGCGGCAGCAGGATGGCGGCATCCTGACTGGCCAGGTATTCGGCATTACGGGTCTGGTGATCGTCGATGGCGTGGGGCAGCGGCACCAGGAAGGCCGGCAAACCCGCGGCGGCCAGCTCGCTGACGGTCAGCGCACCGGCCCGGCACACCACCAGATCGGCCCAGGCGTATGCCCGTGCCATGTCCTTGATAAAGGGCGCGACGGTCGCTTCGACGCCGGCGGCCTGATAGCGTTCCGTACTGATTTCGGCGTGCTGCTTGCCGGCCTGGTGGAACACTTCAGGGCGCAGCTCCAGGGGGATGGCCTTGAGGGCTTCGGGCAACAGTTTGTTCAGCGGCTCGGCGCCCAGACTGCCGCCCAGCACCAGCAGGCGAACCCGGCGTACGCCGAGGGCATCACGCGGGGTTTCCAGAAACAGTTCCTCGCGCACCGGGTTGCCGGTGGTGCGGCGCTTGGCAGATGCCTTGAAGGTATTCGGGAAGGCCTCGCAGACCCGGCTGGCGAAGGGCACCAGGCTGCGGTTGGCGGTACCGGCCACGGCGTTCTGCTCATGAATGATCAATGGTGCACCGGCCATGCGTGCCGCCAGGCCGCCGGGGCCGGTGACATAGCCGCCCATGCCCAGCACACACACCGGCTCCAGCTCGCGCATGATCTTGCGCGCCTGCAGCAGGGCGCGGACCAGCTGGAACGGGGCCTTGAGCAGGGACAGTTTGCTCTTGCCACGCAAGCCGCTGACGCTGATCAGGTGCAGCGGCAGCTCGGCGGCCGGCACCAGCTCGTTTTCGATACCACGGGGCGTACCTAGCCAGTGCACGCTGTAACCACGATTCTTGAATTCCTTGGCACAGGCCAGGGCGGGGAACACGTGGCCGCCGGTACCTCCGGCCATGATCACGACATTACCGCGCATGGGACGCCTCCTCGGCAAAGTCGCTTTCATCGAACTCCAGTTCCTCGCTGCCCAGGCTGGTGCGCCGCTCCCACTCGATACGCAGGAGCATGGCCAGACTGACGCAGCAGATCACCAGGGAGCTGCCGCCATAGCTGAGGAATGGCAAGGTCAGGCCCTTGGTTGGCAACAGGCCGACATTCACGCCGATATTCACCAGAAACTGGCCGATCCACAGAAAAGCCAGGCCATAGGCCACATAGGCGGCGAAAAACTGCTTGGCCTGCTCGGCCCACAGGCCGATATACAGGGCGCGCACGGTAACGAAGACGAACAACGCAACAGTGATCAGCGAACCGACCATGCCCAGCTCCTCGGCCAGCACCGAGAAGACGAAATCGGTATGGGCTTCCGGCAGGTAGAACTGCTTCTGGATGCTGTTGCCCAGGCCCACGCCGAACCACTCGCCGCGGCCGAAGGCGATCAGCGCCTGGGTCAGCTGATAGCCGGCGCCGTACTGGTCAGCCCAGGGGTCGGTAAAGGTGATCAGACGCTGCAGGCGGTATTCCTGGGTCTGCACCAGGACGAATACCGCGCCGACCGCCAGGGCCACCATCAGACCAAAACGCAGCAGGCCGACACCACCGAGAAACAGCATGGCCATGGCCGCGCCCATCATCACCACGGTGGCACCGAAGTCCGGTTCCAGCAGCAGCAGACCGGCCATGGGCAGCAGCACCACGAAGGGTTTGAAGAAACCGGCCCAGCTCTCGCGCACCTCGTCATGCCGGCGCACCAGATAGCCGGCGAGAAACACCACCACAAACAGCTTGGCCAGCTCCGAGGGCTGCACGTTGAAGGCACCAAAACCAATCCAGCGCATGGAGCCGTTGACTTCACGACCGATGCCCGGCACCAGCACCAGGATCAGCAGCGCGAAGGCCGCCAGCAGCAAGACCCAATCGAAACGCTGCCACACCGCCAGAGGCACCAGAATCACCACAAAGGCGGCGCCCAGGCCGATCACCAGATAGATCAGGTGACGGATCATGTGATACAGCGGGTTGCCGGCATTCACCGCCGCCACTTCGGTCGACGCCGAGGCGATCATCACCAGGCCCAGGCCGAGCAGGGCCAGACATCCGGCCAGCAGCGGGAAGTCCAGATCCACGCCACGGCGGCTGAAGAGGGGCGAAGGCGAGATACGCAGCAGGCTCAGCATCAGTGCAAGGCCTCCACGGCTTGGGCGAACAGGCGTCCGCGCTCCTCGAAGTTCTTGAACATGTCCAGGCTGGCGCAGGCCGGCGATAACAGAACCGCATCGCCGCTTTCGGCCAGCTCGCTGCAGCGCTGCACGGCTTCATCGAGTGTCTTCACCCGCAGCAGCGGCGCAGCATCGCCCAGTGCCTCGGCCAGACGCTCGGCATCACGCCCCAGCAGCACCACGGCGCGGCAGAACCTGGCTACCGGCGCTTTCAACGCGGAGAAATCGGCGCCCTTGCCGTCACCACCGGCGATCAGCACCAGCTTGCCGGCGATATCCGCCCCCAGGCCTTCGATGGCAGCCAGGGCCGCACCGACGTTGGTGGCCTTGGAGTCGTCGTAATAGCTCACCCCGGCGCGCTCACCAACCCACTGGCAGCGATGGGCCAGGCCCTTGAACTGACGCAGGGTGGCCAGCATCGGCTCGAACGGCAGGCCCACGGCATGGCCCAGGGCCAGAGCAGCCAGGGCATTGGACTGGTTATGGGCGCCACGGATCTTCAACTCGCGCACCGGCAGCAGCGCGGCGAACTGATAGGCCAGATACTTCTCGCCGTTTTCTTCCAGCAGGCCAAAGCGGTTGAAGTCCGGTTTGCCCAGGCCGAAGCACAGGCTGGGCAGCTGATCGGCCACCAGCGGACGCGACAGCGCGTCATCACGGTTGATCACCACCTGACGCGCGCCACGGAAGATCCGGTGCTTGGCCAGGTGATAGGCCGGCAGGCCGCTGTAGCGGTCCATATGGTCTTCGCTGATATTCAGGCAGGTGGCCACTTCGGCATTGAGCTGATGGGTGGTTTCCAGCTGGAAGCTGGACAGCTCCAGCACATAGAGCTCGACGCTGTCATCCAGCAGATCCAGAGCCGGGGTACCGAGGTTGCCGCCCACCGCCACGCGCTTGCCGGCTGCAGCGGCCATCTCACCGACCAGAGTGGTCACCGTGCTCTTGGCGTTGGAGCCGGTAATGGCCACGATCGGTGCCTTGGCATACCGGGCGAACAGGTCGATATCGCCGGACAGCTTGACACCGCGGGCTGCCGCCTCAGCCAGGGCCGGGGTGCTGATGGCCAGGCCCGGGCTCACATAGAGCTCCGAGGCGCGGCAGAGGAACTCCACATCCAGCTCGCCGCAGCGCACTTCCACTTCTGGGTAGTCGCGCTTGAGACCTTCCAGCTCCGGCGGGTTCGCGCGGGTGTCGCACACGGCAAAGCGCAGGCCCTGGCGCGCGAGGAAGCGCACCAGGGACATGCCGCTCTTGCCGAGGCCGACAACGATGCGGAATTGGTCGGAAGCGATCAGGCTCATGCTGTTATAAATCCTCAGTCCTCAACGCAGTTTCAGGGTGGCCAGGCCGATCAGCACCAGAATCACGGTGATGATCCAGAAGCGCACGATCACGCGCGGCTCAGGCCAGCCCTTGAGTTCGAAATGGTGATGAATCGGCGCCATGCGGAATACGCGCTTGCCGGTCAGCTTGAAGCTGGCCACCTGGATGATCACCGACAGGGTTTCCACCACGAAGATGCCGCCCATGATGAACAGCACCACTTCCTGGCGGACGATCACCGCGATGGTGCCCAGGGCCGCGCCCAGGGCCAGGGCGCCGACGTCACCCATGAAGACCTGGGCCGGATAGGTGTTGAACCAGAGAAAGCCCAGGCCTGCGCCGACCAGGGCGGCGCAGAAGATGATCAGCTCGCCGGCACCCGGAACATAGGGAATCAGCAGGTACTCGGCGAAATTCACGTTGCCCGACAGGTAGCAGAAGATGCCCAGGGCGCCGCCGACCATCACGGTGGGCAGAATGGCCAGTCCGTCGAGGCCATCCGTTAGATTCACGGCATTACTCGAACCGACGATGACGAAGTAGGTCAGCACGATAAAGCCCAGGCCCAGCTCCAGGCTGAAATCCTTGATCAGCGGCAGGATCAGGGTGGTTTCCACTGGGCTCTGGGCGCTCATAAACAGGAAGATGGCCGCGCCCAGGCCGAATACCGACTGCCAGAAATACTTCCAGCGGCTCGGCAGGCCGCGGGAGTTCTTCTCGATCACCTTGCGATAATCATCAACCCAGCCGATGGCGCCGAACAGCAGGGTCACGGCCAGCACGACCCAGACATAGCGATTGGACAGGTCGGCCCAGAGCAGGGTGCTGACCGCAATAGCGGTGAGAATCAGGGCGCCACCCATGGTCGGCGTGCCCTTCTTCGACAGATGCGACTGCGGCCCGTCATTGCGCACGGCCTGGCCGATCTGGCGGATCTGCAGGGTGCGGATCATCCAGGGCCCCAGCCACAGGGCCAGGGCCAGGGCGGTGAGCACGCCGAGGATGCCGCGCAGGGTCAGGTACTGGAAGACCGCGAAGCCCTTGTGGAACTGTTGCAGGTATTCGGCCAGCAGCAGCAGCATTACTGAGTCTCCCCGACTGTGCCACAGAGCGCCGCCACGACTTTATCCATCGCGGCGCTGCGTGATCCTTTGATTAGAATGGTGGTGCCGGCCTGCTCGGCGCCCAAGGCTTCGATCAGGCTGGTTTGATCCTTGAAATGCCGGCCTTGAGCGCCGAATTCCTCGACCGCGTAACTCATCAGCGGGCCCACGGCATACAGCGCAGAGACCTTGCCGGCGGCATGCCGACCGACCTCGCGGTGACCCTGTTCGGCCCACTCGCCCAGCTCACCCATATCCCCCAGCACCAGCACGGTACGCCCGGGGAAACCGGCGAGAATATCCACCGCGGCGCACATCGACACCGGGTTGGCGTTGTAGCTGTCGTCGATCACTCGCAGCCCCTTGGCGGTCAGCTGCGCGGCGACACGGCCCTTGACCGGCTGCACAGCCTGCAAACCGGCCTGGATGGCCACCAGGCTAATGCCCACGGCCAGGGCGGCGGTGGCCGCTGCCAGCGCATTGGCCACATTGTGCTCGCCCAGCAGATTGAGCTGCACCGGCGTACTGCCTGCAGCGCAATTGAGGGTAAAGGCCATGCAACCGCGCGCATCGCGGGTCAGATCGCTGGCATAGACATCCGCCGCAGGATTGCTCAGGGCAAAGCTGCGTACCGCACGGCTACCAGCGCGGCGCTGCCAGATGCCGAAGGCTTTGTCGTCCAGATTGAGCACCGCTACGCCATCGGCCGGCAGGCCTTCGATGATTTCACCCTTGGCTTCGACAATCTTTTCCGGACCGCCAAACTCGCCGACATGGGCGTTGCCGGCGTTGTTGAGGATGGCTACCTGGGGCCGGGTCAGGCCCACGGTATAGGCGATTTCGCCGACATGATTGGCGCCCAGTTCGATCACCCCGGCCACGTGTTCAGGGGCCAGTTCCAGCAGGGTCAGAGGCGCACCCAGGTCATTGTTCAGATTGCCGCGGGTGGCCAGCACCGGGCCATTCAGGCCGGCACGCAGGATGCTGGCGAGCATTTCCTTGACCGTGGTCTTGCCGCTGGAGCCGGTGACAGCCAGCAACGGCGCGGTGAAGGCCTGGCGATTCAGCGCACCGAGCTGGCCCAGGGCCAGACGGGTATCCTTGACCAACAGCTGCGGCAACGGCGCATCCACCACCTCGCGCTGCACCAGGGCCGCGACGGCGCCCTTGGCGGCGACCTCGGCCAGGTAGTCATGGCCATCGAAATTCGGCCCGACCAGGGCGATAAACAGCTGCCCGGGTTCGATCTTGCGGCTATCGGTGCTGACCGCGGCAAAGGCGACATCGGTGCCGATCACCTGGGCCTGCAGCGGGCCTGCGACCTGGCTGAGCAGCAGCGGCTTAAGCATGGGCCACCTCCCAGTCAGCCAGGGCCTTGCCGGCTTCCACTAGGTCGGAGAAGGGTTGGCGCACGCCGTTGATTTCCTGATAGTCCTCGTGGCCCTTGCCGGCCAGCACCAGCACGTCATCGGCCTGGGCGGCAGCGATCAGCTGGGCGATGGCATGGCCACGGCCATGGACAAACTGCACCTTGTCCGGCGCGGCAAAGCCTGCGCGGATATCCGCCACGATCTGCTCGGGCGCCTCGGTGCGCGGGTTGTCGTCGGTGACCAGTACGGCATCGGCCAGGCGCTCGGCGACCGCGGCCATCAGCGGACGCTTGCCGCTGTCACGATCACCACCGCAGCCGAACAGGCACAGCAAACGACCCTGGACATGGGGGCGCAGGGCTTCCAGTACCTTTTCCAGGGCATCCGGGGTGTGGGCGTAGTCCACCACCACCAGCGGCTTGCCGGCACCGCCCAGGCGCTGCATGCGCCCCACCGGCCCCTGCAGACGCGGCAGTACCTGCAGGATCTCATCCAGCGGATAGTCCATGCCCAGCAGACTGCCGACCACGGCCAGCAGGTTGCTCAAATTGAAACGTCCCAGCAGCGGGCTGCGCAGACTGCCCTCACCCCGCGGAGTGACCAGAGTGGCACGCACGCCCTGCTCGTCGAACTGGGCATTACGGCAATGCAGGTAGGCGCCGGCATCCTCCAGGCTGTAACTGATCAGGCGCGAGTCGTGCTCACGGGCAGCCAGTTCGCGGCCAAAGGCGTCATCCAGATTGATCACCCGGCAACGCAGGCTGTCCCAGGCGAAGAGCGCGGCCTTGGCCTCGCCGTAGGCCTGCATGTCGCCGTGGTAATCCAGATGATCGCGGGACAGGTTGGTAAACACCGCCACATCGAAGGCCAGCGCCGCGACCCGCCCCTGATGCAAGCCATGGGACGACACTTCCATGGCCACGGCGCGGGCGCCGGCATGCTGCAGATCGGCCAGATTCGCCTGCACGCCAATAGGATCCGGAGTGGTGTGCTGCCCCTGGGCCAGGGCGCCGTAAAAGCCATTGCCCAGGGTACCGACGATGCCGCAGCGGGTGCCGAGCAGATCCAGGGCCTGGGCCAGCAGCTGGCTGACGCTGGTCTTGCCGTTGGTGCCGGTAATGCCGATCAGTTGCAGGCCACGGCTGGGCTCGCCATAGAAGCGCCCGGCAATGGCCGAGAGCTGACCGGCCAGGCCCTTGATGGCCACCAGTTCGGCGCTATGGGCATGCATGGCCGCTGCACCTTCGGCTTCATAGGCCACGGCGGCGGCGCCGCGGGCGATGGCATCGGCAATATGCACACGGCCATCCTGCTGGGTGCCGGGCACGGCCAGGAACAGGTCGCCCGGACGCACCTTGCGGCTGTCCAGGGTCAGTTCGCGAATCAACAGGGAACTGGCTGCTTCGGGCAGCAACTGATTAAGCGGCATGGGCATCAGATACGCCCTCCTTTGGCGCTTTCGATCACCGCAGTCTGCGGTTCGGGCAGGTTGTCCGGGGCAACGTTCATCAGGCGCAGGGCACCGGCCATGACCTTGCCAAATACCGGGGCCGAAACCAGGCCGCCGTAATAGCCGCCTTCGCTGGGTTCGTCGATCATGATGACGGCGGCGATGCGCGGGTTATCGATGGGAGCCACTCCGGCAAAGAAGGAGCGATAGGCCTTGTCGACATAACCCTTGCTGCCGGTAGATGCCTTGCGCGCAGTACCGCTCTTGCCGCCGACGTGATACCCCGGCACCTTGGCTCGGGCACCGCCGCCGCCTGGCTCCTCCACCACGGCCTGGAGCATGCCAATGACGGTCTGGGCGATCTGCTGATCGATTACCTGGGTGGCTTCGGGCCGGCGATCCAGTCGCACCATTGAAAGCGGCACATTGCGCCCGTCATTGGCCAGCACCGCATAGGCGTGGGCCAGTTGCACGGCGGTCACCGACAGGCCATAGCCATAGGCCAGGGTCGCGGTTTCCGCTTCACGCCAGACTCGATGACTGGGCAGCGTACCGACTCGCTCGCCAGGAAAGCCCAAACCGGTGTCCTGGCCCAGACCGACCTGCTGCATCACGGCGTGGATGGGCTCGGCGCCGATATCGAAGGCAATCTTGCTGATGCCGACGTTGCTCGACTTCATCAGGATCTCGGTGAGGTTGAGCAGGCCGCCGCGGGATACGTCACGGATTGTGTAACGACCGATACGCAGGCTGCCCGGCGCGGTGTCCACGGTGGATTCCGGCTGCCAGCGCCCGGAAGCCAGGGCTGCGGCGATGGAGAAGGGCTTGACCGTGGAGCCTGGCTCGAACACATCGATCATGGCGCGATTGCGCATGGCCGCCGGCTGCAGGGAGCGGCGGTTGTTGGGGTTGTAGGTGGGCTGATTGACCATGGCCAGCACTTCGCCGGTCTGCACATCGAGCAGCACCAGGCTGCCGGCCTTGGCGCCGAACTCGGCCACGGCATTACGCAGTTCGCGATGGGCCAGGTATTGCAGGCGCAGGTCAATGGACAACGCCAAGGCCCGGCCGGCCTTGGCGTTCTGTGCCACTTGGACATCTTTGATCAGACTGCCGCGCCTGTCCTTGAGCACCTGGCGCTTGCCCGGCACCCCGGCCAGCCATTCCTCGAAGGCCAGCTCCATACCCTCGCGGCCCCGGTCATCAATATCGGTAAAGCCCACCACATGGGCGGCCACCTCCCCAGCCGGGTAGAAGCGGCGGAATTCTTCGATGCCATATACACCCGGCACCTTGAGATCGAGAATGCGCTGCCCCTGTTCCGGGGTCAGGCCACGGACCAGGTACATAAATTCGCGCTTGGCATTGGCCTGCAGGCGCGCGGTAAAGCTCTTGCGATCCTGCCCCAGCGCGGTAGCCAACTCGGGCCAACGAGCCTTGGCCGCCTGCAGTTCGCGACCATTGGCCCACAGCGTGGTCACCGGCGTGCTCACTGCCAAAGGTTCGCCATTGCGATCGGTGATCAAGCCACGATGGGCCGGAATCGGAATGTGCCGCACACTGCGAGCATCGCCGTGGGCCTGCAGAAAATCGTTATCAAGCACCTGCAGATCGACAATCCGCCAACCGATAGCCGCCACCATCAACGCCAGGAGCAGCAGCACCAGGCGAAAGCGCCAGGGATAGAGTGCACCCTGGAGGCCGATCATGGCGCCACCATACGGACTTCACCGGCATCGGGGATGCGCATGCCCAGGCGCTCGCTGGCCAAGGTTTCGATACGGTTATGCGCAGTCCAGGTGCTCTGCTCCAATACCAGACGCCCCCACTCGGCCTGGGCCTTATCACGCACGCTCAATTCGGCATACAGGTCATTGAGCAACTGGCGATTCCAGTGAGCGCTGTAGGACACCGCCAGGGCGGAAACCAGCAGCGCCAGGAACAGCACCAGCATCAGCAGGCTGCCCTTGGGCAAAGGTTTGGCGAACAGCGCGCTCATCGCAGCTTCTCCGCCACACGCATGACTGCGCTGCGCGAGCGCGGATTGGCCGCCAGCTCCGCTTCGGAAGCGAACTGCGGTTTGCCCAGCAGCTTCAGGCGCGGCTCGAAGGCCTTGGGGATGATCGGCAGATCGCGCGGCAACTTGTCCGCTTCGCCCTTGGCCTGACGCTTCATAAACTGTTTGACGATGCGGTCTTCCAGGGAGTGGAAGCTGATCACCACCAGACGCCCACCCACTTCCAGAGTTTCCAGGGCAGCCTGCAGGCCACGCTCCAGGTCACCCAGCTCGTTGTTGACGTGAATGCGCAACCCCTGGAAGGCACGGGTCGCCGGGTTCTTGCCCTTCTCCCAGGCCGGGTTGGCCTCGGTCAGCACGGCAGCCAGATCGGCAGTGCGGGTAAAGGGCTGCAGCGCCCGGCGCTCGACCACGGCGCGCGCCATGCGCTTGGCAAAGCGTTCCTCGCCATACTCCTTGAACACCCGGGCGATCTCGTCGACGCTGGCGCTGGCGATAAAGTCCGCCGCGCTGATCCCGGCATCCGGGTTCATGCGCATATCCAGCGGGCCATCATTGAGGAAGCTGAAACCGCGGGCAGCATCATCAAGCTGCGGCGAGGAAACCCCCAGATCCAGCAGAATGCCGCTGACCTTGCCGGCCAGGCCGCGCTGCGCGCACTCCTCACCCAGCTCGGCGAAACTGCGCTGCACAACGACAAAGCGGCCATCTTCGGCCGCCAGCTGATGCCCTGTCGCGATGGCGAGTGGGTCCTTGTCAAACCCGAGCAAGCAGCCCTCTGGCCCCAGCTTGCTGAGAATAAGGCGACTATGCCCACCCCGCCCGAAGGTGCCGTCCAGGTAGCAGCCATCTGCGCGCACGGCCAGGCCGTCGACGGCCTCGTCGAGCAGCACGGTGATATGGCGAAAGCTGCTGGTCTGGTTCACAGGATCAGGTCACGTAGTTCGTCGGACAATGCGCCCGGTTGCTTGATGGCGGCCAGATCGGCATCAGCCACGGCATTCCAGGCATCTTCGTCCCACAGTTGAAATTTATTGAGCTGACCGACCAGCATGGCGCGCTTATCCAGCTTGGCGTATTCGCGCAGCCGCGGCGGCACCAGGAAACGACCGCTGGCATCCAGCTCCAGGTCGACGGCATTACCAATCAGCAAACGCTGCAAGCGCCGGTTTTCCTCACGAAAGGAGGCCAGCTCGCGCAGTTTGGCTTCGATCAACTCCCACTCGGACAGCGGGTAGACACAGAGGCAGGGATCAATGGCATCGATGGTCACGATAAGCTGGCCGGCGCAACGCGAAACCAGCTCGTCACGATACCGACTCGGCATCGCGAGGCGCCCTTTGGCGTCGAGACTGATGGCGTTAGCTCCGCGAAACACGACAGCGTTTCCCCTTTCTTAACTAGCTTTCCATGCCTAAAAAACCCACTTTCTGCCACTTCGTACCACTCGCGCACACTATAGGAACGCGCGCACCCCACCGTCAAGGCGCGCCACAGGGGAAAAATCCTTACAGGGCGGTAATTTAGAGAACTTTGGCAGGCGCCGGAGAGAGAATTTGCCGCAACATCGGAAGGAAAAGCCAAGACAATCAAAACCACTAAAACCACAACTTAAAGTGATTTGTTAAGAGTAAGATTTTTTCGGTATTAAAAAGAAAGGGACTAGAGAGAAGGTAAAGCAGAAGAGAAGGTGGAGAGTCGATCTGTAAGCCGGGTTCTGTCGAGGACAGTCATTCCTCTACGACGTACATCACTGCACGCCTTTAGCAACCTACCCGGTTCCAGCGCGGGCCACGCCAATGGAACCCTATTTGGTCTTGCTCCGAGTGGGGTTTGCCTAGCCACGGACTGTTACCAGCCGTGCGGTGCGCTCTTACCGCACCTTTTCACCCTTACCGGCACCGAAGCGCTTAGGCGGTTATTTTCTGTGGCACTTTCCGTAGGCTCGCGCCTCCCAGGCATTACCTGGCACTCCGCCCTATGGAGCCCGGACTTTCCTCCCCCTTCTTGCGAAGGCAGCGACTGTCCGATCGACTCTCCGCCGGCAAGGTTAACGGCCCGCGCTCAATAGAACAAGCTCAAGCGTCTTTCTGCCGTTCCAGCGCCACCTGATAGAGCAGATTCTTGCGCACCCCGGTGATCTCCGCCGCCAGGGCAGCGGCACGCTTGAGCGGCATTTCTGCCAACAACAGATCCAGCACCCGCAAGGCTTCGGCACTGACGGCCTCCTCACCTTCCGGCGCCTGCCAGCCGGCCACCAGCACCACGCACTCGCCACGCTGCTGGTTGGCGTCTGCCGCCACCCAGGCGGCCAGCTCGGAAAGCGGCATGCCCTTGAGCGTCTCGAAGGTCTTAGTCAGCTCACGCGCCAGCAGCGCCGGGCGCTCGTCACCAAATACCGACTGCATATCCTGCAGGCATTCGAGAATGCGGTGCGGCGCCTCATAGAAGATCAGCGTCCGCGGCTCTTCCTTGACCTGCTCAAGCCGCGCACGACGCCCGGCCGCCTTCGCCGGCAGAAAACCCTCAAAGATAAATCGATCGGACGGCAGCCCAGCCGCCGACAGCGCGGCAATCAGGGCACAAGGCCCCGGCACAGGCACCACCGGCACACCCGCAGCACGCGCCTGGCGCACCAGGTGGTAGCCCGGATCGGAAATCAGCGGCGTGCCGGCATCGGAAATCAGCGCCACATCTTCGCCCGCCTGCAGACGGGCGATAAAGCGCCCGCCCTGGTCACGCTCATTGTGCTCATGGCAGGCCGCCAACGGTGTGCCGATGCCAAAGTGCTGCAGCAGACGCGCCGAATGCCGGGTGTCTTCGGCGGCGATCAGGGCCACGCTGCGCAGGATGTTCAACGCCCGGGCGCTGATGTCATCCAGGTTGCCAATGGGTGTAGCCACCACATAAAGACTGCCCAAAGGCACATTCGCAGCAGTGGAAGTGGTCACAGCACAGGCCTCTCAAGATCAGCAAAGCGCGCATTGTAGCCCGTTTCCAAGCTTCGACATCGCGCCACGGGGCGGGCTTGGGTACAATTCGCCACTCATTTGATCAAGTATCAGGAACGCTTACATGATCGCCCGCCTGCGCCCCCTCTCCATCGCCTGCCTGGCCGGCCTGATTGCCGCCTGCGCCAATGTCCCTTCATCGACCCTGGGTGAACTACCGCGCACACCTCAGGCCAGCATTGAACAAATGCTGCAGCAGGCCGGAGACAGCACCTCGCCACAGGCGCAACTGCTGCGCCTGAGCGCCGCCGACCTGGCCTACCAGCAGGGCGACCTTCCCCGCGCCAGCACCGTTCTGCAGCAGATCGCGCTGGAAACCCTGCCGCCGGCCCAACAGATATTCGCCAGCACCCTGCGCGCCGAACTGGACCTGGCGGCCGGCAAACCCAAAGCAGCCCTGCGCGCACTTGCCCACCCAAGTTTCGAGCGCTTGAGTGAGCTACCGGTGGCACAGCAGGTACGCAGCCAGCTGGTGCGCGCCCGCGTCCTGGAAGCCACCGACCAGCCCCTGGCCGCCGCCCGCGAGCGCGTATTCGTCGCACCACTCTTGAGCGGCACCAGCGCCCAGGACAACCAGGAACGTATCTGGAGCCTGGTTTCCACCCTGCCCGACAGCCAGTTGCAGACTGCCCAGGGAGATGACCTTAGCGGCTGGCTAGCCCTCGCCCGCACCGCCAAAAGCGGCGCAACCCTGGAACAGCAGCAGCAAGCCATCGAGCAGTGGCTGGCGCAGAACCCGAATCACCCAGCCGCATTACAGCTGCCCCAGGCACTGATCGACCTGCGCAAGCTGTCCAGCCAGCCACTGACGGAAATCGCCCTGCTGCTGCCTCAGGACGGCCAGCTGGCGAGTGTCGCCCGCGCCCTGCGCGATGGTTTCCTGGCGGCCCATTACCAGGCCCAGCAGGCCGGGCAGAATCCGCCGAACATCCAGCTGTTCGACAGCACGCGCATCGGCTCGCTGGACGAGTTCTACCGCCAGGCCCAGGCCAGTGGCGTACAACTGGTGGTCGGTCCCCTGGAAAAAACCCTGGTCAACCAACTCAGCAACCGCGAGCAGCTCCCCATCACCACCCTGGCCCTGAACTACAGCGAGGGCGGCCAGGAAGGCCCCAACCAGCTGTTCCAGTTCGGCCTGGCTGCCGAAGACGAGGCCCGGGAAGTGGCGCGCCGCGCCTGGGCCGACGGCCATCGTCGCGCAGTCGCCCTGGTGCCGAAGGGCGAATGGGGCGAGCGGGTCCTGAGCGCCTTCCGCCAGGACTGGGACGCCCAGGGCGGCAGCCTGCTCGGCGCCGAATATGTCGATCAACCCGTGGAGCTGGCCAAGCAGATCGCCGAGCTGTTCCAGCTACGCCAGAGTGAAGCCCGCGCCCGCCGCCTGCAGAATACGCTGGGCAGCAGCGTGGCCGCCGCCCCATCGCGGCGCCGCGACGTCGACTTTATCTTCCTCGCCGCCACCCCACAGCAGGCCCAGCAGATCAAGCCGACCCTGGCCTTCCAGTACGCCGGCGACGTACCGGTCTACGCCACCTCGCACCTCTATACCGGCAGCCACAACCAGGCGCAGCTGCTCGACATGCAAGGCATCCAGTTCTGTGAAACCCCCTGGCTGCTGAATGCCGAAGACCCACTGCGCCAGCAGGCCAGCAGCCAGTGGCCGCAAGCCGCCGGCAGCCTGGGCCGACTATACGCCATGGGTGTCGACGCCTATCGCCTGGCGCCACGCCTGAACCAGCTCAAAACCCTGCCGGAAAGCCGTATCGACGGTCTATCCGGCAACCTGAGCCTCACCCCGAACCAGCGCGTGCAGCGCCAGCTGCCCTGGGCCGAATTCCGTGACGGCCAGGTGCTGCGCCTGCCCGACCACAGCCTTTGAACGAATACAGCAGTCAAGCCAGCGGCCAGGCCGCCGAAGCCCTGGCCCTGCGACACTTGCAACAGCACGGGCTGCGCCTGCTGGCGCAGAACTGGCGGTGCAAGGTTGGCGAGCTCGATCTGGTCATGCTCGACGGCACTACAGTAGTATTCGCCGAGGTTCGCTATCGACGCCATAGCGCCTGGGGCGGCGCGGTAGAGAGCGTAGATGCGCGCAAACGTGAGAAACTGGCGCGCGCTGCCAGCCACTTCCTGCAGCAACAACCGCGCTGGGCCCACGCCCCCTGTCGCTTCGATGTAATTGCCATCGACGCCATGGAACCTCCACGGCTGAACTGGATTCAAAATGCCTTTGACACCTGAACTGGCACCCTACTGAAGGTCATTCCCCAATGGATATGCAAGCCCGCATTCGTCAACTCTTCCAAGCCAGCATCGACACCAAGCAACAGGCCATGGAAGTCCTGGTGCCCTATATCGAACAGGGCAGCCAGGTCATGGTTCAGGCCCTGCTCAGCGAAGGCAAGATCCTGACCTGCGGCAACGGCGGCTCGGCCGGCGACGCCCAGCACTTCTCCTCGGAACTGCTCAACCGCTTCGAGCGTGAACGCCCGAGCCTGCCGGCCATCGCCCTGACCACCGACAGCTCGACCATCACCTCGATCGCCAACGACTACAGCTACAACGAGGTGTTCTCCAAGCAGATTCGCGCCTTGGGCCAGCCCGGCGACGTGCTGCTGGCCATCTCCACCAGCGGCAACTCGGCCAACGTGATCCAGGCCATCCAGGCGGCCCACGACCGGGAAATGACCGTGGTTGCCCTCACCGGTCGCGACGGCGGCGGCATGGCTTCACTGCTGCTACCGGAAGACGTGGAAATCCGCGTACCGGCAAAAGTCACCGCACGCATCCAGGAAGTCCACCTGCTGGCCATCCACTGCCTGTGCGACCTGATCGACAGCCAACTGTTTGGGAGTGAAGAATGACCCGTACACCGCTGATCCTTGTCACCCTGGCCCTGAGCCTGATCCTGGCCGGCTGCGGTAACCGCAGCATCGGCAACAAGATTGACGACCAGTTCCTCGGCCCCGATGTCAGCAACAGCATCAGCCGCGCCCATGCCGACCTGGCAAGCCCCACATCGCGCATCGTGGTCACCAGTTACAACGGCGTCATCCTGCTGGCCGGCCAGACTCCGCGCGCAGAGCTCAAAGACCTGGCTGCACAGGCAGCGCAACGGGTTCGCGGCGTGAGCAAGGTACACAACGAACTGCAGGTGGGCCGCCCCACCTCGCTGCTGGTGCGCAGCAATGACAGCTTGCTGACCAGCCGCATCAAGACCCAGATGCTGGCCGACAGCAACGTACCCTCCACCCGCATCAAGGTCGTTACCGAGAATGGCATCGTCTATCTGCTCGGTCTGATCACCCGAGCCGAAGCCAACAACGCCACGGCACTGGTACAGAGCGTGTCAGGGGTGCAGAAGATCGTGCGACTGTTCCAGTACACCAACTGAACAAGACTTCAGCACAAAGAAAACGGGCGCCAGGGGCGCCCGTTTTCTTTGTAACCGTCAGACCAGAGCTTACTTGACCACCTTCAGACTGGGTCGACCACTGGGACGCGGCGGCTCACTGTCGGGCGGTCCCTGATCATCCTGCTCGGCGATTTCCTCGGCCTCCAAAACACCGGACTC
The DNA here is from genome assembly GCF_009763245.1 of Pseudomonas xionganensis. Taxonomy (GTDB): domain Bacteria; phylum Pseudomonadota; class Gammaproteobacteria; order Pseudomonadales; family Pseudomonadaceae; genus Aquipseudomonas; species Aquipseudomonas xionganensis. The sequence continues at coordinate 1,218,626 of NZ_WKJZ01000001.1, read as the reverse complement.
CACCTCGAAGACCATGCCCTGGCCGTTCTCCCGGGCATAGATGGCCAGCACCGCAGCACTGGGGATATAGAGGCTCTGCGGCACCCCGGCAAAACGCCCTTCGAAGCTGATCGCCTCGTTATCCATATGCAGGTGGCGCACGGCGCTGGGCGATACGTTGAGCACGATCTGCCCATCACTGGCAAATCCGGCCGGTACCTGCACACCGGCGAATTCGGCATTGACCAGCAAATGTGGGGTGCAGTCGTTATCCACTATCCACTCATAGAGCGCACGGACCAGATAAGGACGACTCGACTTCATCTAAACCTCCCGGGGCTAGCGCATATCACGTTCGACGGCTGACAGGCTCGCACGAAACGCCTCGCGGGCAAACTGCCGGTCCATATAGTCAAGCAGCGGCTTGGCTTGCCTGGGCAACTCGATGCCCAGCACCGGCAGGCGCCAGAGAATCGGCAACAGGCAGCAGTCCACCAGGCTCAACTCCTCGCTGAGGAAGTATGGCTTGTCTGCAAACAAGGGCGAAACCCCAGTCAGACTTTCGCGCAACTCCTTGCGCGCCAGGGCCCGGGCCGGCTCCTTGCTGCGCGGATCCAGAATCAGATCGACCTGGGCACACCAGTCACGCTGAATACGATGAATCAACAGACGACTGTTGGCCCGTGCCACCGGATAAACCGGCAACAGCGGCGGATGAGGATAGCGCTCATCCAGATACTCCATGACCACTGTCGACTCGTAGAGCGCCAGATCACGGTCCACCAGAGTCGGCAGGCTGGCGTAGGGATTGACCTCCAGCAAGGCAGACGGGTACTTGCCCGGCAACACATCGGTGATCTCGGCGCTGACACCCTTCTCGGCGAGCACAATACGTACGCGGTGGGAATAGTGGTCGGCGGGGTCGGAGTAGCAGGTCAACCTATTGGTTACCGCCATGGCGATCCTCCTCGCGTATTGGATTTATCGAAAGCAAAAAAATTGCCCTGAGCAATTTTCGACTTCACTTGCGACGGCCCCACAGAGGTGCCGCCAGGAATGACAGTGCAGAAAAACCTGCGCGCCCATATAGGGCGCGCAGGTCAGCTACACAGCAGCAACGGCTTAGTGCACGTCCTTCCAGTACTCACGCTTGAGCAGGTAGGCAAACACAAAGAAGAAGGCCAGGTACAGCAGCACATAGGTCCCGATACGCTGGGACTCCAGCTTGACCGGGTTGGCCGAGTAGGCGAGGAAGGTCACCAGATTCTTGATCTTCTCGTCGAACTCTTCGGCAGTCAGTTTGCCGCTGTTCGGCTCGACCACCAGCTGATCGCAGGCCTCATGGGTAATCGGCGTGCCAGTCAGTGGGTCGAACTGCTTCTTGCCATCCTCGACCACCTGCACCTGCTTGCAACCCAGGTACTGCTTGCCCTGCAGGGAAACCAGCACGTTCGGCATGCCCACATTGGGGAAGACCTTGTTGTTGGCACCCATCGGGCGCGCCGGATCGTCATAGAAGGTGCGCAGGTAGGTGTACAGCCAGTCGTTGCCACGCACGCGAGCCACCAGGGTCAGGTCGGGCGGGGCGGCACCAAACCACTTCTTGGCATCAGCCGGGGTCATGCCGATCTTCATATGGTCGCCGATGTTGACGCCAGTGAAGACCAGGTTCTCCAGCATGATTTCATGGGGGATACCGAGGTCATCGGCAACCCGCTCATAGCGCTGATACTGGGCAGCATGGCAACCCATGCAGTAGTTGGCGAACGTGCGCGCGCCATCCTGCAGGGCAGCCTTGTCGCGCAGATCGATTTCCACCTTGTCCAGCGGATAGTTGCTGGCAGCACCCAGGGCCAAAGCCGGCAGGGCAGCAATCACAAATGCAGCAAAGAGCTTTTTCATCAGCCAGTCACCCTTTCCGGAACCGGTTTGGTCTTTTCCATCCTGGTGTAGAACGGCATCAGGATGAAATACGCGAAGTACAGGATGGTGCACACCTGCGACAGCAGGGTACGACCCGGAGTCGGCGACAGCACGCCCAGCACACCCAGGATCACGAAGGAGATGCAGAACACCAGCAGCCAGATCTTGCTCATCCAGCCCTTGTAGCGCATCGACTTGACCGGGCTACGGTCCAGCCAGGGCAGCACGAACAGCACGGCAATGGCGGCGCCCATGGCGATTACGCCCAGCAGCTTGTCCGGCACCGCACGCAGAATCGCGTAGAACGGGGTGAAGTACCACACCGGAGCGATATGTTCAGGGGTCTTGAACGGGTTGGCCGCTTCGAAGTTCGGCTTTTCCAGGAAGTAACCACCCATCTCCGGGAAGAAGAACAGCACGAAGCAGAAGACGAACAGGAACACCACCACACCGACGATATCTTTCACGGTGTAGTAAGGGTGGAAGGCGATGCCGTCCAGCGGCTTGCCGTTCTCATCCTTCAGCTTCTTGATGTCGACGCCATCGGGGTTGTTCGAACCCACTTCATGCAGCGCCAGGATGTGCAGCACCACCAGGCCGAGAATCACGATCGGCAGGGCCACCACATGCAGGGCAAAGAAGCGGTTCAGGGTGATGCCGGAGATCAGGTAGTCACCGCGAATCCACTGGGTCAGGTCCGCACCGATGACCGGAATGGCGCCGAACAGCGAGATGATCACCTGGGCACCCCAGTAGGACATCTGGCCCCAGGGCAGCAGGTAGCCCATGAAGGCTTCGGCCATCAGCATCAGGTAGATCAGCATGCCGAAGATCCACACCAGCTCACGCGGCTTCTGGTAGGAGCCATAGAGCAGGCCGCGGAACATGTGCAGGTAGACCACCACGAAGAACGCCGAGGCGCCAGTGGAGTGCATGTAGCGCAGAATCCAGCCGTACTCCACATCACGCATGATGTATTCGACCGAGGCAAAGGCCTCTTCAGCCGACGGGGTATAGCTCATGGTCAGCCAGACGCCGGTGACGATCTGATTGACCAGCACCAGCAGGGCCAGGGAGCCGAAGAAGTAGAAGAAGTTGAAGTTCTTCGGTGCGTAGTACTTGGAGAGATGGTCTTCCCACATCTTGGTGGCGGGGAAGCGGGCGTCAACCCATTCCATGAATTTGCTCATTAGGCTTGCTCCTGATCCACACCGACGATGATCACGTCATCGGACTCGTAGCTGTGCGGCGGTACCGGCAGGTTCAGAGGCGCCGGCTGCGCCTTGTACACACGGCCAGCCAGGTCGTAGCGCGAGCCGTGGCAGGCACAGAAGTAACCCCCTACCCACTCGGCGCCGAGATCGACCGGGGCCACTTCCGGACGGAAAGTGGGCGAGCAGCCGAGGTGGGTGCACAGACCAACCAGCAGCAGCACTTCCGGCTTGATCGAACGGGTCTTCGGATCGACATAGCTGGGCTGTTCGGACGCCTGGGAATCGAAGTCAGCCAGCTGCGACTCGATCTTGCCCAGGTTACTGAGGATTTCCTCGGTACGGCGCACGATAAACACCGGCTGTCCGCGCCACTCGGCCACCATCTGCTGGCCAGGCTCGATCTTGCTGACGTTCACCTTTACCGGTGCCCCGGCAGCCTTGGCCTTGGCGCTCGGGAACCAGGACCCCACGAACGGGACCGCGGCACCCACCGCTCCTGCAGCACCCACCACCGAGGTGGCTGCTACCAGAAAGCGACGCCGGCCTGCATTCACGCCGTCATTGCTCATTCAGTCGTCTCCCATCAGCTTTATGGCCTTTTAAGCAGGCCTATACTTGGTAAGTTTCAAATCGCAGAAAAAGTTGCCGAATGGTAAAGAAAAGCCCCTTTACTGACAAGGTAATTACCACCCCACCCGCCCCGCAACACCTTGCAAATCACGGCGTGCGCGGCTGCGGCATGATGCCGCAGAGATAACTTTCGCCCATAAAAAACGCCCAGTTCCAATAAGGAAACTGGGCGTTTCTGCACTCGGTAGCGAATTAACGCTTGGAGTACTGAGGACGCTTACGTGCTTTACGCAGACCGACCTTCTTACGTTCAACTTCACGGGCATCGCGAGTCACGAAGCCAGCCTTACGCAGAGCCGGACGCAGCGCTTCGTCGTAGTCCATCAGGGCGCGGGTGATGCCGTGGCGGATTGCGCCAGCCTGACCACTCACACCACCACCGATAACGGTGACGAACACGTCGAACTTCTCGGTCATCTCAACCAGTTCCAGCGGCTGACGAACTACCATGCGGGCAGTTTCACGACCGAAGAAGGTATCGAGAGTGCGATTGTTGATGGAGATCTTGCCAGTACCAGCACGCAGGAAAACGCGAGCGGTTGCAGTCTTGCGACGGCCAGTGCCGTAATTTTGAGTCGCCGACATAATGAACTATTCCGTTAAATCTTCAGTTCTTGGGGCTGCTGAGCAGTATGGGGGTGAGCAGCGCCCGCATAGACTTTCAGCTTACGGTACATGTCGCGACCCAGCGGATTCTTCGGCAGCATGCCTTTAACCGCGGTCTCGATCACGCGCTCAGGGGCCTTGGCGATCAACTTCTCGAAGCTGATTTCCTTGATGCCGCCCGGGAAACCGGAGTGGGAGTAGTACATCTTGTCGCTGGTTTTGGCGCCAGTCACACGCACTTGCTCAGCATTGATCACGACGATGTAGTCGCCGGTATCAACGTGCGGGGTGTACTCAGGCTTGTGCTTGCCACGCAGACGGCTCGCGATTTCGGTGGCCAGACGACCCAGGGTCTGACCTGCAGCGTCGACGACGTACCAGTCGCGCTTTACTGTTTCCGGTTTAGCAGTAAAAGTTTTCATTCTTTATAGCCTCAGGGGCCGCCCTGATAAATAAGACGGCGGATCTTACTGAATAGTGCGTACTTTGACAAGGTCAAAGGCAGCCGAAAACAGGCGCTATCGGGGGCTCGGGTCAGCGCGTCCGTTACTCGGCAAGATTCTTCGGCAGGCGGCGCATCACTTCCACTGCAGAAAGAGGTGCGCAATTATGCAGATCGCCAGGATAATTTCAACCTGATTATGCCAATCAGTTTCAAGGAGCTTGCCATGCACTACCGCCAACTGGGCCGCACCGACATCAAGGTCAGCGCCATTTGCCTGGGCAGCATGACCTGGGGTGAACAAAACGACGCCCGCGACGCCTTCGCCCAGCTCGACCGGGCCAAGGCCTACGGAGTTAATTTTATCGACACCGCCGAGATGTACCCGGTGCCGCCACGGGCCGAGACCTACAGCAAGACCGAGCAGATCATCGGCGATTACTTCAGGCAACGCGGCGATCGTGCCGACTGGGTACTGGCCAGCAAGATCGCCGGCCCCGGCAATGGCATCGGCTATATCCGTGACGGCCAGCTCAAGCACAACCGCGCCCATATCAGCGCCGCCGTGGATGCCAGCCTGAAGCGCCTGCAGACCGACTGGATCGACCTCTATCAGCTGCACTGGCCGGAGCGCCCGACCAACTACTTCGGCCAGCTTGGCTACCAGCACCAGGACAGCGATTTCACCCCACTGGAGGAAACCCTGCAGGCCCTGGATGAACAGGTCAAAGCCGGCAAGATCCGCCAGATCGGCCTGTCCAATGAAACACCCTGGGGCACCATGAGGTTTCTGCAACTGGCCGAGCAACGGGGCTGGCCGCGCTGCGTATCGATCCAGAACCCCTACAACCTGCTTAACCGCAGCTTCGAGGTGGGGTTGGCGGAAATCGCCATGCGCGAGCAATGTGGCCTGCTGGCCTATTCACCCCTGGCCTTCGGCATGCTTAGCGGCAAGTACGCCGACGGTGCTCGTCCGGCTGGCGCACGCCTGAGCCTGTATAGCCGCTTCTCGCGCTACACCAACCCGCAAGCGGAAGCGGCCTGCGCGCGCTATGTCGCCCTGGGCCGCGAGCACGGCATTGACCCTGCGCAGATGGCCCTGGCATTCGTGACGGCACAGTCCTTCGTGACCAGCAATATCATCGGCGCCACCAGCCTGGAGCAACTGAACAGCAACCTGGCCAGCAGTGAGCTGCAGCTCTCCAACGAGCTACTGGCCGGGATCGAGGCCATTCACCGGGCCCAGCCCAACCCGGCCCCCTGACGACAAGAAGCCCGGCCAATGCCGGGCTTCTGTTGTTCCACCATGGATCACAACGCGCGGGCGATGATCTCCTTCATGATTTCATTGGTACCGGCATAGATGCGCTGCACCCGCGCATCGGCCCAGGCCCGCGCCACCGGGTATTCCCACATATAGCCGTAGCCACCGTGCAGCTGCACGCACTCATCCAGCACCTTGCACTGCAGGTCGGTGCCCCAGTACTTGAGCATGGCCGCCGTCGGCACATCCAGTTTCTTGTTCAGGTGCAGCTCCAGGCAGCGATCGACAAACACGCGACCGACCTGAATCTCGGTGGCCATCTCGGCCAGCTTGAAGCGGGTGTTCTGGAAGTCCGCCACCGGCTTGCCGAAGGCCTTGCGCTCACGGGTGTAGTCCAGGGTCCACTTCAGTGCAGCTTCGGCCGAAGCCAGGGCGCCGACGCCCACGGTCAGGCGTTCCTGGGGCAACTCCTGCATCAGGTAGGCGAAGCCCATGCCGGCCTGGCCCAGCAGGTTTTCCTTGGGTACGCGCACATCCTGGAAGAACAGCTCGGAGGTGTCCTGGGCCTTCATGCCGACCTTTTCCAGGCGCTTGCCCTTGGAAAAGCCCGGCGTGCCGGCCTCCACCAGAAACAGGCTGGTGCCCTTGGCCCCGGCCTTGGGATCGGTCTTGGCCACCACAATGACCAGATCAGCCAGCCAGCCGTTGGTGATAAAGGTCTTCGAGCCATTGATCACATACTCATCACCGTCCAGCACCGCGGTGGTCTTCACCCCCTGCAGGTCGGAGCCGGCACCCGGTTCGGTCATGGCGATGGCGGTGACCATCTCGCCGCTCACGAGCTTGGGCAGGTAGTGCTGTTTCTGCGCCTCGCTGCCGTAATGCAGGATATAGGGCGCAACAATGTCCGAATGCAGGGAGAAGCCGATGCCGGTCAGGCCCAGACGGCCGACCTCCTCGATCACCAGGGCACTGTAGAGGAAATCCGCGGACATGCCGCCGTATTCCTCCGGAATGTGCGAACAGAGCATGCCCGCCTCCCCCGCCTTGTTCCACAGGGCGCGATCGATATGCCCATCCTTCTCCCACTGGGCGTGATAAGGCACGGCCTCCTGCTCAAGGAACTTGCGCACGCTGTCGCGAAACTGTTCGTGCTCGGAGCTGAAAATCGTTCTGGGGATCATGGCGGCACCTGCGAAATGGGCGTTGGAAAGTGGCCTCGACTTTAGCCAAGCAAACGCTTGGTCACACTGGACACAAGCGACAAAAAATAAGACGATCCAGCCAGACCATGACCGCTTAGCCTTAAAAGAATAATAGCCATGCCCAATCAGTCTTCAGCGACCGCCCTGCGTCGCGTCAGCATTCTCGCCACCGATGGCGTCTTCGCCTCCACCTTGATGCAGGCCAAGGACTTCTTCCATATGGCCAGCCTGCGCTTCGGCAAGCAGCAAGGCCGCGGCCTGACCCCCAGCTTCGAAATCAACCTGGTCAGCCCGGACGGTCAGCCGGTGCGCAGCTTCAGTGAAGTACAGCTGCCGGTGGATGGCGCCCTGGACGAGGCCGAACTGATCATCCTCCCAGCCTTCTGGGACGACTTTGATGCCCTGTGCCAACGCCACCCCCAGGTGCTCAGCTGGTTGCGTGCGCGTCATGCAGCCGGCAGCCTGATCTGCGGCGAGGCCACCGGGGTGTTCTGGATGGCCCAGGCCGGCCTGCTCGACGGCAAGGAGGCCACCACCTACTGGCGTTTCTTCGACGAATTTGCCGAGCGCTTCCCCAGGGTGCTGCTCAACCGTGACAAACACCTGTCGGATGCCGACAACCTGTATTGCGCCGGTGGCGTCACCTCGGCCTGCGACCTGTATATCTACCTGATCGAACGTTTCTGCGGCGCCAGTGTGGCCCAGGGCGTGGCCCGCGACATCCTCTACGAAGTGCAGCGCAACTATGCCCCCGGTCGCATCGGCTTCGGCGGGCAGAAGCTGCATCAGGACATGACCATCCTGCAGATCCAGCAATGGCTGGAGGATCACTTCGCCGACAAGTTCCGCTTCGAGGACGTGGCGCGGGAGCACGGCATGAGCATCCGCAACTTTATGCGCCGTTTCCAGGCCGCCACGGGCGACAAGCCCCTGCACTACCTGCAGCGTCTGCGCATCGAAACGGCCAAGAGCCTGCTCAGCGCCACCCGCAAGAGCATCAAGACCATCAGTTATGAAGTGGGTTACGACGACGCCAGCTTCTTCGCCCGGCTGTTTCGCCAGCACACCGAGCTGTCGCCCAATCAGTACCGTCGCCAGTTCCAGCACAAGGACGGTCATCCTTGAAGCAGAACACTGTTACCGCAGCGCAGCCGTACTGATCCTTGGATGGGTAGGTGGTCGTCGAACACCTACCTATGATCGGGGGCACTGATAACAACAATAGGTTGACCCCCATGCGCCGCACCCTGATTGCCCTGCTTGCCGCCACCAGCCTCAGCGCGGTAGCGGCCGACAACTGGAAGCCCTTCCCCTATGACCAGAGCGCCTACGACTACTCCGGCGACAAACTGCGTCAGGCCTGGCCGCAGCTGACCCGGGGCTTCGGCACTGACTACCCCTTCCCCGATGCCGACTGGGTCATTAGCATGGCCACCAGCCACCCCGAGGCCCTGGAAAAGACCGTGCTGGCCGACACCGGCTTTACCGGCAAGCCGGAAGAAGCCGAAGCCTATGCCGAGCAACTGCAGGATGTCTGGCGCCTGATGTTCCGTGGCGACTTTGCCGAGGCCAAGCAACAAGGCCTGGCTCTGGGCGTCGGCGGGCAGATCCCGGCGATGTTCGCCCAGGTGGTCTACGCCATGTTCCTGGTGCCCGACCAGGCCGAAAAGCACAAGCTGCTGGAAGAAGTGATCACCTACACCGACCAGGCCGGCGACCTGGTCCAGGCCGATACCGTGGCCCAGTTCGGCCGCGTCTATGCCAAGGCACGACTGGGTGAAGAGCTGTCGGTACCGGTGGTGCTCAAGCGCGGCTACACCTCGCAGATCCCCGATGAGCTCAAGGCCCTGCTGGCCAAGCAGCCGAACCAGCCCTTCGCCCTGGCACTGTATGGCGGCTACGAGGCCGGGGTGATCCGCAAGGTGGGCAAGCTGGTCGGGCGCATGACCTATGGGGTCAGCGCGGACAATATGGAGAAGTACTTCAGCCGCAGCTTCCAGGCCCGCGACGACCTGCCGATCGGCCACTACGAATACGCCAACGCCCTGGCCTATGTGTATGGCAAGGACGAGCAGGCCAAGGCGCTGCAGCACCTCAAGCGCGCCGTGGCGATCAAGCCGATCAACGCCATGGAAGCCCTGGAAGTGGCCTACGCGCAGAAAATGCTGGCCCAGTACGAGCAGCAACTGGCGCAGAACTGAACCAATGCCGGTGCGCACAGCGCACCCTAAGCGGATCGCGGCAAACCCTAGGGTGCGCCGTGCGCACCAGCGAACACGAAAAAGGCGACCACTCGGGTCGCCTTTTTTATGCTGCGTTAGTCTTCAGGGCTTATGCGGCCGCGAGAGGAATTCGTGGGACTGCATCTCCAGCAGGCGGCTCAGGGTGCGCTGGAACTCGAAGGTCAGGCGACCGCCGGTGTACAGGTCTTTCAGCTCCACCTCGGCGGAGATGATCAGCTTGACGTTGCGATCGTAGAACTCGTCCACCAGGTTGATAAAGCGGCGCGCCATATCCTCCTTGGCCACGCTCATCTGCTCGACATTGGCCAGGATCACCGCGTGGAAGATCTTGCCCAGCTCGATGTAGTCGTTCTGGCTGCGCGGGCCGTCGCACAGCTCGCGGAACTCGAACCAGGCCACGTCATCACCGACCTTGCGCGCGGTGATGGCGCGGTTCTCGATGATCAGCGCCTCGTTTTCCTGCACCGAACAATGCTCCGGCAGCAGGCTGCGGAAGCTCTTGTCCAGGCTCACCTCGGCTTCGGCATCCAGGGGCCAGTGGAACAGCTCGGCCTGCTCCAGGGCGCGCAGGCGGTAGTCCACGCCGCTGTCGACATTGACGATCTCGGTGTGCTGCTTGAGCAAGGCAATAGCCGGCAGAAAGCGCGCACGCTGCAGGCCATCCTTGTACAGACCATCCGGGACGATATTGGAGGTGGCCACCAGGGAGACGCCGTTCTTGAACAGCTCTTCCATCAGGGTGGCGAGGATCATCGCGTCGGTGATGTCGCTGACGAAAAACTCGTCGAAGCAGATCACCCGCGCCTCGTCGGCAAAGCGCTTGGCGATGATGGTCAGCGGGTTCTTCTCGCCCTTGAGGGTCTTCATCTCCTCATGCACGCGCTTCATAAAGCGGTGGAAGTGGGTGCGCATCTTCTGCTTGAACGGCAGCGCATCGAAGAAGGTATCGACCAGATAGGTCTTGCCGCGCCCTACCCCACCCCAGAAATAGAGCCCCTTGACCGGCCCCTGGGGTTTCTTGGCGAACAGCTTGCCAAACAGGCCTGTCTTGCCCTGATCGGCAGCCACCAGCTCGTCGTACAGACGCTGCAAATGCCGAACGGCATTTTCCTGGGCCGCATCATGGAAGAAGTCGGGCCGCTTGAGGTCGGCCTGATAGCGCTCGATGGGAGTCATGATTCGTTAGCCGGGCAAGTAAAACGGGGGCGTCACTTTAGCGACGCCCCCGTGGATTGGCAATCATGCCGTGGCCTACGGCCTTACTCCTGCGGCGCAAGGGCCTCGCGCAAACGGGCAATGGCCGCCTCACGCACTGTGGCGTCGGCAAAATCCGGGCTTTGCGCCACGCATTCGCCCTCCAGCCACACGCCAAAACCGCCGTCCAGCTCGCGCACATCCAGCGCCTCGCCGGACTGCAGCCGTTTGTTCACCAGGCCGGCCGACTTGCCATCGGCGAAGGACTTGGACAGCAGCAACTGCTCGCCGCCAGCGTCCAGCAGACGGAAGCGGAAGCTGCCGTCGTCATCGCGGAAGCTGACAAAGCGCGCGCTCTTGGTCGCCTTTTTCTTCTCGCCGCCGCTCACCTGCACCTGCTCGCGGAACGAGCGCAGGCCCACCGCCTCGCGCAGCTCACCGAGGAAGGGGGTGGCGATCTTGCGCGCCTTGGCGGCGCCGGCCAGGAGGATATCCTCCAGGTCCGCTGGCCGGGCGATCAGCGCGTTGTAGCGCTCGCGGGCCTCGCCCAACTCGTTTTCCAGCAGCTGGCACAGGCGGTTCTTCGCCTCGCCCCAGGCCAAACCACCTTCCAGCTCGGCGCGGAACTCGGCCTGCTGGGCCTGGCTGGCGAAGGCCTGGTACAGGGTGAACAGGTGCGAGCCGTCGGCATCCTTGGGCTCGCCCGGCGCGCGCGAGTCGGTGACGATGCGGGCGATGGCGTCCTTGAGCTGCTTGGCAGTGCCGAACAGCGGAATGGTGTTGTCGTAGCTCTTGCTCATCTTGCGCCCATCGAGGCCGGGCAGGGTCGCCACTTCTTCCTCGATCACCGCCTCGGGCAGGGTGAACAGCTCGCGGCCGTTGCCGAACAGGTGATTGAAGCGCTGGCCGATGTCGCGGGCCATTTCCACATGCTGGATCTGGTCGCGACCGACCGGCACCTTGTGCGCGTTGAACATCAGGATGTCCGCCGCCATCAGTACCGGGTAGCTGAACAGACCCATGGTGATACCGGCATCGGGGTCTTCGCCGGCTTCGACGTTCTTGTCCACCGAGGCCTTGTAGGCGTGGGCACGGTTGAGCAGGCCCTTGCCGGCGACACAGGTGAGCAGCCAGCACAGCTCCGGAATCTCGGGGATATCCGACTGACGGTAGAAGGTCGCCTTGTCGGTATCCAGGCCCAGGGCCAACCAGGTGGCGGCAATCTCCAGGCGCGAACGCTGAATGCGTGCCGGGTCATCGCACTTGATCAGGGCATGGTAGTCGGCCAGGAAGTAGAAGGAGTCGGCGTCGGCCGCGCGGCTGGCAACGATGGCCGGACGGATGGCGCCCGCGTAGTTGCCCAGATGCGGGGTGCCGGTGGTGGTGATGCCGGTAAGGATACGAGTGGTCATATTCAGATTCGCTTTGCTTGGACCATCTGGATGAGCGCGCGTGCCGGGGCCGCGTCAGCCATCGTGTCAGTAGGGTGCGCCGTGCGCACCGGCATTGCGGTGCATGGCACCCGGCTTACAGACGCGGCAGAAGGAGGTCCTTCAGCTCAGTCAGCTTGCCGTGAAAAAAGTGGCCGCATTCTGCCACTTTCAGCAGCTCATGGGCACGCCCAAGGTCGGCGGACCAGGCATAAACCGCCTGCGGGTCGATCACCTCGTCCACCTCGGGCTGAATCAGGGTCAGCGGTACGCCCTGCAGCGGCGGGTTATCCGCTGTCAGCCGCTGCACCGCCGGGGCCAGCATAAACAGCTGGGCCACGGCCTGCCCCTGATTTTCCAGGCGCCCGGCCAGGGCCGCGGCAACAAAGCCGCCAAAGGAAAAGCCCAGCAGGGTCAGAGGTAACCCGGGGTACTGCGCGCGCAGCCAGACGGCCACGGCCTCGGCATCGTCCACCTCACCACTGGCCATATCATGGCTGCCGGCACTGGCGCCGACACCCCGATAGTTGAAGCGCAGGGTGTGATAGCCGGCATCACGGGCGGTGCGCTGCACGGTGGACACCACCTTGTTGAGCATGGTGCCGCCCTGCACCGGGTTGGGATGACAGATCAGCGCCACGCCACGGGCATCGGGCACTTCAAGCGAGAGGGCTTCCAGCTGGCCGCAGGGGCCGGGAATCAAAACGGGGGTTTCGCGGTTAAGCAACAGGGAACTCCGTGACCCCGAACCGGGGCGACTCGTCTAGCAAACTACCTGTGCCAATACAGATCACCGCAACCGTTTCGGCATTGCATTGCGGTATACAGCACAGGTTCGAGCCGTTAACGTAAAGCAAAGCCGTTTAGAGAGGAAGGACTCGTGGAACAGACGCTCACCGCCTGGTTGCTACCCGCCGTTACCCTGGTAGCCGGCATTGCCATTGGCTTTGTCATCGCCCGCCTGGCCCCCAATGCCGCCCCGGGCCGCACCCAGCGCCAACTGGACGAGATCCAGCAGCGTTTCGACGCTTACCAGAGTGAGGTGGTGACCCACTTCAATACCACCGCCAATCTGGTCAAGAAGCTCAGCCAGACCCAACTGGACGTGCAGCAGCACCTGTCCGAAGGCGCCAACCGCCTGGCCCTGGACGAACTGACCCGCCAGCGCCTGCTGGCTACTTTGCACACCGAGGAAAGTGGCGAAAAACGCGAACGCCTGAAAGCGCCGGCACACACGGAAATGCCCAAGGATTACGCACCGAAAAGCGCCGACGTGCCGGGCATGCTGGATGAGAGCTACGGCCTGAAGAACAAGTAACTGCAGCAGCCACCAGCAAAAGCCCCGCCTGTCCTAAAACAGGCGGGGCTTTTTGTTGTGCGGAACGCCACGGCGATGCCGGAGCGGCTCATAGCCGAAAAGCAAGGCTCAATCACAGCCCTGGGCGAAACCCTCCACAAACAAGAAGCCCCGCGCTCGGCGGGGCTTCTTGTGACACTGCGGCTTAGATCAGGCCGCGCGAACGCAGCAACTCCAGCACCTGTTTAACACCTTCTTCCAGCGACACGGCCTGGGTATCGATCACCAGATCGGCATCCAGCGGCACGTCATAGGGGAAGGATTCGCCCGGGATATTGTCACCGCCGGCGGCATACAGACCCTGAGGGTCACGCTCACGGCAGACCTGGGGTGACGCCTGCACGTAGACGGTGAGCAGGCGTTCGGCACCCACGATGGCCTTGGCCTGTTCACGCCCTTCGGCATCCGGGGCGACAAAGGCGGCCAGGGTCAGCAGACCGGCCTCGTTGAACTGCTTGGCCACCTGGGCGGCGCGCCGCCAGTTCTCGGTACGCCCGGCGCGATCCTGGGGCAGGCCCTTGTTCAGGTCATGGCGAAGGTTCTGGCCATCGAGCACATACACAGCGCGACCCATGTCGAACAGCTTGCGCTCCACCGCATAAGCCAGGGTGCTCTTGCCGGCGCCGGACAGGCCCGAGAACAGCACGGTGGCCGGCTGCTGGCCGAAGCGCGCGGCACGCTCCTCGGTGGAAACATGGGCCAGCTTGCCGTGGTGGCCGCCGCCCTGGGCACCGACCGGATCGGCGATGATCATGCCGGCGCCGACGGTGCCGTTGGTCAGGCGGTCAATGACGATAAAGGCGCCAGTGGTGCGGTTGTGCGCGTAGCCATCGAGGGCGATAGGCGCATCCAGGGCGACCTTGACCCGGCCGATTTCATTGAGCTGCAGGCTGCTGGCCGGGCCTTCTTCCAGGGTGTTGACATCGACCCGGTGGACGATGCTCGGGATCGAGCCCGGCACATAGCTGGTGGCGCGCTTGATGTCGTATTTCTTGCCCGGCAGCATCGGCTCTTCGCCCATCCACACCAGCATGGCCTCGAAGCTGTCGCTGACCTGCGGGCGGTTGTCGGCATGCACCAGCATGTCGCCGCGGGACACGTCGATCTCGTCTTCCAGGGTCAGGGTAATCGCCTGGCCAGGGCCGGCCTGCTCCAGCTCGCCCTCGAAAGTGACGATGGATTTGACCTTGCTGCCTTTGCCCGACGGCAGGGCAACCACTTCGTCACCCTTGCGCACGATGCCGCTGGCCAGGGTGCCGGCGAAGCCGCGGAAGTTCAGGTTGGGGCGGTTGACGTACTGCACCGGGAAGCGCAGGTCGTCGAAGTTGCGGTCGCCGGCGACTTCCACGGTTTCGAGGATTTCCATCAGCGACTGGCCGTCATACCAGGGCGACTGCTCGCTCTTGTTGACCACGTTGTCGCCCTTCAGGGCCGACATGGGCACAAAGTGCAGGGAACTGGGCTTGAGCGCGATACCTTCGGCGAACTTCAGGTAATCGGCCTTGATCTGCTCGAAAACGCCCTGATCGAAGCCCTTGAGGTCCATCTTGTTGATGGCCACGACGATATGCTTGATGCCCAGCAGGCTGGCGATAAAGCTGTGGCGCTTGGTCTGGGTCTGCACGCCGTAACGGGCGTCGATCAGGATGATCGCCAGGTCACACGTCGATGCCCCGGTGGCCATGTTGCGGGTGTACTGCTCATGGCCGGGGGTGTCGGCAATGATGAACTTGCGCTTGGCGGTACTGAAGTAGCGGTAGGCCACGTCGATGGTGATGCCCTGCTCGCGCTCGGCCTGCAAACCGTCGACCAGCAGGGCCAGGTCGATATCGTCACCGGTGGTGCCGACCTTCTTGGAGTCCTTGCTGATGGCCTCCAGGTGGTCTTCGTAGATCATCTTGGAGTCGTGCAGCAGACGCCCGATCAGGGTGCTCTTGCCGTCATCGACGTTGCCGCAGGTGAGGAAGCGCAACAATTCCTTGCGCTCGTGCTGGGCCAGGTAAGCGAGGATGTCTTCGCTGATCAGATCGGATTGGTGCGACATCTTAAAAGTACCCCTGACGTTTCTTCTCTTCCATCGACCCGGCCTGATCATGATCGATCACCCGGCCCTGACGCTCGCTGGTGCGGGTCAGCAGCATTTCCTGGATGATTTCCGGCAGCGTGGTGGCGGTGGACTCCACGGCGCCGGTCAGCGGGTAGCAACCGAGGGTGCGGAAACGCACCATCTTCTTGGTGATGCGGGCCTTTTCTTCGTCCGACAGGTGCTCAAGGATGCGCTCGTCGTCGATCATGATCAGGGTGCCGTTCTTCTCGATCACTTCGCGCTCGGCGGCGAAGTACAGCGGCACGATCGGGATCTGCTCCAGGTAGATGTACTGCCAGATGTCCAGCTCGGTCCAGTTGGACAGCGGGAACACGCGGATCGACTCGCCCTTCTTGACCTTGCCGTTATAGACGTTCCACAGCTCGGGACGCTGGTTCTTCGGGTCCCAGCGATGCTTGCTGTCACGGAAGGAGTAGACGCGCTCCTTGGCCCTGGACTTTTCCTCGTCGCGGCGCGCGCCACCAAAGGCGGCATCGAAGCCGTACTTGTCCAGCGCCTGCTTGAGACCCTCGGTCTTCATCACGTCGGTGTGCTTGGCACTGCCGTAGGTGAAGGGGTTCATGTCCTGAGCGACGCCATCAGGATTGATATGGGTGAGCAGGTCCAGGCCATATTCGCTGACCATCTTCTCGCGGAAGCGATACATCTCCTGAAACTTCCAGCGCGTATCCACGTGCAGCACCGGGAACGGCAGCTTGCCAGGGAAGAAGGCCTTGCGCGCCAGATGCAGCATCACGGCGGAGTCCTTGCCGATGGAATAGAGCATCACCGGGTTGTCGAATTCGGCGGCCACTTCACGAATGATGTGGATACTTTCCGCCTCCAGCTGCTTCAGGTGGGTCAGTTTATCGAGCATGGCTACTCACGTATTGCGTTCAGAATTGGGCCGGCAGCCAGGGTCTGAGTGGTCGCATGACAAATCACAGGCGACAGCAGACCCCAGGACGAGGGCGCACTCTAGCACAGCCCCCGCTTCTAATCAGGAGGCCAGTTAGATCGAAAAGATCTAGCTTTATAGCCATGATTCTGACCTGCAACCCGCTTCAGATGGGGTTGGGGCAATCGATAAACAGATGCTCGATGGCAAAGCGCCGCGCCAGGTAATCGCCCAGGGCCTGCACCCCGTAACGTTCGGTGGCATGGTGGCCGGCGGCGATAAAGCTGATGCCGTTTTCCCGCGCACTATGGAAGGTCTGCTCGGAGGCCTCGCCGGTCAGATACAGGTCGACACCGGCGGCAACAGCCTGATCGATATAGCCCTGGCCACCGCCCGTACACCAGCCGACCCGGCGGATCACCTCGCCCCCGTCCACCAGCAGCGGCTCACGGCCGAGCACCTCATGCACGCGATGGGCAAAGTCACGCGCACTCATGGCCTCATCCAGAGAGCCGACCAGACCCACGGTACGCGGGTTGTCCGGCTCAAGCTCCCCCTCAACGGTGATCCCCAGCTGAGCGGCCAGCTGCACGTTGTTGCCCACCTCCGGGTGCACATCCAGCGGCAGGTGGTAGGCCAGCAGGCTGATATCGTTGGCCAGCAGGGTTTTCAGCCGGCGCTGCTTCATGCCGGTGATACAGGGGTTTTCGCCTTTCCAGAAATAGCCATGGTGCACCAGCAGCACATCGGCCTCGGCCTCCACCGCTGCCTCGATCAGGGCCTGACTGGCCGTCACGCCACTGACAATACGCAGCACCTGGGGCCGCCCCTCGACCTGCAGGCCGTTGGGGCAGTAATCGTTGATACGGGCCGCATTCAGATAGCGGTCGGCTTCTTCCACCAGGGCTGCCAGGGCGATGGCCATGCGTGATTCCTCAAGAGCGGTTGCAGGTCGCTGATTTATTGCTCGGCGAGCCTCTATAATGGCGCACCTTAAGGGGCTGCCCCAGCCCCCGCAACCCTCAGGATTCGAGTGATGTTCCAGGCCCTGCGTTTCCTCGGCTGGCCCCTGCTGGCCGGCGTGCTACTGGCCCTGCTGCTGATGCAGTACTTCCCGCAATGGGTCGGGCTGCCAGGGCAGGATGTGCATCTGCGCCAGGCGCCGTTCTACAGCCGCATGCAGGAAGGCCCGGTGTCCTACGCCGAGGCGGTGAATCTGGCCTCCCCCGCCGTGGCCAACCTGTACACCACCAAGTTCGTCAGCAAACCCAGCCACCCGCTGTTCGAGGACCCACAGTTTCGCCGCTTCTTCGGTGACAACCTGCCACGCCAGCAGCGCATGGAGTCCAGCCTGGGGTCGGCGGTGATCATGAGCCCGGAAGGCTACCTGCTGACCAATAACCATGTGGTGGCAGGCGCCGACCAGATTGTGGTGGCCCTCAAGGATGGCCGCGAAACCCTGGCACGGATCATCGGCAGCGACCCGGAGACCGATCTGGCGGTGCTCAAGATCGATATCGGCAACCTGCCGGCGATCACCCTGGGGCGCTCGGACACTATCAATATCGGCGACGTCACCCTGGCCATCGGCAACCCCTTCGGTGTCGGTCAGACCGTGACCATGGGTATTATCAGCGCCACCGGGCGCAACCAGCTGGGTCTGAACACCTACGAGGACTTTATCCAGACCGACGCGGCGATCAACCCCGGCAACTCCGGCGGCGCCCTGGTGGATGCCTACGGTAATCTGGTGGGGATCAACACTGCGATTTTCTCCAAGTCCGGCGGCTCCCAGGGGATTGGCTTCGCCATCCCGACCAAGCTGGCCCTGGAAGTGATGCAGGCGATCATCGAGCATGGCCAGGTGATTCGCGGCTGGCTGGGCATCGAAGTGCAACCCTTGACCCCGGAGCTGGCCGAGTCCTTCGGCCTGGAAGGCCGCCCCGGCATCGTCGTGGCCGGCATCTACCGCGGTGGCCCGGCACAGAAGGCCGGCCTGCAGCCGGGCGATCTGATCCTGCGCATTGATGGTGAGCCAGCCAGCGACGGACGCCGTTCGATGAACCAGGTGGCCCGGGCCAAACCCGGCCAGCAGATTCGCATCGAGATCATGCGCGGCGGACAGCCGATGGAACTGAGCGCCGAAATTGGCGTAAGACCGCCCGTCAACGGCAGCTGATTAGCCGACATAAAAAACCGCAGCCAGGCTGCGGTTTTTTATGTCACGAACGACCCTTACAGGCCCTGAAGGGCATCCAGCAGCGCCTGGTTCTGCTCCGGCGTGCCGATGGTTAGACGCAGGAACTGGGCAATGCGTTGCTGCTTGAAGTGACGCACGATCACCCCCTGTTCACGCAGCCCAGCCGCCAGGGTCGCGGCATCCTTATCCGGGTGGCGGGCGAAGACGAAGTTGGCAGCAGACGGCAGCACTTCGAAGCCCAGCTTCTGCAGCCCGGTCACCACGGCCTCACGACTGTCGATCACCTTCTGACAGGTCTGCTCAAAGTAGGTCCTGTCCTCGAACGCCGCCGCCGCGCCGGCAATGGCGATGCGATCCAGCGGGTAGGAGTTGAAGCTGTTCTTGATTCGCTCCAGGGCCTCGATCAGATCTGGATGCCCCACCGCCAGGCCGACCCGCAGACCAGCCAGGGAGCGCGACTTGGACAGGGTCTGGGTCACCAGCAGGTTGGGGTATTGGTCCACCAGACTGATGGCGGTCTCGCCGCCAAAATCGATATAGGCCTCATCCACCAGCACCACACTGTCGGGATTGGCCTTGAGCAAACGCTCAATCGCATCCAGCGCCAGCACGCAGCCGGTCGGCGCGTTCGGGTTGGGGAAGATAATGCCACCATTGGGCCGCACGTAGTCTTCCACGCTAATCCGGAACTGCTTATCCAGCGGCACCTGCACAAAATCGATGCCATACAGGCCGCAGTAGACCGGGTAGAAGCTGTAGCTGATATCCGGGAACAACAGCGGCTGGCCATGCTGGAACAAGCCATGGAAGGCATGGGCCAGTACCTCGTCGGAACCGTTGCCAACGAACACCTGGTTGGTCTGCACGCCGTAATAGTCAGCCACCGCCTGCTTCAGGCGGTCGCTATTGGGGTCCGGGTACAGGCGCAGGTTGTCATTGACCTCGGCCTGCATGGCCGCGATGGCCTTGGGCGAGGGCCCATAGGGGTTTTCATTGGTGTTGAGCTTGACCAGCTTGGCCAGTTTCGGCTGCTCACCCGGCACATAGGGCACCAGGTCCTTGACGAAGGGGCTCCAGAATTTGCTCATCTGCCCTTCTCTCCTCGAATCTTTCGGTTTGTGTAGGGTGAAATCCGCGAAGCGTTTTTCACCGGGCAAAGCGGTGGACAAGCACAGCGTTGTCCACCCTACAAACAGCCCTCAGGGCTTGATGCGGTATTCGGCGCTGCGGGCATGGGCGGTCAGCGACTCGCCGCGGGCCAGTACACTGGCCACCTTGCCCAGCTCGGACGCGCCCTCGGCCGAACAATGAATGATCGACGAGCGTTTCTGGAAGTCATATACCCCCAGCGGCGAGGAGTATCGCGCGGTGCCGGAAGTTGGCAGCACGTGGTTGGGGCCGGCACAGTAATCGCCCAGGGCTTCGGCGGTGTAGCGGCCCATAAAGATCGCGCCGGCATGGCGGATCAGCGGCAGGACCTGCTCGGGTTTTTCCACCGACAGCTCCAGGTGCTCCGGCGCGATACGGTTGGCCACCTCGATGGCCTGGGCCATATCGGCCACCTGGATCAGCGCGCCGCGGCCTTCCAGAGACGTACGGGCAATGCTTTCACGCTCCAGGGTCGGCAGCAGTTTGGCGATGCTTTCCGCTACGCGATCAAGGAAGGCGGCATCAGGGCTGACCAGAATCGACTGGGCGTCTTCGTCGTGCTCGGCCTGGGAGAACAGGTCCATGGCGATCCAGTCCGGATCGGTCTGACCATCACAGACCACGAGAATCTCCGACGGCCCGGCGATCATATCGATGCCGACCTTGCCGAACACGTGGCGCTTGGCGGTGGCCACATAGATATTGCCGGGGCCGACGATCTTGTCCACTGGCGGCACGCTCTCGGTGCCGTAGGCCAGCGCGGCCACGGCCTGAGCGCCGCCAATGGTGAAGACGCGGTCGACGCCGGCGATGCAGGCAGCAGCCAGGACGATCTCGTTAATCTCGCCACGGGGGGTCGGCACCACCATCACCACTTCCGGCACGCCAGCCACCTTGGCCGGGATGGCGTTCATCAGCACCGAAGACGGATAGGAGGCCTTGCCGCCCGGTACATAGAGGCCGGCGCGATCCAGCGGGGTGACCTTCTGCCCCAGCACCGTGCCGTCGGCCTCGGTGTAGGTCCAGGAATCCTGCTTCTGCCGCTCGTGGTACAGGCGCACGCGCTCGGCGGCCTTTTCCAGGGCGCTGCGCTGCTCGGCGGTAATGCGGGTCAGGGCCAGTTCCAGACGCTCGCGCGGCAGGATCAGATCGGCCATGGAGGCGACGTCCAGGCCGTCGAACTGCTTGGTCAACTCGACCAGGGCGGCATCGCCGCGCTCACGCACAGCCTGGATGATATCCAGCACGCGCTGGTTGACCGCATCATCCGAGACGCTTTCCCAGCTCAGCAGATGATCCAGATGCTGGGCAAAGTCCTGGTCAGCGGCATTGAGTCGACGGATAGCGATAGGAGCGGTCATAGCGGGCCTCTTAAATTGGCAAATGCTCAAGCGCCCGTAGAGTAACAACCACTCCGCGCGGGCACCTGAGAATTTTGGCTATAACGCGGATAGGCTAGGCCGCACGGGGCGGCCTTCAGACTCAGCGGGGGTGTCGCGCCTCGACCGCATCGCGCAGGGTGTCGATCAGCGCCTGGATACGGCCGTGCTGCATTTTCATCGACGCCTTGTTGACGATCAGCCGCGAGCTGATGGTGGCGATCAGCTCCTGGGCTTCCAGACCGTTGGCACGCAGGGTGTTGCCGGTATCAACCACGTCGATGATCTTGTCGGCCAGGCCCACCAGCGGCGCCAGCTCCATGGAGCCGTACAGTTTGATGATATCGACCTGACGGCCCTGCTCGGCGTAATAACGCTTGGCCACATTGACGAACTTGGTGGCCACGCGCAGGCGCCCCTTGGGCTCCGGCGCACCAACCTTGCCGGCGGTCATCAGCTTGCAGCGGGCAATACGCAGGTCCAGCGGCTCATACAGGCCCTGGCCACCGTACTCCATCAGCACGTCCTTGCCGGCCACACCGAGGTCGGCCGCACCGTGCTCGACATAGGTCGGCACATCGGTAGCACGCACGATCAGCAGGCGCACATCGTCCAGGGTAGTGGGAATGATCAGCTTGCGGCTTTTATCCGGGTTCTCGGTCGGTTCGATACCGGCCGCCGCCAGCAGCGGCAGGGTGTCATCAAGAATCCGGCCTTTGGAAAGAGCGATTGTCAGCATGGTCTTAACCCGGCACCCGGCGAATCTTCGCCCCCAGCAACTGCAGCTTCTCCTCGATGCACTCGTAGCCCCGATCGATGTGGTAGATGCGGTCGATCAGGGTATCGCCTTCGGCCACCAGGGCAGCAATCACCAGACTGGCCGAGGCACGCAGGTCGGTGGCCATGACTGGCGCACCCTTGAGCTTGTCGACCCCGGTGACGATGGCGGTGTTGCCTTCGACCTGGATCTGCGCGCCCATGCGGGTCATTTCATACACATGCATAAAGCGGTTTTCGAACACGGTTTCGATCACCGTGCCGGTGCCCTCGGCAATGGCGTTGAGGGCAATAAACTGCGCCTGCATATCGGTGGGGAATGCCGGATAGGGTGCGGTACGCAGGTTGACGGCCTTGGGCCGCTTGCCCTTCATGTCCAGTTCGATCCAGTCACTGCCACAGGTAACTTCCGCACCGGCTTCCTGCAGCTTGCTCAGCACCGCCTCAAGGGTGGTGGGATCGGTATCCTTGACCTTGACCCGGCCACCGGTGGCCGCTGCCGCCACCAGGTAGGTACCGGTCTCGATACGGTCCGGCATGACGCTGAAACGCGCACCGTGCAGGCGCTCGACACCGTCGATGGTGATGGTATCGGTGCCGGCACCGCTGATTTTCGCGCCCATGGCGATCAGGCAGTTGGCCAGGTCGACCACTTCCGGCTCGCGGGCGGCGTTTTCCAGCACGCTGCGGCCCTTGGCCAGGGTGGCGGCCATCATGATGTTCTCGGTGCCGGTCACGCTGACCGTATCGAAGAAGAAATGCGCGCCACGCAGACCACCTTCCGGCGCCTTGGCCTTGATATAGCCAGCTTCGACATCAATGATCGCGCCCATGGCCTCCAGACCGCGAATGTGCAGATCAACCGGACGCGAACCGATGGCGCAACCGCCAGGCAGGGCCACTTCGGCCTCGCCGAAGCGGGCCACCATGGGGCCGAGTACCAGGATCGAGGCGCGCATGGTCTTCACCAGCTCGTAGGGTGCGACCAGGGTCTTGATCGCCCGGGCATCCACTTCCACGCTGAGCTTTTCGTCGATGATCGGCTCGATGCCCATACGGCCGAACAGCTCGATCATGGTGGTGATGTCATGCAGGTGCGGCAGGTTGCAGATGGTGACAGGCGCGTCGCCCAGCAGGGTGGCGGCGAGAATCGGCAGGGCAGAGTTCTTCGCCCCGGAAATGCGGATTTCGCCATCGAGGCGAACACCGCCGGTAATCATCAGTTTATCCATGGATATCTCGTCGCCTTAGGAGCGCGCAGCCCAATCGGCGCGGCTGAAGAATTTCATAGTCACCGCATGGATGCTGCCATCGGCAATCCAGGGGTTCAGGTGAGCATAGACCTGCTGCTGACGCTTGACCGCGCTCAGGGCAGCCAGTTCATCGCCGATCAGATTGAGCTGGAAGTTGCAGCCCTCGCCTTCAACTTCCACCTGGGTGTTGGCCAGCTTGGCCTCCAGGAGGTTCTTAACTTCTATAGCCTGCATGCTCAACCTCGATCAATGCATGGATTAACGGCGGCGATGGCAACGCTCGCGAGCCGCGCATCATACAAAAAAAGGCTGCCTCCGGCGAATCCGCCTGACAACCCGTCAATTGCCGAGCGGCAGAAGCTCAAGCAAACCGGATACGCTGGCAATTTCCCGCATATCCTCGGGCAAACCGCATACTTGCAGCTGCTTGCCTGCGGCCTGGGCATCGCGCATCAGCGCCAGCAGCAGTGACAGGCCGACGCTGCTGGACTTCTCCACCGCCGCACAATCGATCACACAGCTGGACTGGGCGAGCTGCCTGATCAGTCGCCCACCCTGCTCACGCACGGCAGGCGCACTGACATGATCAAGCACCCCGCGAAGCTGCAGCACACCGGCTTCAGCCTCGACTATCTGCGCCCCGCTCACGACTGGCCGTCTCCCTGGCGGGCACGGGCCACGGTGTCGCTCCAGGTGTCGATCACCTTGTTCAGGTCGTTGCGATTGTTCTGCATGGACTGGGCGAACTGATCGCGAAACAGCTTGCCGATATTGATGCCGTTGATGATCACGTTACGCATCTTCCAGCTGCCGTCCTGCAACACCATGGTGTAGGACAGGGGGTAAACGGCGCCATTGCCGTCGGTGATCTCCATATTCACCGCTGTGCGCTGCGGATCCTGCTGACCCGCGGCCGGCAGCACACGAATGTCCTGGTTGTTGTATTCGAGCAGGGCATTGCCATAGAACTGCATCAGGCTCTGCTTGAAGTTCTCCTCGAAACGCCCCAACTGCTCAGCACTGGCCTGACGCGAATAGCGCACGGTCATCACGCCCCGGGCAATGCCCTCGACATCCACCACCGGGCCGAGAATACGATCCAGCGCAGCATAAAAGGCCGCCGGATCACTGCGGTACTGTTCCTTATTGGCCTGCAGATCTTCCAGCAGCTTGCTGGTGGTCTGCTGCACCACCTCATGGGCGGCTGGCGTAGCCAGTGCCGGGGCCGCCAACACAGCGGCCAGGCACAGCGCGGCAATAGAACGCAGCATCTTGATCATGTTCGACACTCCAAAGGGACGACTTATTCTTTATTGACCGAATTGAGCAGGAATTTACCGATCAGGTCTTCCAGCACCAGGGAGGACTGGGTGTCGTGAATGACGCTGCCGTCACTCAACACCGCCTCTTCACCTCCGACACTGATACCGATGTATTTCTCCCCGAGCAGACCGGCGGTGAGAATCGAGGCCGTGGAGTCTTCCGGCAGGTTGTCCACTTCCTGGTTCAGCAGCATGGTGACGCGCCCGGTGTAGCTGTCGCGATCCAGGTCGATGGCGGTGACCCGACCAATGGTGACACCGGCCATGGTGACCTTGGAGCGCACGGTCAGGCCGGCAATATTGTCGAAGTGGGCATAGACCTTGTAGCTACCCTCCCCCGCCCCCAGAGTCAGGCCGCTGACGCGCAGGGCCAACAACAACAAGGCCAACACCCCGGCCAGCAGGAACAAGCCGACACCAATCTCCAGCGTGCGGTTCTGCATCAGAAATCTCCAAACATCAAAGCAGTCAGAATAAAGTCCAGCCCCAGCACAGCCAGCGAGGCATATACGACGGTACGGGTGGTCGCCTTGCTGATGCCCTCCGAAGTGGGCTCGCAGTCATAACCCTGGAACACCGCAATCCAGGTCACGACAAAGGCAAACACCACACTCTTGATGACCCCGTTAAGTACATCTTCACGAAAGGACACGCTGTTCTGCATATTGGCCCAGAACGAGCCTTCGTAGACCCCGAGCCAGTCGATGGCGACCATGGCCCCGCCCCAGATGCCCACCACACTGAAGATCGCCGCCAGCAGAGGCATGGAAATAAAGCCGGCCCACAGGCGCGGCGCGACAATGTACTTGAGCGGATCGACGCCGATCATCGCCAGGCTGGACAGCTGCTCGGTGGACTTCATATTGCCGATCTCGGCCGTCAACGCCGAACCGGCGCGCCCCGCGAAAAGCAGCGCGGTCACCACCGGCCCCAACTCGCGCAGCAGGGTCAGGGCCACCATCTGCCCCACGGCCTGTTCGGAACCGTACTGACTGAGAATGCTGTAACCCTGCAACGACAGCACCATGCCGATAAACACACCGGACACGACGATAATCGCCAGGGACATCACCCCCACCGCATAGAGCTGCTTGACCAGTAGCTGAAACCCATTGCCGGTCGCCGTACGCCCCAACAGCGAGTGCAGCAAAAACAACACCGAGCGGCCCAGGGTGGCCACCACATCAATACCCGCCCGACCGAACAGGCGCACACGTTCAAGCAACGAAGTTCTACGCATCAACGCGGCCCCAACAGGTCGTCGCGGTAATTCGCCGCGGGATAATGGAAAGGCACCGGCCCATCCGGGGTACCCTGCATAAACTGGCGGATACGCGGATCCTCGGACCTCATCAGCTCATCCGGCGCGCCATGGCCGAGGACGCGGGTATCACCCACCACGTAGATGTAGTCGGCAATGCTGGCGGTCTCGGCCAGATCATGGGACACCACGATACTGGTGATCCCCAGGGCATCGTTGAGCAGCCGGATCAGGCGCACCAGCACCCCCATGGCAATAGGGTCCTGCCCGACAAAGGGTTCGTCATACATCAGAATCTGCGGATCCAGGGCGATGGCCCGGGCAAGGGCCACACGACGCTTCATCCCGCCGGACAGCTCATCGGGCATCAGTTCGACAGCGCCACGCAGGCCCACGGCCTGCAGCTTCATCAGCACGATGTCACGGATCATTTCTTCCGGCAGCTTGGTGTGCACCCGCAGCGGAAAGGCCACGTTCTCGAATACATCAAGATCGGTAAACAGCGCACCACTCTGGAACAGCACGCCCATCTGCTTGCGCATATCGAACAATTCGGCGCGTGACAGGGTGGGCAGATTCACCCCATTGACCCAGACCTCGCCCTGGCTCGGCTTGAGCTCGGCAGCGATCAGACGCAATAGCGTGGTCTTGCCGCAACCGGAGGGCCCCATGATGCCCGTGACCTTGCCGCGCAGAATGGACAGATCGACAGACTTGAAAATATCCCGCTCACCACGCTTGAAGCTGAGGCCTTTCAGTTCAACAGCGTAAGGGTTTTCGGCGCTCATCCGGACTCCTTGTGTAAAGCATGCCTGTCAGACGCAAACCCATGAAAAAAGGGCACCCGCGCCGGCAAGCTGGCCGAAAATGGCTGCGAACTATACCACCGCGGCATTTCGCCCCCAATATCCAAGATGCAACCATAGATGACACCCACAACATCCTCTGGCGACCCCACCCTGCTTTGCCGCTATAATCAGCGGCTTTAGTTTCCATGCAGGCCTCAGCAAGCTTATGAGCCAGTCCCACGAACTGATTCAGTCCGCGCAGCGCACCATCCGCCTCGAACTCGAGGCCATTGACGATCTGCTCGACCGTATCAATGGTGACTTCGTGCGGGCTTGCGAAATCCTCCTGGCCAGCAAGGGCCGCGTGGTGGTGGTCGGCATGGGCAAGTCCGGACATATCGGCAATAAGATCGCCGCCACCCTGGCCAGCACCGGCACCACGGCCTTCTTCGTACATCCAGCCGAAGCCAGCCATGGCGATATGGGCATGATCACCCGCGACGATGTGGTACTGGCCCTGTCCAACTCGGGCTCCACCCATGAAATTGTCACCCTGCTGCCCCTGATCAAGCGCCTGGGCATCACCCTGATCAGCATGACCGGCAATCCTGACTCGCCACTGGCCAAGGCCGCCGAAGTCAATTTGGACGCCCGCGTCAGCCAGGAGGCCTGCCCGCTGAACCTGGCCCCGACCTCCTCCACCACCGTGTCCCTGGTGCTGGGCGATGCCCTGGCCATCGCACTGCTGGAAGCCCGCGGCTTTACCGCCGAAGACTTTGCCTTCTCCCACCCGGGCGGCGCCCTGGGCCGACGCCTGCTGCTCAAGGTGGAAAATGTCATGCACAGCGGCGCCAGCCTGCCCTGCGTGCAACGCGGCACTTCGCTGCGCGACGCCCTGCTGGAAATGACCCAGAAGGGCCTGGGCATGACCGTAGTCACCGCAGCCGATGGCACGCTGGCCGGCATCTTCACCGACGGCGATTTGCGCCGCGCCCTGGACAAGGGCATCGACGTACGCGACGCCAGCATTGATGCGGTCATGACCCCCCACGGCAAAACCGCCCGCGCCGATATGCTTGCCGCCGAAGCCCTGAAAATCATGGAAGACCACAAGATCAGCGCCCTGGTAGTCGTGGATGATGAGGACCGCCCGGTTGGCGCCCTCAACATGCACGACCTGCTGCGCGCCGGAGTCATGTAATGAGCAACGATCTGCAGCAACGGGCCCGCGCGGTAAAACTGGCCATCTTCGACGTCGACGGCGTCCTCACCGACGGCAAGCTCTACTTCCTGGTGGACGGCAGCGAATTCAAGACCTTCAATACCCTGGACGGCCACGGCATCAAGATGCTGATCAACTCCGGAGTGCGCACCGCCATCATCAGCGGCCGCAAGACCCCGGTGGTCGAACGCCGCGCACAGAACCTGGGTATCCAGCACCTGTACCAGGGCCGCGAAGACAAGCTGGTGGTACTGGATGAACTGCTCGCCGAACTGGATATCTCCTACGACCAGGTCGCCTACCTCGGCGACGACCTGCCGGACCTTCCCGTGATTCGCCGGGTTGGCCTGGGCATGGCCGTAGCCAGCGCCGATGCCTTTGTTCGCCAGCACGCCCACGGCGTAACCCAGGCCCGAGGCGGTGAAGGTGCCGCCCGTGAGTTTTGCGAACTGATCATGACGGCCCAGGGCACCCTGGCAGCCGCTCAAGCCGCCTACCTGTAGGACACCCTGATGCTACGCAAACCGCTCAATATCGCCATTCTTGCCTGCGCCGCACTGCTTCTGGCCGCACTGGGTTACTGGAATATCAGCCCCGACAACCTTTCCGGGCAAAACCGTTCCGTGACACCTCAGGATACCGTTGATTTCTATACTCAAAACACCACGACCGTGCAGTACATGGCCGACGGCACGGTGCATTACCGAGTTACAGCCGAGCGGACCGAGCACCTGCAGACCACCGACATCACACTGGTAAGCCAGCCGCGCCTGACCCTGTACCGGGGCAAGGAACTGCCCTGGAATATCAAAAGCGAACGCGCCGAGATTTCTCCCGGCGGGGCCGAGGTCGAGCTGATCGACCAGGTGCGAATTGATCGCACTGATGAAAAGGGTCGCCCGACCATCCTTACTACAACCCGTTTGACCGTATTCCCCGAGAAGGATTATGCGCAGACCCGGCAAGCCGTTAGAATCGACGCCGCCAACGGGGTGACCACGGCACAAGGAATGAAAGCGTACTTGAATGATGGCAGGATGCACCTGCTGTCCAATGTAAGAGGTCAGCATGAGGCTCGTTAAAACCCTCCCCTTTCTACTCGGCCTCGGCGCCGCAGTGCTCAGTAGCAGCCTATGGGCGTTGCCATCGGACCGTGACCAGCCCATCCGCATACAGGCCGACAGTGCCGAGCTGGACGAAAGGCAGGGCGTGGCCGTCTATCGCGGCGGCGTCATCATCACTCAGGGCACACTGAAGATTACCGGCGACACCGTCACCATCACCCAGACCGCCTCGGGAGACATTGACGTATTTACCGCCGTGGGCAAGCCCGCTTACTACGAGCAACTGCCGGCTGCCGACAAGCAGATCGTCAAGGCCTACGGCCTGACCATCCAGTACTTTGCCGCCAACGAGCGCATCGTATTGATCGATCAGGCCAAGGTGATCCAGGAAGGCAATACCTTCGAGGGCGAGAAGATCGTCTATGACACCCGCCGCCAGATCGTCAACGCCGGGCGCGCCACGGGCACCAATGTGTCCACGCCCCGCCCGCGTATCGACATGGTGATCCAGCCGAAGAACAAACCCGCCGATCAGCAGGCAGAGTAAGCATGGCCACATTGAAAGCCCAACATCTGGCCAAGAGCTATAAAGGTCGCCAGGTGGTTCGCGACGTCAGCCTGAGTATCGACAGCGGACAGATCGTCGGCCTGCTCGGCCCCAACGGTGCCGGCAAGACCACCTGCTTCTACATGATTGTTGGTCTGGTCCAGGCCGACCAGGGCCGCATCCTGATCGACGACCTCGATGTCAGCCACAAACCCATGCATGGCCGCGCCCAAGCCGGCATCGGCTATTTGCCTCAGGAAGCCTCAATCTTTCGCAAGCTTTCCGTGGCCGACAACATCATGGCCATCCTCGAGACGCGCAAGGATCTGGACAGCAGTGCGCGCCGCCAGGAGCTGGAAAACCTGTTGCAGGAATTCCACATCAGCCATATCCGCGACAATCTTGGCATGAGCCTGTCCGGCGGCGAACGACGCCGTGTGGAAATTGCCCGCGCGCTCGCCACCAACCCCAAGTTCATCCTCCTCGACGAACCCTTCGCCGGCGTGGACCCGATCTCGGTCGGTGATATCAAACAGATCATTCACCACCTCAAAGCCAAAGGCATTGGCATTCTGATCACCGACCACAATGTCCGCGAAACCCTGGACATCTGCGAAACCGCCTATATTGTCAGCGACGGCCAGCTGATCGCCGAGGGCAACGCCGATGCCATCCTGGCCAATCAAACGGTCAAGGAAGTCTATCTGGGACATGAGTTCCGCCTGTAAGTAACCAGACAAGGCTTGATGCCCCCACTCAACCGAAGTGGCATAAGGTCGCGGGCAACTCAGGCTAAAGCCGCACCGAGATAGGGTTGCACGCGCTGGAAAAACAGCGCAAATTCAGGCATATAATTTGCTTCCTTGTGGCGCTTCGGCGCTCTGTAGTGGATTGCGCAAAGGCGCCGGTTAATTAAGGTCTGCAATGAAACCATCGCTAGTCCTGAAAATGGGCCAGCAGCTGACGATGACACCGCAGCTGCAACAGGCAATACGCCTCCTCCAACTGTCGACCCTGGACCTGCAACAGGAAATCCAGGAAGCACTGGAGACCAACCCGATGCTCGAACGCCAGGAAGACGGCGACGACTTCGACAATACGGACCCCATGGCGGACGGCGCGGAAGCCGCTGCCTCCGGCGAACAACAGGAGCAGCCGTACCAGGAAACCAGCTACCAGGAAACCACCCAGACCGTGGACAACCTGGAAGACGGCGACTGGAACGAGCGCATTCCCAACGAGCTGCCCGTCGACACCGCCTGGGAAGACATCTACCAGACCAGCGCCAGCAGCCTGCCCAGTAGCAGCAACGATGACGATGAGTGGGACTTCACCACCCGCACCTCCAGCGGCGAGAGCCTGCACAGCCACCTGCTCTGGCAGCTCAACCTGGCCCCCATGTCGGACAAGGACCGCCTGATTGCCGTCACCCTGATCGACTGCATCAACCAGCAGGGTTATCTGGAAGAAACCCTGGAAGAGGTCCTGGAAGCCTTTGATCCGGAACTGGATATCGAGCTGGATGAAATCGAGGCCGTGCTGCACCGTATCCAGCAGTTCGAACCCGCAGGAATTGCCGCGCGCAACCTGGGCGAGTGCCTGCTTCTGCAACTGCGCCAGCTACCCGCCAACACCCCCTGGCTGAGCGAAGCACAGCGTCTGGCCAGCGACTACCTCGACCTGCTCGGCGGTCGCGACTACAGCCAACTGATGCGCCGCATGAAGCTCAAGGAAGATGAGCTCAAGCAGGTCATCGAACTGATCCAGCGCCTTAATCCGCGCCCCGGCTCGCAGATCGAGTCGAGCGAACCCGAGTATGTGGTACCCGACGTCATCGTGCGCAAACACAACGACCGCTGGCTGGTGGAGCTGAACCAGGAAGCCATGCCGCGCCTGCGGGTCAACCCGCAATATGCCGGCTTCGTCAAACGCGCCGACTCCAGTGCCGACAACACTTTTATGCGCAACCAGCTGCAGGAAGCGCGCTGGTTTATCAAGAGCCTGCAAAGTCGCAATGAAACCCTGATGAAGGTCGCTACCCAGATCGTCGAGCATCAACGCGGCTTTCTCGACTATGGCGACGAAGCCATGAAGCCCCTGGTGCTGCACGATATCGCCGAAGCGGTGGGCATGCACGAGTCGACCATCTCGCGGGTCACCACACAGAAATTCATGCATACGCCGCGGGGCATTTACGAGCTGAAATACTTCTTCTCCAGCCACGTCAGCACCTCCGAAGGGGGCGAATGCTCGTCCACCGCGATCCGCGCCATCATCAAGAAACTGGTCGCCGCGGAAAATGCGAAAAAGCCGTTGAGCGACAGCAAGATCGCTGGTTTACTGGAAGCACAGGGCATCCAAGTAGCCCGCCGCACAGTTGCCAAGTACCGCGAGTCTCTCGGTATAGCGCCCTCCAGCGAACGCAAGCGACTGATGTAAGGCGGCACTAGCAGGCCGTTGAAAAACGTAGGCGAGGCAGGCAAGACAAGGCAAAAACGGACGAAAAAGCGGAGTTTACTTACTGTAAATGAGCATTTTGAGTCCGTTTTTAACGAAGGATTGCCAACGCAGGTAGTTTTTCAACAGCCTGTAAGAAGGAAACCGCAACGCGAACAGAGCACATGCCCGACAGCGCATTTTTTGAAAGCAGCCATACTGCCTACAAGCGCCAACGACAGTGCCCGAGCCGCACCCGGGGTTTCTGCGCCACAGTGTTCCGGCGGCAGGCACAATGCCTGCTTGTTACTACACGGCAACAAGGAGAACGCGGTATGCAAGTCAACATCAGTGGACACCAACTGGATGTGACCGACGCCCTGCGCACCTATATCGGCGAAAAACTCGGCCGACTGGAGCGCCACTTCGACAAGATCACCAATGTGCAGGTCATCATGGAGGTCGAGAAACTTAAGCAGAAAATCGAAGCCACCCTGCACATTGCCGGTGGCGAAATCGTCGCCAACGCCGAACATGAAGACATGTACGCCGCCATCGACCTGCTGACAGACAAACTCGATCGACAACTTA
This sequence comes from Pseudomonas xionganensis, assembly GCF_009763245.1. Taxonomy (GTDB): domain Bacteria; phylum Pseudomonadota; class Gammaproteobacteria; order Pseudomonadales; family Pseudomonadaceae; genus Aquipseudomonas; species Aquipseudomonas xionganensis. Next base: position 1,186,166 of record NZ_WKJZ01000001.1, on the reverse strand, counting down.
TCAAGCACAAGGAAAAACAGCTCGAACGTCAACAGGGCGCAATGGCCCGCTGACCTCGTCCTCCCTCCCATGATCCGACTTGAAACCATACTGACCCCCGGCCGTTCCCTGGTGAACGTGCCGGGCGGCAGCAAGAAACGTGTCCTCGAACAGATTGCCAATCTGGTGGCTCGCGAGCTGCCGGATCTGGACGCCCAAGCCATCTTCGAAAGCCTGATCGCCAGGGAAAAACTCGGCTCCACCGGCTTTGGCAATGGCATCGCCATTCCCCACTGCCGCCTGCCCGGCTGTAGCAGCCCGATCAGCGCGGTGCTCAAACTGGAGTCCGCGGTGGACTTCGACGCCATCGACGGCGCACCTGTGGATCTGCTGTTTGTCCTGCTGGTTCCGGAAGCGGCCACCGATGCGCATCTGGAACTGCTGCGGCAGATCGCCAGCATGCTCGACCGCGTCGAGGTGCGCGAGCACCTGCGCGGGGCCCAGAGCAACGAGGCGCTGTATCAGGTGGTGGTCGACACGCAAAACCAAATCGACCGGGGCTGAGCATGCGCCTGGTGATTGTCAGCGGTCGCTCCGGTTCGGGGAAAAGCACCGCCCTGGATGTACTGGAAGACAACGGTTTCTATTGCATCGACAATCTACCGGCCATTCTGTTGCCTGAACTGGCTGAACGCGCCCTGCTCAATACCGAGCTGCTGCACCCTCAGGTCGCCGTCTCCATCGACGCGCGCAACCTGCCCAGCCAGCTCAAGCGCTTTCCCGAACTGCTTCAGGATGTACGCAATCGTCATATCCAGTGTGACGTGGTCTACCTGGATGCCGATGAAGAAACCCTGCTCAAGCGCTTCTCGGAAACTCGCCGGCGTCACCCGCTGACCAATGAGACCCGCTCCCTGGCCGAGGCCATTGCCGATGAAAGCCTGCTGCTGGGGCCGATCATTGACTTGGCCGACCTGAAAATCGACACCACCCACCTCAACCTCTACCAGCTGCGCGACAGCCTCAAGCTGCGCCTGCTCAACCAGCCGGAACCGGGCACGGCCTTCCTAGTCGAATCCTTCGGTTTCAAGCGTGGCATGCCGGTAGACGCCGACCTGGTGTTCGATGTGCGCTGCCTGCCCAACCCCTACTGGAAGCCGGACCTGCGCGACTATTCGGGCCTCGATCAACCGGTAATCGACTACCTGGCCGCCCAGGCCGATGTGGAGGAGATGTTTCAGGACATCCTCACCTACCTGAACAAATGGCTGCCGCGCTTTGCCGCCAGCAACCGCGCCTATGTGACCATCGCCATCGGCTGCACCGGCGGCCATCACCGCTCGGTGTACCTGGCCAATCGCCTGGGGGAAACCCTCAAGCCAACCCTGAAGAACGTTCAGACTCGCCACCGCGATCTCAGTTAAGGAATTGCCGCGATGCCCGCCTGCGAAATCACCATCATCAACAAACTGGGCCTGCACGCACGGGCAGCCGCCAAGTTTGTCGGCGTTGCCGGGCGCTTTCCCTGCCAGGTCCGGGTGGGACGCAGCGCCGAAAGCCTGGTGGATGGCAAAAGCATCATGGCGGTGATGATGCTGGCCGCCGGCAAGGGCAGCGTCATCCACCTGCATACCGAGGGCGAAGAGGATGACCAGGCCCTGCAGGCGCTGTGCGAGCTGATCAACAACTATTTCGACGAAGGCGAATAGCTCAAGCGGGAGGGTGGACATGGCACAAACTTGTCCACCAGACGGATAAATACCCGCCCTCAGCTACCCGCCACTGTCATCCGCTCGATCAGCACCGAACCGCTGCGGATATTGCTGCGCAGCTCCAGGTCACTGCCCACCGCGACAATCTGCTTGAACATGTCACGCAGATTGCCGGCAATGGTCACTTCCTGCACCGGAAACTGGAGTTCGCCGTTTTCCACCCAGAAGCCGGCGGCGCCGCGGGAATAGTCACCCGTCACCAGATTCAGCCCCTGCCCCATCAGCTCGGTCACCAGCAAGCCGCGCCCCATGCGCTTGAGCAGCGCCTGCTGATCTTCGCTGCCGTGGCTGACAAACAGGTTATGCACGCCACCCGAGTTGGCCGTACTGGGCATGCCCAGCTTGCGCCCGGAGTAGGTGCCCAGCACATAGGAAACCAGCTCACCACCGGCGACAAAGGGCTTGGCATAGGTGGCCAGACCGTCGCCGTCGAAACTGGCACTGCCCAGGCCCCGTGGCAGATGGGGGCGCTCATCCAGGGTCAACCAGCTGGGAAACAGCTGTTCACCCAGCGCACCTTCCAGAAAGGAGGAATGGCGATACAGGTTGCCGCCGGAAATGGCCGCGAGGAAATGACCGAACAAGCCGCCAGCCAGCTCGGCAGCAAACAGCACCGGCACCTCGCAGGTCGGCACCGGACGCGAACCCAGGCGACTGACCGCACGCTCGGCGGCGCGCCGGCCGATGCTCGCCGGATCGGCCAGCAGCTCGCCCTGGCGACTGACGTCATACCAGTAATCGCGCTGCATCTGCCCGCCGTCCTCGGCAATCATCACGCAACTCAGGCTGTGCCGGGTGCTGGCATAGCCGCCGACAAAGCCCTGACTGTTGCCATAGACACGGCAGCCCTGGTGGGTATTGAGGCTGCTGCCATCGGCATTCTTGATCCGCGCGTCGCTGGCGAAAGCCGCCGCCTCGCTCTCCAGCGCCAGCTCGATGGCCTGTTCCGGGCTGATCGTCCAGGGGTGATAGAGATCCAGCTCGGGCAGCTCGCGGGCCATCAGCGCGGCGTCGGCCAGTCCGGCACTCTCATCCTCGGAGGCATGCCTGGCGATGGCCAGGGCGGCAGCCACCGTTTCGCGAATAGCCGCCTCACCGGTGGCCGAAGTGCTGGCCGAGCCCTTGCGCTGGCCCACATAAAGGGTGATGCCAAAGCCCTGGTCGCGGTTGAACTCGACCGTCTCCACCTCGCCCTGGCGCACGCTGGCAGACAACCCCTGCCCCAGAGACACCGCCACCTCGCACGCACTGGCCCCTTGACGGGCTGCCTCGGCCAGTACCGCCTCCACCTGCTGCTGCAGCGCCGGCAGGGCCTGCGGCCCGATTACCTGTACTTCACTCATAACCACTCCAATTGAAAAAATCAGCGGCAAGCCGAGAGAAACAGCCAGGCCCGCTCCTATCTTGCAGCTTGCCGCCTGCAGCTGCTGCTATCATGTCGGCGTTTTCCACTGGACCGCCACCATGTCTGAATACCTCGACGACTTCTCCGGCGAGAAGAGCAAATCCCAGATCAAGCGCGAGCTGCATGCGCTGCAAGACCTGGGGCAACGCCTGACCACTCTCAAAGCCGACCTGCTGAACAAACTGCCGCTGACCGATGAGCTGCGCCGCGCCCTGGCCGAAGCGCCGAAACATACGGCCAACTCCGCGAAGAAGCGCCATGTGCAGTTTATCGGCCGACTGATGCGCGATCAGGACATCGACGCCATCCTCACCCTGCTCGACCAGCTGGACGCATCCACACGCCAGTACAACGAACGCTTCCATAATCTGGAGCGCTGGCGCGACCGCCTGATCAATGGCAACGATCAGACCCTGGAAGCCTTTGTCGGCGAATACCCCGAGGCCGATCGCCAGCACCTGCGCCAACTGCTGCGCCAGGCTCAACACGAGCTGGCACAGAACAAGCCGCCAGCCGCCTCACGCAAAATTTTCAAATATATCCGCGAGCTGGATGAAACCCAGCGCGGACTGCGTTAATGCTGCCTTGATGGTGGGTTACGCCTGCGGCTAACCCACCCTATGCTTACAAGTCACCACCCAGCCAAAACAGCAATGGTACGCACCAGGCCAGAGTAACCAATAACCCGACCACGCTTACCATGCTGTCATTCCAGGTACTCGGCTTGATTCGGCCCAGCGAAAGCAGCCGTAATGCCGCGTAGCCTTTGCCATACAGCAACACCTCGACCAAGAAATTAAATAGCGCCTCGATCAAGCGCCAGTTCCCCCCACGGTAATTGCATCAATCTTTAGCGTCGGCTGGCCCACGCCCACCGGCACCGACTGCCCGTCCTTGCCACAGGTGCCCACACCGCTGTCCAGGGCCAGGTCGTTGCCGACCATGGACACCCGACTCATGGCCTCCGGACCATTGCCGATCAGGGTCGCGCCCTTGACCGGGGCGGTGATCTTGCCATCCTCGATCAGGTAGGCCTCGCTGGTGGAGAAGACAAACTTGCCGCTGGTGATATCCACCTGACCGCCACCCAGGTTGGCGCAATAGATGCCCTTCTTCACCGAGCGGATGATTTCCTCGGGATCGCTCTGCCCGGCCAACATATAGGTGTTGGTCATGCGCGGCATGGGCAGATGGGCATAGGATTCGCGGCGGCCGTTGCCGGTGGGGGCGACACCCATCAGGCGGGCGTTGAGCTTGTCCTGGATATAACCCTTGAGCACGCCGTTTTCGATCAGGGTGGTGCACTGGGTGCCGATACCCTCATCGTCCATGCTCAGGGAACCGCGGCGCCCGGCCAGGGTGCCGTCATCGACGATGGTGCACAGGCTGGACGCCACGCGCTCACCGATACGACCGCTGTAGGCGGAGCTGCCCTTGCGGTTGAAGTCGCCCTCCAGACCATGGCCGACCGCCTCGTGCAGCAGCACACCCGACCAGCCGGCGCCCATGACCACCGGCATGCTACCGGCCGGGGCGGCAATGGCGTCCAGATTGACCAGCGCCTGACGCAACGCCTCGCGGGCATAGCCCATGGCACGTTCTTCGCCGCGCTCGTCGCGTTCGAGGAAGTAGCGGTAGTCGGTACGCCCGCCACCACCATGACCACCGCGCTCACGCCGGCCATTCTGCTCGACGATCACGCTGACGTTGAAGCGCACCAGCGGCCGGATATCGGCGCCCAGGCTACCGTCCACAGCGGCCACCAGGACGCGATCCCAGACGCCGGCCAGACTCACCGAAACCTGCTTGATCCTGGGGTCCAGGGCGCGAGTGGCCACGTCGATACGCTTGAGCAGTTCGACCTTCTCGGCCCGATCCAACACATCCAGGGGATTGTTCGGCGCATACAAGGGCGTCAGCAGCGGGCTGCTGAAGGCCTGCACCCGCCCACTCTGCCCGGCCCGGGCGATGGAGCGGGCCGCCTGAGCCGCCTGGCGCAGAGCATCGGCGCTGATCATATTGCTGTAGGCGAAGCCGGTTTTCTCACCGGACTGGGCGCGCACGCCGACGCCCTGATCGAGGTTGAAGCTGCCTTCCTTGACGATGCCGTCTTCCAGGGCCCAGGTTTCCGAGACCTGGCTCTGAAAATACAGATCGGCGGCGTCAATGCCCGGGCCGGCGAGATCGCCCAGCACGCTCGGCAACTGCTCGATACTCAGGCCGCCGGGGGCCAACAGGTGTTCGCTGACAGACAGCAGCATATCGCTCATAACGGCTTGATCTCGTTTATCACTGTTCCACGCCTGGCAACCGAGGCTCGGCTGCGGCAAAAAATCGTTTATGTCGGGCCACCGGCATGCGCTGACGGATGCCTTGTTGCTCATCGGCATTGCGGCTGGCCAGCACCACACCCGGCCCCTCGGCCTGTTCACCCAGCACTCGGCCCCAGGCATCGATAATGGCCGAATGGCCAAAGGTCTGCCGGCCGCCGGGGTGACTGCCGCCCTGGCCTGCGGCCAGCACATAACATTGGGTTTCGATGGCCCGGGCGCGGGTCAGCACCTGCCAGTGGGCGGCGCCGGTGACCGCAGTAAAGGCGGCCGGAATGCTGATCAGCTCGGCACCGGCTTCGCGCAGGGCGCTGTACAGCTCGGGGAAGCGCAGGTCATAGCACACCGTCATGCCCAGGCGACCGACCGGGGTGTCGGCCACCACCACCCGGCTGCCACTGGCAAAGTCATCGGACTCGCGGTAATGGCCATGGCTGTCGCCGACTTCCACATCGAACAGGTGCAGCTTGTCGTAGCGTGCCACCCGCTGACCGTATTCATCGATCAGCAGCGAGCAGGCATGGGGCTTGGCCTCCGGGGCATCGTCCGGCGGCAGCGGCAGGGTGCCAGCGACTATCCACAGGCCCAGGTCGCGGGCCGTCTGCGCCAGCCAGGGCAAAATCGGCCCCTCGCCGTAGGCCTCGCTGCGTCCCAACCTGGCCAGCTGCGGATGGCCCATGGCGGCAAAATTTTCCGGCAGCACCGCCAGGCGTGCGCCACGATCGGCCGCCTGCTCCAGCAGCAGTCGAGCCTGAGCCAGGTTGTCCAGCACATTGGCCTGACTGACCATTTGCACAACCGCCAGAGTCATACTGAGTGTATCCCCGTTGCCATATCGGCTTTCAGCTTACAGGCCCAAGCGGCAAACCGCACCGATCAATCGGATCTCACTGGGGTTTCTCAAAGGGCTTGTCGAAGCTGATATCCGGATCCTGCCAGGGCCCCTTGACGTCGTATTGCACGCTGGCAAAGCGTGCCACCCGGTTGCCCAGTAGCTTGTCGGCAATAAACAGGGCACCGCCGATGGCAGGTGCCCCGACGATGATCGCCGCCAGGGGTAAATTATTGGTAACCGGTACTGTAACCAGGAGCTTGGCATTTATTTGCTCGCTGGCCATATCCAGCGTCCCTTCCAGCTGCAGGTTGCTTGATGGCCCCTCCAACGTCAGAGGTTCTCGAGTTACAAATACGCCCCGCCTAGCCTTCAACTCCCCCTTGAGACGATCATAGGAAAGGCCACGACCGAGCAAGTCCGAAAAGTCCAAGCGTAGGCGCCTACTGATCGAATTAAAATTAAGTACGCCAAAAACTCGCAATGCCGAAGCCGGCCCTTGTACCTCCTCCAGCTGACCTTGACGCAGAGAAATATCCATATCGCCAGAAAAACGCTTTAAAGCGAACCAGGCCGGAGAACCAGGCCATCGACCATCCACTTCAACTTTGAATGAGCCACTACTCAAGCTGGGGGCGTACCCCCAAGCAATCAGCACATCGGCCAAATCGCCACCTTGCAAACGTCCCTTGAACGCAGTCTGCACATCCGCGCCTACTCGCAGCCAGCTGGCGCGGCCCTCTAGTTTCAGCCCTTTGAGATTGATATCCAAATCGCGTATCAATAATCCTTCGGCATCTGGCCTAAGTTTTACCGACCAAGCACCCAGCAGTTCTTGACCTTGCCATACTTGGGAAATATGCAAATTCATGGCGGGGATCTGGCGCGTATCCACACCTGCCAAGGGATCCGGTTTGTCCATAGATTCAGACTCTGCAGTAACCGACGCCACTGCTGGGAAGCGCAAATGCTGCAAATCGACATTTATAACGTCGTTTTTTTGATCAGGTAATACCAAACGTCCTTTAATCTGCTCGCTATCAAGCAGCAGATTAAAGGCCCCAGTCTGGCGCTTGAGCTGCACGTCCAAAGCAGCCAACTCAATGCCATAACCCTGAAAGCGGCCTATATCCAAGCGCGCGTCCTGCAGTGCCGGAAAGGACGACTCACTAGATATCTGGGCATAGGGCTGCAAGGCCGCCTGCCAGGCCGACCAATCCAGCTCCGCCAGGCTTCCACGCAGGCGCACGCCCTGGCTCACCGGCAAGCTGGCCGCACCGCCCCCCAGGCGCAGTTCACCACGCCCCTCGCCCATACGCCCGACGGGCGCGGCAAACGACAGGCTGGCCCGCTCGGCATAATCGAGCCAGTAGCGGCGCTCCGCCCCACTCAGGGTCATGCGCCAGTCGGCATAGCGCTCTTCAGTTGCAGCCTTGCCGAATGGCGCCGGCAGATCGATGGCCAGTCCCTGCAAGTTCGAGTCGACCCGTAACTGGCTATCCTGTCCATCCAGGGTCAGGCGCAGGCGATAGGGCAGGCTGCCGGACAGCGGCAGGGGCTGGCTCACGCCAAGCCAGCCGCTCAGCTCGGTCAAGCCAACCCGGCCGGTGGCCTCGATCCGGCTGCGCGGCTGCTCCCGGCTGCCGTTGGCCACTATCTTGCCCCGAACCTCATGCCCCAGGACGCGGGCGCGAATATCCGGGGCACTCAGACCGCTGCCAGTGTCATAGCGGAAGGCACCTTGCAGTTCGCTCAGCTGCAAGGCGGGATTGGCCATATTCAGGCTGGCATCATCGCTGGCGAAATCCACCACCACAGCAGGCGCCTGCCCGGCACGTAACGGCAGGTCGAGCTTGAGCCTGCCGGCCAAAGCCCCCTGTCCACTCCAGCCGGCGAACAGCTCGGCCGTGCCGATAGGCGCCCGCTGCAGGATATGCAGGGCATCGCCCAGGCTGCTGCTCAGTTCGGCATTCAGCAGCAGGTGCGGAACCTGGCCGGGCTGCGTGGCGATCAGTGCCTGGGCCGCGTCAATCCGGCTATCGAGAATTCGCCCCGCCGCCAGTTCGACACGCACGCCGCTGTCCTCGACAAACACCGTGCCACGCCCTTCGCGCAGGGCCGGCCAGCCCCGCTGGAAGGCCAGCTCGGCCTCCTCCACGGCAAAGAACAGGCTCAGGCTGCGGGCGCTGGGCTCGGCGCCCTTGTTCAGCGAGCCCTGGTACTGGAAAAAACCCTCTTGCACCTGGGCGCCACGAATGGCGGTCTTCAGCCAGTCGGCCAGCTGCGGGCTGAGCCCCGGCGACAGGGTCGGCAGATATTTCTCGGTATAACGGGCATCGCCCTGACGCAGACCAACGCGCAGATCCATGTAGTCCTCGGCCGCCGGATCGAACAGCAGGCGGATCAGAAAATCCCCGGCGATCTCCCCTTCCTCACCGCGCACCTGCAGATAGGGGCTGCGCAGGGTGAAAGCCTGTTCATCCAGCTGCCAGGTCAGCCGCGCATTGGCGTGCTGGTAGCGCCAGGGTTTGGGAAACAGGGTGGCCAGGTGCAGGGCAAAGTCCTCGCTGTCCAGACGCAACTCGCCCTGGGCCAGATCGCCACTGAGGCTGCCGCTGACATTCTCCGCCGCCGGCGAGCCCAGGTAGGCGTTAAAACCGATACGTTCCAGATTGGCGGCAAACTGCAGGCGCAAGGGGCCTTCTACTTCAGGCCGGTAATCCAGCTGGATATGGTGCAGGGCGCCATGGGGCTTGAGCTGTTCCAGCAGCGCCAGGGTCTTGCCCGGCAGCGGCGCCAGGGCCGCCACCAGAGGCTGCAACGGTGCCAGATCGAGGTGATCCACCGCCAGCTGCCACTGCTGCTCCTGTTCCGCGCTTTCGCGCACATGGTTGAGGGTCAGACGCACCTCGCCCCAGCGCTGCTGATCGCGACTGAAGGCCAGATCATCCAGCTGCAGGGCAAAACCCTCGGCATTGCGCTGAAAGTAGCCATTCAATGCCAGATTATCCAGCAGCACGGGCTCCCGGGCCGCATAGCCGGCCTGCAGCCGCGGCACATGCAGGCGCGCCACCGCCCGGCTAACCGCCCCCTCAGCCCAGCTAAGCCAGACCTCTCCACCAGCACGCAATTCGTTCAGGCGCCAGTCTCTCAGCAGGCCTGAAGGAATCCAGGCCGCCCAGTCACTCTGCGGCAGGCTCAGGTACAGCTCGGCCTGCAGCTCACGCCAACTCTGCGCCTGCATGCGCGTGCGCAACTGCAGCGCCAGGGGCTGGCCGTCGGGCAACAGCAGGCGCGCATCCAGGCGCTGGCGTGCCGGGCCGTTACGCAGGCTGAGGTTGAGGTAGGTCAGGGTGCGCGGGGGCTGTTCGTGAGCCTGCAGGGTGATCTGGCTGTTATGCAGGCTAAGGCGCTGGAGCACCTGGGTCCGCGTCAGCAGTTCGGCCACATCCATGGGCGCCGCCGCCTCACGCTGCGGCAATCCCTTGAGGCTCCAGCGCCCCTCGGCGTCCTCCTGCACCACCAGCTGCAGGCCGTCCAGTTCCAGCCTGGCGATGCGCAGCTGGCGAGCCCTGAGACTGCCCAGCAGATCGGGGCGCACGCGCACCTGATCCAGTTGCACACGCCCCGCGCCCTCACCGACCTGCACATCGCGGGCCACCAGCAGCGGCGCCAGCCCCTGCCAGCGCCCCTCCAGCGCAGCAATCCGCACCGGCATGCCCAGTGCCGCCGTGGCGCGATCCTCCACCTCAAGGCGGTACTCGGCAACCCACGGCAGCAGCTCGCGGCCCAGGCTGACATACAAGGCCAGCAGCACCAACACCAGGGCACAGAGCCCCAGCAGGGTGCGCAACAGGCCCATCAGGCCACGGGCCAGATTCGCCATTCAGTTCAGCTCCGCATCGCCGCGGTCACAGCAGCACCACATCGTACTGTTCCTGGGAGTACATGGTTTCCACCTGGAACTTGATGGTGCGGCCGATAAAGGCCTCCAGATCGGCGACATTGCCCGACTCTTCATCAAGCAGGCGGTCGACCACCTTCTGATTGGCCAACACGCGATAACCTTCCGGCTGATAGGCCCGGGCCTCACGCAGAATTTCGCGGAAGATCTCGTAGCACACGGTTTCCGCGGTCTTCAGCTTGCCGCGCCCCTCGCAGGCGCTGCAGGGCTCGCAGAGCACCTGCTCGATGCTTTCACGGGTGCGCTTGCGGGTCATCTGCACCAGCCCCAGCTCGGTGATGCCGATGATGTTGGTCTTGGCGTGGTCACGCTCCAGCTGCTTCTCCAGGGTGCGCAGCACCTGGCGCTGGTGCTCCTCATCTTCCATGTCGATAAAGTCGATGATGATGATCCCGCCCAGGTTGCGCAGGCGCAGCTGGCGGGCAATGGCGGTGGCCGCCTCCAGGTTGGTCTTGAAGATGGTCTCTTCCAGGGTGCGGTGGCCGACGAAGGCGCCGGTATTCACATCGATGGTGCTCATCGCCTCGGCCGGGTCGATGATCAGATAACCGCCGGACTTGAGCGGCACCTTGCGCTCCAGGGCCTTCTGGATTTCGTCCTCGACGCCATACAGATCGAAGATTGGCCGCTCGCCGGGATAATGCTCCAGGCGATCGGCAATCTCCGGCATCAGCTCGTCGACAAACTGGGTGATCTTGCCGAAGGTCTCCCGGGAATCCACGCGGATCTTCTCGATCTTCGGATTGACCAGGTCGCGCAGGGTACGCAGCGCCAGGCTCAGGTCCTCATAGATCACCAGCGGCGTCGGCCCCACCTTCATCTGCGTGGCGATCTGCTCCCACAGACGGCGCAGATAGCGGATATCGGCGAGGATCTCATCGGCGCCAGCGCCATCGGCGGCGGTACGCAGGATAAAACCGCCGCTCTCCTCGATACCTTCGGCAGCCACGCAGTCGGCCACCACCTGCTTGAGACGCTCGCGCTCGGTCTCGTCCTCAATCTTCAGGGAAATGCCGACATGACTGGTGCGCGGCATATACACCAGATAGCGCGAGGGAATCGACAGCTGGGTGGTCAGGCGCGCGCCCTTGGTGCCGATCGGGTCTTTGGTCACCTGCACCACCAGGCTCTGGCCCTCATGCACCAGGGCGCTGATCGACTCCACCGCACTGCCTTCACGACTGGAAATTTCCGCCGCGTGGATAAAGGCCGCGCGCTCCAGGCCGATGTCGACAAAGGCAGCCTGCATGCCGGGCAGCACCCGCACCACCTTGCCCTTGTAGATATTGCCGACGATGCCGCGCTTCTGCGTGCGCTCCACGTGCACTTCCTGCAACACGCCGTTTTCCACCAGCGCCACGCGCGATTCCATCGGCGTGATATTGATCAGAATCTCTTCGCTCATGCGTCCTTCCCGATGCTCATGCCGGCGCCCGCGGACAGACCCGCGCCGCTGTTATGTCGCTGATTCAAACCTGCTGCCAGCAGGCGATGCCGAACTCGCCGAGCAACTCGGCGGTTTCGCACAGGGGCAAGCCCACGACCGCCGAATAACTGCCCTGCAGCTGACGCACAAATATCCCCGCCAAGCCCTGGATAGCATAACCGCCTGCCTTGTCCCGGGGCTCGCCGCTGGCCCAGTAAGCAGCCAGCTCGGCATCGCTCAGGGAACGGAAGCTCACTTCACTGCACACCACGCGGCAGGTCAGCCGCTCATGGCTGGCCAGGGCGACGGCAGTCAGCACCTGATGAGTACGCCCGGACAGTGCCCGCAGGGTGGCCAGACAATCCTCACGGTCCAGTGGCTTGCCGAGAATGCGCCCATCCAGCACCACGCTGGTGTCCGCGCCCAGCGCTACGGCCTGCCTGTCCTGCCCCAGGCTTGCCAGGGCAACCTGCGCCTTGGCCCGGGCCAGACGCTCTACATAGGCCAAGGGCGCCTCGCCCGGCAAGACATTTTCATCAATCGGCAGGCTATGGATGTGGAAGGGCACGCCAATCTGACTGAGCAGCTCACGTCGACGCGGCGAACCGGAGGCGAGATAGAGTGTCGGCATACTGGCCCCTCCGATGGCCGCGAGAGCAGGATAGAGCGGATCAGTTGACCCGCAGACGCAGGTGCACGACGCGCAGCAGGGTGCAAACCCAGGGCCAGAGCAGCGCACTGACCAACGCCGGCAGAATAAACAGCAAGGTGGGGGGGCGGTTGCCGGTCAGGGCATTGAGCCACAGCTGCACCAGCTGGGCCAAGCCGAAGATCACCAGCAGCACCACGCTCTGCTGCCACATGGGAAACATGCGCAGACGCTGGTGCAGGGTCTGCACCAGAAAGCTGATCAGGGTCAGCACCAGCGCATTCTGCCCGAGCAATGAGCCGTTCAGCACATCGGCCAGCAGGCCTACGCACCAGGCCGTGGCCATGCCCACCCGATGCGGCACCGCCAGCACCCAGTAGGCCAGAAACAGGGCCAGCCATAGCGGCCGGCCCACTTCCATAAAGGCCGGAATGCTGGTCACACTCAACAACAGGGCCAGGGCCAGGCTGAGCCAGACCACCCAGACATTGCTTGGCGCCGTCGAGATCATTGACCAGCCTCCTGTTCACTGCTCGCCGCCTCGGGGGGCGTGGCGCTGGCAGCGCCAGCGGCGGCCTCGGCCTGCCCCTGACGCTCACGATCAAAGGCCTCCTGGGCCTCGGCCGAATCGCTGGCGCGCTGCTCAGGCGTGCGCGTATCGGTAAACACCAGCAGCATAAAGCGGGTGCGATTAAGGCTGGCGGTGGGCATGGCGCGCACGATGGCGAAGGGCTGACCGGAGTCGTGGATCACCTCGGTGACCGTGGCCACCGGATAACCCGCCGGAAAACGCTGGCCCAGACCGGAGCTGACCAGCAGATCGCCTTCCTTGATATCCGCGGTATCGGCCACATGGCGCAGCTCCAGGCGCTCCGGGTTACCAGTACCGCTGGCGATGGCGCGCAGACCGTTGCGATTGACCTGCACCGGAATACTGTGGGTGGTGTCGGTGAGCAGCAACACCCGCGAGCTGTAGGGCAGCACTTCGACCACCTGGCCCATCAGGCCGCGGGCATCGAGCACCGGCTGGCCGAGCAGCACGCCATCCTTGCTGCCCTTGTCGATCAGGATGCGATGACTGTAGGGATTGGGGTCTATGCCGATCAGCTCGGTGGCCAGCACCTCGTCATCCACCAGGGCGGCCGAGTTGAGCAATTCGCGCAGGCGCACATTCTGCTCGGTCAGCGCCGCCAGCTTCTGCAGGCGGCGCTGCATCATCAGCTGTTCGGCCTTGAGCTTCTCGTTTTCCGCCGCCAGTTCATTGCGCGTGCTCAATTCCTGAGTCGCGCCCTCCCACAACCGTACCGGCAAACGCCCCAGCCAGTAGACCGGTTCGACCACCAGGCCAAGCTGGGTACGCAGCGGCTGCAATACAGTAAAGCGGGCATCCACCACCATCAGCGCGGCCGATAGCACGGTGAACACCAGCAGGCGCACACCGAGCGAAGGTCCTTTGGCGAATAGCGGTTTGATGAGCGTTTCCTCAGGGCATCAGGCAGCAAACAAAAAGCTGCAAGCGAGCATAACCCGATTGCAGCTTGAGCAGACGAGCGGCGCAGGCCTTATTCCGAGGACAGCAGATCCATGGTGTGACGATCCATCATCTCCAGGGCCTTGCCGCCACCGCGGGCCACACAGGTCAGCGGGTCTTCGGCGACAATCACCGGCAGGCCGGTTTCCTGGCTCAGCAGCTTGTCCAGGTCGCGCAGCAGGGCACCACCACCGGTCAGCACCAGGCCACGCTCGGCGATATCCGAGGCCAGTTCCGGCGGCGACTGTTCCAGGGCGCTCTTGACCGCCTGAACGATGGTGGCCAGGGATTCCTGCAGGGCTTCCAGCACTTCACTGGAGTTCAGGGTAAAGCTGCGCGGCACACCTTCGGCCAGGTTGCGGCCACGCACATCGACTTCACGCAGTTCGCCACCGGCGTAGGCGGTGCCGATTTCCTGCTTGATGCGCTCGGCGGTGGATTCGCCGATCAGCGAGCCATAGTTGCGGCGCACATAGGTGATGATGGCTTCGTCAAAACGGTCGCCACCGACGCGCACGGATTCAGCGTAAACCACACCATTGAGCGAGATCAGGGCGATTTCAGTGGTACCGCCACCGATATCGACCACCATCGAACCGCGGGCTTCCTCCACCGGCAAGCCGGCGCCGATGGCAGCGGCCATCGGCTCCTCGATCAGGAACACTTCACGGGCACCAGCGCCAAGGGCGGATTCGCGAATGGCACGGCGCTCCACCTGGGTGGATTTGCATGGCACGCAGATCAGCACGCGCGGCGAAGGCTGCAGAAAGCTGTTTTCATGCACCTTGTTGATAAAGTACTGCAGCATCTTCTCGCAGACGCTGAAGTCGGCGATCACGCCGTCCTTCATCGGGCGGATGGCGGCGATATTGCCCGGGGTACGCCCAAGCATGCGTTTGGCCTCGGTTCCGACCGCCACCACACTCTTCTGGTTGCCATGGGTGCGGATGGCAACGACCGACGGCTCGTTGAGGACGATGCCGCGTTCGCGAACATAAATCAGGGTATTGGCAGTGCCCAGGTCGATAGAAAGATCGCTGGAAAACATGCCACGCAGTTTTTTGAACATGGGAGAGGGACCCTAGGCAACGCGTGGGTAAAAAAGTGCGGCAAACTCTAACAACGACAGGGATTTTGAGCAAGGCACCAATATGTTAGATTGCCGGTTTTTCCGGGCTTTACGGCCCATCATCGCGGCCTTTGACCGCCGGCTTCCCGCATCCGTTCCCTGCACTTTCAAGCATGGCGACTCGATCACATTTGCATAAGCCGCTCGCCGTTTGCGCAACCTTTATATAGGGAGACACCCGATGGCGCTTGAACGCTCCGACGTGGAGAAGATCGCTCATCTGGCCCGACTGGGCCTGAATGAAGACGATATTCCGAGTACCACCACGACCCTGAATAACATCCTCGGCCTGATCGACCAGATGCAGGCCGTCAATACTGACGGTATCGAGCCCCTGGCCCACCCCCTGGAGGCCACCCAGCGCCTGCGCGCCGACCAGGTCACCGAACGCAACCAGCGCGAGGCCTACCAGGCCATCGCCCCGGCCGTGGAAAACGGCCTGTATCTGGTTCCGAAAGTCATCGAGTAAGGGAAACGCCCAGCCATGTACCAACTGACTCTGGCCGAGATCGCCCGCGGACTCGCCGACAAGCAATTTTCCGCTGAAGAGCTGACCCGCAGCCTGCTGGCCCGTATTGCCCAGCTCGACCCGCAGCTCAATAGCTTTATTACCGTTACCGAAGAGCTTGCGCTGGAGCAGGCCAAGGCCGCCGACGCCCGCCGCGCTGCCGGCGAGAATGGCGCCCTGCTCGGCGCACCGATCGCTCACAAGGACCTGTTCTGCACCCAGGACGTGCTGACCAGCTGCGCCTCCAAGATCCTGCAAGGCTTCAAGGCGCCTTACAACGCCACTGTGGTCGAGAAGCTTGCCGCCGCCGGCGCCGTGACCCTGGGCAAGCTGAATATGGACGAGTTCGCCATGGGCTCGGCCAACGAGTCCAGCCACTACGGCGCGGTGAAGAACCCCTGGGATCTGACCCGCGTGCCGGGCGGCTCCAGCGGTGGCTCGGCAGCAGCAGTCGCCGCACGCCTATTGCCGGCCGCCACTGGCACCGACACCGGCGGCTCGATCCGCCAGCCGGCCGCGCTGACCAACCTCACCGGGATCAAGCCGACCTACGGCCGCGTGTCGCGCTGGGGCATGATCGCCTACGCCTCCAGCCTCGATCAGGGTGGCCCACTGGCGCGCAACGCAGAAGACTGCGCGCTGATGCTGCAAGCCATGGCCGGCTTCGATGCCAAGGACTCGACCTGTGTCGATCAGCCGGTTGACGACTATCTGGCCGCGCTGAGCCAGCCGCTGACCGGCCTGCGCATCGGCCTGCCCAAGGAATACTTCGGCGCCGGCCTGGATGCGCGCATCGGCGAGAAGGTGATGGCCGTGGTCGAGGAGCTGAAAAAGCTCGGCGCCACCGTCAAGGACATCAGCCTGCCGAATATGCAGCATGCGATTCCGGCCTACTACGTGATTGCCCCGGCCGAAGCCAGCTCCAACCTGTCTCGTTTCGACGGTGTGCGCTTCGGCTACCGCTGCGAAAACCCCAAGGACCTGCAGGACCTGTACAAGCGCTCGCGTGGTGAAGGCTTTGGCGCGGAAGTGAAGCGCCGCATCATGGTCGGCACCTATGCACTCTCCGCCGGCTACTACGATGCCTACTACCTCAAGGCGCAGAAGATCCGCCGGCTGATCAAGAACGATTTCGTCGCCGCCTTTAATGAGGTCGACGTGATTCTCGGCCCAACCACGCCGAACCTGGCCTGGAAGCTCGGCGAGAAGAACAACGATCCGGTCGCCGCCTATCTGGAAGATATCTACACCATCACCGCCAACCTCGCCGGCATCCCCGGCCTGTCGATGCCGGCCGGCTTCGTCTACGGCTTGCCGGTGGGTGTGCAGTTGCTCGGCAACTACTTCCAGGAAGGCCGCCTGCTTAACGTCGCCCACCAGTACCAACAGGTCACTGACTGGCATAAACAAGCACCGAGCGGCTTCTGAGGACGATCACTATGCAATGGGAAACCGTAATCGGGCTGGAAATTCACGCCCAGCTTTCCACCCAATCGAAGATTTTCTCCGGCAGTGCCATCGCCTTTGGTGCCGAGCCCAACACCCAGGCCAGCCTGGTTGATCTGGGCATGCCCGGCACCCTGCCGGTGCTCAATGCCGAAGCGGTACGCATGGCCTGCAAGTTCGGCCTGGCCATCGACGCCGAAATCGCCCCGCAGAACGTCTTCGCCCGCAAGAACTACTTCTACCCGGACCTGCCCAAGGGCTATCAGACCAGCCAGATGGACCATCCCATCGTCGGCAAGGGCTTTCTCGATATCACCCTGGAAGACGGCACCACCAAGCGTATCGGCATCACCCGCGCGCACCTGGAAGAAGACGCCGGCAAGAGCCTGCACGAAGACTTCCACGGCATGAGCGGCATCGACCTCAACCGCGCTGGCACTCCGCTGCTGGAGATCGTCTCCGAGCCGGATATCCGCAGCGCCAAGGAAGCGGTGGCCTATGTCAAAGCCATCCACGCGCTGGTGCGCTACCTGGGCATCTGCGACGGCAATATGGCCGAAGGCTCGCTGCGCTGCGACTGCAACGTCTCGGTTCGCCCCAAGGGCCAGGCCGAGTTCGGCACCCGCGCCGAGATCAAGAACGTCAACTCGTTCCGCTTTATCGAGAAGGCGATCAACCACGAAGTGCAACGGCAGATCGAGCTGATCGAGGACGGCGGCAAGGTGGTGCAGGAAACCCGCCTGTACGACCCGAACAAGGACCAGACGCGCTCCATGCGCAGCAAGGAAGAGGCCAACGACTACCGCTACTTCCCCTGCCCCGACCTGCTGCCGGTGGTGATCGAACAGAGCTTCCTCGACGAAGTGCGCGCCAGCCTGCCGGAGCTGCCGGTGCAGAAGCGCGAGCGTTTCGAGTCGCAGTTCGGTCTGTCCGCCTACGACGCCACGGTGCTGGCCGCCAGCCGCGAACTGGCCGACTACTTCGAAGCCGTGAATACCGTGTGCGGCGATGCCAAGCTGGCCGCCAACTGGGTGATGGGCGAGCTGTCCAGCCTGCTCAACAAGGACAACCTGGATATCGAGCAGTCGCCGGTATCGGCCGAGCAACTGGGCGGGATGATCCTGCGCATCAAGGACAACACCATCAGCGGCAAGATCGCCAAGATGGTGTTCGAAGCCCTGGCGGCCGGTGAAGGTGCCAGCGCTGACGAGATCATCGAGAGCAAGGGCCTCAAGCAGGTCACCGACTCGGGTGCCATCGAGAAGATGCTGGACGAAGTGCTGGCGGCCAACGCCGAGCAGGTCGAGCAGTACCGCGCCAGCGATGAAGCCAAACGCGGCAAGATGTTCGGCTTCTTTGTCGGCCAGGCCATGAAAGCCTCGAAAGGCAAGGCCAACCCTGGTCAGGTGAACGAACTGCTGAAGAAAAAGCTCGAAGGGTGAGCCGGTAGATGCCAACGCATGCGTTGGCCCGGCAACGACCGGCCATGGATGGCCGAGCCGGCATCCTTTCTAGCCAGGGATGGATAGCAACAACGACGCCGGGCTTGCCCGGCGTTTGTTTGCCCGGAGAACCCAACAATGCCTACTTGTAGCCCGGATGCCATCCGGAAATCCTTACTGCCCCGGATTGCATCCGGGCTACAGGCCGTCGTCGTATTCGGTCTGCTCGCAATGCTCGGCGGTTGCTCCACTGTTGGCACAGGCGGCGTCACGCAAACCGGCAAGGCCTCCTACTACGGCGACCGCCACCACGGTAACAAGACCGCCAGCGGCGAGCGCTTCGATCAGCATGCGCTGACCGCCGCGCACCGCAGCCTGCCGTTCGGCACGCGGGTGCGGGTGACCAACATGAGCAACGACAAGTCCGTGGTGGTGCGCATCAATGACCGCGGCCCCTTCGTGCGCGGGCGCATCATCGACGTTTCGCGCGCCGCCGCCGAACGCCTCGACATGCTGCGCGCCGGTGTGGTGCCGGTGCGGCTTGAACCTTTGCCGGACTGACGCCACAGATAAATAAAGATACAGCCGGCACTGGCAGCCCTACACGGGATGATTAAACTAGCGCCACTTTTATGGAGCCCCCTGCAATGACCCTGATGACCTTTGTTTACCTGATCGCCGGCCTGGTGCTGCTGGTTGCCGGCGCAGAAGTGCTGGTACGCGGCGCCGCCAAGCTGGCCGCCCAGTTCGGCATCTCGCCCCTGGTGATCGGTCTGACCGTGGTGGCCTTCGGTACCAGCGCCCCGGAAACTGCGGTCAGCGTGCAGGCGGCCTTTAATGGCAGCGGCGACCTGGCCATCGGCAACGTGATCGGCAGCAATATCGCCAACGTCTTGCTGGTACTGGGCGCCACCGCCCTGGTCGCACCACTGATTGTCTCCCGCCAGCTGATCCGCCTGGACGTGCCGATCATGATCGGTGCCAGCCTGGTGGTCTACGCCCTGGCGTGGGACGGCGCCCTGAGCCGCCTGGAAGGGCTGCTGCTGTTCGCCGGTGTCGTCAGCTATACCGCCTTTCTGGTCATCAGCTCGCGCCGTGATAAGAGCGCCGCTGAAGCAGATGATGAGTTCGTCAAGGAGTTCGGCCTGGATGAGCCGGCCAAACCCCATGCCTGGGCCATCAACCTGGGGCTGATCATTGCCGGTCTAGTGCTGCTGGTGGCCGGTTCCAATTTCCTTGTTGAGGGGGCCGTCAGCCTGGCCCGCGCCCTGGGCCTGTCGGAGCTGGTGATCGGCCTGACCGTGATCGCCATCGGCACCTCGCTGCCGGAGCTGGCGACCTCGATCATCGCGGCCTTCAAGGGCGAGCGCGATATCGCCGTGGGCAATATCGTCGGCAGCAATATCTTCAACCTGCTCTGCGTACTGGGCCTGACCGCCCTGGTGTCGCCCCAGGCCGTGGCCGTGGCGGCCAACGCCCTGGCCTTCGACTTCCCGGTCATGATTGCCGTGGCCGTGGCCTGCCTGCCGATCTTCTTCGCCGGTTACCGCATCAACCGCTGGGAAGGTCTGCTGTTTCTCGCCTATTACGTGGCCTATACGGTTTACCTGGTGCTGTCCTCGACCGGACGCCCGTTCGCCGAGGTATTCGGTGACGCCATGCTCGGCTACGCCCTGCCGCTGACGGCCATCACCCTGGTGATCATTGCCGGGCGTGCCTGGCACAAACAGCGCGACGAGGCCGTCTGAGCATGAATAACGACCGCGAACAGGGACTGCAAGTACGCCGCGAGGTAATGGGCGATGCCTTTGTCGACCGCGCGCTGAATAACGCGACCGACTTTACCCAGCCGCTGCAGGACTTCGTCAATGAACACGCCTGGGGCGGCGTGTGGACCCGCGAGGGCCTGGACCGCAAGACCCGCAGCCTGATCACCCTGGCCGCCCTCACCGCCCTGAAATGCCCGCAGGAACTCAAGGGCCATGTACGCGGCGCCCTGAACAATGGCTGCACGGTGGCCGAGATCCGCGAAGCGCTGCTGCACTGCGCGGTCTATGCCGGGGTACCAGCGGCCATCGACGCCTTTCGTGCGGCCCAGGAAGTCATCGAAACCGAACAATCCTCCTAGTTTGGCGCAGCGGAACACGCAGACGACTAGACTGAATGGAACCTTCGACCATCGCTTATAGGTTCCTCATGAAACGGCTGCTTGGACTGTTACTGGCAGCGCTGTCCACCCTCAACATCGCGCAGGCAGAACGGGTCATATGGCTGGGGGCGGAGTTCCCGCCCATGGCTATCCACCGGGGCCCACATGCCAACCAGGGCTATATCAATGCCCTCTACGACTATCTCAGGCAGGCCCTGCCCGAGTACCAGTTCTCCGAGCAGATCCTGCCCTGGAGCCGCGCCATGCACCTTGCTAGCCAGGGTGGCCCCTACTGCTTGATTGCCGCCTTCAAGACCCCCGAACGCGAGACTTACCTGCGCTTTACCTCGCCCTATGGCTACCTGATGCCTCTGGGGCTGGTCATCCATCAGGACAAAACCGGGGATCTAACGCCCTACCTCAACCAGGCAGGCCAGGTTGAACTGGACAGGCTCCTGGCCAACCCGGAGTTGCGCCCTGGCCTGGCCAATCATCGCAGTTACGGCGCGCAGATCGACCAGTTCCTGCGGCAAGCACATGATGCGGGTCGAGACAGCCTGACGCGTATTTACCAAGGAGACTCCACGCGCGCGCTATTCGACATGCTGGATCATAAGCGTA
Organism: Pseudomonas xionganensis; assembly: GCF_009763245.1. Classification (GTDB taxonomy): domain Bacteria; phylum Pseudomonadota; class Gammaproteobacteria; order Pseudomonadales; family Pseudomonadaceae; genus Aquipseudomonas; species Aquipseudomonas xionganensis. The sequence continues at coordinate 1,164,983 of NZ_WKJZ01000001.1, read as the reverse complement.
TCGACTACGGCTTCGGCTACCCCAACGAAATCGTCTATTACTCGCAAAACCATCAACACCTGCGCTTCTACCCCATAGCCGGTGGCGACGCTTTATTGCCTGGGCGTTTTAGCTGTACCCGCAGCCCGGAAACCGACCGTGTCTTCGCCGCGCTTGAAGGCCTGTTACACGACCAGGCGCATCGGCAAATCTTTCGCAGCAGCTACGAGCGCTGGCTACCAGCAGACCTACGCCAGCGCTACGCACAACAGCTCAGGCAATTGCCGCCCAATGCCCATTGAGCCCATTAGTCCTAGATCCACCCTGCCCATTGCAAGGCGAACAAGCCGATATTGGTGCTGAGCACCGAGGCCAGGGTGGTGATCACGATAATCACTGCCGCCAGCTGGTGATTGGCCCCCACCGCCTTGGCCATGACAAAGCTGGCCGCCGCCGTGGGGCTGACGAAGTAGAGAAACAGGATCGCCAGCTCCGCCTCGCGAAAGCCCCAGAACCAGGCGCCCAGGGTGGCCAGCAGGGGCAGCCAGAAGACCTTGAGCAGACTGGAACTCAGGGCCACCCCACTGCCCTCGCGCAGCGAGGCCAGGGTCAGGGTGCCACCAATGCAGATCAGCGCCAGGGGCAGGCTCATCTTGGCGAAGTACCCACCGGAGACCAGCAGCCACTGGGGCAGCGGAATCTGCCACCAGGCAAAGGGAATGGCCGCCAGCACACCGATGATCAACGGGTTGCCGAGCACACTCTTGAGCAGACTCCAGGGGTCGGTCTTGGCCTCTGGGCTGTAGATGGCCAGGACGATGGCCGACAGCGTGTTGTAGCTGAGAATCACCAGGCCGCCGAGCACCGCCCCCAGCGACAGGCCATAGTCGCCATACATGCTGGTGGCCAGGGCCAGGCCGATAATGCCGTTGTTGCCGCGAAAGGCACCCTGGGTATAGACCCCGCGATCCTCCCGCGGGCAGCGCCATAGCGACCAGCCCCAGGCCAGGAGAAAGCAGGCGATGGTGGCCAGCAGGAAATACAGCAGCAACGCGGGTTGCAGGGCGCGACTCAGGTCGGCGTTGACGATACCGAGAAACAGCAGGGTCGGCAGGGTGCCGCGAAACACCAGGGTCGAGGCGGTATTGATAAAGGCCGCATCGATCAATCCCCAGCGCTTGAGTGCCACGCCGAGAAACAGCATGGAGAAGACCGGCGCGGTCACCGCGAGGGTTTGCTGAAGGATGGCGAGCATGGCGGTTCCCAAAAGAGCAAAGCAGGGCCGCGCAGCATATCAGGGGCAAAGCCTGCCAAGCTTTCAGCAGGCTTTCAGGAGAGCTTTTTTCGCCTTATTCAGCGCCTAACCGGACGCTTCTGCAGCTTGCGCTGCAGGGTACGCCGATGCATGCCCAGGGCGCGGGCGGTGGCGGAGATATTGCCTTCGTGTTCGGTCAGTACACGCTGGATATGCTCCCACTGCAGGCGGTCCACCGACATCGGGTTGTCCGGCACCAGGCTGTCCAGATCGGCATGCTGGGTCAGCAGCGCAGCCAGCACGTCATCGGCATCGGCCGGCTTGCACAGGTAGTTGCAGGCGCCGCGCTTGATCGCCTCAACTGCGGTGGCAATGCTTGAATAGCCGGTGAGGATCACCACGCGCATCTCGGCATCCAGCTCCAGCAGCTTGGGCAGCAGCACCAGGCCGGAGTCGCCCTCCATCTTCAGATCCAGCACCGCGTAGTCGGGCATATCCTGCTCGGCCAGGGCCAGGCCCTCTTCCGCCGAGCCCGCAGTGGAGACACGCAGGCCGCGACGACTCATGGCCCGGGCCATGACCCGGGTAAAGGTGGGGTCGTCGTCCACCAGCAGCAGGTGGGGTTGTTCGTCGCCGTCGAACAGGACTTCGTCACTCATACGCAATCTCTCCTAACAGACATGCCGCCCTCATCCGTCGCTGCGCGCCACCTTCTCCCACAGGGAGAAGGACAAAATTGATGGCGTCGCCATGCGACTTCTAGCTCAACCTCGGCCATAGGCACGGGGCAGCTTCAACTCGGTCAGGGTGCCGCCTTCTTCGTGGTTATACAACTTAACCGTGCCACCGGCACGGGTGACGCTGGCCTGGCTGAGAAACAGGCCCAGGCCGAAGCCCTTGCCCTTGGTGGTAAAGAAGGGCCGACCCAGCTGTTCGGCGATGGCCAGGGGCACCCCGGCACCGAAGTCGCGGATGCTCAGGCGCAGCCACTGGTGATCCCAGTCCAGACGAATATCAAGGTTGTCCGGGCAGGCATCGGCGGCATTGTTGAGCAGGTTGAGCAGGGCCTGGGTCAGGTCGGTGGGCGGCATCAGTCGCGGTGGCGTGCCACGGCCCAGGCACTGATAGCGATAGCTGGCCTCGGGGCGCATCAGGTGCCAGCGCTTGAGCGCCGCCTCCAGCCACTCCACGCAGGACTGCTCGACCACCGCCTGGCGCCGGTCGGCCTCAGCGGCGCGCACCAGTTGCTGCAGGGTCTCCTTGCACAGCTTGACCTGCTCCTGCAGCAGCGCCAGGTCTTCCTGCAGGGTTGGCTCCTGATGTTCGCGGCGCAGCTCCTTGATCAGCACGCTCATGGTCGCCAGGGGCGTGCCCAGCTCATGGGCCGCGCCGGCGGCCTGGGTGGCCACGGCCAGCAACTGCTGATCGCGCATGCCCTCCTCACGGCGCTCGGCGCGCAACTCCTCCTGACGGCGCAACTCCTCGGCCATCTTGGCCACGAAGAAGGTGATCAGCCCCGCAGCCAGAGCAAAACTCAGCCACATGCCGTAGATCAGCAGGCTGTCGCGAGGGCCAGGCGGCACTTCCAAGGGGTGGGTCCAGACCAGCAACAGGGTATAGCCGGCCAGGGCCAGGCCGGACAGGACAATGGTATAGAGCCAGGGCAGGGTCGCCGCAGCGATGGTCAGCGGCACCAGGTAATAGGACACGAAGGGGTTCGTCGAGCCCCCGGTGTAGTACAGAAGCACGCTATGGATGACCAGGTCGCAGCCCAGCTGCAGGGCATATTCCTGCTCGGTCACCGGCCAGGGACCGCGCAGGCGCAAGGCAGTGCCCAGACACAGCAGCAGGGACACCAGCAGGGTGATGCTCAGGGCCTGCCAGGGCAGCGGCAACAGCCCGGACTTGTAAGCCAGCCCCACCGAGCCGGCCTGGGCGGCCAGTACCAGAATACGGATCAGGGTCAGACGCCAGAGGTTTTGCCGGCTGGCCGAGAGTAACTGCACGGGTGCGAGCATAGACACTCCATAAAGCGCGTGAACCGGGCGGCCGAAGTATAACCAAGGCCTGGGAGCCTGTCGGGCTTAGGACTGTCCTACTGCGGCAACACGCCGCAGGCGAGTTCACCCGACACCGAGCAAGGCGCATAATCGCCAGCATGACCCTCAATCTGCTCAGCCCCTGCCAGTACCAGGAAGAAATTCGCAAGAGCCGTTTCCTCGCCCTGGCCGCCCCCGTCGACTCCCCCGCCGCCGCCCAGGCCTTTATCCAGGCCCATAGCGACGGCTCGGCCTCACACAACTGCTGGGCCTGGAAGGTCGGCGCCCAGTACCGTTTCAGCGACGACGGCGAGCCCGGCGGCACCGCTGGCCGGCCGATCCTCGCCGCCATCGAAGGCCAGGGTTTCGATCAGGTGGTGGTGCTGGTGATCCGCTGGTACGGCGGCATTCAGCTGGGCACCGGAGGCCTGGCCCGGGCCTATGGCGGCAGCGCGGCCAAGTGTTTGCAGAGCGGCCAGGCGGTGGAACAGGTGCTGCGCAGCCGCTGCCAATTGCACTGCAGCTTTGCCGAGCTGCCCCTGCTCAAGGCGCGCCTGGATGAGCTGCAGGCCCTGCTGGAAAGCGAAACCTTCGACGCCGAAGGCGCCCTGCTGCAGCTGGCCCTACCTGAGGCCCATGTGAGCGCGCTGGAGCAGTTGCTGGCCAACCTCAGCCGTGGGCGCAGCCGGGTACAGCGCCTGTAGAGCGGCTGCGGAAGGTTTAAACTGCACCCCATCATCAAGGAGAGCGCCGCCATGTACGACTGGATCACCGCCCTGCCCAAGGCCGAACTGCACCTGCACCTGGAAGGTTCCCTGGAGCCCGAACTGCTGTTTGCCCTGGCCGAGCGCAACAGGATCAAGCTGCCCTGGAGCGATGTGGAGGCCCTGCGCGGGGCCTATGCCTTCAATAACCTGCAGGAGTTTCTCGACCTCTATTACCAGGGCGCGGACGTGCTGCGCACCGAGCAGGACTTCTACGACCTGACCTGGGCCTATCTGCAAAAGTGCAAGGAACAGGGCGTGGTGCACACCGAGCCCTTCTTCGATCCGCAGACCCACACCGAGCGCGGCATCCCCTTCGAGGTGGTGCTGCGCGGGATTCAGCAGGCCCTGGTGGATGGCGAGAAGCAGTTAGGCATCAGCCACGGCCTGATCCTCAGCTTTCTGCGCCACCTGTCCGAGGAAGAAGCCTTCGCCACCCTGGCGCAGGCCATGCCCTTTCGCGAGGCCTTTATCGCCGTGGGCCTGGACAGCTCGGAGCTGGGCCACCCGCCGAGCAAGTTTGAGCGGGTATTCGCCAAGGCGCGCAGCGAAGGCCTGCATGCCGTGGCTCACGCCGGCGAGGAAGGCCCACCGGAATATATCTGGGAGGCCCTGGATCTGCTCAAGGTCAAGCGTATCGACCACGGCGTGCGCGCCATCGAGGATGAGCGGCTGATGCAGCGCATTATCGACGAGCAGATCCCCCTGACTGTCTGCCCGCTGTCCAATATCAAGCTGTGCGTGTTCGACGATATGCGCCAGCACAATATCCTGGCGATGCTCGAACGCGGGGTGAAGGTGACGGTGAACTCGGACGATCCGGCCTACTTCGGCGGCTATGTCGGGGAGAACTTCGCCGCCCTGCATGACAGCCTGGGCATGACCGAGGAACAGGCCAAACGCCTGGCGCAGAATAGCCTGGAGGCGCGGCTGGCCTGAGGCGGACGCAATAGCGTAGGAGCGGGCCATGCCCGCGAAGGGTTGATCGCGGGCATGGCCCGCTCCTACGGGGTCTTAACCAGCGCGCAGCCGAATCAGAAACTGAAATCCAGCTTGGTCCATAGCGTACGCCCCGGTTCGTTGACCGCCTGAGGATCGTCCATGGAGAAGCCGAAACCGGCATTGCCGGCCAGGTTCAGGTGCTCGCTGTAGGTCCGGTCGAACAGGTTGTCGACCCCGGCACTGAGTTTCACCTCCGGGCTGATGCGGTAGGCCGCGTTCAGGGAAAACACGGCAAAGCCACTGCTGCTGCCGAAGTCCTTGCCCACCACATTGCCCCTGCCCTCATCCACGCGGTTCTGCGCCGCCACCACGCGCCACAGGGCACCGGCGCTCCAGTCATGCTGCTCATAGGCCAGGCCGAAGCGCGCCTCCAGCGGTGGCGTCTGCGCCAGCGGCCGGTCATCAGAGCTGTTCTTGCCCCAGGCATAGGCCAGGCTGGCATCGGTTTGCCAGTTGCTGTCCAGGCGATAGCTCATGCCCAGTTCGCCACCCATGATGCGCGCATCGATATTGCTGGCCTGCGAACGCACATGCCCGGGCATCATCCCTGGCCCATAGCTGAACTGGATGTAGTCACGCACCTGACCAATATAGGCCGAGGCCCAGGCCTGCAGTTTTTCACCGCCGTAGTTGATGCCCAGGTCCAGCTGGGTGGTCTTTTCCGGGTCGAGACTTTCCATCGGCTGCACAAAGCCAATGGGGCCGGGGCTGGCGGAGAACAGTTCCCAGTAGTCCGGGAAGCGCTGGCTGTGACCGAGGCCGGCATACCAGGTGGCCGGCAGACGCTGCAGATCCTGCTCGTAACGCAGAAATCCACTGGGCAGCGTGTCGCGGCGGGTCTTATCGGCAGTGGGGTTGGCCCGCAGGGTCATGCCGCTGCCCAGGGTTTGCCGGTAATCCTTGACCGCGGCGCGATCCAGCCGTGCGCCCGTGACCCAGCGCTCACGTTCGCTGACCTGCCAGGTCAACTCACCGAACAAGCCGTAATTGTGGAACTCAGCGTCCTTGTCCCAACGGAACTGGTCATAGTCGGTGTACACCTGGGTCATCATATTGAAGCTGGAGGCGCGCTTGCGGTGCTCATTGCGCTGGGCATCGACGCCGGCCTTGAGCTCAAGGTCCTGCCAGTTCCAGGTGCCAATCAGACGCCCACCCAGGGTGCGCCGATCGACATTGCTGGCCATGGGGTTGCGCATCATCACCATCACGTCCTGCGGGTTGGGGCTGCGCAGGCTGAAGTTGTCCATCACATGGTCGGCGTAGTTGTAATACAGCTGCCCTTCCAGGCTGCTGAAAACCTCGCCAAGGTTGTCCAGTTGCACGCGCAGGCCCAGGCTCTCGCGCAAAAACTGGCTGCCATCCATTCCGCGCCCGGCATAGCGGGCCTCGCCATCACCCCGGCCGGCACTGAGTTCGATCAGCGTGTCGGCATTGGGTGTCCAACCGAGCAGCACATCGCTGTTCCACTTGCTCCAGCGTGAAGGCAGCGTGTCGCCATTGCCATCGGCATAGTCATCGGCCTGGGCGCGGTTGGCCAGCAGGCGCAGATAGCCCTGGCTGCCGCCGGCCGTGGCATCCAGGCGACGGTCGAAGCGGCCGTTGCTACCGGCCAGCAGGCTGCCATCGAGCCGCCCACCCAGCTCGTTGAAGCGTGGCGTATCGCGCTCGAAGAGGATGGTTGCCGCCGAGGCGCCCGGCCCCCAGAGCACGGTCTGCGGGCCCTTGATCAGGGTCAGGCGATCGAAGTTTTCCGGCGACAGGTAGGACGTGGGCGCGTCCATGCGATTGGGACAGGCCCCCAGCATCAGGCCGCCGTCACTGAGGATATTCAGCCGCGAACCGAACAGGCCGCGAAACACCGGGTCGCCATTGGCGCCGCCATTGCGGATGGCGGTAAAGCCGGGAATGGTCTTCAGGTAGTCGGCGCCATCGGCCGCCGGCATCGGCTGGCGCGGCTGCTTGGGATCGCTGACCAGGGTCAGCGGTGACTGCCTGGGGGCGTCGAGCGGCTCGCTCGCCTGGGGCCGGCCATGGCTGATCACCAGCGCGGGCAGCAGCAATGGGTCATCAATCGGGGCCTGGGCAGCTGGGGCCTGGGCAGCAAACAGCAGGGACGCACTCAGGGGCGCCAGGGCAAAGAATGCAGAGCGGGACATGGTCTTTCCATCATCAAGACAAAGGCAGGCTGTACCCGCCTGGAACAGGCGGGTACAGGGATACACAGCGATTGAGTCAGGACAGACCGGGGGGCGCGCGCCCGTAGGCGGCGGGATAGACCCAAGGCGCCAGGGCGGCCTGGGGCCTGCGCGGCAACAGCGGCGCCGAACGCGCCCAGTGACCCAGCGCCAGCAGCGGCGCCGGGCTGCTCAGGGCAGGCGAGCTGAACAGCAGGGTGCAATAGCCGCACTTGGCCCACAGCGGATCATGGCTGTGCCGTTCAGGGTCACTGCTGCCTGGCTCGCCTTCGTCATGGCAAGCCAGTTCGCTCAACCAGGCAGGCGCGACCGGCACCAGCCACTGCGACAGCAACGGGCCGAGGTTGAGCAGCAGCATGGCCGCCAGGGCCAGGCTGGCGGCACGCGGCAGCAGGCTTAGCCCAGGCATGGCTCAGGCATCCACCACCCCGTCAGCGCCAGTGCAGCGATACCCAAGCAGATCAATGCTGATGCTCGCCATGGGCCTGAGGCTTGGCCTGAGCGCCATGCCCGGCATGGGCGTCTACCGACTCGGCAGCGGGCGCTGCGTCGGCCTGCACAGCCACGTCCACCTCGACTTCACCGGCCTTCTCGAAGGTCAGGGTCAGCGGGAAGCGCTCGCCGTCCTTGGCCTGCTGCTGCAGGTTGAACAGCATGACGTGATAACCCATGGGCTCGAAGCGGATCTCGCCCCCGGCGGGAATATCCACCGCCTGCACCTGCTGCATCTTCATCAGGCCATCGGCATGCACATGCTCGTGCAGCTCGGCCTTGCCGGCATGAGGCGTGCTGACCCCAAGCAGGCGATCGGCCTCGCTGCCCTTGTTGTGCACGACAAAATAAGCCGCCGCCGTCGGCGCCACCGGCGGCATCGCCCGCGACCAGGGGTGCTCGATATGCAACGCGCCGGCGTCGTATTCGTGGGCCAGGGTGGGCAGGCCGGCAGCCATCAGGAGGGCGAACAGCAGGGTCTTCTTCAACATGGACATCTCCAGTCAGATCTATCAACTATCGGGGCAGGTCGGTATCAGGCGCAGCCACATGGCCACACAGGCGCTGCCCGGCTTCGCGACAAGAGCGAGCCGGGCCAGCAGGTGTCAGGCGAAGAAGGGAGACGCGCGGGGATTGGCCGAAGGCCAGAGATAGCGGACAGGCCGGGGGATATGGAGGACGGCCCGTAGCGGCGCTTGGCTGGTCATCAGCAGGCCCAGCAGACCGAAGAACGCCGCGAGGATGATGGCACTGAAGGTGGAGCTCAGGGCGCAGCCGGCACCCGTGGCAGGATTGGCCGCGACTATCCCGGCGTCGCCGAGATCGGCACCAGCGCCGAAGTTGCCCTCGAAGGAGCAGTACTGACCACTCAAGCCGCTCAGCTGCAAGCCCGCCATCTGCCCATGGCCGATGCTGCAGGCGAACGCACTGAACAGCACGCTGAAATACAGCATCCAGGCAAGCAGGCGGCGTTGGGCGAGAGAGGGCTTCATGGCGAGCCACTCTAACAGCCCGCCAGCACCACGCCAATCGTCCGGGCGCGACCCGCTGTCGCATCAGGGCCTGCGCCCTGAGCTATGCTTAGGGCGTTTATTGCCGAGCATCAGAGGGTGCCAAGGATGCAGCCGACACTCAAAGGCCCCCTGCGCCTGGCAGGCGCTTATGTGCTGTTCAGCAGCGCCTGGATTCTGGGCAGCGACTCATTGCTGAAGAACCTGACCCGTGATGCCGAGCAAATGGCCAGCCTGCAAACCGTCAAGGGCCTGGTCTTTATCCTGCTCAGCAGCCTGCTGATTTTCATCATTGCCTACCGCGACCGCCTGACCCAGCAGCAGTTGCTCAACCAGTTGCTGCGCAAGAGTCGGCAGATGCAGCAAAGCCTGCGCAATGCCGCCCTCGCCCACTGGGAATACAACGACAATTTCTACTGGAGCGACGAGGCCCTGGCCCTGCTGCATCAACCGCCCGAACGCAACCCAAGCGATCTGGAGCAACTGCTCAGCTGGCTGCACCCCGGCGAACGCCCTGCCGTGCAGCGGGCCATGCAGGCGCTGATTTTCAAGCACGAGCCCCTGTCCATCAGCGCACGCCTCAATCAGCCCCAGCAGGCGCCTACCCTCTGGTTGATGCTGCGTGCCGAAGTGGATGAGCAGGGCAAGATCCTCGGCACCGTGCAGGACATCAGCGGGCAGAAGCGCGACGAAAGCGCCCTGCGCGAGAGCGAACAGCGTTTCCGCCAGCTGTTCGAGCAGACCCCACGTATCGCCGTGCAAGGCTATGACCGCGAGCGTCGGGTGATCTACTGGAACCAGGCCAGCACCCAGCTGTACGGCTACAGCCTGCAGGAGGTGATGGGCAAGCGCCTGGAAGAACTGATCGTGCCGCCCGCCGAGCGACGCAAGGTGGCGGACGCCATCAATCGCTGGCAGCTGGGCGGCCCACCCATTCCAGCGGCAGAGATCGAACTGCAACGCAAGGACGGCAGCCCGGTCTGGGTATTTTCCAGCCACCTGATGCTGCGCAACAGCCGCGAGCAACTGGAGCTGTATTGTGTGGACATCGACCTCAGCCAGCAGAAGCGGGTCGACAGCCAGTTGCACCTGAGTGAAACCCGCTACCGCGAGCTGGTGGAGCACCTCAGTGACGCCATCTTTATGACCGATGATCAGCAGCGCTTGGTTTTTCTCAACCCGGCCTGGAGCCGCATCACCGGCTATCCGGCCCATGCCAGTCTGGGCCAACCCTTACAGCGCTTTATCCCCGAGATCGTGCAGCCACCGCTGCACCTGTACCTGCAGGAGTTGAGTCAGGGCAAGCGTGAGAGCCTGCGTCACGAGGCCTATCTGCATAATCCCCAGGGACAATTGCGTCGGGTCGAACTGCAACTGCAACACAGCGAAACCGGCCAGGGCCTGCGCGGCAGCCTGCGGGATATTCACGAGCGCTATCAGACCCAGCAACTGCAGCAGGCGCGCAATGCGGTGCTGGACAAGCTGCTCGGGCAGTACCCGCTGGAGCAGATTCTGGAGGCGATCAGCCTGCGCCTGGAGGCTCTCAATCCGCATATGCTGGTTTCCATCATGCTGCTCGACGAACAACAGAACATGCATGTGGGCGCCGCCCCCAGCCTGCCGATGGACTATCGCCAAGCCGTGGAAGGTATCCGCGCTGATCTGCAGGTCGGCTCCTGTGGCCACGCCCTGAGCACGGGCGAACTGGTAATCGCCGAGGACATCGATCAGCACCCCTACTGGCAGGACTATCTGGAGCTGACCCGCGCCGCCGGCCTGCAGGCCTGCTGGTCGCTGCCATTCAAGGATGACCGCGGCCAGGTGCTCGGCACCTTTGGCATCTACGGCCGTCAACCCGGTCGCCCGGCACCCGCCGATATCGCTCTGGTCACCGAGTTCACCCGCCTGGCCGGGCTGGCGGTGCGCATGCAGCGCAGCCGACCAACGGCTGACCATCAGTCGCCGACTTGACGCAAATCAGGGTATCCACCCAAGCCGGGTCTAGACTGAGCCTTCACCCACCTGGAGGCGCGTCCCATGAAGCTTGCTCTGGAGCCCATCGACAGACCCGACGGCCGTTGCTGGCAGGTGCGCCTGGATCAGCACTGCGTCAGCTTTCGCAGTGAAGCCGAGGCCCGCCAGTTTCTCGCCACCCTGCAGGCACGCCTGCAAGCCCCGCATGCACTGCCGGGCAGTCGTTTAAGGGCGGCCAGCTAGCAGGCGCCGCTCGACCCGCCGGGTCAACAGCGAAAAGCCCAGGGACAGACAGCCGCAGAGAAAGATCACCCAGGCCAATGGCTGCGCCGTGCCGTCATGCAGCCAGGCCACCAGGGCCGCAGCGCTGGCGGCAATGCCGAACTGCAGACTGCCGAGCAGAGCCGAGGCGCTACCGGCACGCTGGCCCTGGCCGGCCATGGCGCTGGCCGAGGCGTTGGGCATCAGAATGCCCAGGCAGGCGATGCAGCAGAACAGGGGGATCAGCAAGGGCCACAATGCGGCCGGCTGAGCGCGGGCCACCAGCAGCAGGGCCAGGGCGCTGAGCAGGTAGATCCACACCGCCCGGTGCAGCCAGTAGACCGGGCCGTGGCGCGCCACCAGCCAGGCATTGAGCTGGGCCACCAGCACAAAGCCCAGGGCATTGCTGCCGAACAGCCAACCATAGTGCTCGGCCGGCACGCCGTAGAGTTCGATAAAGATAAAGGGCGAGCCGGCGATATAGGCGAACATCCCGGCAATGGCAAAACCGCCGCTCAGGGCATAGCCCAGATACGCGCCATCCGCGAACAGCCGCCGATACTGCCCCAGCGCCCCGCGCAGAGGCGCCGCCGGGGCGTTACGGGCCAGGGTCTCCGGCAACCACAGGGCCACTGCCAGCAGGCACAGCAAACCGAACAGGGCGAGCACGACGAAGATCGACGGCCAGCCCAGGGTCTTCAGCAACAGGCCGCCGGCCAGCGGCGCGAGAATCGGCGCCAGGCCCATGACCAGCATCAGCTGGGAAAACACCTTGGCCGAGTTGATCGGGTCACACAGGTCGCGCACCACCGCCCGCGACACCACCATGCCGGCGCAGCCGCCCAGGGCCTGGACGAAGCGCCCGGCGATCAGCCACTCCAGGCTCGGCGCCAGGGCGCAGAGCAGGGAGGCCAGGGTAAACAGCAGCACCCCGCCCAACAGTGGCCGGCGCCGGCCAAAGCGGTCGGCCAACGGCCCATAGACCAGCTGACCGATGGCCAGGCCGATAAAGTAGGCCGCCAGGGACAGCTGAACCTGCTCCACATCGGTGGCGAACTGCCGGGCCAGCGCCGGAAAGCTCGGCAGGTACATATCGATGGCCAGTGGGCCAAAGGCGCTCAGGGCGCCGAGAATCAGCAGAATGCGTAAGGTCATGGCGGCTTAATGGTTCGGGTCGTCCAGTAGGGTGCGCCGTGCGCACCGATTATTGGCCAAGGTGCGCACCGCGCACCCTACCCCTTCTTTGTGCTCAGCCTCGCAGCCAGGGATTCCACCAGCAGGTAGAACATCGGGATCAGGAAGATTGCCAGGAAGGTCGCGGCCAGCATGCCGCCGATCACCCCCGTGCCGATCGAGTGACGGCTGGCCGAACCGGCGCCGCTGCTGATGGCCAGGGGCACCACACCGAGGATAAAGGCCAGGGAGGTCATGATGATCGGGCGAAAGCGCAGGCGCGAAGCCTCCAGCGCCGCCTCGAAGATACCCATGCCCTGCTGCCGCGCGAGCACGGCAAACTCGACGATCAGGATGGCGTTCTTCGCCGCCAGGCCGATCAGGGTCACCAGGCCGACCTGGAAGTACAGATCGTTCTCGATGCCACGCAGCCACACCGCCAGGATCGCGCCGAACACGGCAAAGGGCACCGCCGTGACCACCGCCAGGGGCAGGGTCCAGCGCTCGTACTGGGCGGCGAGAATCAGGAACACCATGATCAGGCCGAAGATAAAGGCATTGCTGCCCGAACCCTGGGTGGCGATTTCCTGGTAGGCCGAGCCGGTCCAGCCGATGCTGTAGTCGCTGCCCAGCACCTCGGCCGCCACTTCCTGCACCGCCACCAGGGCCTGGCCGGAACTGTAGCCGGGGGCCGGGCCACCGAGGATCTTCGCCGCCGGGTAGACGTTGAAGCGGGCATAGGTGTCCGGCCCGAGAATGCGCTCGACCCTTACCAGGCTGGACAGCGACACCAGCTCACCACTGGCCGAGCGCACATAGACCTGGGACAGATCCTCCGGCTTGCGGCGGAACTCGGCCTCGGACTGCAGGCTGACCTGAAAGGTGCGTCCATACAGGCTGAAGTCGTTGACGTAGTAGCTGCCGAAGGTGGCCTGCATGGCGGTGAACACATCACTGATCGGCACGCCCAGGGCGCGGGCCTTGGTGCGATCCAGATCGATGTAGTACTGCGGTACGTTGGCGCTGAAGGTGCTCTGCACCCCGGCCAGTTCCGGGCGCTGACTGGCCGCGGCGAGGAAGGCCTTGACCTTCTCCGCCAGCTTGGCGGTACCGGCGCCGCTACGGTCCTGGATATAGCCCTCGAAGCCGCCGGTGGTGCTCATGCCGGTGATGGGTGGCGGGTTGAAACTCATCACCATGCCGTCCTTCTGCGCCGCGCCCATGGCCATGAACTCGCGGGTCAGGTTGCGCGCATCCAGCTCCGGCGTGGTGCGTTCACTCCAGTCCTTGAGCGGTACAAAGGACACCCCGGCGTTGCTGCGGGTGCCGAAGGTGAGCACGTCAAAGCCGGCGAAAGTCACCACGTTTTCCACCGCGGGGTGGGCCACCAGCTGCTCGGTCACCGCACTGGTAAGTGCGTCGGTGCGGGTCAGGGAAGCCGCAGGCGGGAGGAAATAGGCGTTGATCACATAGCCCTGGTCCTCGTTGGGCACCAGGGCGCTGGGCACCCGGCTGAACAGCACGAGCATCAGGCCGATCATCGCGCCGAACAGCAGCAGGCCGATGCCTGCGCGCTTGAGAAAGAAGCGCACCCCGGCGGTGTAACCGCTGGTCAGCCGGTCGAACACCCGGTTGAAGGCGCGAAACGGCGCGGCCGGTTCGTGATGCCCGGGCTTGAGCAGCAGGGCACAGAGCGCCGGGCTCAGGGTCAGGGCGACGATGCCGGAGATCAGCACCGAAATGGCGATGGTGATGGCGAACTGTTTGTACATCTCCCCGGCCAGGCCACCGAGAAAGCCCACCGGCACAAAGACCGCGCAGAGCACCAGGACGATGGCGATGATCGGCCCGGTGACTTCCTCCATGGCCTTGACCGTGGCTTCACGCGGACCGAGCTTGTCGGTGTTCATCACCCGCTCGACGTTCTCGATCACCACGATGGCGTCGTCCACCACGATGCCGATGGCCAGCACCATGCCGAACAGGGTCAAGAGGTTGATGGAGAAGCCGAGCAGATACATGCCGGCGAAGGTGCCGACCAGCGACACCGGAATGGCCAGCACCGGGATCAGCGTGGCGCGCCAGTTCTGCAGGAAGATAAACACCACCAGCACCACCAGCACCAGGGCCTCGAAGAAGGTCTTGATCACCTCGTCGATGGACACCCGGACAAACTTGGTGGTGTCGTAAGGCACCTTGAACGCCATGCCACTGGGGAAGTTGCGCTCCAGGCGCTGCAGGGCCTCGGTCACCGCCGCCGCCGTATCCAGGGCATTGGCACCGGGCTGCAGGTATACCCCGAAGGCCGCGTTCTGCTGGCCGTTGAGGGAGGTGATCAGGGAATAGTCCTGGGCGCCCAGCTCGATTCGCGCCACATCCTTGAGCAGCAGGCTGGCGCCCGTCTCATCGGCCCGCAGGATCACGTTCTCGAACTCGGCCGGGTCGGTAAAGCGACCCTGGGTGGTCACCGTGTAGGTGAAATCCTGGGGCTGGCCCAGGGGCTGCTGACCGAAGCTGCCGGCGGCGAACTGCGAGTTCTGCTCGCGGATGGCCGCCACCACATCGCTGGGAGTCAGGTTGTACTGCGCCAGTTTGTCCGGGCGCAGCCAGATGCGCATGGAATAGTCTTTCGAGCCGAACTGGGTGACATCCCCGACGCCGGGCAGGCGCTTGAGCTCGTCGATCACGTTGATCAGCGCGTAGTTACTGATATACACCGGGTCGCGGGAACCGTCCGGGGAGTACAGGGTCACCACCTGGAGAATGTCCGAGGACTTCTTCTGTACCTTGACGCCCTGCCGGCGCACCTCCTCCGGCAGTTTGGCCAGGGCGGCCTGGACCCGGTTGTTGACGTCGATGGTGGCCTGGTCCGGGTCGCGGCCCACCTCGAAGTACACCGACAGGCTCATGGCATTGCCGCCGGAGTTGGACTGCTGGTAGATCATGCCCTCAACGCCGTTGATCGACTGTTCCAGCGGCGCGGCGACCGTCTCGGCGATCACCTGGGCGCTGGCCCCGGCATAGCTGGCGCTGACCGACACCTGGGGCGGGAGGATCTGCGGATACTGGGCGATCGGCAGGCTGCGCATGGCCATCAGGCCGGCCAGGACGATGACCACCGAAATCACCGCGGCAAACACCGGGCGATCAATAAAGAAGCGTGAAATCACCGGGTTACTCTCCTGCGGCCTGGGCGGCACTCGGCGCGGCGATGCGTACCGGGCTGTCCGGACGCACCTTGGCCAGCCCCTCGACGATCACCCGCTCGCCCTGCTGCAGGCCGGCGTCGATCACCCAACGCCCCTGCACGGTATGCCCGGTGCGCACCTCGCGCATACGCGCAATGCCGGCCTCGTCCACCACATAGACAAAGGTGCCGCCCGGGCCCTGGGCAATGGCCCGTTCCGGCAGGCTGATGGCACTGGGCATCTGCAGGCCCAGGACCTGTACCCGCACGAACTGACCCGGCAGCAGCTTCTGCTCGGGGTTGGGCACCACCGCCCGCACGCTGACGCTGCCGGTGCCGCGATCCACCAGGCTGTCGGTGAAATCCACCTTGCCTTCCAGGGGATAGACGCTGCCATCGCCCAGGATCACGCTGACCGCCAGGGTACCGTCCTGCGGACGCTGCACCGCGCCACTCTGCAGGCCGCGGCGCACGGCTTCCACCTCGGAATCCGGGGCGGCGAAGTTGACGAAGATGGGATCGAGCTGGGTGATCTGGCTGAGCAGGCTGGCATTGGGATCGCCGGCCACCATCAGACTGCCCTCGGACACCGTCTCGCGACTGGTGATACCGGAAATCGGCGCGCGCACCGTGGTGTAGTCGAGGTCGATCTGCTTGGCCTGCACCTCGGCCTCGGCGGCCTGGATATTGGCCTTGCTCTGCTCGAAATTGGAGATGGCATTGTCCAGCTCGCTCTCGCTGGCAAAGCCCTTGCGCTGCAGCTCGCGAATACGCTTGAGATTACGCTCGGTCTGCCGGTAGCGCGCCTGCTCCTGCGCCAGCGCGGCCTTGGCCCGGGCCAGGGCCGCCTGATAGGTGCGTGAATCGATGCGGAACATCACCTGCCCCTGCTTGACCGCACTGCCCTCCTGATAGGTGCGCTCCTGCAGGATACCGCTGACCTGGGCGCGCACCTGCACCTCGCGATAACCGGCGGTACGCGCCGAGTACTCCAGCTCCAGCGGCAAGGGTTGGGGAGCCACCACTTCCACCACCACTTCGGGAGCAGGCGGCGCCTCGGCAGCCAGAGCCGCAAGGCTTACCAGCGACAACAACACGACCCCGCACAGTGCGGGGAAAACGCGAGAGAAATGCATGAGGTGTCTCCAGAACCGCGCAGGCGCTACTTTCAAGGCCGGCAATGCTATATACATACATGAATGTTTGTAAATAGATTGTTCCTCTCGGATTCATTACACTTTGCCGACCCGCTCCCTGAGCCTAGCCAAAACCCGACCAGTCGCCATGCGCCGAACCAAAGAAGAAGCCGAACAAACCCGCTGCGCCCTGCTGGCTGCTGCCGAGGCACTTTTTCTGGAAAGGGGGGTGGCTCATACCAGCCTGGATCAGATCGCCCGCCATGCCGGCGTGACCCGCGGCGCGCTGTACTGGCACTTCGAGAACAAGGCCCATCTGTTTCACGAAATGCTCAGCCAGGTGCGCCTGCCGCCGGAACAGCTGGCCGAGCGCATGCGCGGCTGCGCCGAGGATGATCCGCTGCTGAGCCTGCGCGACCTGTGCAGCGAAGCCATCGCCAACCTGGCGCGGGACGCCCAGAAGCGGCGCATCTTCACCATTCTGCTGCGCCGCTGCGAATTCACCGCCGAGCTGCGCGAGGCGGAACAGCGCCACGAGGCCTTTATCAATCTGTTTATCGAGCTGTGCGAGCAGCAGTTCGCCCAGCCCGCCGTCAGCCCGCGCCTGCAGCCCGGCATCAGCCCGCGCCTGGCAGCCCGCAGCGTGCACGCCATGATCGTCGGTCTGTTTCACGACTGGCTGCGCGACCCCAACCTGTTCGACCCGCTGCAGGACGCCACACCGATGATCAATGCCTGCTTTCGTGGCCTGATCAGGGATTGGGATTGAGGGAGCAACTGCAGCGATCGGCTTGTAGGCATTTGTAGGAGCGGCCCATGGCCGCGAAGAATAGACCATGCACGCCAAAGCTATCGCGGGCATGGCCCGCTCCTACAGGTCAATCTCAGGCCTTGAACACCGACACCTGGCGCTGCAGCTGCACCGACAGCTCGGCCAGTTCCTGACTGGCGATGGAACTCTGCCGCGAACCTTCGCCCACTTCGGCGATACCGCCCTGGAAGCGGGTGATGTTCTCGTTGATCTCGTTGGCCACCGAGGTCTGCTCCTCGGTCGCGGTGGAAATCTGCGCGTTCATATCGGCAATGGTTTCCACCGCCTGGGTAATGGCCTCCAGGATATTGCCGGACTCACCGGCCTGGGTGGCGCTGTGCTTGGCCTGTTCACTGGCCTCTTCCATGGCATCCACCGCCTGGCGGGCCGAGGCCTGCAGCTCGTCGATCATGGTGCGGATCGACTCGGTGGCCTGCTGGGTGTTGCCCGCCAGGCTGCGCACTTCATCGGCCACCACGGCAAAACCGCGTCCGGCCTCACCGGCGCGGGCGGCCTCGATGGCGGCATTGAGGGCCAGCAGGTTGGTCTGTTCGGCCACCCCGCGAATGGTGGTCAGCACCTGGCTGATGTTTTCCGACTGCCGATTGAGCTGCTCGATCACCTGGGTGGCGCTGCTGACCCGCTCGGACAGCGACTGCATGGCCTGCACGTTGGCGCGCACGGTACTGCTGCCGGCCCGCGCCTTGCCATCAGCATCGGTGGCATGCTGAGCGGCATTCAGGGCATTGCTGGCCACCTCCTGAATCGCCGCTGTCATCTCGTTGATGGCCGTGGCCACCATGATCACCTGCTCCTCCTGGGCACTGGCCGAGTGGCTGACCTGCTGACTGATCGAGCTCATCTCCTCGGAGGAGGAGGCCAGCTGTTCGACGGCCCGACCCAGCTCGCCCACCAGGGCCTGAAAACGGTCCATCATGCTGTTGAAGGCCAGCCCGGTCTGCGCCAACTCATCGCTGCCCTCGATCTGCAGGCGGCGAGTCAGGTCGGCATGCTCGGAGATGTCGCTGATCACCTCATGCATATGTCCCAGGGGACGGCTGATGGAGCGATAGATGGCCCAGGCCAGAAAGGCCAGCACCAGCACCACCAGGCCACAGGCGATGACATAGGCCTTGACCAGCCCCTGGTAGTCGGTTTCGGTTTGTTGATTAAACTCACTGGCGAACTTGACCTGATAGGAGTACAGGGCATCCAGGGCGTCAAGTAGCGGGTCATAGGCTTCATAGGTCTGACGGTTGAAACTCGGCCCGTTCTGGCTGAGCAGTTCACCGCTGTCCACCTGCTGCAGGCGCGCGTCGATCAGGTTGCGCACAGGCACCTTGGCCTGCTTGACCACCTCCATCAGGCGCGCCTCATCACCGGTGATATAGGTCTGCTCATAGGCATCCCAGGCCGACTCGGCGCGCTGCAGCGAGGCCTGAACCTCGCGGCGGAAGGTGCCGGCATCGATCAGCTCGGCGCGGTATTTATGGCTCAGGTCAATCAGCGCGTTGGCATAACCATTGTTGACCGTAATCAACTGCTCCATGGGCTCAACACGATCCACATAAAGGCTGTGGATACCCTGATTAAGGCTGCTCATCTGCCCCAGGGAGATCGCCGCCAGTAACACCAGCGCCAGCAGGGGCAGCAAGGCCAGCAACAGCAGACGAAATTTCACGGACATTTGGCCAAGCATGGGCACACCTCATCAGGTCTAGTCAGGAAAGCCATTCAGCACACAGGCCCCAACGGTCAGCCTCTCTGGCCTGTACAGCTTCATCCCTGAACAACAGCGGCGCCCAAGCGGAGCTGACGCACACGCATCAACTCAGTGTCGGCAATGATCAAAATCGGGGTAGCAACCTCGGCAGCGCACACAACGCCCCGGAGCTAGGTTCAATATCGGCTAGGCCTTATTATTCTTAAGGCTTTTCTCCAGCCCCCAGCGCCAGAACCCTGACCCGCGCCTCGTTGGCCCGCCACCAGCAGCATCGGCCACTCCATCTTCGTATCCGCTGCCAGTCTCTGCCTCAGGAAAAAGGGCCAAGCCAACCAGGGGCCGGCGCAAAGGGTCATGCGCGGGTAAAAACCCTATATAATTTGCGGCTTCTTAATCGAACCTGCCGCGAGAACGCCCCTTGAGTACCCTGCCCCCCTGCCCCCAGTGCAATTGCGAATACACCTACGAAGACGGCAGCCTGCTGATCTGCCCGGAATGCGCCCACGAATGGTCCCCCCAAGCGACAGCGAACGATGCCGATGACGCCAAGGTGATCAAGGACTCGGTGGGCAACGTGCTGCAGGACGGCGACACCATCACCGTGATCAAGGACCTCAAGGTCAAGGGCTCCTCCCTGGTGGTCAAGGTGGGTACCAAAGTGAAGAACATCCGCCTGTGCGACGGTGACCATGACATCGACTGCAAGATCGACGGCATCGGTGCGATGAAGCTGAAATCGGAGTTTGTGCGCAAGGTCTGAGATTCCGCTAT
Organism: Pseudomonas xionganensis; assembly: GCF_009763245.1. Classification (GTDB taxonomy): domain Bacteria; phylum Pseudomonadota; class Gammaproteobacteria; order Pseudomonadales; family Pseudomonadaceae; genus Aquipseudomonas; species Aquipseudomonas xionganensis. Next base: position 1,145,211 of record NZ_WKJZ01000001.1, on the reverse strand, counting down.
GGATGCCCTGCGCTGAGCTAGGCTAAAAGCCAGAAGCCCCTGCGGAGGTCTGCCCCGTGCGCTATCTCAGCCTTGCTCTGCTCCTGATCCTGGCCGGCCCGACCTGGGCCCAGGACTGGAAGGTCGTAGGGGACGCGCAGTTCGCCCCCTACAGCTTTATCCTCGACCCGGACGACAGCCAGCCCAAGGGCCTGGATGTGGAACTGGTGCAAGCCGTGCTGAATGAAGCCCAGGTCAGTTATGAATTGCGCCTGTATCCCTGGGAGAGGGTCAAGCGCATGCTTGATCGGGGCCAGGCGCAGATGGCCTTCCAGTTCACGGGAACAGCCGAGCGACGGGCACAGTATGAACTGGTGGGGCCGATTCGCATGGGCTCGACCGTCTTTATGACCACGCACAAGACGGCAATCCAGGACTGGCAGGCCGTAGAGGACCTGTCGCCCTACACCATTGGCCAGGTGCGCGGTTATGCCTATGAATCCAGCTTCGACAAGGCCGGCCTGTCCCGCGACACCAGCGCGCAAAATCCACGACAGCTGGTGTCCATGCTGCTGGCCGGACGCATCGACATCATTGTTGGCGACAAGGTACAGCTGCTGTATTTCGTCCGCGAGCAACTGGCCGAACAGCAGGTACGCTTTCTCCCCACCCCCTTGGTGGAAATGCCCCGCTTCGTGGCCTTCGCCAAGGGCGACGTGGAGCGCGCCCGGCAGTTCAGTGACGCGCTGGAGCGTCTGCGCGCTCAGGGCAGCCTGACCACCATCGAGCAACGCTGGGCACAGTAGGCCTTACTGCACCGGCAGGAAGTTGAGAAACAGCAGCCCTTGAGCATAATTGACGCCGATGCGCCGGTAGCGCTCATCCAGCACATCGGTCAGCAGGTCCAGCCTGGCCACGATCTTGCCGAACTCCACCGCATAACTGAGGTTGTTCCCCTGTTCCGACATCTCGTTGGACAGCAACCAGGGATTGCCCTGCTCGTCGCGCCGATTGGCCAGCATCCAGGCGGCCTTTTCCACATTGCGTGCGGCGTTGTGAATAAACTGCACGTCCAGCGAATGGGCCAGATAGTACTCGGTGCGCCCACCATGGGCGGCAATCAGCATGCTTCCCAGGGCATAGATATAGGCCGCAACCCGATCACCCTGGTAGTCGGCGCTGAGTGCGTAGCCAAGCGCCTGGACATCACGGCGTCCGGCCAAAGCCGGCAGCGAACGGCCCTGCTCGATGGCGTCATGTACCTGCTGCTTGGCCTGTTCCGCGCTGGCAAAGCCACTCTTGCGCCACTCCCGCGGATTGCGCGCATACAGTTTGTCCATCAGGCGATACAGGCTGTTGAGGTTGTTGCGCATGGCCAGGGTTGCCATACGGTCGGCATGGCTTTGCAGCAACTCGCTCGCCTTGATCGGGCTGCTGTTGCTGACAATCGACTGATGATCCAGCCGTTCGCTGCAGCCCCCGAGGCCTCCCAGCAGCAACAGCAACAGGGCCACTCTCGGCCGGCCAGAGCGGTACCCGGAGCGCGTTCGGGCCAGGCCCGATATGGAGTTAGACAGTGACGGCATCAGCAGCGCCCTCCCAGTACGGGGCTAATCTGCGAACTAAGGCTAGCTAAATCCTGCAGTTACGCTACTTTCATCATCCATTTTGTGTTCTGTATCACTCAGGACAACGCTGGGCTGGGCCGGTGTGGTTAGCTAAACTGGCCACTTTCCCGATAAATGAGACCGCTATGGGCCTGTTCCGTCTGCTGTTCTGGATCGCCATTATCTGCGCTGCCGTATGGCTCTGGCGGCGCTTTACCCGCGCACAGCAGTCACGCCGCACGCCCCAGGACAATCCTCTACCGATGGTGCGCTGTGCCCATTGCGGTGTGCATATTCCCCAGGCCAGCGCCCTGCCTCAGGAACAACACTGGTACTGCAGTCAGGCTCACCTTGAGCAGGGCCCGTCTTCCAATGGGCGCTGAAGCACACTCACTCACCGGCGCACAGGGCCGGCGCATTCTGCGCATCTACCACCTGTACCGCCTGATCATCGGCATCACCCTGGCCCTGCTGGTCGCCAGCAACCTCGATGAAGAGTTGCTCGACCTGGCCAATGCGCAGCTGTTTCAGCAAGGCAGCTGGCTGTATCTGATCCTCAATGTGCTAGTGATCGGCCTGATGCGCGACCCCAGGCGCCTGGCTCAGATCTTCGTCCTCGCACTGGTGGATGTCACCCTGCTATCCGGCCTGTTCTATGCCGCCGGCGGTACTCCCAGCGGGATCGGCAACCTGCTGATAGTCGCCGTGGCCATCGCCAATATCCTGCTGCGCGGGCGAGTCGGCCTGCTGATTGCAGCAGCCGCCGCCATTGGCATGATCTACCTGACCTTCTATCTCAGTCTCAGTCGCCCCGCGGCTGCAGCGCAGTATGTGCAGGTCGGCGCCCTCGGTGCCCTGTGCTTTGCCGCCGCACTGTTTATCCAGGCCCTGACCCGGCGCCTTCAGGTCAGTGAAAGCCTGGCCGAGCAGCGTGCCGCCGACGTGGCCAATCTGGAAGCCCTCAACGCCCTGATCCTGCAACGCATGCGCACCGGCATTCTGGTGCTGGATGAACAACACCGGGTGCTGCTGGCCAACGAGGGGGCGCGCCACCTGCTTGGCCATGACAACCTCACCGGCAAAATCCTCGACCCGCACTGCCCGGAGCTGATCAAGCGCCTGCAGCAATGGCTGCATAACCCAAGCCTGCGCCCGGCCAGCCTCAAGGCGGCGACCAATGACCGGGTTCTGCAGCCCAGCTTTATCACCCTGCAGCGCGGTGAACACCAGCACACCCTGGTCTTTCTCGACGATATTTCGCAGATCGCCCAGCAGGCCCAGCAGCTCAAGCTGGCGTCCCTGGGCCGCCTGACCGCTGGCATCGCCCATGAAATCCGCAATCCACTGGGGGCCATCAGCCATGCCGCGCAGTTGCTGCAGGAGTCGGAAGAGCTGCACGGCCCCGATCAACGCCTGGCGCAGATCATCCAGGACCACTCCCGGCGCATGAACCTGGTGATCGAAAACGTATTGCAACTGTCACGCCGGCGCCAGGCAGAGCCCCAGCTGCTCGATCTGAAATACTGGCTGCACCGCTTCGCCAGCGAGTTCCGCAGCACAGCGGCGCATGATCAGACCCTGCATCTGGATACACCCGCAGGCAGTATTCAGACCCGCATGGACCCCCACCAACTCGACCAGGTGCTGAGTAACCTGGTGGAAAACGGCATGCGCTACAGTGCGCAAAAGAATCGCCAGGCTCAGGTCTGGCTCAAGCTTTATCGCGACACGGAGAGTGACCTGCCGGTACTGGAAATACTGGACGATGGCCCCGGGATCAGCACAGAGCTGCAACAGCACCTGTTCGAACCGTTCTACACCACAGAAAACAAGGGCACCGGCCTGGGCCTGTATATTTCCCGTGAACTGTGCGAGAGCAATCAGGCTCGCCTGGACTATAAACTGCGCGAAGGTGGTGGCAGCTGTTTTCGCATCACCTTCGCCCATTCGCGCAAACTGAGCTGACCATGACCCGGCAAAGAGCCCTGATCGTCGACGACGAACCCGATATCCGCGAACTCCTGGAAATCACCCTGGGGCGGATGAAGCTCGATACCCGCAGCGCGCGCAACGTCAAGGAAGCCCGTGAATGGCTGGCCAAGGAACCGTTCGACCTGTGCCTGACCGACATGCGCCTGCCCGACGGCACCGGCCTCGATCTGGTGCAGCATATCCAGCAGCGCCACCCCCAGGTCCCCGTGGCCATGATCACCGCCTACGGCAGCCTGGATACCGCGATCAACGCGCTCAAGGCCGGGGCCTTCGACTTCCTGACCAAACCGGTGGACCTGGGACGCCTGCGCGAACTGGTTGCCACCGCCCTGCGCCTGGGCCAGGCCGAGGGCGTGGAGCTGCCCGTGGACAACCGCCTGCTCGGTGACTCGCCACCGATGAAGGCCCTGCGCAAGCAGATCCTCAAATTGGCCCGCAGCCAGGCTCCGGTTTACATCAGCGGCGAATCAGGCAGCGGTAAGGAGTTGGTGGCACGTCTGATCCACGAGCAAGGCCCGCGCGCGGAGCAACCCTTCATCCCGGTCAACTGTGGCGCCATTCCCAGCGAACTGATGGAAAGCGAGTTCTTCGGCCACAAGAAGGGCAGCTTCACCGGCGCCATCGAAGACAAGCAGGGCCTGTTCCAGGCAGCCAACGGCGGCACCCTGTTCCTCGACGAAGTGGCCGACCTGCCCCTGGCCATGCAGGTCAAACTGCTGCGTGCGATTCAGGAAAAAGCTGTGCGCGCCGTCGGCGGCCAGCAGGAAGTGGTGGTGGATGTACGCATCCTGTGTGCCACCCATAAAGACCTGGCAGCCGAAGTGGCCGCCGAGCGTTTCCGCCAGGACCTGTACTACCGCCTGAATGTGATCGAACTGCATGTCCCCTCACTGCGCGAGCGGCGAGAGGATATTGCCCAACTGGCCGACGTCATGCTCAAGCGCCTGGCCGAAGGCAGTGGCCTGAATCCGGCACGCCTGGCCCCCGAGGCGCTGGACAAGCTCAAAAGCTATCGCTTCCCCGGCAACGTGCGCGAACTGGAAAACATGCTCGAACGCGCCTACACCCTGTGCGAAGACGATCTGATCAGCGCATGCGATCTGCGCCTGAGCGACACCTGCCACGGCGGCGAGGCAGGCGAAACCAGCCTGGCGCAGATCGACAACCTGGAAGATCACCTGGAAAACATCGAACGCAAGCTGATCATGCAGGCCCTGGAAGAAACCCGCTGGAACCGTACCGCAGCGGCCCAACGCCTGGGCTTAAGCTTTCGCTCGATGCGCTATCGCCTGAAAAAGCTGGGCATCGACTGACCAGGCGCCGGTCTCGCGAAGGGTACACCACCTGTGGAGCTGGAAAATCTGGGTAACACCTGCCGGTAGCCCGGACAAGCGCAGCGCCGTCCGGGTACCGGCCCAATCGGCAGCCTATCCCCTTAAAACGGCGCCAGGCGCCCCGCCGGGGCATAAGGCGCCGGATCGACAATCGTCTCGCACCCCAAAAGCAGATCCGCCAACAACCGGCAGGACGCCGGCGCCAACACCAGACCGTTGCGGTAATGTCCGCAGTTGAGCCACAACCCTTCATACCCCGGCACAGGCCCGATAAAGGGAATGCCCTCAGGCGAGCCAGGTCGCAACCCGGCCCAATGCCCCACCACCTCGGCAGCAGCCAAGGCCGGCAATAACTCGATAGCTGACGCTTTAAGACTGGCCAAGGCCTCATCCGTCGGGGTCTTGTCGAACTCGGCATGCTCCAACGTACTGCCGATCAGGATATGTCCGTCGCGCCGAGGGATCGCATAACGCCCCTTGGCCAGCACCATGGCTGGGAGAAAACCTTCGGCGCACTTGTAAAGAATCATCTGACCTTTGACCGGCACCACTGGCAACTCAAGCCCCACTTCGCGCAGCAACTCACCGCTCCAGGCACCAGCGGCGAGCACCACCCGCTGCGCATAAAAATCCCCGGAAGCACTGCGCACGCCAGCCACCCGTTTATCCTCGCGCACAAACCCGGTGACCGCGCAGTGCTCATGCAGGCTGACATTGGGCATTTGCAGCAAGGCCGCACGCAGCGCCTTGAGCAAGCGCGGGTTGCGCACATTGGCCACATCGGGCATATGCACAGCCCGAGTAAATCCCGCCCCCAAAGCCGGCACCGCAGCGGCTACACGGGCCAATTCCACTCGTTCAAGCACTCGCCCCTCGCGGGCAGCCCAATTCAAAGCCTCAGCCTCATCCTCCAAGTCCAGCCAGTACAAACCGGTCGCATGGACCTCGGGATCGATCCCCGTCTTGCCCAGCAGCGTCTCGGCAAAGTTCGGGTAGAACTGTTGCGACCAATGGGCCAGAGCCGTCACGGCTGGCGAATAACGCCAGGGATACAAGGGCGAAACAATGCCACCACCGGCCCAAGAGGATTCCAGCCCAGTTTCACGGCGCTCCAGCACCGCCACCCTCAAGCCGCCAAGCGCCAGGTTAAATGCACTCAAAAGCCCTATCGCACCGCCACCTACCACTACAACGTCATGTGTTTCTCGACTTGGCATTCGCAAAATCCGCTCTAGACTCAGTTTTGACTACGACACCCTCTGGCAAGGACGCTGGAATTATGACAACTGAAAACGGCCACTCATTGATCGAGGCTATGGCCAGCCTGTTGATTGGCGGCATTATCCTCGCAACTGCCCTCCCCGGTCTCGGCTCATTACGCGAGAAGAACCAGCAAACACAAACGGCCAATCAGCTGACGGGCGCGCTGCATTATGCCCGCAACACTGCAGTGCTGAAGCGGGCAACCGTGACCCTCTGCCCGGGCACCGAACAGTGCCTGGCAACCCAGCGCTGGGATAAGCATGTTCTGCTATTCATCGACCATAATCAGGACGGAAAGCTCGACCACACGGATGAGCTCCTACAGCGCGTGGAGCTGGCAAACAACTACAGCTGGTACTGGTCGAACTTTCGTCAGCGCCCCTACCTGCAGTTTGCTGCCAACGGCAGAACGCGAGCACTCAATGGCACCTTCTCCCTTTGCCGGGACAAGGTCAGCACCCGGCAAATCGTGATAAATGTCACAGGCAGAATGAGAGCTCAGGCACATCAAACGCCGCTCCCCTGCCGCTGAACTGCAACTCGTCGACCATTTGGCTCGCTGGTCGCAGGCCCATGGCTTTGCCCCGCCACGGCGCTAAGCTAGTCCATGGGTCAAAATGGATAGCCAAGCATGCCAAACACCAGAGGTTTTACCCTCATTGAGTTGATGATTGCCATTGCCATCATGGCGATTATGGCCACCGTTGCCATTCCCGCCTATCAAACCATGGTGCAGAACAACCGCATCGTGACCACCACCAATGGCTTGCTCGGCGCACTGCAACTGGCCAGAAGCGAAGCGGTGAAACAACGCCGCACCATTACCATTTGCCCCAGCAGCGACATGGCCACCTGTGACGCTGGAGAGCCATGGCATGGCGGCTTGATCGTACTGGAAGGCGCCAATCTATTGCGGGTAGTGCCAGCCACGGGAACTGAAGTAGAAATACTCAGCGCAAGCACTCAGCTGGATTACCTGCCAACTGGCCGCCTCAATGGTCCTGATCCCGCATTCAGTATCGAAGACAGTCGTGGTGTTGGCACCACTTCCCGCGTCGTGTGTATCAACCTGCTGGGACAAGTGAACAGTGCCCGAGGAGATGAAGGATGCTAATACTCCCTCGCCAGGCAACAGGCTTCACCTTGATAGAAGTACTGATTGCCTTGTTTGTTCTGGCCATTGGCCTGCTCGGCATGGCTACTCTGATGATGGCGAGCATGCAGTCCAGCCAAGGGGCATCCCAACGCAGCGCAGCCACCGTTGCGGCTTACGACCTGGCTGAGCGGATGCGCAGTAACCGTGATGAAGCAATTGCCGCTGCCTCGCCTTACCAAGGTGATCCATCGGCTGCTGTATTACCAGCCTGCTTTGATGCAGCGACAAAAACCAGCAACTGCAGCGCAGCCGATACAGTGGATCTCGACCTCGCCCAGTGGTCAGCAAATCTGCAGAACAACCTGCCGGGCGCAGAGGCCTTTGTTCAACAGATTAATAATTCCACATTCTGCCTGGTGATTTTTTGGGATGAGCCAGGTGTTACAGAGACTGACAGTGTTCTAGCCGAGCCATGCGGTGTAGATGAAGCTGACGTCGATGACCGTGCGTTCTATAACATGCAGGTAATCCTATGAGCCTACACAAACCGCAACTGGGATTTTCCTTGATCGAGCTAATGATCACCATCATCCTCAGCTCACTGCTGTTGCTGGGTGTGCTGCAGCTCTATATCAACACCAGCGCCACCGACCGCACCAGCAATGAACTCGCCCGGGTACAGGAAAGTGGCCGTGTGGCCCTTGAGCTGATTGCCCGAGAGGCGCGCCGGGCAGGTTATCAGGGCTGTGTAGGGGCAGGCACAACCACCGAAGCAGGCGGTATCACCTACCCCGATGGCGCCCTGGTTGGCGCCCTGGTTGGCACCGCCGACTCAATCACCTTTCACTATGCACGCCCCAACCCAGCAGGCACATTCCCGAATCGTACCTGTTTTGACAGCGATGGCGATGGCGCCCTGGATCCCATGGAGCCTTATCAGGTCACCTTCAGCGACTGCGGTGACAACCTCTGCATCTCAGCCCCCGACATTGGCCTTAACCAGCAGCTGGTGGCCAACGCCAACTTTGCCAACATTGGGTATATCGAAGCCTGCGGCGCCAATACCTGCCTGCGCGATGCGGCCACAGCCGATATGGCCAACGTCAGAAAGCTTCAAATCACTCTTGCGGTGAATGACTCGCGCGGCGAGTTTGCCGTGCCCCGCACCTTTACATCGGTTATTGAGCTGAGGAACCGTCTGTGACAAAGCTGCCCAATCAACAACGCGGTATGGTGCTGCTGGTCAGCCTGATCCTGCTGCTATTGCTAACGATCCTGGCCATTACCGCCGCCAGCACCTCCAGCCTGCAACAGCGCATGGCCAACAATGCCCAGGAGCAGAACACTGCATTCCAGGCAGCGGAAAGCGGGCTGGCCACTTGGTTGACCCTATTCCTCAGCGAAACCGCCATTCCTGCCAGCTGGCAAAATGCCGGGGCTAATGCCCAATTCCAACTTGCTACCGAGCAACAAGCTCACTGCGTAGCCGGCTCGATCGGTGTAGGAAGTGGCTTTATCTTCGATTGCTATCACACCACCAGCGACGCCCGCACCGACACAGGCGCCAGAAGCCGCCATCAGATGGGTTACATGACCCGCCTTGGCCAATAAGCCTTGGCTCATGGGAGAACAAGCATGAATCGTTCATTCGCACAAAATATGCGCACCGTTCTAGGCAGCACTATTGCCAGCGCTCTGCTGCTCAGTGCCAGCCTCAGCTACGCCGACGATACCGAAATCTTCTTTGGCGGCCCCAATATCGAAGAAGGCGTTCGCCCCAACGTGTTGTTTATCCTCGACAACTCGGGCTCCATGCAATGGCGCACCGCCAGTAATAACAATCCGCTTGCCGGCGAACAATCGCGTATGCAGATTCTTAAAGAGTCGCTGACCAGCGTGATCAACAATGCCGGCCCCATTAACGCCGGCATTATGGTGCTCAACCCGCGTTCGGAGTACGACAACTCTCGGATGGTCTATCCGGTGACCTATATCGACGAGCCCCTGCCCAGCTCGGTAACCCAGGTGGCCAGCCAGCCGCAAATTCTGGTGAGTGGGGATGATGGCAGCCAGAGTAGCCTGGGAGGCGGTGCCAATATCACAGCCCCCAGCCTGCAGATGGGTTATGTCAAAACCACCAGCAACGCACTCAATAGCAAACGCAGCGTGCTGAAACTGCGTCAGGGTTTCTTCCAGAGCCAGGATGGCGGCATAAACTATGCCTGCCGAATGAACGAGCCAAACAATGACCATCGCAGCAGCAATAGCGATGCTTGCGGTAATACCGACAAGGCCAATATTGACATCCGGCCCGGCGGCGATACCAACGAAGATAATGACAACCCAATCCGCGGCACCGCGCTGATGTACTTCACCGGGCTCAATGTACCGGCCAGCGCCGCAGCCGCGCCGGACTTTCGCGCCTACCTACATCTACGCCCGCTTAACACCCAAAACACTAGTCGCCGCCCAACTCTGCGCGTAGATATTCAAGACAGCAAAACGCCCGCCGAGCCGCAGACGTTGACGCCAATCGATGTGGGCCGCAGCTATATTTCGGAAACCTTTCGGCCAGGCAACCGCTGGGAAACCTCCAGCATCTATCAGGTGGATATCACCGATCAGGTCAAGGATGTGCTGGACAATGATGGACTGCCCCTGGGCGATCTGTTTTTGAAATTGCGCGCCACCGAACAAAACCGCGAATATCGCTTCTGCATGAGCGGCAGCGACAGCCAGGATCCAGACGATGGCCTTCAGTGCGGTACGACTGGCGGCATTCCCAACGCACCGACCCTGGTAATCGAATGGACGGCACCGGCCACCATAGAAGAGGAGTACAGCACTGCTCTGCGCTTCCAGAGCGTCGGCATCCCTCGCGGCGCCACGGTACAGAGCGCCCGCCTGGACTTCGTTCCAGCAGCCAGTAACGACACCGCGGTTAATAACGATGAGCAGTTGACCCTGCAGGTTCGTGCTCAGCTAATCGGTGATGCCGCTCAAATAAGCGCTGGTGAGGACGTCGTTGGGCGCTCCCCAAAGACAAGTGCCATAACCACATGGGACGTACCAGAATGGTATGTTGAAAGCCCACCCACCCATCAGCCGGGACCGGATGTCACCAACCTGGTACAGGAAGTGGTCAATCTCGGCAGTTGGTGTGGCAACAATGCCATGGCCTTTGTCCTTGAGCCAGACAGTGGCAACAGCGCGCGCCAGGCCTTTAGCCTGGACGGTGCCCCAGGTCTGCAACCGACGCTGACGGTGACCTATACAGGCGGTGAAGGCGGTTGCCTTAACCCGATCATTGAAGCCCAGGTGCTGGGGCCAAAAGACGATGCGCGCCAAGACTCCAACGGCTATATGCAACTGGATGGCAATAGCCTACCGGTCACAACCTATGGTCTGGGCGCCCGCTTTACTGGTGTACCCATCAAGCAAGGCGCGACCATTCTTGATGCACAACTGATTATTACGCCGTCCAACAGTGACTCAGCGACGACCACCCGGATCAGTGTGCAGAATGCTGACTCAGCGCCCCCCATCCAGGGCAACCGCTATAACTTGTCTTCCGGCCGCAGCTATACCTCTGAAGCTGTCTGCAGCCTGAACACCTGGATTGAGAATATTCCGTTCGTCTGCGACCAAACCGAGATTCGTAGTGGCTTGCAGAGCGTAATCAACCGCCCCCTCTGGCAACCGGGTAATGATCTGCTGGTGCGTTTGCGCCAGACCTCAACCAGCGGCCTGCAAGCGACGGCTTATGAAGGCAACCCCAGCCAGGCGATCAAACTACGGATGAAGATTGCCCAAGGCGGGCTGGAGGAAAAGGGTTACACCGTACGCAACCACCTTAACGCGCTGGTTGGGGCCATGGTGGCCAGCGGTGGCACCCCTATTGTGCCCACCTATCTGGAGGCGGCGCGCTATCTGCGCGGTGAGCGCTCAGGCTTGCCATCACCTCGCACCAGTGTCTGCCAGCCAACCCATGTAGTGATGCTGACGGACGGCCAGGCCAATGGCACTTCCACATCGGCACAAAATAGCATCGACGACTTGGCTGGAAGCTGCAGTGTAGCTTTGCGGGCTGACGGGATAGCCGATACGACATCGACAATTAACGACGAGCGCTGTGCCCGCAAACTGGCCGAGTTTATGGCGGAAACCGATCAGTCCCCGCTCGACGGTCTGGATATCATCAATACCCATACCATCGGCTTTGCCATGGGTGCACTGGGTAGCAATACAGGCCCGGCGGACTTTATGCGCGACCTTGCAGACAATGGCGAAGGCGGCTTTTACCTGCCCAACAATGCCAGCGAACTGAGCAAGGCCTTTAGCGATATTCTGCAGAGCGTACAGGATGTCGACACCACCTTTGTGAGTGCCAGCGCACCGGTCAACTCCTTTGAGCGGCAAAACAACAAGGACGAGCTGTACTTCTCGCTATTCAAGCCTTCGGAGACCAACCGCTGGCCGGGTAACCTGAAGCGTTATCGCTTTGCCCTGACCGACAGCTCGGGTAATGACAACCCGCAAATTGTTGATGCCGACAACGTGGCTGCAGTAGACCCTACAAGCGGCAACTTCAAGAGCACCGCACGTAGCTTCTGGTCAGCCACTACCGACGGCAACAACAGCGCTGCGGGTGGCGCGGCATCACGCCTTCCGGCACCGGCCAGCCGCAAGCTGTATACCTATATCGGCAGCGAACCGGCTGCACCGGTCAACCTGACCGCCTTCCCGATCAATACCAGCGTGGTCAGCAAAGCCAATCTTGGCGATGCGGCCATGAGTGACGATGAATATAGCGATCTGATCAGTTTTATTCGCGGCACAGACCCGACAACAGGCACGGCACGTAAAGCCATGGGCGACCCGATCCACTCATCCCCGCGCCTGGCGACTTACAGCTGCACCACCCCCAACGCAGTCGACCCAAGCAAGTGCGATGTAGAGGACCAGGTGGCCTTTATCGGCACCAACGAGGGCTTTGTTCAGGCCATCAACACCAGCAACGGGCAAGAAGTCTTCGCCTTTATGCCGCAAGAGCTGCTGACCAATATTCACCTGCTTAAAAATGATGCGAAAACCAGCTCGAGCACACGGCCCAAGCCTTACGGCATGGATAACCCGGTAACCCTCTGGGTCAATGACCTTAATGGTGATGGCAAGATACTGGATACCCCCGGGGCCGGTAGCCCGCAAACGGATGAGTTTATCTATGCCTATGCCACCATGGGCCGAGGCGGACGCGGTATCTATGCGCTGGATGTCACCAACAGAAACCAACCCAAACTGCTGTGGAATATCATTGGCGGCCAGACACCGGGCTTCGACCGCCTGGGGCAAACCTGGTCCGCACCCGTCAAGACACGTATCAAGATTGGTACCGACATCACCGATGTACTGGTGTTTGCCGGCGGCTATGACCCGGTATGGGATAACGCTAGAACCCGCCCAACCACCCCGACCCAGGGTAATGCGCTCTATGTTGTCAATGCCAAGACAGGTGAACTGATCTGGTCCGCCAGCCCTGAAGCTAACAACCCAAGTGCCGATGGACATCGGCAAATGCTGAAGATGCGCTACAGCATGCCGGCATCACCGCGCGTGATCGACCTGCAGCAGTCAGCAAGCGGGCAGTTGATACAGGACAAAGACCTTCTGGCAGACCAGATTTTTATTGGCGACCTGGGCGGCCAGGTATGGCGCTTCTTTATCAACAACAGCGGCGTCACCGGCGCAGCGCTGATTACTGCAGGCGGAACCGCCAACGACGGTGTCTTCGCCAGCGTCACCCCCAGCGGATACGACGGCCTCAGCCTGACTGACAAGGAGAACACACTGCAGCGGCTGTACAATGAGCCGGATGTTGCATTGCTCAGCAAGAATGGGCGACTTGCACTGGCGGTCAATATCGGCTCCGGCCATCGTGGCCATCCGCTCTATATGGACACGACAGATCGGTTTTACTCCTTGCGAACTCGCAACCTAACCAACGCGAGCTTCAATGAAGGAACGCTGTTTGAAGCCGATCTATTGGATGTCACCAGTGACCTGGCTCCAGCGGCAACCGAGCAGAAACTATCACTGACTGGAGGCCTGGAAAAAGGCGGCTGGTTTATCTCTTTCTCAAGCAATCCAGGTGAGAAAGTACTAACCCGAGCATTGACGGCTGGCTCCAACAGTACCGTCTTCTTCAGTACCTACCAGCCGGCGACTACGAACGCCAACCCGTGCGAAGCTGCCTTCGGCACAGCGCGTGGCTACGCCGTTAACCTGTTCGATGGCAGCCCGCTGGAAATTGCCGACCCCAACAATCCAACAGCCGAAGATCGCTTCTCAGTGCTGAAAATTCCGGGCATCCCGCCGCAACCTGAACTTCTCTGCATAGGCGATAAGTGCTTTGTGATTCGCGGCCCCGGTGATATTGAGGAGGTCGAACTGCCTGCACCCGGCAAGCTGTACTGGATTGACCAAACCGAACTGGATTAAGGAAGAGCTATGAAAAATGCAGTACCCAGAGGTTTTAGTCTGATAGAACTGATGATCGCAGTCGCTGTTATCGCGGTACTTGCGGCCATTGCTCTGCCCAACTATCAGGGCTATCTGACACGCACTGTCTGTGAGGACGCCAAGGGGGTTCTTGCTGGTGCCGCTAGCAGCCTGGAGCGCTACAGAGCACAGAATAATACCTATGTAGGGGCTAACCTGGCTGACCTTGGCTATGCGCAAAGTCCAGTAGACGGCAATGCGCAGTTCAATTTGGTGGCTAACCCACTCACCGCTACAGGCTACACCTTGACGGCAACTCCCGTGGCAGGGGGACGCCTTGCTGGGAGAGGCACGTTAACGCTGACCTCCACAGGCATTAGAGGCGCTACAGATGGAGCAATAGCCCCCGGCTTCGACACTGCAGATGTATGGAATAGCAGCTGTCGCGGCCTCTAAGCCAATAACGTAAAAAGCAAAAGCCCCGATTAAATCGGGGCTTTTGCTTTTTGTAACCCTTACACAATCAAAGCTGCCTGACCCGCAACTCCTTCGGCATGGAGAAGGTCACGTTCTCTGGCCGGCCGGCCACTTCCTCGGCCCCCTGCGCGCCCCAGTTGTGTAGCTGGGTAATCACCCCCTGCACCAGCACTTCGGGAGCCGAGGCGCCGGCGGTGATACCGATGCCGGCAACGCCGTCGAACCATTCGCGCTTGAGGTCTTCGGCGCCGTCGATCAGGTAGGCCGGCGTCCCCATACGCTCTGCCAGTTCGCGCAGGCGGTTGGAGTTGGAGCTGTTTGGGCTGCCCACCACCAATAGCACATCGCATTCCGCCGCCAGCTGTTTGACCGCATCCTGACGGTTCTGGGTGGCATAACAGATATCGTCCTTGCGCGGCCCGCCAATGGCGGGAAACTTGGCGCGCAGGGCGTCGATCACCTTGCTGGTGTCGTCCATGGACAGGGTCGTCTGGGTGACAAAGGCCAGAGCTTGCGGGTCGCGCACCTCTAGCGCCGCCACATCAGCCTCATCCTCCACCAGATAGATGGCGCCGCCGTTGCTGGCATCGTATTGGCCCATGGTGCCCTCCACCTCGGGATGCCCCTGGTGACCGATCAGGATGCATTCGCGCCCCTCACGGCTGTAGCGCACCACTTCCATATGCACCTTGGTCACCAGCGGGCAGGTGGCATCGAAAACTTTCAGACCGCGACGCTCGGCTTCATTGCGCACGGCCTGGGACACGCCATGGGCGCTGAAGATAACGATGACGTCATCCGGCACCTGATGCAGCTCTTCCACAAACACCGCACCGCGGGCACGTAGGTCTTCAACCACGAATTTGTTGTGCACCACTTCATGGCGCACATAGATGGGCGGGCCGAAGACTTCCAGGGCGCGGTTGACGATCTCGATGGCGCGATCGACGCCAGCACAGAAGCCGCGGGGGTTGGCGAGTTTGATTTGCATGGTTGTTGCCTCGGCACGCGTGGCACAGGATTTGGCCAATTTAACGCGAGGCCACTAGACGCCTCACGCTTTTCGTAGCCCGGATGCAATCCGGAGTACAGATCAGAGCGCTTTAACTTCGATGATCTCCACCTCAAAGCTCAGCTGCTTGCCGGCCAGGGGGTGGTTGAAGTCGATGGTCACCTGAGTGTCGTCGAAAGCTTTGACCACACCTGGCAGCTCGGCGTTGGCGGCGTCGTTGAAGATCACCAGCAGGCCTTCGGACAGTTCCATACCGTCAAACTGGCTGCGTGGCATCACCTGCACATTCTGCGGGTTGCCCTGGCCGAAGCCCTGCTCCGGGCTGATGGCCAGGCTGCGCTTGTCGCCGGCCTTGAGGCCGTAGATGGCCTGCTCGAAACCGGGCAGCAGGTTGCCGTCGCCAACCTTGAAGGTGGCCGGTTGCTTGTCGAAGGTGCTGTCTACTACATCGCCGTTATCCAGTTTGAGGGCGAAATGCAGGGTCACTTCACGATCCGGGCCGATCCGTACGTCAGTCATGGGCTTTTTCTCCGGACTTCTCAGTTTTGAACATATCCAGCGCCAGGAGGATGGCGCCGCCGGTGATGGCCATATCGGCCACGTTGAATGCCGGGAAATACCAGCGGTGCTGCCAGTGCACCAGAATGAAATCCACCACATGGCCGAACACTACCCGGTCGACCAGGTTGCCCAGGGCACCGCCCAGCACGAGGGCCAGGGCCAGAGCCAGCCAGGTTTCGTCGGGTTTCAGGCGCTTGAGCCAAACCAGCAATACGCCGCTGACAATCAGCGCGATGGCTGCGAAGAACCAGCGCTGCCAGCCGGCGGCATCGGCCAGGAAGCTGAAGGCCGCGCCGGTGTTGTAGGCCAGGGTCCAGCTGAAGTAATCGGGGATGACCACGATTTGCTGGTACATGCTCAGGTTATTGTCGAACCAGAACTTGCTGACCTGATCGACCACGAACACCAGCAGGCTTAGCCAGAGCCAGGGCAGTTTGCCGAAGCGGGCGCTCATAAGCAGACTTCCTTTGCTAGCAAGACCGAGGCCGACGCTGCCCCTCTCCCCCGGCCCCTCTCCCAGAGGGCGAGGGGAGACAAGCGCACATCACGCATAGTGACGCACCTCACCGGCGCCTTCGATATTGTCCACGCAGCGGCCGCAGATTTCCGGGTGCGCCGGGTTGCTGCCAACGTCCTCCCGGTGATGCCAGCAGCGCCCGCACTTGGCATGTTCGGACTTGAGCACCTTGAGCTTGAGGCCGGCCACTTCGGTGTCCACGGCATCAGCCGGGGCACTGGACAGCGGCGCCAGGCTGGCGGTGGAGGTGATCAGCACAAAGCGCAGCTCGTTGCCCAGTTTGTTCAGATCGGCGATCAGGCTGTCTTCGCCGTACAGGGTCACTTCAGCCTGCAGATTGCCACCGATGGCCTTGGCGTTGCGCTGGTTTTCCATTTCCTTGTTGACCGCCACCTTGACCGCCATCACCCGCTCCCAGAAGGCGCGATCCAGCTCGAAGCCCTCGGGCAGCTCACTCAGGCCCTGATACCAGCCATTCAGCATCACCGACTCATTACGCTCGCCCGGCAGGTACTGCCAGATTTCATCGGCGGTAAAGGCCAGGATCGGCGCGATCCAGCGCACCAGGGCCTCGGCGATATGGTACAGGGCGCTCTGGCAGGAACGGCGCGCCACGCTTTCGGCGGCGGTGGTGTACTGGCGATCCTTGATGATGTCGAGGTAGAAGCCGCCCAACTCCTGCACGCAGAAATTGTGCACCTTCTGATAGACGTTCCAGAAGCGGTAGCTGTCGTAGGCTTCCTCGATTTCGCGCTGCAGCAGCAGGGCGCGGTCCACTGCCCAGCGGTCCAGGGCCAGCATGTCGGCTGCCGGCAGCAGGTGCTGGGCCGGGTCGAAGCCGCTGAGGTTGGAGAGCAGGAAGCGCGCGGTATTGCGGATGCGTCGGTAGGAGTCGGCGCTGCGCTGCAGGATCACCTTGGACACGGCCATCTCGCCGGAATAGTCGGTGGAAGCCACCCACAGGCGCATGATATCGGCGCCCAGGCTGTCGTTGACTTCCTGCGGGGCCACCACGTTGCCCAGGGACTTGGACATCTTGCGGCCGTTCTCGTCCACCACAAACCCGTGGGTCAGCAGCTGCTTGTAGGGCGCGTGACCGTCGATGGCGGCGCCGGTGAGCAGGGAGGAATGGAACCAGCCACGGTGCTGGTCGGAGCCTTCCAGGTACAGGTCGGCGCGCGGGCCGCTGGCGTGGCCCAGGTTGTGCGAGCCGCGCAGCACATGCCAGTGGGTGGTGCCGGAGTCGAACCAGACATCCAGGGTGTCGCTGATCTTGTCGTAGTCGGCCGCCTCGTCACCGAGCAGCTCGGCAGCGTCCAGCTTGAACCAGGCCTCGATGCCTTCTTGCTCGACACGCTTTGCCACTTCCTCCATCAGCTCGGCGCTGCGCGGGTGCAGCTCGCCGGTGGCCTTGTGCAGGAAGAAGGGAATCGGCACGCCCCAGTTGCGCTGACGCGAGATGCACCAGTCCGGGCGACCGGCGATCATGCCATGCAGGCGCGCCTGGCCCCAGGCGGGAACGAACTGGGTCTGCTCGACGGCGTCCAGGGCGCGGCGACGCAGCGAGCTGCCATCGCTGATGACCTTGTCCATGCCGACGAACCATTGCGCGGTGGCGCGGTAGATCAGCGGGGTCTTGTGCCGCCAGCAATGCATATAGCTGTGCTGGATGGATTCGTGCTTGAGCAGTGCGCCCACTTCGGCAAGCTTCTCAACGATGGCCGGGTTGGCCTTCCAGATAAACTGGCCGCCGAAGAACGGCAGATCGCTGACATACACGCCGTTGCTCTGCACCGGGCTGAGGATGTCGTCG
This sequence comes from Pseudomonas xionganensis, assembly GCF_009763245.1. GTDB lineage: Bacteria > Pseudomonadota > Gammaproteobacteria > Pseudomonadales > Pseudomonadaceae > Aquipseudomonas > Aquipseudomonas xionganensis. The sequence continues at coordinate 1,127,062 of NZ_WKJZ01000001.1, read as the reverse complement.
TTGCTCATGCCGTAGCCTTTGCAGGAACGGAAGTCGTCCTCGCCATAGGCCGGGGCCGAGTGCACGATACCGGTACCGGCGCCCAGCTCGACATAATCGGCCAGGTAGACCGGAGCAAAGCGCTCGTAGAAGGGGTGACAGAAACGGATCAGTTCCAGCGCCGCGCCGGGCGCCGTGGCGATGACCTCGCCCTGCAGGCCATAACGGGCCAGGCAGCTCTCGACCAGTTCCTCGGCCAGCACCAGCAGCTTGTCGCCGGTATCGACCAGGGCGTAGGTGAATTCGGGGTGCACGTTGAGCGCCTGGTTGGCCGGAATGGTCCAGGGCGTGGTGGTCCAGATCACGATGCTGGCGGGCTTGGCCAGATGGGCCAGGCCAAAGGCAGCGGCCAGCTTGTCGGCATCTTCCACCCGGAAGGCCACGTCGATGGCATCGGATTTCTTGTCTTGGTACTCCACCTCGGCCTCGGCCAGGGCCGAGCCGCAGTCGAAGCACCAGTTGACCGGCTTCAGGCCCTTGAACACGAAGCCTTGCTTGACCATTTCGGCCAGGGCGCGGATCTCGCCGGCTTCGTTGGCAAAGTCCATGGTCTTGTAGGGGTTGGCCCAGTCACCGAGTACGCCCAGGCGGATAAAATCGGCCTTCTGCCCTTCGATCTGCTCGGCGGCATAGGTGCGGCAGCGCTCGCGGGTCAGATCCGCCGGCTGGTTCTTGCCGAAGGTGGTTTCCACCTTGTGTTCGATGGGCAGACCATGGCAGTCCCAGCCCGGCACATAGGGCGCATCGAAACCAGCCAGAGTCTTGGAGCGGGTGATGATGTCCTTGAGAATCTTGTTGACCGCATGACCGATATGGATGCTGCCGTTGGCATAGGGCGGGCCGTCGTGCAGGACGAACTTGGGCCGCCCCTCGCCTTGCGCGCGCAGCTTCTGATACAGGCCAATCTCGTTCCAGCGCTGCAGCATCTGCGGCTCGCGCTGCGGCAGGCCGGCCTTCATCGGGAATGGGGTATCTGGCAGGTTAAGCGTGGCTTTGTAGTCGGTCATGTCAGGCTCTTCGTAAGCGATTGGCACCCAGCCGTTGACGCAGGGTACTTAAACGCGCCAATGGGCACGGGCGGCGGCAATATCGGCAGCAATAGCCGTCTTCAAGGCCTCAAGGGAGGCGAAACGCTGCTCATCACGCAGCTTTTGGTGGAAAGCCACCGTCAAACGCCGGCCATACAGATCACCGGCAAAATCCAGCAGATGCACTTCCAGGTGGGCACTGCCGTCACCGGCCACGCTGGGGCGCACGCCGATATTGGCCACGCCCGGCCAGACGCGGCCGTCTATCTCGGTGCTGACCAGGTAGACCCCGGTCAGCGGGACACGCTTGCGCTTGAGCTGCACATTGGCGGTCGGCGCATCCAGCTGGCGACCGAGTTTCTGTCCGTGCAGCACCCGCCCGGCGATCTGGAAGGGGCGCCCCAGCAGGTGTTCAGCCAGGGCGAAATCGCCGGAGGCCAGGGCTTCGCGCACCCGCGTGCTGCTGACCCGCTGGGCATCCAGGGCCACGGTATTGGCCGCTTCGACGCTGAATCCCTCACGCTCACCGGCCTCGGCAAGAAAGGCAAAATCCCCGGCGCGGTCGCAGCCAAAGCGGAAATCATCGCCCACTTCCAGATGCTTGACCGCCAGGCCATCGAGCAGCACCTTCTGCACAAACTCGGCAGCGGACAATTCCCGCAAGCGCCGGTTGAAGCTCAGGCATAGCACCCGATCCACCCCCTCGGCGGCCAGCAGGGCGAGCTTGTCGCGCAGGCGGGTCAGCCGCGCCGGCGCGGCCTGGGGGGCGAAAAACTCCCGCGGCTGCGGCTCGAAGATCACCACGCAACTGGGTACGCCAAGGGCCTGGGCACGCTCACGCAGACGCGCCAGGATAGCCTGGTGACCGCGATGAACCCCGTCGAAATTGCCTATGGTGGCGACACAGCCCCGATGCTCGGGACGCAGGTTGTGTAAGCCTCGAACCAGCTGCATAACGCGCTTCTTGCTCAGAAAGTGGCCGATTATACGCACAGCGGGCAGCGGACAACAGGCGCCCGTTCAGCCCTGATCACAGCGCGCTGCGCCGGGCAAAATCACGCACTCGAAAACCCAGCAACCCCAGGCTGGTGAAATAGGCCAGCAGCCCCACCCCCACCAACCCAGCCAGACGCAGCAAGCGCCCGAGCATGCTGCCCTCGGCCCAGGCGGGCAGATGGTGCATGGCCAGCAGCAAGGCCGCCGCCATGACCAGCAAGGCCAGCAGCAGCTTGCCGGCAAACAGCGCCCAGCCGGGCTGGGGCTGAAACATCTCGCGCTTACGCAGCTGCCAGTACAGCAGCGCGGCATTCAGACAGGCCGCCAGGCCGATGGCCAGGGCCAGGCCGGCATGGGCCAGGGGAATCACGAAGACAAACAGCACATTCATCGCCTGGGTCGCCAGCAGGGTGAGCATGCCGATGCGCACCGGGGTCTTGATGTTCTGCTGGGCATAGAAGGCCGGCGCCAGAATCTTCACCAGGATGATGCCCACCAGGCCCAGGGAATAGGCGATCAGGGCGCGCTGGGTCATGGCGGTATCGGCGGCGGTGAACTTGCCGTACTGGAACAGCGAGGCAATCAGCGGCTCGGAGATGATCGCCAGAGCCACAGCACTGGGCAGCGCCAGCACCAGGCACAGGCGCAGGCCCCAGTCGAGCAGCTTGGAATAGTCCTCACGACTGGCACCGGCATGGGTCTTCGACAGGGCCGGCAGCAGAATGGTGCCCAGCGCCACGCCTAGCACCCCGGCGGGCAGCTCCATCAGGCGATCGGCGTAGTACATCCAGGACACCGAACCGGCCACCAGAAAGGAGGCGAAGATGGTGTTGATGATCAGCGAAATCTGGCTCACCGAAACCCCGAAAATGGCCGGCCCCATCTGCTTGAGCACCCGCCAGACACCTGCGTCCCTGAGATTCAGGCGCGGCAGCACGAGCATGCCGACCTTTTTCAGATGCGGCAGCTGAAACAGCAACTGGGCCAGGCCACCCACCAGCACCGCCCAGCCGAGGGCCATGATCGGCGGATCGAAATAGGGCGCCAGGTACAGGGCAAAGACGATCATGCTGACATTCAGCAGGGTCGGCACAAAGGCCGGCACCGAAAAGCGGTTCCAGGTGTTGAGCACCGCCCCGGCCAGGGATGACAGAGAGATCAGCAATATATAAGGAAAGGTCAGGCGCAGCAGATCGACGGTCAGCTCGAAACGCTCAGCCTCGGCGGCAAAGCCGGGCGCCGAGGCCCAGACGATCCAGGGCGCAGCCAGAATACCCAAGGCCGTCACCAGCGCCAGCACCAGGGTCAGCAAGCCACTGACATAGGCGACAAAGGTGCGGCTCGCCTCCTCGCCCTGCTGGGTCTTGTATTCCGCCAGAATCGGCACAAAGGCCTGGGAAAAGGCGCCCTCGGCAAAGATGCGGCGCAGCAGGTTGGGCAGCTTGAAGGCCACCACAAAGGCGTCCGAAGCCACCCCGGCACCGAAGATGCGCGCAATGATGGTGTCACGCACAAAACCCAGCACCCTTGAGAGCATGGTCATGGAGCTGACGGCGGCCAGGGATTTAAGCAAATTCATCTGAAATTTCGACTTCCGCTAACGGATACCAACGCGGACAATGCTGTACCGCGCAAAGGCTGCGAGTGTAGCGACCCGCCGCCGGTCAGACCAGCACAGGCAATAGCCAACAGACTTGACAGGCGCCTGGCATGTCGGCATGATTCGCGGCCTTATTCGTTCGTATCCCCCCAGTTTTTTCGAGGAGCTTGACGGTGGCCAATACACCTTCTGCCAAAAAACGCGCAAAACAGGCTGAGAAGCGTCGTAGCCATAACGCCAGCCTGCGCTCCATGGTCCGTACCTACATCAAGAACGTGGTCAAGGCTATCGACGCCAAAGACCTGGACAAGGCCCAGACCGCTTACACCCTGGCTGTGCCGGTAATCGACCGTATGGCCGACAAGGGCATCATCCACAAGAACAAGGCCGCTCGTCACAAGAGCCGCCTGAACGGTCATATCAAGGCACTGGCTACCGCCGCCTGATTACCGTGGCTCTTGAAAAACCGGCCTGATGGCCGGTTTTTTATTGCCTGCAATAATCGCAACAAGCGCCAAGCCAGAAAAAAGCCCGAATCACTTCGGGCTTTTACTCAGGATCGCTCCGGCCAGGGCAGAACCGGAATGGCGGTGACCGCATTCTGCGGACTGCCCTCGATCACCCGGTCGCTATAGACCAGGTACACCAGGGTATTGCGCTTGCGATCGAAGAAGCGCACCACCTGCATGGTCTTGAATACCAGCGAGGTGCGCTCCCTGAACACCTCCTCGCCCTCCTTGAGCTCCCCGACAAAGCGGATCGGGCCGACCTGGCGGCAGGCAATCGAGGCTTCGGCGCGATCCTCGGCCAACCCCAGGCCACCCTTGACCCCACCGGTCTTGGCCCGCGACAGGTAGCAGGTCACGCCCTGCACCTTGGGATCATCGAAGGCTTCGACCAGGATCTTGTCGTTCGGCCCCATGAGCTTGAAAACCGTCGACACCTCACCGATCTGTTCGGCCGCCGCCAGCCCAGGCAGCAGCACCAGCGCACCCAGCCAGTTCTTTACGATTCGCATACCGACCCTCACACCAGAATCATATTGTCGCGATGCACCAGCTCGGGCTCATCCACATAGCCCAGCAATTTTTCGATGGCATCGGAAGGCTGGCCAATGATTTTCTGCGCCTCAAGGGCGCTGTAGTTGGCCAGACCACGGGCGATCTCGCGACCATCAGGCGCCACGCACACCACCATCTCACCACGACGAAAACTGCCCTGCACCGCCCGCACCCCCACCGGCAACAAGCTCTTGGTGCCAGTAGAAAGCGCCTTGACCGCCCCCTCATCCAGCACCAGGGTACCGCGGGTCTGCAGATGCCCGGCCAACCACTGCTTGCGCGCCGCCAGCATGCCACGCTCCGGCGCCAGCAGGGTACCCAGCCGCTCGCCAGCCTTGAGCCGCGCCAGCACCTGCTCGATGGCACCACCGACAATCACCGTATGAGCGCCGGAACGCGCCGCCAGACGCGCCGCGCGCAGCTTGGTCTGCATGCCGCCACGCCCCAGGGCGCCGCCGACGCCACCCGCCACCGCATCCAGGGCCGGGTCATCCGCCCGCCCCTCATAAATCAGCTCGGCATTGGGGTTATGCCGCGGATCGGCGTTATACATGCCGTCGCGGTCGGTGAGAATCACCAGCAGGTCCGCCTCCACCAGATTGGCCACCAGGGCGGCCAGGGTGTCGTTGTCACCGAAACGGATCTCGTCGGTCACCACGGTGTCGTTCTCGTTGATCACCGGCACCACATCCAGATCCACCAGGGTGCGTAGGGTGCTACGGGCATTCAGGTAGCGCTTGCGATCGGACAGATCATCATGGGTCAGGAGGATTTGCGCCGTACGCCGGCCATGCTCGGCAAAGCTCGACTCCCAGGCCTGCACCAGCACCATCTGACCGATGGCTGCCGCCGCCTGCAGCTCATGCATGGCACTGGGACGCGCCACCCAACCCAGCTTGCTCATGCCCGCCGCCACTGCCCCGGAGGACACCAGCACCAGCTCCACGCCCTGCTCGCGCAGCGCCACCATCTGCTTGACCCACACCGCCATGGCGGCACGATCCAGGCCACGACCATCTGCCGTCAGCAGCGCACTGCCGATCTTTACTACCCAGCGCTGCGCGCCAGTCACCTTGTCACGCATGATCATCCAACCCCAGAGCGAACCATCAGCACAAAAACGCCGCTATCAAGCGGCGTTGGGAAAATCGTCAATCCCGGACGTAAATGATTTCCGGGCCGTCATCGGCGTCTTCTTCATCCCAGAAGCCGTCGTCATCATCCACCTCACCGGCTGCCTTGACCCCGGAACGACGCAGCGCACGCTTGTCGTCCAGCGCCTGCAGCTGCGCCCGCGCCTCATCTTCGATGCGCTGATCCAGCTCGGCCAGCTCGGCGGCGAACTCGGGATTCTCGGCGATGCGCTCGGCGCGCGCCTCCAGATAATCCATGATGTCGTAGCAGAGCTTCTCGGTACCCTGGCGCGCCAGGGCCGACACCACATACACAGGCCCTTGCCACTGCAGGCGCCCGACGATCTCGGCGATACGCGCCTCCTGCTCCTCTTCGAGGATCTGATCGGCCTTGTTCAGCACCAGCCAGCGCTCACGCTCAGCCAGAGCCGGACTGAACTTGGTCAGCTCATCGACGATGGTCGCGGCCGCTTCGGCCGGATCGGTCAGATCCAGCGGCGCCATATCCACAAGGTGCAGCAGCAGGCGGGTACGCGACAGGTGCTTGAGGAAACGAATCCCCAGCCCCGCACCCTCGGAAGCCCCTTCGATCAGGCCGGGAATATCGGCGATGACAAAGCTCTTGTAGCGATCGACGCTGACCACGCCCAGGTTCGGCACCAGAGTGGTGAACGGATAATCCGCCACCTTCGGCTTGGCCGCCGACACCGAACGGATAAAGGTGCTCTTGCCGGCATTGGGCAGGCCCAGCAGACCAACGTCGGCCAACACCTTCAATTCCAGCTTGAGATCGCGCGCCTCGCCCGGCTTGCCCGGCGTGGTCTGACGCGGCGCCCGATTGGTACTGGACTTGAAGCGGGTATTGCCCAGCCCATGCCAGCCACCCTGCGCCACCATCAGGCGCTGACCCGGTTTGGTCAGGTCGCCGATCACTTCCTGGGTCGAGGCATCGATCACCGTGGTTCCCACCGGCACCGGCAGGATCAGGTCCTCGCCCTTGGCGCCGGTGCAGTCAGTGCTGCCGCCCTTCTCGCCGTTCTGCGCCTGGAATTTGCGAGTATAGCGGTAGTCCACCAGGGTGTTGAGGTTCTCGTCGGCTTCGATAAACACCGAGCCCCCGTCACCGCCATCCCCGCCGTTGGGGCCGCCCTTCTCGATAAACTTTTCGCGACGAAAAGCCATCATGCCGTTACCGCCGTCGCCGGCTTTTACAAAAATCGATACTTCATCGACGAATTTCATCTTTAAGCCTCCCGCATTTACGCGGGTCATCTGAACCGAGAAACACTAGGTTCTTGCAAAATTGACCTGCATTCAAATCGAACGCCAGCATCCAGGGCAGTTTGGCAAGAACCCCAAGAAACAAAAAAGCCCCGTCGCAAGGACAGGGCTTTTCCAGCAGTCGTGCAATTAAGCCGCTACGACGCTCACGTAACGACGACCGAAGGCGCCCTTAACTTCAAACTTGACCACGCCTTCGACCTTAGCGAAGAGGGTGTGATCCTTACCCATGCCAACGCCGTAACCGGCGTGGAACTGGGTGCCGCGCTGACGCACGATGATGTTGCCTGCTTTGATAGCCTGGCCGCCATACATCTTCACGCCAAGGCGTTTGGCTTCTGAGTCGCGACCGTTGCGGGTACTACCGCCAGCTTTTTTGTGTGCCATGAGTTCAATACTCCTATAAAGGGATCAGGCCGAAACGAATCAGGCCTGGATACCGGTGATTTTGATCTCGGTGTACCACTGACGGTGGCCCTGGCGCTTCATGTGGTGCTTACGACGACGGAACTTGATGATGGTGACCTTGTCGTGACGGCCTTGAGCAACCACTTCAGCCACAACCTTGGCACCGTCAACAACCGGAGCGCCGATTTTCACGTCGTCGCCATTGCCGACCAGCAGAACACGGTCAAAAGTCACGGCTTCGCCAGTGGCCAGCTCGAGTTTTTCGACCTTGAGGAATTCGCCTTCGGTGACTTTGTATTGCTTGCCACCAGTAACAATTACTGCGTACATGGTAAATCTCCGTTAATCCTGCTCACCCAGCGCTTTATAGGAATAAGTGTCGGCTGGCATGGCTGCTCGGGGCCGGAATGACACCCGTGCAATTGCGTAAGGCAGGGAAATACCCAGGGGGGAAGTTCAGGGTGCGCGATTGTACGCAAGCCGCCCGCTCAGTGCAAGCGCCCCAGCCGCTTGCCTTGACAGCCCCTACCCCGCCCCCTAGCATGCCGCGCACCCTATGATTCACAGGTACCAGCGATGCAACCCCAGGCCTTTTACCGCGTGGTGGCGGATGACTTTACCGCCGTTGACGGCATCATCCGCAAACAGGTGGTATCGCGGGTGCCGCTGGTCGAGAAGATCGGCGACTATATTATCTCCGCCGGTGGCAAGCGCCTGCGTCCGCTACTGGTCCTGCTCAGCGGCAAGGCCCTGGGGCTGGAAGGCGATCAGCTGCGCCTGCTGGCCGCCACCATCGAGTTTCTGCATACCGCAACCCTGCTGCACGACGACGTGGTCGACATGTCCGACATGCGCCGTGGCCGCAGCACTGCCAACGCCCAATGGGGCAACGCACCCAGTGTACTGGTGGGCGACTTCCTCTATTCGCGCTCCTTCGAAATGATGGTCGAACTCGGCTCCATGCCGGTGATGAAGATCCTCTCCCACGCCACCCGGGTGATTGCCGAGGGCGAGGTGCTGCAGCTGTCCAAGGTGCGCGACGCCAGCACCACGGAAGACACCTATATGGAGGTCATCCGCGGCAAGACCGCCATGCTGTTCGAGGCCTCGACCCACAGTGCGGCCGCCCTGGCCGGCGCGACAGAAGCTCAGCGCGAAGCCCTGCGCACCTTTGGCGATCACCTGGGCGTGGCCTTCCAGTTGGTCGACGACCTGCTCGACTACAAGGGCGACGCCGCCAGCCTGGGCAAGAACGTCGGTGACGACCTGGCCGAAGGCAAACCGACCCTGCCGCTGATCTACACCATGCGCGAAGGCACGCCCGAGCAGGCTGCCCTGGTGCGCCAGGCGATCCAGAAAGGCGGCATCGAGGATCTGGAAAGCATCCGCGCGGCCGTAGAAGCCGCTGGCGCCCTGGATTACACCGCCCAGCAAGCCCGCGACTACGCCGAACGCGCCATCGCCTGCCTGGAAGTCCTGCCACCCAGCGAGTACCGCGACGCGCTGGTGGAACTGACCCGCTTTGCCGTGGCCCGCACCCACTGACAGAGCCACCCGCCGCAACGCACCTGTAAACGCCCAGCCTGATCACTGGCATTTTGTCACCATGGCTTGATGGAAAGCGCTATCCTCAAGCCATGGCATATTCGTGATCACAAAATGAGCGATACCGCAGTTCCTCGCCAACCTCACGCCTTCAGCCTCTGGCGCGAAGCCCAGGACACCCGGGTGCGCACCCGTCTGGGCGGGGTGTTCTACCTGCTGGCCTGGCTGCTGGTCTGGGGCTTCGCCCAGGCGCCGCAACAGGACATGCTGCTGGGCCTGGGCGGTACCCTGCTCTTTGCCAGCCTCTGGGGCCTGCGCCTGGCCCACGCCCTGCCAACGGAGCAAAGCAGCAAAGCCCTGCAACGATGGCTGGATCGACACTGGGCCCTGATTCTGAGCACCGCCCTGGCCTGGGGCCTGGTTTATGCCATGAGCTTGAGCCAGATGCGCTTCAGCTCCTCGGCCAACATAGCCACCCTCAGCACCATCGCCTTCAGCACAGCCATGGCCTTCAACTTCGCCATGCGCAAGTACCGCGCCATAACGGCCCTGGTACTGCTGTACCTACCTGGCTTGCTGACACTGCTCTGGCACTATCAGGAGCAGTTGGCCACGCTGGTCACCCTCGCCTGCTACTTCGCCTATCTGCTACTGGCACTCAACCGCAGCCACAGGGAATACCGCGCCACCCTTGAACTGGAGCTGCAACTGCTGGAGCAGCAAGCGCGCCTGGAGCAGATCAACCGCACCGACAGCCTGACCCAACTGGGCAATCGTTATCTGTTCAACAACCTGTTCCCGGCCATGCTGGCCAACGCCCAGCGCAGCGGCGAGGCCTTGTCCCTGGTCTTGCTGGATATCGACTTCTTCAAGCAGATCAATGACCAGTACGGCCATATCAGCGGTGACAGCTGCCTGGCCGCCTTCGCCGAACGCATGCGCCTGAACTTCCGCCGCGACAGTGACGCACTGCTGCGCCTGGGGGGTGAGGAGTTTGGCGTTCTATTACCCAATACCAGCCTGGAGCAGGCTCGACTGATGGCCGAGGACTTCCGCCAACAACTGGCGGGCGAGGGTTTCCAGCTGGAAGGGCATCTGCTGCCGCTGACCGCCAGCCTAGGCGTTGGCTGCTTTGACCCGGCGCGCGATCACAGCGCCGAAGGCTTCTTCCGCCGCGTGGACAATGCCCTCTATGCCGCCAAGGCTGCTGGCCGCAATCGGGTGGTAACGGCCTAACAGGCCGTTGAAAAACTACCTACGTGGGCAATCCTGCGTTAAAAACGACCTCAAAATGCTCATGTACAACTGTACACTGCGCTTTCTCGGCCGTTTTTACCTTGTCTTGCCTGCCTCGCCTACGTTTTTCAACAACCTGCCAGCACTCCGCCTTAAAGCTTAAAGCTGCCCATCTGCTTGGCCAGGTCATCGGCCAGGCCACGCAGGGTCTGGCAATCTTCCTTACACGCCTGCACCTCGCCCACGGTGGCATGGGCCAGGTCGGCGATGCCCTGGACATTGCGATTGATCTCTTCGGTCACCGAGCTCTGCTCCTCGGTGGCGGTGGCCACCTGGGTGTTCATGTCACTGATGCGCTCTACCTGCTCGGTAATGGCACTGAGGGACTGACCGGTCTGCTGGCTGGCCTCGACCCCGGTGCCGGTGGCGGCCTGCCCGGCATGCATGGAGCTGACCGCATTGTCCGCGCCCTGCTTGAGGCGCTGGATCATCTGCTGGATCTCGTCGGTGGAGCTCTGGGTACGACTGGCCAGGGTACGCACCTCGTCCGCCACCACGGCAAAACCACGGCCCATCTCGCCGGCCCGGGCCGCCTCGATAGCCGCATTGAGGGCCAGCAGGTTGGTCTGCTCGGAGATGCCGCGGATCACCGCCAGCACCTGATCGATGGAGGCCACCTGCTCGGCCAGCTCGCTCACCGCGGCTGCGGCGTCGCCAATTTCCGCTGACATATGCTCGATATGACCAATGGACTGCCCCACCACCTTGCGCGCCTGCTGCGCCTCATCACGCGCCGCCTGCGAAGCCTGGGCGGCGCTGCTGGCATTGCGCGCGATTTCCTGCACGGTCAGACCCATCTCGTGCACGGCGGTGGCCACCATATCGGTCATTTCCTGCTGCTGACCGGAGCGTCCGGCGGTGTTTTCCACCACCTGAGCCACCTGACCAACTGCACCACGTAGACGCTCACTGGTATTCAGCACATCGCTGATCAGGCTGCGCTGACTGGCGATAAAGCGGTTGAAACCTCGGGCCAGATCGCCCAACTCATCGGCCCGCGACTCGTCCAGCCGGCGGGTGAGGTCGCCTCCGCCGCCGCCAATCTCCACCAACGCCGCGGTGACCTGGCGAATCGGCCGCACCAGCCCCTTGGCCAGCAGCACCACCAGCCCAAGGAACAGCAGTGCCACGCCCAGGCCGATCAGGCTGCTGGTAAGCATGGCCTGGCGCGCCTCGGCATAGACTTCGGCCTCGGGCACCTCACTGACCAGAATCCAGTCCAGGCTGGCAAATTTCTGCACCACCCCCAGATAGGGCTGGCCGTCACGCACAAAGCGCACCGCCTGGCTGCCGCCGGAGAGCACGGCATTGGCCGCATCGCTGCCAAACAGCTCCTGCAACTTGCCAGTACCACTGAGCTCAGAGCGCGGATGCACCTTGATCTCACCATTGCCGTCGATCAGGAACACCTGCCCCTGCTCACCAAAGCGAAAGTCGCTGATCATCTTCGACATATCGGTCAGGCGAAAACCCAGGCCGGCCACCCCCAGGGTGGTATTGCCCTGCTTGATGCGCTGGTTGATAAACAGGGTCGGCAGGCGGGTGGTCTTGTCGATATCGATTTCCAGGGCGCGATCGCGGTCGCTGTCGACCAGGCGGTAGAACCAGACGTTCTCCGGCTGGGCGCGATCCAGGGTGCGCATCAGCCCCTCACCGGTGGTGTAGTTGCCACTGGCCAGGCTGACGATGGAGGTGGTCATGGCCTGCTGCTGGGCACGCACACCTTCCAGATAGCGGGCAAACTCTTCGCGGCGCGCCTCGTCCTCGCCACTGGCCAGCCAGTCCTGCACCAGGGTGTTCTCGGCAATCGAGGCATTGGCGGTAATCGGCGCAGTGAGCACCCGCTCCAAATCATTGCGGATCGCCAGCACCCTGGCCGGCAGCGCTTCTTCGACCAGGTAGCGCTCGGTCAGGCGATTGACGATGGCCGAGTAGATGGCCACCACGATCAGAATGCTAGCCAGCAAGGCCGCGCCCATGCTGAGCATCAGTTGCCACTGGATACTGCGCTTCCAGAGATTCATGGGCGATCACCCTTGTCGTTATTATTTGAAGGCAATATTTGTATACGCAACTGTATACAAAATCAATTTCCACTTATCGCAAAAGGCTATCGGCCAGGGACATTCAGGCTTTACCTGGGCCTGCAATGCAGAATAGTTGCGCCCCCGGTCAGGCGCCATTGAGCCTGATCAGGCCACCGATCGACGTATTTCGACCACTCATTCCCGATTGAAACGATCTGTAAAGAAACGCTCACAGCACTCTGCCATCAAGGCACTAAGGTTAAGACCCTGACCTAACGACGCTATAAGGAAGTTCCTATGCCCGGATCAGTGAGCAATCTTGTCCTGGATCTGAGCGTGCGCAAGAAGCTGCTCAGCGGCTTCGGCCTGGTATTGGTCATCACCCTGGGGGTGGCCGGCCTCGGCTTTAGCAGCCTGGAGAGCACTCTGAGCCGCTTCGACACCCTGCTCAAGGTCAACGAAATCGACAGCAAGCTGTCCCTGGCCCGGCAGCAGGAGAAAAACTTCATCATCCGTGGTGACAGCCAGTACATCGAGCAGGCCCAGAGTCTGGTCGAAGAAATCGAAGCCCTGACCAGCGATGCCTTGAAAGTGCTGAACCGCCCGGAAAGCATCGCCCTGATGGAGGGCATTCGCCAGGATGTGGCCGACTACCGCCAGCAGTTGCAGGCACTGAGCCAGGCCAGCGCCAGCAATCAGACTGCCCAACGGGCCATGGAAGAAGCGGCGCGGGAAGCATTGAAGGAGTTCGATGAACTGCAGGCCCGGCTGGGGCAGGCTGCCGAACAGCAGATACGCGCCAGCGGCGATGAAGACAGCATCCGCACCCTGGGCTACGCCACCCAGGCCAGTAACCTGGCCAAGGAACTGCTCACCGCCCGGCGTTTCGAGAAGAATTTTGTCCTGAGCAGCCAGGCCCAGGATGCCCAGGTGCTGCTGCAGCAATTCGAGACCATCAGCCAGAACGGTCAGAATCTGCGCGACCGCATTAGCGACCCGGCCGCCCGCGCCGATCTGGACTCGGCCATGACCCAGCTGGCCCTGTATCAACGCAATTTCGACAGCCTGCGCCAGGCGGTCGAGAGCCGCGATGCCAGCGAGCGCGCCATGAATGAGCGGGCCCGGGAAGTGGCCAGCGCCTCCGCCGAGTCCCTTGAACTGCAACTCAAGGTGCTGCAAGCCGAAGCTTTCCAGGCCGAGGCCATACTGGTGGGCGCCGCGGTTATCGCCTTTATCCTTGGCTTGCTCTGTGCCCTGTTGATCACCCAGATGATCGTCAAGCCCCTGCAGCGCGTGGTGCAGCTGGCGCGCAAGGTGGCTCAGGGTGATCTGTCGGAAAACATCGAAAGCACCCGCCAGGATGAACTGGGTCAGCTGATGCAGGCCATGCAGACCATGACCCTGAGCCTGCGTGAACTGCTGACCCGCCTGACCAGCGGGATCGAGCAACTGGCCACTGCGGCCGAGGAAATGTCGGCCGTCACCGAGCAGACCAGCGCCGGGGTGACCCAGCAGAAGATGGAAACCGAGCAGGTCGCCACCGCCATGCACGAGATGACCGCCACGGTGCAGGATGTGGCACGCAACGCCGAATCCGCCGCCTACTCCGCCCGTGACGCCGACCAGCAAACCCAGCAGGGCAACCAGACCGTGCAGCAGGCCATCGAACGTATCGAAAACCTGGCCCGCTCCATCGAGCACTCGGCCCAGTCCATCGAACGCCTCAAGCACGACAGCACCAATATCGGCGCGGTGCTGGATGTGATCAAGGGTATCGCCGAGCAGACCAACCTGCTGGCCCTCAATGCCGCCATCGAAGCGGCCCGCGCCGGCGAAATGGGCCGCGGCTTCGCCGTGGTGGCCGACGAGGTGCGCGCCCTGGCCAAGCGCACCCAGGAATCCACCAGCGAGATCGAAGGCCTGATCGCCAACCTGCAGGGTGGCGCCCAGAGCGCAGTCGAGATGATGGACAAGAGCTGCACCGAGGCCACGTCAACCGTAGAGGCCGCCAAACAGGCCGGCGCGGCGCTGGATGCCATCAACGGCGCAGTATCGAGCATTCAGCAGATGAACCAGCAGATCGCCACGGCGGCCGAACAGCAAAGCTCGGTGGCCGAGGAGATCAGCCGCAGCGTGTCGAATATCCGCGATGTGGCCGAACAGTCCGCCGCCGCCACCGAGGAAACCTCGGCGGCCAGCGTCGATCTGGCCCGCCTGGGCGGCGAACTGCAGACCCTGGTCAATCGCTTCAAGCTGGTCTGAACAGAGGAGGTGGTTAATCGCGCTCCAGGCGAAAGGCCAGACGCGCCGTCTGCCCGCTTTCGTCCAGCACGCTGAGCTGATAGTCGCCGCGCTGCTCGAAGCGCTGGACAAAGGTTTCCTGCGCGATGCTTTCGCCGACCGGCTGGCCATTGACGAACCACCAGCGCCGGCCACTGCCGCCCAGGGCCGATAACTGCAGACGCAGGGGTTCGCTGCTGCCGGCAGGACGCTGCAGGCGATCCCCCTCCCGTACCCCGACGATCGACAGCGGCGCCACGGCCACTGGCGCAGGCGGCGCACAAAGCGGATCTGGCGCCGGCAAGCGGGCCCGGCGCTGCTCACGACTCGGCAGCCAGGGCTCCAGAGGCGCGGGCCATAGCGCCAGCTCGCGGCGCTGGGCGCCGGGGCAGTCGGCGGCCACTCTCAAGCCCGCGTCATTGACCCAGTAGACCTCGCGCAACCCCAGGCCCAGTGGCTGGTCCGCCGCCTGCAGGGTCGGCGGCTGGGTGCCCGCCAGGGTCCAGGCAAAACGTTGACGCCTGCAGTTGGGGTCATCCCGCGCAATGGGCTGGCCCAATGGCCAACAGATCGCCGCCACCCCCACCTCGCTCGGCTGCGGATCGGCGGGTATGGCGAGGCCGCGCTGGCTATCGCGATTGGCCAGCAGGTCATGCACCTGCAGCAACAGGGGCGCGGCGGAAGCCAGGCCGAACTGCCCGGGCACCGGCGTGCCATCCGGGCGGCCGATCCACACCCCGATCAGATGGCGCGGCGCCACGCCAATCGCCCAGGCGTCGCGAAAGCCGTAGCTGGTGCCAGTCTTCCAGGCCAGGGTCGGGCGCTGCACCAGCTGCGCCCGCGGATCGCGATCCGGTCGTGCCTGACCGGCAAGGATGCGGCGGATGATCCAGGCCCCACCGGGCGACAGCAGGCGCCGTTCATACAGCGCTTCATCGGGAGCAAAGCGCAGGCGCGCCGCCATACCGCCACGGGCGAAGGCGCTATAGCCACTGAGCAGATCTTCCAGGCGACTGCCGGCACCGCCCAGGATCAGCGCCAGGCTGGGTTCGCTTAGCGGCGGCAGGCGCAGCGCTACACCAGCGCCGCGCAGCTCGCCGGCAAAGCGCTTGGGCCCATAGGCCTCCAGCAACTGTACCGCTGGAAGATTGAGGGAGCTGGCCAGGGCCTCGCTGGCCGACACCGGTCCCTGAAAGCCGCTGGCGAAATTACCCGGACGGTAATCACCGTAACGCCGCGGCACGTCCTGCATCAGGGACTCGGAATGGATCAGTCCCTCGTCCAGGGCCAGGCCATAGAGAAAGGGCTTGAGGGTCGAGCCGGGCGAGCGCAGCGCACTGACCATATCGACATGGCCAAAGCGCCGGGCATCGCCGATATCCACCGAACCCAGGTAGGCGCGCACCGCCATGCCGGGGTGTTCGGCCACCAGAATGGCCGCAGACGTATGCTCCGGCAAACGTGCCCGCCAGCCCAGCAGCAGATCCTCCAGGCGCCGCTGCAGGGCGGCGTCCAGGGTGGTACGGATCAGCGGTGGGCTGCCCGGGGTGTTCAGCCGCCGCGCCAGCAAAGGGGCCAGCCGGGGTTCCTGGCGTGGTGCCAGTAGCACCGGTTCCTCCCGGGCTTCGGCCACGGCTGGCGCCGGCCACACACGAAAATCGGCCAGACGCTGCAGCACCTTGTCGCGAGCAGCCTGGGCCCGCTCGGGGTGCCGGTCCGGGCGCAGCCGGCTGGGGGCCTGGGGCAACACCGCCAGTAGCGCGGCCTCGGCCCGGGTCAGCTGCCCCGGCCCCTTGCCCAGATAGGCCCAGCTGGCCGCCGCCACCCCCTGCAGGGTGCCGCCAAAGGGGGCGCGATTGAGATAAAGGGCAAGGATTTCATCCTTGGACAGGTGCCATTCCAGCTGCAGGGTGCGCCACAGCTGCTTGAGCTTGCCGGCATAGCTGCGCGCGTGAGGATCAAGCAGACGCGCCACCTGCATCGACAGGGTGCTGCCGCCGGACACGACGCGCCCGCCGCGTAGGTTCTGCCAGGCCGCACGCCCCAGGGCGAGAGGGTTGACCCCGGGGTGCTGGCGGAACCAGCGGTCTTCGTAGGTCAGCAGGGCTTCCAGGTAGTAGGGGGAAACCTCATCCGGACGCACCGGATAGCGCCACACCCCGTCGGCATCGGCAAAACGCCACAGCGGCGTGCCATCCTCGGCCAGCACCACCCGGGCCAGATCGTCCTGCGGCAAGGGCAACGGCCAGAGGCGGTCGGCCAGATACAGGCCCAGCAGCACCAGCAGGGGCAAAGCCAGCCAGGGCCGGCGCAGCCGGGCGGCCGACAGGCGCACAGGCTGCAGCATGCCGGCAGTCCCTTGCCCGAGCGGCATCTATCAGACCTTGAGGAAGTGGTCGCGGTAGTACTTGAGTTCGGCGATGGACTCGCGGATATCGTCCAGGGCCAGGTGGGTGCCCTTCTTCTGAAAGCCTTCCTTGATCTTCGGCGCCCAGCGGTCGGCGAGGATCTTCAGGGTCGAGACATCCAGATAGCGGTAGTGGAAGTAGGCTTCCAGTGTCGGCATATAGCGGTAGAGAAAGCGCCGATCCTGGCCGATGCTGTTGCCGCAGATGGGCGAGGCGCCCTGGGGCACCCATTGCTGCAGGAAGGCGATGGTCTGCGCCTCGGCTGCCGCGGTGTCGATGGTGCTTTCACGCACGCGCTGGGTCAGGCCGCTTTCGCCATGGGTGCGGGTGCACCACTCGTCCATGCCGGCCAGCACCGCATCGCTCTGGTGGATGGCGATCACCGGCCCTTCGGCGAGGATATTCAGGTCGCTGTCGGTGACGATGGTGGCCATCTCGATGATGACGTCTTTCTCGGGCTCCAGACCGGTCATTTCCAGGTCGATCCAGATCAGGTTCTGCGGGTTCTGCATGCTGTGCTCCTTGGCTGATGGCGGCAGTTTATCAGCCCGCCGGCAACGCCGTATCGGCTGTACTGAGCCCCGCACCCGGCATGCACCACAGCAGCAGACTCGACTGCCGCCAATCCGACAATTCGATCAGGCGCTGCGGCGGCACATCGGGCACGGCAAAACTGTTGCTGATCAACCAGCTCCCCGCTGCCATTTCGGCCCTGGCCTTGCGCCATAACTCGGCCATGGGGGCGGGCGAAAGAAAGCAGTACACCAGGTCAAAGTCGGCAAGATCGGTGCGCCACAGGCTCTGATAGCGAATCCGGCAGTTGCTCTGCAACAGCGCCCGCAGCCAGGCGATGGCAAAGCTGAGCGGCGCGGTTTCCACCCCGACAAACTGCGCCTGGGGAAACTGCCGAGCCAGGGCCAGCAGGGTGCCAGCCGGGCCACAGCCCAGGTCGACAAAGCGAAAGTGCTCACCGCGCTCGGCCAGCAACTGGCTCAACTGGCGGCGCGTGCCCGCGCCGGTCAGGTACAGCGGCACCCGCTCGCCCAGGCTGTTCCAGTTAAGCAGCAGCAACAGCACAAAGCCGAGCAGAAACAGCCAGCCCGGCAAGGCTGCACCGCTGGCCAGCAGCAGGCCGGGGACAAAGGCCAGGTTGAGCCACCACCACCAGGGCGCCAGCCCCAGATAGCGGCCGAGCGTGGCAGCCAGCAGCCCCTGCAGCAGGCCCGCCAACAAGGCCGCGGGGCGCCAGGGACTGAGTTGTACCACCATGACCAGCAACGCCAGCACCACCAGGCTGGCCAACAGCTGGGCCAACAGGGCTGCCAGAGCCGGGTAGCGGGCAAATAAGGCGCGGGGCATGCAGGCTCCTATGGCTGGCAAGATGCCTGGCAGTTTAGCCGCAACAGCGCCCTTGTCGGCAATCGCCTGCAGTGGGGCGCAGGCTGCTAAACTCGCCGACGTTTTCCTCGCTTCTCAATTCTTGGAACCTTCATGGCCAAACGCCAACTCAATCGCCGGCAGAACTGGCGGATCGAAAAAATCCAGGGGGAACGGGCTGCCCGCGCCGCCAAACGCGAATCCCAGGCGGAGCAGATTCTCGAAGGCGGTGACCTGGGGCCGGAGCAGACCGGCCTGGTGATTGCCCACTTTGGCGTGCAGGTAGAGGTCGAGGCCCTGGAAGGCCCTCAGGCCGGCCAGGTGTTCCGCTGCCACCTGCGTGCCAACCTGCCGGCCATGGTCACCGGGGACCGGGTGGTGTGGCGCTCCGGCAATCAGGGCATCGGGGTAATCGTCGCGCAGCTGCCGCGCAGCAGTGAACTGTGCCGCCCCGATACCCGCGGCCAGCTCAAGCCGGTGGCGGCCAACGTCGACCTGATCGTGATCGTCTTCGCGCCCCTGCCCGAGCCACACGCCAACCTGATCGACCGTTATCTGGTGGCCGCCGAGCATGCCGGCATCCGCCCCCTGCTGCTGCTGAACAAGGCCGACCTGATCGATGAGCAGAACGCCGTGGCCCTCAATGCCATGCTCGCGGTGTACCGCCAGCTGGGCTATCCGCTGCGGGAGGTGTCGGCTCACCAGGGCGATGGCATGGAGCAGCTCAAGCGCCTGCTTGATGGCCATGTCAGCGTGTTTGTCGGCCAGTCCGGGGTGGGCAAGTCGTCCCTGGTCAACAGCCTGCTGCCGGGCGTGGATACCCGGGTCGGGGCGCTTTCAGAGCTGACCGGCAAGGGCACCCACACCACCACCACGGCGCGGCTGTTCCACTTCCCTGGCGGCGGTGAGCTGATCGACTCCCCGGGCATTCGCGAATTCGGCCTGGTGCATGTCAGCCGTGAGGATGTCGAAGCGGGGTTTATCGAGTTCCACGACCTGCTCGGTCATTGCCGCTTCCGCGACTGCAAGCACGACCGCGAGCCCGGCTGCGCCCTGCTCCAGGCTCTGGAGGATGGTCGTATTCAGCCTCAGCGCATGGCCAGCTACCGGCATATCCTCGCCAGCCTGCCGCAGGCCGAGTACTGATACGAAAAGGCCGTGACGATTGTCACGGCCTTGGCTACTGCAACACCGCTCAGAGGCTGCTTGCAACGCAGCATGGCCGAGCGCAGTAATGTGTAAACACCCGCTCAGGGCTGATCGAAATTCAGCACCCCATCCTCGAAGATATTCAGGCGCTCGCGCAGCTGATCCGGCTGCAGCGGCTCGTCTGCCGGGGGCGTGCTGATGCGACTGGGAAGTGCAGGCGGCGCCTGCTCATTCTGCGTCTCGTCAGCGGCTTCGCTCTGCTCGCCTTCGATGGCGCGCTGGGCTTTCTTGGTCAGCACCACGATATCGATACGGCGGTTGACCGGGTTAAGCGGATCGTCGCGATCAAATAGCGCCGAAGAGGCATAACCCACCACCCGGGCCACCTGCTCATCGTCATAGCCACCGGCCACCAGCACCCGTCGCGCGGCATTGGCGCGGTCGGCCGACAGCTCCCAGTTACCATAGCCGCCGCGCCCGGCAAAGGGCTGGGCATCGGTATGGCCGCTGATGCTGATCTTGTTCGGCACGGCGGCGATGGTGTCGGTCAGGGCCAGCAGGATGTCCTCGAAATAGGGGCGCAGCTGCGCGCTGCCGGAGGCGAACATGGGCCGGTTCTCGGCATCCATGATCTGGATGCGCAGGCCATCCTGGGTGATCTCGAAGAGGATCTGATCCTTGAAGTTCTGCAGCTGCGGATTGTCTTCAACCTTGTTCTGCAACTCTTGCAACAGCAACTCCAGCCGCTCGCGCTCCACCTCTTCGGCCAGGGATTCGGCCTGGGTCAGATCCATCTCGGAAGGTGCCTGTTCGGCGGGCGCCTGCTCCTCGGGGTTGAGGGTGCGATCCGGCGCCGGCGTGGGCGAGCCACCCAGGTCGATCACGTAAGGACTGGCGCTTTCGGAGAAGCCGATTGGGTCCTGGAAATAGCCGGAAATCAGCTTCTTCTGCTCAGGTGTCGCGGTGGTCATCAGCCACATCACCAGAAAGAAGGCCATCATCGCCGTGGCGAAGTCGGCGAAGGCGATCTTCCAGGCACCGCCATGGTGGCCGCCGGCTACCTTCTTGACCCGCTTGACGATGATCGGCTGATTGTTCTCCATGATTCAGCCTTTAGTTGCCGCGCATGGCTTGTTCAAGCTCGGTAAAGCTCGGGCGATGGGCCGGATAGAGCACCTTGCGCGCGAACTCCACCGCCAGCGACGGCGGCATGCCGGAGGCCGAAGCCACCAGGCCGGCCTTGATCGCCTCGTAGACGTTCAGCTCTTCCTTGGCATCGTGCTCCAGGGCAGTGGACAAAGGCCCGAAGAAACCATAGGAGGCGAGAATACCGAGGAAGGTACCCACCAGCGCCGTACCCACCTTCTGACCGATCTCGGCGTTGCTCGCCTCGGCCAGGATCGACATGGTGATCACGATCCCCAGTACCGCCGCCACGATACCCATGGCCGGCAAGCCGTCGGCAATCTTGGCCACGGCATGGGAGGGATGCTCAAGATCCTCCTTGAGGCTGGCCAGTTCCATATCGAACAGCCCTTCCAGCTCGTGGGGCGCCATATTGCCGGAGGACATGATGCGCAGGTAATCGCAGATATAGGCGGTCATGCGCTGGTCTTTGAGGATGCCCGGGTACTTGCTGAAGATGGGGCTGGCGTTGGGGTCTTCCACGTCGGCTTCGATGGCCATCATGCCTTCGCGACGGCTCTTGTTGAGGATCTCGTAGATCAGCTTGAGCACATCCAGGTAGTAGCTGTGGGTAAAGCGCGAGCTGAACATGCTCAAGGACTTCTTGAACACATGCATGAAGGTGCTGCCGGGGTTGGCCTGGAGAAAGCCACCCAGGGCCGCGCCACCGATGATCAAGACTTCATAGGGGTGCACCAGGGCCATAAACTGACCACCAGACAGGATAAAGCCACCGATCACACAACCCAGTACGACGAGAATCCCGAGAATTTTTACCATAGGAAGCAACTGGCCAGAGGTGAGGAAAAGGGGCTTTGCAAAACAACCCTTCTATTTATCGGAAGTTTTGCGCGAGACTATAGCCAGTTAAGGTCAAAAGCCAGCTTGACTCAACCCGAATGCCAAAGCCCCCTCCTCGCCCCCGCACCCTGAATGACTGGCTCACGCTGCTGGATAAGCAACGGCTGCCTGTGACTCAGCAGAGCCAGCTGTTAATCCTCCGCGCCTTGGCCGATAGCAATAAATCGATGCGCGATATTGCCGAGCTGATGCAGCAGTGCCCGACCCTGGCCCTTGCGGTGCTGCGCGAAGCCAATCGTCAGGGCGGTGGGTTTCACGAGCCGACCGAAAGCCTGGAAAACGCGGTCAGCCGCCTGGGCCTGAGCCGGGTCGAAACAGTACTCAAACAGTTGCCGAGCCTGAACGAAGAGGAGATGCCCCTGGCCCTGCGGCAGATCCAGCTGATCAGCCTGCACGCCAGCCAGCAGGCCAATGGCCTGTTCGGCGGCCGCCTGGCGCGCTTATGGCAGGAAATCCACTGGGGCAGCCTGCTGTTTCTTGCGCCGATCTGGCACCTGCTGGCGGCCTTTCCGGAGCTGTTCGAGGCCTGGGAGCAGCGCGTGCTGGTCAAGGGCCAGGCGGCCAGCCGGGTGGAGCAGGACGAACTGGGCGTGCCCCTGCTGCAGCTGTGCCTGGCCCTGAGTGAACGCTGGCGTCTGCCGGCCTGGATCATCCAGGGCTACCGTCTGTTGCTGGACGATCGCCGCCTGCTGGTCAAGGCCCTGCATATCGCCCGGGAAAATGAACACCCCCTGCAGCAGCAACAGCACCTGGATAACGACACCCATTTGCGCCGCTGGCTGACGCACCCGGCCAACAGCATCCTCCTGGCCAATGGCCTGGCCCTGTCCGCCCACTATGCCTGGAATGGCCAGCACAGCCTGCGCTGGCAGCGCCTGACCGGCCTGTATCTGCACCTGCCCCTGGCCGATCTGCAACAGCTGCTGCACCAGCAGGCGGTGCTTAGCGCCCGGCAGGTGAACTGCAGTGGCCTCTGGCATCCGGCCCAGGCCCTGCTCTGGCCCTGGGAGGCCCGCCACATCAAGGCAGCGCCGCCCCCTGCGGCGAAACCGACCGAAGTCAGCGCCTGGCGTCAGTACTGTGGGCAACTGCTGGCGCAACCGAGTCCCTTCAGCAATGTGCTGCAACTCACCAACTGCGCCAAACAGGCCCTGCAAGCCTGTGGCATGAGTCGCCAGTTGCTGCTGCTGGCCGACCGCAACCACAGCCGCCTGATCGTCCAACAGCATGCCGGCCTGGACCCGGCCGCCGCCAACCTGAGCCTCGACCCGCAACAGAGCCAGGTGCTGCGGCGCCTGCTCAGCAGCCCCGGCCAGCTGCGCCTGACCCCTGGCAATATCGCCCAGTTCTCGGCCATGCTGCCCGGCAGCCTGAAAGCCCTGTTCCCCGGCGAGCATCTGCTGCTGCGCTCGCTGGCCAGCAACGAGCGGGTGGTCATGCTGGTGGTGGCCGATCAGGCCGGCGCCAGCATGAGCGACGCCCAGGTGCAGGCCTTCGGCAAGACCATGCAGTGCATTGAGCGGGCGCTGGGCAGTTTTGCCCGACGCGCTCGCTAGCGGCGCCACGCACCCGGGCAGCCAGCACGGCTTTGGGCTACAATCGCTGCCTTTTCACCGCATATGAGGCCCGGCATGACCGCCTTCGCTGACCTGCCCCTGCTGATCGAGCCTGCCCAGCTGGCCAGCCGCCTGGATGGCCCGGAGCTGATCCTGGTCGACCTGACCAGCACCGCCCGCTATGCCAACGGCCATATCCCCGGCGCCCGCTTCGTCGACCCCAAGCGTACCCAGCTGGGCCAGCCACCGGCGCCCGGCCTGCTGCCACAGCCTGAGGCTCTACAGCAGCTGTTCGATGAACTGGGACATCGTCCGGATGCGGTCTATGTGGTTTACGACGATGAAGGCGGCGGCTGGGCCGGACGTTTTATCTGGTTGCTGGATATGATCGGCCACCCGCACTACCACTACCTCGATGGTGGCCTGCACGCCTGGCTGGCAGAGGGCCTGCCACTGAGCCAGGATGAGCCGGTGCCCGCCCGGGGCAGCGTCAAGCTGCACCTGCAGGAGGCGCCAATGGCCACCCGCGAGTACCTGCAAAGCCGCCTGGGCGCCGCCGACCTGGCCATCTGGGACGCCCGCTCGCCCGCCGAATACCGCGGCGAGAAGGTGCTCGCCCAGAAAGGCGGGCATATCCCCGGCGCGGTCAATTTCGAGTGGACTGCAGCCATGGACCAGGGCCGCGCCCTGCGCATCCGCCAGGACATGCCACAGATCCTGGGCGAGCTGGGCATCACCCCGGACAAGGAGCTGATCACCCACTGCCAGACCCACCATCGCTCAGGCCTGACCTATCTGATTGCCAAGGCCCTGGGCTACCCGCGGGTAAAGGCCTATGCCGGCTCCTGGGGCGAATGGGGCAACCACCCCGACACCCCGGTCGAACTCTGATCCGCTTCCCCAGCAAGGACTCTCCATGAAACAGCGTCTGTTTATCGCCAGCCAATACCTGCTGCCCCATCACCTGCTGTCGCGCCTGATCGGCTGCGCCGCGGAATGCCGCGCCAGCTGGTTCAAGAATCGCCTGATCACCTGGTTCGCCAAGCAGTACCAGGTCAATATGAGTGAGGCTCAGGTCGAAGACCCGACGGCCTATCAGCACTTCAATGACTTCTTCACCCGCGCCCTGAAAGAGGGTGCCCGCCCCCTGGACCCGACCCCCGGTGCGATTCTGTGCCCGGCCGACGGCGCAGTCAGCCAGCTGGGCAAGATCGAGCATGGCCGCATCTTCCAGGCCAAGGGCCACAGTTTCAGCCTGGTGGAGTTGCTGGGCGGCGACACCGAGCGCGCAGCGCCCTTTATGGGTGGCGAATTCGCCACCATCTACCTGTCGCCCAAGGACTATCACCGCGTGCACATGCCCCTGGCCGGCACGCTGCGCGAAATGGTCTATGTGCCGGGCCGCCTGTTCTCGGTCAACCAGACCACGGCGGAGAACGTGCCCGAACTCTTTGCTCGCAACGAGCGGGTGGTCTGCCTGTTCGACACCGAACGCGGACCCATGGCCGTGGTGCTGGTCGGCGCGATGATCGTCGCCTCCATCGAAACCGTCTGGGCCGGCCTGGTCACCCCGCCCAAGCGCAGCCTGAAAACCGTCCGCTACGACGAAGCTGCTCGCGCCGCCGTGGAACTGGACAAGGGCGCTGAAATGGGTCGTTTCAAATTGGGCTCTACCGCCATCGTGCTGTTTGGCCCCGACCAGGTGCAGTGGGCCGAGCAGTTGAGCGCGGGCAGTGCCGTGCGCATGGGCCAAGGCCTGGGCCTGCCGCAAGCGAGCTGAGCCCAGCCGACCGGGGGCGGCCCGCCCGCTCCCGGCTGAACCCACGACCCAGCACTGAGGTCAAAGACCACAGAATCCGTGATGCAACGCTCCTTTGGTCGCGCAGCACTGGCCAAGCGTATGGCTGCCATGGCTGCCAGATGCTGCTAGAGTCGAGCATAAGACCACTTTCACCCGACAGGCGTGCCGGAGCATCCAAGCGAGTATGGAGAAACAGAGCCCACACCTTATGCTGCGTGTCACCACGCCGGACAAGCAGAGCCTGTCATTCTGCAATGCCAACCCGCGCGACCTGAAACGCTGGGTTGCCGGCCTGCCCAAGGCCAATATCGGTGAAACCGCACGCCAGCTGTATCAGGTCCTGGTCGAACTCAACCAACTGATCACACCCTCGGACAACCGCCTGCAGCTGCTGGAGCTGCTGCGCCCCGAGGTGTATTTCGTGTGCAAGCAGCTGGAGAAACACTTCCTCAACCAGGCCATCGTCCTCGACGAGCGTCCGCGCAAGGTCGCCAACCTGTGCCAGGCCCTGCAGAACCATCTGGCCATCGGCTACAAGCTGATCATCAGCCGCCTGCTCAGCCAGAACAGTAGCGAGCGCACACCGCTTCTGACCGTTGCCCTGCAACGTGCGGTATACAGCCTGAGCGGCCCGCTGATTCGCGCCAGTCAACTCTACTGCCCGGTCCCCGAAGGCTTGTGGCTGGAGCTGCACCAGCTTTACCAGATCGCCCAGAGCCGTGACCTGCATAGATCCCGCGTACGCGACCCGCTGGCTTGCCATGCCGACGGCCTTAGCGTGGAACAAAGCTATCTGGTCGCGCTCCTGCTGGGCTGCGCCCGTTGCAACCAGATGCGCCAGCAGTCCATCGCCCTGCTGGCCGAGGCGCTGGAGCCCTGGAGCACCCTGGTCAAATTGCAGACCGGCACACCGATCTCCAGCCTGTTTGCCGTAGCGCCCCGACAAGATGCGCCGCCGCGCTACACCTCGCTGTTCCAGCCGAGCGAGCTGCAGAGCAGCATGGCCCTGGACCCCACCGAGCTGGTGGATGCCATCAAGGAGTACCTGCTGCTGCCCAGCGAAGAACAGAACAAGACACGTCTCAACGATCCCCATGGCCTCAGCCCGGACATGCTGCAACATTTGGCGGCAGCCTGGGGTGATATCGCCGAGCGCTCGTTCCAGCGCACCCAGAGCCAGGGCCAGCTGACCCTGTGCATCGGCATGAGCGCCCTGCACTATCACCTGGCCGGGCAGCGCCTGTTCAACGAGGTGTTGCAGCGCCCCAGCGTAACCAACACCGTGAATTTCGAGACCCGCAGCGAAGCCCCGGATGTCTGGTCCAATGCCTTTGATGCGGAAAGGCTGCAGAGCTGGAACTCGCCAGCCCCGATGGAAGAGATCCAGTACAGCCCGCCATCCGAACCCGTCCTGCCGAACGAGGCCAGTGTCACGGAAAGCTATCCGACCTATCCGCTGTCGATCGTCAACACAAGCCCGGGTGGCTACTGCCTTTCCTGGCCCCGGGAAGTGCCCAACCAGTTGCAGGCAGGCGAACTGCTGGGCATTCAAAGCCACGGCCAGCAGGGTTGGAGTGTTGCCGTGGTGCGCTGGATTCGCCAGGTGCGCGGTGGCGGCACGCAGATGGGTATCGAGCTGATCGCCCCTTACGCACAACCCTGCGGCCTGCAACTGCTGCGCAAGACCGAGCAGAACAGCCAGTTCCTGCGCGCCTTGCTGCTGCCGGAAATCAGCGCCATCTCCCGCCCGGCCAGCCTGATCACGGCACGCCTGCCCTTTCAGGAGGGGAGCAAGGTGCTGATCAACCTCAATGGAGAAGAGCGCCGCGCCGT
Organism: Pseudomonas xionganensis; assembly: GCF_009763245.1. Classification (GTDB taxonomy): domain Bacteria; phylum Pseudomonadota; class Gammaproteobacteria; order Pseudomonadales; family Pseudomonadaceae; genus Aquipseudomonas; species Aquipseudomonas xionganensis. Next base: position 1,100,198 of record NZ_WKJZ01000001.1, on the reverse strand, counting down.
TCTCAACCGCAAGCAGGCCAGCACCGGCAGTTTCAACCAGTTCGAGTATCACAGCGTTGACCAGCCGCCCAGCGAGCCTGGGAAACCCGTCACAGCCGGCAAGCAGCCAAAACCCCACGGGGAGGAAGACTTTGACTCACTCTGGAAGTCACTGTAGATTCCCGACGCACTCCCTTTTGTCGCCTTTTCGCATCCGTTTGGCGCCGACTTGACTCCTGCTATGGCCATCGAAAAAAAAACTATTCGGCTACTCATCCTCGAAGACTCGCAGAACGAAGCAGAGCGGCTGGTCAGCCTGTTCCGTAATGCCGGCCATGCCACCCGCGTCCACCGCCTGAGCTCCAGTGACGATCTCAACACTGCTCTGCAGCAAAGTTGGGACCTGCTGATCTGCGCGCCCCATAGCGAGCAGCTGCCGCCCAACGAGGCACTCGGCATTATCCGCCGCGCCGCCAAGGACATCCCGATCATCCAGCTGCTGGCCGACAACGACTCCGACAGCGTCACCGAGGCGCTGATGCTCGGCGCTCAGGATGCGCTGCCCCAGGGGGACGACGAGCGCCTGGTGCTGGTGGCCAAGCGCGAGCTGGCCAACCTGGAAGAACGCCGCGCCCGCCGCGCCGCCGAAGTGGCCCTGCGGGAAGCGGAGAAACGCTGCCAGCTGCTGCTGGAAAGCTCGGTCGACGCCATCACCTACGTCCATGACGGCATGCATATCTATGCCAACCGTGCCTATCTGGAGCTGTTTGCCTACGAAGATGCCGATGAGCTGGAAGGCATGCCGATGATCGACCTGATCGGCAGCAGCGACCAGGCCAGCTTCAAGGACTTCCTGAAGAACTACCAGAGCGCCGAGGGCCATGCCGAGCTGAACTGCAGCGGGGTCAAGGCCACTGGCCAGAGCTTCCAGGCGCAGATGAGCTTCTCCCCGGCCACCTACGATGGCGAGCCCTGCATCCAGGTGGTGATTCGCGCCGAAAGCGGCAATGCCGAACTGGAAGAGAAACTGCGTGAGATCAGCACCCAGGACCTGGTCACCGGCCTGTTCAATCGCGTGCACTTCCTGGAGCTGATGGACAGCGCCGCCGAGCGCGCGGTCAATGCCGGGCAACCGGCCAGCCTGGCCTATATCCGCGTGGATCGCTACGCCACCCTGCTGGCCGATATCGGCCTGGCCGGTATCGACCTGCTGCTGACCGACATGGCCAACCTGCTGCGCGCGCACTTCCCGGAAAACGCCAAAATTGCCCGCTTCGGTGATGACGTCTTTACCGTACTGCTGCCCGGCAGCACCCCGGAACAGGCCAGCCCCAGCTACCAGGCGCTGCTGAAGAAGGTCGAGGGCCATCTGTTCGATATCAGTGGCCGCACCGTGCAGACCACCCTGTCCATTGGTGGCGCCGGCCTCAACGAAAAGACTGCCAAGGCCCAGTCTGTGATAGACCGCGCCCATCGCTGCGCCGACGAACTGAGCGAAGGCAATGCCCTCAAGATCTTCAACCCAGCCGATGAACTGGCCGCCGCCGCCAGCCGCGGCAATGTCGTGGCCATGATCCAGCAGGCCCTGGAAAACAACAGCTTCCGACTGTTGTTCCAGCCCATCATCAGCCTGCGCGGCGATAACTTCGAACATTACGAGGCCCTGCTCAGGCTGATGAGCCCCCAGGGCGAAGAAGTGCCGCCGCTGGAGTTCCTGGCAGCGGCGAAGGAAGCCGGCCTGGCCGAAAAGATCGATCGTTGGGTGATTCTCAACGCTATCAAACTGCTGGCCGACCATCGCAGCAAGGGCCACAACACCCGCCTGTTCGTGCACCTGTCCAGTGCCAGCCTGCAGGATGCAACCCTGCTGCCCTGGCTCAGCGTGGCCCTGAAAGCCGCCCGCCTGCCGGCCGACTCTCTGGTCTTCCAGTTCAGCGAGCAGGATGCGGTGGCCTATCTGAAACAGGCCAAGACCATCAGCCATGGTTTCAAGGAACTGCACTGCAAGGTAGCCCTGATCCAGTTCGGCTGCGCCCTCAACCCCTTCAACACGCTCAAGCACCTGCATATCGATTTCGTCAAAATCGACGGATCCTTTGCCCGGGACCTGAGCAACGCCGAGAATCAGCAGGCCCTAAAGGATCTGCTGGCCAGCCTGCACAACCAGGCCAAGCTGACCATCGTACCCTTCGTCGAGAGCGCAAGTATTCTGGCAACCCTCTGGCAGGCCGGGGTCAACTATATCCAGGGCCAGTACCTGCAGGGCCCAAGCCAGTCCATGGACTACGACTTCGCCGCTGGCGACGAGTAGCCTCATAGCAGCAACAAGAAGGGCGCCCGACGGCGCCCTTCTTGTTGCTGCGGCTTGACTTACTCCAGCCCGTCGCGGTCGCGAAAGCCCAGCAGATAGAGAATGCCATCCAGCCCCAGGGTGGAGATGGCCTGCTTGGCCGACTGCTTGACCAGCGGCTTGGCCCGGAAGGCCACCCCCAGGCCGGCCAGCCCCAGCATCGGCAGGTCGTTGGCACCATCGCCCACGGCGATGGTCTGCTCCAGCTGCAACCCTTCCTTCAGCGCCAGCTCACGCAACAGGTCGGCCTTGCGCTGGGCATCGACGATCGGTTCCACGGCCACCCCGGTGACCTTGCCGTCGACAATCTGCAGCTCGTTGGCGAACACATAGTCGATACCCAGCTTGGCCTGCAGCTGCCGGGCAAAGTAGGTGAAGCCACCGGAGAGGATGGCGGTCTTGTAGCCCAGGCGGCGCAGCTCGGCGAACAGAGTTTCGGCCCCCTCGGTCAAACGCAGCGAGGCGCCGATGCCTTCCAGCACGTCCTCCGGCAAGCCCTTGAGCAAGGCCAGACGCTCACGGAAGCTGGCGGCAAAATCCAGCTCGCCGCGCATGGCCCGCTCGGTGATCTCGGCCACCTGCTCGCCGACGCCGGCAGCCTTGGCCAGCTCGTCGATCACCTCGGCCTCGATCAGGGTCGAGTCCATGTCGAACACGGCCAGGCGGCGATTGCGGCGAAACAGTGAGTCGCGCTGGAAGGCGATATCGACATTCAGATCCTGGGCCACGCTGAGAAACTCGGCGCGCAGGGCCACCGGATCGGCCGGCTCGCCGCGCACGGAAAACTCGATGCAGCCCTTGCCCTGCTCGGCCGGCATATCCAGAGGCATGCGCCCGGACAGGCGGTCGATATGGTCGATATTCAGGCCGTACTTGGCGGTGATGGCGCTGACCCGCTGCAGCTGCTCGGCGGTGACCTTGCGCGTCAGCAGGGTGACGATATGCCGGGCCTTGCCCTGGCCGCTGACCCACTGCTGATAATCCGCCTCGGAAACCAGGGTAAAGCGCACCTGCTGATCCAGCTCGTAGGCGGTAAACAGGATGTCCTTGAGCACCGAGGAGGCACGCTCGGTATCGGGGATTTCCACCAGGATGCCGAACGACAGGGTGTCATGGATAACGGCCTGGCCGATATCGAGGATATTCACCCCGCCCTGGGCCAGTACACCCGTGATGGCAGCAGTCAAACCGGGGCGGTCTTCGCCGGTGATATTGATCAGGACGATTTCGCGCAAGGCTCGGTCTCCGGGACAGGGTCAGGGGCGGTGGCTTGTAGAACTATCCACACGCCCGGGAAAAGGCGCACATTCTACCCAGTTTCCGCCGCAAACGGCCACGCACGGCGCTTTGCCCACTGCCAGGCGGTCGCTATACTGCGCGCCAACTCCAGTCAATACGAGCCGAGCTCTGTGAACCGGCCCACGCCCGCCAAATCCGATAATTTCTTTATCCTGCTGTTCCAGGCCCTGCGCCAGCGGCGCATCCCTCTGGTGCTGCGCATTGCCAGCCACAGCCTGCTGCTGGTGGCCCTGGCGCTGCTGATCTATGCCTGGGTGATCGGCATGCAGTTCAAGCATGCCATGCAGCAACAGGCCGAAGCCCTGGGCACCAGCCTGATCACCCAGACCGCCGCTTCAGCCACCGAGCTGCTGGTGACCAACGACATCCTCAGCCTCAACGTGCTGCTCAGCAATCTGGTGAAAAACCCGCTGGTGGCCCACGCGGCGATCTACAGCGTGGACAACCGCATCCTCGCCGAGTCCGGCGCCCGGCCGAGCAAAGACATGCTGGGCGAAATCCAGGGGCTGTACTCCACCCCCATCACCTTTCAGGAAGTGATCGCCGGGCAACTGCATATCAGCCTGGACATGCAGCAGTTCCAGCATCCCATGACCATCAGCCTGCAGAGCATGGGCATTCTCAGCCTGATCCTGCTGGCCTTGACGCTGTCCTTGAGCATGCGCCTGGGGCGACATATCTCCACGCCACTGCTGCAGTTGCGCGTCTGGCTGCGCGACCCGGACGACCCCGCGCCCGGCGCCGGTCGTCAGGACGAGATCGGCGATCTGGCTCGCCAGCTGCAAAGCCGCCTGGTGCCGCCACCGCCGCCCCGCCACGCGCCGGCGAACAGCAGCGACGAGGATTTCGCCGAAGACGACTATGCCGACCTAGATGACCTAAACGACGGGAATGAGCCGATCCCGACCTACGATGAAAGCGACTTCAGCGTCCCCGACCTGGGCGACGAGCGCTTCGATGAACTGGATGAAGAAGAGCTGCGCGACAGCTCACTGACGGACGCCCCGGACGATCCCTTTGCCGACCTGCAGCCGCCAGAAGATGAAGGCGGGAACCGCCCGGCTGCCCGCCCGCCGGTCAATCAGGCCTGCGCGGTACTGGCCATCCAGCTCGGCGCCCAGGAACAACTGCGGCGCCTGCCGCGGGCCCGCCTGCTGGAGTTGCTGCAACGCTACCGCGACTGCCTGGCCCAGGCCGCGGCCCTCTATCAGGGGCAACTGCACACCCTGAGCGATGGCAGCAGTCTGATGCTGTTTCACCATCAGCACAGCGGTGACGAGTACCTGACCCATGCCATCTGCTGCGGCGAACTGATGCGTGCCCTGGGTCATGCCCTGCAGATCGAGGTGGCCGACAGTGGCATCACCCTGCAACTGCAACTGGGCCTGACCAGGGGTGAGGGTTTGCTGGAGCTGAGTCAGGGCGACCTGCTATTGAGCGAAAGCGCCCAACACGCCCTGGCCCTGTCCCAGCACAGCCGTAACCTGCTGCTGGTGGAGCGGGCCATCGCCGACGACCCACTGCTGGGCAACTGCGCCCGTATCCGGGCCATCGCCAGCCCCCAGGGCGCCTGCTGCGTGGAGCGCCTGCTGGAGCCCTACCCGGCGCTGCTGGAGCGGCAACTGGAGCATATGCACTAAGCCTTGTCCGTCGCTGCAACCAGCGGCGGACAAGCCTGCGGCATGTCCGCCCCGCCTCGCCCTGACGACTGCCCGCGCCCTAGAAGCGAAACACTTCACCTTCGTTACGCGATGGCTCCGCCACAGGAATACGCGGCGCAGGCGGCTGTATCGGCTTGCTGACGGCAGGCTTGCGCGGCGGCGTAGCGACGACCGGTGCCTTGCCATATTCCCGGGTCGCCTGTGCCAGCAGCCCGACCAGCTGCTGCAGCAACAGGCTCTGGGCCCGCACCTGATCGGCCACCGCGCCGTTGTGTGACTCTTCCAGACGAACCAGACGACCATCGAGCAACTTGCCATCGGCGCCGGACAGGCGCCATTGCGCCTCCAGCACCGCAGCCTGCTGCGGCCCCGAATCCAGGCGCGTGATGCTCAACGCCAGGCGCAGGGTGGGCTCGAAACCCGGGCTGGCCGGCGCCAGCTGTACGCGCTGGCTATCCAGACGGGCGGCCAGCTGACGCAACAGCTGCTGGTCGATCTCGTTGGCCAGATTGCCAGCCCAGCGCGCATTGTCCGCACTGATCAGGCTACCGTCGGCCTGGCGCTGCAACAGCGCTTCGCGCTGCAGATAATCGGCCACGGTCACCGGCCCCAGGAGCAATGCAACCCCCTGATGCTCACCCGGCATCTGCCATTCACCGCCATCGAGCTGGTACAACGGCACCGGCCGATAGGCGGTGCAACCAGCCAGACCGAGACTGCCGACCACGAGTATGGCCAGCGCCTTACGCATTGTGTTCATCACGCCTTCCTGCCGGTGCAGAGACCGGCGTATGCAAAAAATCGAAACAGCTTGTGCGTCTCAACAGGCCGCGCTCCGGGAGCGGCAGCCAGCCACGGACGAGCGCAAAGTCTAGCGCTCGCCCCCACATCGTCCAGGCAATCGGCGCCGGGCTCCAGCCCGGCGCATGCCGCAGGCTCCCTATGCTTCCACCAACAGCCCATCGACCCGCTGGAAGCCCCGCGGCAGTTTGTTGCCGCGACGACCGCGCTCACCCTTGTAGTGTTCGAGATCATCCGCCTTGAGGGTCAGGGTACGCTTGCCGGCCTGCAGCACCAGGCTGGCACCATTGGGCAGCACCGCCAGATCGGTCAGGTATTCCTCGCGGCTGGCGACCCGCTCACCTGGGATACCGATGATCTTGTTGCCCTTGCCCTTGCCCAGTTGCGGCAGATCCGCGACCTTGAACAGCAACAGACGGCCCTCGGTGGTCACCGCCGCCAGCCAGTCTTCCTCGCGGTTGGCCAGGGGCTTGGGCGGCACCACCAGGGCACCGGCAGGCAGGCTGAGCAGGGCCTTGCCGGCCTTGTTCTTGGCCTGCAGGTCCTCGCCCTTGACCACGAAGCCGTAGCCGGCATCGGAAGCGATCACATACAGGGCGTTGTCGTCCGGTAGCAGCACGCAGTCGAAGGTCGCCCCCGGCGGCGGGGTCAGTCGTCCGGTGAGCGGCTCGCCCTGGCCCCGGGCCGACGGCAGGCTGTGAGCAGCCAGGGAATAACTGCGCCCGGTGGAATCGATAAAGACCGCGTATTGGTTGGAGCGGCCCGGCGCGGCGGCCTTGAAGCCGTCGCCGGCTTTATAGGACAGGCCGGTAGCGTCGATATCGTGGCCCTTGGCGCAACGCACCCAGCCCTTCTCCGACAGCACCACGGTGACCGGCTCGGTGGGCATCAGCTCGGTTTCCGACAGGGCCCGGGCCTCGGCACGCTCGACGATGGGCGAACGGCGGGCGTCGCCGTATTTTTCAGCGTCATCGAGGATTTCCTGGCGCACCAGCTTTTTGAGCTTGGCTTCGCTGCCGAGCAGAGCCAGCAGCTTGTCGCGCTCCTTGGCCAGCTCGTCCTGCTCGCCACGGATCTTCATCTCTTCCAGGCGCGCCAGCTGCCGCAGGCGGGTGTCGAGGATGTAGTCAGCCTGCACCTCGGTGAGGCCGAAGCGCGCCATCAGCACCGGCTTGGGCTGATCCTCGGTGCGGATGATATGAATCACTTCATCCAGGTTGAGGAAAGCCACCAGCAAGCCTTCCAACAGGTGCAGACGTTTCTCCACCTTGTCCAGGCGGAACTGCAAACGCCGACGCACGGTGCCGACCCGATACTCCAGCCACTCGCGCAGCATCTGCCGCAGGTTCTTCACCTGGGGCTTGCCGTCCAGGCCGATCACGTTGCTGTTGACCCGATAGCTGGACTCCAGGTCGGTGGTGGCGAACAGATGGGTCATCAGCTCTTCCACATCGACCCGGTTGGAGCGCGGGATGATCACGATGCGGCAAGGGTGTTCATGGTCCGACTCGTCGCGCAGATCGGCCACCATCGGCAGCTTCTTGGCCTGCATCTGCGCGGCGATCTGCTCCAGCACCTTGGAGCCAGACACCTGATGGGGCAGCGCGGTGACCACGATATCGCCGTCTTCCACGCGGTACACGGCGCGCATGCGCACCGAGCCACGACCGGTCTCGTAGATCTTCAGCAGATCGGCGCGCGGGGTGATGATTTCCGCCTCGGTCGGATAATCCGGCCCCTGCACATGCTCACAGAGCTGCTCCACCGTGGCATCCGGCTGATCAAGCAGACGGATGCAGGCCGAGGCCACTTCGCGCAGGTTGTGCGGCGGCACATCGGTGGCCATGCCCACGGCGATGCCGGTGGTGCCGTTGAGCAGCAGGTTGGGCAGGCGTGCCGGCAGGGTCGCCGGCTCGTTCAGCGTGCCGTCGAAGTTCGGCACCCAGTCCACTGTGCCCTGGCCCAGCTCGGTCAGCAGCACCTCGGAGTAGCGCGACAGGCGCGCCTCGGTGTAGCGCATGGCGGCGAAGGACTTGGGATCGTCCGGCGCACCCCAGTTGCCCTGGCCGTCGACCAGGGTGTAGCGGTAGCTGAACGGCTGGGCCATCAGCACCATGGCTTCGTAACAGGCACTGTCGCCATGGGGGTGGAACTTGCCGAGCACATCACCGACGGTACGCGCCGACTTCTTGTGCTTGGCGTCGGCATCCAGGCCCAGCTCGCTCATGGCGTAGATAATACGCCGCTGCACGGGCTTGAGGCCGTCGCCGATATGCGGCAGGGCGCGATCCATGATCACGTACATGGAGTAATTGAGGTAAGCCTGCTCGGTAAAGTCGACCAGAGAACGACGCTCTACGCCGTCCAGGCTCAAATCGAGGGATTCGCTCATGCGTGCCTCATTGCGGGGTTGATTGGCGCAGCACCAGGGTGCCGCCCTTCTGAGTGAATTCAAGCTGTTTCAGGGCACTCATGCCCAGCAGTACTTCATCGCCATCCATACCCGGCGCGATCAGCGCGGCGACATCGCGCAGTTCGATCTCACCCAGGCGCAGACTGGCCAGACGGGTGCGGTGCGCGGTGGCGCGACCATTGGCGGTATTGATGGTGATCGGCGCACCGATCGGCAATTGCAGCGCACCGGCCAACCGCTCGGGAATCGCGACAGCGGTGGCGCCGGTATCCAGAAGGAAGGTCACGGCCTGGCCGTTGATCTGCCCGCCAGCCAGGTAATGCCCCTGACGACTGCTGGCTAACTGCACCTCGACAAAGTTATCGCCGTGTACCGATTGTGGCGACTGATTCGGATTGCGCTGGCGCTCCTCCCAATTGCCGAAGAAATGCGTGGCCAGCAGCAAGGCAGCGCCCCAGGCGAGCACCAGCATTATCCGTCCGGCACGCTGGCCGGGCTGCGGTGCTTCACTCACTGGCGGCTACTCCAGCCGCCCCTAGGCGCGACAAAACGCCAGACAACAGGCCGCGATTCGCCATCAGTGCGACTGAACCGACCGTTATCGACCCCGACCCAGGCGCCCTCCTTGTCCACCCACAAGGCCTCAGCCATGCCGTAAGCCACCGGATAGCGGCGCGATTCATCCACGGCCACGGCGGCAAAAGACCAGCAGCGCTCCACTGCGGCGTCGCCCAACTGGCGCCGGCAGATACGATGGGCCTGCCGCTCCAGGGTGAAAAGCTTGTCCTGATAAAAGGCCAGCGCGGAGAAATCCAGGGGCTGCACCTTGCCCCCCAGGGCTGCGGGGCCGACTGTCTCGCCGCTTTCGCTCAGCATCACGCAGCTGCCGCTACAGCGCCAGCTGCTGCGCTGACGCTGCAGCGCCAGCAAGCCGCGGCGCATGCGCTCGGCGGCCAGCCACAGACGCTCGCCGGACGGATCCACGGCAATGCCCTCGAACATGGAGTTGTAGTGCAACAACATGCCACTGGCGCGTGCCTGACGCAGCAGGCTGGAAGGCAGGCTCAACCAGCGCGGCTCGCCTTCGACCGGCAGCATCAGCACGGACATGCGCGCCTCGCTGACCAGGTAGCGATTACCCGCGGCGTCGCAGCTCAGCCCCTCGAAATCCAGATGACCGCCGCGCAGGGTGCCAGCCACCCAGTTGCGCATGCGCAGGCCCCAGGGCAGACGGATATCCGGCGGTGGCGGCGCGGCGAAGCTCTGCGCCTCGGCCTGCAATACACCCTCGTCGCCCACCAGGCGATAAAGACGCTCATCAACCCGATCGGAAACGGCCCACAAGGCATCCTGACACCAGGCCAGGCCCGACAGGTTACCGCCACTCATGCCCTCGACCGGATGCTCGCTGAGCAGCTGCAGCTCGCTCAAGCTCGGCTCCTCGGCCAGCGCCGGCAGGGCCAGCAGGCTCAGGGCCAGCAACAGCCGTCGCATCAGAGCAAGACCTCGGCCAGGTTGCCCTTGGACTCCAGCCAGCTCTTGCGATCACCGGCGCGCTTCTTCGCCAGCAGCATGTCCATCACCTCGCGGGTGCCCTCGAAATCGTCCAGGGTCAATTGCACCAGGCGCCGGGTATTGGGGTCCATGGTGGTTTCACGCAGCTGCGGCGGGTTCATCTCGCCCAGACCCTTGAAGCGGGTGACCTGCGGCTTGCCACGGCGCTTCTCGGCCACCAGACGATCGAGAATACCGTCGCGCTCGGCCTCGTCCAGGGCATAGAAGATGTCCTTGCCCAGGTCGATACGGTACAGCGGCGGCATGGCCACATAGACGTGGCCGGCGTCCACCAGCGGGCGGAAATGCCGCACAAACAGGGCGCACAGCAGGGTGGCGATATGCAGGCCGTCGGAGTCGGCGTCGGCGAGGATGCACACCTTGCCGTAGCGCAGCTGGGACAGGTCGCTGGAACCAGGGTCGAGGCCGATGGCCACGGCGATATCGTGCACTTCCTGGCTGGCCAGCACCTCGCTGCCGTCCACTTCCCAGGTATTCAGGATCTTGCCGCGCAGCGGCATGATGGCCTGGAACTCCTTGTCGCGGGCCTGCTTGGCACTGCCGCCGGCCGAATCCCCCTCGACCAGGAACAGCTCGGCGCGCATCGGATCCTGCCCGGCGCAATCGGCCAGCTTGCCGGGCAGTGCCGGACCCTGGGTGATCTTCTTGCGCTCGACCTTCTTGCCGGCCTTGAGGCGACGGTTGGCGTTGCTGATGGCCAGCTCGGCCAACTGCTGGCCCAGCTCGGGGTGGGCGTTGAGCCACAGGCTAAAGGCGTCCTTGACCACACCGGAAACGAACACTGCTGCCTCGCGGGAGGACAGGCGTTCCTTGGTCTGCCCGGAGAACTGGGCATCCTGCATCTTCATCGACAGCACAAAGGCGATGCGCTCCCAAATATCCTCGGGCGCCAGCTTGACCCCGCGCGGCAGCAGGTTGCGGAACTCGCAGAACTCGCGCATGGCGTCCAGCAGGCCCTGACGCAGGCCGTTGACATGGGTGCCACCCTGGGCCGTGGGAATCAGATTGACGTAGCTTTCCTGCAGGGATTCGCCGCCTTCGGGCAGCCACAGCAGGGCCCAGTCCACCGCCTCCTTGTTGCCGGCCAGGGAGCCGCAGAACGGCTCATCCGGCAGACGGGCAAATTCACTGACCGCATCCACCAGGTAGGAGCGCAGGCCATCCTCGTAATGCCATTCGACCTTCTCGCCACTGGCCTTGTCCTCGAAGCTGACATTCAGCCCCGGGCACAGCACCGCCTTGGCCTTGAGCACATGCTTGAGGCGGCTGACCGAGAACTTGAAGGAATCGAAATACTTGGCATCCGGCCAGAAGTGCACGCTGGTGCCGGTGTTGCGCTTGCCCACCGTGCCGATCACTTCCAGCTCGCTTGCCTTGAAGCCATCGGCAAAGCTCATCTGGTATTCGTTGCCGTCACGTTTGACCGTGACCAGCACCCGGGTCGACAGGGCGTTGACCACACTGATGCCGACGCCGTGCAAACCGCCGGAAAACTGGTAGTTCTTGTTGCTGAACTTGCCGCCGGCATGCAGCTTGGTGAGGATCAGCTCGACCCCGGGCACACCCTCTTCCGGGTGGATATCCACCGGCATGCCGCGGCCGTCGTCGATCACCTCCAGGGAATTGTCCTCGTGCAGGATCACCTGGATCGACTTGGCGTGCCCGGCCAGGGCCTCGTCGACACTGTTGTCGATCACTTCCTGGGCCAGGTGATTGGGCCGGCTGGTGTCGGTGTACATGCCCGGGCGCTTGCGCACCGGGTCGAGGCCGGACAGGACTTCGATGGCATCGGCGTTGTAGGAGCTGGAACCTTGCTGGGCCATGGGGTCTCTTGTGGTCAATTGAAGGCGGAAAAGTCGATATCCTGCCACAGTTGGCGAGGAATATTGGCGAAAGCAAAGAGCATCGGCAGGCGTTCGGCGAAACCCTGGAAGCCATGGTCGCCACCGGCCTGGATACGCTGGGCGCAGCCCCGGTAGTAGGCCTGGGCGTCCCGGTAGTCGAGGGTCTCGTCGCCAGTCTGCAACCACACCTGATAGCGCTGCGGATCGTGCGGCGGGGCCACGTCCAGTTCGGCCAGAGCCGCGATATGGTCGTGGGTCAGCTCCCAGGTCTCATCGCTGTAGTAATTCTTCTGCGGCCCCAGGTAGCCATCGAAACGCAGATGCGGCCGCACGGCCGGGTTGATCAGCAGCGCAGGCAAATCATGGCGCTCGGCCAGAAAGGTCGCATAGTAGCCGCCCAGGGAGCTGCCAACCAGCAGCGGCTGCCCCAGCTCACCGATCAACGCTTCGAGCTGGGCGATGGCCTGACGCGGATGGTGATGCAGGGCCGGTACGCGCAAGCATTCGGCCCTGCCCAGTTGCGCCATGGCACGCGTCAACTGACTGGCCTTGAGCGAGGACGGTGAACTATTGAGGCCGTGGATATAGAGGATGGAATCAGTCATGGAGCGGGAGGCTACTAGGACAGCGGCGCAAGCTGCAAGCTTCGCACCAGCCATCCGCGCCACGGGGCTGCGGCTGTAGCTGCCTTAGTAGCCCTTGATGCTGTAATCGATTTCGAACTTGATACCGGTGACCCGCGACACCCCGGTGTCCAGGCGGCCGTCTGCATACAGGCGCAGCCAGCGGTAACCCGGCGCGGTGGTATCGACCTGAAACTCCTCGCTGCCCGGCGCAAACTGCACGCAGGTCGACGGCGAGGCCAGCAGACGCACCCCCGCCTGCATGCGGTCGAACTCCTGATGGATATGCCCCCAGAGCAGCGCCCGCACATGGCTGAAACGCTCAAGCACGGCAAACAGTGCCTGCGGATTGCGCAGGCCGATGGGCTCCATCCACTTGCAGCCGATGGACACCGGGTGATGATGCAGGCAGACCAGCACATGCCGCTCGGGCGTCTCGCTCAGGGCCTGCTCCAGCAAGGCCAGCTGCGAGTCGGCCAGATAACCGGGCACGGCGCCGGGAATGGAGGAGTCGAGCAGGACAATGCGCCAGTTGCCCAGATCGATGACCGGATCCAGCAGATCGCTGCCGGCACAGGCGGCCTGCATGGCCGGGACTTCATCGTGATTGCCGGGGAACCAGCGGGCACTGCCGGGTATTACCGCGGTCATCTCACGGAAGCGCGCATAGGAGGCTGAGCTGCCATCCTGGGACAGATCACCGCTGGCCAGCATCAGATCGATCTGCGGCTGCTCACGCAGCACCTGCTCGATCACCCGCTGCAGACTGTCACGCGTGTCCATGCCCAACAGCTTGCCGTCCGCCTCGGCGAACAGGTGACTGTCGGACAACTGCACCAGCAGCACCGAGGCATCAGCAATGGTTTGGGGTTGCACGCTCGGCAAGGCCGTCTCCTTGAGCGGAATGCCAGAATTATGGTGGCTATTGCCCGCCAGGGTAAACCCGCTAACAGGGAATAGTTCACAGAACGCCCGGGGTAAATCCTGCGCCCACCTTTAGGCTAGCTGCTGCGCAGCCGATACGCACGCCGCCGGCCGTTAACGGACCGGCTCCAGCTCATGGCCACAGGCCAGGCAGTGGCTCAACCACTCACCGAGAAACAGATTGAGCTGGGTTTTCTCGTCCGGCTGGTGCATGGCCGCATTGGGATAGGGGTAGATGCCGTGAAAGCGCCGGGCGCTCTGGGTGCCGACCACCTCGGCCATGCGCGCATCGTGATAGACCCGCACTTCCAGGCGCGGCACCGGCAGCCAGGACAGGCTGTGCTCCTGACGCACCTCGATGGTGGAGGTATAGGGGCAGGTTTCCAGCACCTCCAGGGCCAATACGCCCAGCAGGTGCTCGCCCTGGCTCAGGGCCACGCGACGAACCTGCTGCGCCTCGCGCATGCCCGGCAGCAACTGCAGCAGGCGCACATAGTTGAGTTCGCAAGCCGTCTGCAGCTCGACCAGGTCGACCCGGTAGCGCTCGCGCAACAGGTTCATGACCACAGCCCCCGCACCTCAGCGCGGTTCAGCGCCAGCCACTGCAGGGCGATAATGCTCGCGGCGTTATCAATGCGCCCATCCTTGAGTGCATCCAGGGCATCTTCCAGGGGCCAGACATGTACGCGGATATCCTCGCCCTCCTCGGCCAGCCCATGCACACCACCGGCACCCTCACTGTCGCAGCGCCCGATAAACAGGTGCACGCGCTCATCCGAACCGCCCGGCGAGGGGTAGTACTGGGTGATCGGCCAGAGCGAGGTCAGCGGCAGATTGGCCTCTTCCAGCGCCTCACGCCGAGCCACCTCCTCCGGCACTTCGTCCTTGTCGATCAGCCCGGCCACCAGCTCCAGCAGCCAGGGGTTGGCGCTCTTGTCCAGGGCGCCCACACGAAACTGCTCGATCAGCACCACGCAATCGCGCTGCGGGTCATAGGGCAGCACGCAGACCGCGTCATGCCGCACAAAGAGTTCGCGGCTGAGTTCAGGGCCCATGCCCCCGGCAAACTGGCGGTGGCGCAGGCGCAGTCGATCGAGCTGGTAGAAGCCGCTGAAACAGGGCTCCCGCTCGATCACCTCTACATCGTCGCGCTGCATAAATCGTCCCCCGATTATCAAGAACGGGCCCGAAGGCCCGTTCCGCTTACCCCTATGCTGCACCGAAACCGCGTGCAGCAGAAGCGCTATCAGACCTTCTGATACAACTGACTGCCCTGGGCCTTGAACTCCTGCGCCTTGGCCTGCATACCCTCCTCCACTTCCAGGTCGACGGCGGCGATGCGCTGCTCTTCAGCATAGACCCGAACCTCCTGGGTGATCTTCATCGAGCAGAACTTCGGCCCGCACATGGAGCAGAAGTGCGCCACCTTGGCCGAGTCCTTGGGCAGGGTCTCGTCGTGGTAGCTGCGCGCGGTGTCCGGATCCAGGCCGAGGTTGAACTGGTCTTCCCAGCGGAACTCGAAGCGCGCCTTGGAGAGCGCGTTGTCGCGGATCTGCGCGCCCGGATGCCCCTTGGCCAGATCAGCCGCATGGGCAGCGATCTTGTAGGTGATGATGCCGGTCTTCACGTCATCCTTGTTCGGCAGGCCCAGGTGCTCCTTCGGGGTCACGTAGCAGAGCATGGCGCAGCCGAACCAGCCGATCATCGCCGCGCCGATGCCGCTGGTGATGTGGTCATAGCCCGGGGCGATGTCGGTGGTCAGCGGGCCGAGGGTGTAGAACGGCGCCTCGTCGCAGCATTCCAGTTGCTTGTCCATGTTCTCCTTGATCAGCTGCATCGGCACATGGCCGGGGCCTTCGATCATGGTCTGCACGTCGTGCTTCCAGGCGATCTTGGTCAGCTCGCCGAGGGTTTCCAGCTCACCGAACTGCGCTTCGTCGTTGGCGTCGGCGATCGAGCCCGGACGCAGGCCATCGCCCAGCGAGAAGCTGACGTCGTAGGCCTTCATGATTTCGCAGATGTCTTCGAAATGGGTGTAGAGGAAGTTCTCTTTGTGGTGCGCCAGGCACCACTTGGCCATGATCGAGCCGCCGCGGCTGACGATACCGGTAACGCGCTTGGCGGTCAGCGGCACATAGCGCAGCAGCACGCCGGCGTGGATGGTGAAGTAGTCCACGCCCTGCTCGGCCTGCTCGATCAGGGTGTCGCGGAACAGCTCCCAGGTCAGATCCTCTGCCACGCCGCCAACCTTTTCCAGGGCCTGGTAGATCGGCACGGTACCGATCGGTACGGGGCTGTTGCGGATGATCCACTCGCGGGTCTCGTGGATATGCTTGCCGGTGGACAGGTCCATGACGGTGTCCGAGCCCCAGCGGATGCCCCAGGTCAGCTTGGCCACTTCTTCCTCGATGGAGGAACCCAGGGCCGAGTTGCCGATATTGCCGTTGATCTTCACCAGGAAGTTGCGGCCGATGATCATCGGCTCCAGCTCCACATGGTTGATATTGGCCGGGATAATGGCGCGGCCGCGGGCGATTTCCTCGCGCACGAACTCTGGAGTGATTTCCTTCGGAATGCTGGCGCCGAAGCTATGGCCGGCGTGCTGCTCCTTTAGCAGACCCGCCTCTCGTGCTTCCGCGAGTTTCATATTTTCGCGGATGGCGACGTATTCCATCTCTGGGGTGATGATGCCCTGACGCGCGTAGTGCATCTGACTGACGTTCTTGCCGGCCTTGGCCTTGCGCGGGTTGCGCACATGGGCAAAGCGCATGGCGGACAGCTCGGCATCATTCAGGCGGCGCTGGCCGAATTCGGAAGACAGGCCGGGGAGTTTCTCGGTATCGCCGCGATCCTCGATCCAGGCGCTGCGCACGTCCGCCAGGCCCTTGCGCACGTCGATGGTCACGTTCGGGTCGGTATAGGGGCCGGAGGTGTCGTAGACGGTGACCGGCGCGTTGATCTCGCCACCGAAGTCGGTGGGGGTCACGTCCAGGCTGATCTCGCGCATCGGCACGCGGATATCCGGGCGCGAACCCTGCACATAGACCTTCTGCGAACGGGGGAAGGGTTGCACCGACTGCTGGTCGACCTGCGCCGACTCGCTCAGATTCTTTTGTTGTTGTGCACTCATCAAGGCTCTCTCCGCTAATGGTTGTCGGAGCAGAACCTGAAAGAGCAGGAGCGAAGGCGCACCAGGGGCTGTGCCAGAGGCTCGCCGGCGAACGGGCGAGCACATCTTGTTCCCTACGCAGGCCTTAACCTGATCAGGTTCAACGGGACCCGGCAGCTGCCAATCTCAGCCCCTCACTTGGGGCACCCCGACAAGAACCCGAGCAGTCTAATCAACCCTCACCGAGAAAACCAACTCGCGAGTCAAATTTATCTGACCCATTCGTCGAAAAATGACGCCGCGACAAAACAAGCCCCAGATACGCCATGCCTTGTAGCAATCTACACTGACAACGCCCCAGACAAATCTTGACCCCCCAGGCAACGCCCCTTAGCCTTGCCGATTACCGCCAAATTCAGGACTTCCCTCAATGTTGCGTAGACTCTCTCTGGCGATCGCCCTGGCCTCGGCTCCCGCCGGATTTGCCTGGGCCGAAGAAGCGCCACTCTCCAGCAAAACCGACCTGGTCACCGTCTACCAGCAGGCCGCCGCCAATAACGCCGACCTGGCTGCCGCCCGCGCCGATTACCAGGCCCGCCGCGAAGGCGTGCCCCAGGCCCGTGCCGGCCTGCTGCCCAACCTGTCTGCCGGCGCCAGCATCATGGACAGCCGCACCGATGTCGACTCCCCCAGCCTGACCAGCTCACGCAGCGGAGCCCTGTACCAGGCCAATCTGAGCCAGCCGCTGTTTCGCGCCGATCGCTGGTTCCAGCTGCAAGCCGCCGAAGCCAGCACCGAACAGGCAGCCCTGGAGTTGTCCGCCAATGAGCAGAACCTGATTCTGCAGAGCGCCGAGACCTACTTCGCGGTGCTGCGCGCCCAGGACAACCTGGCCTCAACCAAGGCCGAGGAAGCCGCGTTCAAGCGCCAGCTGGATCAGGCCAACGAACGCTTCGATGTAGGTCTATCGGACAAGACCGATGTACTGGAAGCCCAGGCCGGTTTCGATACCGCCCGCGCCAACCGCATTCTCGCCCAGCGCCAGGTAGAAGACGCCTTTGAGGCCCTGACCAACCTGACCAACGAAGAATTCATCGCCCTGGAAGGCATCGAGCACAGCCTGCCGATTCTGGCGCCAACCCCCAATGACGCCAAGGCCTGGGTCGACACGGCCGCCGCACAGAACCTGCGCCTGCTGGCCAGCAACTACGGCGTAGATGCCGCCGAAGAAACCCTACGCCAGCGCAAATCCGGCCACGCACCGACTCTGGATGCGGTAGCCAGTTACCAGCGTGGCGACAATGACCGCCTGGGTTTTAGCAACTCGGGCAGCCGACTGCCAGGCCAGGATCCTTTTAGTGGCGATGTTGAACAACGCTCCATCGGCCTGCAGCTGAATATCCCTTTGTACAGCGGCGGCCTGACCAGCTCCCAGGTGCGCGAGGCCTACCAGCGTGTCGAGCAAAGCGAGCAACTGCGCGAAAGCCTGCGCCGCCAGGTGGTGCAGAACACCCGCAACCTGCACCGCGCGGTGAACACCGACGTGGAAACCGTGCAGGCGCGCAAGCAGTCGATCATCTCCAACCAGAGCGCCCTGGAAGCCACCGAAATCGGCTATCAGGTCGGCACCCGCAATATCGTCGATGTGCTGGATGCCCAGCGCCAGTTGTACAGCTCGGTGCGCAACTACAACAACGCCCGTTACGACTACATCCTCAACAACCTGCGCCTCAAGCAGGCTGCCGGCACCCTGAGCCCGGCCGATCTGGAAGCCCTGGAGCAGTACCTGAAGTCGGACTACGACCCGGATCAGGACTTCCTCCCGCCGGACCTGGCCAAGGCCGCCGAAGCCCAGCTGCGCGGCAATCTCGACTACTGAGTAGCCTTGGCTCACAAAAAAGCCCGACGCAAGTCGGGCTTTTGCTAACTGATGACGCCCCGTAGGGTGCACCGCGCGCACCATGGGGCTCCCCGGGATTATCGGTGCGCACGGCGCACCCTACATCAAGCGGCGCAGCCCATCGAGCAGCCGCGCCAGCGCGCCCTGATTGGCCTGCATCACGCCCACCCCCGCCTCACGCATCTCCCGCACCGACTCGGGCTCACGCCATAGCCGGGCGACCTGGTGCGCCAGCGCCTGGGCATCGCCCACTTCGACCAGGCCCCCGGCCTCACGCAACTGCGCGGCGATATCAAGAAAATTGAACAGATGCGGCCCGCTCAGCACCGGCTTGCCCAGCGCTGCCGGCTCCAGCAGGTTATGCCCGCCGTTGGCCACTAGGCTGCCACCGACAAAGGCGATATCGGCCAGGGCGTAGAGGAACAGCAGCTCGCCCATGGTGTCGCCCAGCAGCACCTGATCCCCGGCCTGCAACGCCTCTGCGCTGGAACGACGGCGGGTGGCAAGACCCTGGCGCAGGCACAGCTCGTGCACAGCTGCAAAGCGCTCGGGATGACGCGGCACCAGAATCAGCAGGGCCTCGGGCCACTGCCGGAGCAGCTCGGCATGGGCGGCGAGAATGATCTCGTCCTCCCCCGCATGGGTGCTGGCGGCAATCCAGACGGGCCGCGCCTCGGCCTGCCACTGCTGGCGTAGGGCGGTGGCTCGCGCCAATAGCGCGGGGTCGATCTGCAGGTCGAACTTGATCGAGCCGGTCACCGTCACGCACTCCGGACGCGCACCCAGGGCGAGAAAACGCTCGGCCTCAACCTGAGTCTGCACCGCAATCAGGCTGAGCTCGGCCAACATCGGCGCAGTCAGCCCGGAGAAGCGCCCGTAGCCGCGCGCCGAGCGCTCGGAGAGTCGCGCATTGGCCAGCGCCACAGGGATACCGCGCCGGGCGCACTGGTGGATATGGTTGGGCCATAGCTCGGTTTCCATCACCACCGCCAGCCGTGGCTGCACCCGATCGAGAAAGCGCGCCGCCGCCCAGGGCAAGTCATAGGGCAGGTAGCAATGCTGTATCCGCCCGGCGTACTCGGTGCCACCGAACATGGATTGAATGCGCTCGGAGCCGGTGGGGGTCATGCAGGTGAGGGTGATCGGCAAGTCCGGGTAACGCGCCAGCAACTCGCGCACCAAAGGCGCCGCGGCAATGCTCTCTCCCACCGACACCGCATGCAGCCAGATGCCGCCGGGCTTGAGCGGCGGCAAGCCAAGAGCAAACCGCTCGCCAAGGCGCCTGGCATAGGCCGGCGCCTGCCAGGCGCGCCAGGCCAGGCGCCCGGCCAGCACGGGCAGGCCCAGATGAAACAGCAGGGAATAAAGATGTCGATTCATGGGCGCGCAGCTTAAGAGCTGCAAGCTGCAAGCTGCAAGCTGCTTGCCGTTATACTGCGTTCCTTGTTTTGGCCGCGAGCACATCCATGTCCCAGGCTCTGTCTACCGATGTACTGATTGTTGGCGGCGGTATCGCCGGCCTCTGGCTGAATGCGCGCCTGCGCCGCCAGGGCTTCGCCACCCTGCTGCTGGAAAATGCCCGCCTCGGTGGCGGCCAGAGTGTGAAATCCCAGGGCATCATCCATGGCGGCGCCAAGTACGCCCTGCATGGTGCGTTGACCGGCGCATCGGAAGCCATTGCCGATATGCCGAGGCGCTGGCGCGAAGCCCTGAGCGGCAGTGGCGAGCTGGACCTATCTGGGGTGCGCCTGCTCTCCGATGCCCATTACCTGTGGTCGCCCGGCAGCCTAGCCGGCAATATCACCAGTTTCTTTGCCAGCAAGGCCGTGCGCGGTCGGGTTGATCAGGTCAAGGGCGAGCAGCTGCCACCGGCACTGCAGCACCCGAAGTTCAAGGGCAAGGTCTATCGCCTGGCTGAACTGGTGCTGGATGTGCCAAGCCTGATCAGCCGCCTCAGCGAACTGGCCGGAGATGGCCTGCTGGCCGCCGAGCAGATCGAGCCGCTATACGAAGAGGGCGAACTGGTCGGGCTGATTGTCGATGGCCGTGAGATTCGCGCGCAGCGCATCATCCTCAGTGCCGGGCGGGGAAATGCCGAGCTGCTTAGCGCACTCGACCTCAGCCAACCGGCCCAGCAAGTGCGCCCGCTGCATATGGCCCTGGTCAAGGGTCCAACGCTAAAACCACTGTACGCCCACTGCCTGGGCGGCGGGCCGAAGCCGCGCGTGACCATCACCACCCACCCGGCGGCCGATGGCCAGTGGGTCTGGTACCTGGGGGGCGATCTGGCCGAAGCCGAGGGCGTGGCCCGCGATGAAGCGGCGCAGATCCAGGCGGCGAAAAAGGAGCTGAGCGAACTGCTGCCCTGGATCGATCTGTCCAACGCGCAATGGGCGACGCTGCGGGTGGATCGCGCCGAACCGGCGCAATCCGGTCTGGTGCGCCCGGACAATGCCTTCCTGCATGAGCAGGGCGCGCTGCTGGTCGGCTGGCCGACTAAACTGGCGTTAGCCCCTGACTTTGCCGACCGCGTGCTGGCAGCCCTCAGCCGTGACGGTATTCAGCCGGCGCAGCACGCGCCACTGCCTACCTTGCCACGCCCGAGCGTGGCCCCCGCTGTCTGGGAGGAACTGTTCTGATGCATGCCCTGCACAACCTGCATCGCCCACTGGGAACCACCGACCTGCTGGTTTCGCCGCTGGGCCTGGGCACGGTCAAGCTGGGCCGCGACCAGGGCGTCAAGTACCCCAATGGCTTCACCATTCCCGATGATGCCGCCGCCCGCGAGCTGCTGGCCCTGGCCCATGATCTGGGCATCAACCTGATCGACACCGCGCCGGCCTACGGCACCAGCGAAACCCGCCTCGGCCCGCTGCTACGTGGCCAGCGCCAGCAGTGGGTGATCGTCAGCAAGGTCGGTGAAGAGTTCGAAAACGGCCAGTCGCGCTTCGACTTCAGTCCGGCCCATACGCGTTTCTCGGTGGAACGCAGCCTCAAACGCCTGGAAACCGATTTTATCGACCTGGTGCTGGTGCATTCCGACGGCAACGACGTGGCGATTCTGCGTGACAGCGGCGTGTACGAAACGCTGGCCGAACTTAAGCGCGAAGGCAAGATTCGCGGCTTCGGCCTCTCCGGCAAGACCGTCGAGGGCGGCCTGCTGGCCCTTGAGCAGGGTGACTGCGCGATGGTCACCTATAACCTCACTGAGCAGGCCGAATTGCCGGTACTGGACTACGCCGAAGCTCATGGCAAGGGCATCCTGATCAAAAAGGCCCTGGCCAGCGGCCATGCCTGCCTGAAGCCCGATGAGGATCCGGTACGTGCCAGCTTCGAACTGATCTTCGCCCATCCGGCGGCCACCAGCGCCATCATCGGCACCATCAATGCGCGGCATCTGGAACATAACGTGGCCACCGCAGCCGCTGTAATTCAGGATATTGCCTGAGGGCTCAGGCCCGGCGATCTGTGCCAAGCTCTCAGGCCGTGCACACCTGCGAGGAACTGCCATGCCGCGCACCCTAATCCGCAAAGACCCCGGCAGCTTCAAGACCCTGCAGCTGTTCGTCGAGGCCAGCAGCGAAGGGCTGAGTTACCAGGGCATCGGCATGCCGCTGAACTTCACCCAGATGCTCGAACGGCGCCAGCCCGTAACGGTGAGCGACTGCGAACACTTTGCCCTGGAGCTGGCCAACCTGGGAGTCTCGGTGCGCCTGACCCTGCACTGGCAGGGGCGCGACTACTGGGTGCTGGTGCGCCAGCGCCGGGCCGACCGCGGCGACGTGGTGCTCAAGCTGATCTCCGGCTATGTGCCAACCCATGAACTCAACCTGCCGCTGCTGACTGCCATCCAGGAGGTGGCCGAGGAATGCCTGCTGCATAGCCCCCAAGGCTGGCTCAGTGGGCGCTTTGGCGATACCTGGCTGCCCACTCCCTACACCGCAACCCTGAACTACCGCGACGATGCAACCTTCCAGCTCAGCCCTCTATCCGGTGCGGCACGCCCGGTGCAGGCCGGCAAACTGCCGCTGCTGGAGCGGCCGCGGGCCTATGTGCACCTGCCCACTGCCTCGCTGCAGCTGGTCTATGACCTGCATCTGCAACTACCCAAGGACATCCGGCAGCTCAGCCTGCACCATGTGGACGAGCGCCTGGAGCAGGGCCAACTGGTCGCCCGTCTCGACCCAAGACGACCCGACCTGTATCTGCTCCCCCTGGAGCAAGGCCACCCTACCGCCGAGCTGCTGACCCTGAGCCAGGGCCAGCTGCAGCCTGCCAGTACCCGCGGCCTGTGGCTGGCGGAAAGCTTCGCCCCGCAACAGGGCTGGCTGGTGGCGGATGAGCGTATTCGCTGGAAGGACTGGCTGGCCCAACAACGCCTGTAGCCCTTGCTCCTGCAGGTTTGCCGAAAACCGTTACCTCAACTCGCTGGAACTCTTGCCCAGCAACCGCCGCGCCACGATCAGCAACTGGATCTGCTGGGTGCCCTCGAAGATGTCGAGAATCTTCGAATCCCGCGCCCACTTCTCCAGCAACTCATCCTCGCCGTAGCCCAACGCGCCGGCCAGCTCCACGCACTTGAGTGTCACCTCGTTGGCCACCCGCCCGGCCTTGGCCTTGGCGATGGAGGCTTCCTTGGAGTTGGGCAGCTTGTTATCGGCCATCCAGGCGGCCTTTAGGGTCAGCAGGCGCGCGGCTTCCCATTCGGCCTCCAGGCGATACAAGCTCGCCTCGGCATGGCTGACGCTGAGCAGCGGCGCGCGGTAATCGAGCTTGCAGACTTTCTTCAACAATTCACGAGTGCGGTCCAGCGAGGCCTTGGCCACCCCAACCGCCATCCCGGCAACCAGCGGGCGGGTGTTGTCGAAGGTTTCCATCACCCCGGAAAAGCCCTTCTGCACATCAATTTCCGGGTTTCCAAGCAGGTTGGCTGCTGGCACGCGGCAATCGCTGAAGCTGATCGCGGCGGTGTCCGAAGCCTTGATCCCGAGCTTCTTTTCCAGACGGGTCACGGTCATGCCCGGTGTGCCGTGCTCCACCACAAAGGATTTGATCGCCGCGCGGCCGAGGCTCTTGTCCAGGGTGGCCCACACCACCACGGCATCGGCACGTTGGCCTGCGGTGACGTAGATCTTCTCGCCGTTGAGCACGTAGTGATCGCCATCCTTGATCGCCGTGGTGCGGATCGCCGCCGAGTCCGAGCCGCAGCTCGGCTCGGTAATCGCCATGGCTGCCCAGGTGCCGCCGAAGCGCGCCAGCTGCTCATCGTTGGCCACCGCCGCAATCGCCGCATTGCCCAGGCCCTGACGCGGCATAGCCAAGAGCAGGCCGACATCGCCCCAGCACAACTCCATCACCCCGAGCAGGGCCGACAGATTGCCGCCATTCTTGATGCCTTCCTGCTGCTCGCGGGCCGCACCGCGCTTGCTTGCGGAGGTGGCCCCGATGGCTTCCGGTGAGCCGGCGTTCATGCCATCGAGCAGCGCCGCGAGCAGGTCCAGCTCCTTGGGATAGGCGTGCTCGGCCTTGTCGTATTTACGCGAAATCGGCCGGAAATAGTTTTCCGCCACCTGATGGGCCTGATTAACCAGGCCACGGAATTTCTTTGGGGTTTCCAGGTTCATGTTGAGGCGCCCTTAAAGCTGGAGACCGCCGGCCATAATCGCCAGCGCACGCAAATCGCGGTACCAGCGCTCGGCTGGATGTTCTTTGGTAAAACCGTGGCCGCCGAGCAACTGCACGGCGTCGGTGCCGATCTTCATGGCCTTTTCGCTGCACAGCAGACGCGCCAGATAGGCTTCGCGCTGGAACGACAAACCCTGCTCGGCCCGCGAACACGCGCGCCAGACCATCAGGCGCATGGCGTCGAGCTCCACGGCCATATCGGCGACCATAAAGGCCACGCCCTGGCGATGACTGATCGGCTCGCCGAAGGCCACGCGCTCGTTGCAGTACGGCACCACATAATCCAGCGCCGCCTGCGCCGTGCCCACGGCCAGGGCACACCAGGCCAACCCGGCGTAATCGAGAAAGCTCTGGTAGTTGAAATGCTCAGCAGCCAAGCGCGCCTCAACCAGCACCGTCACGCCATTGAGCCGCACCCGCGCCGTGCTGCCGGCCTTCAGGCCCATGGCCGGTTGTGGGCTGCGCTGCAGACCTTTGGCACCGGCCCCGACCATAAACAGCGCCGGGCCATCCGCCGCCTGCGCCGCGACGATCAGGTGACTGGCGTCCAGCCCGCGCAGCACCAGGCTCTTCTCACCACTGAGCACATAATGTTTACCGCGTTTGCGCGCACGGGTCGCCAGCGTGTGCGGGTCGAACAGCGGTGTCGGTTCATTCACCGCAATGGCCATCACGGGCGCGGGCTCTTCAGCGACAAAGGCCGGCAGCCAGCGCGCCTGCTGCGCAGCATTGCCCCAACGGCGGATGCAGTTGGCTGCCGACAAGGGCACCAACAAAGCTGCTGCCAGGGACAAATCGCCCTTGCCCAGCGCTTCGGCAATCAATGCATTGCTCAGGGTGGTGCGCTCCCCCGCCATGCCGCCCTGAGCCTCGCTCACCGCATAGTGCGTCAGCCCCAACTCGTGCGCCTGGTTGAGCAACGCCGCCGGCAGCGCAGCCTGTTCATCGGCATCCTGGGCGAGCGGGCGCAGCGCTTCACTGGCGAAGGCTTCCAGCATCTCCACCAGCATCTGCTGCTCATCAGACAGGGACAGATCGAACAAGGCATCCGGGTCAGCCGGGCGCGGCAATTTGGCGACTTTGCCTGCGTGCTGCGCCGCCGCGCGAAAGCTCGCACGACTGCCGGTGTAGATCAGTTTTTCGAAGGGTTTGCGCAGCTTCAAACGGTCCGGCCAGTCAGCCTGGGCGACTCGATTCAGCACTGCCAGGGCACGGCCCTGTACGTCGGAACTCATGGCATCTCACTCCATACGGGGGATACCAAGGATCATGCGCGCGGCCAGGACAAGCGCCTATGACCGCGCCGACGCGCATGACTGGCAAAGCAGCCAGTCAGTGTGGAGAGTTACTTGCTGCGGATCTTCTCGACGATGGCCGTGGTCGAGCTGTTTTCCACCAGCCCCAGCACGCGAACTTCGCCACCATAGGCGCGGACGATATCACCGCCCACCACGCCCTCGATGCCGTAATCCCCGCCCTTGACCAGCACGTCCGGCTTGACCGCCCGAAGCAGGTTTTCCGGGGTGTCCTCGCTAAAGCTCACCACCCAGTCCACCGCGCCCAGGCCTGCCAGTACCGCCATGCGTCGGTCCACCGAGTTGATCGGCCGACCAGGGCCCTTCAGGCGGCTAACCGAGGCGTCATCATTGACCGCCAGCACCAGACGATCACCCTGGGCACGGGCCTGCTCCAGGTAGGTGACATGGCCGGCATGCAGGATATCGAAGCAACCATTGGTAAAGACGATCTTCTCGCCATGGGCACGGGCATCCTCGATGGCTACCAGCAACTGCTCAAGACCCAGCACGCCGCGCTCGGAACCGGCCTCACGCTGGATCGCCCGACGCAGTTCAGGGGCGCTGATGGCGGCGGTGCCCAGCTTGCCCACCACAATACCGGCGGCCAGATTGGCCAGGGCCACGGCCTGGGGCAATTCCTCCCCTGCGGCCAGGGAAGCGGCCAGGGTGGAGATCACCGTATCGCCGGCGCCGGTCACATCGAATACTTCCCGGGCCCGCGCTGGCAAATGCAGCGGCGGCTGCTGCGGACGCAGCAGGGTCATGCCATGCTCGCCACGGGTCACCAGCAGGGCCCCCAGCTCCAGTTCGCTCATCAGCGCCGCGCCCTTGGCCACCAGCTCGGCCTCGTCACGGCAATGCCCGACTATGGTCTCGAACTCATGCAGGTTGGGGGTGATCAGGCTGGCGCCACGGTAGATGGAAAAATCCTTGCCCTTGGGGTCGGCCAGCACCGCGATGCCCTTGCTGCGCGCCAGCTGCACCAGGGTCTGGTGATTGCGCAGCGCGCCCTTGCCATAGTCCGACAGCACCAGCACCTTGATCCCGGCCAGCTGCGCTTCGACGCTGGCGGCTAGTTGCGCCGCATCGGTGTGAAAGGGCTCCTCAAAATCCATGCGCAATAGCTGCTGATGCCGGCTCATGACCCGCAGTTTGACGATGGTCGGCTGATTCTCGATGCGCTGAAAATGGGTGGTCACCCCGGCCGCCTGCAGACTGTTACCCAGGCTCTCAGCCGCCTCATCGGCGCCAGTAACCCCGACCAGCACAGCCGGAGCGCCCAGGGCGGCGATATTCAACGCGACGTTGCCCGCACCACCAGGGCGATCCTCAATCTGCTCGACCTTGACCACCGGCACCGGCGCCTCCGGGGAAATCCGCGAAGTGCCGCCATGCCAATAGCGATCAAGCATGACATCGCCCACCACCAGAACGGCGGCCTGGTCGAAACGCGGCATGGATAATTTCATGGAGACTCCGGCAAGCACTGAAAATTGCCGCGCATCATAGCATTTGTCAGCCGCAGACCGCCTATTCGGAGAGCTTGCGCACAGAGAGCTGCCACCTGCACCTTTCTGCCAGCTAACGTGCTCGTATGCAGGTCTTGTTCAGGATGGAGCACAGCCATCCCTGTAATAAAATCGCCACACGACCACCAAACTAGAGCCAGCCTGAACGCCGCCTTTACAACACCAATAGGCGTCGTTATCTGCGCACGGCAAAAACGCAGCAAGGTCGTATCAGACTGCAAGAGGCGCGGAGGGCTCAACCGTGCTTGGCAACCCTGGGCAGAGAGGCGCCATAGCTGCTCTGATAGCCCATCAAGAAACGTTCCCAAAGCGCATCGCTCATTTCCAGGCGACGCCTAGATTGCTGCAGATCGTGTCGCGCAGCCTGACTCGCAAAAAAGCGACGGCGCGATTTCTCAAGATCCAAAAGCGCCACTTCCGGGCAGCCGTCAGTGACACGCACAAATACATGCTTAAGGCGAATACAGCCATGCTGCCAGCGCCCGCTGTTCAGGCGACCAATCACCCGGCCTACTTCCTCAATGATCCTGCCATGTAATGCCTCCCCCCAGGCGCTCTCGGCCCCCTCGGCATAATGTTCCTCAAGGCTTCTGTAACCATCAAGCCCTTCGGTCACCAGCAGAGCCTGCCAGCCGTCAGAGGTCTTTCGACAGGCTGCGTAAACCAAGGGAGGCACCGCCACATCTAACTGGTGGAGTGCTAGCAACGCTTCACGTTCGCGCATCACAGTCGGGTAACCAAGCGGGTGGCGCAAACTGCGATAGATATGACCATCCTGCTGCTTGCGATAGAGCACCTTCCCTGACTCGGTGTAGATGCGCTTTACACCGCTCATACCTCCGCGACGTACATTGGGCTCTTCAACCCAATCACCATCCACCTCCAACCAACGGGAAAAAGCTTCAGCTTCAGGTAGCTGAGTTAATACTGCTGTGTTCGCAAGCATTACACCCCCCAAAAAAGGCAGAAAAGAATCCGGCATCTCGGCGCACCAAGACACGACGTTACTTATCTCTGGCCAACCCCGGACAATCCCAAAACGATCATCGCGAAAGTCCACCCCGAGAAAGGCACCGCATCTTTATGCAGAGGAAACCTACTCGTCATCTTCATCCTTGAACTGCTTGGCATGCAGCCGTGCGTAATAACCATTAAGCGCCAACAGTTCGTGATGGGTTCCGCGCTCGACGATACGCCCTTGATCCATTACCAGAATCAGGCCGGCCTTCTCGATGGTCGTCAGGCGGTGGGCGATGACCAGCGTCGTGCGCCCCTGCATGACCCGATCCAGCGCAGCCTGGATATGCCGCTCCGACTCGGTATCCAGCGCCGATGTCGCCTCATCCAGAATCAACAGCGGTGCATCCTTGAGCAATGCGCGGGCAATCGCCAGGCGCTGACGCTGCCCGCCAGACAACAGCACACCATTCTCGCCCACTAGAGTGTCGTAACCCCGAGGCATCTGCTCGATAAACTCTGCAGCATAGGCCGCTTCGGCCGCACGCTGAACGTCGTCCAAAGGTGCGCCGGCAAGGTCGCCATAAGCGATGTTATTGCCGACCGTGTCATTGAACAGAGTCACATGCTGGGTCACCAGCGCGATATGACGACGCAAGTTGCGCAGGGTGTAATCCTCGACATCCACCCCATCCAGCAGAATCTGGCCATGTTCATGGTGATAGAAGCGCGGAATCAGGCTTGCCAGAGTGGACTTGCCACTGCCTGACCGGCCAACCAGCGCGACCATTTGCCCAGGTTCGGCTACAAAAGAAATATTGCTCAATACCGGCTGCTCGGTTCCTGGATAGCTGAAGCTCAGATTGCACACTTCCAAACGGCCACTGACCCGTTCAAGTTCCTTGGTACCACGATCGATTTCTGGCGCCTCATCGAGCTGTTCGAAAATACTATCAGCCCCCGCCACACCTTTCTGAATGGTTGAACTGACCTCGGACAACTGGCGTATCGGCTTGGGTAGCAGCCCCGCCAAAGTAATGTAAGCAACAAGATCGCCGGCACTGGCATCGCCGCGCAGCAGCAGAACCAGGAACATCAGCACGGCCATGGCGCTATAGATCACCAACTGCAGGCTAGGGGTGTAGACCGCATTGGTCTTGACCATTTGCAACTGCTTCTGCCGATTGGCCATGCTGGCTTCGCCGAAACGTTCCTGCTCATAGGGCTCACCGCCGAAACTGCGCACAACGCGATAACCCTGAATGGTTTCGGATGCCACATGGGTTACATCACCCATGGCTACCTGGATTTTCTTGCTCTGCTTGCGAAATTTCTTGCTGGCACTGACCACCATCACCCCGATGATGGGCAGGATGGCGACCATCACCAGAGTCAGCTTCCAGTTCATCCACAGCAGGGTGGCAAACAGGAAAATCACCGTCATGCCCTCGCGCACCACGACCTTGATCGCGTCTGTGGCCGCGCCGGTGACCATGGTCACGTTGTAGGTAATACGGGAGATCAGATGCCCAGAGTTGTGATTGTCGAAATAGCGATTGGGCAACGTCAGCAGGTTGTTAAACAGCGTCACCCGCAGATCGTGCACTAACCCAAGAGATACCTTGGCCAGAAAGAAGTTACCCAGGAACGAGCCAACCCCCTGCCATAGCGCGATAAACACGATCAACAGCGGCACCACCTGCAGCAACTGCAGATCCTGCAGATAAGGCACATCCGGAAACAGGCTGGCCGCAGGGTTGGCGAGGCCGTCGACAAAGTACTTAAGCATGTAGCCCAGCATGGGCTGAGTGGAAGCAAAGATCAGAAAGCCCAGAATACTGATCATAAACAGGCCAATGTAAGGCCGAACATAAGTCAGCAGACGTAGGTAGATCTTCAGACTGGAGGGCGATGACTGGTTGGACTGGCTCATGGAACTCGCCGTGGCAACAAAAGAAGGGCGCGAGTGTAACACGAGCCTATTTTGCCGCCGCCCCGGCATGCACTCTCGGTTAGACTATGCGACCCCGAGGTTAGGTGGCCCTATGCAAGCACTGTCAAAAGCCCATTACGAAGAACTGCGTCAGAACGCCTGCGTGCTCGAAGACGACAGCCACGGCGACAAGGTGCTGCGTCTGCAGGACGGCAGTTTTCTCAAATTATTCAGACGCAAGCGCTGGCTCACTTCCGCCGCACTATGGCCCTATGCCGCCCGCTTCGCCAGCAACGCCCAGAAGCTGCAACAGTTGGGCCTGCCTTGCCCGCAGATCATCAACACCTACCGGATCTGCGCCATCGCTCGCGACGCCGTGCATTACCAGCCGCTGGCCGGGCGCACACTCCGGCAACTGGAAGAGGAAGAGCTCAACCCGCAGCTCTTCGGCGAGCTGGGACGTTTTATCGCCCAACTGCATCAGCAAGGTATCTATTTCCGCTCACTACATCTGGGCAATATCGTCTTAACGCCGGACCACCGACTGGGGCTGATCGATATAGCCGACCTGCAGAAGAGTGCGCGCGCGCTGGGTAGGCACAAGCGCCTGCGCAACTTCCGCCACCTCAGTAGAGACAGGAAAGACCATCAGCTACTCACCAGCCCACAAGCCGAGGCCTGTTTTGTTGAGTACCTGCGCCATTCTCCGCTGCGCATGGATGCCCAGGCGCTGCGGAGCCACTTGCTGGCACGCTGATCAGTTGCCGATAACCAACACGGTATCCTTCTTGCGGTTGGCGAATTTCTCGATCACCCGCAGATCATGCTGCTGCAGCCATTCCAGCAGCCACTGTTCGTCACCATCAGCTTCAATCACAAAGTAATCGTAGCGTTCACGGTACGCCTCGCTCATGGCCATGCGCGGCGCTACGCCGCGCTTGGGATAACCGCGCCCGGCGTGGTAGGCGATACGCGAGTCTTCGTAATAGATCGAAGCAGCAGGATCCAGGTTCGCGCCAATCCAGCGACCACTATCGACATAGTGGGTTTTCTTCGCCGACAAGGAAATCACGTTATCCAGCATCACCAGCAGAGCAACAAACGCCAAGGCCTTGCTCCAGCGTGGGAACTGCTGGGCAAACCAGGCAAAAGCTATGACCGCAGCCGGAACAGCAAGCATATTGAGGAAGCTGAGGTAACGGGCATTCATAAACAACTGCTGGATGTAGAACAGCATGATCACGACGAAGTAGAACAGCAGCGTCCAGACGAAAGGCTTGTAATCCTGAACATACTGTTTGACTGCGGCACGCCCCTGGCTAAAGAAAAACGGCACCAGAAAAGGCCCAAACAGCTTGAGGAACTTCAACAACACGCTGCCCAGCAAGCCGAAGAACAGCACCTCGCCCCCATCATTGGCCGAGAAACGATGCATGACGGTTTCGCCCAGCAGATCAGCCTTGGCCTCAAAGCCTTTCTGGATCTGTCGTGGGTCCAGCATCTCGGCATAATCCGCCAGGCGCCCCAAGGATACGTTGGCGACCAGCAGACCAATAACACCCGCCACCACCAACAGCAGCGGCAACAGATTAAGCTGAATAAATGTGCGCAAGCCGGCGAACGAACGCAGCAGGCTCAACTGCCAGACGGCCAACGCCGGCATCAGCAACACCGCCTCCATACGAAACAGGGCGGCCAAGCCAATAGCCAGCTGAATCAGCACACCACCGGTCCAGCTCGGCCGCTGCGCCCAGCGCATGGCTTGCCACAATGCCAACACACTAAAAAACCAGAAGCCAAACTCGCGCAACACATCGCCGCGAAAGCTGTTGAACGCCGGCATTGCCAGGACAACCAGGCACGCCCAATAGCCAGCCTGTGGCGCACGCTGAAGGGTGATATCCACCAAAAGCGCACAGGTACCCGCCATAAACAACGCACAAAGCAGATAGGCGAGCGCCTCAGTTGGAATACCGGTCAGCCCATGCAGGCTACCCAGCAGTACCGAGAACCAGGGCCAGTTGAACCGATCGAAGGCGGCCGCCAATCCAGACTCCAGAAAGGTCGCCGCTATATCCACATAGAACGCACCATCCTTACCGATGGTGACCTCTCCCATAACCGCCACCAACGACAGCAACAAGCTGCCGAAGAACGCCAGCTGAACGGGCGACACAACACGCAAACGCGCCAAAAGTCCGTGCATAACCTCTCCCCGATTGATCATGCCTGCATCATCAGACGCAGGGCTTTACGCAAATAGCTCCAACCCAGCGCCTGCACCGGTGCCCGCTTGAATGCTGCTTTATAGAAATACCGCGCCTGCTCTGCTTCACCTGCCAGCAATGCCGCCCGGAACAATGACAGATAACGCTGAGCTTCATAACGCGCCTTCAGCGGCTGGCAACTGGCAGGCAGGCTGGAAAATACGTGGTGCACCATCTCCACCACATAGGCCTCACCGTTGGTACGGCTGTGGCGCAAACTATCGGAGTGTTTGTAGATACGCACCAACGGCTGCGTCGTCAGCGCCACCGGCGCACTGATCAGCAAAAAGGCGAATACCGCAATATCCTCGCCATTGCGCAGGCTCTCTGGATAGGGCCTCTGCATCAACAGGTCACGACGAAACATCGAACAGCCATGGGAAATGGCAATCCGCTTCTCCAGCAAGTACTGTCGAATCAACTGATCAGCCGGCGCTGCCGGGACGGCCGTAGGCATGCGCTGGCGCTCCCGGCCATCCTCATATACCGAGACATAGCCCCCGAGCAACATGCCGGCCTCGGGGTGATGCGCAACCATCTGGCGCAAGCAGCTCAGGGCATCAGGTAGCAGCTCATCATCGGCGTCCAGCATCAGGGCATAACGGCCGTTGGCCTCGCGAATGCCATGATTGCGGGCACTGGCCGCACCACCATTTTCCTGCTCGATTATCCGTATGGCCGGATAGCGCCCCTGATAATCGGCCAGCAGCGCAGAGGTCTGATCGGTCGAGCCATCATTGACCACGATCAACTCGACATCATCAGCCAGCTGCGCAAGCACCGAATCCAGCGCCCGAGGCAGCAGATGAGCGTAGTTATAAGCTGGAACGATGACGCTAATTAGCGTCTCAGGCCTGCTCATACCAATCCTTGCCGTCCTTGACCACGAGGATGTCTTCCATGATCAGGTACTGCAGGTCGGAGCCATAGAACATGTTCAGCGCATCGGTGGGCGAGCAGATCATCGGCTCGCCGCGACGGTTGAGCGAAGTATTCAGCGACACGCCGTTGCCGGTGAGCTTTTCCAGCTCCAGCATCAAATCGTACCAACGCGGGTTGTATTGGCGCTCCAGCACCTGGGCGCGGGAGGTGCCGTCTTCGTGCACCACTTCGCTGACCCGGGTTTTCCACTCTTCATTGACTTCGAAGGTGAAGGTCATAAAGGGGCTGGGGTGATCGACCTTGAGCATCTGCGCCGCCACCGTGTCGAGCATGGACGGGCAGAAGGGGCGCCAGCGCTCGCGAAACTTGATCTGTTCGTTGATGCGATCGGCCACGCCGGGGATGCTCGGGCAACCGATGATGGAGCGACCGCCAAGGGCGCGCGGGCCGAATTCCATGCGCCCCTGGAACCAGGCAACCGGGTTGCCATCGACCATGATTTTGGCGATGCGCTCGGGAGTATTGTCGATGCGCTTGAACACCGGTTTGCTCGGATGGCGGGCGCAGGCAGCGATCACGTCTTCGTTGGAGTAGGACGGGCCGAGGTAGACGTGCTCCATCTTCTCCACCGGCACGCCACGCTTGTGCGAAACGTAGGCGGCAGCGCCCACCGCGGTGCCGGCGTCGCCGGACGCGGGCTGAACGAACAGCTCTTTTACATCATCGCGGGCGATGATCTTCTGGTTCAGTTTGACGTTCAGCGCACAGCCGCCAGCAAAGGCAATCTTGCCGGTTTCTTTAAGAATATCGCCGAGATAGTACTCCATCATCTGCAGCGCCAGCTTCTCGAACAGCGCTTGCATGCTGGCGGCGTAATGGATGTAGGGGTCGTCGGCGATATCGCCCTGGCGCTTAGGCCCCAGCCATTCGATCAGTTTCTTGGAAAAATAGAAGCCTTTGCCATTTTCTTTATAGCGGCGCAGGCCGATCACGTTGGCGTATTCGGTGTTGATGATCAGCTCGCCGTTCTCGAACGAGGCCAAACGGGAGAAGTCGTACTTACTGGCATCGCCGTAGGGCGCCATGCCCATGACCTTGAACTCACCGTCGAGCATCTCGAAGCCGAGGAATTCGGTGATCGCGCCATACAGACCGCCGAGCGAATCCGGATCGAAAAATTCCTTGATCTTGTGGATCTTGCCGTTCTCGCCATAGCCGAAGAAGGTCGTGGCGTACTCACCCTTGCCATCGATGCCGAGGATCGCGGTCTTCTCCTTGAAACCCGAGCAGTGATAGGCGCTGGAGGCATGGGCCAGGTGGTGCTCGACCGGTTCGATCTTGACCTTCTTCAGGTCGAAGCCCAGTTGCTGCAGGCACCACTCGATGCGTTTCTTGTAGCGGTAGTAACGGCGGTTGCCCATCAGAATGGCGTCCAGCGCACGATCCGGGGCGTACCAGTAGCGCTTGGCATACTGCCAGCGGGCCTTGCCAAACAGGCTGATGGGCGCGAAGGGAATGGCCACCACATCGACGTCGGACGGCTTGATCCCGGCCTGCTCCAAACAGAACTTGGCCGACTCGTAGGGCATGCGGTTCTTCGCGTGC
This sequence comes from Pseudomonas xionganensis, assembly GCF_009763245.1. Lineage (GTDB taxonomy): Bacteria > Pseudomonadota > Gammaproteobacteria > Pseudomonadales > Pseudomonadaceae > Aquipseudomonas > Aquipseudomonas xionganensis. Next base: position 1,065,564 of record NZ_WKJZ01000001.1, on the reverse strand, counting down.
TTGTCGCGCACAAAGCGCTCCTCTTCCACAGCCGCGATCAGCTTGCCGTCGATATACAGGGCGGCGGAGGGATCATGACTGAGGGCGCCGGACAGGCCGAGAATGGTCAATGCCACAGGTAGAAGCCTCTATTTCGGGCAGGTGCCGGGCACCTGCGGTAAACGTTGATCGAGCAGCTGGTACAAGGCGGAATCCGCCGGCCAGTTGCGTAAGAATCGGGCGCGGTCGCGGGCATAGGCCCGGGCGAAGCTGCGCGCACTGCGGTGTTGCTGCATGGCATCCAGATCGATCAGCGACCAGGTGCCCCGCTTATCGTCCCAGAACAGGTTATGCCCCTTGAAATCTCCGTGGCTGATGCGCTCGCGCAGCAAAGCGGCGAACAGGCGATCCAGGGCGATTAGCTCACTTTCCGGGGGTGATGCCTGCAAGTAACCTTGAAAACGCGCGATTATATCCTGCCCACCGCAATATTCGGTAATCAGGTAAGCACGTCCGCGCAGCCAGCACCAACGCTGCTCCATAACCGCCAGGGGCTGCGGTGTGGCAATTCCGAGAAACTGCAGCCGATGGCCCTCGCGCCAGCTGTGCCAGGCTCGACTGGGGCGCCAGAAGCGCTTGAGCCAATGAGCAGCACCTTTGATGTTGTAGCGTTTGAGCACTACTGCACGCTGCCCCAACGCAACCTTGGCCACAGTCGCCGAACCACCGCCTTTGAGCAGCGGAACCTCCTCCAGCAGTTGATCAGCACGCGCCAGCAAAGGCTCAATATCCGGCGCCTGATCGCGGCGCATTACACGCAAACCAAAGGCTCCAACTCTTGCACTGAACAAACTGCACTCTCGCACGGTCTTGCGCAGGAAATCACGTAAGCGCCAGCGACGCACCTTGGCCACCTCACTGCGCAGCGCCTCCAGCGGCAGAGCATGCTCACCATTGACCAGCAGGTAATGCACTAGCAATTCTTCGAGGTAGGCTTCCAGTCCCGACGGCAATTGAGCAAAGAAAATTCCCAGATTCTCCAGAACCCTCTGCTGTGACAACGACTGACCTGGCACCTCGGCCTGCACCCCGCCACCATCAATTACAAACAACTGCCCGCCGCTGAGCAGCAAGTTATCCAGATGCAGGTCGGCCTGCCACAACCCTTGCCGATGCAGGCTTGCGATAGTGCCCAGCGCTTCTCCCAGAACCTTCTGCTGAGCATCGCAATACAACGGCAGATCAGCGACTGCTGACCAGGCACTCCAGAGGCTCTCAGCCGCTTCCAGATAGTCAAATAGCAGCCACCCCCCCTCGCCTGCATGCATACCGTGGGTCAACAGCTGCGGAGTATTCAAGCCCTGCTCGGCCAACCAGCGAACGCCCTGCAACTCGCGTTGAAAGTGCCGCACAGCCTTGTTGCCAACCAGCAGTTTGGCCACCACAGGCCGACCGCCCCATTGCGCCAAACCGACATAACGCTGGCCCGGCAGCACCCTGAACAAACGAGTAAGCAGTAGCGGCTGACCATCCAGATCAAGGCTCATGGGCAGCACCGGAGTGCGCGCAGCTTTGGAAAGCTCAGCCAGAGTCAATGCCGGGAATCCTTATACGAGCGACGCACGTTCAACCGCTGCAACCAGTAGTCCGGATGCTCGCCTGCTGGCAGATAGGCCGCCAACAGCACACGCACCTGCGCTTCACCCCAGGCGCTGGCACGACGCAGCAACGGCTCCAGGTCGCGAATCCGATCAGCCCGCCCCAACAACAAGGGACGGGTTTTCTCCAAATCAATCAACTGGGCACTGTACTGCCCAGCATGCTCCATGAGAAATACATGCTTGGGATAGAAGCAACCATGCATCTGCCCCGCCTCATGCAACCGCCGCGCAAGTAGGCCGCAGGCCTGAAGAATCGCCGTCTGCTGCCTAACATCGAGGGTGTGCCAGTCCTTCAACAGGCTCCACAGGTCTTGCCAGCCGTCCAACGCCTTGGTCAGCAGTATCGCTCTGTGCTCACCCTGCTCGCGACGCTGAGCGAAGAAAACAGCCTGCAAGGCAGGGATACCCAAATTTTGATATCGCTGAATATTGCGAAACTCACGGGCAAAGGTGGGTTCCCCGAAAGGGTGCAAAAAACCACGGGTCAAATGATTGCTTTGACGTTTGAGGTAAAAGGCTGCCTCTCCCAAGTCCAAGCGATAGACACTACTCCAGCCCCCTCGCTCGGTGTTGGGCTCATCCACCGCCTCTAGCCTCAGGGCCCAGAGCGCAGAAAAACTGGCCAGGCCATGGTGCTCAAGCAAGGCGCGCTCTTGCTCGGCAATAAAATCACTCATTCACGCCCCTCAAAAAAACCGACTATTTGCCGAATGCGGCGTTTATCTCCGGCAGTCAGTCGCACACGTCCGCAGTACTGCAAATAGAAGCGCAGGCGCTGCGTTTGAGAAAGCTTCTGTTTGCCAACCTTATCCAGGCACGCCAGATCTTTCACGATGCGGTAGCGCAAGGCAGGCCCCCACCAAAAGGAACCACCCGGACAATCGATCAGAAACAATTCGCTCCGGTCATTGACCAGCAGATTTCGCCATTTCAAATCATTATGGGTGAAACGATGGCCATGCAACGTTCGGGTGGCCAGCGCCAGTTGCCGGCTGATTACATCGACCCATTGCCGATCACCCAGGCGGGGATCATCGTAGCGAGCCATACGACCCAGGTCTTCGGTATTGATCAGTTCGCGAGTAATCAACGCGCCTCGTTCGAAACACCCCCATCGCCGTTCCAGGCCATAAGCAACGATGGGGGCGGTGGCGATTCCCCACTTAGCGAAATATTTGAGGTTCTGCCATTCCGCCTTGATTCGCGGCCGCCCCAAGTAGCGACGCAAACCTTTGCCGCCACTCCAATAGCGCTTCACATAGTAGCGCACACCCGCTCGCTCCAGCAGTATCACCTCGGACATTGGATCCTTGGTCAGGCGCTCACCCTGCAGGGCGAAAACAGCTTCAAGGCTGCCAAATTCAACTGCCAAATCCCCATAGTCCGGTGCCAGAAACCACGACGCCATCAGAGCAGCCCCCCGTAGCGCTGCTTGCGCTCATAGAGTTTGCCTGCCTTGTACTCCAAGTAACGCAGGAAGCGCTGCTCGTCCGCCAGAATCTGCCGCAGCGGCAACTCGAAATATCTGCGCAGAAAGCGCAATTTGTCACGCGAAGTTAAGCCAGTCTCCAGCACCGAATAGTAGAGCGCCGCCAGATCCTTGTCCCGCCAACGACGTGGCACCTCGACACGACACTGGGCGCGGTGCAGGTCGATCAGCGACAGGCGCAGGTTATCCGCCGTCACCGCCTGATCGGTGTGCAACAAAAAATGGCAGATATAGCAGTCGCGGTGGTTGACCCCGGCGCGGTGCATGCGTCCGACCATGCTCGCCACTTCCTTGATCAGCGCCCACTTCAGTCGCGGCGCGGGCGGCTGATTGGCCCAGTTCAGGCTTAGCTGCTCCAGGTCGGTGGTTGGGGCCAGTTCTTCGGTGACGATAAAGGAGTGCTGCGCCGCCGGGTTGGCGCCGCGCTCGCCATAAGCCACCGCCGTCATGGTCGCCACCCCTGCTGCAGTCAGGCGCTCGATGGCCTGCCATTCCTGACGGGCGCCGAGCACCGGCAGTTTGGCTGTCAGCAGGTTCTTGGCGATCTCGCCCCAGCCAATGCCGCGGTGGATCTTGACGAAATAACCGCGCCCGGCCACTTCGGTGCGCAGGGTGCGGCGGCCTTCCAGTTCGCGGTACACCTCGCCCTGCAGCGCCTCCACGGCGACAAAGGGGTCCTGCCCGGCCCACAGCGATTTAAAGGGTTCAGCCAACATCAGCTTCATGAGCGCGCCGCCAGGATAATGTCCGCAGCATGCTGCGGCATGGAATACAGATCGGCGCTGTCGGCATAGGCCAGGCCATTGCGCGACCAGAAGGCGCGGCGCTGTTCGTCGGCAAGCATATCGACCAACAGATGGTTGAGCCGCTCCTGCTCGAAGGGGCTGGCCAGCACACGGCCAGCATCGGCCTCGGCGATATAGTGGGCATAGCCACAGACATCGGTGACCAGTACAGGCAGACCTGAGACCAGAGCCTCCAGCAGAACGGTGCCGGTGTTCTCGTTGTAGGCCGGGTGGATCAGCAGGTCGGCACCCAGCATAAAGCGCGGGATGTCACTGCGGCCCTTGAGAATTTCGACCTGCTCGGCAACACCCAGGGTCTTGGCCTGCAATTTGAAGGCACGCGGATCGTCCTGACCGATGGCGATCAGCCGCGTGCGTTTCTTGAGCTCGCGGGGCAGCGCGGCCAGGGCCTTGAGGCTGCGATCCAGGCCCTTGGTCTTGAAGCCGGAACCGATCTGCACCAGCAGCAGGTCGTCATCCGCCAGCTTGAACTCGGCGCGAAATTCGGCGCGAATCTCGGCCGCATTGGCCGGCGCACGGCGGTCAAAGGCGATACCAGGCGGCAGCAGGTGAAAGCGCTGCAGCGGGGTGTGGTAGTGCTTGATAAACAGCGGCTGCTGCACCTCGGAGATCATCAGAATCTCGGTTTTGGACTCAGGGGCAAACACTGCCCGCTCATAGTCGGCAAAGTGCCTGTAGCGCCCCCAGCGCTTGTACAGCGGGTTGCGCAGGGTCTGCGCCTTGTCTTCATAGCAGCCATCGGCGGCGTAGTAGACGTCCAGGCCCGGCATCTTGTTGAAGCCGATCACCCGATCCACCGGGCGCTGGGCCAGATCGGCCTTGATCCAGGCGGTCAGCTTCTCGTTACGCTTGTGGTTGAACAGCGCCTTGACCGGCACTACCACCACCTCGAAACCGGCTGGCATCTCGCCTTCCCAGATCGGCGTATAGACGCGGATGGCATGGCCGCGCGCCTGGCACTCCAGGGCAATACGCATAAAGTCGCGCTGCAGGCCACCGAAGGGAAAGTACTTGTACAGGATAAAGGCCAGTTGCATCAGACAGCTTCCTCGGCCAGCAGCAGGGCCTGCAGTTCGTGGGCGACTCGTTCGGCGTCCAGGCCCTCGAAGCAGGGCTTGTGCCGGTCACCACAACCAGCATTGGGTCCCGTGGCGCACAGGTGCACCTGGCCGCGACCATAGGCGCCGACCCGGCCCGGCAGGGTCGGGCCGTAAAGGGAAATGCTCGGCACATCCAATGCCGCCGCCAGGTGGCCCAGGCCGGTGTCCACCGCCACACAGGCGCTGGCCCCGGCGATCACCTTGGCCACACCAGCAAGATTCAATTTGGGCAGCACCGCAGCGTTTTCAATGCCGGAAGCGATACGCTCGGCACGGGCCTTTTCGCTTGCATTACCCCAGGGCAGGCGAATGGCCCAGCCCTGTGCGCTCATACGCTCGGCCAGGGCGCGCCAGTCGGCTTCCGGCCAGTGCTTGCTAGCCCAGGTGGTGCCATGCAGAAACAGCAGATAGGGCTGCGCCGCACTGTCGGCCAGTTGCGCGCGATTCAGACCATAGTCGCCCAGGCCTGACGGCACGGCATAGCCCAGGGCCTGGGCAAACAGCTGGCGGGTGCGTTCCAGGGCGTGCTGATCCCGGGCTACGGCGTAGCGCCGGTCATAGAAATGGCTGGCCAGGGGCTCGCGGGCCGAATCCCGATCCAGGCCAGCCACCGGCCCCTGCACATAGCGGATCAACCAGGCGCTTTTCAGCAGACCCTGGGCATCGATCACCAGATCGTAGTGGGTTTCGCCCAGACGCTGCTTGAAACGCTTCCACTCGCCGTTCTTGAGGGTCTGCCAGAGGTGCTTGCGCCAGCGGCGGATGGCCACCGGTATCACCTGGGCCACGGCCGGATGCCAGGCCGGGATCTCGGCGAAACCCTCCTCCACCACCCAGTCGAACTGGATGCCGGGAATGGTCCGGGCCGCATCGGTCAGGGCCGGCAGCGTGTGGATTACATCGCCCAGCGACGAGGTCTTGATCAGCAAAACGCGCAAGCTATTCGACCTCGACCGGGTCGGCCACCAGGCGATCCAGCGCCTCGATCACCGGGCGCGGCTTGAGCTGGCCCAGGCAGTCGTAGTGACCGAAGCGGCAGGTGCGCTCGAAGCAGGGGCTGCAATCCAGCCCCAGGCGCACGATTTCCACCTGCTCGGCCAAGGGCGGGGTGAACTGTGGCGAGGTGGAGCCATAGACCGCCACCAGCGGGCGATTCAGCGCGGCAGCCACATGCATCAGACCGGAATCGTTGGACACCACGGCGCCCGCGCAGGACAGCAGGTCGATGGCCTCGGCCAGACTGGTTTCGCCAGCCAGATTGCTGACCTCCTCACGCAGGCCGGGAATCAGCCGTGAACGGATATCCTCACCCACTGCATGATCGTTTTTCGAACCGAATATCCATACCTGCCAGCCGGCGCGGATCTTCAGCTCCGCCACCTTGGCATAGTGCTCGGCCGGCCAGCGCTTGGCCTCGCCAAACTCGGCGCCCGGGCACAGCGCCAGCACCGGGCGATCCAGTTCCAGGGCGAACTTGCCCAGGGCGGCGTCACGACTGACCGAATCAATCTGCAAGGCCGGGCACGGATAGGGCTGGGGCAGCTCGGCGCCCGGTTCGAAGGCCAGGGCCATAAAGCGCTCGATCATCAGCGGATAGCGCGCCTTGTCCAGCTTGCGAATATCGTTGAGCAGGCCGAAGCGCATCTCGCCACGCCAACCGGTGCGCATGGGGATATCGGCGAAAAACGGCACCAGGGCGGATTTCAGCGAGTTGGGCAGCAGAATCGCCTGATCATACTGGCCAGCCAGAGACTTGCCGATCTTGCGCCGGGTGGCGAGATCCAGCACGCCATGCCCCAGGGGAAAGCTCAGGGCCTGGCGCACCTCGGGCATGCGCTCGAGAATCGGCCGACTCCATTCCGGGGCCAACACATCGATCAGGCATTCGGCATGGCGCTGCTTGAGACACTGAAACAGCGTCTGCGCCATCACCATATCACCGACCCAGCTGGGCCCAACGATCAGAATTCGCATGGTTTTTCCACAAATGCGCAGGGAGGCTCACGCCTCCCTGTCATGGCCTTGAGTAGCCGTTACTTGACCAGAGTACGCCATTCGGCATGGGCATCGGTCTTGCCGGTGACCAGATCAAAGTAGGCGGTTTGCAGCTTCTCGGTGATCGGCCCGCGGCGCCCGGCGCCGATCTGGCGGCCGTCCACTTCACGGATCGGTGTCACTTCGGCGGCGGTGCCGGTGAAGAAGGCCTCGTCGGCGATATACACCTCGTCACGGGTGATGCGCTTCTCCACCACCTGGATGCCGTGCTCGGCCGCCAGGGTCAGAATGGTGTTGCGCGTGATGCCGTTGAGGCAGGAAGTGACTTCCGGGGTGTAGATCACGCCGTTCTTGACCAGGAAGATGTTCTCCCCCGAGCCCTCGGCCACATAGCCTTCGGGATCGAGCAGCATGGCCTCGTCGGCGCCGCCGGAGATGGCTTCCTGCAGGGCCAGCATGGAGTTGATGTAGTTGCCGTTGGCCTTGGCTCGGGTCATGGAAATGTTCACATGGTGGCGGGTGTAGGAGCTGGTGCGCACCTTGATACCCACCTGCAGGGCCTCGTCACCCATATAGGCGCCCCAGCTCCAGGCCGCGACGATCACCTGCACCTTCAAGCCGTTGGCACGCAAGCCCATGGCTTCCGATCCGTAGAACACCATGGGGCGGATATAGGCGCTTTCCAGGTTGTTCTCGCGCACGGCGGCGCGGGTGGCTTCATTGATTTCTTCTTTGGAGAAGGGAATCTTCATGCCCATGATATGGGCCGAATCGAACAGGCGGTCGGTGTGCGCCTGCAGGCGGAAGATCGCCGTGCCTTGCGGAGTGTTGTAGGCGCGCACGCCCTCGAACACGCCCATGCCGTAATGCAGGGTGTGGGTCAGCACATGGGTGGTGGCGTTGCGCCACGGCACCAGTTCGCCGTCATACCAGATCACGCCATCACGATCGGCCATCGACATAGTTGCCTGCTCCTCAAGTTCGATTGGTACGCATCGACCGCCCAGACAGTCGACCCTTAAATCTTCAGCTCAGCCCCAGTTCCCGCCAGATGCGCATCACCGTGCGCCGCTCATCGACAAACTGATCACCACTCACCACCCCAGGCTGCTTCTGCAGTGCCTGGCGGTGCGCCGCCGAGCGGTAGGCCTTGTAGATATCCTGCAACAGCCGGGCATCTTCACCCGGCAACAGCCCAACTCGCTCCAACCCTTCAAGAATGCGGATGTTATCGGTGAACTCCAGCAATTCCGGGTGTTGTTGCGACCAGGCCAGGGCCGCGTATTGCACCATAAATTCAATATCGACGATACCACCGGCATCCTGCTTGAGATCGAAGGTGGCCGTCGCCTCGAAGGCATTGGCGGCAGTGCCGGCGGCGGTGGCCTTGCTGCCGAGGTTGTCGCGCATCTTGGCGCGCATCTCGCTGACTTCGCTGCGCAGCGTGTCCAGATTGCGAGCGCGACCCAGCACCTGGGCGCGCACCGCCTCAAACGCCTGGCCCACCCGCGGACAGCCCACCAGCACCCGCGCCCGTACCAGAGCCTGATGCTCCCAGGTCCAGGCCTCGCTCTCCTGGTAGCGCGCAAAGGCCGCCAGGGAGCTGACCAGCAGCCCAGCCGCGCCGGAGGGGCGCAGGCGCATATCCACCTCATACAGCTGACCCGAGTTGGTCTGGGTGGTGAGCAGATGAATGATGCGCTGGCCCAGGCGATTGAAGAACTGCGCGCCATCGATGGGCTTGGCGCCGGCAGTTTCGGCCTGGGGGTCACCATCGTGAATAAACACCAGATCCAGATCCGAGCCATGACCCAGTTCGATACCGCCGACCTTGCCGTAACCGACAATGACGAAGTCCGGATCACAGGGACTGCCATCGGCCCGCCGTGGCGCCCCATGGCGGGCCACGGTGTGACGCCAGGCCAGGGCCAGCACCTGATCGAGGATGGCCTCGGCCAGCCAGGTCAGGTAGTCGGATACCTTCATCAGCGGCAAGGTGCCGGCGATTTCCGACGCCGCCACCCGCAGACGATGGGCCAGCTTGAAGTGGCGCAGGGCCTCCATCTGCTGTTCCAGATCCTCTTCGGGAATGCGCATCAGCCGCTCACGCAACTCGGCAGCCAGCTCGGGCGCCTGGGGCGGCTTGAACAGGCGGCCCTCGTTGAGCAGTTCATCAAGCAATAAAGGGAAGCGGGTGATCTGCTCGGCAATCCAGGGGCTGGCCGCGCACAGGGTCAACAGTCGCTGCAGGGCGCCGGGATTTTCCGTGAGCAGCACCAGATAGGCCGAGCGCCGCGCCACCGCTTCCACCAGCGGCAGAACCCGTTCCAGCACCAGATCCGGATTATCGTGCTCCACCGCCTGGGCCAGCAGGCGCGGTACAAAGGCATCCAGGCGTTCGCGGCCGAGACGCTGCATGGCGCGCACCTGGCTACCACTGCGCAGTGCCGTGATCCGCCGCCAGGCGGTCTGGCCATCGGCAAAACCCGCGTCGTCGAGCTGGCGACAGGCCGCCTCCTCATCCTGGGCCTCCGCCCATAGCGGCAGCCATTCACCGCCGACACATTCATCCGCGGCCACTTCGGCCTCTTCATCGGGGTCGGCGATTACCTGGTGGAAATGCCAGTCAACCCGACCGCGCCAGTGCATCAGCCGCTCGTGGAAGGCATGCCAGCTGTCGAAGCCCATGATAAAGGCGACCCGCGCCCGATCCTGATCGGTGTCCGGCAGCATCTGCGTCTGCCGGTCGTCGATACCCTGCAGGGCATGCTCGGCATAACGCAGAAAGGCATAACCGTCGCGCAGTTCGTCGGTCACCGCCGCCGGCAGGTAGCCCTGGTCGCGCAAGGTGTCGAGCACGGCAAACAGCGAACGCTGCTGCAGGCTGAGGTCGCGCCCACCGTGGATCAGCTGGAAGGCCTGGGCGATAAATTCCACCTCACGAATACCACCGGCGCCCAGCTTGATGTTGTCGCTCATGCCCTTGCGCCGCACTTCCTGCTGAATCAGCTGTTTCATGGCGCGCAGCGCCTCGATCGCGGAAAAATCCAGGTAGCGCCGGTAAACGAAGGGCCGCAGCATCTCCAGCAACTCGGCGCCGGCCTTCTGATCACCGCCGACCACCCGTGCCTTGATCATGGCGTAGCGCTCCCAGTCGCGGCCCTGATCCTGGTAGTACTGCTCCAGCGCATTGAAGCTGAACACCAGGGCACCGGAAGAGCCATAGGGGCGCAGGCGCATGTCAGTACGGAACACAAAGCCATCGACGGTAATAGCATCCAGAGCCTTGATCAGGCGCTGCCCCAGGCGAATAAAGAATTCCTGGTTATCCAGCGAACGCTTGACGCCCTCGGTCTCGCCACCTTCCGGGTAGCCGAAGATCAGGTCGATATCCGAGGACAGGTTCAGCTCATGGGCGCCCAGCTTGCCCATACCGAGAATCACCAGATGCTGCGGCGTACCGCTACGCCGGCCGATGGGCGTGCCGAACTGCTCGCAGAGCCGTGGATAAAGCCACTGATAAGCCAGGTCGATGCAGATATCGGCCAGCTCGGAAAGGTCGCGACAGGTTTCGATCAGATCCGCCTGGCGGCTGATATCACGCCAGATGATGCGCAGCTGCTGGCGATTGCGAAAACGCCGCAGGCGGCGGCTCAGTTCATCTTCATCAACACATTCGGCCAGCCAGTCGCGCAGTTGCTGGCGCATTTCCCCCGAACCGAGACTGCGTTCCAGCTCACCGCTGGCCGCCAGATCGAGCAGCATCTGCGGATCACGCAGACCCTGCTGGACGACAAAATCGCTGGCCGCACCCACCCGGCGCAGGTCCTCGCGGCGGGCCAGGGGCCAGGCGTTGAACTGGGCCAGGGCCGCCTCCGAGAGCGCGGCACAGGCCTGTTGCAGGGACTCCTCGGCGCGCAGGGCCAGGGGTTGCAGGGCGTCGGGCAAACAGGCCAGCGCGGGCAGGCTCATGGTCTATCCTTTTTGGCGAACGGCCCAGCGCATGCAGGCCAGGCAAATCGCCCGGTCCAGAGCACTTTCGCGCAAGGGCCGCGAAAATAATTGTAGTTTTACTACCAAAGATTGTATCCAGAAGGCTGAAATCAGCGTCGGAATGTAGTAAAACTACACGGAGCCGGCCCTACCCCCGGTCAATCCAAGAATTCACGCGGCCCACTCACGAAGTCGGCCACGAAACCTGGCCTCCGATTCTGGAAGCCTTTCCGCCCTGGAGCAAGCCATGCAAGACCTCGATCCCGTCGAAACCCAGGAATGGCTGGACGCCCTTGAGTCCGTCCTCGAACACGAGGGTGAAGACCGTGCGCATTACCTGATGACCCGCATGGGCGAGCTGGCCACCCGCAGCGGTGCGCAGTTGCCCTACGCCATCACCACCCCGTACCGCAACACCATCCCGGTTGGCCATGAAGCGCGCATGCCGGGCGACCTGTTCATGGAGCGGCGCATCCGTTCGCTGGTGCGCTGGAACGCCCTGGCCATGGTGATGCGCACCAACCTGCAGGACCCGGATCTGGGCGGCCACATTTCCAGCTTCGCCTCCAGCGCGACCCTGTACGACATCGGCTTCAACTACTTCTTCCAGGCCCCCACCGAGGAGCACGGCGGCGACCTGATCTTCTTCCAAGGCCATGCCTCGCCGGGCGTTTATGCCCGCGCCTTTATGGAAGGTCGCATCAGCGAAGAGCAGATGCAGAACTTCCGCCAGGAAGTGGACGGCAACGGCCTGTCCTCCTACCCGCACCCCTGGCTGATGCCGGACTTCTGGCAGTTCCCTACCGTATCCATGGGCCTGGGACCGATTCAGGCGATCTACCAGGCGCGCTTTATGAAGTACCTGGAGAGCCGTGGCTTTATCCCCGCCGGCAAGCAGAAGGTCTGGTGCTTTATGGGCGACGGCGAGTGCGACGAGCCGGAATCCCTCGGTGCCATCGCCCTGGCCGGCCGCGAGAAGCTGGACAACCTGATCTTCGTCATCAACTGCAACCTGCAGCGCCTGGACGGCCCGGTGCGCGGCAACGGCAAGATCATCCAGGAGCTGGAAGGCGTGTTCCGCGGCGCCGAGTGGAACGTCAACAAGGTGGTCTGGGGCCGCTTCTGGGACCCGCTGCTGGCCAAGGACAAGGACGGCATCCTGCAACGCCGCATGGACGAGGTGATCGACGGCGAATACCAGAACTACAAGGCCAAAGACGGCGCCTATGTGCGCGAGCACTTCTTCAACACCCCGGAGCTCAAGGAGATGGTCAAGGACCTCTCCGACGACGAGATCTGGAAGCTCAACCGCGGCGGCCACGACCCCTACAAGATGTATGCGGCCTACCACCAGGCGGTCAACCACAAGGGCCAGCCCACCGTGGTCCTGGCCAAGACCATCAAGGGCTATGGCACCGGGGCCGGTGAGGCGCAGAACACCGCGCACAACACCAAGAAGGTCGATACCGACAGCCTGAAGAAATTCCGCGACCGCTTCGACATCCCGGTCAAGGACGAAGACCTGGAGAAGCTGCCCTTCGTCAAACCGGAGCCGGGCAGCGCCGAATACCGCTACCTGCACGAACGCCGCGCAGCCCTCGGCGGTTTCGTGCCGCAGCGCCGCGTAGGCAGCTTCAGCGTGCCGACCCCGCCCCTGGAAACCCTCAAGGCGATCCTCGACGGCAGCGGCGAGCGCGAAATTTCCACCACCATGGCCTTCGTGCGCATCCTCGCCCAGCTGGTCAAGGACAAGGAACTGGGCAGCCGCATCGTGCCCATCGTGCCGGACGAGGCGCGCACTTTCGGCATGGAAGGCATGTTCCGCCAGCTCGGCATCTACTCCTCGGTGGGCCAGCTGTACGAGCCGGTCGACAAGGACCAGGTGATGTTCTACCGCGAGGACAAGAAGGGCCAGATCCTCGAAGAAGGCATCAACGAGGCCGGCGCCATGTCCAGCTGGATCGCCGCCGCCACCGCCTACAGCACCCATAACCAGCCGATGCTGCCGTTCTACATCTTCTATTCGATGTTCGGCTTCCAGCGCATTGGCGACCTGGCCTGGGCCGCCGGTGACAGCCGCGCCCGTGGTTTCCTGATCGGCGGTACCGCCGGACGCACCACCCTCAACGGCGAAGGCCTGCAGCACGAGGACGGCCACAGCCACATCATGGCTGCCACCATCCCCAACTGCCGCACCTATGACCCCACCTACGGCTACGAGCTGGCGGTGATCATCCGTGAAGGCACGCGGCAGATGATCGAAGAGCAGCAGAACATCTTCTACTACATCACCGTGATGAACGAGTCCTACCAGCAGCCGGCACTGCCCGAAGGCGTCGAGGACGGCATCATCAAGGGCATGTACCTGCTCGAAGAAGACAAGCGCGAGGCAGCCCACCATGTGCAGCTGCTGGGCAGCGGCACCATCCTGCGCGAAGTGCGCGAGGCGGCGAAGATCCTCCGCGAGGAGTTCAATATCGGCGCCGACGTATGGAGCGTCACCAGCTTCAACGAGCTGCGTCGCGACGGCCTGGCCGTGGAGCGGCACAACCGCCTGCACCCGGAGCAGAAGCCCAAGCAGAGCTATGTCGAGCAGTGCCTCAGCGGCCGCCAGGGCCCGGTGGTGGCCAGCACCGACTACATGAAGCTGTTCGCCGACCAGATCCGCCAGTGGGTACCGAGCAAGGAATACAAGGTGCTGGGCACCGACGGCTTCGGCCGCAGTGACAGCCGCAAGAAACTGCGTCACTTCTTCGAAGTGGATCGCTACTGGGTCGCCCTGGCCGCCCTGGAAGCCCTTGCCGACCGCGGTGATATCGAAGCGAAAGTGGTGGCCGAGGCCATCGCCAAGTTCGGTATCAACCCGGAAAAACTCAACCCCCTGGACTGCTAAGGAGCGAAACGATGAGTGAATTGATTCGCGTACCCGACATCGGCAGCGGTGAGGGTGAAGTGATTGAACTGTTCGTCAAGGTCGGCGACCGCATCGAAGCCGACCAGAGCCTGCTGACCCTGGAGTCGGACAAGGCCAGCATGGAAATCCCCGCGCCCAAGGCCGGGGTGATCAAGGCGCTGAAAGTGAAGCTGGGCGACAAGCTCAAGGAAGGCGACGAACTGCTGGAGCTGGAAGTCGAAGGTGCCGCCGAGGCCGCGCCCGCGCCGGCCGCTGCGGAGCCCGCCCCGGCACCTGCAGCCGCCGCACCGGCAGCCCCTGCTCAGGCGCAGGCTCCCGCCGCGGCACCTGCCACCAGCAGCGTGCAGGATGTGTTTGTGCCGGATATCGGCACCGACGCCAAGGTCAAGGTCATCGAAGTGCTGGTCCAGGCCGGCGACAGCATTGAGGCCGACCAGTCGCTGATCACCCTGGAGTCGGACAAGGCCAGCATGGAGATCCCCGCGCCGGCTGCCGGCATCGTGGAAGAAGTGCTGGTCAAGCTGGATGCCGAGATTGGCACCGGCGACCTGATCCTCAAGCTCAAGGTGGCCGGTAGTGCGCCTGCCGCTGCGCCGGTAGCCCCCGCCGCTCCGGCCAGCCAGGAAGTGCACCGTGTGCCGGCTGGCGCCGCCCCGGAAGTGGCCGCCGAAGTGCGCGCCATCGCCGCCCTCTCGGCCGCCGCGGCCGAAGCGGCCAATGCGCCCAAGCGTGATCGCGCCAAGGTGCATGCCGGCCCTGCCGTGCGCATGACCGCCCGCGATTTCGGCGTGGACCTGGCCGACATCACCGGCACCGGACCCAGGGGCCGCATCCTCAAGGAGGACGTGCAGGCTTACGTCAAGGCCATGATGCACAAGGCCAAGGCCGCCCCAGAGGCGGGTGCCGCCACTGGCGGCGCCGGCATCCCGCCGATTCCGAGTGTGGACTTCAGCAAGTTCGGCGAAGTGGAAGAAGTGGCCATGACCCGCCTGATGCAGGTCGGCGCCGCCAACCTGCATCGCAGCTGGCTCAACGTGCCGCACGTGACCCAGTTCGAGTCGGCCGATATCACCGAGCTGGAAGCCTTCCGTGTGGCACAGAAGGCCGTGGCCGAAAAGGCCGGGGTCAAACTCACCGTGCTGCCGCTGCTGCTCAAGGCCTGTGCCCATTTGCTCAAGGAACTGCCGGACTTCAACAGCTCCCTGGCCCCCAGCGGCAAGACAATCATCCGCAAGAAGTACGTGCACATCGGCTTCGCCGTGGACACCCCGGATGGCCTGCTGGTACCGGTGATCAAGAACGTCGATCAGAAGAGCCTGCTGCAACTGGCCGGCGAAGCCGCCGCCCTGGCGGAGAAGGCACGCAGCAAGAAGCTCTCGGCCGACGATATGCAGGGCGCCTGCTTCACCATCTCCAGCCTCGGCCATATTGGCGGCACCGGCTTTACGCCGATCGTCAACGCGCCGGAAGTGGCCATCCTAGGCGTGAGCAAGGCCACCATCCAGCCGGTCTGGGACGGCAAGGCCTTCCAGCCCAAGCTGATGCTGCCGCTGTCGCTGTCCTACGACCACCGGGTGATCAACGGCGCCGCCGCGGCCCGCTTCACCCAGCGCCTGTCGCAGCTGCTGGGGGATATCCGCACGATGCTGCTGTAACGCGCACAACCTGTTTCGAGCACGCCACGCTCGTACCCTCAACCCCGCCATTGGCGGGGTTTTTTTGCTCCATCGGAAACTTAGGGCATGGCTGGTAGACGCCGGACTGGCAAATGTGTGTGTGGCCGATGGTTGGGCACTATCCATTAACGCACCGCCTGATCTGGTGGGTTTCGCCCCTTACGGGCGACTCACTTGATTCGCTGCGCTCACCCTTCGGGCCAGCCTGCGGCTGTTACTCCGCTTCGCTTCGTAGCTTTTGCTTGTGCAAAGAAAGTAAGCAAAGAAACACACCCCGCCATCCGGCCCCGGCTGCGCCGCGGCATGAGTAGTGCCACACACAAACTTGCCAGTCCGGCGCCCAAAACAGTCTCCCGCGAACATGTGAGAACCCTGTTTTGCATGCAAGCCCAGCGCACGATCTCAACAAACTTGCAGCACACCCGCCCTACAACTATTCGGCGCCTTAGCCGCGCTGCAGATTACGGATCAGAAAGCTCAGGGCCTTGGCCAGCTCGGCGGCGCCCTGGTGATCGCGCACGATGCTGAGCAACGGGCTACCGTCCTGAGGGTTGCGCAGCACGCAGCGGATGCCGGTCTGCGGGCAGTCATAACGGATATAGGGATCGGCGCCATAAACATTCAGGCGCTGGTTGCTGACGCGGATTTCGCCGTTCTGGCTGCGCACTTCCTCGCGTAGCAACAGCTCACCCGGGGCGGCCACCTGCAGCTGGTACACACGATCCTCACGCTGCTGCTGACCCACCTGATAGGCGGCACGCAAGGCATAGCTGTCCAGCAGGCTGTTGCTGTGCGCCAGCAGCGCCTGACGCTCGCTGTCGGTCAGGTACAGGGCCTTGAGTTCGGCCAGGTAATTGGCCTGTTCGCTGCCACTCAGGCTGGCAGTGGACTCCTCGGCTTGCGTCACAGGTGCAGCAAAACCGAGGCCGAGCAATGCGGCAATTATTAGTTTTCTTGTCAGTGGCAATTGCATGATGCACCCTTGGCCGTCGCTGTAGATGAAGTGGGCCGAGCCCAAGCCTCGGCCAGCATACTGGAACCCCGCCACCGAATGAAAAGCCATCCCGATGCCGCACGTCGTCTCGCGGCCGAGGTTGTGACGCAGTTGCCAGTGCCTGCGCGCCTGGGCATGTTGCGTTTCGAGCGGTTGAATGAAGCCAGCTGGCCCCTGCTGTTTCTCGATGCCGCCTGCCAGCAGCAACTGGGCCTCGCCGCCCACGAACTCTGCGACCTGCTGGAAGCCCCCTTCGCCAGCCTGATGGAGCCACTGGCACGCCAGGCACTGCATGAGGACATCCAGCAACAACTGCTGCAGCACCAGCACTATGTGGTGCAGTACCGCCTGCATACACCCAACGGCCCCCTGACCCTGATGGAACTGGGCGAGGCCTTCAAGCAACGCGAACGGCAACTGCTGGCCGGTTACCTGCTGGTGGTGGACAGCCACCCCGACCAGGCCCCCAATCACCTGCGCATGGCCGAGGAGCTGTACCAGCGCAGCCGCGAAGAACTGCGCCAGCAGCAACAGCGAGCCCGCGCCCAGCAGGAGCTGATCGTTCGCCTGGCGCGCCATCATTACGGTCACGATCCCCTGCGCGAAGCCGCCGAGCTGATCAGCAAAAGCGCCAGCGAGCTGTATCAGGTGGCCCGGGTCGGCATCTGGCACTTCAAGGATTCGCGCCTGGAACCCGTCGCCGTCTATATGCAGGCCAGCGGGCGCCATGAGCCCAGTGCAAGCATCGACCTCGCGGCATACCCCAATTATCTGCAAGCCCTGCACAGCGGCCGAGCCCTGGATGCCCACGACGCGCTGCATGACAAGCGCACCCGTGAACTGGGGGCTGACTACCTGCAACCCATGGGGATCAATGCCCTGCTCGATGCCAGCATCCGTGTCGACGGCCAGGTCATCGGCGTGCTGTGCCTGGAACACAGCGGCTCGGCGCGGATCTGGCAGGCCGACGAAATCGCCTTTGCCGGCGAGCTGGCCGACCATTACGCCCAGGTCCTGAGCAACCAGCAGATCCGCCGCGCCACCCGCGCCCTGCACCTGTTCCAGCGCGCCGTCGAGCAGAGCGCCAGCGCCTTTATCCTGCTCGACCGCGACGGCCTGGTGGAGTACGTCAACCCCAGTTTTACCGCCATCACCCTGTACAGTGCCGAGGAAGTCCAGGGGCGCCGGGTATCCGACATCCCGGCCCTGGAAAACCTCAGCGACATCCTGTTCGACGCCCGCACCGGCCTGGCCGAGCAGAACAGCTGGCAGGGCGAGTTCAAGAATCGGCGCAAGAACCTGGAGCCCTACTGGGGCCACCTGTCGTTGTCCAAGGTGCACGACGATGCCGGCCAGCTGACCCACTATATCGGCATCTACGAAGACATCACCGCCAGCAAGCAGGCCCAGCAGCATATCGAGCGCCTGGCCTTTCGCGACAACCTCACGGGCCTGGGCAATCGCTACGCCTTTATCCGCGCCCTGGAACAGCACTTCGCCGCACCGGACGGGCGACCGGTCAGCCTGCTGCTGGTGGACATCGACAATTTCAAGCGGATCAACGACAGCCTCGGCCATCAGACCGGCGACAAACTGCTCAGCGCCCTGGCCCGGCGCCTGCGCAACAGCCTGCAGGAGCGGCCGCTGCTGGCCCGCTTCGCCAGCAACGAGTTCGCCATCCTGCTCGACGGCAAGGGGGCCGATGAAGCCCAGCGGATCGCCCAGCAGGTGCTGCAGACCCTGGACAAGCCGCTGTTCGTCGACAATCAGCTGATCAACGTGACCGGTTCCATCGGCCTGGCCTGCGCGCCCGAGCACGGCCAGGACCCGCAAACCCTGATGAAGCACACGGGCCTGGCCCTGCACAAGGCCAAGGCCAACGGCAAGAACCAGTACCAGCTGTTCACCGCGGCGCTGAACGCCGAGGCCGAGTACAAGCTGTTTGTCGAGAGCAACCTGCGTCGGGCGCTAAGCCAGGATGAGCTGGAAGTCTTCTACCAGCCCAAACTGTGCCTCAAGAGCGGCCAACTGCTGGGCCTGGAGGCCTTGCTGCGCTGGCGCCACCCGGGAAAAGGCATGATCAGCCCGGACAGTTTTATTGGCGTGGCCGAGGAAACCGGCCTGATCATCCCCATTGGCAAATGGGTGCTGCGCCAGGCCTGCCGCATGACCCAGCAACTCAAGACCCAGGGCTTGGGCGCCTTGCAGATGGCCATCAACCTGTCGCCCAAGCAGTTCTCCGACCCGGATCTGGTGGGCGCGATCGCCGCCATCCTGGCCGAGGAGCGCTGCGACCCGGCCCTGCTGGAGCTGGAACTGACCGAGAGCCTGCTGCTGGAAGCCAGCGGCGATACCCGCCAGCAGCTGGCACGCCTGAAAGGCCTGGGCCTGAGCCTGGCCATGGATGACTTCGGCACCGGCTATTCCTCGCTCAGCTATCTGAAGAAGTTTCCCATCGACGTGATCAAGATCGACCGCAGCTTTATCCAGGACATCCCCCAGGATCAGGACGATATGGAAATCACCGCCGCGGTGATCGCCATGGCTCACAAGCTCAAACTCAAGGTGGTGGCCGAGGGCATCGAGAGCACGGCCCAGCTCGCGTTCCTGCGCCGTCAGCACTGCGACATCGGCCAGGGTTATCTATTCGACCGCCCCATCGCCGGCAGCGAGCTGGTGACGCGCCTTAAACGCTACCTGAGGCGCAGCTAGCTGCTGCTCCAGCGCTGCTCGGATATGCCCTGCAGGCGCCCGCTTGCTGGCGAGGCTTTTAAACTGCGAAGATCGCCAGCAAGCTGGCTCCCATAGCTCACTCGAACCGGAGGCCCCATGGTGCTGCGTTCTCAGATTCTCGCCCATAAACTGGAACTGCCGACGCCCGAGCAGGCCCTGCCCGGGCGCGCCGAAGCCATGGCGGTACCCGCTGCCCATTTCGTCAACGGCAATCCGTTGCAAGGCCCATTCCCCGAAGGGTTTGAACAGGCGGTATTCGCCCTGGGCTGTTTCTGGGGCGCCGAGCGGCGCTTCTGGCAACAACCAGGCGTCTGGACCACGGCCGTCGGCTATGCCGGCGGCCATACGCCCAACCCGACCTATGAAGAGACCTGCTCGGGTCTGACCGGCCATACCGAGGTGGTGCTGGTGGTCTTCGACCCGCAGCAGACCAGCTTTGAAGCCCTGCTCAAGGTGTTCTGGGAGGCCCATAACCCGACCCAGGGCATGCGCCAGGGCAATGACACCGGCACCCAGTACCGCTCGGCCATTTACTGCGATGGTGAGCAACAGCTGAGCGCGGCCCTGGCCAGCCAGGCGCGCTTCCAGGCCGAACTGGACAAGGCCGGCCTGGGCACCATCACCACGGAAATCCGCCCGGCGCCGCCCTTCTACTATGCTGAGGCCTATCACCAGCAATACCTGGCCAAGAACCCCGGCGGCTATTGCGGCCTGGGTGGCACCGGTGTCTGCCTGCCAGCCTGACACCCCATAACGGGAGATCCCTGACATGCAACTGAGCAGCCTGACCAGTCAGGTGTCCACCCAGGCAGCGGCGCAGGCCTCTGCCCTGGCGTCCCTGCTGTTGCTGCGCAAGACCCTGGAACTTCAGGCCAGCGGCATCGGCAGCCTGGTACAGGCCGCCACGCCCGCCAGCATACCGAGCAACCCCAGCAACCTGGGCAACACCATCGACCTGATGGTTTGACCGGCGGTTCGCAAGTAGCGCGCCAGATGCCAGGCCTCCGGCAAAGGGCTAGACTGCAAGCCATTAGCCAGTACGCCCGTGAGTCGACATGCCCGCAACGCCCACCTATATCTCGCCCGACCAGCTCTGCGTCGGCCTGTATATCCAGCTGGAACTGGCCTGGTGGGAGCACAACTTCGCCTTCAACAACTTCAAGATCAAGGATGAGGCGCAGATCAAGGCGCTGCGTGCACTGGGATTGCAGCGCCTGCGCTATGACCCGGCACGCAGTGACTGTGCCCCACTGGCCGAACCGGCACCGGCCAGCGCGCCAGAAGCGCCCACCCCCGCGGCGCCCAGTCCACAGGAACAGGCGCGCCAGGCCCGGGCGGAAAAACTCAAGGCCCTGCGCAAGCGCCTGGCCGAGGTGGACCGCAAGTTCATCCAGGCCAGCCAGCAGGTCAAGACGCTCAACCAGACCCTGCGCAGCCGCCCGGAAGACGCCATCAAGCAGGCCGGCGAAATCGTCGGCGCCATGGTCGAAACCCTTCTCGGTGACAGCGGTGTGGTGCTGCACAGCATCAACAGCAAGGCCGCCGAAGACAGCTATTACCACGCCCTCAACGTCACCGTGCTGAGCCTCCTGCTGGGGCGTCAGCTGGGCCTGGACAGCGAGGCCTGCCACACCCTGGGCCTGGGTGCGCTGCTGCACGATATCGGCAAGCTGGAAGTCCCTAGCAAGGTGCTGCTGAAAAGCGAGCCGCTGACCCGCCCCGAGCAGCAACTGCTGCAACTGCATTGCGAATTCGGCCTGCGCATGGGGCAGAAGCTGATGCTCGATGACGAGGTGCTGCGCATCATCCACGAGCACCACGAACACTGCGACGGCAGCGGCTACCCGCGCGGCCTGAGCGAAGCGGCCATTGGCCGGCTAAGTCGCCTGGTGTGCCTGGTCAATGCCTTCGACAACCTGTGCAACCCGCTCAACCCCAAGGACGCCCTCAATCCCCACGAAGCCCTGGCGCTGCTGTTCAAGCAACAGAGCGCGCGTTTCGATGCGGTGGCGCTCAAGGCCTTTATCCGGGTCATGGGGGTCTACCCGCCGGGCAGCCTGGTGCAGCTCAGTGACCAGCGTTACGGTCTGGTGCTGGGCATGAATCCCAACCAGCCGCTGAAACCCACGCTGATCGTGCATGACGCGGCGGTGCCCAAGCAGGAGGCACTGATTGTCGACCTGGAGCAGGAAGCGCAGCTGAGTATCGACAAGTGCCTGCGCCCCAGTCAGCTGCCCCTGGAAACCCTGGAATACCTGAGCCCGCGCCAGCAGCTGAGCTATTTTGTCGAGCCGGGCCAGGGGCGCCGTTAGCCGCGAGCAGGGTGCGCCGTGCGCACCGGCCATTAGCCCACCAGCGGGTGCGCGCGGCGCACCCTACAAACCTAGGCCAGCTATGGCAGCACACACAGCCCTGGCTAGGCCCCGCTGTTTTCCTCGATCAGCCAGTCCAACCGCCAGCCACCCTGGCTCTGACCCAGCAACTGGGCCAGCCAGGGCAGGGTCTGCCTGAGTTCATCTTCCAGCCCCCAGGGCGGGTTGCTGATCACCAGGCCGGAACCATTGAGCCGCGCCGCTTCATCGGTGGGGTGCACATAGAGTTCCACTCGCAGCAGCTTGGGCGCCTTGCTCTTTTGCAGGTCGCTGTAGAAGCGCTTGAGCTGACGCAGGTCCTTGATCGGGTACCAGATCGCCACCACCGCCTGGCGCATGCGTGCAATGGCCTCGCTCAGGGACTGGGCACAGCGTTCCATTTCATCGCTTTTCTCGAAAGGTGGGTCGATCAGCAGCAGCGCGCGCTTCTCCCGGGTCGGCAGCAGGGCCCGCGGCACATACCAGCCTTCGCCCAGATGCACCGCCACGCGGCGATCGCCATGCATGTTTTCCTTGAGCAGACGACCGTCTTCCGGGTGCTTCTCGTTCAGGTGCAGACGGTCCTGCTCGCGGGTCAGCAGCCGTGCCAGCTCGGGCGAGCCAGGGTAGTGACGCAGCTCGCCCTCGGGGTTCATGGCCCGCACCACTTCCAGATAGTCCTGCAGGGCATCCGGCACATCCGTGGCCTGCCACAGACGGGCGATACCCTCCAGGTACTCGCCGGTGCGACTGGCCTGGTCACCCTGCAGGTCATACAGACCAACACCGGCATGGCTGTCGAGGTAGGCGAAGGGCGCCTCCTTGCGTGACAGCAGGCCGATCAGGCGGCTGAGGACATAGTGTTTCAACGCATCGGCATGGTTGCCGGCGTGGAAGGCGTGACGGTAGTTCATCGGGCGGGCTCCTGTGGCCCGGCAGTTTAACAGGGCCACAGAGTGGCGGCATTTGCCTTGCGCCAAATGGATCAGTAGGGTGGCGCAGTCCCATCTGGCCAAGGAGAACGGCATGTCACTGTCAGCACTACTGGGTATCGAATTGCCCCTGATCCAGGCCCCCATGGCCGGGGTACAGGATCACCGCCTGGCCGCTGCGGTCAGCAATAGCGGCGCCCTCGGTTCCTTGCCCTGCGCCATGCTCGATGCCGCCGGACTGCGCCGCGAACTCACCGCGCTCACCGAGAAAACCTGCAAGCCCTTTAACCTCAACTTCTTCTGCCACACCCCGCCAGCCCCTCAGACGCAGCAGGAAGCCGCCTGGCGTGAGGCTCTAGGCCCTTACTACGCCGAACTGGGCATCGACCCGGCCAGTATCGCCACGGGCCCCGGCCGCCAGCCCTTTAGCGCCGAGCTGGCCGACCTGCTCGATGAGTTTCGCCCGGCCGTGGTCAGCTTTCATTTCGGCCTGCCCGAGGCTGCGCTGCTGGCGCGGGTCAAGGCCTGCGGGGCGAAGGTACTCAGCTCGGCCACCACGGTGGAGGAGGCCCTCTGGCTCGAAGCCCATGGCGCCGACGCAATTATCGCCCAGGGCCTGGAGGCCGGCGGCCATCGCGGGCACTTTCTCGATATGGATCTGAGCCGCCAGCTCGGCACCTTCGCCCTGCTGCCCCAACTGGTTCAGGCCGTGAGCGTGCCGGTGATCGCCGCCGGAGGCATCGCCGATGCCGCCGGGGTGCGCGCGGCCATGGCCCTGGGCGCCGCCGGAGTGCAGATCGGCACCGCCTACCTGTGCTGCGATGAGGCCAGCACCAGCGCCGTGCACCGCGCCGCCCTGCACAGCCCGGCGGCGCAGCATACGGCCCTGACCAACCTGTTTAGCGGTCGCCCGGCCCGCGGCATCGTCAACCGGCTGATGCGCGAACTGGGGCCGATCACGCCGCTGGCACCGGCCTTTCCCCTGGCCACATCCGCCATTGCCCCCCTGCGCAGCGCGGCGGAAAGCCAGGGCAGCGGCGACTTCTCACCGCTCTGGGCCGGGCAGAATGCCAGCGGCTGCAAGGCCATCGGCGCCAGTGAGCTGACCCGCGAGCTGGCTCAGGGCTTTAGCCACTAAGCGCGACCGTACCGCACAATCTCGTAGGGTGGATGACGTATTTTTCATCCACCAGTGCGATCGGGTGGATGGATAAAGCGCCATCCACCCTACAGCCAACGGCCGGTTATCACGCTAATTGATAGTGCTGGGAGCTGCCTCCGTGCCTGCTTAGACTCGCTGCATTGCCACCGGAGGTATCCCCATGTCCGAGTCCCTGCTCAGTTCCCGCAACCTGGCCTTCGAGCTCTACGAGGTGCTGGATGCCGAAGCCCTGACCCAGCGCGAGCGCTTTGCCGAGCACAACCGCGAAACCTTCGATGCCGCCATCGGCACCGCCCGCAGTATCGCGGAAAACCTCTTCGCCCCGCATAACCGCAAGAACGACGAGCACGAGCCACAGTATGTGGATGGTGCCGCGGTGCTGATCCCCGAGGTCGAGCCGGCCCTGCGCGCCTTCCATGAAGCGGGCTTTCTCAACGCCACCCGCGACTTCGAGCATGGCGGCATGCAGTTGCCCAACCTGCTGTCCCAGGCCTGCTTCGCCCACTTCCAGTCGGCCAATATCGCCACCAGCTCCTATTCGATGCTGACCATGGGCGTGGCCAACCTGATCGAAGCCTTCGGCAATGACGAGCAGAAGCGCAAATACCTGCAACCGATCATCGACGGCCGCTTCTTCGGCACCATGGCCCTGACCGAGCCCCATGCCGGCTCCTCGCTGTCGGATATCCGTACAAAAGCCGAACCCCATGCCGACGGCAGCTACCGGATCAAGGGCAACAAGATCTTTATCTCCGGCGGCGACCAGCCGATCTCGGAGAACATCGTGCACATGGTGCTGGCCAAGCTGCCGGACGCACCGCCCGGCGTGAAGGGCATCAGCCTGTTTATCGTGCCCAAGTTTCTGGTCAACGACGATGGCAGCCTGGGCAAGCGCAACGACGCCCTACTGGCCGGCCTGTTCCACAAGATGGGCTGGCGCGGCACCACCTCCACCGCACTGAACTTCGGCGATAACGACGATTGTGTCGGCTATCTGGTGGGCAAGCCGCACCATGGCCTGGCCTATATGTTCCAGATGATGAACGAGGCGCGCATCGGCGTCGGCATGGGCGCCATCATGCTCGGCTATGCCGGCTACCTGTATTCCCTGGACTACGCGCGCAATCGCCCCCAGGGCCGCCAGCCCGATGGCAAGGACCCGACCAGCCCGCAGGTGGCGATCATCGAACACACCGATGTACGGCGCATGCTGCTGACCCAGAAGGCCTACGTGGAAGGGGCCTTCGATCTGGGCCTGTACGCTGCCCGCCTGTTCGACGACACCCAGACCCTGGCGACCGCCGAGGAGCGCCAGAGTGCCCTGGAGCTGCTGGATCTGCTCACCCCCATCGTCAAGTCCTGGCCGTCGGAGTTCTGCCTCAAGGCCAACGAGCTGGCCATCCAGATCCTCGGTGGCCACGGCTACACCCGCGAATACCCGGTGGAGCAGTACTATCGCGACAACCGCCTGAACCCCATCCACGAGGGCACCCACGGTATCCAGTCCCTCGACCTGCTCGGGCGCAAGGTGTCGATGAATGGCGGCGCGGCGCTCAAGCAACTGCTCAAGCTGATCCACGGCACCTGCCAGCGCGCCAGCGAATACGAGTCGCTCAGCGCCCTGCGTCAGCCCCTGGAACAACTGCTGGCACGCCTGCAGGCGGTGACCCTGGCCCTGCTCGGCGATCTGATGGCCGGCAAGGTCAATCAGGGCCTGGCCAACTCGGCGCTGTACCTCAAGGTGTTCGGCCATACGGTGATCGGCTGGCGCTGGCTGGAGCAGGCGATTCGCGCCGAAGAAGGGCTGGCCCGGGCTGTGGCCGCAGATATGGATTTCTACAGGGGCAAGCTGCAGGCCGCCCGCTACTTCCTGACCTGGGAAGTTCCAAGCTGCCACCACGACCTGGCCATCCTCGAAGCCCGCGACGATACCTGTCTAAGCATGCAGGGCGACTGGTTCTAACGCTTTCGCCTCACCCACCGTCACTGCGCCCCGCCCTGTGCGGGGCGTTTTTTTGACAGGCCTTCCAGCGCAACGGTTAGAATCCAGAGCATGCGCCCGCCCACAAGCGCGCCCCTGCCTGGAGCCCCCGTTGGACGCCACCACCATCAACAACCTGTTCCTGATCGGAGCCATGCTGGTGGCCATGAGCATTCTGGTCAGTGCCTTTGGCTCGCGTTTCGGCATCCCCATTCTGGTGATATTCCTCGCCGTGGGCATGCTGGCCGGCACCGACGGCCCCGGCGGCATCGTCTTCGACAACTACCCCCTGGCCTATCTGGTGGGCAACCTGGCCCTGGCCATCATTCTCCTCGACGGCGGCATGCGCACCCGGGTCGCGAGTTTTCGCGTGGCGCTATGGCCGTCCCTGTCCCTGGCCACGGTGGGGGTGCTGATCACCGCCGGACTGACGGGCGTGGCGGCCGCCTGGCTGTTCGAGCTGAGCTGGATGGAAGGTCTGCTGATCGGCGCCATCGTCGGTTCCACCGATGCCGCCGCGGTGTTTTCCCTGCTCGGCGGGCGCGGCCTGAACGAGCGGGTCAGTGCCACCCTGGAGATCGAGTCCGGTAGCAACGACCCGATGGCGGTGTTCCTCACCGTCACACTGATTGCCATGCTCGCCAGCGGTCAGGATGGCCTGAGCTGGGGGCTGCTGCTGCAACTGCTGTTGCAGTTCGGCATCGGCGCCCTGTTTGGCCTGGGCGGTGGCTGGCTGCTGCTCAACCTGGTCAACCGCATGGAGCTGCCCGGTGGGCTATACCCGCTGCTGGTGGTCAGCGGTGGCCTGATCATCTTCGCCATCACCAACGCGGTGGGCGGCAGCGGCATCCTGGCCATCTACCTGTGCGGCCTGCTGCTGGGCTACAAACCGATCCGCTCGCGCCACGGCATCCTGCATATGCTCGACGGCCTGGCCTGGCTGGCGCAGATCGGCATGTTCCTGGTCCTCGGCCTGCTGGTCACCCCCCACGAGCTGCTGCCCATCGCCCTGCCGGCTCTGGGCCTGGCACTGTGGATGATCCTGTTCGCCCGGCCGCTGTCGGTGTTTATCGGCTTGCTGCCGTTTCGCGCCTTCCATGACCGTGAACGCGGCTTTATCGCCTGGGTCGGCCTGCGCGGCGCGGTGCCGATCATCCTGGCGGTATTCCCGCTGATGGCCGGGCTGGAAAATGCCCAGCTGTTCTTCAACCTGGCCTTCTTTATCGTGCTGGTGTCGTTGCTGCTGCAGGGCACCAGCCTGCCCTGGGCGGCCAAGCTGCTGCGCGTCACCGTACCGCCGGAGCCGGCGCCGGTCTCGCGGGCCGGCCTGGATGTGCACCCGACCAGCCAGTGGGAACTGTTTATCTACCGCCTGGGCGCGGAAAAATGGTGCATCGGCGCCGCCCTGCGCGAGCTGAAGATGCCCGAAGGCACCCGTATCGCCGCGCTGTTTCGCGGCAAGGAACTGCTCCACCCCTCCGGCAGCACCCGCCTGGAAGCCGGCGACCTGCTCTGTGTGGTTGGCCACGAGCAGGATCTGCCGGCCCTCGGCAAACTGTTCAGCCAGGCGCCCAAGCGCGGCCAGGACCTGCGCTTCTTCGGCGACTTCGTGCTGGAAGGCGACGCCCAGCTCAGCGCCGTGGCGGCCCTCTACGGCCTGCAACTGGAAGGTGCCGAAGGCCAACTGCATCTGGGCCGCTTTATCGCCCACAAGATCGGCGGTGAACCGGTGATCGGCGATCAGGTCGAATGGCAGGGCCTGACCTGGACGGTCGCGGCCATGGACGGCAACAAGATCCGCAAGGTGGGGGTCAAATTCCCCGAAGGCGCGCGTCCCGGCCCGGGACTCTTCCTCTAAACTCAGCACACTTTTCTTCACGAGCTGCATAAAGGCCACCATGCCCTATCCCCTTCGTCGTCTTCTGCCCCTGATCCTGCTCGGCCTGTGCCTGGCCAGCCCCCTGAGCCAGGCCGAGCAGGCGCCTACAGCGGCCGCTGTGCAACAGAGCCTGGATAACCTGAGCGAACGCCAGCTGCCGGAGGCCGAACAGCTGGCGCTCAAGCAGACCCTGGAACGCACCCTGGCGTTTCTCCGCGAAGCCGAGGACAGCCAGCAACGCCAACTGGAATTGCAAAAACAGCTGGAACAGGCGCCGCGCCTGATCGGCGAGGCCCAGCGCGATGTCGAACGGCTCAAGGCCAGCGCTGTCGCGCCAATTGCCCAGCGCTATGGCAACAACTCCCTGCCTCAGCTTGAGCAGTTGCTGGCCGAGCGCAACAACCAGCTGGGCGAGTGGCAGCGCCAGATCATCGCCGCCAACAGCCTGATCATCACCGCCCAGACCCGCCCCGAACGGGCCCAGGCCGAAATCAGCAGCAACCAGACGCGCAGCCAGGAAATTCGCAATATCCTCAAGAGCGGCCGTGAGGCGAACAAGCCCCTGAGCCTGGAACGTCGCGACCTGCTCAATGCCGAACTGCTCAAACTCGGTGCCCAGACTCAGTTGCGCCGCCAGGAACTGGCCGGCAACAGCCTGCTGCAGGACCTGGGCAACAGCCGCCGCAGCCTGTTCGAGGAGCGGATCAAACGGATCGAACAGGAGCTGCTGGAATTGCAGACCCTGATCAATGACAAGCGCCGCGCCTCCTCGGAAAAGACCCTGGAAGAGCAGTCCCTGGAAGCACAGAAGCTCGGTTCCGACAGCCTGCTGGCCAGCGAAAGCACCCTCAATCTTAAGCTGTCCGACTATTTGTTGCGTGCCACCGACCGCCTCAATGTCCTGACCCGGCAGAACCTGGAGACCAAACAGAAACTCGACAGCCTGAGCCAGGCCGACCAGGCCCTGGATGAGCAAATCAGTGTGCTGCAAGGCAGCCTATTGCTGTCACGCATTCTCTATCAGCAGAAACAGACCCTGCCGACCCTGCAAATCGACAGCAATCTGGCCGACCAGATCGCCGACCTGCGCCTGTATCAGTTCGAGCTCAACCAGCAACGTGACGCCATCAGCAACGCCGAGACCTATGTTGAGCAATTGCTGGCCGAGCAGGCCAGCGACACCCCCAGCGCGCAGACCCGCACCGCCCTGCTGGAACTGGTCAACACCCGCCGCGAGCTGATCGACCGCCTCAACCGCGAGCTCAATGCCCTGCTCAATGAGTCGATCACCCTGCAGCTCAACCAGAAGCAGTTGCAAAGCACCGCCCAGACGCTGCGTGCCACCCTGGACGAGCAGATGTTCTGGATCCCCAGCAACAAACCGCTGGATCTGGACTGGTTCAAGGCCGCACCGCGCATGCTCGAACGCCAGCTCACCGAGATGCCCTGGGGCGCGACCCTGCGCCAGCTGGGCGCCGGCCTGACCGAGCGACCGCTGCTGTTTTTGCCCCTGCTGCTGCTGATTGCCGTGCTGCTGTGGCGGCGCGGCTATCTGTACCGCAAGCTCGGCGAGCTGCATCAGGATATTGGCCACTTCAAGCGTGACAGCCAGCTGCACACCCCCATGGCGATCCTGCTCAACCTGCTGCTGGCGCTGCCCGGCACCCTGTTCCTGGCGCTCTGTGGTTTCGCCCTGCAGATGGATGCCCGTGGGCAGAATCTCTATATGGCCGATGCCTTCTTCCAGATGGCCCAGGCCTGGCTGGTGTTCTACACCCTCTATCGCATCCTCGCCGCCGGAGGGGTGGCCGAGCTGCATTTTCGCTGGCAGCAGGATCAGGTGGCCTTCCTGCATAAACAGATACGCCGCCTTGGCCTGGTGGTCATGGCTCTGGTGGCGGTGGTCAGCATCGCCGAGCATCAGCCCTCCAGCCTGGCCGAGGACGTGATCGGCATCAGCGTGGTGCTGATCTGTTTCGCCCTGATGGCCTGGCTGCTTAACCGCCTGCTGCTCAGTGGCCCGGCCCGTGAACACGCCTCGGCACTGCGCAAGCTGCTCGGCCTGCTGTTTATGCTGCTGCCCCTGGCCCTGATCCTGGCCATGGCCTTCGGTTACTACTACACCGCCCTCAAGCTCAGCGACCAGCTGATCAAGACGCTCTATCTGCTGGCTATCTGGCTGATCGTCGAGGCCACCTTTGTCCGCGGCCTGGCCGTGGCGGCCCGACGCCTGGCCTACCAGCGCGCCCTGAGCAAGCGCCAGGCGCAGAGCAAGGAAGGTGCCGACGGCAATGAGTCCACGGTGGAAGAACCCACCCTGGATATCGAGCAGGTCAACCAGCAGTCCCTGCGCCTGATTCGGCTGATCCTGCTCGGCACCTTCCTGCTCGGTCTGTACTGGGTCTGGGCCGATCTGATCTCGGTGTTCGCCTATCTGGACAACATCACCCTCTACGAATACAGCAGCGGCACGGGCGAGACGGCCAGCCTGGTGCCCATCAGCCTCAGCGATGTGCTCGGCGCCCTGATTATCGTCGGCATCACCGTGGCCCTGGCGCGCAACCTGCCGGGCCTGCTCGAAGTGCTGGTGCTGTCGCGCCTGAAACTGGCCCAGGGCAGCGCCTACGCCACCACCACCCTGCTCTCCTACCTGCTGGTGGCCATCGGCTTCGTGGTCACCCTGTCCACCCTGGGCGTCAGCTGGGACAAGCTGCAGTGGCTGGTGGCGGCCCTATCGGTGGGCCTGGGATTTGGCCTGCAGGAAATCTTCGCCAATTTCATCTCCGGCCTGATCATCCTGTTCGAGCGCCCGGTGCGTATTGGCGACGTGGTCACCATCGGCAACCTGTCCGGCACGGTGAGCAAGATCCGCATCCGCGCCACCACCATCACCGATTTCGACCGCAAGGAAATCATCGTCCCGAACAAGACCTTCGTCACCGACCAGCTGATCAACTGGTCACTCAACGACACCATTACCCGGGTCACCCTGCGCATTGGCGTGGCCTACGGCTCCGATCTTGAACAGGTGCGCAAACTGCTCCTGCAGGCGGCCCAGGACAACCCAAGGGTATTGCGCGATCCGGCACCGCTGGTGTTCTTCCTGACCTTTGGCGAAAGCACCCTGGATCACGAACTGCGCGTGCATGTGCGCGAACTGGCCGACCGCAATGCCGCCACCGATGAGATCAACCGCGCCATCGATTGCATGTTCCGTGAGCACGGCATCGAAATCGCCTTCCGCCAGGTGGACGTCTATGTGAAGAACCTGCAGCAGGCCGAACAGCAACTGGAGCATGGTGTGATCATTCAGGCTGCGGCCGCGGCGGCCGCCAGCGAGTCCAACCCACCCGCGCCCGGTGGCGTGGCCTGACGCTGGCGCCCACGAGCCTTCCCACGCCCTGCAATTCCGAGCAAAATGCTCGGAATTGCAGGAGCCGCCCTTGAAAACCCTAACCGAGCTGACCTTCGATAACCGCTTTGCCCGCCTGGGTGAAGCCTTCTCCAGCCCCGTATTGCCCGAGCCCATTGCCGAGCCACGCCTGGTGCTGGCCAGCCCGGCCGCCATGGCCCTGCTCGACCTGGCCCCGAGCGAAGCCGACAGCGAAGTGTTCGCCCAGCTGTTCGCCGGCCACAAGCTGTGGGGCGAAGCCGAGCCCCGCGCCATGGTCTATGCCGGGCATCAGTTCGGCGGCTATACCCCACGCCTGGGCGACGGCCGCGGCCTGCTACTGGGCGAGGTGGTCAACCAGGCCGGCCAGTACTGGGACCTGCACCTCAAAGGCGCCGGGCAGACGCCCTATTCGCGCATGGGCGACGGCCGCGCGGTGCTGCGCTCATCCATTCGCGAGTTTCTCGCCAGCGAACACCTGGATGCCCTGGGCATCCCCAGTTCGCGGGCACTGTGCGTCACTGCGTCCAGCACCCCGGTGTGGCGCGAACAGCGGGAAACGGCGGCCATGGTTCTGCGCCTGGCCCAGAGCCATGTGCGCTTCGGCCATTTCGAGTATTTCTATTACACCCAGCAGCACGAACAGCTCAGGCAACTGGCCGAGCATGTGCTGGACTGCCACTACCCTGAGTGCCGAGACCAGGCGCAGCCCTATCTGGCGCTGTTTCGTGAGGTACTGGAACGTACCGCCGGGATGATCGCTTACTGGCAGGCCTACGGTTTCTGCCACGGCGTGATGAACACCGACAATATGTCGATCCTCGGCATCACCTTCGACTTCGGCCCCTACGCCTTTCTCGACGACTTCGACGCCCGGCATATCTGCAACCACTCCGACGATACGGGCCGCTACAGCTTCAGCAATCAGGTGCCCATCGCCCACTGGAACCTGGCCGCCCTGGCCCAGGCGCTGACGCCGCTGATCGAACCACAGGCCTTGCGGGAAAGCCTCGATCTGTTTCTGCCGCTGTACCAGGCCCACTACCTGGACCTGATGCGCAAGCGCCTGGGCCTGCACAGCGCCGATGACCGTGACGAGGCCCTGGTGCAGTGCCTGCTGCAGCTGATGCAGGGCAGCGCGGTGGATTACACGCTGTTCTTCCGCGAACTGGGTGACAGTGCCCCCGCGCAGGCTCTGGCGCGCCTGCGCGAGGACTTCGTCGACCTGGCCGGCTTCGATGCCTGGGCCAGCGACTACCTTCAGCGCACAGCGGCCGAAGCCGGCTCACAGGACGATCGACGCGCCCGCATGCACGCCGCCAACCCCAAATACATCCTGCGCAACTACCTGGCCCAGCAGGTGATCGAGGCGGCCGAAGCCGGCGACTACGGCCCGGTGCGCGAGCTGCACCAGGTGCTGGCACGGCCCTTCGACGAGCAGCCGGGCTTCGAGCGCTACGCCCAGCGCCCGCCGGAATGGGGCAAGCATCTGGAAATCAGCTGCTCGTCCTGAGCCACCCATCCGGGGGAGTTACGCCACAAGCCCTCCCCCCTAGAATCATCGCGCCTGCTGGCTGTTGCAAAATGTCGGCGAGGCAGCCAGCGCAAGGCAAAAACAGGCGAAAAAGCGCAGTTTACGAGTGGTAAATGAGCACTTGATTCGCTTCGCTCACCCCTTCGGGGCCGTGCTAAAGCACGTTCAGCCGTTGGCTGTGAGCCTGTTTTTAACGCCGCGATGGCAACGCAGGTAGTTTTTCAACGGCCTGCTACAGGGATCGCAGTGGTTGTCATGCAGGGTCCCATTACCGATAACAATAATGAGGACACCCATGAAACACTCACTACTCGCGCTTCTGAGCGGCCTGCTGCTGAGCTTCTCAGCGGCCAGCAACGCCACCACCAAACACCCGGTGGTACTGGTGCCCGGCATCTTCGCCTTCGACAACATTGCCATGATCGACTACTGGTACCAGATCCCGGCCACCCTGCAGTCCCAGGGGGTGAGGGTCTTTATCCCCAAGATCAATGCCTTTGAAAGCTCCACCGAACGCGGCAAGCAGCTGATCAAGCAACTCGACAGCTACAAGGCCGCCTCCAACGGTACCATCAAGAAGTTCAACCTGATGGCCCACAGCCAGGGCGGCATGACCTCGCGCTATGTGATGAACACCCGCCCTGACCTGGTGGCTTCGGTGACCACCATGGCCACCCCGCATACCGGCTCGCCCCTGGCCGACATCACCACCGGTATCGCCCCAGCAGGCACCCTGCAGGGCGTGAGCTTTGCGGTATTCGCCAATGCCGTGGGCAATCTGGTGAACATCCTCTCCGGCAACTCGGCCAGCCAGTCGAATATCAACGCCATGCTCAGCGAGTTCACCAAACCCGGTGCCGCGGCCTTCAACAGCAAGTTTCCCCGCGGCCTGCCAAGCAGCAAGTGCGGCGTCGGCCCGAGCAGCGTCAGCATCAACGGCCACAGCATTCGCCTGTACTCCTGGGGCGGCAATGGCCCGCTGACCCATGTACTCGATCCCTCCGATGCCCTGTTCGGCATCACCAGCCTGGCCTTTATCGGCCAGGGTGAGCCGGGTAACGACGGGGTCACCGGGGTTTGCGCCAACCACTTTGGCCAGGTGATCAACGATCGCTACTTTATGAACCACCTGGATATCAACAATCAGGTGTTCGGCCTGGTGTCCTGGTTTGAAACCAATCCCAAGACCCTGTTCCGCAACCATGCCACGCGCCTGAAAAACGTCGGCCTCTGATAGATTGCTGAAAAACCGCTGCCCAGGCCTGCCTGGGCAGCGGCATTTTTGTAGGGTGCGCCATGCGCACCAGGGCCACGACCTCTGCATCGTCAACTGCCATAGGCCATAGCACTCGTGATCAAGACCCGCCATCTGTTACTGCTCGTCGCCCTCTGCCTGGGCGGCAGCCTCGCCGTCGTGTTGCTCTTACCCGAGCAGAGCGCGCCTGCCGACACCACAGCGCTCATCTCCAGCGTCACGCCCAGCGAGCCCCAGCAGGCGCGCCAGACCAACCTGCAGATTCAGCAGCAGAGCATCCACAGTCTGCCGGCCCTGCCACCCCTGCCGCGCTCCCTGCGGGGCACCCAGCACGGTGTACGCCTGAGCAGCGACGAGCAGGGCAACCTGCGTCTGAGCGCCGATATCCCGCACCTGTTCGATTTCTACCTCTCGGCCCTCAGCGAGGAGCCCCTGGAGGTCAGCCTTAATCGCATCAGCCAGGATCTGGCCGCACAACTGCAGGGCCAGGCCCTGGAGCAGGCCCGTGACCTGCTGCGCCGCTACCTGGACTTCAAGATTGCCCTGGGTGATCTGCACAGCCTGCCGGCCATTCTGGATAGCCAGGGGCACTATGCACTGGATGCCATAACCCTGCGCCAGCAGCAGGTGCAGGCCCTGCGCCAGCAGCACTTTTCCAGCGCCGAATACTCGCTGTTCTTCCAGGAGCAGGACGCCTACGACGCCTTTATGCTGGAGCAATTGCAACTGGCGCAGAATCCGGCGCTGGACGACAGCCAGCGCCAGCAGGCCATCGACAGCCTGGAGCAGCAACTGCCCGAGCCCATGCGCCAGGCCCGGGAGCAGGCCATGCGCGAAACCCAGGTGTTCGAACAGGCCGAGCAGCTGAAGCAGCAGGGCGCCAGCGCCGCGGAGCTGTTCCAGCTGCGCGCCCAGGCCCTGGGTGCCGAGGCCGCCCAGGCCCTGGCCGAACTGGACCAGCGCCAGGCCCAGTGGGAGCAACGCCTGAGCCGTTTCGAGCAGGAACGGGACAGCATTCGCCAGTCCGGCCTGAGCCCCCAGGATCAACAACAGGCCATTGCCCAACTGATCGAGCAGCGTTTCGAGCCCGATGAACGTCTACAGGTGCAGGCCCTGGACTAGGAAAGTCCGGGCCTTATCTATTAAATCGAAAAAGCATATAAACCTTCTCAAACATTCTTAGACTATCTAAGCAGCAAGCCTTATCTTCTTCGCCTTGCGTGCCCGCCTCGACGGCGCACCAACCGCTTTAACGAGATTCGTTGGCCAAGGCGCTTTATGTTCTGGGACACCCTGCCCCTTCCCCTGCTGTTCGTCGCCGCCCTGCTGATCTGGGTGCTGTACGCCTTCGTGCGCGAGAAGTGGAGCCCGGACATAGTCGCGGCGATTGCCGTGGCGGCGCTGCTGGTCAGCCAGTTGCTGACCCCAGGCGAAGTGCTCAGCGTGCTGAGCAACTCGGCGCCGGTGACCATCGCCTGCATGTTCGTGCTGTCCGCCGCCCTGGAGCGCACCGGCTGCATCGACGCCCTGGGCAACTGGCTGGGTGACCTGGTCGGCACCAGCCCGATCCGCGTGCTCACCGGCCTGACCCTCACCGCCCTGGTGATTTCCGCCTGTCTGAACAACACCCCGGTGGTGGCCATCCTCACCCCGGTGGCCATCGCCCTGGCGCGACGCGCCGGCACCCTGCCGTCCAAGCTGCTGATCCCGCTGTCCTACGCCACCATCCTCGGTGGCACCCTGACCATGATCGGCACCTCGACCAACATCCTGGTCGACGGCGTGGCGCGCAAGGCCGGCCTGGCGCCCTTCGGCATCTTCGAGATCACCGGCGCCGGGCTGATCCTCGCCAGCGTCGGCATGCTCTACCTGCTGACCATCGGCCGCCACCTGCTGCCCAACCGCGAAACCCTGTCCAAACAGCTGCGTCCTGATCTGGACCGCACCTTTATGACCGAGCTGCTGGTGCCCCACGACTCACCGGTAATCGGCAAGACCCTGCACGAGGCCAACCTCAATGGCGGCAGCGGCCTGCAGGTGCTCAAGCTGTTTCGCGAGGATGCCGAGCTGACCGAGCCCGGCGCCGACACCCTGCTCAGCAGCGGCGACCGCCTGGTGCTGCATGGCCAGGTCAAGAATGTGGTGGAGCTGCGCGAAAGCGGCCATCTGGTGTTCAACCGCAGCGACGCCTTCGAGACCATCAGCAGCCATGACGTGGTGCTGGCCGAGGCCATAGTCGGGCGCAACTCGCGCTACAGCCACCGACCCATGCGCGACCTCGACCTGACCGCGCGCTATGGCATCGCCGTGCTCGCCGTGCACCGCCAGGACGAGAATATCCAGGGCAACCTGGATGACTTCGAACTGCAGTTCGGCGACGTGATGCTGGTGGAAGGCACCCCCGCGCAGATCAAGCGTTTTGCCGACAACGGCGAGCTGATCAGCCTCAACGCCGTACAGGAGCGCGCCTTCCGCCGCGACAAGGCACCGATTGCAATCATCGCCACCCTGGCGGTGATGCTGCTGGCCGCCTTCGGCCTGATGCCCATCGAGGGCCTGGCGATTATCGGCGCGGTCACCGTACTGGCCACCCGCTGCCTGGATGTGGAGGATGCCTACAAGGCGGTGGACTGGAAAATTCTCAGCCTGATCTTCGGCATGCTGGCCATCAGCATCGCCATGGACAAGGTCGGCCTGGTCAGCCTGCTGGTGCAGAACGTGATGGGCTGGCTGCCCTGGGCCGGGCCGCTGCTGATGCTGAGCTTTATCTACCTGTTCACCTCGATCCTTACCGAGATGCTGTCGAACAACGCCGTGGCGGTGCTGGTCACCCCCATCGCCATCGGCGTGGCCCAACACCTGGGCGTCGATCCGCGCGCCTTTGTGGTGGCGGTGATGTTCGCCGCCAGCGCCAGCTTCGCCACGCCCATCGGCTATCAGACCAACACCTTCGTCTATAACGCCGGCGGCTACCGCTTTACCGATTTCATGAAGGTGGGCATTCCACTCAACCTGCTGCTCTGGGTAGTGGCCAGCTTTGTCATCCCCTGGTTCTTCCCGCTGACACCGATTTGACGACATAAGCTGCGAACATATCGATCTAACTCAAGGCCTGTTTCATTGCTCCAGCGCATTGACCGGGCCTTGCGGTTTTCTCCATGCTGCGTGTCTTTCCACCTGCCTGAAGGAACGCCGCATGAAACTGGAAACCCTGGCCATCCACGCCGGTTACAGCCCCGACCCGACCACCAAGGCGGTGGCGGTACCGATCTACCAGACCACCTCCTACGCCTTCGATGACACCCAGCACGGCGCCGACCTGTTCGACCTCAAGGTGGCCGGCAATATCTATACGCGGATCATGAACCCCACTACCGACGTGCTGGAAAAGCGCGTGGCGGCCCTGGAAGGCGGTGTCGGTGCCCTGGCCGTGGCATCGGGCATGGCGGCCATCACCTATGCGATCCAGACCATCGCCGAGGTGGGCGACAATATCGTCTCGGTGGCCAAGCTGTATGGCGGCACCTACAACCTGTTCGCCCATACCCTGCCGCGCCAGGGCATCGAGGTGCGCTTCGCCGCCCATGACGACATTGCCGCCCTGGAAGCCCTGATCGACGACAAGACCAAGGCCGTGTTCTGCGAATCCATCGGCAACCCGGCCGGCAATATCATCGACCTCAAGGCCCTGGCCGACGCGGCCCACCGTCATGGTGTGCCGCTGATCGTCGACAACACCGTGGCCACGCCGATGCTCTGCCGGCCCTTCGAGCACGGCGCCGATATCGTGGTGCACTCGCTGACCAAATATATGGGCGGCCACGGCACCAGCATCGGCGGCATCGTGGTCGACTCCGGGCAATTTCCCTGGGCCCAGCACAAGCAGCGCTTCGCCCTGCTCAACACCCCTGACCAGTCCTACCACGGCGTGACCTACACCGAGGCCTTCGGCCCGGCGGCCTTTATCGGCCGCTGCCGGGTGGTGCCGCTGCGCAATATGGGTGCGGCAATTTCGCCCTTTAATGCCTTCTTGATTCTGCAGGGACTGGAAACCCTGGCCCTGCGTATGGAGCGCCACTGCGAGAACGCCCTCAAGGTGGCCCACTACCTGCAGAATCATCCCCAGGTGGCCTGGGTGAAATACGCCGGCCTGCCGGATCACCCCGAGCATGAACTGGCACAGCGTTACTGCGCCGGCAAGCCGGCCTCGATCCTTTCCTTCGGCATTGTCGGCGGGCAGGAAGCCGGGGCGCGCTTTATCGACGCGCTCAAGCTGGTGGTGCGCCTGGTCAATATCGGCGACGCCAAGTCCCTGGCCTGCCACCCGGCCTCGACGACCCACCGCCAGCTCAATGACGAGGAACTGGAAAAGGCCGGCGTGCCGCGGGATATGATCCGCCTGTCCATCGGCATCGAGCATAGCGAGGATATCCTTGCCGACCTGGCACAGGCCCTGGATGCCGCCAAGGGCTGAAAGGCCGCTGAAAAACTACCTGCGTGGGCAATACTGCGTTAGAAACGGCCTTCTAATCACCCTTGATTTAAGGCTAAAACGGCTCCAGATAGGGATTACCCCTTCTGGAGCCGCCCATGACCGACCCTCTGCTGATTCCCTGCCCCCACTGCAACGGCCTCAACCGCATCCCCGCCGCACGTCTGCAGGACAGCCCGCGCTGCGGCCGCTGCAAGGCCGAAGTGCTGCCCAGCACGCCCTTCGAGCTGACCCAGGCCAGCTTCGACGCACAGAACCGTGGCGACCTGCCGCTGCTGATCGACGTCTGGGCCAGTTGGTGCGGCCCCTGCCGCAGCTTCGCGCCCATCTATGAACAGGCTGCGGCCCACCTACAGGGCCGCTGTCGCCTGGCCAAGCTGGACAGCGAAGCCAACCCGCAACTGGCAGGGGAAATGGGCATCCGCTCGATTCCCAGCCTGATCCTGCTCAGGGGCGGCGTCGAGGTGGCCCGGCAAAGCGGCGCCCTGCCCCTCCCCCAGCTACTGGGCTGGCTACGTCAGCAGGGCATCTGAGCGAATCGGTCAATCGGCACGGGGCACCGCGGTCATTACCCGAGGCCGGGCTAATCTTTAGGCTGGCTTGATCCCATGCCCCGGAGCCAGACAATGCCGATGCCCGCCGAATTGATTCGCCAGCTCACCGAAGAGCAGATCGCTTTCGTCAAACGCAGTGGCCTCAAGGCCGAGTTGCTGGAGCCCGGCCATGTGCGCCTGTGCATGCCGCTGGCCGGCAATCAGAACCATATCGGCAGCATGTACGCCGGCGCCCTGTTCACTCTGGCGGAAATCCCCGGTGGCGCGCTGTTCCTCACCAGCTTCGACGCCCAGCGCTTCTACCCCATCATCAAGGAGATGAACCTGCGCTTTCGCCGCCCGGCCACTGGCGATATTCGGGTCGAGGCACGCCTGGATGCAGATGAAGTTCTCCGCTTGCAAAAACAGGTCACAGAACAGGGCAAAGCGGAGTATGTTTTACAGTTGCAGCTGACCGATGACAGTGGTGAAGTAGTGGCCGAGAGCCACGGGTTGTACCAATTACGCGCACGCTGACACCCGACCTTGCGCTGGATCAATTCTCCAGCTATGACTCGGAGTCACAATAAATTTGCCGACATGTATCGGCAGGAGAATGCCGACCATGCCCAGTCACATCCTGATCGCCCACGATCTGCGCGACACCGCCGACATTGCCCTGTGCCGCGCCACCCAGCTGGCCAAACAACACAACGCCAAGCTGACCATGCTGCATGTACTCGATCCAAGCAAAAGCGGTCAGGAACATGAGCAGGCGCGCAAGGCTCTGGATCGCAGCCTGACCCAGTACGCTCCCAGCGGCACGGAGTTGCTGGTGCGCAGCGGGCAGAAGCCCTCGGAAGTGGTGCTGCAGGTACTCGACGAACTGGGCTGCGACCTGCTGGTACTGGGCGCCCATCACCAGCGCCATGACTTCTTCTCCGGCACCAGCCTGGATCGCATCGCCCGCAACTGCCCGGTACCCCTGCTGCTGGTGGCGCGCAACGACAACAAGCCTTATCAGCGGGCCCTGTCGGCCATCGACTTCTCCCTCTGCGCCTGCAGTGCCCTGGGCCATGCCTACCGCTTGCTGCCGGCCGAGGCCAACCTGCACGCCCTGCACGTGTTCGTGCCGGACAAGGGCACCGCCAAGCAGGTGGAGGCGCAGCTGGCCACGCAAACGGCGCTGATCGATCAGCTGATCAAGGATGAGCAGCAGAACCTGCCCAGCGCAGGCCCGAGCCTCAGCCACTCGATCCAGCAGGGCGGTATTCTCAACAGCCTGCAAACCAAGCTGCGGGCCGACAATATCGAACTGCTGGTGCTCGGTAGCCATGGCCGCAGTGCCTTCTCCCAGGCCCTGCTCGGCAGCCTGGCGCAGCACTTCCTGCACCGCGCGCCCTGCGATGTGTTCGTGGTGCGCTAAGACCTAGATGTCAGCCAACAAAAAAGCTGCCTCGGCAGCTTTTTTGTTATTCGGTATCGCCGTGCTCAGGCGTTATTCAGCAAATCATGCAATTCGACAAACTGCTGGGTCAGCTTGTGGCTGCGATCCAGATGGATCAGCGGCATGCAGGCCTGGTGCGACTCGCGCATCTTCACCGAACTCATCAGGTTGACCGGCAACACCGGCAGCCCCTCGGCAATCAGTTCATCGAGCAGCTGCTGGGGCAGGGTGGCGCGCGGCTGGAACTGGTTGACCACAATGCCTTCAACTTCCAGACCTTCGTTGTGGTCCTCGCGCAACTCCTCGATCTCGCGTAGCAGGCCATACAGGGCCTGACGGGAGAAGCTGTCGCAATCGAAGGGAATCAGCACGCGATCAGCGGCGATCAATGCGGAAACCGTGTAGAAATTCAGGGCCGGCGGGGTATCCAGATAGATCCGCTCGTAATCCTCGCTCAGCTCTTCCAGCAGTTTGCGCAGCTTGTTGATCTTGTGCTTCTGCTCAAGCTTGGGCTGCAGATCGGCCAGTTCGGCAGTGGCGGTGACCACATGCAGGTTGTCGAAGGGGGTTTCGTAGATATCTACGCTGCCCTTTTTCCCGAAAGGGCCACTGCTCAGGGTGTTCTTGAAGAACTCGGCGATACCCATGGGAATATCGTCGCCGGCCAGGCCGGTGAGGTAGTGGGTGGAGTTGGCCTGGGTGTCCAGGTCCACCAGCAGGGTGCGATAGCCCTGGGAGGCACTGACTGCTGCCAGGTTGCAGGCGATGCTGGACTTACCCACCCCGCCCTTCTGATTGAAGATCACGCGCCGCATGGAACAATCCCCCTAACCCAAATAAGCCCCGAAGTGGTTGTGGATTCTATGCAAACTGCATGACAAGAGGGAGATTTTCGGCAAAAGCGCGGCAAAACAGCTGGAGAATCTTCTGTTACAACCCGCTCAAAGGCTCGCGAGCTAGAGCCATGCAAGGAAAAAGCAGGCGAGGCGCGGAGTGTAAAAGTTGTACATGAGCATTACTCGCTTCGCTCGCCCCTTCGGGGCCGTACTGAAGTGCGTTAGCCACAAGCGGCTTTCGAGCCTGCTTCTGACGCAGCAGGGCCGACGCGCAGCAGACTTTGAGCAGATTGTTACAAGATTTGCCTAGCCCCGCCCTTGACGGGATAATGCCGGCACCTCGCCATACCCACGGTCGCCTGCTGGCCGCCCGGGTCTGGCCGCAGCCGACATGGACGCCCCTACGGGGCCGGAAAGAGCCTTCCGCGTGACCGACTTCAGGATCGAACAATGGCGTGCCTGGGCCCCTGGCCTGGACAGCACGGCTGACTGGTGCGCCTGGCACCAGGCCCCCGTGCGCCTGGACGATCAGGGCCAGCAGCCGGATGTCGGCTTTCTCCCCGCCATGCAGCGCCGCCGTCTGAGTCGCCTGGCGCGCATGGCCTTTCATGTCGCCTGGCCCCTGGCCGACGCCCACGGGCCGATGCCCATGGTGTTTGCCAGCCGTCACGGGGAAACCCCGCGCACCCTGGCCATCCTCGAAGACCTGGGCCGTGGCGAGCCGCTGTCGCCCACCCAGTTCAGCCTCTCGGTACATAACGCGATTATCGGCCTGTGGTCGATCCAGCGCGGCGATCACAGCGAAATGACCGCCCTGGCCGCCGAAGGCGACGGCCTGGAGCATGCCGTGCTGGAGGCATGCGGCCTGCTCGCCGAAGGTGCACCGGCGGTACTGCTGGTGATTGCCGAGGAGCGCCCGCCGGCGCTGTACCAGCCCTTTATTGACGATGTGCCGTTCTCCTACGCCGTTGCCCTGCTGCTGACCCCGGGCCGCGACTGGACGCTGCAACTGGCCAGCGCCAGCGGCCCGCGCAGCGAATGGCCCCACGCCCTCAATCTGGTGCGCGCCCTGTGCAGCGACCAGCCCCACCTTCAGCATCACTGGAAGAAACGCCAATGGACATGGTCTCGCAACGGGGCCTGAGCCCGCACAGCGCGCCCTATGCCTGGCGCCTGCTGGCTACAGCCCTGAGCTTCAGCCTGTTCGGCATCGGCGGCGTACTGCTGCGGGTGCTGGTGTTCCCGCTGCTCAGCCTGCTGCCGGGCGACGCCCTGCTGCACCGCCGCCGGGCCCGCGCCGTGGTCAGCTGGACCTTCTACAAGTTCGTGCGCTTTATGTACCACATGGGCGTGCTGACCTATGAGGTGGAAGGCATCGAGCGCCTGGGCCAGCCGGGGCAACTGGTGATCGCCAACCACCCCTCGCTGATCGATGTGGTGGTGCTGATCGCCTTTATTCGCGATGCCAATTGCGTGGTCAAACAGAGCCTGTGGGACAACCCGAGCATGCGCGGGCCGATTCGCGCCGCCGGCTATATCAGCAACAGCGGCAGCCTGGACATGCTCGACGAAGCCGCCGGCGCCCTGCAGGGCGGCCAGACCCTGATCGTCTTCCCCGAAGGCACCCGCACCACTCCGGGGCAGGCGCCGGACTTTCACCGCGGCGCGGCGGCCATCGCCATCCGCGGCGCGCGTATCGTCACCCCGGTGGTGATCAGCGTCAGCCCCACCACCCTGACCAAGGCCGAGCCCTGGTACAGCATTCCGTCGCGTCGTTTCCACTTTCGCCTGCGCGTGGGCGAGGATATCGACCCGCAGGCCTTCAATGCCCTGGGCCCGGCGCCGCTTGCCTCGCGTAAACTCAACGACCATCTGCACCAACACTTTATTAAGGAGCTCGCCAAAGATGAGCGATTTACAGCTGGAGATTAAGCACCTGATCATCGAGGCCCTGGGCCTGGAAGACATGGCCGCCGAGGATATCGCCGCCGATCTGACCCTGTTCGGCGAGGGCCTGGGCCTGGATTCGGTGGACGCCCTGGAGCTCGGCCTGGCCATCCAGAAGCGTTTCGGCATCAAGATCGACGCCGAAGCCAAGGACACCCGCAAGCACTTTGCCAACGTGGCCAGCCTGGCGGCATTCGTGTCATCGCAACAGACCGCCTGAGGAACCGCGCCGATGCAAACCCGTGAAGAAATCTTCGACACCCTGCGTGACGCCCTGGTCGAGCTGTTCGAGCTGGAAGCCGAGCGCATCACCCTGGACGCCAATCTGTATCAGGACCTGGAAATCGACAGCATCGATGCGGTGGACCTGATCGACCATATCAAGCGCCAGACCGGCAAGAAGCTGGCCGCCGAGGAATTCAAGGCGGTGCGCAGCGTCGGCGATGTGGTCGAGGCCGTGTTCCAGCTGGTCAACGCTCCCGCCGCCGAATAATGCGCCGCCTGTTCGCCCTGCTCGTGCTGCTGGCCGGGCTGCTCTACCCCTTTGCCGTGTACTACGGCATGGAGCACCTGTCGCCGCGCCTGTTCGCCCTGCTGCTCGGCAGCCTGTGGCTGGCCCGCGCCCTGACCCAGCCCAGCAAGCCCGGCAGCCGCTGGATGGCCGGTAGCGCCCTGGCCTTCTGCCTGCTGCTGGGCCTGGCGGATACCCCGGAGCTGCTGCGCTGGTATCCGGTGCTGCTCAATGCCCTGCTGCTGGCGCTGTTCGGCCTCAGCCTGAAATTCGGCCCACCGCTGATCGAGCGCCTGGCGCGCCTGAGCGAGCCGGACCTGCCCGAGCGCGCGGTGCGCTATACCCGCAGCGTGACCCAGGTCTGGGCCGGCTTCTTTCTGCTCAACGGCCTGG
Organism: Pseudomonas xionganensis; assembly: GCF_009763245.1. GTDB lineage: Bacteria > Pseudomonadota > Gammaproteobacteria > Pseudomonadales > Pseudomonadaceae > Aquipseudomonas > Aquipseudomonas xionganensis. The sequence goes on along the minus strand of NZ_WKJZ01000001.1, from coordinate 1,021,580 downwards.
TGGTGGTGGCGCTGAATCTCTGGGCGCCGCTGAGCTGGTGGACCCTGTATACCGGGCTCATCGCCTACGGCCTGATGGGCCTGCTGTTTGCCGGCGAATGGCTGGTGCGCCAGCGTGTAAGGAGAGATGCATGACCTGGCTGAGCCTTGAGCGGCAGCTGCTGGACGCCCACCCCGGTCGCGCCGTGTGCGCCGATCTGGATCACGCCGCCCTGCGCCAACAGGCCCTGCACCTGGCGGGTGCCCTCAAGGCGCGCAACATCCAGCGCCTGGCCCTGTATCTGGAAGATGCCGGCGAACTGGCCATCGCCCTACTGGGCGCCTGGCGTGCCGGGGTCAGCGTGCTGCTGCCGGCCGACGCCCAGCCCCAGACCCGCCAGCGCCTGGCAGGCCAATGCGACCTGTGGCTGGATAGCCTGGCCGATCTGGATCTGGCTGACGCCCTGCCCCTGGCTGGCGCGGCGCTGGATCTCGACCACTGCCAACTGACCCTGTGCACCTCGGGCTCCAGCGGCGAGGCCAAGCTGATCGACAAGTCCCTGCGCCAGCTGAGCAACGAGATCACTTCCCTGGAGCAGCTATGGGGCAAGCAACTGGGCCAGGCGACCCTCCTCGGCAGCGTCGCCACCCAGCATATCTACGGCCTGCTGTTTCGCCTGCTCTGGCCACTGTGCGCCGGCAGAGTCTTTGCCCGCCGCGCCCAGCCCTTTCCCGAGGATCTACAGCGGGAAAGCTTGGCCAGTGGCAAGGATTTCGCCTGGGTCGCCAGCCCAGCCTTATTAAAAAGAATGGGCGATAACCTTGACTGGAATGCACTCCGGGCGGTGCGCCAGGTCTTTTCCTCCGGCGGAGCCCTGCCCGCCGAGACCGCCGCCGAACTGCAGGCCTTGCTCGGCCAGTGGCCCACGGAAATCTACGGCAGCTCGGAAACCGGCGGCATCGCCTGGCGCCAGGGTGGCGAGCTGTGGACGCCCTTTGCCGGCATCGAACTGGGCCAGGATGACAGCGGCGCGCTGAAACTGACCTCGCCCTACCTACCGGCCGGGCATAGCGAACAGACCGCCGATGCGGTGGAGCTGCAGGCCGATGGCCGCTTTGCCCTGCGCGGGCGCCTGGACCGGATTATCAAGCTGGAAGAAAAGCGTATTTCCCTGCCCATGCTGGAACAGGCGCTACTCAGCCATGAGTGGGTCAGCGATGTGCGCCTGGGGGTTATCCAGCAGGGCCGCGCCTATCTGGGCGCGCTGCTGGCCCCGAGCCCGGCCGGCCTGCATGCCCTGCGCAACCAGGGGCGCAAGACCCTGATCGAAACCCTGCGTCGCCACCTGGGCGAGCATTGCGAAGCCATCGCCCTGCCGCGCCGTTGGCGCCTGCTGGCCCAGCTGCCCTACAACAGCCAGGGCAAGCTGGCCCAGGCTGAGGTGGAGCGCCTGCTGGCAGAGCCACGCCCCACCGCAGTGGCGCCGCTGTCGGCGGTGGAGCAGAACAGCGAATGGCAGCTGGAGCTGGAGGTGCCGCTGGATCTGGCCCACTTTACCGGGCACTTCCCGCAGACCCCGGTGCTGCCCGGTGTGGTTCAGGTGGACTGGGCCCAGCAACTGGCGCGCCAGCTGATCGAGGATCTGCCACCGCGCTTCTGCGGTATGGAAGTGCTGAAATTCCAGCAACTGGTACGCCCCGGCGACCGCCTGCAGCTGAGCCTGCGTTTCGACGCCGAGCGCGGCAAGCTGTACTTCGCCTACCGCAATGGCGAGGCCGCCTGTTCGTCCGGGCGCATCCTTCTGGGAGCGCGGCAATGAAGCACCACGCACTCGACGTAGGGTGGATGGCCGCAGCCATCCACCATGGTGGGCAAGCCTGCGGCGTTGCCCACCCTACGCAGGTACTGGCGCATGCATAAGCCCTGCGCCGTGATCCCGGTGTACAACCACGAACACGCGCTGCCCACCGTGGTCGCCGCCCTGCGCGGCGCTGGCCTGCCTTGCGTGCTGGTGGACGATGCCTCCAGCCCGGCCTGCGCGGCGGTGATGGACGAGCTGGCGAAACAGGACAGCACCCATCTCGTTCGCCTGCCGGTCAACCAGGGCAAGGGCGGCGCGGTCATGGCCGGCCTGCGCGAGGCGCAGCGCCTGGGCTTTAGCCATGCCCTGCAGGTGGACGCCGACGGCCAGCACGACCTGGGCGATGTGGCGCGTTTTCTCGACGCCTCCCGCGCCGCCCCCGAGGCGCTGATCTGCGGCTACCCGGTATACGACGACAGCGTGCCGAAAAGCCGCCTCTATGCCCGCTATCTGACCCATGTCTGGGTGTGGATCAACAGCCTGTCGCTGAGCATTCGCGACGCCATGTGCGGCTTTCGCGTCTATCCCCTGGAGCCCAGCGTGGCCCTGATCGACTCGGCCGGCCTGGGCAAGCGCATGGACTTCGACCCGGAAATCCTCGTGCGCCTGGCCTGGCGCAACCAGCCCATGCACTGGCTGCCGACCCGAGTGCACTACCCCCTGGACGGCCTGTCGCATTTTCGCCTGTGGCACGACAACGCGCTGATCTCGAAGATGCACGCCAAGCTGTTCTTCGCCATGCTGCTGCGCGCGCCATGGATCCTCTGGCGCAGGTGGCGCCGATGAGCGCGCAGCACAACGCCCACTGGGCCCGCCAGGGCGAGCGCGGCAGCTATGCCCTGATGAAGCTCACCGCCGTACTCGCCCGCCTGCTCGGCCGGCGCCTGATCAGCCCGCTGATCCATGCCATCGTGCTGTACTTCTTCGTCTTCGGTGCCCGGGCGCGGCGCAGCATCTGGCAGTACCAGGCAAACCTGGCGGCCTGGAGCGGGCGCACCGAACTGCAGCCCAGTCGGCGCTCGGTGTTCCGCCAATTTATGGCCTTCGCCGACAGCCTGCTGGACAAGCTCGATGTGTGGAACGGCAAGCTCGGCCTGGAGCAGATCAGCCTGATCGACCCGCACGACCTGCGTGGCCAGCTGCATCGCCAGGAACCCGGGCAGCTGCTGGTCGGCGCCCACCTGGGCAATCTGGAAGTCTGCCGCGCCCTGGCCGAACTGGGCGAGCATGTGCAGATGAATGTGCTGGTGCACACCAAGCACGCCGAACAGTTCAACCGCCTGCTCGGTGAGTCCGGCGCCAGCCATGTGCGGCTGATCCAGGTCAGCGAACTGGACCCGGCGCTTATGTTGCAATTATCCAACCGTCTGGAGCGCGGCGAGTGGCTGGCGATTGCCGGCGACCGCGTGCCCCTGCATGGTGGGCGCACTATCAGCGTGGACTTTCTCGGCAAGCCGGCTGCTTTCCCCCAGGGTCCCTGGCTGCTGGCCGGCCTGCTGCAATGCCCGGTCAACCTGCTCAGCTGTCTGAAGGTCGACGGCCGCTATCAAGTTCGCATCCAGCCCTTCGCCCAGCGCATCGAATGGACACGCCGCGAACGCGAGCAGGTGATCCACCGCTGGGCCCAACGCTACGCCGACCAGCTCGCCCAACAGTGCCTGGACGCCCCCCTGCAATGGTTCAATTTTTACCCGTTCTGGAATGAAGATGACGACACATCAGCCTGATCCCATCGTATTTGGCGAGCGCCCCTTGAGCATCGAACAGGTTGTCGCCCTGGCCAACCGCAGCGCCCCGCCCCGCCTGCAAAGCGATGCCGCCTACCGCGAGAAGATCGCCAAGGGCGCGCGCTTTCTCGACAGCCTGCTGGACAAGGAAGGCGTGATATACGGCGTCACTACCGGCTACGGCGACTCCTGCGTGGTGGCCGTGCCGCTGCATCAGGTCGAGGCGCTACCGCGTCATCTGTACACCTTCCACGGCTGCGGCCTGGGCCAGCTGCTGGATGAGGCCAGTACCCGCGCCGTGCTGGCCGCGCGCTTGCAGTCGCTGTGCCAGGGCGTCTCCGGGGTACGGGTGGAGCTGCTGGAACGCCTGCAGGCCTTCCTCGAATACGACGTGCTGCCGCTAATCCCGGAAGAAGGCTCGGTGGGCGCCAGTGGCGACCTCACCCCGCTGTCCTATGTGGCCGCCACCCTGTCCGGTGAACGCGAAGTGATGTTCAAGGGCGAACGCCGCAGCGCCGCCGATGTGCACAAGGAACTCGGCTGGACGCCGCTGACCCTGCGCCCCAAGGAAGCCCTGGCTCTGATGAACGGCACCGCAGTGATGACCGCCCTGGCCTGCCAGGCGTATGCCCGTGCCGACTACCTGCTGAGATTAGCCACCCGCATCACCGCACTCAACGTGGTGGCGCTGGAAGGCAACCCGGAGCATTTCGACGAACGCCTGTTCGCCGCCAAGCCGCACCCGGGCCAGACCCAGGTGGCCGCCTGGCTGCGCCAGGACCTGGCCATCGACGCGCCGACCGCGCCACTGCATCGCCTGCAGGATCGCTACTCGCTGCGCTGCGCGCCCCATGTGCTCGGGGTGCTGGCCGACAGCCTGGGCCTGCTGCGCCAGTTCATCGAAACCGAGCTGAACAGCGCCAACGACAACCCGCTGATCGACGCCGAAGCCGAGCGCGTGCTGCACGGCGGGCACTTCTACGGCGGGCATATCGCCTTCGCCATGGACAGCCTGAAAAACCTGGTGGGCAATGTCGCCGACCTGCTCGACCGCCAGCTCGCCCTGCTGGTGGACACCCGCTACAACCACGGCCTGCCGAGCAACCTGTCCGGCGCGCCGAGCGTCAACGCCATGATCAACCACGGTTTCAAGGCGGTGCAGATCGGCGCCAGCGCCTGGACCGCCGAAGCCCTGAAAAACACCCTCCCGGCCAGCGTGTTCTCGCGCTCCACCGAGTGCCACAACCAGGACAAGGTGAGCATGGGCACCATCGCCGCCCGCGACGCCCTGCGCAGCCTGGAGCTGACCGAGCAGGTCGCCGCCGCCACCCTGCTGGCCGCCAACCAGGGCGTGTGGCTGCGCCAGCGCGACGGCAAGGTGCATATCCCCGCCCCGGTGGCCGCCATGCGCGAAACGCTGGCCGCTGACTTCCCCCCGGTGATCGAAGACCGCGCCCTGGAAGCCGAGCTGCGCCTGTGCCTGGTGCGTATCCGCGAACAGCACTGGAGCCTGTATGCGTAAGCCGGCTCTGGTGCGCGCGGCGCACCCTACGACCAGCACCGCACACCGCGCAGGGTGCGCCGTGCGCACCACCCGCCAAGGAGCCGCCCATGCGTAGCAAAGGCGTATTACAAGCCGAGATCGAGTTGCAGGTGCCCTTCTTCGACGTCGACATGATGGAAGTGGTCTGGCATGGCCACTACGTCAAATACTTCGAACAAGCGCGCTGCGCCCTGCTCGACAAGCTTGGCCACAACTACCGGCAGATGCGCGACGCCGGCTACGCCTGGCCGGTGATCGACCTGCAGGTGCGCTATATCCGTGGCGCCCAGTTCGGCCAGCGCATCCGCGTGCGCGCCGATCTGGTGGAGTGGGAAAACCGTCTGAAGATCAACTACCTGATCATGGACGCCGAAAGCGGTGAGCGCATGACCCGTGGCAGCAGCGTGCAGGTGGCGGTGGAAATCGCCACCCGCGAGATGCAGTTTGCGTCGCCCAAGGTGCTGATCGACGCCGTTGAAAAGGTGCTGGCGTGAACACTTTTGGAGCGGCGTTAGGAAACAGGTTTCGTCCTGTCGGACGAGTTACTTTCTCTTTGCTTGTGCAAAGAGAAAGTAACCAAAGAGAAAGCACACCCCGCATACGGCCCTGGCTGCGCCAGGGTTCCCTCGCACCATCCCTGCTCCAGGGGCACGCTGCGAAGGGCCATCCCTGGCCCATCGCAGCTCTCGCAGCATCCATGCCGCTCAACCCCTTACACAGGGATTCCACTCGGCCTCCTGAGGGGGCCCCGGATCCTGGCCCTACTGGCATCTTTCAAGCTTTAGTTATGCGCTGGCTCGAAAAAAGAGAAATCAAAAGCAACTGCACCAACTCCGGCCTAGCGGCGATGTTGGAGCGGGGAAAGCCCCCGTCAGAAGGCCGAGCGCAATCACCACGCAAGGGGATGAGCCGCATGGATGCGGCGAAAGGCGTAAAGGGCCAGGGACGGCCCTTGTACGCCGGCCCCTGGAGTGGTGATGGAGCGAGGGAAGTCTCGCGCAGCGAGACCCGGATGTCGGGGTGCCCTTCTTTTTGGTTACTTTTTCTTGGGCAAGCAAGAAAAAGTGACGCGCCCGAGGGGGCGCAACCCAAACGCAAACTCACCGCGACAATAGGTCTAACGCTAAGCCTGCTGTTCTTAACCACCCATGCCCATGCCTTCGATTTAGACCAACTCAGCGCCCAGCTGGCCAAACCCGCCGTGGTACGCGGCCCGCTGATCCAGGAAAAGCACCTGCGCGCCCTGCCGCAGCCGCTGACCAGTCGCGGCCAGTTCGTGTTGAGCCGCGACCTCGGCCTGCTCTGGCAGCTGCAAAGCCCGCTCCAGCAGGATTACCGCATCGACGGCCAGGGCATCGCCAAGCGCACGCCCAGCGGCTGGCAGCAACAGCCTGGCCAGGACGTCGCGGCCCAGCAGAGCCGACTGTTTCTCGCAGTGCTTAAGGGCGACCACAGCGGCCTGGCCAAAGACTTCCTGCTGCAACTGAGCGGCACGGCCGAGGCCTGGCAACTGCACCTCACACCCCGCTCGCAGCTACTTAAGCAGATTTTCAGCCGCATCCAGATCGATGGCGGCGCCCTGGTACAGCGCATTGAGCTGCATGAAACCCAGGGCGACCGCAGCGTGCTGCGCCTGCCCGAAAGCCAGGCCGGCGACGCACTGACTGAGCAGGAGCAACGTGACTTTGCCCAGTGAACGCTGGCTGCCGCGCGGCTTTCTGCTGCTGCTCGCTGCCCTGCTGATCCTCGCCGCCTGGCAGTGGCGGGACGGCCCGCCCGTGGCGGCGGATATGCTCGCGCTATTGCCCGAAGGCAGCGGTGATGAACTGGTGCAGCAGGCCGAACAGCGTATGCAGGAGCCGCTCAATCGCGATCTGCTGCTATTGATCGGCCACCCGCAGCGCGACCGGGCGATTGCCCTGGTGCAGCAGGTTGGCGAGCAGTGGCGCGGCAGTGGGCGCTTTGCCCAGGTTCAATGGAGTGTCGACAGCGACCTCGCAGCGCTACGTGACTATCTGCGCAGCAACCGCCTGGCCCTGTTGCCGGCGGCCGATCGCCAGCTGTTGCTGGAGCAGCCGCAGCAGTTGATCGAACAACGCGCCGCCCAGCTGTTCGACACCTTCGCCGGCTTTAGCCTGTTGCCCATCGAACAGGACTGGCTGGGCCTGGGCGCACGCGCGCAGCAGTCGCTGAATCCCGGCAGCCGCATCCAGGCCGACCTGCGCAGTGGCGCACTATTGCTGGAAGACCAGGGCATGACCTGGGCCATGCTGCGCGCCAGCGCCCGGGGTAGCGCCTTCGATATGCAGGAACCGCCGTTGATTGCCGCACAGGTCGCCGCTACCCGTGCACAGATCGAAACAGCCGGCGGCCAACTGCTGGCAGCTGGTGGCGTGTTGTATGCCGCCGCTGGCCAGGCCAAAGCCACCCGCGAGATCAGCCTGATTGGCGGCGGCGCCACCCTCGGTACGCTGCTGCTGTTGCTGCTGGCCTTCCGCCGCGTGCGGGTGCTGGTCAGCCTGCTGCCCATCGGTATGGCCCTGCTCGCTGGCTGCACCGCTTGCGTGCTGGTATTCGGCCAGATCAACGCCCTGACCCTGGTGCTGGGGGCCAGCCTGATCGGGGTCGCCGCCGACTATCCGCAGCACTATTTGAGTAAAAGCTGGAGCAACGCCGCAGGCGCAGACGGCTGGAGCAGCTGGGGCGCATTGCGCGCCACCTTACCGGGTCTGAGCCTGAGCCTGGGGACCAACCTGATCGGCTACCTGGCGCTGGCCTTTACCCCCTTTCCGGCGCTGACCCAGGTCGCGCTGTTCTCCGCCGCCGGACTGATCGCCGCTTATCTGTGCTCGGTCTGCCTGCTGCCCGCCTGGCTGCGTGGCTTGCGCCTTAGCCCATCGCTCAGCCTGCTAAGCCTTAGCCAAGCTCTGCTCAATGGGCGGGCACGTCTGCTGGCCAAGACCTGCAGCGCGCCGCTGCTGGCGCTGTTGCTGCTGTTCTGTGCCGGCGGGCTATGGCAGCTGCATACGCAGAATGATCTGCGCCAGTGGCTGGGCCAGGAACCAGAGCTGCTGGCCGAGGCCCAGCGCATCGCCGAGCTGACCGGCCAGCAGCCCACCAGCCAGTTCTTTCTGGTGAGCGCCGCGAACCCACAGCAGCTGCTGGAACGTCAGGTCGCATTGAGTCAGCGCCTGGATCAGGCGGTGCAGAACGGTCAGCTGCGTGACTACCGCACCCTCAGCCAGCTGGTCGCCCCCGACAGCCAATTGCAGGAATTGCGTGCCGCACTGAGTGAACTGCCGCAGCACTGGCAGCCCCTGCTCGACCTGGGCATCCCGCCGGCTGCGCTGCATAACGAACTGCTGGAACTGCAACAGAACAACCAGGCGAGCCTGGAGCAAGCCCTGGCCAGCCCCCTGGGCGAGGCCTGGCGGCCGTTATGGCTGGGCGCTTATAGCAAAGACGGGGCCGAGGGCGTCGCCGGGCTGGTCAGTCTGCAGGGGCTCGGTGACAGCAGCGCGCTGGCCAGGCTTACAGCCGACCTGCCGGGGGTGCAGCTGGTCGATCGGATCAGCGAACTCAATGCACTATTCAGCGCCACCCAGCTTAGCGCCGCACAGCTGAAGCTGATCTCCAGCGTGGCAATTCTGTTGCTGCTGTGCCTGCCCTTCGGTCTCGGCGGCGCATTGCGGGTGGTCTGCCTGCCGCTGTTGGCGGCGCTGGCAGCGCTGGCCTGCCTGGGTTGGCTGGGCCAGCCGTTGACCCTGTTCAGCCTGTTCGGCCTGCTGTTGATCACCGCCATCGGTGTCGATTACGCCATCCTGATGCGTGAAAATATCGGCGGCCCGGCGGTCAGCCTGCTCGGCACCCTGCTCTCGGCCCTGACCAGCTGGCTGTCGTTCGGCCTGCTGCTGATCAGCGACACCCCGGCGATTGCCAACTTCGGCCTGGCGATCAGCCTGGGCCTGCTGTTCTGTTTTCTCCTGGCGCCCTGGGCTACCGCTCCAACGGACGGCCAGCCGCCTGCGTCAATACAACCTGATGCCGGCCCCGACCGGCGCCCATATGACCATCCCTGAGGCAAAACGCTGCCATGAAGTCTCTTGAAATCGAACAACGCCAAGTCGTAGTCATAGGTGCTGGCCCATCCGGGGCGATTGCCGGGGCGCTGCTCAAGCGTAACGGCCACGATGTGCTGGTGCTGGAGCGCCAGCGCTTCCCGCGCTTCTCGATCGGCGAGAGCCTGCTGTCGCACTGCCTGGACTTCGTCGAGGAAGCCGGGATGCTCGATGCGGTGCGCGCGGCGGGTTTCCAGACCAAGCATGGCGCGGCCTTCGGCTGGGGCGAGCGTTATACCGAATTCGATTTCCGCGACACCTTCACCAAGGGCCAGGGCTCGACCTACCAGGTGCTGCGCGCCGACTTCGACAAGCTGCTGGCCGACCAGGCCGAGTTGCAGGGCGTAGAGATCCGCTATGAAGAGGAAATCTTCGCCGTGGACTTCAGCGGCGACTGCCCGCGCCTGTCGGTACGGCGTCTGGCCGATGGTCACGAGTATCAGGTGGAATGCGCCTTCGTCCTTGACGGCAGCGGCTATGGCCGGGTGCTGCCGCGCCTGCTCGATCTGGATACACCATCGAGCTTCCCGGTGCGCCAGGCGGTGTTTACCCACGTCGAAGACCGCAGCGAAGGCACAGATTTCGACCGCGAGAAGATCCTGATCACCACCCATCCAACACTGAGGGATGTGTGGTTCTGGACCATTCCCTTCAGCAACGGTCGCTGTTCGCTGGGCGTTGTGGCCGATGCCAGCCGTTACGAAGGTCGCCCGGAGGATCTGGACGCCTGCCTCAAGCAGTTCGTCGAGGAAACCCCGTCACTGCACAAGGTATTGAAGAACGCCGTCTGGGACACCCCAGCGCGGCGCATCGGCGGCTACTCGGCCAACGTCAAAACCCTGCACGGCCCGGGCTTCGCCCTGCTGGGCAACGCCGCCGAGTTCCTCGACCCGGTGTTCAGCTCCGGGGTGACCATCGCCATGCGCTCGGCGAGCATGGCGGCTGGCGTTCTGCACCGCCAGCTCAGTGGCGAGACGGTGGACTGGGAGCAGGAATTCGCCATCCCCCTCAAGCGCGGCGTCGACACCTTCCGCGTGTATGTCGAAGGCTGGTACGACGGCAGCTTCCAGGACGTGATCTATTTCGAGAAGGCCCAGCCGGAAATCCGCCGCATGATCAGCTCGATCCTCGCCGGCTACGCCTGGGACGAGAAAAACCCCTATGTGGCCGAGCCGCGCCGCCGCCTGCGGGTGTTGGCCGAGCTATGCGCGGCAACCTGAAGGTGACGCGCCTGCTGCTGGCCGGGCTCTGCCTGCTGCTGAGCGCCTGCGCCGCGCGCACACCGCTGCCGGCCCAGCTGCCGACACTGACCGCACCACTGCCCCTGGCCCTGCAGGTGCAGCGCGAACAGGCCGGTACACGGCAAGACGCCTGGCTGGTGCTGCAGGCCGAGCAGCACGGGCTGCGCGCGTCGCTGTTCGACCCCCTGGGCGTGCCCCTGGCGCGCCAGTCGCTGCGTGATGGGCACTGGCATAACGATGGCCTGCTGCCGCCCAATGCCGAGGCCCGAGAGCTGTTCAGCGCCCTGCTGTTTGCCCTGACCCCGGCAGCGGCCCTGCCCGCGCACTATCCGACCGAGCAGTGGCGCGCGCTGGCCGCCGGGCAGCGCTGGCTTAACCCGGGCTGGCGAATCGGTTACCTTGCGCCCCTGGAATTCACCCTGTACAGCGCGGCCGGCCCGACCTACCGGATCAGCCCGCTACCTGACGACAAGGCACCCTGATGGCGGTTTATCTCAATGCCCTGGGCCTCAACTGCGCCCTCGGCCAAGGCAAGGCCGCCGTGGCCAAGGCGCTGTTTGCCGGCGATGCCAGCGGCATGCGCGCGCAAGGCGGCTGGGTGGCCGAGCGGGCGCTGACGGTGGGCGCCGTGCCGGGCGAACTGCCCGCGCTGCCCGCCTTGCCCGGCCATCCAGCCAGCCGCAATAACCAGCTGCTGCTGGCCGCTGCCCTGGAAATCGAAAGCGAGATCCGCGCCGCCATCGCCCAGTTCGGTGCCGGGCGCATCGGCGTGATTCTCGGCACCAGCACCTCGGGCATCGAAGAAGCCAGCCAGGGCATTGCCCAGCACCAGCAGCACGGCGAGCTGCCGGCCAGCTATGACTATGCCCAGCAGGAGCTGACGGCGCCGGCCGCCTTTCTCAGCGACTGGCTGGGATTGGGCGGCCCCAGCTACGTGATCTCCACCGCCTGCACATCCGGGGCGCGGGCCCTGCTTAGTGCCCAGCGCCTGATCAATCTGGGGCTTTGCGATGCGGTACTCTGTGGCGGCGTGGACAGCCTGTGCCGCCTGACCCTCAATGGGTTTTCCGCCCTGGAGGCCGTTTCGGCCGAACCTTGCCAGCCCTTCTCGGCCAACCGCCAGGGCATCAATATCGGTGAAGGCGCGGCGCTGTTTCTGATGAGCAAGGAAGCGCTGCCCGGCAGCGAGCCGATCAGCCTGCTGGGCGGCGGCGCCAGCTGCGACGCCCACCATATCTCCGCGCCGCAGCCCGATGGCCTTGGTGCCCAGGCGGCCATGGAAAAAGCCCTGACTGCGGCCGGGATCAGCGCCGAGCAGGTCGATTACCTGAACCTGCATGGCACCGCCACCCTGCATAACGACGCCATGGAAAGCCATGCCGTGCAGGCCATATTCCCCAACGGGGTGCCCTGCTCCTCCAGCAAGGCCATGGTCGGCCACACCCTGGGCGCGGCCGGTGCCCTGGAAGCGGCCTTCTGCTGGCTGACCCTGAGCCCATACAACCCGGAGCATTGCCTACCGCCACACCTGTGGGATGGTCAGGCCGACCCGGCTTTGCCGACACTGAATCTGGTCAATACCGGCACGCAACTGAGCACTAAGCACCCGCGCCGTCTGATGAGCAACTCCTTTGCCTTTGGCGGCAACAATATCAGCCTGCTGCTGGGGGACGCGCCATGAGCCAGTGGCCGATCGCCGAGCTGATCCCCCACGCCGCCGATATGATCCTGATCGACCGGCTGCTGCGCTGCGGCGACGAGGATATCGAAACCCAGCTCACTGTCCGCGCTGGCGGCCTGTTTAGCCAGGCCGATGGCAGCCTGCCGGCCTGGGTCGGCATCGAGCTGATGGCCCAGAGCATCGCCGCCTACGCCGGCTACCAGGCACGCCTGGCCGGTGCGCCGGTGGAGCTGGGCTTTCTCCTCGGTACGCGCAAATATGAGTGCAATGTCGAGCGCTTCCCCTTGGGCGCCGAGCTGCATATTCATGCGACCCGCTCGCTGCAGGACGACAACGGCATGGGCGTGTTCGAGTGCCAGCTGCGCGGCCCGGGCATCGAGGCCATGGCCCGTCTCAACGTATTCCGTCCACCCCAGGTGGCCAGCTATCTTCAGGAAGACTTTCAGGAACAGCCTTTATGAGCGAAACCATTCTGGTCACCGGTTCCAGCCGTGGTATCGGCCGCGCCATTGCCCTGCGTCTGGCCAAGAGCGGCTATGACATCGTGCTGCACTGCCGCGCCCGCCGCGAGGAAGCCGAAGCGGTGCAGGCGCAGATTCTTGAGCTGGGCCAACAGGCGCGCATCCTGCAATTCGATGTGTCCGACCGCGTGGCCTGCCGCGCGGCGCTGGAGACCGATGTGGAGCAACATGGCGCCTATTATGGGGTCGTCTGTAATGCAGGGTTGACCCGCGACGGCGCCTTCCCGGCACTGTCCGAGGATGACTGGGACAGCGTGCTACGCACCAATCTGGACGGCTTCTACAATGTGCTGCATCCGCTGACCATGCCCATGATCCGCCGCCGCAAGGCCGGGCGCATCGTCTGCATCACTTCGGTGTCCGGGCTGATCGGCAACCGTGGCCAGGTCAACTACAGCGCCTCCAAGGCCGGCATTATCGGCGCGGCCAAAGCCCTGGCCATCGAGCTGGGCAAGCGCAAGATCACGGTCAACTGCGTGGCCCCGGGGCTGATCGATACCGAGATCCTCGATGCCGATGTGCCCATCGAGGACATCCTCAAGATGGTTCCGGCTGCGCGCATGGGCACCCCGGAAGAGGTGGCCGGCGCGGTGAATTTTCTGATGAGCGAGGAGGCGGCCTATATCACCCGCCAGGTCCTCGCAGTAAACGGTGGGCTGTGCTGATGAACGGATGCAAACGGGTTGTAGTCACCGGCATGGCCGGGGTGACCTCGCTGGGCAGCGACTGGCCGACCATTGCGGCGGCCTTCAAGGCCGGCAAGAGCGGCATCCGCTATATGCACGAGTGGGACAGGTTCAGCGAGCTGAACACCCGCCTCGGCGGTCCGGTGGACGACTTCGTCCAGCCCAAACACTGGAACCGCAAGCAGACCCGCAGCATGGGCCGCGTCTCCAAGCTGGCCGTGTATGCCGCCGAACGCGCCCTGGAGCACGCCGGCCTGCTCGGCGACGAACGCATCCAGGACGGGCGCATGGGCGTGGCCTGCGGTTCCTCCACCGGCAGCACCGACGAGATCAAGGCCTTCGGCAATATGCTGCTCAATTCCGTGGCGGACGGCCTCAACGCCAACTCCTATATCCGCATGATGCCGCACACCACGGCGGCCAATATCAGCATCTTCTTCGGCCTCAAGGGCCGCCTGATCCCCACCTCCAGCGCCTGCACCAGCGGCAGCCAGGGCATCGGCTATGCCTATGAAGCGATCAAGTTCGGCCGCCTGCCGATGATGCTGGCCGGTGGCGCCGAGGAACTCTGCCCCACCGAGGCCATGGTCTTCGATGCGCTGTACGCCACCAGCCTGAAGAACGACGCCCCGCACAGCTCGCCGCGTCCCTATGACAGCGGCCGCGACGGCCTGGTGATCGGCGAAGGGGCCGGCATCCTGGTGCTCGAAGAGCTGGAACACGCCCTGGCCCGGGGCGCCACCATCCACGCCGAGATCGTCGGTTTTGGCTGCAACGCCGATGGCCAGCACGCGACCAAGCCGGTGCAGGCGACCATGCGCGGGGCCATGGAGCTGGCGCTGCAGGATGCCGGCCTGGCGCCCGCCGCCATCGGCTATGTCAACGGCCACGGCACCGCCACCGAGCAGGGCGACGTGGCCGAGACCCTGGCTACCCAGGAACTGTTCGGCAGCCAGATGCCGATCAGCTCGCAGAAAAGCTACCTGGGCCACACCCTGGGAGCCTGCGGCGCGCTGGAGTCCTGGTTCAGTATCGAAATGATGAATTCAGACCGTTATGTGCCGACCCTGAACCTGGACGAGATCGACCCGGCCTGCGGCGAGCTGGACTACCTGCGCGGCGAGTTCCGGGCGATGCAGCATGAGTATGTGATGAACAACAACTTTGCCTTTGGTGGAGTCAATACTTCGCTGATCTTCAAGCGCTGGGCTTGAGCGCGAGCTGGATTACACTGACTTTTTTGCGCAACACCCTGACCTGAAAACCCACAAGAAAGGAGTCACCCCATGAAAGCCAAGCACTGGATCCTTGCCGCCGCCTGCTTCAGCCTGTTGCCGGCGGTCAGCCAGGCCCGCGACACCACCCACTTTCTGCCGTTCGACACAGCGATGCAGGAAGCCCTGAACGCCGGGCGCCTCGACGGCAGCGTGAAGTTCTACCTGGCAGGCAACAAGCCGGCCGGCAAGGTGAGCGTGGTACGCGCCGGGGTGACCACCAGCAAGAAGACCAACGCCTTCAACAAGACTGACGAAGCCGCCTGCAGCTGGGCCCTGCAATCGGCTCTGATCCACCTGCAGAAGGCTGCCAAGGCCGCCGGCGCCAATGCAGTGGTGGATATCGCCAGCAACTACAAGCATGTCGAGTACAAGGACAGCCAGAAGTACGAATGCCATGCCGGCGCAGTGATGGCAGGCGTGGCCCTCAAAGGCAGCCTGGCCAATGTCAAATAAGCCGGCCCTGGCCCTGCTGCTGGGCCTTCTCGGCCTGAGCAACAGCCTGCCGGCCATGGCCGAGCCTGACGGTGCCCAGCTGTATCGTCAGCACTGTGGCAAATGCCATGGCAGCGATGGCCGCGCCAATACCCTGCGCGGCTGGCTGTACTTCGCGCAGAATCTGAGCAAGGCCAAGTGGCAGGACAGCAACAGCGACCGCGATATCCTCGACGCCATTGCCAAGGGCCCGGGCGCCATGCCCGCCTACGCGGGCAAGCTCAGCGAGGCCGAGCAGCAGGCGCTGGTCAAGGCCGTGCGCGACTTGCGCAAGCCCTGAGCAATACGTAGACAACGCAAAGGCCGCATTAGCGGCCTTTGTTTTATGTTTCTTCCCGTAGGAGCGGGCCATGCCCGCGATAGCGCTTTCGCGGGCATGGCCCGCTCCTACAGCTTCGCCGACTAGTTGTGGTACTGCGCCGACAGCTCATGCACCGCCTCGAAGAAGGCGCGAGCATGCTCCGGGTTCACTTCTGGGGTGATGCCGTGGCCAAGGTTGAAGACATGGCCACTGCCCTGGCCATAGGCCGCCAGGATACGTCCTACCTCGGCGCGTATCGCCGCCGGGTTGGCGTACAGCACGCTCGGGTCCATATTGCCCTGCAGCGCCACCTTGGCGCCGACACGGGCGCGGGCACTGCCGATATCGCAGGTCCAGTCCAGGCCCAGGGCTTCGGCGCCGCTGTCAGCCATGGATTCCAGCCACAGGCCACCACCCTTGGTAAACAGAATCACCGGCACGCGACGTCCGTCGTGTTCGCGGATCAGGCCGTCAATGATCTGCTGCATATAGCGCAGGGAGAACTCCTGGTAAGCCGCCGCCGACAGCGCCCCGCCCCAGGAGTCGAAGATCTGCACCGCCTGGGCGCCTGCCTTGATCTGGCCATTGAGGTAGGCGGTGATCGACCGCGCCAGTTTATCCAGCAGCGCGTGCATGGCCTGGGGGTTGTCGTAGAGCATGGCCTTGGACTTGCGGAAATCCTTGCTGGAGCCGCCTTCGACCATATAGGTGGCCAGGGTCCAGGGGCTGCCGGTAAAGCCGATCAGCGGCACACGGCCGTTCAGCTCGCGGCGGATGGTGCGCACCGCGTCCATCACATAGCCCAGGTCCTGCTCCGCATCGGGAATCGGCAGGGCCTCGATATCGGCCATGCTGCTGATCACCTTCTTGAAGCGCGGGCCTTCGCCAGTCTCGAAGTACAGGCCCTGACCCATGGCATCGGGGATGGTCAGGATATCGGAGAACAGAATCGCGGCGTCGATCTGCGGGTAGCGATCCAGGGGCTGGATGGTGACCTCGCAAGCCAGCTCGGGGTTCTTCATCAGGCTGACAAAATCACCGGCCTTGGCCCGGGTCGCGCGGTACTCAGGCAGATACCGACCAGCCTGACGCATCATCCACACCGGGGTGACATCAACGGGTTGCTTGAGCAGGGCGCGAAGGAAGCGATCGTTCTTCAGGGCGGTCATGGCAGCATCCAACAAAAAAAGTGCGGGCATTTTCGCAGACCGCAAAACAAAAGGCACGGCGAGTGCCGTGCCTTTTGTCCATCGCGACGATTTGTCTCGGGCAAATACCTAATTGCTAAGCGTAACGAGCGGAGGTCAGTGCGATGCCCGCTCCTGCGGGCCAACCGCATTCCCCACATCCATGTGGGTCACAAGGGGCAACGCAGCATGGCGCGCGAAGCCCGCAGTAGCTTAGACGCCCAGGTAGTCGAGGATACCTTCGGCGGCGTTCCGCCCCTCGAAGATCGCCGTCACCACCAGGTCGGAACCGCGCACCATATCGCCACCAGCGAAGATCTTCGGGTTGCTGGTCTGGTGCTTGAACTGGCTCTGCTCCGGGGCCACCACGCGGCCCTGGCTGTCGGTGTCGATCTTGAAATCGCTGAACCAGGGCGCCGGGCTCGGGCGGAAGCCGAAGGCGATCAGCACGGCATCGGCCGGGATGATCTCCTCGGAACCGGGAATCGGCTCGGGGCTGCGGCGGCCACGGGCATCCGGCTCGCCGAGGCGGGTTTCCACCACCTTGACGCCTTCGACCTTGTCCTCACCGACGATGGCGATGGGCTGGCGGTTGAAGAGGAATTTCACCCCCTCTTCCTTGGCGTTCTTCACTTCCTTGCGCGAGCCCGGCATGTTTTCCTGGTCGCGACGGTAGGCGCAGGTCACGCTCTTGGCACCCTGGCGGATGGAGGTGCGGTTGCAGTCCATGGCGGTGTCACCACCACCGAGCACCACCACACGCTTGCCCTTCATGTCGATAAAGTCCTCAGGGGACTTCTCGAAACCCAGGTTGCGGTTGACGTTGGCGATCAGGAAGTCCAGGGCATCGGTGACGCCCGGCAGGTCTTCACCGGGGAAGCCGCCCTTCATATAGGTGTAGGTGCCCATGCCCATAAACACGGCATCGTACTCATCCAGCAGCTGCTGCATGGTGATGTCCTTGCCGATCTCGGTGTTCAGGCGGAACTCGATGCCCATGCCGGTAAAGACTTCGCGGCGATTGCTCAGCACGGTCTTTTCCAGCTTGAACTCGGGAATGCCGAAGGTCAGCAGACCGCCGATTTCCGGGTTCTTGTCGAACACCACCGGGGTCACGCCATTGCGCACCAGTACGTCGGCGCAGCCCAGGCCCGCCGGACCGGCACCGATCACGGCAACGCGCTTGCCGGTCGGTTTGACCTTGGACATATCCGGGCGCCAGCCCATGGCGAAGGCCGTGTCGGTGATGTACTTCTCCACCGAGCCGATGGTCACCGCACCGA
The DNA here is from genome assembly GCF_009763245.1 of Pseudomonas xionganensis. Lineage (GTDB taxonomy): Bacteria > Pseudomonadota > Gammaproteobacteria > Pseudomonadales > Pseudomonadaceae > Aquipseudomonas > Aquipseudomonas xionganensis. Next base: position 1,003,683 of record NZ_WKJZ01000001.1, on the reverse strand, counting down.
AGCCGTCATTCAGGGTGCAGGCGCCCTCGCACAGACGATCCTGCGGGCACACCCGGCCGCAGACTTCTGGCAGGGTGTTGGTCTGGTGGCTCAGCTCGGCGGCGGCGAGGATATTGCCCTCGGACACCAGCTTGAGCCAGTTGGGAATGAAGTTGTGCACCGGGCACTTCCATTCGCAATAGGGGTTGCCGCAACCCAGGCAACGGTGGGCCTGGTCGGCCGCCTGGGCCGGCTTGAAGTTGTCGTAGATCTCGACGAATTCCTTCTTGCGCTGGCGCAGCAGTTTCTTCTTCGGGTCTTTGCGCCCGACTTCGATGAACTGGAAGTCGTTATTCAGACGTTCAGTCATAGCAAACCTCTTTACAGCAGCCTCAGGCATCACGCTTCAGGCGGCAAGACAATCTGGGGTTTCGGCAAGCCCGGCGCCTGGCGCTCGGGCTTGCCGCACAGCGGCTTTATTGCGGGTTGGCCCGGGTGCTGGACAGCAGCGACTTCAAGCTGGCGGCCTTGGGCTTGACCAGCCAGAACTTGCGCAGGTAGTCGTCCAGGTTCTCCAGCAGATGGCTGCCCCACTCGCTGGCCGTCTCCGCCACGTACTCGGCGAGCACGTTGTGCAGATGGTTGCGGTAGGCCTCCATCGCTTCGTTGTTGATCCGCTGGATCTCCACCAGTTCGTGGTTGACCCGATCATAGAAGCTGTTATCCAGGTCCAGCACGTAGGCGAAACCGCCGGTCATGCCGGAACCGAAGTTGTAGCCGGTCTTGCCCAGTACGCAGACGAAGCCGCCGGTCATGTACTCGCAGCAGTGGTCGCCAGTGCCTTCCACCACGGCGTGAGCGCCGGAGTTGCGCACGGCGAAACGCTCACCTGCGGTGCCGGCGGCGAACAGCTTGCCGCCAGTGGCGCCGTACAGGCAGGTGTTGCCGATGATGGCGCTGTCCTGGGTCTTGAACGGGCTGCCCTTGGGCGGGGTGATGATCAGCTTGCCGCCGGTCATGCCCTTGCCCACGTAGTCGTTGGCGTCGCCTTCCAGGTACAGGTTCAGACCTCCGGCGTTCCACACGCCGAAGCTCTGCCCGGCAGTGCCCTTGAAGCGGAAGGTCAGCGGCGCCTTGGCCATGCCCTGGTTGCCATGTACCCGGGCGATTTCGCCGGACACGCGGGCACCGATGGAGCGGTCGCAGTTGCAGATATCCAGTTCGAACTCGCCACCGCTGGCTGCAGCGATGGCCGGCTTGGCCATCTCCACCATCTTCTCGGCCAGCAGACCCTGGTCGAACGGTGGGTTCTTCTCCACCAGGCAAAACTGCGGCTTGTCCGCCGGGATATGGTCGCTGCCCAGTAGCGGAGTCAGATCCAGGTGCTGCTGCTTGTCGGTTTCACCGGGCAGGATGTCGAGCAGGTCGGTACGCCCGATCAACTCTTCCAGACTACTAACGCCCAGCTTGGCCAGCCACTCGCGGGTTTCCTCGGCGACATAGGTGAAGAAGTTCATCACCATCTCGACAGTGCCGATAAAGTGATCCTTGCGCAGCTTGTCGTTCTGCGTGGCCACGCCGGTGGCGCAGTTGTTCAGGTGGCAGATGCGCAGGTATTTGCAGCCCAGGGCGATCATCGGCGCGGTGCCGAAGCCGAAGCTCTCGGCGCCGAGGATGGCGGCCTTGACCACATCCAGGCCGGTTTTCAGGCCGCCGTCGGTCTGCACCCGCACCTTGCCGCGCAGGTCATTGCCGCGCAGGGTCTGGTGGGTTTCGGCCAGGCCCAGCTCCCACGGTGCGCCGGCGTACTTGATCGAGGTCAAGGGCGATGCTCCGGTGCCGCCATCGTAGCCGGAGATGGTGATCAGGTCGGCATAGGCCTTGGCCACACCGGCGGCGATGGTGCCGACACCGGCCTCGGCCACCAGTTTGACCGACACCAGGGCGGCCGGGTTGACCTGCTTGAGGTCATAGATCAGCTGCGCCAGGTCTTCGATGGAATAGATGTCGTGGTGCGGCGGTGGCGAAATCAGGGTCACGCCCGGCACTGCATAACGCAGCTTGGCGATCAGACCGTTGACCTTGCCGCCCGGCAGCTGGCCGCCCTCGCCGGGCTTGGCGCCTTGGGCCACCTTGATCTGCAGCACTTCGGCGTTGACCAGGTACTCGGGGGTCACACCAAAGCGGCCGGTAGCCACCTGCTTGATCTTCGAGCTGCGCATGGTGCCGTAACGGGCCGGGTCTTCACCGCCCTCACCGGAGTTGGAGCGCGCGCCCAGACGGTTCATCGCCTCGGCGATGGCCTCGTGGGCTTCCGGCGACAGGGCGCCGAGGGAGATGCCGGCGGAGTCGAAGCGCTTGAGGATCTCGCCCATCGGCTCGACCTGATCCAGCGCCAGCGGCTGCTCAGCCAGCTTCAGCTGCAGCAGGTCGCGCAGCATCGACACCGGGCGGGTATCGACCAGGGCGCTGTATTCCTTGTACTTCTCGTAGCTACCTTGCTGCACGGCAGCCTGCAGGGTGTTGACCACATCCGGGTTGTAGGCGTGGTACTCGCCGCCGTAGACGAACTTGAGCAGGCCGCCCTGCTGGATGGCCTTGCGGTTGTTCCAGGCCTCGAAGGCCAGCAGCTTCTGCTCGGCCTCGATATCGACGAAACGCGCGCCCTTGATGCGGCTGGCCACACCACGGAAGCACAGTTCGGTCACTTCGTCGGCCAGACCGACCGCCTCGAACAGCTGGGCGCCACGGTAGGAGGCGACGGTGGAGATGCCCATCTTGGACAGGATCTTCAACAGGCCCTTGGCGATACCCTTGCGGTAGTACTTGAACACCTCATACAGATCGCCCAGCACTTCGCCGGTGCGGATCAGGTCGCCCAGTACTTCGTAGGCCAGGAACGGATAGACCGCCGAGGCGCCGAAGCCGAGCAGCACCGCATAATGATGCGGGTCGCGGGCGGTGGCGGTTTCCACCAGGATATTGCAGTCGCAACGCAGCCCCTTCTCGGTCAGGCGATGGTGCACCGCACCGGTCACCAGCGCGGCATGGGCCGGCAGCTTGCCCGGGGCGATATGCCGGTCGGAGAGCACCAGCAGCGACTTGCCGGCGCGCACCGCTTCTTCAGCCTGATCGGCCATATTGCGCACGGCGGCTTCCAGACCGATCGACTCGTCATAGTTCATGTCGATCAGCTGGCGCTCGAAGCCCGGGCGATCGAGGTTCATCAGCGAACGCCACTTGGCCGGGGAGATCACCGGACTGCTGAGGATGATGCGGGTGGCGTGCTCCGGCGACTCCTGGAAGATATTGCGCTCGGCACCGAGGCAGATTTCCAGGGACATGACGATGGCTTCGCGCAGCGGGTCGATCGGCGGATTGGTCACCTGGGCGAACTGCTGACGGAAGTAGTCGTAGGGCGAGCGCACGCGCTGGCTGAGCACGGCCATCGGCGTGTCGTCACCCATGGAACCAACCGCTTCCTGGCCCTGCTCACCGAGCGGACGCAGCACCTGGTCACGCTCCTCGAAGGTGACCTGGAACATCTTCATGTACTGCTTGAGCTGGTCGACGTCATAGAACGCCGAACCATGGTCGCGGTCTTCCAGGGTGGCCTGGATGCGCAGGGCATTCTTGCGCAGCCACTGCTTGTAAGGGTGACGCGACTTCAGGCGATTGTCCACGGCATCGGTGTCGAGCACCTGGCCGGTCTCGGTGTCCACGGCGAGGATCTGCCCCGGACCCACACGGCCCTTGGCGATGACGTCCTCGGGCTGGTAATCCCACACGCCGATTTCCGACGCCAGGGTGATATAGCCATTCTTGGTGGTCACCCAACGTGCCGGACGCAGGCCGTTGCGGTCGAGCAGACAGACCGCATAGCGACCATCGGTCATCACCACGCCGGCCGGGCCATCCCAGGGTTCCATATGCATGGAGTTGTATTCGTAGAACGCGCGCAGGTCGGCGTCCATGGTCTCGACGTTCTGCCAGGCTGGCGGAATGATCATGCGCACGCCGCGGAACAGGTCGATGCCACCGGTGACCATCAGCTCAAGCATGTTGTCCATGCTGGAGGAGTCGGAGCCGACGCGGTTGACCAGCGGGCCCAGCTCTTCCAGATCGGGAATCAGGTCGTTGGCAAACTTCAGGCGCCGCGCCTGGGCCCAGTTGCGGTTGCCGGTGATGGTGTTGATTTCACCGTTGTGCGCCAGGAAGCGGAACGGCTGCGCCAGTGGCCACTTCGGCAGGGTGTTGGTGGAGAAGCGCTGGTGGAACACGCAAATGGCGGTCTGCAGGCGCTCATCACCCAGGTCCGGGTAGAACTGCTGCAGATCGGCGGGCATCATCAGGCCCTTATAGATGATGGTCTTGTGCGAGAAGCTGCAGATGTAGTGATCGCTGTCGGCGGCATTGGCCACCGAGGAACGGCGACGGGCGCTGAACAGCTTGATGGCGAACTCCTGATCGGAGAGGCCTTCACCGCCAACGAACACCTGCTCGATGATCGGCAGGCGCTGCAGAGCCAGCTGACCGAGCACGCCGGTGTCGATCGGCACCTTGCGCCAGCCGATCAGCTGCAGGCCGGCGGCCAGAATCTCGCGGTTCATGTTCTCGCGAGCGGCCTCGGCTTTCACCGGGTCCTGATTGAAGAACACCATGCCCACGGCGTATTGCGCCGGCAGGGCAACGCCGAAGCTTTCCTGGGCCACGGCACGCAGGAACAGGTCAGGTTTCTGAATCAGCAGACCGCAACCGTCACCGGTCTTGCCGTCGGCGTTGATCCCGCCACGGTGGGTCATGCAGGTCAGCGCCTCAATGGCGGTCTGCAGCAGATGATGACTCGCTTCACCTTGCATGTGGGCAATCAAGCCGAAGCCGCAGTTATCCTTGAACTCATCAGGACGGTACAAACCTGCTTTCATAAGGGAGACTCTCACCAGGCTGCCTAAACATCAGGCAAATTACTTTCTAATTCATTTACTTAGCGAGCGCGCAGGACTAGGCCCCAGCTTTGCGCAGGCGAAAGGGAGGGTATTGTACATACCGACCCAGGCCGCCACAAATCCAAGCGTCGAAAAAACGAAAGGCAATGTCGCTAAAGCGAAGGAAGGGACTAGCAGGTCGTGCTATCGACCCGCCAGTCACCCACTGTTACAGCATTTCCTGCTGAATACTGGCCAGAGTCCGCGGCCAGGGCTTACCCGCCTGTACCTTGGCCGGCAGCCGCCTGAGGGCAGCCTGGGCCTGGTCGCGGGTAGCAAAGCTGCCGTAGGTCACCACATACAGTGGCTGGCCCTGATGCTGCTTCTTGAAATAGTGGTACTCGCTGCCCTGCTCACGGACAAAAGCCCGGGCACTGGATTCCGAACGGGTGCCAAGTATCTGCAGCGTATAGCGCGAACCTGCCTGCGCGGCATACCAATTGCCCCCACTGGCAACAGCAGGAGCAGGCACGGCCTTGGGCGTGACCACTGGAGCAGGAGCAGGAGCAGGAGAAGCAGGGGCAGGCTTGGCCGGTGCAACGACCGCAGGCGCCACCTTGACCGGAGCGGTGGCAACTAAGGGCGCGGGCGCCGCTACAACCGGAGCGGCGACAGGCGCAGCAACTGGCGCCACAGGCTGCACGGGCTCTGGTGCAGTGCCCCCCGCAAGCGGGGCAACCTCGGCAAGCTGCTCATCAGCACCACCGGCTGCCAGGGCCAGAGGCTCACGCATCACCGGCTGCGCCTCCCCTACCAATGGCAGAGGCACCGGCTTGGCATTACCGGCAAACTCGACCGCAGGCGCAACTGGCACCTCGACAGGCTCTGCAGCCGGCGCCTCCAATGGCAACACCGCAAGCGCCGGATCAGAAGTCGACGACCCCGGCTGGCCCTGCATAAAAAAGGCCGCCACCACACCCAGCACCACCACGGCCGAGGCCAACATATGCTTGCCGGGCAGTTTCAGCCCTCCACCAGCACGCCCGGCCCTGGCACGCTGCGCCAGCATGGCCTCGCCCAATACCTCGCGCGCCACCTGATTGATCGCTCCAGGCCAACCACCAGAGCGCTCGTGAATAGCCTCGATCTGCTCCTCGCCAAGTAACTCCAGCCCCTGCCCTGCCCCTTCCAGACGCTGCCCCAGGTATTCACGCGTTTCCTCAAGCTCATACGGCTGCAGCTCGATGACATGAAAACACTCATCCCCCCGCGCCAGCTCATCCAGACGCGGCAATAGCTCGGGCCCGGCAAACAGGAAAACATGGGCACGACCATCGGCATTACCGGTCGCCAATAGCAACAGGGCATTGATAGCCTCATCGCTCAGCAATTCAGCATCATCAACCAGCAGATAGACTTCTTGGCCCGTCATCGACAACTGAGCGATCTGGGCCATGATGGCATGCAGGTCGCCACCCTCGATCTGCACGCCCTGCGCAACCTGACGCAACAGGCCGTATTCATCGGCAGCCCCTCGCGCCGAAATGACCAGCGCATGCACCGCCTGCTTGTTGCTACTGGCCACCAGCGCCTGCCGCAAGAGGGTCTTGCCAGCCCCTTGCGGCGCACTGACCACCAGCAACAGCTGGCTGTAGCGCGCCAGGTGATGTAACTGCCCCAGCACGGGCTTGCGCTGGGCCGGGAAAAACTTGAAGCCCGGCACGCGTGCGGCGAAGGGGTCATGGCTGAAGCCGTAAAACTCTAAATAGGCCTCATCGGCATGCAAACTGGTCATAGATCACTCATCAATTAACAAGCCGTTCCAGCTGCGCGGCATAATCTGCGTTCAGCGTGGCATTCAGGATCTCGGGGGCAAAGTCAGCGGTCACCACGGCTTCGCCCAACTGACGCAGCAAGACCAAACGCAGCTGGCCATCGAGGACTTTCTTATCGACAGCCATATGCTGCAAAAAGTCATTGGCTGACATCTCAGCAGGCGGCACCACCGGCAGGCCGGCAGCTAAAAACAGACGCACCGCACGATCGCGCTCGGACGCGGAAATCCAGCCCAAGCGATGTGACATCTCCAGCGCCATGACCGTACCCGCCGCCACGGCCTCGCCATGCAGCCACACGCCATAACCCTGCTCAGTCTCAATGGCATGGCCGAAGGTATGCCCCAGGTTAAGCGTGGCCCGTATCCCGGACTCGCGCTCATCAGCACTCACCACTCGCGCCTTGGCCGCACAGGAACGCGCAATAGCCGCTGTCAGCGCCTGAGAGTCCAGGTCAAGCAGGGCCTGCATATGCCCTTCCAGCCAAGCCAGGAAGGGCTCATCGCAGATAAGCCCATACTTGATAACCTCCGCCAGACCGGCGGACAGCTCGCGCGCAGGCAGGGTATTCAATGTCGAAGTGTCGATCAGCACGGCCTGCGGCTGATAGAAAGCCCCCACCATGTTTTTGCCAAGTGGATGGTTGATGCCCGTCTTGCCACCAACAGAGGAGTCGACCTGAGACAGCAAAGTGGTAGGAATCTGAATAAAATTCACCCCACGCTGATAACAGGCTGCAGCAAAGCCAGCCATGTCACCGATCACCCCCCCACCCAGGGCGACAACAGTGGTGCGGCGATCATGCCGCGCACCAAGCAGCCCATCGAAAATCAACTGCAGGGTTTCCCAGTTCTTGAACGCCTCACCATCGGGCAAAACGACCGATGTCAGCTCATAGCCTTGCAAGGCCGCCTCAAGCTGGCTCAGATACAGGGGGGCAACGGTTTCATTGGTGACAATCGCCACCTGCCGCCCGACGATATGCGGAGTCAATAGATCCGCACGCCCCAGAAGGCCTGAACCGATATAGATGGGATAACTGCGCTCACCCAGGTCGACATGAAGAGTTTGCATGGAGCCCCCTGCTGAAAAGGGCTCTAGGATAGCGCAGATCACACCACGCTTTAACGGGTGGAAAGCGCCTGAATGCGCTCAATGATCTGCTGCACCACCATACGTGGAGGGCGCTCATCGGTTTCCACTATGACATCCGCCACTTCACGATACAGAGGGTCACGCAAAGCCAATAAATCAGCCAGCACCTTGGCCGGGTCAGTCGTACGCAGCAGCGGCCTGTTACGATCCTTTGCTGTACGATGTATTTGCTGTTCAACCGAGGCATGCAAATACACTACGCAACCGCCAGATCTGAGTGCCGCGCGGTTTTCCGGCCGCATGACAACACCACCACCAGTGGCCAGGACCATATCGCCCTGATCGCAAAGCTCAGCAATAACCGCCTGCTCGCGCTCACGAAAACCCTGCTCCCCCTCGACATCAAATATCCAAGGGATATCAGCGCCCGTACGCGCCTCAATTTCCTTATCGGAGTCCTTGAAGGGCAAACGCAGTTCTTTAGCAAGAAGACGCCCGATGGTGCTTTTACCAGCACCCATCGGGCCCACAAGAATCACACTGGTCACTTAATCAACGACTCACCGCGATCGCCTGGTTATTCATGATGCGCGGAGTGAGGAAGATCAGCAGCTCGGACTTAGCATCTCGCACAACGTCACGACGGAACAACCGACCAACAAAGGGAACATCTCCTAAGAAAGGAACCTTATCAACGGCCTTAGACTGGGTATTGCTGAATACACCGCCGATCACGATAGTTTCACCATCATTTACCAGTACTTTGGCATTGACCTCGTTGGTCAAGATAGAAGGCGTCCCATTCACCTGATTAGAGAAGTCAGCAGCATCTTTATTGACCTTCACTTCAATGATCACACGATTGTCAGGCGTGATCTGCGGTGTCACTTCCAAAGACAGGTTTGCATCTGCAAAAGCAGTAGTAGCCGCACCGCTTGAAGAGGCCTCTGGGTACGGAATCTTTGCCCCTTTCAGAATTTTGGCGGTCTCTTTATCTGAGGTGACAACTTTTGGCTGAGAGATAATCTCGCCATTGCCAGTTTTTTCCATCGCACTCAACTGCAGGTCAAGCATTGTATTGTTTGTGACAAAACCAATGCCAATTCCTGTTGTTGCACCTGCCGCCCCTAAGTCAACAAAAGGTGTATTGACCGGTACTTCCCTCACACCAGGAAAACGCCCAACCTGCCCAGGTAATGAGTCATCCACACCCAAGTCACCATCCTTACCCCACGCATTCCATTTGTCGCCAGTCCAGAAGTTCCCCCCCCAGCGAACGCCAAGTGCCTTGTCGTAGTCGACATTAGCCTCAACAATGCGGGCTTCAATCATGACCTGCCTAACTGCAACGTCAAGCTGCGCAACAATACGCCGCAACTCGTCCAGGCGTTCCTGGGTCTGATAAGCAATGATGCTGTTGGTTCGATCGTCAACCGTAATGGAACCACGGTCATCCGACGTGCCGTCGGCACTGGTAACCGACTGGAACAACTTGGCCATATCGGCGGCCTTGGCATAGTTGACCTGAATCAATTCACGACGCAGAGGGGCAAGTTCAGCAATCTGCTTTTGCGACTCCAGCTCCTGGCGCTCGCGGGCTGCAATCTCATCGGCAGGAGCAACCAGCAACACGTTACCCACCTTGCGCTTGTCCAGGCCCTTGGTCTTCAGCACCAGATCCAGGGCCTGGTCCCATGGCACATTCTGCAAACGCAAAGTGATATTGCCGCGCACAGTGTCACTGGCCACAAGATTGAGGTCGGTAAAATCTGCGATCAGCTGCAGAACCGAACGCACATCGATATCCTGGAAATTCAGGGACAGCTTTTCCCCGCTGTAGGCAAAACGCTCAGCCTTGCGCTTTTCAACATCATCTTCAGTGAGCGGCTTGATGCTCAGCGTAAGCTTGTTATCCGTCTGATAAGCCAGGTAATCGTAAAAGCCAGTAGGCTCGATCACTATGCTGGCCTTATCACCTGAACCAGTAGCGCTGACAAACTGCACTGGAGTAGCGAAGTCTTTAACATCAAGGCGCACACGCAGCGACTCAGGCAACTGGGTCTTGGCAAAATCAAGACGGATCTTGCCACCCTGATCCTGAATATCCGGACTGACCGAAGCATCGGAAAGGGAGATCACGACATTACCTTCGCCCTGCTCCCCACGCTGGAAGTCGATATTGCTGATCGCCCGACTGGGCTGACCGTAAGCCTTGGCGGGAGCAGCAACAGCAGGGGTAGCAGCGGGAGCTGGAGAGGCAGTAGCGCCGCCCGCGGAACCACCCACCACCACATACAGATTGTTACCCTCAACACGAGTGCTGTAGGGAGCCAAGGTGGTCAAGTTGACGATCAAACGAGTGCGGTCCTTCGCCTCGACTACCGTCACACTGCGCGCATTGCCTACACCCAGGTCATGATTCTTGCTGGCCAACTTACTGGAAACCCCAGGCAAGTCCAGCGCGATACGAGCAGGCTGCTCAATGGTATAGCCGCGGGGAGCAGTTACGGGCTCGTCAAATGACAGCTTGAGCTCGACCCTGTCACCGGGTAACGACGCGACATCCAGAGTCTGCAGATTCGCAGCCAGTAGCGCGGGAGAGACCAAGAAAGCCAACACAGAGAGCGCAAAGCGCGAACGCGAGATAGTCATCATAGGATTTCGCTGGGCAGTCCGATTATTCTTTTTCATATTCACTCCGCTCTTAAGAGCGCTCCTTCAGAGAGATACTGCGCGGCCGCTCCAGCCATCCACCTTCGCCATCCGGAACGATTTCGATTACCTCAACGCTTGATTCTTCGATCGAAACGATGCGCCCGTGGTTGCGCCCCAGATAATCGCCCACCTTCACCCGGTGAACCCCCCCAGCACCACTGACCAGAGCGAATACACCGCCTTGGTTTGAAAGGGTGCCAACCATCTGAAACACCTCGATATTGAAGTCTTCCAGATACTGGCGAACACGCGACTCATCCGGCTTCACATCTTTCGAGCCCTTCTCACGACTGGCCATATCCACCTTGACCGGGGGCTGGAACGGACTACGCATGGATGCGGCCATATAGGTGAAGCTTTCGTACGGCTGAAACTTCGGCAAAGGCTCAATCGAACCTTTAGGCTTGGCGCGAACCTCATCCATATAGGCTCGCAGGTCAGCGAAATCACCGCTTTCACCACACCCACCAAGCAGGCTGCCAGCCAACAATACCGTTATTAAACGGGAGCACTTCATGGCTGCTCTCCTTTATCGTTATAACGATAAGTCTTCGCCAAAATGCTCATCTGCAAAGTCGAAGATCCCTCGCCCCCTTTAGCGGGAACCAGCTCAAAATCATGCAGCGTCACAATACGCGGCAAACTGGCCACACCACTCACGAACGTGGCCAAGTCGTGATAGGCCCCAACCACTTTAATTTGGATTGGCAGCTCGATATAGAATTGCTGGGCAGCCTCCGGCAGCAATTTGATTTCTTCAAACTCCAGCCCGCTCCCCAGACCGGTACGAGTAATATCCTCAAGCAACCCCGGCACCTCGGTGTCACTTGGCAGCTGCTTAAGCAGCGCACCAAAGGACAATTCCATTTCCTGCATCTGCTCTTTATAGGCTTCCAGGTTGGCGGCCTCGAATGCCTTCTTGGAGAACTGCCCCTTTAGCGTGACTTCCTCTCCCTGCTTGCGCTCCAACTCAGCCTGCAAATCCTTGAGATGGAAGTTATAGCCAAGCGCGAGAACCACAACGAGCAATAACGTACCGGCAATAACCTTTACCGCACCAGGCCACGAGCCGATGTTATTGAAGTCAATATCGTTGAAATCAATTTCCTGCAGGCTTTTCAGCGAGTCATTCAGGCTCATTTTTTCGCCTCCCCCTCATCCTGCTTGGGCTGCGTCTGCTGCACGCTGAGCTGGAATACATTCGCTTGATCCACCGCCCCTGCCGTCACCGACTTCACCTCGGTCAGATTGGGCGAAGTCAGCCATTCGGAACCATCCAGATTGCGCATCAAGGCAGATACGCGATTATTCGACTCAGCTGCTCCGACGATGGCAATGTTCTTGTCCGTCTTTTTCAATCGCGTGAAAAAGACACCATCCGGCAAGGTTCTGACCAGCTGATCAAAAACCCGACCAATGATCGGCCGATTACCCTGCAGATCCTGAATGATCTTCATCCGCTCCAGCAGTTGCTCACGGCGCTTTTTCAGCTCACTGATCTCCTTGATACGCGCATCAAGAACTGCAATTTCCTTGCGAATAAACTGGTTGCGCGCATCCTGACGCTCAATGGCATTGCTCAGGTACTGATCACCCAGAAATACCGCGCCCGCTGCAGCAATAAGCACACCCGCCAAGGACACCAAAAACCGCTGCTTGCGCTCTTCGCGCAGTTGCTCACGCCATGGAAGTAAGTTGATCCGCGCCATTAGTCAAAACTCCTCATAGCCAGACCGCAGGCAATCATCAGCGCGGGAGCGTCGCTAGCCAGTGCACCGGCATTGACCTTGCCGCTCAGAGCCATATCGGCAAAGGGGTTGGCCACCAGTGTCGGCGTACCAATTTTCTGCTGAATCAGGCGATCGAGGTCTGGAATGGAGGCAGTGCCGCCAGCCAGCAGGATGTAGTCCACATCATTGAACTGCCCCGCGGCAAAGAAGAACTGCAGCGATCTTGAAACCTGCTGCACGACAGCTTCTTTAAATGGTTGCAGCACTTCAGACTCATAATCATCGGGCAGCCCGCCCTGTTTCTTGGCCAACCCAGCCTCTTCAACCGACAGGCCATATCGGCGCTGAATCTCTTCGGTCAGCTGCTTGCCACCGAAAAGCTGTTCGCGGGTATAAATGGTGCGACCGTTATGCAGGACGCTGAGGGTTGTCATGGTGGCGCCAATATCGACTACGGCCACGGTCAGTTCATCACGTTCGCCACCCAGCTGATCGACCAGCAGACCATAGGCACGCTCAAGAGCATAAGCCTCGACATCCACCACCTTGGCGGTCAAACCAGCCAAAGCCAGCGCAGCTTCGCGAACCTCGACGTTCTCCTTGCGGCACGCCGCCAAAAGCACTTCGACTCGTTCAGGGTTGCGCGGAGACGGCCCCTGGGACTCGAAGTCGATTGCCACTTCTTCCAAGGGGTAGGGAATGTACTGATCTGCCTCAATCTTGAGCTGATTCTCCAGCTCATCATCGGACAAACCGGCTTCCATCTCGATGGTCTTGGTGATCACCGCCGAGCCGGCTACGGCTACGGCCGCAGTCTTCACACCGCTCTTGGCCTTGGCCAGCACACGGGAAATGGCCTGCCCGACCCCTTCAAGCTCGGCGATATTCTTTTCAACCACGGCATTTGGTGGGAGCGGCTCGACAGCATAAGCCTCTACTTTGTAGCGGCTTCCCGAGCGACTCAATTCAAGGAGCTTGACCGAGGTCGAACTGATATCGATCCCGAGCAGCGTGTTCGCTTTCTTATTGAAGAGCCCTAGCACGACCGATTTCCTATTGGCATCCGCGACTTACGGACTATTTATGTTTTTTCACATTAAATAACAGTCTTGACAGAAGCGCAAATGGCTACCCCGCAAAAAAACCGCTTATAATGTGAACAGTTTTACCCTTTTCGCCTTGGCTTTGACTTAACTCATTCTTTCTACTTGGAAATCCGAAAACCTTGATGCGTCTTCTGCGTTTTTTAAGCTGGTCATGCCTTGCCGCCTTTTGTGGTCTGTTACTCAGTTTCAGTGGCGCCTTTCTTTATCTTAGCCCCAGCCTGCCATCCGTCGAATCGCTGCGCAGCATTCAGCTGCAGATCCCCCTGCGGGTCTACAGCAACGACGCCAAACTGATCGCCGAATTCGGCGAAATGCGCCGTTCACCCATTGCCTTTGCCGACATCCCCAAGGATTTCATCAACGCCTTGCTGGCGGCAGAGGACGACAACTTTGCCAATCATCATGGCGTCGATTTCACCAGCCTGGTGCGCGCTGCAACACAATTATTGAAAAGCGGGCAAATCCAAACCGGCGGCAGTACCATCACCATGCAGGTGGCGAAGAACTTCTTTCTCACCAGCGAACGCAGCTTCTCGCGCAAGATCAATGAAATCCTCCTGGCCCTGCAGATTGAACGCGAGCTGAACAAGGACGAGATCCTTGAGCTCTACGTCAACAAGATCTATCTGGGTAACCGCGCCTACGGCATTGAAGCCGCCTCGCATGTTTACTATGGCAAACCCATGCAAGAAATCAGCCTAGCGCAAATGGCCATGATTGCAGGCCTGCCGAAAGCACCCTCACGCTTCAACCCTCTGGTCAACCCGACCCGCGCCTTGGAGCGCCGTGACTGGATTCTAGGCCGCATGTTCAACCTGGGCCGCATTGATCGCGAGCGCTATGAACAAGCTTTGGCCGAGCCGATCAATGCCAGTTATCACGTTCCCAGCCCAGAGGTCAGCGCCCCTTATGTTGCCGAAATGGCCAGAGCCGAAATGGTCGGCCTGTATGGCAGCGACGCCTACACCGAGGGTTTTAATGTCACCACTACGGTTCCCAGCCACCTGCAGAACGCCGCCAACATCGCCCTGCGCGAAGGCCTGATCAGTTACGACCAGCGCCACGGCTATCGCGGCCCCGAGGCACGCCTCGGCGATGCCCGGCCGACCTGGCTCGACGAGCTGCGCAAGATTCGCCCCATCGGCGGATTGGAACCGGCCGTAGTCAGCAGCGTAGAAAACAGCGGCATTCTGGTCACCCTGCGCAACGGCGAAGAACACAGCGTGGCATGGGACAGCATGAAGTGGGCGCGCCCTTTCCTGAGCACCAACAGCCAGGGACCACGCCCGCAAAAACCGGCCGACGTGGTCAAGCTCGGTGATGTAATACGCGTGATGCCCCAGGATGATGGCAGCTGGCGCTTCCTGCAGGTACCGGCAGCGCAGAGCGCGCTGGTATCACTGGACCCGAGCAATGGGGCCATTCGCGCCCTAGTAGGCGGTTTCTCTTTCGAACAAAGCAACTACAACCGCGCAGCCCAGGCCAAACGCCAGCCAGGCTCCAGCTTCAAGCCCTTTATCTATAGCGCGGCCCTCGACAGTGGCTATACCGCCGCCACCCTGGTCAATGACGCCCCCATTGTGTTTGTCGACGAATATCAGGATCAGGAGTGGCGCCCAAAGAACGACAACAACACCTTCCTTGGCCCCATTCGCCTGCGCGAGGCCCTCTACAAGTCGCGTAACCTGGTGTCCATCCGCGTACTCCAGGCCATCGGTGTCGACTATGCGCGCGATTACATCACTCAGTTCGGCTTCAACAAGGACGACCTGCCACCCAACCTATCCATTGCCCTGGGTACGGCGAACCTGACGCCTCTGGAAGTGGCCAACGGCTGGAGCGCATTTGCCAATGGCGGCTACCGGACTCCCGCCTACCTTATCGAACGCATCGAAAACCGTGACGGCGAGGCGCTTTTTGTCGCCAACCCCGCGACTATCCCATCGCGCATCAAACCTGCAGCCCCCCAGCCTGATGCCAGCGCACCGGCCGTCGAGCCCGTGGTCGCAGAACGCATTATCGATGAGCGCACCGCCTACATCATGACCAGCATGCTGCAGGACGTGATCAAGCGCGGCACTGGCCGTCGCGCCATGGCCCTGGGACGCGATGACCTGGCGGGCAAGACGGGGACTACCAACGACTCCAAGGACAGCTGGTTCTCCGGCTATAACGCCGACTATGTAACGGCCGTCTGGGCCGGTTTCGATCAGCCGGAAAGCCTGGGCCGTAACGAATACGGCGGTACCGTAGCCCTGCCAATCTGGATGAGCTATATGGCCGAAGCCCTCAAGGACAAGCCCAGCCACCTGCCGCCAGAACCGGAGGGGCTGCTGACCCTGCGCATCGACCCCTATAGCGGCCGCCTGGCCAGCCCCGGCACGCCGGATGCATACTATGAGCTGTTCAAAAGCGAAGATGCCCCACCGCCCATGAGCGAACTGGAACCCGGCATGAGCATACCGGGCAGCCCCCTGCCTGCAGACGAAGTCGCGCCATTTGATCTGTTCTAATGCATGACTGGCGACTGCCGATATCCAGCCGCAAGCAGCCAACAAAAAACCCGCCGTAGCGGGTTTTTTGTTATTCAGGCAAAGCCTTAGCCGTTAAACACGTCATCCACCGACTGCAGCGGATAGTGCTTCGGATAAGGCAGGGTTGCCACGCCGCTCTCGATGGCGGCCTTGGCCACGGCGTCGCACACCAGGGTGATCAGGCGCGGGTCCATCGGCTTGGGAATGATGTACTCACGACCAAACTCCAGGGCGATGCCACCGTAGGCGTCACATACTTCCTGGGGTACCGGCAGCTTGGCCAGGTCACGCAGGGCCAGGGCCGCAGCGATCTTCATCTCTTCGTTGATACGGGTGGCGCGAACGTCCAGGGCACCACGGAAGATGAAGGGGAAACCGAGTACGTTATTGACCTGGTTCGGGTAGTCGGAACGACCGGTGGCCATGATCACATCAGGGCGGGCTTCGCGGGCCAGTTCTGGCTTGATTTCCGGATCCGGATTGGAGCAGGCAAAGATGATCGGGTTCGGCGCCATCAGCTTCAGGTCATCCTGGCTCAGCAGGTTGGCGCCCGACAGGCCGACGAACACATCGGCGCCATCCAGGGCATCCTTGAGGGTGCGCTTGGGCGTTTCGCTGGCGAAGACCGCCTTGTACTGGTTCAGGTCATCACGCCCCGCATGGATCACGCCCTTGCGGTCGAGCATAAAGATATTCTCGACCTTGGCCCCCATGCTCACCAGCAGCTTCATGCAGGAAATGGCGGCGGCGCCGGCGCCCAGGCAGACGATCTTGGCTTCCGGCAGAGTCTTGCCTGCGATCTCCAGGGCGTTGAGCATGCCGGCGGCAGTCACAATCGCGGTGCCGTGCTGGTCATCGTGGAATACTGGAATGTCGCACTGTTCGATCAGCGTGCGTTCGATCTCAAAGCACTCGGGCGCCTTGATGTCTTCCAGGTTGATTCCGCCGAAGGTAATGGAGATGCGGCGCACGGTATCGATAAAGGCCTGCGGGCTCTCGGCCTCGACTTCGATATCAAACACGTCGATACCGGCAAAGCGCTTGAACAGCACACCCTTGCCTTCCATCACCGGCTTGGAAGCCAGCGGACCGAGGTCGCCGAGGCCGAGGATCGCGGTGCCATCGGAAATCACAGCCACCAGGTTGCCCTTACCGGTATAGCGGTAAGCCAGCTCGGGATCGCGGGCGATTTCACGCACAGGCTCGGCCACACCTGGGCTGTAGGCCAGGGACAGATCACGGGCAGTGGCGGTGGGTTTGGTCAACTCGACGCTCAGCTTACCCGGGCGGGGATTGGCGTGATATTCGAGAGCGGCGGTTTTCAAATCAGACATAGTGGCATTTCCGCTTTGGGCTGTTGAACAGGCAGGCGGCCGAGGATACGCAAGTTGCCCGCCCCCGCACAAGACCGCTGCCACCGCCCCGGACAAACAGCCCGCAGGCCCGGACGGAGCCATCACAAATTCGACAGGACAGAAAATCAGGCTTATTTGCCAGGACTTTTCAGTCAAAAAACCTGTAAATCACGCGAAAACAGCAGAAATACAGGACTACGGTACTCGCTCGTACGGGGCCTTAGCGCACCAACTTGATCCAGTCGCCAGGCCTGGGTTCGCCATGCGGATACAGGCCATTAAGCAGACGCAAGGTAGCCAGGGCGCCATCCGGCAAGCGGCTGCGGCGCGCCAGCCCTGCCAGGCTTTCACCAGCCTTGAACCGATGCAGACGGATACGCAGCGGCTCGGCCTCTTGTCGCTCCCTGGCAGACAGTGGGCGGAAGCTTCGGATTACCTGCAGGAAATGTCGGTCTTCGACCTCAAGAGAGGCCCGACCACGCACCGTGGCGACAAACAGATAGCTCTGCCCACCTAGCTGGATAAGGGCCAGACGCTTGGCTGCGCTACCTGGCAAGACAGCGGTATGGCCCTGCAGGCCTTTTAGCTGCAGATCTTGCCCCGCCAGCAGACGCCGGCCACCCACCCGCTGACGCAGGAGTTCGGCCGGTGTCAGACCCTGGGGATTGTCTTCCAGGGTCATGGCAATAAAGGCCTGCTGATCGGCGCTGTGACCGACCAGTACATCCGGCCGATTAACCAGCCCCCAGCCTTCGGGATAGCTCAGGGCAAAGCCCAGGGGGCCATGGTAGAAATGCCGACCACGACGAACGCCGGTTTCGGCCGAATCCCCGAAGGGCAGACCATCGAGCTGGCGCAGAAACGCCTCGCGATTGACCTCCTGCTGCCCGCCGACCAGCGCCTGCGCAGGCCCGATCACCTGCTGCAGACGACGATCATTGTCCGGATGGGTATCGAACAGACCGTGGTAACCGCCCGCCGCTTGTGCCTCACCGCGCCTGGCCGCCTGATCCCGGGCGAACACTTCCTGATTCTTCAGCACCTTGACCACTTCGATCATGGCCTGCGGGTCATAGCCGCTGCGGGCCAGGTATTGAGCACCCAGACCATCGGCTTCAAGCTCCATATCACGGCCATAACCGCGTACCACCGCACCGCCCAGTACATTGGTCAGATCACCGGCGGCACCGACCCCGGTACCAATGGCCACGGCCTGCCCGAGGATATTCCAGGCGCTGGCCTGGCTCTGCTGCTGCACGCTGTGGCGGGCGGTGACATGCCCCACCTCATGGCCCAGCACGGCGGCCAGCTCGGCCTCGGAGTTGAGATAGGCCAGCAGTCCGCGGTGGATATAGATATAGCCGCCGGGCAAGGCGAAGGCGTTGATATCCGGGCTGTCCACCACACGAAACTCATAGATCAGCTGGTTGCGATGGCTATGCCGCGCCACCCGCTCGCCGACCTGCTGCACATAGGCCTGCAAGCCTGCATCGCTATAAAGCGGGTTCTGCTTGAGGATTTCCTGGTTATAGCGGCGCCCTAGCTCAAGCTCCTGGCGCTCACTCATCAGCACGAAATCATTGCGCCCGGTGGCCGGGTTTAGTGCACAGCCTGCCAGCGATATCAGCACCAGAGCGAGCAGAAGCCACTTCATGGCAACATCTCCAGCATGCTGGGATGGGTCAGCGGCAGCAGCCAGCGCGCCTGGCCAGGGCGCTGGCTGCTGCGGCGCGAGCGATCCACCACCCAGCCACGCACCTCCAGCTGCCGCCCGGTCAAAGCCTGCAGCTGCGCCAGATCAAACTCAGCCAACGCGCGTGAAGGCACCTGCAGCACCAGCGAGCCCTGCATTTCCAGCCAGAGGCCGCCCCGGTTGCGCTCAACCCGTTGCACCTCGCCTCGCACCAGGGCAAAGCCTCCGCGCTGCAACTGACCGGCCTGCACGACCTGCGCCTGCCGCCAAAGCCCGAGCCGCCCGCGCCGGGCCTGGGCTTCGGCGCCGCGATGGCAGTCGGCCAGGGCCACATTGGGGGCGATAGCCACGAACATGCCGAGGCCCTCGGCCAGCAACTGCGCTTCCAGATTACGCCCCTGGCGATCATAGGCATGGGCCAGGGTGCGGCCGTAACGATCCCGGCGCTGCTCCCCAAGGCGCAATTGCACGCGTTCTCCAGAGGCGGCAACCAGTGCCTGCAGGCGTTGGCGCGCGGCCTGGGCAAAGGGTTCGGCGGGCTTGCCGTCACGGCCCAACTCCGGCGCATTGAGGCCGATCAGGCGCACGCTGCGGCCATCGACCAGGCGCAGGGTGTCGCCATCCACCACCCGCTGCACCTGCTGCGCAGGCAAGCCGCCGAGCGCCGGGCACAAGGCCTGGGCGGTGCCCAGCGAAAAGACGGAAACGAAAAAGGCGCCCACCAGGGACGCCTTTTTCAGTCGCTCGGGATAACCCATCGGGGTTTCCGTTGCTGAACGCCAGCTTACTGCTTGGCGCCGAACATGCCGAAACGCTGCTTGAAGCGGTCAACACGGCCGCCGGTATCCAGCATCTTCTGCTTACCGGTGTAGAACGGGTGGCACTCGTTGCACACGTCCAGGGCCAGCGGCTTGCCCAGGGTGGAGCGAGTTTCGATCACGTTGCCACAGCTGCAGGTAGCGGTGATTGCTTCGTAAGTCGGGTGGATATCGGCTTTCATGGTGTATTCCTCGGTAGTGTGTGCCGCCACCCGACCCAACGTCAGGTACCGCACGGAAATAGGCCGCGGATCATACCAGACCCCTGATCCGATGCAAGCCACGCACTGCGCCGGCCGTCGCGTGGTGCGTGCTACTATCGCGCCCTGCAATCAGGAGCCCCTCGCGTGCCCGACGCCATTCTGCGCCTCGCCCTGCCCTCGCCACTGCGCCGCCTGTTCGACTACCGCGCCCCGCCCGGTGTGCCGCGTAGTGCCCTGCAGCCGGGCATGCGCCTGCGAGTGCCCTTTGGCCGGCGCGAGTTGATCGGTATTCTGATCGAAGTAACCGAGCACAGCGAGGTACCGGCGGACAAGCTCAAGCCAGCCCTGCAGCTGCTGGACGCCCAGTCGCCCCTGCCGCCTGCGCTGTTCAAGCTGTGCCTGTGGACCGCGCAGTATTACCAGCACAGCCTCGGCGATACCCTGAGCTGGGCGCTGCCGGTGCTGCTGCGTCAGGGTGAACCGGCGGAAGTGCGCCAGGAGCGCTTCTGGTCGGCCGTCCCCGGCGCCCAGCTCGATGACCCGCGCCTGAGCCGCGCGCCGCGCCAGCGCGAGGCGCTGAAAGTGCTCGCCCAACATCCCCACGGCATCGCCCACAGCCTGCTCAGCACCCTGCAACTGAACAAGGACAGCCTCGACCTGCTGCTGGAAAAAGGCCTGGCGCAGATCGAGGTGCGCCGCCATGCACCACGGGAGCGCCACGCCAGCTGGCTGGCCCAGCCGGAACTGCCACTGAATGCCGAACAGCGCGCCGCCAGCGAGGCCATCCGCGCAGGCGCAGGCCAGTTCAACGCCTTTCTCCTGGCTGGGGTCACCGGCAGCGGCAAGACCGAGGTCTACCTGCAACTGATCCGCGAAACCCTGGAGGCCGGCAAGCAGGCCCTGGTGCTGATCCCGGAGATCAATCTCGGCCCGCAGACCCTGGTGCGTTTCGAGCAGCGCTTCAACGCGCGCATCGCCCTGCTGCATTCGGCGGTGAATGACCGCGAACGCCTGGACGCCTGGCTGGCCGCCCGCGATGGCGAGGCCGATATCATCATCGGCACCCGCTCGGCACTGTTCACCCCGATGCAGCGGCCGGGGCTGATCATCATCGACGAGGAGCACGACGCCTCCTATAAACAGCAGGAAGGCCTGCGCTACCACGCCCGCGACCTGGCGGTGGTACGTGCCCATCAGGAAAATATTCCGATCGTGCTGGGCTCGGCCACGCCCTCGCTGGAGAGCCTGCACAACGCCCACAATGGCCGCTACACCCTGCTGCAGCTGCGCGAACGGGCCGGCGGCGCCAAGCAGCCGCGCTTTCTACGCCTGGATGTAAAAAGCCGACCGCTGGATTCCGGCATCTCAGGGCCCATGCAGCAGGCCATCGCCCAGACTTTGCAAGCCGGCCAGCAGGTGCTGGTGTTTCTCAACCGACGCGGTTTCGCCCCGACCCTGCTCTGTCACGACTGCGGCTGGCTATCGGAATGCCCGCGTTGTGACGCGAGGATGACCGTGCACCAGCGCTCACGCGAGCTGCGCTGCCACCATTGCGGCCACGTCGAACGCCAGCCGAGCAACTGCCCGAAATGTAACAACGTCGACCTACGCCCGGTTGGTGCCGGCACCGAGCGCGCTGAAGAACGCCTGGAAATTCTCTTCCCCGATGTCCCCGTGCTGCGCGTGGACCGTGACAGCACCTCGCGCAAGGAGGCCATGACCAGCCTGTTCAACCGGGTGCAGCGCGGCGAGCCGTGCATCCTGGTCGGCACCCAGATGTTGGCCAAGGGTCATCACTTCCCCCGCGTGACCCTGGTGGCGATTCTGGATGCCGATGGCGGGCTGTTTTCCGCCGACTTTCGCGCCAGCGAGCGCATGGCCCAACTGATCGTCCAGGTCGCCGGCCGCGCCGGACGGGCCGAAGAACCGGGCCGCGTGATTATCCAGAGCCACCTGGCCGACCATCCTTTATTGGTGCAACTGACCGAACAAGGCTACTTCGCCTTTGCCGAGCAGGCCCTGAGCGAGCGACGCAGCGCCGGCCTGCCGCCCTTCTGTCACCTCGCCCTGCTGCGCGCCGAAGCACATAAACCGGGGCAGGCTGAAGCCTTTCTCGACCAGGCCTGCGGCGAGGCGGAACTGTTGCTGGAAGAGTTGGGGCTTGGCGGTATCGAATTGCTCGGCCCGGTACCGGCGCCCATGGAACGCCGCGCCGGGCGCTACCGGGCCCAACTGCTGGTGCAGGCCAATGCCCGCGCGCCCCTGCATCGCCTGCTCAGCCGCTGGACCCAGAGCCTGGAGCAGATGCCCAGCGGCCGCGCAGTGCGCTGGTCGCTGGATGTGGACCCGATTGATCTGTTCTAAGCGACCAACATGTGGACACGGCGTCGCTGTGGCGGACAAGCCTGCGGCATGTCCGCCCTACAAGTTATGGCCTGCCGCTTATGGCTGCTTCTATAATGCGCAGTTTTCGACCAGAGCCCACGGGCGACCCGAGAGACCATGAAAGACACTATTCGCCACCTGATCCAGCAAGCCCTGACCCGCCTCATCGCCGAAGGCGTGCTGCCCGAGGGCCTGGCCCCGGCCATTCAGGTGGAGAACACCAAGGACAAGAGCCACGGCGACTTCGCCAGCAATATCGCCATGATGCTGGCCAAGCCGGCCGGGCTTAAGCCCCGCGATCTGGCGGAAAAGCTGATCGCCGCCCTGCCCGCCGACAGCCAGGTGAGCAAGGTGGAAATCGCCGGCCCCGGCTTTCTCAACTTCTTCCAGAACAGCGATGCCCTGGCCCAGCGCCTGGAAGCGGCCCTGGCCGACCCACAACTGGGCGCGCGCAAGGCCGGCAGCGCGCAGACCGTGGTGATCGACCTGTCTTCGCCCAACCTGGCCAAGGAAATGCACGTCGGCCACCTGCGCTCCACCATCATCGGCGATGCCGTGGCGCGGGTGCTGGAGTTTCTCGGTGACCGGGTGATCCGGCAGAACCATGTGGGCGACTGGGGCACCCAGTTCGGCATGCTACTGGCCTTTATGGAGGAGAATCCGGAGGCGGCGGAAAGCGAGCTGGCTGACCTGGAAAGCTTCTACCGCGCAGCCAAGAAGCGCTTCGACGATTCGCCCGAGTTTGCCGAACGCGCCCGCCAGCTGGTGGTCCAGCTGCAGGCCGGGGAAGCCGAGTGCATGCGCCTGTGGCACCGTTTCAACGATATTTCCCTGTCCCACTGCCAGAAAGCCTACGACCGCCTGGGGGTGAAGCTGGGCATGGCCGACGTCAAGGGCGAGAGCGCCTACAACGACGAGCTGCCGGGCATTATCGAAGCCCTGCGGGCCAAGGGCCTGCTGACCGAGGACAACGGCGCCCAGTGCGTGTTTCTCGACGACTACAAGAACGCCGAAGGCAACCCGCTGCCGGTGATCGTGCAGAAAGCCGGCGGCGGCTATCTCTACGCCACCACCGACCTGGCCGCCATGCGTTACCGCAGCCAGGTGCTCAAGGCCGACCGCGCCCTGTACTTCGTCGACCAGCGCCAGGCCCTGCACTTCCAGATGGCCTTCGAGGTGGCGCGCCGCGCCGGCTTCGTGCATGAAAGCATGCAACTGGAGCATATGGGCTTCGGCACCATGAACGGCGCCGACGGCCGCCCGTTCAAGACCCGCGACGGCGGCACGGTCAAACTGATCGAGCTGCTGGATGAGGCCGAGGAACGCGCCTACAGCCTGGTCAAGGAGAAGAACCCGGACCTGGCCGAGGACGAACTGCGCACTATTGCCCGCGCCGTGGGCATCGGTGCGGTGAAGTACGCCGACCTGTCCAAGCACCGCACCAGCGACTACCGCTTCAACTTCGAACTGATGCTCAGCTTCGAAGGCAACACCGCCCCTTACCTGCTGTACGCCTACACCCGCGTGGCCAGCATCTTCCGCAAACTGGGTCAGGGTTTCGAGCAGGTCGAAGGCCAGATCAACCTGCAGGCGCCCCAGGAAATCGACCTGGCCGGCAAGCTGGCACAGTTTGCCGAAGTGCTCAACAGCGTGGCCGACAAGGGCGAGCCGCACCTGCTGTGCGCCTACCTGTACGACCTGGCCGGGCTGTTCTCCAGCTTCTATGAGCATTGCCCGATTCTCAGCAGCGAAGATGCAGCCGTGCAGAACAGCCGTCTGCGCCTGGCCGCCCTGACCGGACGCACCCTGCAGCAGGGCCTGCAGCTGCTCGGCCTGGACACCCTGGAGCGCATGTAAGTGGCAGCGCGCAAGAAACCCGCCCCGAAACGCGGCGCCAGCCGCTATCAGGCACCGGCCAAGAAGCCGGTGCCGGGCTGGTTCTGGCTGGTCTGCGGCCTGGTGGTCGGCGGTTTTATGGTGTTCCTGTTCAGCCTGGAACCCGGTCGCGACGAGATCAAACGCAACAAGGCCGAGCAGGCGCGCCCCACTCAGCCGGCCAAACCGAGCCAGCCGGAGCCGATCAAGCCCAAGTACGACTTCTACACCCTGCTGCCGGAATCGGAAGTGCAATTGCCGCCCAAGGCCATCGAGCCAGCGCCGGCACCTGCGCCCAAACCGGTCAGTGCCGAAGAGGCTGCAAAAATCGACGCCGCACGCGCCGAAGCGGCGCTGCGGGGTGAGACACCACCACCACCGCCGGTGATCGCCCAGGCGCCCGCCAGCACCCAGTTCTACCTCCAGGCCGGCTCCTTCCGCCGCAAGGAAGACGCCGACAGCCTGCGCGCGCGCATCATCCTGCTCGGCCAGGACGTGCAGGTGGAGGCCGGCAAGGTACGCGAGGAAACCTGGCACCGGGTGCTGATCGGCCCTTATGCCACCCGCGAGCAACTCGGCCAGGCGCAGAAAAGCCTCGCGGCCAACGGCTTTAGCAATCTGCTGTTACAGCAGCGTCCGGCCCGTTAAGCCCGGCACGCTCTGGCCCCGGGGCGCGGCCTGAAGACATTTTGTCGGTCAGCCCGCCCCCGGCACTTGAAGCGGGCCACCGCTGCCCCCACTTCATTCGGCATTGGGCACTTTCGCCCCGCTGCGTGGAGACTCTCCCCTTGACCACCATCGTTTCAGTGCGCCGCAACGGCAAAGTCGTCATGGGCGGCGACGGCCAGGTATCCCTCGGCAACACCGTGATGAAAGGCAACGCCAAAAAGGTGCGGCGCCTTTACCACGGCCAGGTACTGGCCGGCTTCGCCGGCGCCACCGCCGATGCCTTTACCCTGTTCGAACGTTTCGAAGGCCAGCTGGAGAAGCATCAGGGCCATCTGGTGCGCGCCGCTGTCGAACTGGCCAAGGACTGGCGCACCGACCGCTCGCTGAGCCGCCTGGAAGCCATGCTGGCGGTGGCCAACAAGGACGCCTCCTTGATCATCACCGGCAACGGTGATGTGGTCGAACCCGAACACGGCCTGATCGCCATGGGCTCCGGCGGCGGTTTCGCCCAGGCCGCGGCCATGGCCATGCTGCAGAAAACCGATTTGAGCGCCCGTGAAATCACCGAAACCGCGCTGAACATTGCCGGCTCCATCTGTGTCTTCACCAATCAGAATCTCACCATCGAAGAGCAAGACTGCGCTGAGTAAGCGCGGTTTTCCGCTGGAGCAAGCCCGCATGTCCATGACACCCCGCGAGATCGTTTCCGAACTCAACCGCCATATCATCGGCCAGGACGACGCCAAGCGCGCCGTGGCCATCGCCCTGCGCAACCGCTGGCGGCGCATGCAGCTGCCGGCCGAGCTGCGCCAGGAAGTCACGCCGAAGAACATCCTGATGATCGGCCCCACCGGCGTCGGCAAGACCGAAATCGCCCGGCGCCTGGCGAAACTCGCCAACGCCCCATTCCTTAAAGTGGAAGCCACCAAGTTCACCGAGGTCGGCTATGTCGGCCGTGACGTCGAGTCGATCATCCGTGACCTGGCTGATGCCGCGATCAAGATGCTGCGCGAGCAGGAGATCATCAAGGTTCGCCACCGCGCCGAAGACGCCGCCGAGGAGCGCATCCTCGACGCCTTGCTGCCACCACCGCGCGCCGGTTTCAACGAAGACCCGGCCCCCAGCAGCGACTCCAACACCCGCCAGCTGTTCCGCAAGCGCCTGCGCGAAGGCCAGCTGGACGACAAGGAAATCGACATCGAAGTGGCCGAAGCCCCAATGGGCGTCGAGATCATGACCCCGCCGGGCATGGAAGAGATGACCAACCAGCTGCAGAACCTGTTCTCCAGCATGGGCAAGGGCAAGAAGAAGAGCCGCAAGCTCAAGGTGGCCGACGCCCTCAAGATGATCCGCGACGAGGAAGCCGCGCGCCTGGTCAACGAGGACGAACTCAAGGCCAAGGCCCTGGAAGCGGTGGAGCAGAACGGCATCGTGTTTATCGACGAGATCGACAAGGTGGCCAAGCGCGGCAATGTCGGCGGCGCCGACGTCTCCCGCGAGGGCGTGCAACGCGACCTGCTGCCGCTGATCGAAGGCTGCACGGTCAATACCAAGCTGGGCATGGTCAAGACCGACCATATCCTGTTTATCGCCTCCGGCGCCTTCCACCTGAGCAAGCCAAGCGATCTGGTGCCCGAACTGCAGGGCCGTCTGCCGATTCGCGTCGAGCTCAAGGCCCTGTCGCCCGAGGACTTCGAGCGCATTCTCAGCGAACCCCACGCCTCCCTGACCGAGCAGTACGCTGCCCTGCTGGAGACCGAAGGGCTGAAGATCGAATTCGCCGCCGAGGGCATCAAGCGCATCGCCGAGATCGCCTGGCAGGTCAACGAGAAGACCGAGAACATCGGCGCGCGGCGCCTGCACACCCTGCTTGAGCGCCTGCTGGAGGAAGTCTCCTTCAGCGCCGGTGATCTGGCCGGCCAGCAGAACGGCACGCCCATCGTGATCGACGCCGCCTACGTCAACAGCCACCTCGGCGAACTGGCCCAGGACGAAGACCTGTCGCGCTATATTCTGTAAACCGCCCGCAGCCCGGATACTCTCCGGGCTGCGCTGCTGGAGCCGCCGATGCCCATCCCCTCCGCCATCAAACTGCACAAGGCCTCCAGGACCCTGGAGCTGCGCTACGGCGAGCAGAGTTATAGCCTCAGCGCCGAGTACCTGCGCGTACACTCACCCTCGGCCGAAGTGCGCGGCCACGGTAAACCGGTGCTGCAAAGCGGCAAACTGCATGTCGGCCTGCTCAAGGTCGAACCCGCCGGCAACTACGCCCTCAAGCTGGTCTTCGACGATGGCCACGACAGCGGCCTGTATAGCTGGGACTACCTCCACCAACTGGCCACTCAGCAGGACAGCCTGTGGGCAGACTACTTAGCCGCCCTGGCCGCCGCCGGGCAATCGCGCGACCCCGACGAGTCGGTGGTCAAACTGCTGCTCTGACAGAAGCTGAAAACCACCGGCCACGCCGCTGGCCGACCAACCACCCGCTGACCGTTCGGCGCCTGATGCACTCAGTAATTCCCTGATCCGGCGCGACAATCCACCGCACCCAAGCAAGCCCTCTACAGCGCCAGCTCCCGTGGGTTAGAACGCATTTTCTAATCCTTATCGGCATACTGCCGCTGCATTCGGTCGATATCGCGACCAGCTTGCACAAATTCACAAACTCGGGTAACCAAGGATCTGGAAGTTTTCTTGCTTGGGTTCAATCCTGTGGCAAGAAAACGTGCGGAGCCCATCCGCCCTCGGCAACCCGGGCAATACCTGGCCCTTCGCCCTGTGTCGCCGTGCACAGCAGTACGCCGGTATTTCGTCTCAGGACAATGGAGCGTTGTAGATGACTGACAAGAATAACGATGACCTGAAGCACCAGGCCTCCGAGAACACCCTCGGCCTCAATCCGGTGATCGGCATCCGCGGTAAGGATTTGCTGTCCTCGGCCCGTACGGTGCTGAAGCAGGCCATCAAACAACCCTTCCATAGCGCCAAGCACGTTGCCCACTTCGGCATGGAGCTGAAAAACGTACTGCTCGGCCAGTCCGAACTGACCCCCTCCGAGGGCGATCGCCGCTTCAGCGATCCGGCCTGGAGCCAGAACCCGCTGTACAAGCGTTACCTGCAGACCTACCTGGCCTGGCGCAAGGAACTGCACGACTGGATCGAGCACAGCAACCTGCCCGAGCAGGACGTCAGCCGTGGCCATTTCGTCATCAACCTGATGACCGAAGCCATGGCCCCGACCAACAGCATGGCCAACCCGGCAGCGGTCAAGCGCTTCTTCGAAACCGGCGGCAAGAGCCTGCTCGACGGCCTGTCGCACCTGGCCAAGGACATCGTCAACAATGGCGGCATGCCCAGCCAGGTCAATATGAATGCCTTTGAAGTAGGCAAGAACCTGGCGACCACCGAAGGCGCGGTGATCTTCCGTAATGACCTGCTGGAGTTGATCCAGTACCGCCCCATGACCGAACAGGTGCTGGAGCGGCCACTGCTGGTGGTGCCACCGCAGATCAACAAGTTCTATGTCTTCGACCTCTCGCCGGAAAAGAGCGTGGCGCGTTTCCTCCTGCGCAATGGCATCCAGACCTTCGTGGTCAGCTGGCGCAACCCGACCAAGGCCCACCGCGAGTGGGGCCTCTCGACCTATATCGAGGCGCTGAAAGAAGCCATCGACGTGGTTACCGCAGTGACCGGCAGCAAGGACGTCAACATGCTCGGCGCCTGCTCCGGCGGCCTGACCACCACCTCGCTGCTGGGTCACTATGCCGCGCTCGGCCAACACAAGGTGAACGCCCTGACCCTGCTGGTCAGCGTGCTGGATAACCGCCTGGAGACCGATGTCGCCCTGTTCGCCGACGAGAAGAGCCTGGAGATCGCCAAGCGCCGTTCCTACCAGGCCGGCGTGCTGGAAGGCAGCGACATGGCCAAGGTCTTCGCCTGGATGCGCCCGAACGATCTGATCTGGAACTACTGGGTCAACAACTACCTGCTGGGCAACGAGCCGCCGGTGTTCGATATCCTCTACTGGAACAACGACACCACCCGCCTGCCGGCTGCCCTGCACGGCGAGTTTATCGAGATGTTCAAGTCCAACCCGCTGATCCGTCCCGGTGCCCTGGAAGTCTGCGGCACGCCGATCGACCTCAAGCAGGTGACCTGTGACCTGTACTGCGTGGCCGGCACAACCGACCACATCACCCCGTGGGAGTCCTGCTACAAGTCGGCCAAGCTGTTCGGCGGCAAGGTGGATTTCGTGCTGTCCAACAGCGGCCATATCCAGAGCATTCTCAACCCGCCGGGCAATCCCAAGGCACGCTACATGACCAACACCGAGCTGCCGGCCGATCCGAAGGAATGGCAGGCCAGCTCGACCAAGCATGCCGATTCCTGGTGGCTGAACTGGCAAACCTGGCTGGCCGAGCGCTCCGGCGCGCAGAAGAAGGCGCCCACCAGCCTGGGCAACAAGAAATATGCTGCGGGCGAAGCCGCACCGGGTACCTACGTTCACGAACGCTGATTCACTGCGCATTGCGCAACACTGCCCGCGACACCGGAGGTGTCGCTCGCCAGCCCGGCCGCTGAATGGTCGGAGCTGGCGAACCAGGCTTTGCCCTGGCGGTTCTGGGAAAGACCGGGAAGGTCCGCCCCAGTGATTTATTTGATAGGGCCTTTGCGCATGTCGCTACCTTTCGTATTCCGCACCATCGAACTGGACGGCCAGACCTTGCGAACCGCCGTTCGCCCGGGCAACGGCAAACTGACGCCGCTGCTGATCTTCAATGGCATCGGCGCCAACCTCGAACTGGTGATGCCCTTTGTCCGCGCCCTCGACCCGGATCTGGAGGTGATCGCCTTCGACGTGCCCGGCGTGGGCGGCTCGTCCACCCCGGCTACACCCTATCGCTTCCCGGGCCTGGCCAAACTGGCCGCGCGCATGCTCGACTACCTGGACTACGGCCAGGTCAACGCCATCGGCGTGTCCTGGGGCGGCGCCCTGGCCCAGCAGTTTGCCCATGACTACCCGGAGCGCTGCAAGAAGCTGATCCTCGCTGCCACCTCGGCCGGCGCGGTGATGATCCCCGGCAAGCCCAAGGTGCTCTGGTGCATGGCCAGCCCGCGGCGCTATGTGCAACCGTCCTACGGCGTGCAGATCGCTCCGGAAATCTATGGCGGCGCCTTTCGCCGCGACCCCAAGCTGGCCCTGGCCCATGCCAGCAAGGTGCGTTCGGGCGGCAAGATGGGCTACTACTGGCAGCTGTTTGCTGGCCTCGGCTGGACCAGCATCCATTGGCTGCACAAGATCCGCCAACCCACCCTGGTGATGGCCGGCGATGACGATCCGCTGATCCCGCTGGTGAATATGCGCCTGCTGGCCTGGCGTATCCCCAACTCCGAGCTGCATGTGATCGACGATGGCCACCTGTTTCTGGTGACCCGTGCCGAAGCCGTGGCGCCGATCATCATGAAATTCCTCGAAGAGGAGCGTCAGCGCGCGGTGATGCACCCCCACCCCACCAGCGCCCGCAGCCATTGAAACGGCGCACCAACACCACTTGACGTGCGGCACCACTAAGGTGCGGGCAATCGCTGCTTGACCCCACTCAGGGCACAGGCTATTACCTGTACTTCGCCGCGCGGCGCTTTGGAATGCGTCGCGACCTGTATTGGTATAAGCCTTGCTGCTTATTGCTCGACCTTGAACTCTCATGGTTTGACGACGGAGTGTTGCCCAATGCGAGACCAGCCAGCCGCCCTGCCCCGCAGCAAAAGCCCGATGAATGCGCAGAATGCCATTGTCGGCCTGCGTGGCCGGGATCTGTTTTCCACCCTGCGCAGCCTGGCCCTGCAGGGCCTCAGGCAACCGGTACACAGCGCTCGCCATGCCCTGGCCCTGGGCGGTCAACTGGGCCGCATCCTGCTCGGCGACACGCCCTATAACGCCCCCGTTCAAGACCCCCGCTTCAACGATCCGACCTGGCAGCACAATCCCTTCTACCGGCGCAGCCTGCAGGGCTATCTGGCTTGCCAGCAGCAACTCAATCGCTGGATCGAAGAGAGCAACCTGGATCACGACGACCGCGCCCGCGCCCGCTTCGTCCTCAGCCAGCTGGGCGATGCCCTGGCGCCCTCCAATACCCCGCTCAACCCACTGGTGATCAAGGAGCTGTTCAACACCGGCGGCAGCAGCCTGCTCAAGGGCCTGAGCCACCTGCTCGATGACCTGATCAATAACGACGGCATGCCCAGCCAGGTCAGCAAGAAGGCCTTCGAGGTCGGCCGCAATCTGGCCACCACAGCCGGCGCCGTGGTGTTTCGCAACGACATGCTGGAGCTGATCCAGTACAAGCCCATGAGCGAGAAGCAGTACGCCAAGCCGCTCCTGATCGTGCCGCCGCAGATCAACAAGTACTACATCTTCGATCTCTCCAGCGAAAAGAGCTTTGTCCAGTACGCCCTGAAAAACGGCCTGCAGGTCTTCGTGATCAGCTGGCGCAACCCTGATCCGCGGCACCGCGAATGGGGCCTGTCCAGCTATGTACAGGCTGCGGAAGAAGCAATGGATGTATGCCGGGCCATCACCGCCAGCAAGGACGTCAACCTGCTTGGCGCCTGTGCCGGCGGTCTGACCATCGCCGCCCTGCAGGGTCATCTGCAGGCCAAGCGCCAGCTGCGCAAGGTGGCCAGCGCCACCTACCTGGTGAGCCTGCTGGACAGCCAGATCGACAGCCCGGCCATGCTGTTTGCCGACGAACAGACCCTGGAAGCGGCCAAACGCCGCTCCTATCAGCAAGGCGTGCTCAATGGCCGCGACATGGCCCGGGTGTTCGCCTGGATGCGCCCCAACGACCTGGTATGGAACTACTGGATCAACAACTACCTGTTGGGCAAACAGCCGCCGGCCTTCGACATCCTCTACTGGAACAACGACAACACCCGTCTGCCGGCCGCCCTGCACGGCGACCTGCTGGACTTTTTCAAATACAACCCACTGAGTCGCGCCCAGGGCCTGGAAGTCTGTGGCACCCCGGTCGACCTGAAGAAGGTCACGGTGGACAGCTTCAGCGTGGCCGGGATCAACGACCACATCACCCCCTGGGACGCGGTCTATCGCTCGACCCTGCTGCTAGGCGGCAAGCGCCGCTTTATCCTGTCCAACAGCGGCCATATCCAGAGCATTCTCAACCCGCCCGGCAATCCCAAGGCCACCTACCAGGAAGCCGAGAATCTCACGGGCGATCCACGGGCCTGGTACCACGAAGCCGCACGCAGCCAGGGCAGCTGGTGGCCGCAATGGCTGGAATGGCTGCAGGCCCACTCCGGGGAAACCCGTGAAACCCTGCCGGCCCTGGGCAATCAGAACTACCCGGCCATGGAGGCCGCTCCCGGCACCTATGTGCATGTACGCTAAGCACCGCCCGGGCGCCAAAGGCAACCGGGCCTTCCCCGCGGCCACCAAGAAGAATCCATGAAGACCCGCGACCGAATCCTCGAATGCGCCCTGCAGCTGTTTAACCAGAAGGGCGAGCCCAATGTCTCCACCCTGGAAATCGCCAACGAACTGGGCATCAGCCCGGGCAATCTGTACTACCACTTCCACGGCAAGGAGCCACTGATCCTCGGCCTGTTTGAACGCTTCCAGGCCGAGCTGGCTCCACTGCTGGCGCCCCCCGAAGACGTGCAGCTGGATGTCGAGGACTACTGGCTGTTTCTGCACCTGATCGTCGAGCGCCTGGCCCACTACCGCTTTCTGTTCCAGGACCTGTCCAACCTGGCCAGCCGGGTGCCCAAGCTGGAGCGTGGCATACGCCAGTGGCTGAATAGCCTCAAGCGCGCCCTGGCCGAACTGCTGGCCCGCCTGCAGGCCGATGGCCTGCTGCAGAGCGATACCCAGGCCCTGGGCCAGCTGGTGGAGCAGATCACCCTGACCCTGCTGTTCTCCCTGGACTACCAGCGCATCATGGGCCGTGAAGGCGAAAGCCGCCTGGTGGTCTATCAGGTGATGATGCTGGCCGCGCCACACCTGGCCAACGAGGCGCGCTTCGCCGCCGAACACCTGGCTCAGCGTTATCTGGAAGACTGAGTCGTTACTGGTTCACAACGCAAAACGCCCGGCTGATGCCGGGCGTTTTGTTTGAACGGCCAACCGTCTTACGACTGGCTGGCAGGTGCAGCAGGTGCCGCGGCTGGCGCAGCCGAGGCCGCAGGTGCTGGCGCAGCGGCTGCAGGGGCAGCCGGCTTGGCCGCTACTGCAGGCTTGGCCGCGGCCTTCGCAGCTGGCTTGGCGGCCGGCTTGGCAGCGGGTTTGGCCGCTGGCTTGGCTGCTGCCTTGGCCGCAGGTTTTGCGGCGGGCTTGGCGGCCGGCTTGGCTGCTGCTTTTGCCGCCGGCTTGGCCGCGGGTTTGGCTGCAGGCTTGGCCGCCACCTTCTTGGCTGCGGGCTTGACCGACTTCACCGATACACCGGTGAGCTGTTCGATCTGCTTGGTCAGGCTTTCGACCTTGGCGTTGAGTGCCTTTACTTCATTGCGGCTCGGCACGCCGAGACGCGAGATGGCATTGTTCAAACGCTTATCGAAGGCTTCTTCCAGCTCGCTCCACTTGCCCAGCGCCTTGTCCTTGACTTCGTCGACTTTCGACTTGGCGGTATCCACCTTGGTAGTGACGGTGGTCTTTACCGCGCCAACCTGCTTGTCGACTTCGGTCTTGGCCAGTTTTTCAGCTTTTTCGCCATCCTTGACCAGCGTATCGAACAGCTTGTTGCCGTCCTTGCTGACCTTGGAATAGGCACCCAGCCCGGCCAGCCAGATCTGACGCGAATACTTCTCGACTTCGCCGATCCAGGAACTGGACTGTTTTTCAGTTTTCTTTTTGACAGCCATCCCGCTCTCCTTTACTTGGTCTTCGCGACTTGCTCAAGCAACGCGCTCAGCTCATCCAGCTTAGCAGACAGAACTTCGATGTCCTGCTTGGACGGGATACCAATGCGGTTCAGGGCGCTGGCAACACGGGTGTCGAAAGCCTTCTCGATCTTGTCGAGCTGCACTTCAACCTTGCCTTTAACGCTGTTGACGTTGGTGGTCACAGTGCTCTTGACGCTTTCGATCTGGGTGTTGGCCGCTTCAACCTGTTCGTTGACCAGCTTCTTGCCCTGCTTCTCGACGCCTTCGCCGCTCTTGACCAGCTCTTTGAAATACTCAGCGCCTTCCTGACCGGCCTTGGCGTAGGCACCCAGGCCAGCCAGCCAGATCTTGCGAGCGTAGACTTTAACGTCGCTCAGCACGGTAACGCTTTCTTCGGCTTCTACTTTCTTGGCAACTTTGGACATGGTGCACCTCACTCTTAATGTTTCGAGGAAACGCCCACGGAATGCAGGCTTGAGTGCACGGTACCGAGGAAAATTAGAAACCACATACTAAGCGTAAGAAAAAACTGCTTGGAGCAGTTTTTAACGTTGCGCAGCAACGGCCCGAAGGGTGGCTGCCAGGGATGGCAAGCCATCAAAAACTGCATGGAACAATTTCCAACGTTGCGCAGCAACGGCCCGCAGGGTGGTCGCCAGGGATGGCAGACCATCAAAAACTGCCTGGAGCCATTTCCAACGTTGCGCAGCAACGGCCCACAGGGTGGTCTCCAGGGATGGCAGACCATCAAAAACTGCCTGGAGCCATTTCCAACGTTGCACAGCAACGCTGGGTAGGGTGCGCCATGCGCACCAGGGACGGTCCCAGGCTTTTGGTGCGCATGGCGCACTCTACAAAAGCAGATCACCTCACCCTCAAGCGCCGACGCAAAACCTCAAGCCTTGAGATTCTTATCCAGCACGTCCTCGATTTCGCGCTTGATGCTGCCGCTCATGGCCGACAGCAACAGGCCCAGATTGAGCTGCACCTTCACGGAGTCCTCGGCCACATCGATGCGCCCATCGGCACCGCTGCGCTTGAACTCCAGGCAGTCGCCATTCCAGCGATAGCGCACGTCGTATTCCCGGGCCAGGCGCTCGGCCAGCTGCTCGGCCTTTTCCCGCGCAGCCTCACGGCCAAGGTTATGGGAACGTTCAACTTTGATTCTGGCCATGGCCTTCTCCTCGCCAATTAACTGCGACCTTAGGTCGCGAGACTATAGCAAGCAGCCGCCCCATAAAGCCCTCGCACTTTTACGCCAAGCGTGCGGTTTGAAGCCTAGGACTGCATTTCGGTTTAGAATGGCCGCCACTTTGATTTCGCCTCTCGGTATATGGGACAGGGCACGATGAACGACCCGCGCAAGAGCAACGACAGCGAACCCACCACCCACTTCGGTTTCCAGAGCGTGCCGGAAAGCCAGAAGGCGGAGAAAGTCGCCGAGGTTTTCCATTCGGTAGCGGCCAAGTACGACCTGATGAACGACGTGCTGTCCGGTGGCATGCACCGCCTGTGGAAGCGCTTCACCATCGAACTGTCCGGTGTACGCCCCGGCAACCGGGTGCTGGATATCGCCGGCGGCACGGGCGACCTGACCCGCAAGTTCTCGACTCTGGTCGGCCCGAGCGGTGAAGTGGTCTTGGCCGATATCAACGAGTCGATGCTGCGCGTCGGCCGTGACCGCCTGCTGGACAAGGGCGTGGCCGGCAATGTCAGTTTCGTTCAGGCCGATGCCGAGAAGCTGCCCTTCCCCGACAACCATTTCGACGTGGTCACCATTGCCTTCGGCCTGCGCAACGTCACCCACAAGGAAGACGCCCTGCGTTCCATGCTGCGCGTGCTCAAGCCCGGCGGCCGCCTGCTGGTACTGGAGTTCTCCAAGCCCTCCAACGAGCTGCTGTCGAAATTCTACGATGCCTACTCGTTCCGCTTTATGCCCCTGGCCGGCAAGCTGATCACCAATGACGCCGACAGCTACCGCTACCTGGCCGAGTCGATCCGCATGCATCCAAACCAGGAGACCCTCAAGGCGATGATGGTCGAGGCCGGATTCGAGCGTGTCACCTACCACAACATGACTGGCGGCATCGTCGCCCTGCACCGCGGCATCAAACCCTGATGTTACTCACCGGGCTGTATGCCGGGGTCGAGCTCGGCCTCAACCGCGTGCTGGCCATGGACAGCACCGCACTGCCACGCCTGGCGCGTCTGAGCGGCAAGGTCATTGCCGTTGAATGCAGCGCGCCCAATCTGCAGCTGTTTATCCTGCCCAGCAACAGCGGCCTGCAACTGGCGTCGCAATGGGCCGGTGCAGCCGACTGCCGCCTGCGCGCCCCCGCTGCCAGCCTGTTGCGCCTGGCCAGCAGCCAGGACAAAACCCGCATCCTGCACAGCCCCGAAGTGGAGCTGGACGGTGACAGCGCCGCCCTGATGGAACTTGCCGCCATCCTCCAGGATCTGGAGCTGGACTGGGAATACGAACTGTCGCGCTGGCTCGGCCCGGTAGGCAGCCAGCTGCTTAGTGGCCATCTGCGCAGCCGAGTAAGCTGGAGCGCCCAGGCACTCGATAGTCTGCGGCTTAATCTGGCCGACTACCTCAGCGAAGAATCCCGCAGCCTGGTGGGCCAGCGCGAAGCCGACAGCCGCTTCGCCGAACTGGATCGCCTCAAGCTCGACCTCGACCGTCTCGACGCGCGCATCGAGCGCCTCGCCCAACTGCATAAGCCCAGCGCATGAAACTGCTTGCCGTTCGCCGCCTGTTCCGTATTAAACGCGTGGTTATCCGCTATCAACTGGACGACCTGCTCCTGGCCCTGCCGGTGCCTGTCTGGCTGCACGTACTCAGTGCCCTGCTGCCCTGGCGCTGGCTGCCAAGGCGCACGCTGAATCTTTCCCGAGGCGCACGCCTGCGCCTGGCCCTGGAAGAACTGGGGCCGATCTTTATCAAGTTCGGCCAGTTGCTCTCCACCCGCCGCGACCTGCTGCCGCCGGATATTGCCGATGAGCTGGCCAAGCTGCAGGACCAGGTGCCGCCCTTTGATCCGGCCAAGGCCCAGGCCCTGATCGAAAGCCAGTTGGGCGCCCGTGTCAGCGAGGTGTTTGCCCGCTTCGACGCCCAGCCCCTGGCCTCGGCTTCGGTGGCCCAAGTCCACGCCGCGCAGCTGAACAGTGGTGAAGAGGTGGTGGTCAAGGTGATCCGCCCGGGCCTGGCGCCTGTGATCGAACAGGACATGGCCTGGCTGTTCCTGCTCGCCCGCCTGGCCGAGAAGGCCTCACCGGACGCTCGCCGCCTGCGTCCGGTGGAGGTGGTCAGCGATTACGAGAAGACCATCTTCGACGAACTCGACCTACTGCGCGAGGCGGCCAACGCCAGCCAGCTGCGGCGCAACTTCGAAGGCTCCGAGCTGCTCTATGTGCCCCAGGTGTACTGGGATCTGTGCCGGCCCAAGGTGCTGGTGATGGAGCGCATCTACGGCATCCAGGTCACCGACCTGGCCACCCTGGCCGACCAGCGCACCGATATGAAGCTACTCGCCGAGCGCGGCGTGGAGATTTTCTTCACCCAGGTGTTCCGCGACAGCTTCTTCCACGCCGACATGCACCCCGGCAATATCTTCGTCAGCACTCGCACGCCCTGGAACCCGCAGTACATCGCCATCGACTGCGGCATTATCGGCAGCCTCACCCCCGAGGATCAGGACTACCTGGCGCGCAACCTGATCGCCTTCTTCAAGCGCGACTACCGCCGCGTGGCGCAGCTGCATATCGACTCGGGCTGGGTGCCGGCCGACACCAAGGTCAATGATTTCGAGGCGGCGATCCGCACCGTGTGCGAGCCGATCTTCGAAAAGCCGCTGAAGGACATTTCCT
Source organism: Pseudomonas xionganensis (assembly GCF_009763245.1). Lineage (GTDB taxonomy): Bacteria > Pseudomonadota > Gammaproteobacteria > Pseudomonadales > Pseudomonadaceae > Aquipseudomonas > Aquipseudomonas xionganensis. The sequence goes on along the minus strand of NZ_WKJZ01000001.1, from coordinate 965,998 downwards.
TCGGCCAGCTGCTGCTGCGCCTGTTCCAGACCGCGCGGCGCTTCAATATGGAAGTGCAGCCACAGCTGGTGCTGCTGCAGAAGACCCTGCTGAATATCGAAGGCCTGGGCCGCCAGCTGTACCCGGACCTGGACCTGTGGAGCACCGCCCAGCCCTTCCTCGAACGCTGGATGCGTGAACGGGTCAGCCCCCTGCACCTGCTGCGCAACCTGCAGCTGCAGGCCGAGCAGGTGCCACATCTGTCGCAGATCGCCCGTGATGCCCTGGAACGCCTTAACCAACCGGCCGCGATTCAGGCAGCACCTGCGGCCAGCCATCAATGGCCGGCACGCCTGCTCGGAGCCGCCCTGATTGGTGGCGCCGCCAGCCAGGGCCTGCTGCTGACCCTGGCCACCTGGCCGGCCTGGCTGATGCTGGCCGGCGGCGTCTACCTGGTGCTGCGCCGATAGCCACACCGGGCGCGCACTGGCACACTAGGTTTATCAATCAAGCAGCCCGAGATGGGCGGATAGAGCAATGACTGACTGGCTCGACGAAATCAACTGGAACGCGGACGGCCTGGTGCCGGCCATCGCCCAAGACCACAAGACCGGCCGCGTGCTGATGATGGCCTGGATGAACCGTGAAGCCCTGGCCCTGACCGCCGCCGAGCAGCGCGCCATCTACTGGTCGCGCTCACGCGGCAAGCTGTGGCGCAAGGGCGAGGAATCCGGCTATGTGCAGAAGCTGCACGAGCTGCGCCTGGACTGCGATGCGGACGTGATCATCCTGCTGGTCGAGCAATTGGGCGGCATCGCCTGCCATACCGGGCGCGAAAGTTGCTTCTATCGGGTATTCGACAACGGCGCCTGGAAGACCGTCGATGCCGTGCTGAAAGACCCCCACGCCATCTACAACCCGGGACACAACCATGAGTGACACGGCCATGACCGACACCCTGAGCCGCCTGGCCGAAGTACTGGAATCGCGCAAAGGCGCCGAGGCCGACAGCTCCTACGTGGCCAGCCTGTACCACAAGGGCCTGAACAAGATTCTGGAAAAGGTCGGCGAGGAATCGGTGGAAACCATCCTCGCTGCCAAGGATGCCGCCGTCAGCGGTGATTGCAGCGATGTGATCTATGAAACCGCCGACCTGTGGTTCCACAGCCTGGTCATGCTCGCTGCCCTCGGCCAGCATCCCCAGGCGGTGCTGGACGAACTGGATCGCCGTTTCGGCTTATCCGGGCACGCAGAAAAAGCCGCACGCTCGCAAAACTGATCAATCTATTACTACGGAGTACGCACTATGGGATTCGGTGGCATTAGCATCTGGCAACTCCTGATCATCCTGCTGATCGTGGTCATGCTGTTCGGCACCAAGCGCCTCAAGGGCCTGGGCTCGGATCTGGGCGACGCGATCAAGGGCTTCCGCAAATCCATGGGCAATGAAGACGACAAGCCGGCGGTGGACGAGCCCAAGGGCCAGACCATCGACGCCCAGGCGCGCAAGGTCGAAGAGCCGGCGAAAAAAGACTAAGCCATGTTCGATATCGGCTTTAGCGAACTGCTGCTGATCGCCCTGGTAGCCCTGGTGGTGCTGGGGCCGGAACGGCTGCCCGGCGCGGTGCGCACCGCCAGCCTGTGGATCGGCCGGCTGAAACGCAGCTTCAGCGCGATCAAGGCCGAGGTCGAGCGCGAAATCGGCGCCGATGAAATCCGCCGCCAACTGCACAACGAGCAGATTCTCGAACTGGAACGCGAGATGAAGGCCATGCAACAGAGCGTCAGCAGCCTGGTGGAACCCGAGCCGAGCACACCGTCCGCGAACACCAACAACAGCGCCTCCGCCAGCCCGGATAAAAACCCGCAGCCATGAGCCCACGCCCCGACAGTGACCAGGAAATGCCCCTGGTTTCCCACCTGACCGAGTTGCGCACGCGCCTGCTGCGCAGCGTCTGTGCGGTCTTTCTGCTGTTTGCCGGGCTGTTCTACTTCTCCCAGGACATCTACGCCCTGGTAGCCGCCCCGCTGCGCGCCTACCTGCCGGAAGGCGCGACGATGATCGCCACCGGCGTGGCGTCGCCCTTCCTCACCCCGTTCAAGCTGACCCTGATGGTCGCCCTGTTCCTGTCCATGCCGATCATCCTGCATCAGGTCTGGGGTTTTATCGCACCGGGGCTGTACAAGCACGAGAAGCGCATCGCCATTCCCCTGCTGATTTCCAGCATCCTGCTGTTCTACGCCGGCATGGCCTTCGCCTACTTTGTGGTGTTCCCGATCATGTTCGGCTTCTTCGCCAGCGTGACCCCGGAAGGGGTGGCGATGATGACCGATATCGGCCAGTACCTGGACTTTGTCCTCACCCTGTTCTTCGCCTTCGGCGTGGCCTTCGAGATTCCGGTGGCCACCTTCCTGCTGATCTGGGCCGGCATCGTCAGTGTCGAGGCGCTGCGCAAGGGCCGCCCCTATGTGATCGTCGGCTGCTTCGCCGTGGGCATGGTGCTGACCCCGCCGGACGTGTTCTCGCAAACCCTGCTGGCCGTACCCATGTGGCTGCTGTTCGAGGCCGGCCTGCTGTTTGGAAGCCTGGTCAAACGCCGCGACGAGCATGAGCAGGACGAGGCCGGCGAATCCGACGACCAACCGCCCGCCGCCCAGCCATGAACCTGCTGCTGCTGGAAGACGGCGACTTTATCGCCGAGGATCGGGTCCGCCTGAGCGGCCGACGCCTCAAGCATATGCTGGAGGTGCAGCAGGTGGCGCCTGGCGACAGTCTGCGGGTCGGCCGCCTGAATGGCCTGATGGGCAGCGGTCAGGTCCTGCAGCTGGACACCGAGCAGGCCGAGCTGAGCATCAGCCTGGATCAGGCGCCACCGGCCAAACTGCCCCTGACCCTGCTACTGGCCCTGCCCCGCCCGAAGATGCTCAAGCGGGTGCTGCAAACCGTCAGCAGCATGGGCGTGCAGCGGCTGATTCTGCTGAACAGTTACCGGGTGGAAAAAAGCTTCTGGCAGACGCCTTTCCTCACGCCTGAAGCCATTCGCGAACAGCTGATCCTTGGCCTGGAACAGGCCCGCGATACGGTGCTGCCGGAAGTCATTATCGAAAAGCGCTTCAAGCCCTTTGTCGAAGACCGCCTGCCCGCGCTAGCTGCCGGCACCCTGGGGCTGGTCGGCCACCCTGGCGACTATCCATCCTGCCCCCGCGTAGTGGAGCAGGCGGTGACCCTGGCCATCGGCCCGGAAGGCGGCTGGATTCCCTATGAGGTGGAAAAGCTTGCCGAAGCCGGCCTGCAACCGGTGCAGCTGGGCGCGCGCATTCTGCGGGTGGAAACGGCAGTCACCGCCCTGCTGGCGCGGCTGTTCTAGGATTTCCCCCAGCAGGGTGCACCGCACCATGCAACCCCTCGCCTGCCCGGCGCAGCCCTGCTAGGCTGCAGAACAGGCTGCACCTGTTGCGATACCCGCAGCGCTGTTGGCGGCCAACAGACGAATAATAAAAATGCCCAAACTCGTCGCCTTTCTGCCGCGCAGCCTGTGGCTGCTATTTCTGCTCTGCGCCTCGGCCCTGGCCGCGCCGCTGGATCTGTCGCGCTCAGCTTCCAGCCTGACGGTGCCGGTCAACAGCGACTTTCTCTTTGTCGATCAGCCCCTGTCCGATCCTCAGCAGCTGCCCGGGCATGCCTGGCAGCCCTGGTCCGGCCGGACCCTGCACCTGATCGGCGAAACCCGTCAGCTATGGCTACGGGTGCCCTTGCAGTTAAGCACTGAGGTCGACTGGCGACTGCTTAGCGAATGGCCGCAGATGGGCCAGATCCAGGCCTGGTTGCGCCAGGGCGAACAGTTTCAGCCCCTACCCCGCCTGGAGCGCCAGCGTTACCCGACCTTTGCCCTGCCCCCCGGCAGTGGTGCGGTCGAGCTGCTGATCGCCGTGCAATACCCGGACATTTCCCTGGTGCCCCTGCGCCTGCTGCCCGAAGCCGAGCTACAGGGCTGGCGCGAGCAGACCAACCTGTGGCTGGGCGCCTTCTTCGGCCTGGGCCTGGCGGTGATCCTGTTCAACCTGCTGCTGTGGCTGGCCACCCGCGGCGCCGAATTTCTCTGGTATGTGCTGTTCCAGCTGGCGGTGTATAGCTTCGAGGCAATTCGTTTCGGCCTGCTGGTGCCCTACCTGGGTGAAAGCGAGCATGGCCGCGCCTTCGTCTTCAGCGCCGGGCTGGCCTTTCTGCTGGGCAATATGTTCGCCGCCCGCCTGCTGCAGATCCCCGAATTGCACCCAGGCCACTGGCGCTGGTATCGCGCCCTGTTCGCCGTTCTCAGCCTGTATGTCGCGCTGCTGGCCACGCCCTGGTCGCAGCCGCTGCTGTGGAGCGCCATGCCGGTGGCCTGTTTCGGCGCTGTGGTGCCGGTACTGATGGCCCTGCTCTACGCCCGCCAGGCGCGGGTCTATCTGCGTTTTTACAGCCTGGCCTGGGGCCTGCTGATCCTCGGCACACTGGTGCTCAACCTGAATCTGGTGGGCCTGCTGCCGATGAGCTGGCTGAGCACCTACGGCCAGCTTATCGGCCTGTCCATCGAGGCGGTGCTGTTGTCCTTCGTCCTCGGCGCGCGAATGAACGACCTGCAGCGCGAGCGGGCGCAGATCGCCGCCGAGCTGATCAGCCTCAAACAGGAAGCCAACCAGCGCCTGCAACAGGAAGTCGAGGAGAAAACCCGAGCCCTGAATCAGGCCCTGGCCGAGCTGCAGCGGGTCAATGTCGGCCTGGCCGAGCGGGCCATCACCGACCAGCTGACCGGCCTGTACAACCGCCGCCATTTCGACGAAATGCTGGTCAAGGCCCTGAACCGGGCCAGCCGCGAAGGCTCCTGGCTGAGCCTGGCGCTGCTGGATATCGACCACTTCAAGTCCTTCAACGACCGCTACGGCCATCTGGTCGGCGACGCCTGCCTGCAGCAGGTCGCCGCCGCCCTGCGCCCGGCGCAGCAGCGCCCGGATGACCTGCTGGCGCGCTATGGCGGCGAGGAATTTGCCCTGCTCCTGCCCCTGAGCCAGCCCGAGGGCGCCGCCCAGGTGCTGGAGCAGGTACGCCTGGCGGTGCAGGCCCTGGATTTTCGCGTGGACGGCGCAGCGGTGCCGGTACGCATCAGCGTCGGCATCGCCAGCTGGCAGGGCAATGCCGCAGGCCTGAACCCCCAGGCCCTGATCGAGCAGGCCGACCAGCAGCTGTACAAGGCCAAAGAGACCGGGCGTAACCGGGTCCGCGCCATTCGCCTGGACGCAGAGGCCTCAGACCTCTAGGAGAAAGGTCACCGGGCCGTCATTGATCAGATGCACCTGCATATCGGCGCCAAAGCGGCCAGTGGCCACCTGCGGGTGAGCGTCGCGCGCCTGGCTGACCAGCAGTTCGAACAGCTCCGCGCCCAGGGCTGGCGGTGCGGCGGTGGAAAAGCTCGGACGCAGACCGCTCTTGGTATCGGCGGCCAGGGTGAACTGGGAGACCAGCAGCAGCCCGCCCTGCACATCGCTCAGGGACAGGTTCATCTTGCCCTCGGCATCACTGAATACCCGGTACTTGAGCAGCCGCTGCAGCATCCTGGCGACGCTGGCAGGCGTGTCCTGGGGCTCGACACCCACCAGCGCCAGCAGGCCCTGGTCGATGGCGCCGACCACCTCACCCGCCACTTCCACCCGGGCGCTGCGCACCCGTTGAATCAGTGCCTTCATGCTTCGTCCGGACTCAGGTTGAGCAGACGATGGGCCAGCTCGTCGGCGGCCCGCACCAGGGCATCGGTGATGCCCGTTTCCGCTGCCGAATGGCCGGCATCGCGAATAATCTGCAGCTCGCTGTTGGGCCAGGCCTGATGCAACGCCCAGGCGTTGTCCAGCGGGCAGATCACGTCGTAGCGGCCATGCACGATCACCCCCGGCAGGTGGGCAATCTTCGGCATATCACGGAGCAACTGGTTGGGCTCCAGGAAGGCATTGTTGACGAAGTAGTGGCACTCGATACGGGCAATCGACAGGGCCCGGTGGCTGTCGCTGAAACGGTCCACTACCTGCGGATTGGGGCGCAGGGTGGCGGTGCGCCCTTCCCAGGTGGACCAGGCCTTGGCCGCATGCATCTGGGCGATCTGGTCGGGCCCGGTCAGGCGCTTGTAGAAGGCCTGCATCAGCCCACCACGCTCCTCGGGCGGAATCGGCGCCAGGTAGTCCTCCCAGTAATCGGGGAACAGGCGGCTGGCGCCCTCCTGATAGAACCAGTGGAACTCCTCGGGGCGGCACAGGAAGATGCCGCGCAGGATCAAACCATGCACCCGCTGCGGATGGGCCTGGGCATAGGCCAGGGCCAGGGTCGAGCCCCAGCTGCCGCCGAACAGCACCCACTTGTCAATGCCCAGCTGTTCGCGGATCTGTTCCATATCGGCGATCAGCGCCTGGGTGGTGTTGTGTTCCAGGCTGGCATGGGGCGTGGAGCGCCCGCAGCCACGCTGGTCGAAGGTGACGATGCGATACAGATTGGGATCGAAATAGCGGCGGCTGGCGGCGTCGCAACCGGCGCCCGGGCCGCCATGGATAAACACCACCGGCAAGCCATCTGGCGATCCGCTTTCGTCCACGTAGAGCACGTGCGGTTCCTGCACCGCCATCTCGTGACGGGCGTAGGGTTTGATCTCCGGATACAGGCTATGCATGACAGGCTCCTGGATTTAGGCCTAGGCTTGACCCGCAGGGAAGGGGCGGCCACTAAGATGCTCTGCCCGGCATCATAACCATGAAACAGGAGTTCGGCATGCCACAGCGCTTATTTCCCCTGCTTTTCCTGCTGCTGGCCCTGCTCGCTGGCTGTGGTGCCAAGGACGAACCCCTGGCCGCCCTGGAGGCCGCCGTGCAAGAACTGCAGGACAACCTCCAGGCCAAGCGCAGCAACTCGGTGCTGGAACAGCTGCACCCGCAGTTCCGCGCCCAGCAGCAATTCGACCGCGAATGGGCTCAGCGCACCATGCTGCTGATGTTTCTGCGGCACAAGAAGGTCGAGGTGCTGGCTCTGAGCAAGGCCAGCTACCTGAATGAAACCTATAGCGAGAAGGGCCATACCGAGGCCCAGGTCGCCCTGATCGGTGCCGAAGGCCTGATTCCCGACAGCGCCCGCCACTTCACCGTTGAGATGGAGTGGTGGCGGGAAGGTGAAGAATGGAAACTGGCGCGGCTCAGCTGGCAGTAGCGATCAGAACACCCAGGGAATAAACATCCGGCTGCGCCCCATATAGTCCCGATAGGCCTCACCGAAATAGGCCAGGCATTCGGCCTCGTCACAGCGGGCAGTCAGCCACAGCATCAGGCTGGCCAGCAGCGCCAGGGCCCAGCTCAGCATGCCCGGCTGCTTGCAGGCCAGGCCCCAGGCCAGCAGCAGCAACGAGGCGTACAGCGGGTGGCGGATATAGCGATAGATGCCAGTGGTCACCAGCTGCGAGGTACGCTCGAAGGCGAACAGTTCGGCGTCCTGACGCTGCCCATCCGCACGCCCCATGCGCTGCAGCTGATACACCCCGGGGAACAGCACCAGCAGGGAAGCGAACAACAGCGCCCAGGAGGCCAGCTGGTGCGGCGCGAAACGGTCCACAAACCACAGCGGGCCATTGAGTACCAACAGGGCGAGAATCGCCTCCCAGGCAAAAAAGCGATAGAAACCGTGGGACTGTGGCCGCCCCAGCGCACGCCAGGACAACGCCAGCAGAACCCATGTCCCCAGGCCAAACAGCCCTGCCTGCCACCACGCCATCACGCTCTCCTGTTTCATTCACCAATCCGGCAAAGCCAAGCGCTGCCTGAGCTGTAGCCCTCTGTTACACTGCCGGCCTGTTTATTCCGGCCGCCCGCAATGGACCGCACTCAACTGCACAGCCTGCTGCCCCATCAAGGCCCGGCCCTCTGGCTGGATGGCCTGCTGGCGCACGATCCACTGAGCATCCAGGGCCTCACCGACTGGCACTACCTGGATGCCTTTGGCAGCGCTGCCTCGCCCTGCCTGCTGTTCGAGGCGGCCGCGCAATTATGCGCCGCGCATGGTGCCCTATATGGCGACAGCAGTGCCATTGAAATGGCCCTGGTGGGCAAACTCTCCCAGCTGCAGCTGCACCATGAGCCAACCCGGCGCAGCGGCGCCCTGCAGGTCAGCGCCACCCAGGAGGCCCTGAGCCCAGCCGGCGCCCTCTATGCCTTTTGCATCCACAGCGAAGAACAGCTGCTGCTGGACGGCAAGCTGTTGCTGGTGCTGATCCATGCTTGAGCTCAGCCAGGTCAGTCACCAGTACCCAGGCAGCACCCGCGCCGCCCTGCAGGGTATCAACCTGCAGCTGCAGGCCGGCGAATGCCTGGGCCTGCTGGGCAGCAATGGTGCCGGCAAGACCACCCTGCTATCGCTGCTCAGTGGCGTACTGCCCCTGCAGCAGGGCGAGATCCGGAAGGATAGCCATCTGCGCCTGGGGCTGGTGCCACAGCAGATGGCCTTCTATGCCAGGCTCAAGGTGGGCGAGAACCTTGAGCTGTTTGCCGACCTCTATCGCCTGCGCGGCGCCGAGCGGCGCCAGCGACTGCAACAGTGCATCGAGACTTGCGCCCTGGCGGACAAGCTGACGCGGCGCAGCGAACGACTCTCCGGCGGCGAACAACGGCGGCTGAATTTTGCCATCGGCCTGCTGCAGCCGGCCGATCTCTACCTGTTCGATGAAGCCACCGTGGGCGTCGATGCCGCCAGCCGCCAGCAGCTACTGGTCGCGGTCGAGCAGCTGAGCGCCGAGGGTAAGGCGGTGATCTACACCAGCCATTACCTGGAAGAAGTGGAGCGGGTGGCGCAGCGCATTCTGCTGCTGCACGAGGGCCAGGTGCGCCTGGATCTGGACAAGCGCCAGCTGCTCGGCGACGACCATGGCCTGCTGCTGGAATGGCCGGATGCCCCGCCCGCCGGCCTGGGCGAACTGCTTGCACGCCTGCAACTGAGCGCGGAAACACTGCCCAAGGGCCTGCGTATTGCCACCCTGAATGGCCAGCAGTTGCTGGCCATCACGAAATTTGTCACCGCCCAGGATGGCCTGCCCAACCTGCTGCGCTTCGGCCGACCGTCCCTGGAGCAGCTCTACCTGCGTCTGAACGGAGGCCGGCTATGAGGCTCTGGGCGCTGGTGCGCAAGGAAGTGCTGTTGCTGCTGCGCGACCCCCATGCCCTGGCCGTGCTGTTTATCATGCCGACCCTGTTTCTGCTGCTGATGGCCGGGGCCATGTCCAGCTATATGCAGGACAAGCCGCCGGCCCTGCGCCTGATTATCGAGGCGCCGCAGGACGATGCCAGCCAGTTCTTCCACGCCGCCCTGCAGGCGCAACTGCCAGGCAGCCAGCTGCTCGCAGACAGCGACGAACGCCTGGCCCGGGTGCGTCTGCCCGCCGACTTTGCCGCCACGCTGCTGGACAGCCCACACCAGGGGCCGAGCCTGAGCTTCCCGGCACAGTTCGACAAACTCTCGCGCCAGCGCCTGCACAGCGCCGTGAGCATCGCCCTGGCGCAGACCCGGCTGCTGGCCTATCTGGAGGACAGCGGCGTGGTCGATGCCGAACTCAGCCGCGGCGAGCGCCTGCAACTGGTGCAGCAGCGCACCCAAAGCCACATCGACGAACAGGAACAACTGGCCAGCGGCGACCTCAGTGGCCGGGCCAATGCCAGCCAGCTGAGCGTGCCGGCCTGGCTGATTTTCGGCATGTTCTTCGTCGTGCTGCCCATGGCCGGTGGTTTTCAGCGCGAGCAACAGAGCGGCGCGCTGCTGCGTCTGCGCTGCCTGGGCCTGAACCTCGGCACTCTGGTGCTAAGCAAGCTGCTGCCCTACCTGGCGATCAACCTGCTGCAATTTGTGTTGCTGCTGAGTATCGGCCTCCATGGCCTGCCGCTACTGGGCCTGCCGGCGCTCAGCCTGCCCGGCAGCGCAGCCGCCTATCCACTGCTGGCACTCAGTATCGCCCTGGCCACCTGCAGCCTGGGTCTGCTGCTGGCCGCATTGGCCCGCAGCAGCGAACAGGCGTTGCTGCTGGGCGGCGGCATCAATATCCTGCTGGCCGCCATCGGCGGGATCATGGTGCCCAAAAGCGTGATGCCGGCGGCCATGGCCGGACTTGCGGAAATCTCCCCCATGAGCTGGGCGCTGGACGCCTTTCTCAGCCTGCTGGTGGGCCACGGCTCACTGGCCGACATCGCCCCCTACTGCGCGCGCCTGCTGCTGTTTGCTGCAATCTGCGGCGTTGCGGGGCTGTTTCTGTTCACCCGACGAGTACAGCAAAGCCAATGGACCACCCATTACTAGAAGAACAACTCAAGCAACTGCTGATCCGCGAGTGCGACAAGGAAGACGATATCGACTGGCAAAGCATCAGCGACGACGAGCCACTGTTCGGCGGCAAGAGCCGTATCGCCATGGACAGCCTGGATGCCCTGCAGGTGTCCCTGGCCCTGCAGCAGCACTACGGCGTGCGCATTGAAGGCGCCAAGGACGGCCGACGTATCCTCGCCACGATCGCCAGCATTGCCGCCTATATCCGAAGCGGCTCGGTGGCCGGCGAGCTAGAGCCAGGCAAGGCGAAAGCGGGCGAGAAAGCGCAGTTTACGGATGCTAAATGAGCATTTTGAGCCCGCTTTCAACGCCGCTTGGCCGAAGCGCAGCCGCCAACGAAACGCTTCGGAGGCAGCAGCAGTGACCCCGGTGTATCTGCAGCGCAGCGCCCTGGACTGCGCCCTTGGCGCCAGCCTGGAGGAAGCCGCCAGCAACCTGCTGGCCGGCCAGCAGCCCCAGGGCGACGTGTTCAAGTTGCATGAAGTGCAGGAGCCGCGCCGCTACCTGAACGCCACCGGCCCTGCCGGCAGCCTGGACGAGCGCCTGGATCGCTGCCTTGCCGCCGTTCTCGGCCCGCAACCCCAGGCACTCGATGACTGCCTGCTGATCGTCGCCAGCACCAGCCTGGATATCAGTGAACTGGAAGCCCTGACCCGCACGCAGCAGGGCTTTGCCCCGGGCGATTCGACGTCCCTCGACCTGCTGGCCAGCCAACTGTGCCAGCGCTGGGGTTTTGCCGCCGCCTTCACCCTGAACACCGCCTGCACCAGCGCCGCCAATGGCCTGCTGTACGGCGCCCGACTGATCAATTCCGATCAGTACGCCCGCGCCCTGGTGTTGAGTTTCGAAACGCCCAGCGCCATCGCCATGCAGGGTTTCGGCGCGCTGATGTTGACCAGCCCAAGCGGCCAGTACCGGCCCTTCCACCCCGAACGTGATGGCCTGCTCCTGGGCGAGGCCTATGCCGCCGTGCTGCTCGGCCGCGAAGCAGGGGACGCTCCACTGGCGCGCCTGCTCGGCGGCTTTAGCGCCTGCGACACCAGCAGCCTGACCACCACCCGCGAAGATGGCAGCCATATCCACTGGGTGATGCGACAGGCGCTGAAAAGCGCCGGCTGCAGCGCCGAACAGATCGACTTGGTGAAACTGCACGGCACCGCCACCAGCGCCAACGATGAAGCCGAAAGCAACGGTATGCGCCTGCTGTATGGCGAGCAGATGCCCGCCCTGAGCCTGCTCAAACCCTGGCTCGGCCACACCCTGGGCGCCTGCGGCCTGAGTGAAAGCCTGCTGCTGCTCAAGGCCCTGCAACTGGGCCCGTTGCCCGGCGTGAGCTACGCCAGCGAGGCCCTGCTACCCTTTAGCGCCGAACTGCAGAGGCTGGCGGCCGATAGCCTGCTGCTGGCCAACTTCTTTGGTTTTGGCGGCAATAATGCCAGTCTTATTTTGCAGGGCTGCGCCCAGGGAGACAGCGCATGACGGTAATTGCCGCCAGTGAAGTCCACGGCCTGGCCAGCATCAGCGATAAAGACTTAAAAACGGCTCTAAGCCAGTGGCTGGATAACCCGCCGCGGCGCATCGACCGCCTGATCCTGCAATGCCTGCTGGCGGCTGCGCCCTTGAAAGCAAAAGTGCGCAGCCACTGCGGCCTGTATCTGGCCTCTGCCCACCCGGCACGGGCCACCATGGGCGCGCTGTTGGAGGCGGTGTGCGTGCAGCACAAACAGCCCAAACCCTTCGAGTTTGTGAATAGCGTCAGCAATGCCGCAGGCTTTTATATCGCTCAGCAACTGGGCATCGACGGGCCGAATCTGTTTATCGGTGCAGGGCAGCAGGTCTGGCCGCAATTGCAGGCCCTGGCCAATCTGGATCTGCGCGACGGCCTGATCGAGCAGGCGCTGTTGCTGGTTTGCGATGAGCGCGGGGATTTTTCGGTGCAGGCGGTGCTGCTGGAGGGCGCGATAACCGGCGCCTATGCCAACAGCTTTAGCGAACTGAGCGCAGGCACCGAGGTACAGCGAATCAAGCTGTAGGGTGGATGACGCCGTTTTCATCCACCGGGGGCGTTGATCGGTGGATCAATAAAGCGCGATCCACCCTACCGCTTGCTCCAAGCCGCCAGTTCCTTCATCAGCGCGCGCTCCTGCAGGGCAATGCCGCGCAGGCTTTCGGCGATAGGCGCAAAGTTTGGCGTCTCACCCTTGTTGCGACTGGCGCGCACGCAGGCCGAGGCAAACTGGCGCCAGTTGTCGCCGATGGCCGTGAGTTGCACCGAAGCCTCCTGCAGGTTGCGATCGCCGAGCTTCTCGCCCGCCTCCTGCAGGAAGCTCGCGTACATAAAGCGGAAACCCGCGCCGCCGGTGCCGATCTCTTCCTGCATACGCACGATATGGGTCAGGTACAGGCGGTTGTACTTGGCCTGGGTCGGGTCGAGTCGTTCGATCTGCCCCGCCAGATGCTGAATGCCGCGAATGCCGATCCAGGGCAGCGGCATACCATCGATAATCCGTGTGGTGGACAGCACGCTCTGGCGAATCAGCTTGTTCCAGTCCTGCTCCAGGGGCACGTCCTCCAGCCAGTACATCAGGCCCTTGGCGGCCAGGGCTCCCTTGGCAAAACGCGCCTTCTGCAAGTCTTCGGCGGCGCAGCGCACCGGTTCTTCGAACACCGGATCGCTGATCAGGTATTCATTGCCCTCGCGGCCATAGGCCAGCAGGTTGTGCGCATTGAAGTGAAAACGCATCTCCGGCGGAAAGTACGGCAGCCAGAACACCGAACTCTGCAGCCCAGCCAGGCGACCGCTGTCCAACGCCGCATCCAGCTCACGACGGCCCTGCTCGGGATCGCCGAAGGTGCGGGTATGCAGCTTCGCACCGAGGCGTTTGCTCAGGGTCTTGATCAGGTGCTTGGGCGGCATGCGGTAGGCGATCAGGGGCATACCGCTGAGCTTGACGATCGGCAGGTAGGCAAAGGCCAGCCCCGAGGCCAGGCCAAAGGCCATCGGCTCGCTCATCGGCAGGCCGGCGTGGGTCAGCAGGCTGGCCATCACCCCGCTTTCGCAATGGGCACTCTGCTGATGCTGAAAGGGCTGCTGGAAACTGCTCATGCCATGTCCTTCTGGTAAGCGATCAACTGTGCAACGGGCAGGCCAAAGGCCTCGGCATAACGGGCCAGAATGGCCGCCGACAGCTTCTTATAAATAGTCAGGCGAAAGTGCCGGCGAATGCGCCACTGCCACAGCCCGGTGATCTGCGCCAGCGCCGGCTCATCCAGGCGGTAGCGGTACATCAGGCATTTGAGCGGCGACAGCTCGCCGCGCTGCCAGGCCGCTTCGGCTTCGGCTTCCTGCTCCTGCAGTTCGGCTACGGCCAGCTGGGTGGCAAAGGCTTCCGGCTCCCAGCCATCGCTCTGGGCGCCCTGATAATGACCGCTGGCATCCACCGCATAGACCAGTTTGCGGTGCCCGCCGTAGGTGGAGCTGTGATCCTGGGGGACTTCATCGAGCTTCATGTGTTGTCATCCTCCTGGCCAACCACGGTCAGCTGCATAAAGGCGCTGGAGAAACGCCCGCTTTCCGGCACATAGCAGAGCAGGCGCTGGCCGCTGCGCAGCCGGCCGGAGTTGAACAGTTCTTCGAGCATGATAAAGATCGACGCCGCGCCGGTATTGCCCTTGCGAGTCAGGTTGGTAAACCAGCGCTCCTGCGGGATCGCCAGGTTCACGTTGGCCAGCCCCACGGCCAGGCGTTCGCGGAAGAACTCCGAGCTGTAGTGTGGGAGGAAATAATCGAACTGCTCAGCACGCAGTTCACGCCGCGCCATAATGCGCCTGAGCGTCTCTTCCACCGTGTACTTGACGATATTGTCGTTGAGCAGTTTGACGTCCTGCTTGATCGCCATCAGCGAGCGACGATTGCGTTCGGCGCCGTCGTAACGGCTCCAGCCCTGCAACTGGCCATCGACCATCTCGGCGCCGGCGTACATGCACGGCGGCATCTGGTCGGCGAAGGAGAAGATGTCGATCCAGTCGACACGCAGGCTCAAACCTGTGCGGTTCGGCTGACCCTGCAGCAGCACGGCGCCGGCCCCATCGGAGAGCATCCAGCGCAGAAAGTCCTTCTCGAAGGCGATTTCCGGGTGGTTTTCCAGCTCGGCCAGGCGGCTTTCATATTCGCCCTCGAAATTGCGCGCCTGCATCAGGGTCGAGGCCACCTCCGAGCCACAGGCCACCGCATTGCGGCTCTCGCCACTGGCCACGCTCATCCAGGCGTATTTCAGCGCGGTCATGCCGCACAGGCAGATGCCGGCGGTGCTCACCACCTCGGCGGGCGGATTGCCCAGCTCGCCCTGCACCATCACCGCGTGACCGGGCATGACCTGATCCGGCGAGGCGCTGCTGGCCACCAGGCAGTCGAGGTCATCCAGCTGGACATCGCCGCCAAGCAGACCACGAATCGCCGCAGCGCTGATCTGCGCATTGTTCATGCTCGGCTCACCGGTCTGCGGGTCGATCACATAGTGGCGCTGCTGGATGCCATTGCTGCGCAGGATCAGCTTGCGCGCCCGCGACGGCTTGCCGCCGACCAGGCCCAGGCGCGCTTCCATCTGCTCGTTGTCGACCGGCGCATGGGGCAGAAAGGCGCTGATGCGATTGATAAATACGGGTTGTACCACGGGACTTCCTCGGGTCACTTCACTCGCCGGACGGGCCGGCGAAGTAGGCCTTTTCACGTTCAGTGCGCGCCTTGGTCAGCGGCGCCAACAGTTTTTTCACCAAAGCACTGAGCGGCACCACGGTGACGATCAGGCACAGCAGAAACAGGATATAGATCACCAGGCCGGCGGCGCGGCGACGGCTTTGCTGCGGGCCTAGGGCAGCCAGCAGGCGGCTCCAGAGCTGGAAACTGCGGTTGCCGACCTTCTCGCTGGCGATCAGCTTTTCATCGATGCGCACCGCACCAAGGCCGGTCAACATGGGCTGCTCGATCGGTTGATCATCGGCGGTCAGGCGCTGCGCCATGGCCTCACCGAAGCGGCTGGCGGCGGCAATCTCGGCCTCGTCTATACCGGCGCGAGGCACCCAGCTGTAGGGCTTCTGCCGGCCGGTAAACAGCCATAGCGGCGTGGCCAGAAAGCTCGCCGCCGTGCCGCAGGCATCGGTCAGGGCGATATTGTCCACCAGGCGCGCGCCCAGCTGGTCGAGGCGCGCCTTGACCTTCTCCTGGGCCATCAGCCACATATTGCGGCAGCCGATCAGGGTCACCACCGGGGTGCCCTTGAGTAGGTGCGCCGCCTCGGGTGAAGCAAGAAAGGCAGTCATCGGCTGCGACGGCGAAAGAAACCACACCTGATAGGCGAGGATCACCAGGTCATAGCGGGTACTGGCATCCACCGCCAGCGGCCGCAGCGGTTGCGGGCGCATCAGCACGGTTTCCGGGAAAATGCGGAAAAAATCGAGAAAGGGCCAGGGAAAGGGGTAAGGTTGCACCGGCTGCAGCTGCAGATAATCCAGCTGGGTATCGCCGTGCTGCTGCAACGGCCCGCAAACGGACTGCGCCAGCCTGTCTAGCTGGCCGGTTTGCGAAAAATGAACGATCAAAACCCGACGCATCGCCTGCCAATTCCCTGCAAAATGCCCGGATTATGCCACAGAGAATTCTTCAAACCGTAAAGAAGGTCGGCTACCAGACCGGGCTTGGCCTGCTATTGCTCGCTTCCTCCGCTTACGCCGGCGATATCCTGGTGCAGGTTGAACAATGGCAGGAAGGCGCCCCGCTGTTTCTCGCACTGGCGCCGGGTGAGTCGCAGCGCTGGCCGCAGCTGCCTCTGCAACAGCGCCTGAGCCACGATGGCCAGGCCCGCTTTAGCGAGCTGCCAGCGGGGCGCTATGCCATCCAGTTGTTTCAGGACCTGAACGGCAATGGCCAGCTCGATCACAGCCCGCGGGGCATACCGCTGGAGCCGGTGGGTTTCTCCGGCAACCCGCCACTGCTCAACGGCAAGCCAAAACCGGAGCAGGCCAGTTTCGTCCATGGCGAGGGCGATACCCGGCTGACGATCCGTCTGCAGAGCCCCAAGGCCAAACGCTGAAGCACATTAGCGTGGCAGGGCCATCTCGGCATCGCTGCGGCGCCAGATCAGCTTCCCGGTGTCGTAACCCCGATTGCCAGCCTCCTGCAGCAGGCGCTCACGCATTTCGGTCGATACCTCAGGGGTACGCGCCAGCAGCCACAGGTAATCGCGATTGGGGTGGCCGACCAGGGCATGCTGATAGCCCTCATCCAGGTAGAGCACCCAGTATTCGCCGCGGGTCAGGTCAGGCAGCAGACGGCTGACCCAGTTGTCGAAGCGCACCCACAGCTTGCTGGTCTGCCCAGGCACCTGGGCCACGGCCTGGCCCTGCACCTGCTGCATCTCACCGTCAAAGGTGCGGCAGCGGTTGGTCACGCCAATAGTGCCGCCGTCCTGCAGCTCATAAAGTGCCTCGGACTGGGCGCAGTGCCGCTGGAAGAACATCGGCAGCCGCGCCAGCTCGTACCAGGTGCCCTGGTAACGCTGCAGATCGACCTGTTCCACGGTTTTCGGCGGCACCACCCCCGTGCCGGAGTTGGCGCAGCCAACCAGCACCGACACCACGGCCAACATTGCCAGCCGACGCATTACTTGAGCCCTTTACCGGAAAACATCAGCACCTTGTCGCCGGCGTACTGCACGCTTATAAAGCGCTGCTCGTCGCCCCAGGTGCAACTGGACATGCCCAAGGCGCCGGCGCACTCGGTCGGGCCGCCCAGCAGCCCCTCCACTTCGGTCTTGGTCATGCCGGGCTTGAGCTTGGAATAGTTCTCCTGGTTGACCTTGCTGCAGGCGACCAGCGCCAGGCAGCACAACAACAGAGCAGGGGTGCGCAGGGACATTAGAAAACTCCTCACAGGGATGTGACGATCAGCTTGGCACAGGCTGACGGCCTGTGCGCGACGAATCAGAACCGCGAGCCGGGCTGTTGCAGAAACTGCAACTCCTCGTCCGTAGACTCGCGGCCAAGAATAAGGTTGCGGTGGGGAAAGCGCGCAAAGCGGGCGATCACCCGCTGATGCTGCTCGGCGTAGTCGAGAAAGCCGGCGAACAGCTCACGCTCGCCGGCATCGGCCTGGGCCAGCAGCTGCTCGAAACGGGCCACGGCCTGATCCTGTAGGGCCAGGTCTTCGGCATGTTCCAGCACCAGATAGACGAACACCTGCTGGATCGGCGCCAGCTGCCGCTCCCAGCCCTGGGCCAGGCCCTGCTGCACCAGCACCTGCGCCCGGGCATCGCCGGCAAAGGCTCGCGGTGTGTCGCGAAAGATCATGCGCGGCAGCTGGTCGAGCAGCAGGATATGCCCCAGCCAGCCCTCCGCCTCGGTCTGCCAGCTGGGCAGCTGACCGGCCAGGGCCTGCTCCACCAGCGGCGCGAACCGCTCGCGGGCCTCACGATCCTGGCTGTCGCGCTTGCCGAACCACAGGCCATGGCGCGCCGCGGCCACCTCGGCGGCCGCAGTCTCGGGGCCGAACCACCAGTCGAGCAACGGCTGCCAGGGCTGCATGGCTCAGCTCCGGTGGTAGGCGGTGATGCGCAGCACTTCTTCCTTGGAACCCAGGAACACCGGCACACGCTGGTGCAGGGACTCGGGCTGGATATCGAGAATGCGCTGCACGCCATTGGTGGCCACGCCGCCGGCCTGCTCGATGATCATCGACATCGGGTTGGCCTCGTACATCAGGCGCAGCTTGCCAGCCTTGTCCGGCTCGCGGGCATCGCGCGGATACATGAAGATGCCGCCACGGGTGAGGATGCGGTGCACGTCGGCGACCATGGAGGCGATCCAGCGCATGTTGTAGTTCTTGCCCAGCGGCCCGGTTTCGCCGGCCAGCAACTCGGACACATAGCGTTGCACCGGCGCTTCCCAGTGGCGCTGGTTGGACATGTTGATGGCGAATTCCTTGGTCGCCTCCGGCACGCGGATATTGTCATGGGTCATGACAAAGGAGCCCAGCTCGCGATCCAGGGTAAAGCCGATCACGCCCTGGCCCAGAGTCAGCATCAGCATGGTCTGCGGGCCGTAGATGGCGTAGCCAGCGGCGACCTGTTCGGTACCCGGCTGCAGGAAGGCCTCTTCGCCCAGGTCACCGGTTTCACCATTGCGATCCGGGCAGCGCAGCACCGAGAAGATGGTGCCGACCGAGACGTTGACGTCGATATTGCTGGAGCCGTCCAGCGGGTCGAACACCAGCAGGTAGGCACCCTTGGGGTACTGACCGGGAATCTGGTAGGCGTTGTCCATTTCCTCGGAGGCCATGCCGGCCAGGTGGCCGCCCCACTCGTTGGCTTCCAGGAGGATCTCGTTGGACAGTACGTCGAGCTTCTTCTGCACCTCACCCTGCACGTTCTCGCTGTCCAGGCTGCCGAGCACGCCGCCCAGGGCGCCCTTGGATACCTGATGACTGATCGCCTTGCAGGCACGGGCCACCACTTCGATCAAAAAGCGCAAATCGGCCGGGGTGTTGTGGCTGCGGGTCTGTTCGATCAGGTAGCGACTGAGGGTAACGCGGGACATGGACGGCTCCGGGCAGGAAGAGAAAATCGCGCGCAGTTTAACCCGTTATGCCGCAGAACGCCTTAGCCGCGGATAGGCGGAGGCGCTTCAGGTCAGACCACAGATACGGTTACGCCCTTCGTCCTTGGCCCGATAAAGCGCGCTATCGGCAATCTGCAGCAGACGATCCAGTTCGACGCCCTGATAGGGCCACAAGGCCAGGCCGGCCGACAAGGTGACATAACGCGCACCGCCCCGGGTAGGCAGCGGCTGCTCGGCCAGACTGCGGCAGATGGTCTGCAGACGCGCTCGCGCCTCGGCGGCGTCGGCGCCGGGCAGGATCAGCAGAAATTCCTCGCCGCCGATACGGAACACGGCATCCGAGGTGCGCAGGTTGTCCAGCAGGTGCTGGGCCACGCCCTTGAGCACATCGTCGCCTTCCAGGTGACCGTGTTCATCATTGAGCTGCTTGAAGTGATCCAGATCGATCAGGGCCAGGGCGATGGGCACCTGTTCGCGCTGGGCACGGGCCACCTCGCGGCTAAAGAATTCATCCAGGTAGCGGCGGTTATAAAGTCCGGTCAGGGGATCGCACAAGGCCTGCTCCTGCAACTGCTCATGCAGGCTGGAAATGGTGCGCAGCCGCTCCTCGCTCACCGCCAGGGCCTCGGCTAGCTTGAGTTCGCTGAGGTGGCGCAGGGTGACATCACGCAGATAGAGCATCTGCCCCAGCAACAGGGTGCCGCGATGGGCCTCGCGCTGGATGGCGCGGATGCGCACCTCGAAATAGCGTGCAGCGCTGGTCAGCGTCAGCGACTGCTCGGCCTCACCCTGGCCGTGCTGCTCCAGCAGACTCTGCAGGTCACGGCCCAGCACCGGCCAGTCGACCAGGGCACGCCCCTGCCAGCCACTGCGCAGCCCCGCCAGCTTGAGCGCCGCAGGATTGGCTTCGATCACCCGCAACTGGCTGTCGACCACCAGCACCGGATCGGGCAACTCATCCAGCAGCAGATGACGCGCCACCGGCAGCAGATCGAACAGGCGCACTCCGACGATCAGCCAAGCGAAGGCGGCCAGGGTAAAGGCGAAACTGAAAGGCGTCGGATCGAAACCGAAGAGCATCCAGCCGAACACCACATAACTGACATTCGCCGCCCAGGGCACACAGGTGACCAGGACGAAGGCCAGGTAGTGGCGACGGTGTACACCCTGGCTGGTCAGTGCGGCACGCACCACCGACGCCACGCTGAACAGCATAAACAGGTAGACATATACCGCCGCGGCATAGAACAGCGGGCCATGCACATAGCGGATCGGCGCCCCCGCCTCGGCCGACAGAGGCGCGGTACCGGCGGCATAGAACAGGCCGTGCCAGGGATTGCTCAGGGCCAGTAGCCAGAACAGTACCGGCGTCACGCTCAGCCCCAGGGTCAGGCGTCTGGGCAAGGGGCGACTGCTGCTGTTGACGTACTGCCAGAGGAACACCGCCCAGAACGTCGGCACCGCGAGAATGCCCGGCCAGGCCATGCTGGCCCAGAACACCTTGCAACCAGGGTCCTGGGCCGCCATTTCCAGGGCAGCCGCGACCATCCACCAGATACTGCCCAGGTGCATCAGGACAAAGCTTTCACGCCCGGGGAAATAGCGCTGACGCTTGACCCAGCGAGCCAGCAACAGGACCCCGACGGCCACTGCGCAGGTCAGTAGTACGGGGCCATCGAGCGCCCAGGCGGAAGCGCTGCAGGCGTTCATGGAAGCCTCACAGCACGGGGCAGCGGAGAGTACGCCACAGCGACGGCAATCGACGCGGGCGAGGGGTCGCCACCGGTAGCCGGTGGCCTTGCGCAGCGGAATGAATCACGGGCCGTCCTGACCTCAAATTCAAATAAATCCGAAGGTGCCAACAATACTGCAAAAACTGTAACGCGATCATGCTTTATTGGCTGCGCCGCAACAGACTCAGGGCCATCAGCGCCAGCAGGCCGACCCCCGCCAGCAGCACGGCCCACAGCCCCCAACGCCTCCAGTCCTGAGCCACCACCTCGCCCGGCGGCTGCAGCACTTCGGCCTGCAGTTCAATCCGGGCCTGCCCCAGCTGCGCCAGGCGCTGCGGCTGGTAACCGGGGATCAGCGTATTCAGCGGCAGCGCCGCCGACTGCGCACCCGTGCGCCCCACCGCCAGGTGATAAGGTGGTTCACCGCGTAGGAGAAACACCAGCTGACTGGCCCGCACCGCCACCTGCAGGCTCGGCGCAGCACTGCCCAAACCGCCACCACGCTGATCCACCTGCACGCGCAGCTGGCGCACCGACCAGCCCGGCAGTTGCAGCTCGTCCTGGCGCAGTTCCTGGCCATTTTCCGGCAGGCGGTAGAGCAGACCGCTGGTCAGGCTGCGCCAGGCACTCTGGTTATCGCCACGGCCGCTGACCCGCAGCGGCACCAGGCTGTTCTCCTGTTCCAGCGCCAGACGCAGGCGCTCGATAGGCAGGGCCAGAGGCAGCTGCCACTGATACTGACCGTCCGGGCTGACGCTGGCCACCAATGGCTGCGACCAGACCAGGGGCGCCAGCGCCTGTTCGCGGCGTCGGCTACTCAGCTGCACCTCGGTCAACTGCGGCGCCTGCTGCGGGCTCTGCCAGAGCAGGCGCAGGTAACGCGCCGTGCGCCCCGGCAGCTCCACCTGACGCTGTTCGATACGCTCATCGGCGAAGGACAGCCGCGCCAGCTGTCCGCTACCCCAGGCCTGCCAATGCTGCAGATCGTCGCTGGCCTCGATGCTGAAACGCTGGAAACCGTCCTCGCCGCCCACCCAGTTCAGCTGCAACTGCACCAGCTCGTCGTCGATGGCGCTGGCATCCAGCACCCAGCCGCGCAAGCGGGTGGCCGGCATCTGCTCGTTCGCCTCATCCAGCACTTCGATCAGAGTGCCACTGCTGCTGCGCTGCACCCGCAGGTTCGACACAGCCAGCCCCTCCCCGGCCCCCGCATGCACGGGGAACCAGCGCACCTGATGCTGTCGCAGACTGTCCTGGCTCGGCGCCTGCCCCGGAGTCAGGGCATAGGCCAGGGGCTGGCCAGCGCCATTGAACACCCGCAGGTCGCGTAGATCGCCGTAGCGAGCGGCGAAGTGCAGGGCCATGGGCACCTCCAGGCGATACCAGGGCCCTTCGCCGGACAGTTCGATGGGCCATTGGCTGGCGTAGTCGTCGAGGCGTTCCGCTGCCATGGCTGGAGAAAGTACGAAGGCCATCAGGAGGGTGGCCTGGATGATGCTTTTCATGCGCTCTCCTGGGCTTGCGCAGGCTCGGCCTGGCGCGGCGGCAGCGGGGCGAAATAGCCCACCACCAGCAGCAACAGACCAACACCGATAAAGGACACGATACGCTCCAGGCCACCGCGGTTGCCCAGCTCGACAAAGAACAGCTTGGCCACCACCACGGCAATCAGCGCCGCGCCCAGCAACCACAGCTGGCGCTGGCCACGGCGGTGGCCGACAAGCATCAGCGGCAGGGCGATCAGGGTCCAGACGATGGACAGCCCGGCCTGCACCAGCATCGAATCGAGCAGGGCATCCAGCCGATAGGGCACAGTCCCCCAATGGTGGGCGGTGCGCATCACCATGGCGGTGAGCAGGGCAAACAGCGAAGCGCCAGCCACGGCCTGGACCAGCCACTGGCTGCGCCCAGCGTCCATCCCCAGCTCGGGCAGCACCGTGCGCGCCCAGGCCAACAAGGCACCAAGGGTCAGCAGCAGGCCCAGCTCCAGCGGATTGAGCAACGGCAGGTAGGGCAAGGGCTCGGCATTGCCGGCGCTCAGCAGATTGGCCAGCCAGAACCAGCCGAGCATCAGCAGCGCCAGGGGCGCGGCGGCCAGCAGGCGATAGGCCCGATCATGCTGCACCAGGGGCCAGGGACGCTGCCGGGGCCGCGCCATCAGCCACAGGTAGGCGGCCGGCAGCACGGCCCAGCCCAGCCAGCGCCAGGCGTTGTAATGCTCGGACAGGCTCAGCAGCAGGTAGCGCAGCTCCAGCGCCAACACCCCCAGCAGCAACCAGCAGCCCAGCACATGGGCAGCGCTGCGGGCACCGGCCGGCAGCAGGGCGTCCAGGCGCCGCAGTGACCAGAAGTGCACGGCAAACAGCAGCGCCCAGGCCAGCCAGCCGAAACCCGCCGCCGGCTGGTAATGCAGGTGCCAGGCATGCAGCAACACCACCGCCGCCACAGGCGTGAGCAGGCAGGTCAGCAGGGCCAGTTCCGGCCAGCGGGTACGCGGCGCCAGCCAACCGGCCATGGTCATACTCAGGGCAAGCAGGCCAAGCAAGGCCGCCGTCTGCCAATCAACCGGAACAAAGCGCAGCACTTCGCTGGCCAAAGCCAGGCCCCACCAGGCCGCGCCCCACACCAGGAGCAGCTGGGCCAGGCCCGGCAGGCTGCGTGCCGCCAACACCCCGGTCGTATCACTACGGCCCAGGCGCTGCAGGCGCCAGGCCCCAACCAGCGCGGCAATGCCCAGCAGCAGCGGCGTCCAGAAATCGATATGGGCCAGGGGCCGCCCCCCCTCGCGGGTCAGCCCGCTGAGCAACAGCGGGCTGACCGCAAGAAACACCAACCCCGCCAGCACCTGCAGGCCCAGGCCAAAGAAGAAGCCGGCGCGCTGCTGCAGGTGCAGGCTGAGCCAGAGGATCAGCAGACCGCTGCCGGCCCAGACCGCACTGGCCGTGGCCAGGGGCAGGACAAACAGCACCGCCAGGTTGACGAACACCAGGCCCACCAGCAGCACCAGCGACAGCCCGGCCAGCAAACGACGATCACTGGCCACCTGAGGATCGCGGGCCGCCATCAGCATGCCGGCCACCAGGCCGAAACCGATCAACAGTGACGTGAGCAGGCCCGGCCAGCCGGCGGCAAAGCCCTGGCCCAGGCTCTGACCGCTCATCTGCAGCATAAACAGCAAGCCGCCGAGCAACTGCACGGCAAAGGCGCAGCCGATAAAGCTGCGCGCCTGCACACGCAGGCCCAGCCACAGGCTGGCCAGGCCGGCCAGGGCCCAACAGATGGCCGTACCCTGCACGGCAAACAGCAGCGGCGCCATCAGGTAGAGGAAAGCCAGCCCCGCACACGCCAGCAGCGGCAAGCCACGACGCTCCCAGGCATGGCTGGCCTCAAGCGGGCTGCGGCGTAGCTGCCAGTAGCTGAACAGCAACGCCGCGCCGAGCATCAGCGCGCCCAGGGGCGCTCCCACCAGCAGGGTGGTATCGCCCGCCTGCAGGCTGAGTAGAAAGGCCAGCGCCGCGCCGAACTGCAACAGCAGAGCAAAGCCCCGGGCCAGGCCACGGCCCTGGCGCAGACCCAGCCAGTAGATACCGGCACCTTCCACCGCCCAAGCCGCCGAGGTCCAGCGCGCATCCAGGCCCAGGGGAATGGCCAGGCTGGCGAACACCACGCCCAGGGCCAGGCAGGTTTCCACCAGCAGCTGCACCCGCGTGCCCAGGCGCCCAACCAGAAGCCGCGCCAGCAGCAGATAGAACAGGCCCAGGCCCAGGGCGCTAAAGGCGGCGGCAAACTCGATATGACGGATCAGGGCGAACTGCAGGCCAAAACCCACCAGCGGCGGGCCGAACAGCACCGTGGCGTCGATATAGTCGCCCTTGCGCGCCGCCCAGCGCAGCATGTCGCCCCGAGTTTCAGGCGCATCCTCGGCGCCCATCAGCTTGCGTCGGGCAAACAGCAGGCCGATGGCCACGTACATCAGAAAGAACAACAGCAGAAACGGCTGGGTGCTCCACAGCAGCTCCGGGGTGTAGGAGCGCAAGCCCCAGGCAAAGCCGATGCCGAAGGTGCCGACAAAGCCGATCAGATTGAGCAGACGCCAGGCCTTGAACCAGGCGATGGCAAAGATACCGGCGTTGAGCAGGGCGAAATAGCTGAACAGCGCCACATGGTCGCCACTGCCGGTAGAGGTCAGGATCGGCGCGGCAAAGCCGCCCAGGGCTGCCGCTGCGGCCAGGCCCAGGGCATCCTGCTGCACCGCGAGAATGGCCGAGAAGATTGTCACCAGCACCAGCAGGCCCAGGGCCAGGGTCGGGTCGAGCAAGGGGTGCAGGCGCATGGCGGCAAACACCGTCAGATACAGCACCGCCACCCCGGTGCCCTGCAGCATCAGGGCGTAGCCGGGGTTGCGTCCACGCAGCCACCAGCCCAAACCCAGCAGCCCCATGGCGCTGGCCGCCACCCCGGCATAGCGCAGCTCCAGCGGCACCACCACGCCTTCGGTGGCGTAGCGCAGCAAAAAGGCCAGGCCGAGAAACAGCAGCACCACACCGACCCGCAGCAGCGTATTGCCGCCCAGCAGCCAGTCTTTGGCCATACCGAACAGGCGCGCGATGGGCGAAGGTTCACGGGGCGTATCCGCCACCCAGGGCGATGCCTGGGCCACAGCCGGCTCGGGCTGTGGTGCCACCTGCCGTGCCGCAACAGGTTCGGCAACGGCTTCAGGCAGCTCGATATCCAGGGTCCAGTCCAGCTCCGCCGCAACGTCCTCGGCAGCGGCAACGTTTGGCGTCGGCGTTTCTTGCGGCTGAGGGGGCGGCGCTTCAGGCTCGGCGACGGGCTCGGCCTGGGGCGCAGCACCCTGTTCCAGCTTGACCAGCCGCTCATAGAGCGCCGTGGTGCCCTGCTC
The DNA here is from genome assembly GCF_009763245.1 of Pseudomonas xionganensis. Taxonomy (GTDB): domain Bacteria; phylum Pseudomonadota; class Gammaproteobacteria; order Pseudomonadales; family Pseudomonadaceae; genus Aquipseudomonas; species Aquipseudomonas xionganensis. The sequence goes on along the minus strand of NZ_WKJZ01000001.1, from coordinate 940,401 downwards.
GAAGCGCTGGGCAAAGCCCTTGAGCTCGGCCTTGAGCGCCGCATTCTCCTGGGCCAGGCCATGCAGCCTGAGGGCCTGACCCAAGCCCAGGCCGATCAGGGCGCCGAGAATGGCTCCGGTCAGGGACTCGTCGGCCACCGCCCCCAGCACCAGCCCGACCAGCATAAAGATCCATTGCATGCACGCCTTCCTTCCCCAGTGATCCGGCCATTTGCCACTCCGCCGACTGGCAGCAGTATAGGAGCCAGCCCGAGGTCTACACAGAGAGACGCCTGTGGCCTGGGTCACAGACACAGGCGATAACCGGCCGGCAGATTCTGATTCACAAAACCGCCAGTCCCGCTATCATCGCCCGCCGCCCAGCCAGCCCTGCCCAGCCGATGAAAAACAACCTGATTGCCGCCGCCGAACTCGACCGCCTGGAAACCTGGGCCAAGTACACCGCCGATATGTGCCACAGCTGCATGTCCAGCTGCTGCACCCTGCCGGTTGAGGCGCGCCTGAACGACCTGATCCGCATCGGCGTGGTGGATGAATTCGAGCGCAGCGAGCCACTGAAGAACATCGCCAAGCGCCTGCAGAAGGACGGCATCGTCGAACGCTTTCACCAGAAGTCGGGCATCTTCACCCTGACCCGCATGAGCAACAACGACTGCTACTACCTGGATCGCAAGACCCGCCTGTGCACCATCTACGACAAGCGCCCGGATACCTGCCGCAACCACCCCAGGATCGGCCCACGCCCCGGTTACTGCGCCTATAAGCCCAAGAGCTGACAAGCTGCCCGACTGATCGCGGCAAAACGACACATGCCACTGCGCGCCGCGCCTGGCTAGACTGCCCGGTCAGCCCAGCCAGCCGTGCGTCCTATGTCCCTGTCCGCCAACACCCAGCCCCTGCAGTTCCACCCCGAGCGCCAGGCGCTGTTCAACGAGCTGCATACCCGCCCCTTCCCGGTGCTGGAAACGCCCAGCCATCTGGTGCACTGGGTGCTGCTGCCCGATCCCATGCAACCAGGCGCCGAGTACCAGCATCTGTTGCAGCTATGCCAGCGCCATGCGGTGCTGCCGCCGGCAGCGGACTCGTCCTGCTACTACCAGAGTTTTGGCGGCTTCGAGCTGCGCTGGGAACGCCACACCGAGTTTTCCACCTACACCCTGATCGGCCAGCAGGCGGCAGGTGCGCCCTTTAGCCAGGACCTGCTCGCCCTGCTGCCGGAGCACTGGCTGCAATCGCTGCCCGGCCAGCTGATCAGCTGCAACCAGCTGGAGCTGCTGGCGGCGCCGGACAGCGAGCCGAGCCCGGATCAGATGCGCGCTCACTTCGAGGGTCAGCGCCTGATCAGCTCGCGGGTCGGCGACGGCCAGGCTCGCCTGTGGAGTGCCTACCGCATCCACAGCGACGGCTGCGGCCGCCTGCTGATCCACAACCGCGGCCTCAATCCCTGTCAGAGCGGGCGCCTGGTGCGCAGCCTGCTGGAGATGGCAACCTATCGCATGATGCTGCTCCTGGCCCTGCCCCAGGCCAAGGCCATCGCCCCGCAGATCAAGGCCATGGAGCAGCAACTGGGTACCGCCATCCAGCAGATCAACCAGATCCGCGACCTGGCTGACGAGCGCCGCCTGCTCGACGAACTGGGGCGCCTGGCGGCGGCCATCGAACAGCTGATCGCCACCCACAACTACCGTTTCTCCGCCACCCGCGCCTACCACGAACTGGTCAGCAACCGCCTGGCCGAACTGCGTGAGGAGGAATGCCAGGGCCTGCAGACCTTCAGCGAATTCCTCCAGCGTCGTCTGACCCCGGCCTGGCGCACCAGCGAAGCGGCGGAACAGCGCCTGCACGACCTGGCCCGCCGCGTTCAGCGCGCCAGCGAGCTGCTGCGCGCGCGCATCGACCTGACCATCGAAACCCAGAACCAGCAACTGATGCAGGCCATGGACAAGCGCGGTCACCTGCAGCTGCGCCTGCAGCAGACGGTGGAAGGCCTGTCGGTGGCGGCCATCAGTTACTACCTGGTGGGCTTGTGCAAGTACCTGGCGGAGTCGGCCAAGGCCCTCGGCCTGATCGGCAGCAGCGCCCTGGCCACCGGCATCGCCGTGCCGCTGTGTGTCGGCCTGGTGTGGTACGGCACGCGCCGTCTCAAGCGCAGCCTGCACCTGCACGAGAGCAAGGCGCCGCAGCCTTGAGTGCCTGGCCTGGCTCGGGCACTCTGGTCGCCACCCGAGCCTGAGCCTGCGCCCACCCATGCAGCCCGACGACATTCCCGATGATGCCGCCCAGAGCGCCCGCACCCTGGCCGTGGTGCAGCGCTATCACCAGAGCTGGCGCGCCCGCGACCTGGAGGCGGTGCTGGCCCTGTACCACCCTGACATCCAGTACCACGACTTCTACCAGCAGCGCTGCCTGGGCCTCGGCGAGCTGCGCGCCTACGTCGCCGCCAACCTGCCGCGCCAGGCCGAGGAACGTCTGGAGCACAGCGACCGCATCCGCGTCGATGGCCATACGGCCTTTATCCAGTACCGCCTGCAACTGCAGGGCAGCGCCGGCCTGGTGGCCTTTCGCAGCAGCGAGGCGATCAGCGTGCGCGACGACCTGATCTGGCGCGTGCACGAGTACGCCACCCTGGTCAACGAGGCGCGTCCCCAGGCGCAAGCCGCGACGCAGCGCCCGGCCAGTAGTCGCCTGGGTCTGTCGCCCCGGCAGATCGGCCAGATGGCCGCCGACCTGCAGAGCTATATGCAGCACCAGCAGCCCTACCTCGACCCGGATCTGGACCTGCAACAGCTGGCCGACGCCACCGGCTACAGCCGCAATCAACTGTCCTTTCTGTTCAATCAGGTGCTGGGGCAAAGCTTCTACCGCCAGATCAGCCAGCTGCGCCTGGAGCATCTGCTGGCCCAGCTCACGCCCGGCAGCGACCCGCAACGTATCGACGCCCTGGCCTTCGCCGCCGGCTTCAACTCACTGTCGAGCTTCTACAGCTGCTTTCGCCGGCACTGCGGGCAAACTCCGCGCGCCTACCTGTGCCAGCTTTCCCTGCGGGCACGCACGCACGACAGCCCGGAGCCCCACGACTAGGCTGTCTCCATCCCACTTGCTCGGAGCCCCTGCATGAACCCCTGGCGCAACATCAGTCTGTGGATGGATCAGCTCGACGAACCCCTGACGCCCCGCCCGGCCCTGGAGCAGGACCTGGAGGTCGACGTGGCGATCATCGGCGCCGGCTACACCGGGCTGTGGACCGCCTACTACCTCAAGCGCCAGGCCCCGCAGCTGCGCATCGCCGTTCTGGAAGCGCAGATCGCGGGCTTTGGCGCCTCCGGGCGCAACGGCGGCTGGTTGATGGGCAACCTGCTCGGCGAAGACCGCCTGCTCGCCGGTCTGGACAACAGCGCCCGGCGCGAAGCCTTCGACCTGCTGCATGGCATTCCCGACGAGGTGGCCCAGGTGCTGGAGCGCGAAGGCATCCATTGCGACTACCGCAAGGGCGGGGTGTTCTACTGCGCCGCGCGTTACCCCGAACAGCTGGACAGCCTCAAGGCCCAGCTCGCCGCCCTGCGTGCCCTGGGCCTGGATGAGACCGACTACCGCTGGCTCACCCCCTTCGACCTCGGCAAACGCATCAGCATGACCAACGCCTTCGGCGCCATTCACAGCCCGCACTGCGCCACCATCCAGCCGGCCAAGCTGGTACGTGGCCTGGCCCGCTGCGTCAGCGCCCTGGGCGTCGAACTCTATGAGCAAAGCCCGGTGCTGGACTGGCAGCCCGGCCAGCTGCGCACCGACAAGGCCAGCGTGCGCGCCCAGTGGATAGTCCCGGCCGTGGAAGGCTATGCCGCCAGCCTGCCGCCGCTGCATCGTCACCAGCTGCCGGTGCAGAGCCTGCTGCTGGCCACCGAACCGCTGTCCAAGGAAGTCTGGGCCGAGATCGGCCTGGAGCGCGGCGAGGCCTTTAGCGAGCTGAGTCGCCAGGTCACCTACGGCCAGCGCACCGCCGATAATCGCCTGGTGTTCGGCGCCAGAGGCGGCTACCGCTTTGGCGGCCGTTTGCGCAACGATTTCGAACACACAGAGCACGAGCGCGAACTGCGCCGCTATCTGTTTGGCGAGCTGTTCCCGCAGCTCAAGGACGTGCGCATCACTCACACCTGGGGCGGCAACCTGGGCATGGCCCGGCGCTTCCGCCCGCATATGCTGCTGGACCAGGCCAGCGGCATCGCCCTGGCCGGCGGCTATGGCGGCGAAGGCGTAGGCGCCAGCAACCTGGGGGGACGCACCCTGGCCGCCCTGATCCTCGGCCAGGACAACCAGCTGACCCGCCAGCCCTGGGTGCAGCACGGCGCCATCAGGCAGCTACCGCACTGGGAGCCCGAGCCCCTGCGCTGGCTCGGCTACAACGCCATCATCCACAGCTTCGCCCATGAAGACCGGGTACTGGCCAACCCCCATAGCGCGCCCTGGCGCAGAAAGATGGCCATGCGCGTGGCGGATGTGCTGGAAGGCCTGATGCGCTAGCGAAGCCGATCCACGCCATCAAGAAAAAGCCCCGCCAGATCACTCGGGCGAGGCTTTTTCATGGGCGTCGAGCGCCAGGACCACTGCTTAGCTGGCCCACTCGATCTTGCTGAAGTCCATGGTGTTCTCCCGAGGCGAGGCGGTGATACCGGCCACCGCTTCACGCTTCTTCAGCAGGATATAGCCGAAGCAGCCGAAGAACAGGCCGATGACCAGAGCGCCGACCCACTGGATCTGCAGGAATTCCAGCTTGAACAGCAAGGTCAGCAGGCACATCAGCAACAGATTGCCGAGCAGGTAGAGCGGCTTGCCCAATCGCTGGGTGGTCATGCCCAGGTTGTCGGTGTACAGGCGGATCAGCGAGTCCAGGGAGTTGATCACCATCAGCACGCCCACACTCACCATGGCCAGGTTGATAAAGCCGCTGATGGCCAGTTCCTCGACATGGTAGTAGTACAGCACGCTGAACCAGACGCCGATGGCCAGGGACGGGAACACCATCATCGCCGCCATCAGCTGCCAGGTGCGCAGGCCGCCGGCAAAGCGGGCAGTGAACTGGCCGATCATGATGCTCCAGGAGAACCACCAGAACAGGTAGAACTCGTGGTAGTCGTTGAGCGGCAGCACGAACTGGTGCAGGTTGCCGAAGTAGGCGCCGATCAGGCTGGCGGTGGCGATAAAGTCGCCGACATCGCCCTGGTCGGTGAGAAACGCCGCACTCCACATAAAGCCGATCAGGGCGATAAACAGCCAGGTGGTGCCCAGGCTCAGCAGGCGCACATAGCGCAGGCTGGTGCTGGAGTAGACCGCCATGGCAATCGCCGCCAGGACGATCAGGTAGAAGGTCGGCACCAGGCTCTCGCCATCACCGATCTGCGGCAGGTACCAGGGCAGGTTGCTCAGCAGCAGGAACGCGGTAAAGGCACAGGTGCCGATGATCACCAGGTTGTTGACCAATTTGACCAGGGGAATCTCGAAGAAGCCCACCCGCGGTTCGATCACGCAGAAGTAGAAACAGGTGAGGAAGTAGAAGCCCCAGATCAAAAAGGCCCAGAAGCCAAATTCGATCGCCAGGGGGTTGGCGAAGGCATATTCGAGATTTTCCGGGTCGGCGTAGCTGGCGAACTCGGTGAGGGGGAACATGATCAGGCCGACATCCAGGCCCGAGGTGAAGAGAATCGCGATAAAGGTGAAGGTACGTACCGGGGTCACGCCGATACAGCGCAGGTTGCCCCATTTGAGGAGGATGACTGCCATGGCAGCGAAGGTGAAGATCAGGCCTAGGGATAACCAGAGGGTCATGGCTGCCTCCGGTCGTAATGAGTGGGTTCTTTGTTTAATCGCATGGGGTGCTCCTCCTGTTGTTGGGGTGTGCTAACGGGGGCGCACAGCGCCCCGAATCTGGGTTCAGGACGCCGGGCGCATGGCCGCCTGCAGGCGCTGACGGCTCTGCCACTGGGCATCGCCACGCACCGGCAGGTCGCTGGCCGGCAACGCTTCACGGCCGCGAATCAGGTCGGCGGCGTGCTCGGCGAGCATGATGGTCGGGGCATTGAGGTTGCCGTTGGGGATGCTCGGGAAGATCGACGAGTCCACCACGCGCAAGCCCTCAAGGCCATGCACGCGGGTCTGCGAGTCGACCACCGCCAGCTCATCCTCGCCCATGCGGCAGCTGCCGCAAGGGTGGTAGGCGCTCTCCACCGCCTGGCGCACGAAACGATCGATTTCCTCGTCACTCTGCACCCCGCGACCCGGCTGGATTTCCTCGCCGCGATAGGGGTCCATGGCCGGCTGCGCGATGATCTCCCGGGTCAGGCGCACGCAGGCACGAAAGCCCTCGCGGTCGTCCTCATGCTGCAAGTAGTTGAAGCGAATCTGCGGGGCCTCAGCCGGATCGGCGCTGCGCACGCGAACGAAACCGCGGCTCTTGGGCTTGTTGTGGCCGATATGCAGCTGGAAGCCATGGCCGTCGAAGGCCTCCTTGCCGTCGTAACGCATGGCCGCCGGCAGGAAGTGGTACTGCAGATCCGGCCAGGGCACCCCGGCCTTAGAGCGGATAAAGCCGCAGGACTCGAAGTGGTTGGTGGCGCCAAGGCCGTCCTTTTTCAGGATCCAGCGGGTGCCGATCAGCAACTTGTTCCACCAATCGAGCTTGCCGTTGAGGGTGATCGGCTGCTGGCAACGGTACTGGAAGTAGAACTCCAGGTGATCCTGCAGGTTCTCGCCGACGCCCGGCAACGCATGCTGCACCTCGATGCCGGCGGCCTGCAGCACCTCGGGGCGGCCGATGCCGGACAGCTGCAGCAGGTGCGGCGAACCGATGGGGCCGGCACTGAGGATCACCTCGGCGCGGCAGCGCACCTCTTGCGTCTGCCCCTTGCGACTGTAGCGCACGCCCACGGCGCGCTGGCCGTCGAGCAGGATGCGCTCGACCAGAGCATGGGTCACCACGGTCAGGTTGTCGCGCTGCATGGCCGGGCGCAGGTAGGCATTGGCGGTGGACCAGCGCCGACCGTTCTTGACGGTCATGTGCATGGCGCCAAAGCCTTCCTGCTGCATGCCGTTGTAATCGGCAGTGGCCGGATAGCCGGCCTGCACCCCGGCGTCGATAAAGGCGCGGTACAGCGGGTTCTGCATATTGTTGCCGTTGTTCACCGCCAGGGGGCCAGTGTCGCCCCGGTAGGCATCGCCACCGAAGGCCCAGGTCTCGGCCTTGCGAAAGTACGGCAGGCAGTGGGCATAACCCCAATCTTCGGCACCCAGGGCCTGCCACTCGTCGAAGTCACCGGCATGGCCGCGCACGTAGACCATGCCGTTGATCGAGGATGAGCCGCCCAGCACCTTGCCGCGCGGGCAGTGCATCTGGCGGTTGTCCAGGTAGGGTTCGGGATCGCTGGTGAACTGCCACGCATATTTGCGCGTGTTCATGGGGATGGAGAGCGCGGTGGGCATCTGGATAAAGATGCTCTTGTCGCTGCCACCGGTCTCCAGCAGCAGCACCTGGTGCTGGCCGTCTTCGCTGAGGCGGTTGGCCAGCACGCAGCCGGCCGAGCCGGCGCCGATGATGATGTAGTCGAATTGAGAATAAGTCATGCGCGACTCCTGGCCCTTAGAAAGGGCTCTGCAGGTCCTCCATGCCGACATAAACGGCCTTGAGCTGGGTGTAGTGATTGAGGGTGGCCAGGCCGTTCTCGCGGCCGATACCGGAGAGCTTGTAACCGCCCACCGGCATCTCGGCGGGCGAGGCGCCATAGGCGTTGATCCAGCAGATGCCCGCCTGCAGTTGCGCCACCACTCGGTGGGCGCGGCGAATATCGCGGGTAAAGACCCCAGCCGCCAGGCCGGTGTCGGTGTCATTGGCGCGGCGGATCACATCGGCCTCGTCGTGAAAGCGCAGCAGGCTCATGACCGGGCCGAAGATTTCCTCGCGGCAGATGCGCATGTCGTCATGGCAATCGCCAAAGACAGTGGGCTCGACGAAATAGCCGCCCGGCGCGCAGGCCGGCTGCGCCGCCCGGCCACCACACAGCAGGGTGGCGCCTTCGGCCAGGCCCTGCTCGATATAGCCGAGCACCTTGTCCTGATGGGCACGGGAAATCAGCGCACCGAAATTGGTCGCCGGGTCCATCGGGTCACCCATGCGGATGTTCTCCCGCACCCGACTCAGCAGGCGCGCACAGAAATCGTCGTAGAGGCTGTCGTGAACGAACACCCGGGTGCCGTTGGTGCAGATCTCGCCCTGGGTGTAGAAGTTGCCGAGCAGCGCGGCGGACACTGCGTTATCCAGGTCGGCATCGTCGAAGATGATCAGCGGCGACTTGCCGCCCAGTTCCATGGTCACTTCCTTGAGTGAGCCGGCGGCCGCGGCCATGACCTTCTGCCCGGTGCTGACCTGGCCGGTAAAGGACACCTTGGCGATCTGCGGCTGCTCGGCCAGCCAGGCGCCCACCCGGCCATCGCCCTGCACCACGTTGAACACCCCCGGCGGCATGCCGGCCTCGATAAAGATTTCCGCCAGCTTGAGGGCGCCCAGCGGGGTTTCCTCCGAGGGCTTAAAGATCATGCTGTTGCCACAGGCCAGAGCGGGCGCAGCCTTCCAGCAGGCGATCTGCAGCGGGTAGTTCCATGCACCGATGCCGGCGCAGATGCCCAGAGGCTCGCGGCGGGTGTAGTAGAAATCGCCGCCTAGGTCCTGGTGATTGCCCTCCAGACTGGGTGCCAGGCCGGCGAAGAATTCGATGGAATCGGCGCCGGTCTGCACATCCACCACGGCGGCTTCCTGCCAGGGCTTGCCGGTGTCGGCCACTTCGATCGCCGCCAGCTCATCGTTGCGCTCGCGCAGCAGGGCCACGGCGCGCTGCAGGATACGGCTGCGCTGCAGGCCGGAGAGTGCCGACCAGGCGGCAAAACCTGCGGCGGCGCTGCGCAGGGCCGCTTCACGGATGGACTGATCGGCCACCTCGACCTGATAGATCACCGCGCCGGTAGCCGGGTTGATCACCTCGAAGGTTTCACCGCTGGCGTTGGCCAGGGGCTGGCCGTGGATATGGTTAAGGTAACGGGGCAAGCTCATGGGCGCTCCTCGCTGAAGTTGTGGGTTTCAGCCGCCAGGCACTGCAGGACAAAGGCTTTGCACAGGCGCTCGGCGCGGCTGAAGCTGGCCTGGGGGTCGGCATCCAGGGCGCTGCGCAGCCAGAAGCCGTCGATCAGTGCCGCGGCCTGGGCCGCCGCATCGCTGGCGACAGCAGCAGGCAGACGCTGGGCAAAGGCAAAGCGCAGGTTGCTGTACAGGCGGCGGTTGTTGATGCGCTGCAGCCGCGCCAGGCCCGGCTCGTGCATCGAGCGGGCCCAGAAGCTCAGCCAGGTGCGCGCCGCCAGCTCGGAGCGCTGGAACTCGGTGAAGTTGGCTTCGACGATGGCCAGCAGACGCTGCTCAGGGCTGATCGCCCCCTGCTGCAGTCGCTGCAACAGCTCCAGACGCAACTGCTCCAGCAGATAGCGCAGCGCGGCTTCAATCAGCGCCTGCTTACCGCCGAAGTAGTGGCTGATGATCCCCGAGGACAGCTGCGCCTTGCGGCTGATGGTGAGGATGGTGGTGTCCTGCAGGCCCAGCTCGGCGATCGATTCCAGGGTGGCCTGGATCAACTGCTGGCGGCGGGTTTGCTTGATTCCAATCTTGGGCATTTTTTATTGATTGATCGTTCAATTAAAATAAACCTTAACGATAAAAACTGTTCAAGACAACCTTGCGCAACCTGGGCACCAGCCTTTCACACGCTCGACATCGGCTAAAACCCTTACAAATACTGGATCAACCCGGATTAAGCCCAGAGCAGCAGAAACTGAAAAACTGATACCCCAGAGGCATTTTGCTTTCAACTCAAAGCAATAACCCTCATCACCCCACCAGCAGGAACGGCAGCAAACACGCGCCGCATGCGCCCAGCCCATCAGCGAGCCGCAGGCAGGCCCGCGCCCCATGGCTGCCGAAACCGATACCTGCTTTACTCTGATAGGTCGCGTCTTCTTTTCGACGGCTGTGCGACCGCCAGGATCCTGCCCTGAATGATGCGACCTCCCATCCCGTGGTTTCTGCACTGCCTGCTGCTGGTTGCGGTCTATGCCCTGGCCGGGCGCCTGGCGCTGCTGGCCATCCCGCCCGGCTTTGCCAGCGCCATCTTCCCGCCCATCGGCATTGCCCTGGCCGCCACCCTGCTCTGGGGCTACCGGCTGCTGCCCGGGGTGTGGCTCGGCTCGACCCTGCTCAACCTCAGCATCGCACCGGCACTGGATGCCAACGCCGTGCAACTGGCACTGGTGATCGCCAGTGGCAGTACCCTGGCCTGCGCCCTGGGTGCCTGGCTGATCCAGCGCCTGGTCGGCTACCCCGACCCGCTGACCGACGAGCGCAGCATCTTTCTCACCCTGCTGCTGGGCGGCCCCCTGGCCTGCCTGGTCAGTGCCGCGCTGGGCAGCGGCAGCCTGGTGTTGTTCGGGGTGATTCCCCTCAGCCACTGGCCAATCAGCGCCTGGACCTGGTGGGTCGGCGACAGCATCGGCGTGCTGATCGCCCTGCCCTTGACCCTGATCCTGTTCGCTCAGCCGCGGGTGCTGTGGCGCAGCCGGGCCAGCACGGTCGGTCTACCACTGCTGGCCGGCTGCGCCCTGGTGGTGCTGATCTTCCTGCGCGCCAGCCAGGTGGAGCAGAACGAGCTGCGCTACCGCGTGCATGAGCAGGCCAAGCTGATGCTGGCCAGCCTGCAACTGAGCTTTCGCCAGCAGTCCCTGACCCTGCAGTCGATCGAGCGGCTATTCGCGGCCTCTCAGCAGGTCGAGCGCGACGAGTTCAAACGTTTCGTCACGCCCTTGCGTAAACAACTGCCAGGCCTGCATGCCCTGAGCTGGAACCCCTGGATCAGTGCAGCCGAAAGGCCCCGTTTCGAGCAGCAGCAACGCGAACTGGGGCTCACCGACTTCCATATACGCCAGCGAAACGCTGACGGCAGCCTGCAGCCGGCCGGTAGTCATATGGCACATACCCCCATTCTCTATATCGAACCGGCGAGCGATGCACCTCGTACCCTGGGCGTGGATGTGTACGTGGACCCTCTGCGCCAGGCAGCCCTGAACCAGGCCCGTGATAGCGGCGAACAGCGCATGCTCGCCCCCATCAGCCTGATTCAGGACGACCAGCCGCGTCCCGGCGTGCTGCTCTACCAGCCGGTCTACCGGGGCAAGCTACCGGCCACTGTGACTGAGCGGCGCCAACAGCTGTACGGTTTCGTCGTTGCCGTGCTGCGGGCCGACGAGCTGATTGAGCACGCCCTGGCCGCCTACCCCCGGGATGACTACCAGCTGCAGGTGCTCGATATCCAGGACACGCCGGCCTTGCTGTATGGGCCTGCCAAACTGGAACTGCCGCCTTATGCCGAGCCGCTGCTCTGGCGTGAACAACTGGAGGTCGCCGGACGCCTGTTGCAGGTCAGCATCGCCCCCAGCACGGCCCTGCTCAATCATCAGCGCAGCCTGCAGTCCTGGGCCGTGCTGGCCGGCGGCCTGCTGCTGTGCAGCCTGCTCGGCGGTTTTCTGCTCTCAGTCAGTGGCCGCGCCGAGCAGATCCGCCAGCAGGTGCGTCAGCGCACGCTGGAGCTGAGCACCATCCTCGACCATGCCGCCGAGTCGATCCTGATCTTCGACGTCCAGGGCCGGGTCGAACGGGCCAACCCTGCCACCGCAGCACTGTTCGGCCTGCAACCGGACCAACTGCACGGCCTGAACCTCAGTGCATTCCTGCCCAGCCTGCAGAACCCACACTGGGCATTCCATACTGCGGAGCAGGGCCGCCCTCTGGAGTTGCTCGGCCGGCATGCCGATGGTCGCCAGCTGGAACTGGAAATCAGCCTGAGCCGCTATCAACGGGGTGAGCAGCTGAGCTACATCGGTGTGCTGCGAGATATCAGCCCGCGCAAACAGGTCGAGCGCCTGAAAAGCGAGTTCGTCTCCACTGTCAGCCATGAACTGCGCACGCCCCTGACCTCGATCAAGGGTTCCCTCGGCCTGCTGCTCGGCGGCGTCGCCGGCCCACTGCCGGAGCAGGCCAGCCAACTGGTGCAGATCGCCCAGAGCAACAGCGAGCGCCTGATCAGCCTCGTCAACGACATTCTCGATATCGAAAAGCTCGAATCCGGCCGCGCCGGTCTGCATCTGGAGCCCCTCGACCTGCGCCAACAACTGCAACAGGCGCTGGCCCACAACCAAGGCTATGCCGACAGCTTCGCCGTGCACCTGACCCTGGACACCCAGGCCTTGCCCGAGCACTACCGAGTACAAGCCGACGCCCTGCGCCTGCAGCAGGTTCTGAGCAACCTGATCAGCAATGCCGTGAAGTTCTCCAGCGCCGGCCAGCAGGTGACCCTGTGTGCCGAGGTCGACGGCCAGCAGGCCCTGATCAGTGTCAGCGACCAGGGCACGGGTATCGATCCGGCGTTCCAGGCGCGCATCTTCCAGCGCTTCGCCCAGGCCGACGGCTCGGACAGTCGGCGCCAGAACGGCACCGGCCTGGGCCTGAGTATCTGCAAGGCCCTGGTGGAGCGCATGCAGGGCAGCATCGGCTTTACCAGCTCAAGCGCCGGCACCCGCTTTTATTTCAGCCTGCCACTGGCCTGACAGCCGCCCAAGAAAAAGCCCCCGCAGGCTCGCGCCGGCGGGGGCTTTTCAGTCAGCTAGAACTGAATCAGTTCTTGGCTTTCTTGGCAGCGCGGGTACGCTCGCCTTCGTCGAGGATCTTCTTGCGCAGACGGATCGACTTGGGCGTGACTTCGCACAGTTCGTCGTCCTGGATAAATTCCAGGGCCTGCTCCAGGGTGAAGCGAACCGGCGGCACCAGGGCGATGGTTTCGTCCTTGCCCGAAGCACGCATGTTGTCGAGCTTCTTGCCCTTGGTGGGGTTCACGCCCAGGTCGTTGTCACGGCTGTTCAGACCGATGATCTGACCGTTGTAGATTTCCTGGCCGTGCTCGACAAACAGCTTGCCGCGCGCCTGCAGGGTTTCCAGGGAGTAGGTCAGGGCCTTGCCGGTATCGATGGACACCAGTACGCCATTCTGACGACCGGACATGGCGCCGGACTTCATGGTGTCGTAACGGTCGAAGATCGAGGTGAGGATGCCCGCACCGTTGGTCAGGGTCAGGAACTGGTTACGGAAGCCGATCAGACCACGGGCCGGGATGTTGTATTCCAGGCGTACACGGCCCTTGCCATCCGGCACCATGTTGCTCAGGTCGCCCTTGCGCAGGCCCATTTCTTCCATGACCTTACCCTGGGACTCTTCCGGGATGTCGATGGTGACGTTCTCGTAGGGTTCCTGCTTGACGCCATTGACCTCGCGGATGATCACTTCCGGACGACCGACGCCCATTTCGAAGCCTTCGCGACGCATGGTTTCGATCAGGACCGAGAGGTGCAGCTCACCACGGCCGGAAACCTTGAACTTGTCGGCGCTGTCGCCTTCTTCCACACGCAGGGCCACGTTGTACAGCAGCTCCTTGTCCAGACGCTCTTTGATGTTGCGGCTGGTGACGAACTTGCCTTCCTTGCCGCAGAACGGCGAGTCGTTGACCTGGAAGGTCATGGACACGGTCGGCTCGTCAACGGTCAGCGGCTTCATGGCCTCGACGTTGTTGATGTCGCACAGGGTGTCGGAAATGAACAGCTGATCCATGCCGCTGATGCAGACGATATCGCCGGCGGTGGCTTCTTCCACGTCCACGCGGTGCAGACCGTGGTGGCCCATCAGCTTGAGGATACGACCGTTGCGCTTCTTGCCTTCGGCGTCGATGGCGACCACCGGGGTGTTCGGCTTGACGCGACCACGGGCGATGCGGCCGACACCGATAATGCCGAGGAAGCTGTTGTAGTCCAGGGCGGAGATCTGCATCTGGAAAGGGCCGTCGACGTCAACGGTCGGGGCCGGTACGTGGTCGACAATGGCCTGGTACAGCGGGGTCATGTCTTCGGCCATGGCGGTGTGGTCGAGACCGGCGATGCCGTTCAGGGCCGAGGCGTAGACCACCTGGAAGTCCAGCTGCTCTTCGGTGGCACCGAGGTTGTCGAACAGGTCGAAGATCTGGTCCAGCACCCAGTCCGGACGCGCGCCCGGACGGTCGACCTTGTTGATCACCACGATCGGACGCAGGCCGGCTTCGAAGGCCTTCTTGGTCACGAAGCGGGTTTGCGGCATCGGGCCATCCTGGGCGTCGACCAGCAGTAGCACGGAGTCGACCATCGACATCACGCGCTCCACTTCACCGCCGAAGTCGGCGTGGCCGGGGGTGTCGACGATGTTGATGCGGTACTCGCCCCAACGGATGGCGGTGTTCTTGGCCAGGATGGTAATGCCGCGCTCTTTTTCCTGGTCGTTGCTGTCCATCACGCGCTCGTCGTTGAGCTCGTTGCGCTCAAGGGTGCCGGACTGGCGCAGGAGTTTGTCTACCAGGGTGGTCTTACCATGGTCGACGTGGGCAATGATGGCGATGTTGCGGAGATTTTCGATCACGTGTGTATCTCGATCAGAGGATTCGGTGTGCCGCTTAGTCTAGGCGGCGAGTGTTAACCAATTGCGATTTCTGCCAGGCGGCGTACGCGCGCCACCTGCGGGTCGGGAGGGCGATGGCGGATACTGCCGCCATTCAACCCCGGGGTCTTATGCCGGACGATAAACGCGCACATTGGCATGCCCCTCACTCAGCAGGTGGTGGGCATGCAGGCGGCTCATCACCCCTTTGTCGCAATACAGCAGGTACTGGCGAGCTTCATCCAGTTCCTTGAATTTGTTGTTCAGGGCATAAAAAGGCAGCGCCTGCACCTCGACGCCCGGGACTTCGAGGGGGTCATCCTCGGCGGCATCGGGGTGACGGATATCGATGATCACCTGGCTGGCCAGGGCTTCACTGACTTCCTCGACCTGCACATCCTTGCCCAGTTCCTCGATCACCCGGTCGATGGGCAACAGGGTGGCGCGCTCCAGGGCACGCTCCAGCACGGCCATATCGAACTGGCTTTCTTCATGTTCGACACGCGGCAGCTTGGCCTTGGTGGTGGGGTTGACCGAGATCACCCCACAGTATTCCGGCATGTTCTTGGCAAACTCGGCGGTGCCGATACGCACGGCGGTGTCGATGATGTCCTGCTTGTGCGCAGCCAGCAGCGGGCGCAGCACCAGCATGTCGGTGGCCGAGTCGATCACCGACAGATTGGTCAGGGTCTGGCTGGAGACCTGGCTGATCGCCTCGCCGGTGACCAGCGCCTCGATCTGCAGGCGCTCGGCCATCTGGGTGGCGGCGCGCAGCATCATGCGCTTGAGGACCACGCCCATATGGCTGTTGTCGACCTGGGTCAGGATCTCGCCCACCACCTCTTCGAACGGCACGCTGATAAACAGCACACGGTGCGAGCTGCCGAACTTCTGCCAGAGGTAGTGGGCCACTTCCATCACACCCAGCTCATGGGCACGACCGCCGAGGTTGAAGAAACAGAAGTGGGTCATCAGGCCGCGGCGCATCATCTGATAGGCCGCCACCGTGGAGTCGAAGCCGCCGCTCATCAGCACCAGGCTCTGCTCCACCGTACCCAGCGGGTAGCCCCCCAGGCCCTCGTGCTGGGCGTGGACAATCAGCAGGCGGTCGTAGCGCACCTCGAAGCGCACCTCCACCTCGGGGCGCTTGAGGTCGATGCCGGCGGCCCCGCATTCGCGGCGCAAACGGCTGCCGATATAGACCTCCATGTCCACCGAGGTGAAGTCATGCCCCTTGCCGGCACGCTTGCAGCGCACGGCGAAGATCTTGCCCGGCAGCTGCACCGCGAAATGTTCACGGCATTTCTCGAAGGTGTCGTCGAAATCCACATAGGGGTATTCGTGCACTTCCAGAAAGTGGGCAATGCCCGGCGTGCTGCGCAGACGCTCGAACATCTCGGCCTGCACCCTTGGCTCACTCACCTGGCTCAGCAGATCTAGATTGTCCCATTCGCCCTGCACCTCCAGTTCGGGGTCCAGATCACGCAGCACCGTACGGATGTTCTTGGCCAACTGGCGGATAAACTGCTTGCGCACCGGCCGGCTCTTGATGGTGATTTCTGCGAAGGGTTTGACAATGAGTTTCATGGAAAAAGCGTGCGCCAAGGCCAGCCTGAAAAAGGGGGGCGCGGATTATAGCGGAAATTGTGCAAGCTTTAACCAAAAATCCTTATCGGGCACGCATGCGCCCCATATTGGTGCTCTACTGAAATGCAAAGCCCCATAAAGGTGCAAATATTATCCGCACACAGGCGCGCAGCCCCCGCCAGCCCTGAGTTTCAGGGCGCACTCCCATTTTCGTGCACTGGCATGCAATTTGCTCCCTTGTGAGGCAGGTTGCCCTGGCGGACTATCTCGCCGGGCTGCACCGTACTATCGAGGGCTCACGAATCGAGCCTTATCCACCTGGAGGACAACATGTCTAAGGCTGTTCAACTGATCAAAGAACACGACGTGAAGTGGGTTGACCTGCGCTTCACCGACACCAAGGGCAAGCAGCACCACGTGACCATGCCGGCCCGTGATGCGCTGGATGAAGATTTCTTCGAGCACGGCAAGATGTTCGACGGCTCCTCCATCCATGGCTGGAAAGGTATCGAAGCCTCCGACATGATCCTGATGCCGGTTGACGACACCGCCGTGCTGGATCCGTTCACCGAAGAGCCGACCCTGATCCTGGTCTGCGACATCATCGAGCCGAGCACCATGCAGGGCTATGATCGCGACCCGCGCTCGATCGCCAAGCGCGCCGAGGAATTCCTCAAGTCCACCGGCATCGGCGACACCGTATTCGTCGGCCCGGAGCCCGAGTTCTTCATCTTCGACGAAGTGAAGTTCAAGTCCGACATCTCCGGCTCCATGTTCAAGATCTACTCCGAACAGGGTTCCTGGATGACCGACGGCGACGTCGAAGGCGGCAACAAGGGCCACCGCCCAGCCGTCAAGGGCGGTTACTTCCCGGTTCCGCCGTGCGACCACGACCACGAAATCCGTACTGCCATGTGTAATGCCATGGAAGAAATGGGCCTGGTCGTCGAAGTGCACCACCACGAAGTGGCCACTGCCGGCCAGAACGAAATCGGTGTGAAGTTCAACACCCTGGTGGCCAAGGCTGACGAAGTTCAGACCCTGAAGTACTGCGTACACAACGTGGCCGACGCCTACGGCAAGACCGCAACCTTTATGCCGAAGCCGCTGTATGGCGACAACGGCTCGGGTATGCACGTGCACATGTCCATCTCCAAGGACGGCAAGAACACCTTCGCGGGTGAAGGCTATGCCGGTCTGTCCGAGACTGCCCTGTACTTCATCGGCGGCATCATCAAGCACGGTAAGGCCCTGAACGGCTTCACCAACCCGTCGACCAACTCCTACAAGCGTCTGGTCCCGGGCTTCGAAGCTCCGGTGATGCTGGCCTACTCGGCCCGTAACCGCTCCGCCTCGATCCGCATCCCGTACGTGGCCAGCCCGAAAGCCCGCCGCATCGAAGCGCGCTTCCCGGACCCGGCTGCCAACCCCTACCTGGCCTTCGCTGCCCTGCTGATGGCCGGCCTGGACGGTATCCAGAACAAGATCCACCCCGGCGATGCCGCCGACAAGAACCTGTACGATCTGCCGCCGGAAGAAGGCAAGCTGATCCCGCAGGTCTGCGGCAGCCTGAAGGAAGCCCTGGAAGAGCTGGACAAGGGCCGCGCCTTCCTGACCAAGGGCGGCGTATTCTCCGACGACTTTATCGATGCCTACATCGAGCTGAAGTCCGAAGAGGAAATCAAGGTTCGCACCTTCGTACACCCGCTGGAATACGACCTGTACTACAGCGTCTAAACCCGCACGCAAGACAAGAGGCCACCTTCGGGTGGCCTTTTTGCGTTTGGGCTTTGTACGTTTTGCTGCCTGCAGGAACGGGCCAGGAGGGTGCTGTACGGGGGTGTAGGGTGCGCCATGCGCACCGGCAGCTCACAACCTGCATTGGTGCGCGCAGCGCACCCTACACCGGCGACCTGGGCCTAGCGCCAGCTGGCCTCAAACGGCGTCAGGGGCTGCAGGCACCGGGTACTGGCGCCCGGCTGCAGATAGGGCGCCAGAATCGGTGCCATGCCCTTGAGCACCTGCACCGGCAGGGCCGAGGTAAAGCGGAAGCTCTCCGCCTCACGCCCCGGCACAAAGGCGGTCAGGGTGCCGTAATGGCGCGCCCCCAGGTAGAAGACGAAGGTGGCGGTGCGGTTCATCGCCCGCGAGCTGAGCACCCGCCCACCCGGCCCCACGGTTTCGATACGGTTGTCGCCGGTGCCGGTCTTGCCGCCCACCTGCAGCACCTGGCCATCGGCCAGGGTGAAGCTGCCCTGCAGACGCCGCGCCGTACCGCGCTCCACCACATCGGCGAGGGCACTGCGCAGCGCCGCTGCCACCTCCGACTTCATCACCCGCTCACCGCGCAGCTGGGCACGCTCGACCAGGGTTTCGTAGGGCGTAGCGGCGGCAAAGTGCAGCTGATCGATACGCAGTGTCGGCTGGCGGATACCGTCGTTCTGGATAATGCCCATCAGTTCGGCCAGCGCCGCCGGGCGATCCCCGGAGCTGCCGATGGCAGTGGCCAGTGACGGCACCAGGTGGGCAAAGGGATAGCCCAGGTTCTGCCAGCGCCGGTGGATATCGAGGAAGGCCTCCACCTCCAGCATGATGCGGATGCGGCTGTCGCGGGCACTCTTGTGCCGGCTGCGGAACAGCCAGCCATAGACCTCCTGACGCTCCTTATGGCTGGCCGCCACGGCATCGCTGAAGCTGGCCTGCGGCTGTTCGATCAGGTAGCCGAGCAGCCACAGCTCCAGGGGGTGAACCCGGGCGATATAGCCCTGATCCGGCAGGCTGTAGGCACCCGGCCCATGGTTCTTGTACAGATCGGCAACGGCCCGATCGCTGAGCCTGGCCTGGGGCAAGTGCGTGCGCAGAAAGGCGGCAAAGCTGTCCAGATCGGCCTGGGGCATCAGGTAGCGGTGCACCGCGGCCAGGCGCACCGGGGTATGGCGCAGGCCATTGAGGAAGGTCTCCAGGCGCAGCTGCTCGGGCTGCCCCTGGTACTTGCGCCAGAAACGCAGGAGAAAGGTGCGCCCCTCGCGGTCGGCGAAATCACGCAGATAGGCCTGGCGCCGCGGGTCACGGTCGTCCTTGAGCAGCTCGGCGCTGCTCTGGTAGGTGCTGTAGCGCACCAGGTCGCGCATCAGGCGCACGAAGGGCAGGTTCAGCGACTCGCGCAGGGACTCGCGCAAGGTGGCGATACGGTCGTTATCCTCGCGGCGGAAGTTGGCGAAGGTATGCAGGCCGCCGCCGGTAAAGAAGCGCTCGCCGGGGCTGGCGGAATAGCGCCGCTCCAGCGCGGCATCGAGCAGGCTGGCAAGATCCGCCTCCGGATTGGCCTGCAGGTAATCCACGGCCCAGCGGCTGAGGTTGTCCTGCCCGGCCACCTCAAGCTGGCGCAGCTCGCCAGGGCTCAGGCCCGCCAGGCGTTCATGCAGTTCGGCGATCACTTCCAGATAGGTGGCCAGCACCCGCAGCTTGGCGGTGGAGCCCAGTTCCAGCTTGCTGCCCTCGTTGATATCGAAGGGCTGGTCGGTGCTGTCGGTCTGCACCCGTACGCGGCTGCCGCTGGGGGTGCGCTCGAACAGGGTAAAGCTGTAGCGCACATCGGCCGTCTTTTGCGGCGACAGCAGGCGCTCGCCATACAGGCCGATCTGTCCGGCGAACTCCGGGTCGGCCAGGCGCTGCAGGTACTGGCTGACCGCCTGCTGCAGCTCGTCATGCAGGGTGCTGCTGGCGCTGAGGTCGAGGCGATCCAGATCGTACAGCGGCATATTCAGTGTCGTGGACAGCCGCGAGCGCACCACGCTGATGCCCTTGTTGCTGTCAACCGCCTGCAGAGTGGGCTCCAGCTGCCAGTCGCGGTAGCTCAGGGATTGGGCCAGGGCAGCATCGCGCAGGGCGGTATCGATCAGCCCACCACCAGCCAGCAGGCGAATATGGCTGTCGGTCAGCTCGGCCAGATCCTGGCGGCCCTGGGCCAGGTAATAGGAAGGGCGGCGCTGGGCGATCATCAATGCCAGCACCTGGCGCAGGGCCAGGCCGCGCTCAGCCAGGGGCGTATCGGGAAAACCCTCGGAGTCGAGCAACTGGTTGACCCGCGCAAAGTCGGCGCCGAACCAGATGCGCAGGCCATCCGCCAGGCCGTGCACCTCTCCGTGGCCGGGCGCGGCGGACAGCGGCACACTGTTGAGGTAATCCCGCACGATGCGCTCGCGGGCCGCGCGGGTGTCCGTCCCGCCTTGGTAGGCGCGCACACTGGCAGACACCATCTGGCGCAGTTTCTCGGCGGCGGACAGCGTCAGGCCATCCGGGGAATGCCGATACTTTTCCAGCTGGGTGGCCAGGGTACTGCCACCGGCCGACTGATCCTGCATATCGAGCATTTTGCCGACTTGGGAGGCCGCCGCCATGATAAAGCGCGGCCAGTCCACCGCCGGATTGGCCTCGGGGTAGGCCGGGTCGAGCAGATGGCGGTTCTCGATAAACAGCAGGCTGCTCACCACCAGCGGTGGAATATCGGCAAATTCGGGGTAACGCTGCTGCGGGTAACGGAACTCATAAAAGGGCGTACCGCGGCAATCGCTGATGCTGAGCCCGGCCTGGCTTTTCTCGACAAAGGGCGGGAAGAAGCCGCGCTGGGTGTACCCCAGCAAAGCCTGGGAGAAGCGCGCCTGCTGCTGCACGGCAAAACCCCGCGCCTGCAGGCGTTCGAGCATCATGGGCAGGTAGGTGTAGCCCTGACGCTTGTCGAAGGGCCCTTCCTTGGGGAACACGATTGCGTCGCTAGGGCCCAGCTGCATCTGATAGGTCAGGGTGCTGGCATAGCGGCTGAATTCCTGGGCCTGCAGGCGCGAGGTGCGCATTTCCTCGCGCAGCAGCCAGGCACCAACGGCCAGCAACAGCAGCAGCAAAAGCCAGGTCAGGCGCCACCAGCCGCGCCGTTTACGCACCGCAGCGGGTGCCTGCCCGCGCAAGGGCACGGGCGTGAGATGGTCGGGGGATTGCCATGATGCGCCTATATTCAATTGGCCTGAATGCACTCATCCATAGGTTTGACAGGTTGTGAACATTTTCGTCGCGGTTTGCGCAGCCTGGGCACGCGTCCCGGCCCGGCTGCGCCTAAGCTCCAGTCTAGACTGCTGCAACCACACAGCCGCGCAGGATTGCCTGCACCCGGCAGAAAAATGTTAGGGTCGCGACAGCCCTGACACCGCCCAAGGGGCGCAACCGGGGACTTTCTCTCGTGCAGAACCAGGCAGGGTAGCCATGCAACGTGACCACCGGGAACAGCTCAAGCTGAGCTGGCAAGCCAATGCCGCTGCCTGGACGGCTGCGGTGCGCGAACAGCGTATCGAAAGCCGCCGCCTGGTGACCGACGCCGCGATTATCCGCGCCATTCTGACCCTCAAGCCCGAGCGGGTGCTGGATCTGGGCTGCGGTGAGGGCTGGCTGTGCCGCGGCCTGGCCGAGCATGGCATCCAGGCGGTGGGGGTCGATGCCTCGGCGCCACTGATTGCCGCGGCCCGCCAGACCGGTCATCCGCGCACCCAGTACCGGGTGTGCGGCTATGCCGAGTTGGCGCAGCAGGCCGAGCAGCTTGGCCGCTTCGATGTGCTGGTGTGCAATTTCGCCCTGTTCGAACAGGACCTGCAGGACACCCTGCGGACCCTGCAACAACTGGTCAAGGCCGATGGTCACCTGCTGATCCAGACCCTGCACCCCTGGCGCGCCTGCCATGACGCCAGCTACCGCGATGGCTGGCGGGTGGAAACCTTCAGCACCCTGGCCGAGGGTTTTGCCGAACCCATGCCCTGGTTCTTTCGCACCCTGGAGTCCTGGCTCGCCCTGCTCCAGGAAACCGGCTGGCGCCTGCAATGGCTGCAGGAACCGCTGCACCCGGAAAGCGAACAGCCGGTCTCCCTGCTGCTGTTGCTCACCCCGGCGCCGCCCCTGGCAGAGCAACAGAATTGAACCAGTTGGTAGATACTGCGCCATGACCTTGCCAGACTCGCTCGCCAGTGCAAGGCTTAGTCCATCGCCATCGGAGACACCGGCCATGCGCCTTCTAGTTGCTTGCCTGCTGCTTAGCCTGGCCCTGCCGGCCGCGGCGCAGATCTACAAATACACCGACGCCCACGGCAACACCGTGTTCACCGACCAGCCACCGGAAGGCCAGGCCGCGGAGAACGTCGAGCTGGCACCGACCAACAGCGTCGACATGCAGGTGCCTGCGCTCCCCGCTGCCAGCCCAGACCCTGT
Source organism: Pseudomonas xionganensis (assembly GCF_009763245.1). Classification (GTDB taxonomy): domain Bacteria; phylum Pseudomonadota; class Gammaproteobacteria; order Pseudomonadales; family Pseudomonadaceae; genus Aquipseudomonas; species Aquipseudomonas xionganensis. The sequence goes on along the minus strand of NZ_WKJZ01000001.1, from coordinate 917,975 downwards.
TGAGAGCAAACTCCCTTACAGCACCCTGGCGCTGACCGATATCCCGGATGACGAGGCTTTGCGTGCCAATAATGGTACCTTCAGTGTCGGTGTACAGATCGAGCCCCGGCTGCGTCCCGGCCATCGTCTGCGGCTACTGCTCGACGGACAGCCCTACGGCAAACCGAGTAATGGACCCCGACTGCAATTGACCGAGATTGACCGGGGCGAACACAGCCTGGCGGTAGAAGTGCTGAGTGGCGAGCAACAGTTGCAGCAGAGCCCTGCCGTAACCTTTACCCTGCAGCGCGTGCATACCAGCAGCCCGGCGCTACGCCCGCCGCCCAAGGTGGGCCCCTAGACATGCGTACGTTTCTGCTGAGCTTTCTTCTCGCAGCGCTGCCTGCAGCCGCCCAAGTCTACACCTACATAGACGCCGAAGGTAACCGCGTTTTCACCGACCAGCCGCGCTCCAATCAGGCGCAGCGCGTGGAGTTGGCGCCCAGCAACTCCATGCCGAGCAGCGCGCCGCAGTACACACCGGCACCGCCAGCAGCAGCCCCCGAACCCAGCCAGCGCTATCAGGTGCTGCGCATTCTGGTGCCGCAGCCAGATGCCACGGTGCGCGACAACAGCGGCAATCTGATCGTCACCGTCAGCAGCGAGCCGGGCCTGCTGCCCGGGCACAGCTACCGCCTGCTGCTCGATGGCGTCGAGGCGGGGCAAAGCGGGCGCAGCCCGGTCTTCCCCCTGGAAAATATCGACCGCGGCACCCACCAGCTGGCGGTGGAAATCATCGACGCCCAGGGCCGCATCATCGAACGCACCCCCAGCCAGCCCTTCCACCTGCACCGCATGTCCCTGGCGCAGAAGCGCATGGTCAACCCCTGCAAGCTGGAAGACTATGGCGTGCGCCCGGAGTGTCCGCTCAAGGACAAGCCTGCAGAGAAGAAAGACATTCCGTTCGTTCCCTTCCTCTGAACAGCGCGCACCATTATGGTGCGATCAGCGCCCGCAATTTCTATACTGTCCCTGTTTTGGGTCGCACCATGCGTCCAGCGCTGCACCTTAGTGCCTGCAAAACCGGGGCAGACCAATAAACACGCTTCTTTTCGGGGCTTTGGTTTGCTTCTTGCATTTTCCGCAGCATTGCCGGAAGCCTACCTATGCTTATAAACGACGCGCTGCACCGTTTGCTGCTGGACAACCTGACCACCGCCACCCTGCTGCTCAATGGCGAACTGCGCCTGGAGTACATGAACCCGGCGGCGGAGATGCTCCTGGCCGTCAGTGGCCAGCGCAGCCATGGGCAATTTATCAGCGAGCTGTTTACCGAGTCCGCCGAGGCCCTCAGCGCCCTGCGCCAGGCAGTGGAGCAGGCCCACCCCTTCAACAAGCGCGAGGCCATTCTGACCTCCGTCTCCGGCCAGACCCTGACCGTGGACTACGCCGTCACCCCGCTGTTCAATCGCGGCGAGACCCTCCTGCTGCTGGAGGTGCACCCGCGCGACCGCCTGCTGCGCATCACCAAGGAAGAGGCGCAGCTGTCCAAGCAGGAAACCACCAAGCTGCTGGTACGCGGCCTGGCCCACGAGATCAAGAACCCCCTTGGCGGCATCCGCGGCGCCGCCCAGTTGCTGGCCCGGGAGCTGCCGGAGGAAAGCCTCAAGGATTACACCAATGTGATCATCGAGGAGGCCGACCGCCTGCGCAATCTGGTCGATCGCATGCTCGGCTCGAACAAGCTGCCCTCGCTGTCGCCAACCAATGTGCATGAAGTGCTGGAGCGGGTCGGCAGCCTGGTGGAAGCCGAAAGTCAGGGTGGCATCACCTTGGTGCGCGACTATGACCCGAGTATCCCCGACCTGCTGATCGACCGCGAGCAGATGATCCAGGCCGTGCTCAATATCGTGCGCAACGCCATGCAGGCCATTAGCGCGCAGAAGCATGACCTGGGCCTGGGCCGCATCACCCTGCGCACCCGCACCCTGCGCCAGTTCACCATTGGTCATATCCGCCACCGCCTGGTGGTGAAGATCGAGATCATCGACAACGGCCCGGGCATCCCCCCCGAGCTGCAGGAAACCATCTTCTACCCCATGGTCAGCGGGCGTGCCGACGGCACCGGCCTGGGCCTGGCCATCACCCAGAACATCATCAGTCAGCACCAGGGCCTGATCGAGTGTGAGAGCCATCCTGGCCACACCCTGTTCTCGATCTTCCTGCCGCTGGAACAAGGAGTAACTTCGCCATGAGTCGCAGTGAAACCGTCTGGATCGTCGACGACGACCGCTCCATCCGCTGGGTTCTGGAAAAGGCCCTGCAGCAGGAGGGCATGACCACCCAGAGCTTCGACAGCGCCGACGGCGTACTCGGCCGCCTGACCCGCCAGCAGCCGGACGTGATCATCTCCGATATCCGCATGCCCGGCGCCAGTGGCCTGGATCTGCTGGCGCGCATCCGTGAGCTGCATCCGCGCCTGCCGGTAATCATCATGACCGCCCACTCGGATCTGGACAGCGCGGTGGCCAGCTACCAGGGCGGCGCCTTCGAGTACCTGCCCAAACCCTTCGATGTCGACGAGGCGGTGTCCCTGGTCAAGCGCGCCAACCTGCACGCTCAGGAGCAGCAGAGCCTGGCCGCGCCAGTGGAGCAGCCGCGCACCCCGGAGATCATCGGTGAAGCCCCGGCCATGCAGGAGGTATTCCGCGCCATCGGCCGCCTGTCCCACTCCAATATCACCGTGCTGATCAACGGCGAATCCGGTACCGGCAAGGAGCTGGTCGCCCATGCCCTGCACCGCCATAGCCCACGAGCCGCCGCGCCCTTTATCGCGCTGAATATGGCGGCTATTCCGAAGGACCTCATGGAATCCGAGCTGTTCGGCCACGAGAAAGGCGCCTTTACCGGCGCGGCCAACCAGCGTCGCGGTCGCTTCGAGCAGGCCGATGGCGGCACCCTGTTTCTCGACGAAATCGGCGATATGCCGGCCGACACCCAGACCCGCCTGCTGCGGGTGCTGGCCGATGGCGAGTTCTATCGGGTCGGTGGCCATACCCCGGTGAAAGTCGATGTACGCATCATCGCCGCCACCCACCAGAATCTGGAAACCCTGGTGCAGGATGGCAAGTTCCGCGAAGACCTGTTCCACCGCCTCAACGTGATCCGCATCCATATCCCGCGCCTGGCCGACCGCCGCGAGGATATCCCCACCCTGGCCCGCCACTTCCTCGCCCGCGCGGCCCTGGAGCTGGCGGTGGAACCCAAGCTGCTGAAGAGTGAAACCGAGGACTACCTGCGCAACCTGCCCTGGCCCGGCAACGTGCGCCAACTGGAAAACACCTGCCGCTGGATCACCGTGATGGCCTCGGGACGCGAGGTGCATATCGATGACCTGCCACCGGAACTGCTCAGCCAGCCCCAGGACAATGCGCCGGTGAGCAACTGGGAACAGGGCCTGCGCCAGTGGGCCGACCAGGCCCTGGGCCGTGGCCAGTCCAACCTGCTGGACAGCGCCGTACCGGCCTTCGAGCGGATCATGATCGAAACCGCCCTCAAGCACACCGCCGGCCGCCGCCGCGATGCCGCCGTGCTGCTGGGTTGGGGCCGCAACACCCTGACCCGCAAGATCAAGGAACTGGGCATGAACGTGGGGGGTGATGACGAGGACGGTGACGACTGACACTCATCAGCACCTGATACAACGGGCCTGCGGGCCCGTTTTTCATGGCGCACTCACCGCCATGGTGCAGCCTGCACTATCCAGGGTCATCCGCAGCCTGCCGCGCCGCTACCAGAGCGGCCAAGCCTCAGTATTTTCGGGGCCAACAACCATCGTAATAAAACTGGCATACAGCCTGCATAGACTCAGCTAACTCCAGTTTTGGGGACCTTGGTACAGGCAGGCCGGGGAATCCCCTCTTTTATTACCGCCCCCAGGGGCGTTAGCCAGGAAAGGTTAAAAATGGCTCCCGGCCATTTTTATTCCTGGGCCAATTCGACCCGCAGACGCCAGCGCCCCTCCAGGGGCGCCAGGTACCATTGCCCCGTCAGCGGGCGAGCCGCCACCACCTGCAGCTGCAGCAAGCGATCCACCTTGCTTAGCCGCCAGTTGACCGGGCGCCCATCCAGCTGCAACTGGCCCTGCTGCGCGCGCCCCAGGCTGGGCAGGCTCAGACTGAAGCGCCCCTGCTGCTGCGCCACCCTGATCCCCTGCGGTTCCTCGTTAAACCAGAGCAACAGCCCCCGCTCGGTCACCTCCACCTGCTCCAGGCGCAGCAGCGCGGGCTGCAGGCTGCGGCCGATCATCAAGCCGAGCAGAAAACCCAGGATGGCCAGCGAAACGATTACCCGCAACCACGGGCGAGGCCGCGGGTCTGTACAATGCCGCTCGTCTTCAAGCTCGGAGCCGTGCATGTTCCATGTAATCCTTTTTCAACCTGAGATTCCGCCCAATACCGGCAACATTATCAGGCTCTGCGCCAACAGCGGCTGCCAGCTGCACCTGATCGAACCCCTGGGTTTCGAGCTGGACGACAAGCGCCTGCGCCGCGCCGGGCTGGACTATCACGAATACGCCACGCTCAAGCGCCACGCCGACCTCGCCAGCTGCCTGGCCAGCCTTGGCCAGCCACGGGTCTTCGCCTTTACCACCAAGGGCTCGCAGGCCTTTCATGAGGTGGCCTACCAGCCTGGCGACGCCTTTCTGTTCGGCCCGGAAAGCCGCGGCCTGCCGGAGGAGGTGCGCAACGCCCTGCCGCCCGAACAGCGCCTGCGCCTGCCGATGCGCGAAGGCTGCCGCAGCCTGAACCTGTCCAATACCGTGGCGGTGGCCGTCTACGAGGCCTGGCGCCAGCACAACTTCACCATGGACTGAACGGCTACAAAAAAGCGCCCCGCAGGGCGCTTTCTTCTTTCAGCCGAGCCCAATCAGTGGGCGGTGGCTTCAGTCTGCGCCGCCTGCTGCATGCGCTGCAGCTCCTGGGCGTAGAGGGCATCGAAGTTCACCGGCGCCAGCATCAGCGCCGGGAAGGAGCCACGGATCACCAGGCTGTCCAGGGTCTCGCGGGCATAGGGGAAGAGAATATTGGGGCAGAAGGCGCCCAGGGTGTGGCTCATGGAGGCGGCGTCCAGACCCTTGATCAGGAAGATGCCGGCCTGTTGCACTTCGGCGATAAAGGCGGTTTCTTCGCCGTTCTTCACGGTCACCGACAGGGTCAGTACCACTTCGTGGAAGTCGCCTTCCAGGGCTTTCTGCCGGGTATTGAGGTCCATGGCCACGCTCGGGGTCCATTCCTGACGGAAGATTTCCGGGCTCTTCGGCGCTTCGAAGGACAGGTCGCGCACATAGATGCGCTGCAGGGAAAACTGCGGGGCCTGCTCGTTCTGTGCGGCGCCGTTGCTAGCTTGTTCGGTCATGGCTGAGCCTTATTGTCTTGAGTTTTGGGGATTAAGCCTGAAGCAAGGCGTCGAGCTTGCCGGCGCGCTCCAGGGCATAGAGATCGTCGCAACCGCCCACATGGGTGGCATCGATCCAGATCTGCGGTACTGACGTGCGCCCGGCCTTGCGCGCCATTTCGCTGCGCAGGTCGGGCTGACCATCGACGCGGATTTCCTCGAAGGCCACACCCTTGCTCGCCAGCAGCTGCTTGGCGCGTATGCAGTAGGGGCACCAGTCGCTGGAATAGATCAGTACCTGGGCCATATCACTTCACCAGCGGCAGGTTGTCGCCACGCCAGCTGGCGATCCCGCCGGACAGTTTGGCGGCGGTGAAACCGGCCTTCTTCAGGTCGCGGCAGATGCTGCCGGCATGCTGGCCCATGGCGTCGACCACGATCAGGGTCTTGCTCTTGTGCTTGTCCAGCTCGGCCATACGCGCGGTGAGCTTCTCGAAGGGAATATGCAGTGAATCGACGATATGCCCGGCAGAGAAGTCCTTCTGCGCCCGCACATCCAGCACCACGCCCTGCTCGCTGTTGACCAGGGCGGTCAGCTCACGGCTGCTCAGGGTCTGCCCGCCCTTGCGTGCTTCGGTGAAGATCAGCAAGGCCAGAATCGTGACGAACAAACCGCTCAATACATAGTGGGTAGAGACAAATTCAATCAGGTTGGCAAGCATTACAGAGTTCCAGGGCGGTAAAATCCCGGCAGTATACACAGCCCCATAGGTCGGCCAAAGCCCACCCGGCGGTGACGTATCCGCCACTTGGCCGTAAAATGCCCGACCTTTTTAGCACCGACCGCAGAGCGAGCCAGCTTTATGAGCGCCACGCCCAAACCCCTGGTACTGATCATCCTCGATGGCTTCGGCCACAGCGACAGCCCCGAATCCAACGCCATCATGGCCGCCCACACGCCGGTCTACGACCAGCTGCGAGCCAGCCGCCCCCATGGCCTGATTTCCGGCAGCGGCATGGATGTGGGCCTGCCGGACGGGCAGATGGGCAACTCCGAAGTAGGCCATATGAACCTCGGTGCCGGCCGCGTGGTGTACCAGGACTTTACCCGGGTGACCAAAGCCATCCGCGATGGCGAGTTTTTCCACAATGCCGCCATCACCCAGGCCGTGGACAAGGCGGTGGGCGCCGGCAAGGCCGTGCATATCCTCGGCCTGCTCTCCGAGGGTGGCGTGCACAGCCATCAGGATCATCTGGTGGCCATGGCCGAGCTGGCGGCCCAGCGCGGCGCCGAACAGATCTACCTGCATGCCTTTCTAGATGGCCGCGACACCCCGCCGAAAAGTGCGCAGCCGTCCATCGAGCTGCTCGACGCCACCTTCGCCAAGCTCGGCAAGGGCCGTATCGCCAGCCTCTGCGGGCGCTACTTCGCCATGGACCGCGACAACCGCTGGGACCGCGTCGAGCAGGCCTATCAGCTGATCGTCGAAGGCCAGGGCCAGTTCAGTGCCGCCAGCGCCGTGGAAGGCCTGCAGGCCGCCTATGCGCGCGAGGAAAGCGACGAGTTCGTCAAGACCACGGTGATCGGCGCACCGGTCAAGGTGGAAGACGGCGATGCGGTGGTCTTTATGAACTTCCGCGCCGACCGCGCCCGCGAGCTGACCCGCACCTTTGTCGAGGCCGACTTCAAGGAATTCGTCCGCCCGCGTGCGCCCCAGGTCGAGTTCGTCATGCTCACCCAGTACGCCGCCAGCATCCCGGCCCCCAGCGCCTTCAAGCCCGAGGCCCTGACCAATGTGCTGGGCGAATACCTGGCGAAAAACGGCAAGACCCAGCTACGCATCGCCGAAACCGAGAAATACGCCCACGTCACCTTCTTCTTCTCCGGCGGCCGTGAAGAGCCCTTCCCCGGCGAAGAACGCATCCTGATCCCGTCGCCGAATGTCGCCACCTACGACCTGCAGCCGGAGATGAGCGCGCCCCAGGTCACCGACCGCATCGTCGAGGCCATCGAGCAGCAGCGCTACGACGTGATCATCGTCAACTATGCCAATGGCGACATGGTCGGCCATACCGGCGTGTTCAGCGCCGCGGTCAAGGCTGTGGAATGCCTGGACAGCTGCGTCGGGCGCATCGTCACCGCGCTGGAGAAGGTCGGCGGCGAAGCCCTGATCACCGCTGACCACGGCAACGTCGAGCAGATGGAAGACGAAAGCACCGGCCAGGCCCACACCGCCCACACCTGTGAGCCGGTGCCCTTTATCTATGTCGGCCAACGCCCGGCGCGCATCCGCGCAGACGGCGTACTGGCCGACGTGGCGCCGACCCTGCTGACCCTGATGGGCCTGCCGGTGCCGGCGGAGATGACCGGCCGCAGCATTGTCGAGCTGCAATAAAGGCCTCAGGCTGTAAGCTGCAAGGAAAAGCCTGAGCCTCTGCTCTTGCTTGCAGCTTGCAGCTTGCAGCTGCATTTTTATGGCCTGCCGTCCATGGCGGCCACCCTTCGGGCCGTCGCTGCACAACGTTAAAAATGGCTCCTGGCCATTTTTTAGGCATACTAGGCGCGTCTTTATCCCAGGTGTCGCTCGTCCATGTTCCGCGCCCTCGCCTTCATTTTCCTGTCCCTGACCCTCACTGCCGCCCTGGCCGATGAGAAGACCGAGGCCCAGCGCCAGCTGGAAGCCGCCCGCGCCGACGTCGCCGAGCTGAAGAAAATGCTGGAAAAGCTGCAGCAGGAGAAATCCGGCCTGCAGAAAGACCTGCAAAAGACCGAAACCGAGATGGGCCAGCTGGAACGCCAGGTCAAAGATCTGCAAAACGAGCTGAACAGCAGCGAAGAGGAAATTCGCCGCCTCGATGACGAGAAAAAAAAACTGGAAGGCGCGCGCCTTGAGCAACAGCGCCTGATCGGCATCCAGGCCCGTGCCGCCTATCAGAGCGGGCGCCAGGAATACCTCAAGCTGCTGCTCAACCAGCAGAACCCGGAGAAGTTCTCGCGCACCCTGACCTATTACGACTACCTCAGTGAAGCGCGCCTGGAGCAGCTGCAGGCCTTTAACGAAACCCTGCGCCAGCTGGCCAACGTCGAGCAGGAAATCGCCCATCACCAGAACCAGTTGCAACAGCAAAAGAGCGAGCTCACCAGCCGCCGCGAGCAACTGGCTGCCGTGCGCCAGGAACGCCGGCAGGCCCTGGCCAAACTCAACAGCCAGTTCAGCGCCCAGGACCAGAAACTCAAGGCCCGCCAGCAGGATCAGGCCAACTTTGCCCGCACCATCCAGGCCATCGAGGAAACCCTGGCCCGCCAGGCTCGGGAAGCCGAACAGGCGCGTCAACGCGAACTGCTGGCCCTGCAGCGGCAACAGCAACAGCCCGGCAGCAGTGCTAGCAGCGGCCAGCTGGTGAGTTCGGCGGGCGCCTTTGGCGGGCCTTTCGCCCAGGCCCGGGGCAAGCTGCCCTGGCCGGTGGACGGCCGCCTGAGCGCCCGTTACGGCACGCCCCGCGGTGGTGATGCCCGCACCAAGTGGGACGGCGTACTGATCAGCGCCCCGGCCGGCAGCCAGGTGCGCGCCGTGCATGGCGGCCGGGTGGTCTTCGCCGACTGGTTGCGCGGCGCCGGACTTCTGGTCATTCTCGACCATGGCGGGGGTTATCTGAGCCTCTACGGTCACAACCAGAGCCTGCTGCGCGAAGCCGGTGAAGTGGTCAAGGCCGGCGACCCGATTGCCACCGTCGGCAACACCGGTGGCCAGGACAGCCCGGCGCTGTATTTCGCCATCCGCCAGCAAGGGCAACCCAGCGACCCCGCACGTTGGTGCCGCACGCAGGGATAAGCGTTGCGTTAACAGGCTTTTCGGCCCGGCAGGGCAACTGCCAGCCACCCAGGACAGGAGCTCGATCAAGATGCTACACCGCCCTCGCCTTACCACACTGGCTCTGTGCCTCGGCCTGCTGAGCAGCCCTGCCCTGGTGCAGGCCACTCCCGAGCATGCCGAACACGCACCGTTGCCGCTTGATGATCTGCGCACCTTTGCCGAGGTGATGGACCGAATCAAGGCCGCCTATGTCGAGCCGGTGAGCGACAAGACCCTGCTGGAGAACGCCATCAAGGGCATGCTCAGCAACCTTGATCCGCACTCGGCCTATCTGGAGCCGGAAGCCTTCCGCGACCTGCAGGAAAGCACCAGCGGCGAGTTCGGTGGCCTGGGCATCGAAGTGGGCACGGAAGACGGCTTTCTCAAGGTGGTCTCGCCCATCGACGACACCCCCGCCTCCACCGCCGGCATCCAGCCCGGCGACCTGATCCTGAAGATCGACGGCCAGCCGACCAAGGGTCTGTCGCTGATGGAAGCCGTGGACAAGATGCGCGGCAAGGCCGGCAGCAAGATCGAACTGACCCTGATACGTGACGGCGGCAAACCCTTCGAGGTCAAGCTGACCCGGGCGGTGATCAAGGTACGCAGCGTCAAGAGCCAGCTTCTCGACGGCGGTTATGGCTACCTGCGCATCACCCAGTTCCAGGTCAACAGCGGCGAGGAAGTCGGCAAGGCGCTGAACAAGCTGCGCAAGGACAATGGCAAGAAACTCAGCGGCCTGGTGCTGGACCTGCGCAACAACCCCGGCGGCGTGCTGCAGGCGGCGGTGGAAGTCACCGATCACTTTCTCAAGGAAGGCCTGATCGTCTACACCGAAGGACGCATCGCCAACTCCGAACTGCGCTTCAACGCCGACCCGGCCGACGCCAGCGAAGGTGTGCCCCTGGTGGTACTGATCAACGGTGGCAGTGCCTCGGCCTCGGAGATCGTTGCCGGCGCCCTGCAGGATCACAAGCGTGCGGTCCTGATGGGCACCGACAGCTTCGGCAAGGGCTCGGTGCAGACCGTGCTGCCGTTGAACAACGACCGCGCCCTGAAACTGACCACCGCGCTGTACTTCACCCCCAACGGCCGCTCCATCCAGGCCCAGGGCATCACCCCGGACATTGAGGTGGCCCGCGCCAAGGTCACCCGCGAGCAGGACGAGGTGGGCATCAAGGAGGCCGACCTGCAGGGCCATCTGGGCAATGGCAATGGCGGCGCGGACAAACCGAGCAAGGCCAAGCCTGCCGAGAGCCGCCTCCAGGACGATGATTACCAGCTCAGCCAGGCGCTCAACCTGCTCAAGGGCCTGAATATCACCCGCGGCAACTGAGGCAGCCGGTAGGAGCGGGCCCTGCCCGCGACACGCAGACAGGCTCGCGGCCATGGGCCGCTCCTACAAGCCACTGAGCGCTCCTAAAAAAGCCCGCCCCTGATCGCTCAAGGGCGGGCTCTTTTATGCCATGCATCAATTAGGCTTTGCCTAGGAGCGTGGAGGAGAACGGCGCTATTGGCAAAGGTCGCAATCTGTAGGGTGCGCTGTGCGCACCAAGTCAGGCGGCAAATTGCTGGTGCGCACGGCGCACCCTACGGCCCCAAGCTCTCTCACGCTCAGTAATACGCAGGATGGGTTGAGCGTGGCGATACTCATGCTGTGGGCCGCTGGACGCCCTGATGGGTATCGCAGGCTCAACCCACCCTACGGCCTACAGATAGTTATTGACCATCTCGTCGACATAGCCCTCGGCGCGCATCTCGTCCAGCGCCTTCTGCAAGCGCTCGACCACTTCGTCCGGGGTGTCCTTGTTCAGGGCCAGATAGAGCTCGGCCTCGTTGAAACGCAAAACCGTATTCAGACCGCTGACCCCTTCCTGCTTGGCCAGGTAGCGGCCGACCGGGTCGGTGGTGGCCCACAGGTCGATCTTGCCGCCGAGCAGCTTCTTGATGTTCTCCTGATCACGCAGGGCGTTGACCGGGGCCAGGCCCTGGCTTTCAAGATGCTGGCTGACCGCATCATTCTTGTAGGCGCCAATGCGGTATTGGGCGGCGTCCTTGAGACTGGCGACGCTGATGTTGTTGCCTGGCGCCGCGAGCAGCACCCAGCCGGTCTTGGCCAGCGGCCCCACCCACTTGAACAGCGGCTGACGCTCGGCGGTAAAGGTGGTGGAGAACAGGCCGTAGTTGGGCTTGTCCAGGGTCAGGCGATAGAGGCGATCCCAGGGGAAGCGCAGGCTCAGGTTGTACTGGATGCCGGCACGCTTGAACATCTCCCGCACCACTTCGGTGCTGATGCCGTCGATGCCATCGTCACGGGCAAAGTTCTTGTCATCCACCGCCATATTGAAGGGTGGGAAATTCTCCGTCAGCAGCACCACTTTATAGTCGGCCGGGATCTCGGCGTGGGCCGCACAGGCAGACAGCATAAGCCCGCCCAACATCAGGTTTTTCAGAGTTTTCAACATAGGTCGGTTCCGCTCGCGAGTCTTGTGGTTATGGCTAGCGGCGTCTCTGTCCGGGCCGGGCCCGGTGACAAGAGACACTCGGTGTGTACCATCCCTGGTCGCGAGCCGGCTTGTGGCCGGCTCGCGCAATTGCACTGTTACAGGTAGCTGTTGAGGATATCGTCGACAAAGCCTTCCTGGCGCATCTTGTCGAGCTCTGACTGCAACTTCTGCACCACCTCATCCGGCACTTCCTTGTTCAGCGCCAGGTACAACTCGGCACTGTCAAAACGCAGGATGGTTTTCAGGCCGGTAATACCCTCCTGCTTGGCCAGGTAGCGGCCGGCAGGGTCACCGGTGGCCCACAGGTCGATCTGCCCGCCCATCAGCTTGTGTGCATTGAGCTGGTCGCGCAGCGCCGTAACAGGCTCAAGCCCCTTCTCCACCAGGTATTCGGCAATGGCATCACCCTTGTAGGCGCCGACCTTGTATTGCTTGGCCTCGTCCAGGCTGCTCAGGCTGATGGCGCTGTCGCTCTTGGCCAGCAATACCCAGTCGTCCGGCCCGATGGGGCCGACCCACTTGAACAGGTTTTCCCGCTCGGGCAGACGGGCGGTGACAAACACGCCGTAGCCCGGTTTTTCCAGGGCCAGCTTGTAGATACGATCCCAGGGGAAGCGCAGGGTCAGGTTGTACTGGATGCCGGCGCGCTTGAACATCTCGCGGATGATATCCACGGCGATGCCGTCGATATTGTCTTCCTGGGCGAAGTTCTTGCCGTTGATGGCCATGTTGTAGGGCGGGAAATTTTCCGTCAGCAGCACCATGCGATAGTGGGACGGAATCTCGGCCTGGGCGGCGCCGGCAAAAAACAGGCAGGCAGCCAGACAGGCAGTCAGCAGAGGTTTGCGCATAGGGTCTCTCTTGTTCTTTTCAGGTAATGCGCAGAGGAGAGTAACCAGCCAGCTCTGACCGGCCTAGTCCTGGCCAGGAAAAAGTGACCAATGGGTCACGCCTCCACTCTCGCGCAGCGGGCTGCGCATTTTACCCAAGCCCTGCTGGACGCACTGCCAACCTGCCCGCAGCAGCGGGCAGATGTCGCATTAACGTACGACTATGCCGCGACTGGCCAAGTAAGCCTTGGCTTCCGGCACGGTGTACTCGCCGAAATGGAAGATGCTGGCTGCCAGTACCGCGGCCGCCTTGCCTTCCAGAATGCCAGCAGCCAGATGCTCAAGGTTGCCGACACCACCCGAGGCAATCACTGGAATGCCCACGGCCTCGCTGATGGCGCGAGTCACGCCCAGGTCGTAACCGCTTTTCACACCGTCCTGATCCATGCTGGTCAGAAGGATCTCGCCGGCGCCCAGACCTTCCATCTTCCTGGCCCACTGCACCGCGTCCAGGCCGGTTGGCTTGCGCCCGCCATGGGTAAAGATTTCCCAGCGCCCGGGCGCAACCCGTTTGGCATCGATGGCCACGACGATGCACTGCGAGCCGAAGCGGTCGGCGGCCTCGCCGACAAACTCCGGGGTGAAGACCGCGGCAGTATTGATCGACACCTTGTCGGCCCCTGCGTTGAGCAGATTGCGAATGTCCTGCACGGTGCGCACGCCGCCACCCACGGTCAGCGGGATAAACACCTGGCTGGCCATGCGTTCGACGGTATGCAGGGTGGTGTCACGACCGTCACTGCTGGCGGTGATATCGAGGAAGGTAATTTCGTCGGCACCCTGCTCGTCGTAACGGCGGGCGATTTCCACCGGGTCGCCGGCGTCGCGGATATTCTCGAACTGGACACCCTTGACCACGCGGCCGTTGTCCACGTCGAGGCAGGGGATAATGCGTTTGGCGAGGGCCATAACAGATATCTCTCGTAGGGTGCGCCGTGCGCACCGATAAACCGTCAGCGGTGCGCGCAGCGCACCCTAGCCATTAACCCTTGAAGTTATCGCAGAAGGCCTGCGCCTCGGCCACATCCAGGGTGCCTTCATAGATGGCGCGGCCGGTAATGGCGCCGATGATGCCCGGCGAGCGGGCCAGCAGCAGCTTCTCGATATCGCCCAGGTTGTGGATACCGCCGGAGGCAATCACCGGAATGCGGCTGGCGGCGGCCAGGGCCGCGGTGGCCTCGACGTTGCAGCCCTGCATCATGCCGTCTTTGGCGATATCGGTATAAACGATGGCGGATACCCCGTCCGCCTCGAAGCGCTTGGCGAGATCAGTCGCCTGCACGCTGGAAACCTCAGCCCAGCCGTCGGTGGCAACAAAGCCATCCTTGGCGTCCAGGCCGACGATCACCTTGCCGGGGAAGGCCTTGCAGGCGTCGGTGACGAACTGCGGATCCTTCACCGCCTTGGTGCCGATGATCACGTAGCTGACCCCGGCACGCACATAGTGCTCGATGGTTTCCAGGGTGCGGATGCCGCCGCCGATCTGGATCGGCAGGGTCGGGTAACGCTTGGCGATGGCGGTGACCACCTCGCCATTGACCGGCTGCCCCTCGAAGGCGCCATTGAGGTCGACCAGGTGCAGGCGGCGGCAGCCACCCTCGACCCACTTGGCGGCCATGCTTACCGGGTCATCGGAAAATACCGTGGAGTCTTCCATGCGGCCCTGGCGCAAGCGCACGCAGGCGCCGTCTTTCAGATCGATAGCGGGGATAATCAGCATCGGTTGAACCTGCTCAAGTCGTGTGAATTCGATGGGTCAGCTTTTTTCCAGCGCCCAGAGGTCGCTTTCGATGCTCTCGAACCGTTCTTTCAGGTGAGTCTGCACATCGAAAATCGCCCGATTGTAGTAATGCGGTGCAATCTCACGGGCAAACAGCTCCAGCACTTCGCCCGCCTCGAAACTGCCAAGCTCCAGCTCGAAGCGCTCAGCCATAAAGCGCTTGAGGGCCAAACAGGCTGCAGCCTCCTGCTCGGCGCTCAGGGTCATCAGCGGCGGCTTGGCTTTGGCCCGGCTCATTTACCAGCGGCCATCCCAGGCGGCGAAATTCTGCAGCAGCTGCAGGCCGTGGGTGTGGCTCTTCTCCGGGTGGAACTGCACAGCAAAGCGCGAGCCTTCGGCCAGGGCCGCGGCAAAGTCCTTGCCGTAGTGGCCGCGACCGACCACCTGCTGCGCCTTGCCGGCCTCGATGTAGTAGCTGTGTACGAAGTAGAAGCGTGCCATATCGGGAATGTCGTGCCAGAGCGGGTGCTTGATCGTCTGCTTGACCTGGTTCCAGCCCATATGTGGCACCTTCAGTGCCTCGCCATCCTCGACCATGTCCTTGCCGAAGAAGCGCACCTGGCCGGGGAACAGGCCGATGCAATCGACCCCATCGTTCTCCTCGCTGTGCTCCAGCAGGGCCTGCATGCCGACGCAGATGCCGAGGAAGGGACGATCCTGGCTGACTTCGCGCACCAGGCTGTCGAAGCCCAGGCGCTTGATCTCAGCCATGCAGTCGCGGATCGCGCCGACACCGGGAAACACCACCCGATCGGCCTCGCGGATCACCTGGGCGTCCGAGGTCACCAGCACCCGGCCGGCGCCCACATGCTCCAGGGCCTTGGCCACCGAGTGCAGGTTGCCCATGCCATAGTCGATTACTGCAACCGTCTGCATTTACAGGCAACCCTTGGTCGAGGGCATCTGCCCGGCCATGCGCGGGTCCAGCTCGATGGCCATGCGCAGGGCGCGGCCAAAGGCCTTGAACACCGTTTCGATCTGGTGGTGGGTATTGGTACCGCGCAGGTTGTCGATATGCAGGCTGACCTGAGCGTGGTTGACGAAACCCTGGAAGAACTCCTGGAACAGGTCCACGTCGAAGCCGCCCACCACCGCGCGGGTAAAGGGCACATGCATCTGCAGGCCGGGGCGACCGGAAAAATCGATCACCACCCGCGACAGGGCTTCATCCAGCGGCACATAGGAATGACCGTAACGGGTCATGCCTTTCTTGTCGCCAACCGCCTGGGCAAAGGCCTGGCCGAGGGTGATGCCGACGTCTTCGACGGTGTGGTGGTCATCGATATGCAGGTCGCCCTTGCACTGGATATCCAGGTCGATCAGGCCATGCCGGGCGATCTGATCGAGCATGTGCTCAAGGAAGGGCACGCCAATATCGAACTTGGCCTTGCCCGTGCCATCCAGATTGATCGAGACCTTGATCTGGGTCTCCAGGGTGTTGCGTTCGACGGACGCCGTACGTTCGGCCATCTCCAGCTCCAGAAATTGCTCGCGGAAAAAGGCCGCCATTATAGGCGCAAAGGCGCCAGGGGGATACGCGCCCCGCCGGATGGACTGCATCTTGCACAGAAGCATCTGACTGCGATTGCGAGATGCACCCATGCACGAGCGAAAACTACCCGCCACCCTGCGCTTTATGCTGGCCGCCCGGCGCAGCGAACTGCTGGGCCTGGAGGATCTGGCCCAGACCTGCGCCCTGGTGGCCCGTATCAGCCAGCTGGTACACGCCCTGCAGAAAGAGCGCGGCTATTCCAACCTCTTTCTGAGCAGCGCCGCCGCACACCTGCGCCCGCAACTGGACAGCCTCAGCGCCACGGCCGCTGATCTGGAGCAGGAGGTGCGCACGGCCCTGGAGCAGATGGACCCGAACGGCCTGGGTGCCCCGGACAAGACCCGCCTGTTCACCCGTATCGCCCACGCCCTGCACCACCTCGACGAGCTGCCGGGACTCAGGCGACGCATCCGCGAACGGCTGATCAGCGCTCAGGATGCCACCGCCACCCTGATACGCCTGATCGGCGGCCTGCTGGCGGTGATATTCGAGGCGGCCGACAGCGCGGTGGACCCCGATATCACCCGCTGCCTGGTGACCCTGTTCAATTTTATGCAGGGCAAGGAACTGGCCGGCCAGGAGCGCGCCCTGGGTGTGACCGGCTTTGCCAGCGGTTACTTTGACCCACAGCAACTGGAGCGCCTGAGCCATCTGCAGGAATGCCAGGAGCGCAGCTTCAGCACCTTCTGCCGTTTCGCCAGCCCGGCCGCCGCCGCACAATGGCAAGTGCTCTGCGCCAGCAGCAGCAACCTGCAGGCCTGTCGTCTGCGGGAAATCGCCCGCAGCACCCATGCCGGTGCCAGGCTCGATCCACAACTGGGCGAACTGTGGTTCGAGCTGCACACCCAGCGCATCGACCTGATGCAGGGCATCGAAAGTCATCTGGAACAGGAGCTGCTGCACTGCTGCCAACAGGGTATGCAGCGCATCCGCCGCGAGCTGCACAGCCACCGACGGGTACTGGAAAACCTCAGCGACATGCACAACAGCGCCGAACAGATTCGCCTGTTCAGCGTGCACAGCAGCGGCCTCGACAGCCCGCCCGAAGATGGCCTGAGCGGCAATCTGGCACGTTCTACCCTGGATCTGCTGCAGCACCAGAGCCAACGCCTGCAGGCCATGCAGGATGAGCTGCGCACTACACGCCAGGCGCTGGAGGAGCGCAAGCTGGTGGAGCGCGCCAAGCAACTGCTGATGCGCCAGCAGGGTCACAGCGAAAGCGAAGCCTATGCCTGGCTGCGCCAGACCGCGATGAACCAGGGGCTGCGCCTGGAGGAGGTCGCCCAGCGCCTGCTCAACCTGGCCACCGCAGCCGAACTGCAGCCACTAGCAGGCCACAGGCACTGAACCCAGGCATCGCACGCCACCGGCGCACTGCAACTGTGCAGCGCTCCAGCAGCAAACATCGCGAACCCTTGCAATCGCCTTCAGGCAAGCGCCTTGATCGTGCTCGAACACGCTGCGTAACTGCTTGATATGCCGGGCGCAACCGCACTATCACAGCCCCTGGCTCGGACCTCTGCAAAATTCCTGGCACGGCTTTCGCTAATACCCTGACAAGCCTGGTCACAGCACAGGCACCACAACCCAAACCGGACAACGATGTCCACGCCCACCGGCTCAGCCGGCCAGCGTGACATCGTTTTTTTTCGCCCAGAGGAAACCCAGCCATGACCGACAAGCCGACCCCAGACGAAATCACCAGCCCACTGCTGGCCTCGCGCCGCCGCTTCCTCAAGCAGTCCATCGCCGCCGCCGGCGGCATCGCCCTGTTCGGCGGCCTGGGCTTAAACCACCAGAGCAGCGCCTGGGCCGCCGGCGGTGACGTGGAAACCACCAAGGCCAAACTGGGCTTTATCGCCCTGACCGATGCCGCGCCGCTGTTCGTCGCCGCCGAGAAGGGGTTCTTCGCCAAATACGGCATGACCGAGGTGGAAGTGCTCAAGCAATCGTCCTGGGGCACCACCCGCGACAATCTGGTGCTCGGCTCGGCGAAGAACGGCATCGACGGCGGCCATATCCTCACCCCCATGCCCTACCTAATCAGCGCCGGCATCGTCACCCCGAACAACCAGCCGGTGCCGATCTCCATCCTCGCCCGCCTCAACCTGGCCGGCCAGTGCATCTCGGTCGGTGAGGAATACCGCGACCTGCAGATCGGCGTCGACAGCACCCCGTTCAAGGCAGCACTAGAGGCCAAAAAGGCCAGCGGCAAGAAAGTCAGCGCGGCCATGACCTTCCCCGGCGGCACCCATGACCTGTGGATTCGCTACTGGCTGGCGGCCGGCGGCATCGACCCGAACAGCGACATCAGCACCATCGTCGTGCCTCCGGCACAGATGGTGGCCAATATGAAGGTCGGCAGCATGGACACCTTCTGCGTGTGCGAGCCGTGGAACGCCCAGCTGATCAACCAGAAGATCGGCTACACGGCCAACACCACCGGCGAGCTGTGGCACAACCACCCGGAGAAATCCTTCGCCCTGCGCAGCGACTATGTGGCCGCCAACCCCAAGGCCGCCCAGGCCCTGACCATGGCGATCATGGAAGCGCAGATGTTCTGCGAGAAGCCGGAAAACAAGGAAGAAGTGGCGAAGATCTGCTCGCAGCGGCGCTGGATCGGCGCGCCCTACGCCGACATCGTCGACCGCATGAAGGGCAACTTCGCCTACGGCACCGGCAAAGTGGTGGAGAACCATCCCGAGCAGATGCGCTACTGGGACGACTTCGCCTCCTACCCCTTCCAGAGCCACGACCTCTGGTTCCTCACCGAGAACCAGCGCTGGGGCTACCTGCCACGCGACTTCGACAGCCAGGCGCTGATCGCCCAGGTCAACCGCGAGGATATCTGGCGCGCTGCCGCCGCCGCGCTGAACCTGCCGACCGAACAGATTCCCGCCTCGACCTCGCGCGGCATCGAGACCTTCTTCGACGGCAAGGTGTTCGACCCCGAGAACCCGCAAGCCTACCTGGACAGCCTGGCCATCAAGGCCATGGCCTGAAGCCCGGCACTGCCTGCCTGCAAGGAGATAAGCCATGAACGCCAATGTCAAAATCGAGCCCGCCGTGGTGGCCAGCCCGGCGGCGGATGCCGGGCCGTCACGGCTCAGCCGCCTCGGCACGCGCCTGCCGCAAACCCTGCTGCAGGACCTGCTGCCGCCACTGGTGATCCTGCTGCTGCTCGGCCTACTCTGGGAGATGCTCTGCTCGGGTGCCGGCGCCAGCCTGCCGCCACCCTCCCAGGTACTCAGCGAGACCTGGGAGCTGATCATTGACCCCTTCTATGACAACGGTGGCAATGATGTCGGCCTGGCCTGGCAGCTGCTGGCCAGCCTGCAGCGGGTGGCCGTGGGTTACTTACTGGCAGTGGCCGCAGGCGTCGCCCTGGGCGTGCTGATCGGCCAGTCGAACTGGGCCATGCGTGGCCTCGACCCGCTGTTCCAGGTGCTGCGCACCGTGCCGCCGCTGGCCTGGCTGCCACTGTCCCTGGCCGGTTTTCAGGACAGCCATCCCTCGGCGATCTTCGTGATCTTTATCACCGCGATCTGGCCGATCATCATCAACACCTCGGTGGGTATCCGTAACATCCCCCAGGACTACCGCAACGTCGCCCAGGTGCTGCAACTCAATGCCTGGGAATACTTCCGCACCATCATGCTGCCGGCGGCGGCGCCCTACATCTTCACCGGCCTGCGCATCGGTGTAGGCCTGTCCTGGCTGGCCATCATCGCCGCGGAAATGCTGATCGGCGGGGTCGGTATCGGCTTCTTTATCTGGGACGCCTGGAACGCCTCGCGGATCAGCGACATCATTCTCGCGCTCGTCTATATCGGCATCGTCGGCTTCTGCCTGGATCGCCTGGTGGCCTTCGTCGGCCAGCGCATCACCCGCGGCATTCCCGCCGCCTGAGGAGTCGGATATGAGCTATCTCAGCGTTGAACAACTGGACATGAGCTTTACCCGCGGCAAGGTCGCCTCCCAGGTGCTCAAGGGCATCAACCTGCGCATCGACCAGGGCGAATTTATCTCGATCATCGGCCACTCCGGCTGCGGCAAATCCACGGTGCTGAACATCATCGCCGGCCTGCTGGAACCCAGCCTCGGCGTGGTGATTCTCGACGGCAAGGAGGTTAAAGGCCCCGGCCCGGATCGCGGCATGGTGTTTCAGAACCACTCGCTGCTGCCCTGGCTGACGGTGTTCGAGAACGTCGAAGTGGCGGTCAACAAGGTGTTCAAGGGCAGCATGGGCCGCCGTGAACGACGCGAGTGGGTGGAGCACAACCTCAAACTGGTGAACATGGGCCACGCCCTGAACAAGTACCCCCAGGAGATTTCCGGCGGCATGAAGCAGCGCGTCGGCATCGCCCGCGCCCTGGCCATGAAACCCAAGGTGCTGCTGCTCGACGAACCCTTCGGCGCCCTCGATGCCCTCACCCGCGCCCACCTGCAGGACGAGGTGATGCGCATCCAGAAGGATCTGGGCAACACCATGATGATGATCACCCACGACGTCGACGAAGCGGTGCTGCTCTCCGATCGCATCGTGATGATGACCAACGGTCCCTCGGCCACCATCGGCGAGATCCTCACCGTCGACCTGCCGCGCCCGCGCGATCGCATCGCCCTGGCCGACGATGCGGAGTACAACCGCTGCCGCCGCGCGGTGCTGAGCTTTCTGCACGACCGCCATCGCTTGCACTGAGTCGCGGCGCCATCCCCGGCTATGTCCGGGGTGGCGCCAGGCCTGCTAGCATCAGGCGATAGCCCCTGCCGCAGAGCGCCCCGTGACCGACGCAACAATCGACAGCAACCCAGCCGAACACAGCCTGAGCCTCGCCCTGCTGCGCTCCCTGGCCCAGGCCGAAGGCCCCGACTGCCTGCCCCAGCTCAAGCAACTGGTGGCCTGGCTGCGCCCCAGCCGCGGCGGCCTCGACAGCGAGCAACGGATGGACAGCCTGATCACCAGCCTGGCGCAGCAGGCCGAACTGATCGCCCCCTTTGCCGAGCGCCTGCAGGCCTGGCTGTGCAAGCTGCACCTGTACCCGGCCCTGGTGGAACAGGGTCTGTTCTCGCGCCGCGGCTTCGCCCGGGAGTTTGTCGACCGCTGCTACGAGCGCCTCAACCCGGCACCTCTGGATCTGCAGGATGCGCGCGATGTACTGCGTCTGCTGCTGCCCAGACCGCGCGATCTGGAGTGGCTCAACGAGCTGGGCGCCGAACGCTGGGCCGCCCTGTTCCAGGCCTTTATGGCCGTGCTCAGCGCCGAGCAGGCCACCAGCCTGCGCCGCCATGTGCGCCTGGAGAGTCTCTACGCCCTGGAAATGCTGTCCATCTGGGTTGCCGCCGAGGAGCTGGACCGCGACCTGATGCGCCTGGAACCGGCCCTGGTGGAGCGCGACTCGGCCTTTGTCGCCCTGCAACGGGAAATCGCCCAGTGCGTAAGCCAGCAGTTACAGGCCCTGCATGAACCCAGCCCGCCGCCCTTCGACCTGGCCCATGTCGAGGTACTGCTGGCGCAATGCAGCGAGCAGATCCAGCGCCTGCGCCGGCGCATGGTCAGCCGTGGCAGCAGCATCGCCCTGACCCACCTGCTGGAGCGCCTGGAACAGACCCTGACGCGCCTGCAGCAGCTGCTCGCCATCCTCTTTGCCGCGCAACGGGACAACATCGCCCGGCAAGGTGCCGAGCTGTTTATCGAACTGGTGCATGCCGGCCACG
This sequence comes from Pseudomonas xionganensis, assembly GCF_009763245.1. Taxonomy (GTDB): domain Bacteria; phylum Pseudomonadota; class Gammaproteobacteria; order Pseudomonadales; family Pseudomonadaceae; genus Aquipseudomonas; species Aquipseudomonas xionganensis. Next base: position 896,298 of record NZ_WKJZ01000001.1, on the reverse strand, counting down.
AGCGCCAGGGCATCCGCCCGCTGTGGCGGCGCAACACGCGCCTGCTGGCACGCAGCATCACGGAGAACACCAGCGACCACGGCGAGCACTACATCACCCGCGACCGCAGTGGCTACCTGGCCATGCTGCGCTCGGCCGGCGGCGCCGGGATCATCATCGCCCTGCTGGCCCTGATCAAGATCCAGATCGGCGGCCTGGGCTTACCACCACTGACGACCGCCCTGCTGGAGAGCCTCAACTACGGCCTGGGTTTTGTCCTGGTGCACCTGCTGCACTTCACCATCGCCACCAAACAGCCAGCCATGACTGCCGCGCGCCTGGCCCAGGACATCGAACGGGGCGAGCGCGGCAAGGCCAACCAGAAACGCCTGGCCATGATGCTGGTGGACCTGATCCGTACGCAGTGGGCGGCGGTGATGGGCAATGTGCTGGTGGCGGTCAGCCTGGCCTTTGTTCTGGCTTGGCTGTACGAGCTGTGGCAGGGCAGCCCGCTGCTGTCGAGCGAGGCGGTGGCCTATCAGCTCAAGGCGGTGTCGCCGATCAACGGCCTGGCCCTGTGGTATGCCGCCATCGCCGGGCTGTGGCTGTTCTGCTCGGGCCTGGTGGCCGGCTATTTCGACAACCGCGCGGCCTGCCTGGATCTGCGTGGGCGCCTGCTGCACCACCCGCTGCTGCGCCGCCTGTTGCCCGCCAAGACGCTACGCAGTCGTATCGCCGACTACCTGCACGATAACTATGGCGCGTTGATGGGCAACTTCCTGTTTGGCGTGATGCTCGGCATGACCGGCTATATCGGTCACAGCACCGGCCTGCCGCTGGATATCCGCCACGTCGCCTTCTCCTCGGCCAATATCGGCTACAGCGCCGCCAGCGGCCATCTGGCCCCGCTCCTGTTCGCCCAGGCATTGGGCCTGGTGCTGCTGATCGGCCTGGTCAACCTGCTGGTCAGTTTCAGCCTGGCCCTGCGCGTGGCCCTCAAGGCGCGCCAGGTGCAGGTGGGCAGCCTGGGCACCCTGCTCGGCAGCTTTATCCAACAGGTGCGCAGCGAGCCGCGACTACTGCTGCTGCCACCGAAACCAGCTCCGGTCGAGGCCGAGCTGCCAACGACTGAAGCGGGGGCAGCGGAGGACGGGGATAAGCCACACTAACTACCGGCGACTACAGCCCCCTGCTGCCCCCTGAACAGCCAGCCCAACCCGCACAGGCTAAGCAGACTAAAGGCCGCCACAGACTGCGCCACCAGGGCCTGTGCCGGCGCCAGCCACAGGCTGGCGAGCAGCGCCAGCACAGTCAGAACAGCCTGGCGACTCAGCTCGATTCGCCACACCCCCGGCCGCCCCTCGAACAACAGCCCCAGGCTGACGCAGCCGCTGAGAATCACCAGCACCAGCAACCAGGGCTGCCAGGCGCCCGCCTCGCGCACCCCGACGAGAAACACCAAGGCAAGTAGGTTGATCGCCACAAACTGGACAAAGGCATAGGCCTTGAACGCAGCCGGGTAGGGGCGCTCGAACTTGTCCGCGCCCATCTTCGGCCAGGGCAGCTGCTGCACATCCGCCGGGCGCCAGCCGGTGGGCATCCACCACAGGCGCAGCTTGTCCCACCAGGAACGAGTAGCCAGTGCATCGGCCCAGAGCAGACGCCACCAGGAAAACTGCAGGCGCAGTGGGTCGAAGGTGCTCACCGGAGTTGTCACGCCATAGACCACCGGCTCGCGCTCCTCGGCGTAGGTGCCGAACAGCTTGTCCCAGAAGATAAAGACCCCGCCGTGGTTCCTGTCGATATAGCAGTCGTTCTGCCCGTGATGCACGCGGTGATGGCTGGGCGTGACGATCACCTGCTCCAGCCAGCCGAGGCGCCCGACATGCTGGGTATGAATCCAGAACTGATAGGCCAGCTGGATACCCAGCAGCACCAGAAATACCGGCAGCGGCACGCCGAGCAGCGCCAGGGGCAGATAGAAGGGCCAGTCGAAGGCCGTCTGGAAGGCGCCCTTGCGCAGGGCGGTGGACAGGTTGAAATCCTCGCTGGAGTGGTGCGGCTGATGGGCACCCCAGAGCAGGTTGTAGCGATGCAGGGTGCGGTGCGCCCAGTAGAAACACAAATCCACAGCGATAAAACCAAACAGCCATAGCCAGGGCGAGGCCGGGTTCCAGTCCAGCAGCCGGGCATGCTCGTAGAGCCAGGCGTAGGGCAGGATCAGCAGCAGGCGCAGCGGCCCCTCTAGCAGGATGCGCAGCACGGCGGTGTTGATGCTGGTGGCGGCATCGGCCAGGCGATAGGTATGGCGGCCGCTATGCCGCTCGTAGGCCAGCTCCAGCAGCATCAGCAGGATATACAGCGGCACCGCCAGCACGGCGACATTCATGGCTCACTCCAGCTTCTTGTTATGCTCTCAGCCTAACCCCGGTAGAGGCCCCACGCCTCGGCCAAACCCGCCAATCCACCGCACCGAAAACGCCATGGACGCAATCGACACCCTGATTATCGGCGCCGGCGCCCTAGGCCTGGCCTGCGCCGCCCGCCTGGCCAAGCCGGGCGAGAGCTGCCTGATCGTCGAGGCGGAAAGCCTGATCGGCAGCCATACCTCCAGCCGCAACTCCGAGGTGATCCATGCCGGCCTGTATTACCCGCCCGGCTCGCTCAAGGCCGAACTTTGCCTGGAAGGACGCGAGCGCCTGTATGCCTGGTGCGCGCAGTATCGGGTGGCGCACCGGCGTATCGGCAAACTGCTGGTGGCGGTGGAGGAAGGCGAAGTAGCCAGGCTGGAACAGCTGCAACGCAATGCCGAGGCCTGTGGCGTGCACGACCTGCAGCCGTTCACGCAGCCCCAGCTGCACGCACTGGAACCCGCCGTACGCGGGGTCGCTGCCCTGCTCTCGCCCAGCACCGGGATTATCGACAGCCACGCCTACCTGCAGTCGCTGCTGGCTGTGGCGGAAAGTCGGGGAGCGCAGCTGGTCCTGCACACCCGGGTCGAACAACTGCAACACGACGGCGACGGCTGGATTGCCTCGGGCCATAGCGGCGGCGAGGCCTTCCAGCTCAAGGCCCAGCGGGTAATCAATGCCGGCGGGCTATTGGCCCAGCAACTGGCAGCCCATACCGAAGGTCTGCAGCATGTACCCGCCCTGCATCTCTGTCGCGGCCACTATTTCAGCTACTCGGGCGCTTCGCCCTTCCGGCATCTGATCTACCCCATGCCGGAAGCCAACACCGCCGGCCTGGGCATCCATGCCACCCTGGACATGGGCGGCCAGCTGCGTTTCGGCCCGGACACCCAGTACCTCGACCGCCTCGAATACGGCGTCGACGAGCACCTGCGCGAGCCCTTCGCCCGGGCCATCCGCCGCTACTTCCCGGCCCTGGACAGCAGCCGCCTGCAACCGGGCTACAGCGGCATCCGCCCCAAGCTGGCCGGCCCCGGGGAACCGGCGGCCGACTTTCTGCTCCAAACCCCTGGCGAGCACGGCCTGCCTGGCCTGGTCAACCTGCTGGGCATCGAGTCGCCGGGGCTGACCGCCAGCCTGGCGCTTGCCGAGCGGGTGGCGCGCTGCCTGTAACACATTGCGTCCCGGGCGCGTGCCCGCCGGCCGGCGACGTTATACTCCCTGCCACATTCCAGTTATTCGAAACAAGGATGCGTAGATGAAAGCGCTCGGCAAAATCCTGGGGCTGTTCTTCCTTGGCCTGTTGCTGATCCTGGTGGCCCTGGGCTTCGCCCTGACCCACCTGTTCGATCCCAACGACTACAAGGACGAGATCCGCCAACTGGCGCGGGACAAGGCCAATCTGGAGCTGACCCTCAATGGCGATATCGGCTGGAGCCTGTTCCCCTGGCTCGGCCTGGAACTGACCGACGCCACCCTGGCCAGCGCCAGCACCCCGGACAAGCCCTTTGCCGACCTGCGCCTGCTCGGTCTGTCGGTGCGGGTGATGCCGCTGCTGCGCAAGGAAGTGCAGATGAGCGATATCCGCGTCGACGGCCTCAACCTCAAGCTGCAGCGCGACGAGAAGGGCCGCGGCAACTGGGAAGATGTCGGCCGCCCAGCCCAGACCAGCGCCCCAGCCACGCCTGCGCCAAAAGCCGACAGCAGCACCGGCAGCGAGCCCGCGTCAACCCCGCGCAGCGAGAGCAGCCAGCCGCTTAAGCTGGATATCGACAGTCTTATCGTCAACAGCGCCCGCATCGACTATCAGGATCTGCAGAAAGGCCAGCAATTCAGCGCCGAAAGCATCCAGCTGACCACAGGCGCCATCCGTGAAAGCGCCGCCGTGCCCTTCAAGCTCAGCGCCTTCTTCGGCAGCAACCAGCCGCTGCTGCGCGCGCGCAGTGAACTCCAGGGCGAGCTGCGCCTGGATCAGGCCTTGCAGCGCTACCAGCTGGAAAATGCCAAGCTTTCCGGGGAGGTTTCCGGCGAGCCGTTCAACGGCCAGACCCTGACCTTTGGCGCCCAGGGCCAGCTGCTGGTCGACCTGGCCGCCCAGGTGGCCGAGTGGAACAGCCTCAAACTGTCCGGCAACCAGCTGCGCGCCATCGGCGAACTGAAACTGCGCGATATTTCCAGCGCGCCCAAACTCAGCGGTGGCCTGTCCATCGCCCCGCTCAACCTGCGCGAATTCCTCGCCACCATCGGCAAGCAACTGCCGCCGATGAACGATGGCAAGACCCTGACCCAGTTCGAACTGGTCACCCGCCTGAGCGGCACGCAAAACAGCATCAGCCTGGACGAGCTGCAGCTGAAACTGGATGACAGCAGCTTTACCGGGCAAATCGCCATGGCCGATCTGGCCAAGCAGGCCCTGCGCGTGCAGCTCAAGGGCGACAAGCTGGACCTCGACCGCTACCTGCCGGCATCCAGCCCGGAACAGCAGGGCGCAGCGGCCGCACGCCAGAGCGAGGTGCGCGAGCGCATCGCCGATGCCGGCCAGAGCGGCACCACACCACTGCCCGACGCGCCCACCCAGCAGGCCTGGAGCAGCGAGCCCGTGTTGCCCATCGAGCAGCTGCGCGCCCTCAACCTGCAACTGGGCCTGAGCCTGGACCAGCTCACCGTGCAGAAGCAGGCGATTACCGGCTTTAACCTCAAACTGAAAAGCCAGGGCGGCCTGCTGACCCTGGAACAGGTGCGCGGCAAGCTCGGCAGCGGCAGTTTCGACAGCAGCGCCAGCATCGATGTGCGCCCGGCCACGCCGCTGCTCAAGGTGCGCAAGAACCTCAGCCGTATCGAACTGGAGCCCTTCCTCACCACGCCCGAGCAACCCTCGCCGCTCAAGGGCCAGCTGGATCTGCAGAGCGACCTGAGCATGAGCGGCAACAGCCAGAAGGCCTGGATCGACTCCCTCAGCGGCAGCGCCAACTTCGTGCTGCATGACGGCGTGCTGGTCGATGCGAACCTGGAACAGCAACTGTGCCGCGGTATCGCCACCCTCAACCGCAAGGCCCTGAGCAGCGAGCCACGCAGCAAGGACACGCCCTTCCAGACCCTGCAAGGCAGCCTGCGCATCCGCAATGGCGTAGCCAACAACCCGGACCTGAAAGTCGCCCTGCCTGGCCTGGCGGTCAGCGGCAATGGCGACCTCGACCTGCGCACCCTGGGCATGGACTACCGCGTCGGCATCAGCATCCTGGGTGACCAGCGCGAAATGCCCGACCCGGCCTGCCAGGTCAACGAACGCTATGTCGGCCTCGAATGGCCGCTACGCTGCCGCGGCCCGGTCGAGATGGGCGGCAAGGCCTGCCGCCTGGATCAGGACGGCCTGGGCAAGGTGGCGGCCAAACTGGCCGGCAGCAAGCTCAACGAGAAGATCGAGGAAAAGCTCGGCGACAAGGTCAGCCCCGAGCTCAAGGACGCCCTGAAGAATCTGTTCAACCGATGAGCCCGAGCGACTTCGCAAGTGCCGTGCTGGCCTGGTACGACCAGCACGGGCGCAAGGACCTGCCCTGGCAACAGGGCATCACGCCCTATCGCGTCTGGGTCTCGGAAATCATGCTGCAGCAGACCCAGGTCAGCACCGTGCTCGCCTACTTCGACCGTTTTATGGCCGCCCTGCCGACGGTCAAAGACCTGGCCGAAGCGCCAGAAGACGAAGTGCTGCACCTGTGGACGGGCCTGGGCTACTACACCCGCGCACGCAACCTGCAGAAGACCGCGCAGATCGTTATGGCCAAGCATGGCGGCGAATTCCCCCGCAGCGTCGAGGCGCTCAGCGAGCTGCCCGGTATCGGCCGCTCCACCGCCGGCGCCATCGCCAGCCTGGGCATGGGCCTGCGCGCACCGATTCTCGACGGCAACGTCAAACGGGTACTGGCGCGCTATGTGGCCCAGGAAGGCTATCCGGGTGAGCCCAAGGTGGCCAAACAGCTGTGGGAAGTGGCCGAGTGCTTGACCCCCCACGCACGGGTCAACCACTACACCCAGGCCATGATGGACCTAGGCGCCACCCTCTGCACCCGCAACAAGCCCAGCTGTCTGCTGTGCCCGCTGCGCAGCGGCTGTCAGGCGCAACTGCTTGGCCTGCAGAGCCGCTACCCCATCCCCAAGCCGCGCAAGGCCCTGCCACAGAAGCGCACCCTGATGCCGATCATCGTCCACAACGGCGAAGTGCTGCTCTACCGTCGCCCGTCCAGCGGCCTGTGGGGCGGCCTGTGGAGCCTACCGGAGCTGGACGATCTGCAGGGGCTGGACCACCTGGCCAGCCGCCACGGCCTGCAGCTGGGTGCGCAGCAGCAACTAAGCGGCCTGACCCACACCTTCAGCCACTTCCAGCTGGCCATCGAACCCTGGCTGGTGCGCGTGGGCAGCGCGCCCGGTAGCGTGGCCGAGGCCGACTGGCTCTGGTATAACCTCGCCACCCCGCCGCGCCTGGGTCTTGCCGCCCCGGTCAAGAAACTGCTCAAGCGCGCCGCCGATAGCCTTACTGCAGGAGAGTCGCCATGACCCGCACCGTCCACTGCCGCAAACACAACCAGGAACTCCCCGGCCTGGACCGTCCACCCTACCCGGGCGCCAAGGGCGAAGACATCTTCAACAATGTGTCCAAGCAGGCCTGGGACGAATGGCAGAAGCACCAGACCCTGCTGATCAACGAACGCCGCCTGAACATGATGAACGCCGAAGACCGCAAGTTCCTCCAGGCCGAGATGGACAAATTCCTCTCCGGCGAGGAATACGCCCAGGCCGAGGGCTATGTGCCGCCGAGCGAGTAAGCCTTTTTGTAGGGTGGATGGCGCTTTACCCATCCACCAAACCGGCACGCTGGGCAAGCAACACGCTACCCGCACCCCCTGCCCGCACCTAAGCGCCCGTAATAATTAAATATTTTTCAAACTCGCGCTTGACACCCACCCTTCAAATCCGTCTAATAGCGCCCCGTTGGCCCAGGTAGCTCAGTCGGTAGAGCAGGGGATTGAAAATCCCCGTGTCGGCGGTTCGATTCCGTCCCTGGGCACCACTAAGTACCGAAAAACCCCAAGTGATCATCTCCTTGGGGTTTTTTATTGCGTGCGATTTCTGCTCCCGAGACTTTCGCCGGCAAATTGCACCTGCGCGACAGACAACAGCACCCAGGCGACAACCCCGCCATCGACACCTCGTTAAGCAGGGCAAACGGCTTGGCGCCCGACAAAACGCTATGCTAGCTTGACGCCTCGCCAGGAAGGCCCGGTATCGCGTTGCAACACAGTTTGGCTGACGCGCAGCAAACCCCAGGCAGCTTCTGGGCGCATTCGAAGAATAAGAGGACACCCCATGGCCGAGGCCACGCCCGCGCTGGAAATTCGTGACTTGCACAAACGCTATGGCGATCTGGAAGTACTCAAGGGCATTTCCCTGACCGCTCACGACGGCGCCGTTATCTCCATCCTCGGCTCATCCGGCTCCGGTAAGTCGACCTTCCTGCGCTGCATCAACCTGCTGGAAAACCCGCACCAGGGCCAGATCATCGTCGCCGGCGAGGAGCTCAAGCTCAAACCAGCGAAGAATGGCGAACTGGTTGCCGCCGACAACAAGCAGATCAACCGCATGCGCAGCGAGATCGGCTTCGTCTTCCAGAATTTCAATCTGTGGCCGCATATGAGCGTGCTCGACAACATCATCGAGGCGCCGCGCCGCGTACTGGGGCAGAGCAAGGCCGAGGCCATCGAGGTGGCCGAAGCGCTGCTGGCCAAGGTCGGCATCGCCGACAAGCGCCACGTCTACCCCAACCAGCTCTCCGGCGGCCAGCAACAGCGCGCGGCGATTGCCCGCACCCTGGCCATGCAGCCGAAAGTGATCCTGTTCGATGAGCCGACCTCGGCCCTCGACCCGGAGATGGTACAAGAAGTGCTTAATGTGATCCGCGCGCTCGCCGAAGAAGGGCGCACTATGCTGTTGGTCACCCACGAGATGAATTTCGCTCGCCAGGTGTCCAGCGAGGTGGTGTTCCTGCATCAGGGACTGGTGGAGGAGCAGGGTCCGCCCGAGCAGGTGTTCACCAACCCCAGTTCGGCGCGCTGCAAACAATTCATGTCCAGCAATCACTAACACACGGAGCAATACGCATGCAGAACTACAAGAAACTCCTGCTGGCTGCGGCCGCCACCCTGGCCTTTGGCGCCCAGGCTGTCGCTGCGGAAAAACTGATCCTCGGCACCGAAGGCGCCTACCCGCCCTTCAACCTGATCGACGCCAACGGCAAGGTCGGCGGTTTCGACGTGGACATCGGCATGGCCCTGTGCGCCAAGATGGAAGTCGAGTGCGAAGTGGTCACCTCCGACTGGGACGGCATCATCCCGGCCCTCAACGCCAAGAAGTTCGACTTCCTGATCGCCTCCATGTCGATCACCGAAGAGCGTCAGGCCGCCGTGGACTTCACCACCCCCTACTACACCAACAAGCTGCAATTCATCGCGGCCAAAGGCAGCGATTTCAAGACCGATGAAGCCAGCCTCAAGGGCAAGGTGATCGGCGCCCAGCGTGCCACCATCGCGGGCACCTGGCTGGAAGACAACATGGCCGACGTGGTCGACATCAAGCTCTATGACACCCAGGAAAACGCCTACCTCGACCTGTCCTCGGGCCGTCTCGATGGCGTGCTGGCCGACAGCTTCGTCAACTGGGAATGGCTCAAGAGCGATGCCGGCAAGAACTTCGAGTTCAAGGGTGATCCGGTGTTCGACAACGATAAGATCGGCATCGCCGTACGCAAGGGCGACGCCCTGCGCGAGCGCCTGAACACCGCGCTGCAGGCCATCGTCGAAGACGGCACCTACAAGCAGATCAACGACAAGTACTTCCCCTTCAGCATCTACTAAGTAGCCGGCACTGCACCGCCCGCCCGGGCGGTGCAGGCTTGTGAGCCCCCATGACTCTCGACCTTTATGGATTCGGCCCCGCCCTGCTGGCCGGCACCTGGATGACCATCAAACTGGCGCTCAGCGCGCTCAGTGTCGGTCTGGTGCTGGGCTTGCTCGGTGCGCTGGCCAAGACTTCGCCCTACAAGCCGTTGCAGTGGCTTGGCGGCACCTATTCGACCATCGTGCGCGGCGTGCCCGAGCTGCTCTGGGTATTGCTGATCTACTTCGGCACGGTGAGCCTGATGAGCAGCATCGGCGAGCTGTTCGGCATTCGCGGCCTGGCCCTGAGCGCCTTCGCCGCCGGCACCATTGCCCTCGGCCTGTGCTTCGGCGCCTACGCCACCGAGGTGTTCCGCGGCGCCATCCTGGCCATCCCCAAGGGTCATCGCGAAGCGGGCATGGCCCTGGGGATGTCCAAACCGCGCATTTTCTGGCGCCTGATCCTGCCACAGATGTGGCGCATCGCCCTGCCGGGCCTGGGCAACCTGTTTATGATTCTGATGAAGGACACCGCCCTGGTTTCGGTGATCGGCCTGGAAGAGATCATGCGCCGCTCGCAGATCGCCGTGACCGCCAGCAAGGAACCCTTCACCTTCTTTATGGTGGCGGCCTTTATCTACCTGGGCCTGACCATCATCGCCATGATCGGCATGCACTTCCTTGAAAAACGCGCCAGCCGTGGCTTTGTCAGGAGCGCCTCATGAACTGGGAAGTGATCATCAAATGGCTGCCGCGCCTGTCCGAAGGGGCGCTGCTGACCCTGGAGCTGGTGGCCATCGCCGTGGTCGCCGGGCTGATCCTGGCCATCCCCATGGGCATCGCTCGCGCCTCACGGCACTGGTATGTGCGCGCCCTGCCCTATGGCTATATCTTCTTCTTTCGCGGTACGCCGCTGCTGGTACAGCTGTTTCTGGTGTATTACGGCCTGGCCCAGTTCGATGCGGTGCGCGAGGGACCGCTATGGCCCTACCTGCGCTCTCCTTACTGGTGCGCCATCATCACCATGACCCTGCACACCGCCGCTTATATCGCCGAGATCCTGCGCGGCGCGATCCAGGCCGTGCCCCAGGGCGAAATCGAAGCGGCTCGCGCCCTGGGCATGTCCCGGGCCAAGACCATGTTCTATATCGTCCTGCCGCGAGCGGCACGTATCGGCCTGCCGGCCTACAGCAATGAAGTGATCCTGATGCTCAAGGCCAGCTCCCTGGCCAGCACCGTGACCCTGCTGGAGCTGACCGGCATGGCCCGCACCATCATCGCCCGCACCTATCTGCCGGTGGAGATCTTCTTTGCCGCCGGGATGTTCTACCTGGTCATCGCCTTCGTCCTGGTACGCGGCTTCAAGCTGCTGGAACGCTGGTTGCGGGTCGACGCCTGCCAGGGTCGCTAAAGAACTCTGCTCGGTTGAACGCTCCTCCTCCCCTCTCCCGCCTGCGGGAGAGGGGGCGGGGGAGAGGGCTAAAAGCACCGCAACCGTCCGCCTAATTCCACGCGTAGACCAGCATGACCAGCGCCACCGCCCTGCAGCAGCAATTCATCGCCCTGGATGCTTTTCTTCATACGCACCAGGCGCTCTGGCAGCCCCGCCCCTTTACTCATCACCCGCAACTGCCCTGGGAGCACCAGCACCCGGAGCTGGGGCGCTGGCTGCGAGCGCGCAGCCTGGAACAGGCCGAGGTGACGCACAATCAGCCTTACCAACTGCATGCCCCCGCGCCATTCCCTGAACTGGCCGTACAGGCTCAGGCCCTGAGCAAGCTGCCCGACCTGCCACATCACGCGGGCAAAACCTTGCCGGCACGCTTTAGCGTCGATGTACCGGGGCGCAAATGGCAGCAGATCGAGGCGTTCGCCAGCTGCCTGAGCTTTAGCCAGACGCCTCAGCACTGGCTCGACTGGTGCGCCGGCAAGGGCCATCTGGGCCGACTGCTGGCCCATGACGGCGGCGCCCTGACCTGCCTGGAACATGATCCGCATCTCGTTGAGGATGGCGCCCGCCTAAGCAAAAAACTCGGTATCCAGGCCCAACATATCCAGCAGGATGTGCTGGCCGACGACGCCAGCCAGCAACTGCACGCCACGCACAGCCCGGTAGCCCTGCACGCCTGCGGCGACCTGCATATACGCCTGCTGCAACTGGCCAGCCAGGCGGGCTGCCGACAACTGGCCGTGTCGCCCTGCTGCTATAACCGCACCATTGCCACCACTTACCAACCGCTCTCAATTCAGGCCGCCCGGGCGCAACTGCAACTGAACCGCGACGACCTGGCCCTGCCGCTCAGCGAAACCGTCACGGCCAGCGCTCGCACCCGCCGCCAACGCGATCAATCCATGGCCTGGCGCCTGGGCTTCGACCTGCTGCAGCGCCAGCTGCGTGGCGTTGATCAGTACCTACCCACCCCCTCCCTGGCACCGGCCTGGCTGCACAGGAGCTTTGCCGAGTACTGCCACCACCTGGCCGCCCTTAAACAACTCCCTGCCCCTGGCCAGCAAAACTGGCCACAGCTGGAGCAACAGGGCTGGCAACGCCTGGCCGAAGTGCGCAACCTGGAGTTGCTGCGCGGCCTGTTTCGCCGCCCACTGGAGGCCTGGTTATTGCTTGATCGCGCCCTGTATCTGCAGGAGCAAGGCTACCGGGTACGCCTGGGCCAGTTCTGCCCAAGCCAACTCACGCCGCGCAACCTGCTGATACTGGCCGAACGGGACTGAGTTGCCCACAGCATCTGTGGATAACTCTGTTGACAGATTCTGGGTAGTTGCCTGGATCACCGATCAAATCGACGCCCTAGCTGCCTGCGCATTTTTTAACCAAACCCGGAAGCCAATAAAAACAATAACTTAGCCAATGCAATGCGATAGATCACAAAATCTCGGACTGACGTACTACGTTATTGCAGATTGTGCATAACGATTTTCCTGCTGATAACAAAGCCCGTAGATCAGGCGCTCAGATGGCTTTACTCAGGCAAGCGAATGGATATAATGGCGCCCCTCTGTTGCCGGTATAGCTCAGCTGGTAGAGCAACTGACTTGTAATCAGTAGGTCCCGGGTTCGACTCCTGGTGCCGGCACCACAAATATCAAAGGCTCGCAGCGATGCGGGCCTTTGTTGTTTCTATGCTTAGAGCATCCTGCCAGGTATTAACCTGCGATTTACTTGCTGCAGCTCACCAGTAGGTAAACACTTTACTGGTCTATCCCAAGGCAGGAGCATGCCCCCATGCGTATCCTGATCACTGGCGGCGCCGGTTTTATCGGCTCGGCACTGATTCGTCATCTGCTAAGCGCCACCGAGCATCAGGTGTTCAACCTGGACAAACTGACCTATGCCGGCAACCTGGAATCCCTGGCCAGCGTGGTGCCGCATTCGCGTTACCAGTTTCGCCAGACCGATATAGCCGACAGTGCCGTGGTTGCCCAGATCCTTGGAGCATTTCAACCCCAGGCGGTGATGCACCTGGCCGCCGAGTCCCATGTAGATCGCTCCATTGATGGTCCGGCAGCCTTTATCCAGACCAATATCGTCGGCACCTACAGCCTGCTGGAAAGCGTGCGAGCCTACTGGTCGACGCTGGATCATGCCGCACGCGAGACATTCCGCTTTCACCATATCTCCACCGACGAGGTGTACGGTGATCTGCATGGCGTGGATGACCTGTTCACCGAGACCACGCCCTATGCACCCAGCTCGCCCTACTCGGCCAGTAAGGCGGCGTCCGATCATCTGGTCCGCGCCTGGCAGCGCACTTACGGGTTACCGGTGCTGATCACCAATTGCTCGAACAACTACGGCCCCTATCACTTCCCGGAGAAGCTGATCCCCCTGGTAATCCTCAACGCCCTGGAGGGGAAACCGCTGCCGGTATATGGCGACGGTCAGCAGGTACGCGACTGGCTCTATGTCGAGGATCATGCCCGCGCGCTATTGAAAGTGGTGACTGAGGGCCAGGTGGGGGAAACCTACAATATCGGCGGGCATAACGAGCAGACCAACCTGCATGTGATACAGAGTATCTGCGCGTTGCTTGATGAGCTGGCGCCCCGCCAAGCCGGGCCTTACGCCGAACTGATCCGCTTTGTCGCCGACCGCCCCGGGCATGATCTGCGCTACGCCATCGACGCCAGCAAGATAGAACGCGAGCTGGGCTGGGTGCCCGAGGAAAGCTTCGAGTCCGGCCTGCGCAAGACTGTGCAGTGGTACCTGAGCAATCTCGACTGGTGCCGCCGCGTGCAGGATGGCAGCTATCAACGCGAGCGCCTTGGCGCACTCTAAGGAACGGTATCAATGAAGGGAATTATCCTCGCCGGCGGTTCCGCTAGCCGCCTGCACCCGGTCACCCTGGGAGTGTCCAAGCAGCTGCTGCCGATCTACGACAAGCCGATGATCTACTACCCGCTGTCGGTGCTGATGCTGGCCGGTATCCGCGAGATTCTGATCATCTCCACCCCGCAGGACCTGCCCAACTTCCAGAAAATGCTCGGCGCCGGCAGCCAGTTCGGCCTGCACCTTGAGTACACCGAGCAGCCCTCACCGGATGGCCTGGCCCAGGCCTTTCTGCTCGGCGAGGGTTTTATCGGCGAAGACTCGGTGTGTTTGATCCTCGGCGACAATATCTTCCATGGTCAGCACTTCACCGAGAAACTCCTGCGCGCCGCCAGCCAGCCCCATGGGGCCACGGTATTCGGTTACTGGGTCAGCGACCCGCAGCGCTTCGGCGTGGTGGAATTCGATGCGACCGGCAAGGCTGTCTCCATTGAGGAAAAACCGCTCAAGCCCAAGTCCAGTTATGCGGTCACCGGGTTGTATTTCTACGACAACGACGTGATTCAGATCGCCAAGGCGGTCAAGCCCTCGCCTCGGGGCGAGCTGGAAATTACCGACGTCAACAATGCTTATCTGGCCCGCGGCGATCTGCGTGTCGAGCGCTTCGGCCGCGGTTTTGCCTGGCTCGATACAGGAACCCACGACAGCCTGCTGGATGCCTCGCAGTATGTGCAGACCATCGAACAACGCCAGGGCCTGAAAGTGGCCTGCCTGGAGGAAATCGCCTATCAGCAGGGCTGGATCGACAAGTCTCAGCTGCTCAGGCAGGCCGAGCTGTTTGGCAAGACCGGCTACGGCCAGTACCTGTTCAAGCTGGCGGAGGAATAAGCATGCGAGTCAGCCCGACCGCCCTAACCGACATTCTGCTTATCGAGCCCAAGGTCTTTGGCGATGAACGCGGCTTTTTCTATGAAAGCTTTAATGCCCGGGCTTTCGAGGAGGCCACAGGGCTTGCAGTCAACTTTGTGCAAGACAACCACTCCCGCTCAGCCCACGGCGTGCTGCGCGGTCTGCACTATCAGGTGCAGCAGGCCCAGGGCAAGCTGGTGCGCGTGACCCAGGGTGAGGTCTATGACGTGGCCGTTGACCTGCGTAGAAGCTCCCCCAGCTTTGGCCAGTGGCTGGGGGTTTGCCTGTCTGCAGAGAACAAGCGCCAACTGTGGATTCCAGAGGGCTTTGCCCATGGTTTTCTGGTACTCAGCGACTATGCCGAGTTCCTCTACAAGACCACCGACTACTACGCACCGGCCCATGAGCGCTGCATCCGCTGGGACGATCCAACGCTCGCCATCGACTGGCCCCTGCAAGGCCAGCCGCAGCTGTCGGCCAAGGATCAGGCTGGCGCGGTCTTTCACGATGCCGAGCTGTTCCCATGAGGGTGCTGCTGCTGGGCGGACAGGGCCAGTTGAGCCTGGAACTGCAACAACGCCTGCAACACCGGGTAGAGCTGCAGGTACTGGGCAGCGCCCAGCTGGATCTGGCCCAGACTGAGGAGATTCGCCAGCGGGTGCTGGCGTTGCGCCCGCAGCTGATCCTTAACGCTGCGGCCTATACCGCGGTGGATCAGGCCGAAAGCGAACCCGAGCGGGCCTTCGCCATCAATGCCACGGCTCCGGGCATCCTCGCCGAGGTTGCCGCCGAACTGGGCGCGCCGCTGCTGCACTACTCCACGGACTATGTATTCGATGGCCGCAAGGCTGCGCCCTATGCCGAGGACGATGAGCCCAACCCGCTGAATGTCTATGGTCGCAGCAAACTGGCGGGCGAACAGGCCATCGCCGCCGTGGGCGGCGCCCATCTGACTCTGCGCACCAGCTGGGTCTATTCGCGCCACGGCAGGAATTTTCTGCTGACCATGCAGCGCTTGCTGCGCGAGCCTGACAGCCTCAATGTGGTGAACGATCAGATCGGCGCGCCGACCTGGGCCGGCAGTATTGCCCAGGCCAGCTGCCAGCTGATCGAGCAATGGCAAAACGGCCAGGCAGGCCCCTGGGGCACCTACCACCTGACGGCGCTGGGCGAAACCAGCTGGTTCGGCTTTGCCGAGGCCATCGCCGCCGAACTGCGCAAGACCGACCAGGCGCTGGCCAGCCTGCAGCCCATCCCCAGCAGCGCCTACCCAACCCCAGCCCAGCGTCCGCTCAATTCGCGCCTGGACTGCACACGCCTGCAACGTGACTGGCAGATTCAGCTGCCGCAGTGGCAGGACGCCCTGCAGCAGTGCCTGGCCGAGCAGGGGCAATAAGGCGCAGCGTGCCAGGCGCTGATCAAGCCCTAAAGCGCTGAATCTGCTGCTGCAGTCCGCTGGCCAGCTGGGCCAGGTCGCGGCTGGCCACGGCGCTCTGCTCGGAGCCATTGACCACCTCGCCAATGCTGTCATTGAGGCCGCTGATATTCTGGCTGATCTCGTTGGCCACGGCGGTCTGCTCCTCGGTGGCGGCGGATATCTGCACATTGCCGTCAGCGATACCCTCGATGGCATGGGCGATATGGCCCAGCACCTCACCGGCCTCGCGGGCATGGCTGACGCTGCTTTGCGCCTGCTCGCGGGACTGCTGCATGGCGCTCACCGCACTGCGGGCGCCGCCCTGCAGGGCATCGATCATGCCGCGGATCGATTCGGTGGCTTTCTGCGTATTGCTCGCCAGGCTGCGCACCTCATCGGCCACCACGGCAAAGCCGCGCCCGGCCTCACCGGCCCGTGCCGCTTCGATGGCGGCATTCAGGGCCAGCAGGTTGGTCTGCTCGGCGATGCTCTGGATCACCCCCAGCACCGAGCTGATCTCATCGCTCTGGGTATGCAGGGTGTCGATCACCTTGCCAGCCGTCTCGACCGAGCCGGACAGGCCCTGAATGGCCCTGAGATTGGCCTGCACAAGCTCGCTGCCCTGACGCGCCTCCTTGCTCGCATCGGCAGCCATGCTCGCAGTGGACTGGGCATTCTGCGCCACCTCCTGCACCGCCACGCTCATCTGGTGCACGGCGGTGGCCACCATATTGGTCTGATCGCCCTGGGCCGCCGCGGCCTGGCTGACCTGGGCACTGATCGCACTCATTTCCTCGCTGGCGGCGGCCAACTGGGTGGCGGTATCGGTCAGATGACGGATCAGCGCCTGCTGACTTTCCAGCAGCGCGTTAAAGGCCCGGGCGGTGTCGGAGACTTCGTCGCGACCGCTGACCTCGGCACGCAGGGTCAGGTTGGAACTCTCCTGCACCTCACCGATCAGGTTGCGCAGCCCGGAGAGCGGACGAATGATCGACAGGCTGATCAGCACGGCGGCCAGCAGCACCAGGATCAACGCCACCGCGCCAATCAGCAGAAAGGTATTGCGCATGGACTGATAGTTATCCGCCGTCTGGGCGCCGAGCTTTTCCCCTTCCCCCAGCTGCAGACTGATCAGCCCCTCCAGCTCGCCGCCCAGGGGGTCGAAGGTGTCGTACAGGGTACGGTTGAAGCTCGCCGCATCGGCCGCCTGCAGCTCACCACTGGCGATCTGCCCCAAGTACTGCTCGGCCAACTGCTGCACCCGCTGCAGATGGGGTTTGGTGCGCTCGACCCGGGCACTTTCCTCGGCGGTCAGACGGGTGGCGATATAGGCGGCCCAGGCCTGATCGCCACGCTGGCGTGCCTCGCCGAATTCCTTGCGCAAGCGCGCCTCGTCGAAGACCCCGGCGCGGTATTTGTGCAGGGCGTCGACCATGGCCACCGCATAGGCATCCGACACCACCTTGATCTGGCTGATCGGCTGCATGCGATCCTGAAACAGTTCGACAAAGCTCTGGTTGGCGCGACTGGCATTGTTCAGCGCCATGCCGATCACCAGCACCAGCACCACCAGCGGCACCAGGGCCAGCAGCAACAGGCGCATACGCACAGTCAGTTGAGTCAGCATGACGGCGATCTCCACAGGACAGTGAGCGCAGGCTGTCCATAGGACGCGCAGATGGACGCCGCACAGTGTCCCTGGGCGCCCCTAACAACTAGAGTATTGATCAATACGAAAAACTTGCCCGGTTATTGCATCAACCGGGCCTTCACCTTCTGCACGAGTGCATTTATGCCCAACCCTGCTCCCCATCCACGGCGTCCGCGCTGGCGCAGCCTGGCCCTTGTGGCCCTGCTGCTGACGCCGCTGCTGTGGCCCCTGCAACAGCTGGCCGAGCGCTATTACCGGGGTGAACTGGCAGAGCAGCAGCGCCAGACCCTGGACCTGTATGTCGCCAACCTGCTGGGCACGCTCAATCGCTACGAGGTGCTGCCGCCCATACTCGGCCAGCTGCCCGGCGTGCAGCACCTGCTGCTGCAGCCCGACGCGACTGAGCGGCGCGACCCGGTCAACCGTCAGCTGCAGGAACTGCAGGCACAGACCGGCGCAGACGTGATCTACGTCATGGCCACAGACGGGCAGACCCTGGCGGCCTCCAACTGGCAGCGCGAGGACAGTTTCGTCGGCCGCAACTTTTCCTATCGCCCCTATTTTCGCGAGGCCCTGCAGGGCCGTCCCGGGCGTTTTTTCGGCCTTGGCACCACCTCGGGCAAGCGCGGTTTCTTCTTCGCCGCCGCCATCCGCGACAACGCCCGGATCATCGGCGTCATGGTGGTCAAGGTCGACCTCGACCACACCGAAACCCTTTGGGGCCAACGCCCCGAGCAACTGCTGGTGACCGACCACCACGGCGTGGTCATCCTCACCTCCACCCCCGCCTGGCGCTTCCACGCCACCCGCCTGCTGGACAACGTCGAGCGCGCTGCCATTGCCTCAACCCAGCCCTACCGCATCCAGGCGCCACCGCCCCTGCAGCTTGACGAGGGCAACTGGCTGCGCCAGCAGCGCGAGCTGCCGGAGATCGGCTGGACGGTGAATATCCTTACCCCCCAGCACCTGCTCGACCGCCCGGTGCGCACGGTTCTGCTGGCCGGCGGCGGCGCCCTGCTGCTGCTGATGCTGCTGCTCGGCCTGCTGATGCAGCGCCGCCGCCATTACCTCGAACGCATCGCCCTGGACGCCCGCGCCCGGGCCGAGCTGGAGCAGCGGGTGGCCGAGCGGACCGCCGACCTGCAACACCTCAACCAGCGCCTCAAGCAGGAAGTGCTGGAGCGCGAGCAGGCCCAGCAGGAGCTGGTACGGGCCCAGGACGAGCTGGTGCAGGCCAGCAAGCTCTCGGCCCTGGGCACCATGAGCGCGAGCATCAGCCACGAACTCAACCAGCCCCTGGCCGCCATCCGCAGCTACGCCGACAACGCCGGGGTGCTGCTCGACCACCAGCGCAGCGACGATGCCCGCGCCAACCTCAAGCTGATCAGCCAGCTGACCGAGCGCATGGCTTCGATCATCGCCCACCTGCGCGCCTTCGCCCGCCGCGACCGCCACGCCCCGGAAAGCGTGGCCCTGCAACCGGCCCTGGACGATGCCCTGGCCATGCTGGCCAAGCGGCGCCAGGCCCTGCAGGTGGAACTGATCCGCGATCTCCCCGAGGCCACCCTGTGGGTGCAGGCCGGCGAAACGCGCCTGCGCCAGGTACTCGGCAACCTGCTGGCCAACGCCCTCGACGCCCTCAGTGAGGTGGCGCCACCGCGGCGCCTGTGGCTGAGCAGCCGGCAGGATGGCGACTGCATCGAACTGCAGCTGCGCGACAACGGCCCGGGCTTTTCCGCCGAGGCCCTGGCCCGCGCCCGCGAACCCTTCTTTACCACCAAAACCAGCGCCCAGGGCCTGGGCCTCGGCCTGGCCATCTGCGAAAGCCTGATGCGCGCCCTGGGCGGCGAGCTGCTGCTGGCCAACCACCCCGAGGGCGGCGCCCTGCTCTGCCTGCGCCTGCGTATCAGCGATAACGGCATCCAGCCCCAGTCGCCGGAGGATTTCCCCCTATGACCCCATTCGACGCCCACAGCCAGGTGCTGCTGATCGACGACGACGCCCACCTGCGCCAGGCCCTGGCGCAGACCCTCGACCTGGCAGGCCTCAAGGTCTGCAGCCTGGCCGATGCCCGCGGCCTGGCGCCGCGCATCCCCCGTGACTGGCCCGGGGTGGTGGTCAGCGATATCCGCATGCCCGGCATCGACGGCCTGCAATTGCTGACCCAGCTGCACGAGCAGGACCCGGAGCTGCCGGTGCTGCTGATCACCGGCCACGGCGACGTGCCCCTGGCGGTACAGGCCATGCGCGCCGGCGCCTACGACTTTCTGGAAAAACCCTTCGCCAGCGACGACCTGCTGGCCAGCGTACGCCGCGCCCTGGACCTGCGCCGTCTGGTGCTGGATAACCGCAGCCTGCGCCTGGCCCTGAGTGACCGCAACGCCCTGGCCGCGCGCCTGGTCGGCCAGTCGCCGGCCATGCAGCGCCTGCGCGAACAGCTCGGCGCCCTGGCCGGGATCGCTGCCGATGTGCTGATCCTCGGCGAAACCGGCGCCGGCAAGGAGGTGGTGGCCCGCGCCCTGCACGACCTGTCGAGCCGACGCAACGGCCCCTTCGTCGCCATCAACGCCGGCGCCCTGGCCGAGTCGGTGGTGGAGAGCGAGCTGTTCGGCCATGAGCCCGGCGCCTTTACCGGCGCGCAAAAGCGCCGCATAGGCAAGTTCGAGTTCGCCAATGGCGGCACCCTGTTTCTCGACGAGATCGAAAGCATGAGCCTGGAGGTGCAGGTCAAGCTGCTGCGCCTGCTGCAGGAGCGGGTGGTCGAGCGTCTGGGCGGCAACCAGCTGATCCCCCTGGATATCCGGGTGATTGCCGCAACCAAGGAAGACCTGCGCCAGGCCGCCGATGCCGGGCGTTTCCGGGCCGACCTGTATTACCGCCTGAACGTCGCACCACTGCGTATCCCGCCGCTGCGCGAGCGTGGCGAAGACGCCCTGCTGCTGTTCCAGCACTTCGCCGAGGCCGCCGCCAGCCGCCACGGCCTGCCGCCCCGGGCCCTGCAGGCCAGCCACAGCGCGGCGCTGCTGCGGCACAGCTGGCCGGGCAATGTGCGCGAGCTGCAGAACGCAGCCGAACGCTTTGCCCTGGGCCTGGATCTGGACCTGGATCAGCAAGCGCCAACAGCGTCCGACGACACCCGCGAGGTGGATGGCAACGGCCTGAACGCCCAGGTGGAGGCCTTCGAGCGCAGCCTGATCTGCGCCGAAATGGCCCGCCCGCACGCCTCCCTGCGCAGCCTGGCCGAGGCCCTGGGCCTGCCACGCAAGACCCTGCACGACAAACTGCGCAAGCACGGACTGAATTTTGGTGAAGCTGGCGGGAGCTCGCCGGATAACCTCGACTGACTGGCGGATTTCCGCCAAACCCCACCCCCAGCATGCCATCCAGGCTCCGGCGCGCTCGGCGCCGGCGGCTTAAAACCGGCCCCGGCGCGCCCTTTACGGGAATATTTCGCGCCCTGGCATGGCGGTTGCTCTAGTCCTGTCCAGGCGAGTTGCGGATCCCCGCTCACAGCGTGACGGCCCTGCGCCCTGCATATTGGCCAAGGCCGCCTAGACTGACAGATGTTCGCCCACAACCGGCGCCCGCGCGCCACACCTGCGAAACAAGAATAAGAGGAAGCCTCAATGTTCAAGTTCACTGCCAAGGCACTGGTCTGCGCCCTGTCGCTCGGTATCGCCGGCCTGACCCAGGCCGCCGAGCCGATCGTGATCAAGTTCTCCCATGTAGTCGCCGAGCACACCCCCAAGGGCCAGGGCGCCCTGCTGTTCAAACAGCTGGCCGAAGAGCGCCTGGGTGACAAGGTGCGCGTAGAGGTCTACTCGAACTCCTCGCTTTTTGGCGACGGCAAGGAAATGGAGGCCCTGCTGCTTGGCGACGTACAGATCATTGCCCCGTCCCTGGCCAAGTTCGAGCATTACACCAAGCAGCTGCAGGTATTCGACCTGCCCTTCCTGTTCGACGACATGGCCGCGGTGGATCGCTTCCAGCAGAGCGCCGAAGGCCAGCAACTGCTTACCTCCATGGAGTCCAAGGGCATCACCGGCCTGGGTTACTGGCACAACGGCCTCAAGCAGCTGTCGGCCAACAAGCCGCTGCGCGAGCCCAAGGACGCCCGCGGCCTGAAGTTCCGTGTACAGGCCTCCGCCGTGCTGGAGGAGCAGTTCAAGGCGGTGCGCGCCAACCCGCGCAAGATGAGCTTCGCCGAGGTTTACCAGGGCCTGCAGACCGGCGTGGTCAACGGTGCCGAGAACCCCTACTCGAACATCTACAGCCAGAAGATGCACGAGGTGCAGAAGTACATCACCGAGTCCAACCACGGCCTGCTCGACTACATGGTGATCACCAACACCCAGTTCTGGAACGGCCTGCCTGAAGATGTACGCGGCGAGCTGAGCCAGATCATGACCGAGGTCACCGTGGAGGTGAACAAGCAGGCCGAAGCCCTCAACCAGGGTGACAAGCAACGCATCCTCGAAGCCAAGAGCACCGAGATCATCGAGCTGACCCCGGAGCAGCGCGCCCAGTGGCGTGACGCCATGCAACCAGTGTGGAAGAAGTTCGAAGGCGAGATCGGCGCCGACCTGATCAAGGCGGCCCAGGCCGCCAACCAGCAGTAAGAGTCTGATAGGGATCTAGAGCCGTAGGGTGGGCGGCGCCGCACGGCGCTGACCCACCGCGGTGCCCGCAACCGGCATCGTCACGCTGCAACCGGTGGGTCGACCGTCCATGGCCGCCCCACCCTACGCCCTTTCCATCCGGGAGACTTGTCCATGAACGCCTTGCGGCACATCTGGGATCGCTTCGAGGAAGGCTTTATCGCCTTCCTCCTGGCGGCCATGACGCTGATCACCTTCGTCTACGTGATCCTCAACAATTTCTACACCCTGTTCTACTGGCTGGGTGATCACTTCGGTGGCAACGAGGCCCTGCTGGCCATCGGCGACTTTATCCTCGATCTGGCCCAGGCCATGACCTGGAGCAACGCCCTGACCAAGGCGCTGTTCGGCTGGCTGATCTTCTTCGGCCTGGCCTACGGCGTGCGCACGGCCGGGCATATCGGCGTCGACGCCCTGGTCAAGCTGGCCAGCAAACCGGTGCAACGCATCATCGGCATCATCGCCTGCCTGTGCTGCCTGGGTTATGCCGGGCTGATCAGCGTGGCCAGCTACGACTGGGTCAGCACCCTGTTCAAGGCCAGCATCGGTGCCGAGGACCTGGGTCACTTCGGCGTGATGCAGTGGCATATCGCCCTGATCGTGCCATTCGGCTACGCCATGGTGTTTATCCGTTTCCTGGAAATTCTCATCCGCATCCTGCGCAACCAGCAGACCGGCCTGGGCCTGGCCGATGAAGCCGGCGATGCGCTGAAGGTCAACGAGGAGCACAAAGCATGACCATCCTGTTCCTCTTCCTGCTGCTGTTTTTGCTGATGTTTATCGGCGTGCCGGTGGCGGCCTCGCTCGGCCTGGCCGGATCCATCACCATCATGCTGTTCAGCCCGGACTCGGTGCGCTCCCTGGCGATCAAGCTGTTCGAGACCAGCGAGCACTACACCCTGCTGGCGATTCCGTTCTTCCTGCTGTCCGGCGCCTTTATGACCACCGGCGGCGTGGCCCGCCGGCTGATCGACTTCGCCAACGCCTGCGTCGGCCATATCCGCGGTGGCCTGGCCATCGGCGCGGTAATGGCCTGCATGCTGTTCGCCGCCCTGTCCGGCTCCAGCCCGGCCACTGTGGCGGCGGTTGGTTCAATCGCCATCGCCGGCATGGTGCGCTCCGGCTATCCCCAGGCGTTCGGCGCCGGCATCGTGTGCAACGCCGGTACCCTGGGCATCCTGATTCCACCGTCGATCGTCATGGTGGTGTACGCCGCCGCCACCGAGCAGTCGGTGGGCAAGCTGTTTATGGCCGGGGTGATCCCGGGCGTGCTGCTCGGCGTGGTGCTGATGGTGGCGATCTACATCGTCGCGCGGATCAAGAACCTGCCGGCCCTGCCCCGCGCCAGCCTGCGCGAATGGCTGCGCTCGGCCCGCGAGGCGATCTGGGGCCTGCTGCTGATGGTGATCATCCTCGGCGGCATCTACAGCGGCATGTTCACCCCCACCGAGGCCGCCGCCGTGGCGGCGGTCTACGCCGGCTTCGTCGCCCTGTTCGTATACAAGGACCTGAGCATCCGCGAGTGCCCCAAGGTGCTGCTGGAGTCCGGCAAGCTGACCATCATGCTGATGTTCATCATCGCCAACGCCATGCTCTTCGCCCATGTGCTGACCACCGAACAGATTCCCCAGCAGATCACTGCCTGGGTGATCGAGATGGGCCTGCAGCCCTGGCAGTTCCTGCTGGTGGTGAACATCGTGCTGCTGATTGCCGGCGCCTTTATGGAGCCCTCGGCGATCATCCTGATCCTCGCCCCGATCCTCTTCCCCATCGCCGTGCAACTGGGCATCGACCCCATCCACCTGGGCATCATCATGGTGGTGAACATGGAGATCGGCCTGATCACACCGCCGGTGGGGCTCAACCTGTTCGTCACCTCGGCGGTCACCGGCATGCCACTCACCGCCGTGGTCAAGGCGGCTTGGCCGTGGCTGATGCTGCTGATCAGCTTCCTGCTGGTGATCACCTATATCCCGGCGGTGTCCCTGGCCCTGCCCAACTGGCTGGGCATGAGCTGACGGCAATTCCCTGTGCAGCTCCCTGCGCAGTTTCCGCCCGGCCTAGTGCCGGGCTTTTTTATGTGCGAGCAGCACCGGCGAATAGGCTGCGCTCTGCGACTATGGGGCAAACTCGGACCACAGGCGTGGCCACTGCGCCACCCAGCAGCAGCTGTGGTCAAACCCATCCAGCACTTCTAACCGTGCCAGAGCCGGCTCCGGCAGACCGGCTACAAAGTGCTGGGCAATACTGGGGGGCATGATCCGATCACGCCCACCCACCAGATGCCACTGGGGCACGCCCTGCAACCGATCACGTACCTGTACCGGGTTGAGCGAGCGTTTTAGAGGGCTCAAGTGCAGCAGTTCAGTCCAGTGCTGATGGTCCAGATTGCCTGCCACCGTAATCAACCCCACCACGTCGTCGCGCCGTGCCGCCAGCAGGGTCGCCACTGCGCCACCGCCGGAATAGCCTACTAACAGCAACTTGTGGGCGGCAAAGCGTTGCTTGAGCTGGTCAAGGGCAGCATTACTGGCAGCGATCACTGCTTCAGCAAAGCGTGCGTCAGTCCAGTAGCGCTGCTGACAGGCGCTCAACGAGTCCTGCAGGTATTGGCAAGGCCGCGCCAGATAGGCCGCATTCCCCCGGGGCTGGACCAGGGCCAGCTGCAGAGCCAGGGGGTGGCGTGGCGTAGGGTTGAGAGAGGGCCGATTACTGCTGATCCAGGCCAGCCCATCGCCTTCGATATAGACCGTCAGAACGGGCCCCGGGCGAGGAGCTCGCGGCAGATAGGTGACCAGTTCCATATTCGCCGCTGGCAGCTGAAGCCGCTGCCAGTCTTTGGTTGCCGCCAGATCGTCGGCATGGACCGTACGTTCGGCTACAGATGGCAGGCTGACGCAGCCAGCCAGCAGCTGCGCCAGCAGCAATATGCCAAGACCCAGTCGATACACAGGCATAGCCACCTCGCCGGAAAATTAAGGCCATTGTCCATCATGGCTGTAACCAGACAGGCTCAAGGCTGCACTGCAGAGACTGAACCCTAACGCCCGGACTAAGGCAAGACACAACAGATCGTCGGGGGGCATAGCCAGCGGAAAGCCCATAAAAACAGTGTTGCCGTAGTGGATAAGCCCGGGGGTGGCAGCGGCCAACACCCCGGGTCAGTTGCCGGGCTTAGAACGCCCAGCGTGCGGTCAACGAAGCCGAATGACTGAGAAAGTCCTCGCGGTACTCGGCATCGTAATTGGCGCTGAGCTCAGCACTGTCGCTGACGCGGTAGCTCAGCCCCAGCCCCGCACGCGCCAGCCAGGGGCTGGGCTCCAGACCCTCGGTGACAAAGCCCAGTCCCGGCGCACCGGCATAGGCGCTGGTGATACTGGCCTGTTCGTTGAGCACGTCATAGCCCACGCCCAGCTTCGCCGTGGCCTGCAGACGGGCATCGAAGGCATGCACCAACTCGCCATCCAGCCCGAGGATGAGGCTGTCGGTCGTGCGGCTGTCCACGTCGAGATTAAGCGCGTCGGCGCCCTTCTCCCGATAACCCTCATCACGAATCCAGCTGTAGTCGGCACGCAGGGCCGGGGTCAGGGTTGTGGCGTCGCTGATTACATAGTCATGGCTCAGGGCGATACCGGCATGGGCGATATGGCTGGTGTAGCTGGACTTGGCCGTGCTGCCCATAAACAGGATCTGGCGCTTGCCATCGGTACGCCCCTGGCCATAGTCGAGCTGCCAGCTCAGCTGAGTGGCGGCATCCAGGTCGTAGCTGCCGTAGCCGATCAACTGATACAGGTCCATCTCGGCGCTATTGGGCGCTGCCTGGGAGTCGCCATCCACCCGGCTGTTGGCGTAGGCGATGGCCAAACCGACGCGGCCTTGCGCGCTAAGCGCCACATCACCGCCGAAGACCAGGCCATGGGTATCCACATCGAAGCCGGCTACACCATCGCGTTTATCCTGGCGGGCCCAGGTACCAAAGGGCTGCAGCCACAGCTCGCCTTCACTAAGCAGCGCCTCACCAGAGGACTGGCCCTTGATACGACCCTTCAGCACATTACCCACGGCATTGGCGGCATTATTGGTTGCGGCCTGGGAGCTGCCGACCAGCAAGGGCAGGGTCTGGCTGGCAGCATCAGAAACCTGCTGCTCGGTTGCCAACTGTCCCAGATTGGTGACCACCTGCTGCATGGCCGGCGTGCCGCCACCACTGGCGATAATCTGATCCAGCACCCGCGCCGCACCCAGGGCGGGGTTATTGTTATTGGCCTGGGCCGAGCTGGTAACGCTGGTATTGGCAGCCTGGACGATCTTAAAGTCGACAAAGCCACCCACCCCTTCAGTAGCCAGGCTGAGGAAATCGAACAGCGCACTATTGTCCTGCACCTGGCTGAAATTACCGGTCAAGGTACCCATGGGCGTACTCAACACCTTGTTCAGGGTATCGCCCACCGCCAGGGTATTCACTGCGGCCACATTGACGTATGCCTGGCTGCCGCTGTGTAGAGTCGCATCATGCGTGACAAGCAGCCTGCTAAAACCTACCTCGGTATCCAGTGACTGCGCGGCAATGCTGAAAACGCCACCACTGCCCAGGGTAAAGTCGCCATTGATTGATGACGAAATATAGAGGCCGCCGGTATCGCCCACCTGAACGGTGGCATTGCCCGCCTGTACATCACCGAAGATAGCTGAGCCTGAAAGCAATACCAGCTTGTTGCCCGAACCGGTTAGCTTAATGGCATTGCCACCCACGCCACCGCTGATTGTTCCGCTGTTATAGATAGTCGAGTCGCCAGTACTAATGATCCCTGCTCCCGCAATGCCTGAAGCCCCAGAGAGAGTACCAGCGCCACCAACCCCTGCGTCACCTCCACGGATAGTAGCGCCCAAGGCATTGGTCAGAGTAAATCCATAACCAGATATACCCGCACCACCATTACCCCCATCACCGCCCTCAGTACCGACACCACCCGCACCCCCGTCACCACCATAGATACTGCCGCGGTTAATCAATTGAAAAGTGTCACCGCGCAACCCGGCGCCACCAGCGCCACCATTGCCTGCGACAGTATTATTTCCGCCAGTGCCACCGTCCCCTCCGGAAAAGTTTTCCGCGCTTTCCAGATCAAAACCACTACCAGTTGCTGCGTCTCCCCCTGTACCACCTGAAGTTGCTATAGCCGCAAATCCAGCGTCCCCGGGCGCCCCAGAATCACCGGCACACGCTGTAGACCAGACCCCGCTACCCGAAAGCGCACAGGACCCAGGCAAGGCATATGCATATTGAACACTGCCCAATAGCGCCAACATCACCGCCCCCGCCAGCGGCTTGATCACTTGCCCACCCTGGCTACGGCTGGCGGTTTCCGGCGCAACCTGCATGGCGCCGAGGCTGCGGTTAAAGACCAACTTATAGCTTTTGTTCATTGAGTGGCTTCCTGGATAACGGACTGACAGCAAGGACAAGGACAGATAAAATCGGTCGATCATAGCAAAATGACACTGTCGTGCCAGCATGCCCCGGCCACCTTGATAGGAATCCCTCCGTGCACCACCTGATCCTTAACGACATCCTGCCCCCGGCCTTGCTGGAGCAGGTACGCCGCGTGCTGGTCGCCGACAACTTTAGCGATGGGAAAAACAGTGCCGAGGGCTTGGCCCGCGGGGCCAAGTACAATCTGCAACTGGCTTCAGATCAGCACAGCGGCATGCTCGACGCCATTGCCCAGGTGCTCTACGACCGCGCCGAAGTCCAGGCATTCGCGACGCCCTGGCATATCGGCCGACCGATGATCAATCGCTTCGAGCCCGGCATGGCCTATGGTATGCACTCCGACAGCGCCTATATGGGTACGCTGCGCACCGATGTGGCCTACACCCTGTTTCTCGAAGACCCGACCAGCTATGACGGTGGTGAGTTACAGATCCTCAGCCGTGGGCACACCTTCCAGTTCAAGCTCCCCGCCGGCAGCCTGCTGCTCTATCCCTGCGGCGATCTGCATCAGGTCCTGCCGGTCACCCGCGGTGTGCGTCATGCCGCCGTGGGCTGGATCCAGAGTCGCATCCGCGACGCCGACCAACGTGAGCTGATTGCCAAGCTCAAGGCGGTACCCCTGTATATCGGCGAGGAGCCGCGCTTTCGCGATCTGGCCATCCAGACCGGCGAATGCATCCAGCGCCTGATCCGCATGTGGGGTGATTAAAGACTGTCGGTCGCCGCATCCGTGAATCACTGGCCGCCCCTGTTACACTGCGGGCCATTTTGCTGACCAGGCCCATCCCGTGACTGCTACTGCCTTTGCCTCCCTGCCCCTGTCCGCCGCCATGCTGGCCAACCTTGAGTCCCTCGGCTACAGCGAGATGACCCCGATCCAGGCCCAGAGCCTGCCGGTGATGCTCAAGGGCATGGACCTGATTGCCCAGGCCAAGACCGGCAGCGGCAAGACCGCGGCCTTCGGCATCGGCCTGCTCAACCCGCTCAACCCGCGCTTCTTCGGCTGCCAGGCGCTGGTGTTGTGCCCGACCCGCGAGTTGGCCGATCAGGTGGCCAAGGAGCTGCGCCGTCTGGCCCGTGGCGCCGACAACATCAAGATTCTCACCCTCTGTGGCGGTGTGCCCTTCGGCCCGCAGATCGGCTCCCTGGAGCATGGCGCGCAGATTATCGTCGGCACGCCGGGGCGCATTCAGCAGCATCTGAGCAAGGGCACGCTTAAGCTCGATGGGCTCAACACCCTGGTGCTGGACGAAGCCGACCGCATGCTCGACATGGGCTTTTACGACAGCATCGCCGAGATCATCCAGCAGACCCCGGCGCGCCGGCAGACCCTGCTGTTCTCCGCCACCTACCCGGCCGGAATCAAGCAGCTGTCGGCGACCTTTATGCGCGACCCGCAGCAGGTCAAGGCCGAGGCCCTGCACGACGACAGCCAGATCGAGCAGCGCTTCTACGAGATCGCCCCGGAGCAGCGTATGGACGCTGTGGTCAAGCTGCTGGCCAGCTTTCGCCCGCAGTCCTGCGTGGCCTTCTGCTTTACCAAGCAGCAATGCCAGGAGCTGGTCGAGCACCTGAGTGCCAGGGGTATCAGCGCCGCAGCCCTGCATGGCGACCTGGAGCAGCGTGACCGCGATCAGGTGCTGGCGATGTTTGCCAATCGCAGCCTGTCGGTGCTGGTGGCCACCGATGTGGCGGCCCGCGGCCTGGATATCGATGCCCTCGATATGGTGATCAATGTCGAACTGGCCCGCGATGCCGAGATTCATATTCACCGCGTCGGCCGTACCGGCCGTGCCGGGGAAAAGGGCCTGGCCCTGAGCCTGGTGGCTCCGGCCGAGGGCCACCGCGCCCAGGCCATCGAGGACCTGCAGAAGGCGCCGCTCAACTGGCAGCCACTCGACGCGCTCAAAGCCAAGACCGGCGAGCCGCTGCAGGCACCGATGGTCACCCTGTGCATCGCCGCCGGGCGCAAGGACAAGCTGCGCCCCGGCGATATCCTCGGCGCGTTGACCGGTGAAGCGGGCATCCCCGGGGCCCAGGTGGGCAAGATCGCCATCTTCGACTACCAGGCCTATGTGGCGGTGCAGCGCGAAGTGGCCAAGCAGGCGCTCAAACGCCTGAGCGAGGGTAAGATCAAGGGCCGCTCGCTACGCGTGCGCGCCCTGTAGTGTAGGCAGGCAGCCGGCGAACGAGGAGCAGCCCATGCGCAATATCCTGGTGGTGGAAGACAGCCCCCTGGTGCTGAAAATCCTGGAGCATCTGTTCCGCAAGGAGCCCAGCTTCCAGCCGATCTTCTGCGCCAGCCTGGATGAAGCCCGGGTGATGCTGGAAACCTCCGCCAGCCTGTTCTTCGCCGCCATCGTCGACCTCAACCTGCCGGACGCCCCGGATGGCGAGATCGTCGACCTGGTGATGGGCTACCACCTGCCCTGCATCGTGCTCAGCGGCAGCTACAACGAGCAGCGCCGCGACCAGATGCTGCTCAAGGGCGTGGTCGACTATGTACTCAAGGAAAGCCAGCACTCCTACGAGTACGCTTTCCGCCTGCTGCACCGCCTGGAAGGCAACAGCCAGGTGAAGATCCTCATCGCCGAGGACAGCGAGGCCACCCGCCACTACATCCGCAATGTGCTGACCCCGCACCGCTACCAGATCATCGACGCTTGCGATGGCGATGAGGCCCTGCGCATCCTCCGTGAGCAGCCGGATATCGACCTGCTGCTGGTGGACCACAGCATGCCGGGCATGAGTGGTTTCGAACTGGTCAAGCTCTTGCGGCAGAAGATGAAGCGCCACGAGCTGATCATTCTCGGCCTGTCGGCTGACACGAAAGGCTCGCTCAGCGCCATGTTTATCAAGCACGGCGCCGACGATTTTCTGCGCAAGCCGTTCTGCCCGGAGGAGCTCAACTGCCGGGTCATGTCGACCCTGGAGCGCCGCGACCTGATGCGCGCACTCAAGCAGGCCGCGCAGTTCGATGCCCTCACCGGACTGAACAACCGCCGCGCCTTCTATGAGCACGGTCAGCAACTGTTCGCCCAGGCCAAGGCCGGCGGCCGCGAGCTGAGCGTGGCGATGATCGACCTGGATCACTTCAAACGGATCAACGACGAACATGGCCACGCCAGTGGCGACGCGGCGCTGATCACCTTCGCCCGGGCCTTCTCCGCCACCTTCCCCGACGCCCTACTCGGGCGCCTGGGTGGCGAGGAGTTCGCCATGCTCAGCCAGCAGGATGGCGAAGCCCTGAGCGACGCCCTGGATCAGCTGCGCGCCCAGTGCGCCAGCCTGAAATACGCCACCGGCGCGCCGCCCCTGTCCTTTAGCGCCGGCATCCACCAGGGCGCTCCGGACGACCTGGAAAGTGCCCTGCACCAGGCCGATATGCGCCTGTACCAGGCCAAGAAGGCCGGCCGCGGACGCAACTGCTGGCAGTGATCACAAGCCATGCCGCCGAAATATCTCGGCGTAGCTGCCATCGACCCGCATGGCCTCAATACTCTGATTGAAGGCTTCGGCAATCTGCTGGTGCTCTGGATGCCTGCGGCTGACCAGAATATGCAGGCCACGCTCACTCAAGGGTTGCGCCAGGAACTCCAGCCGATGGCCGACCTCTGCCAGGCTGCGGCCCAAGTGATAGCGCGCCACCAGTTCATCCTCCAGGGTCAATTGCACCCGCTGCGCCAGCAGCATGCGCGCACCGACCTCGAAGCCAACCACACCGATCTTGTTCAGCCGGCTGTCCAGGTCAAACTCACGGGAATAGGCATACCCCCGCACCACGGCAATGCTGTGGGGATACAGATCCGACAACTGCTGGAACTCGATCTGGCTACCCTTGCGCCGCAGAAAACGAATGCGATTGGTCAGGTAGGGCCGCGAGTAATAGCCAAAGGCCGCCCGTTCTTCGTTGAACCAGGCACTGATCAGCACATCGTAAGTGCCTTTCTCCACCCCCTGTAAGGCACGTTCCCAGGGCACCTGCACATAGCGCGTGGAATAGCCGGCACGGCTCAAGGCAGTGGCCACCAGGTCGCTGGCCAGACCGTTGTTCAACAGCGTCGCATCATTGAACGGCGGCCAGGGGTCCGCGACCAGGCGCAGGGGCGGTTCGGCAGCGGCATACAGGGGCAGTAGCAGAGCCCAGGGCAACAAGCAGAAACGTAGCCGCATCATCTACACACTCTCTTACCAGCAGAGGCTGAGCATAGTGCAGCCGAATCACTTGTGCGCCTGGCGCCCGGGGCAGGCTTAACTATCCTCTACAGACGCCAATGCAGTGCCAGCCCCATCCGCGAGGAGGCGAGCCCCATGAGTATCAAGTCCAAACTGCTGCTGAGTTTTCTGGTGGCCACCCTGATCCCGGTGCTGACGGTGGCCCTACTGACGATCCGTAATGTCACGAACCAGGCCAAGGACAACTTCCTCGCCTCCAGCAGCCTGGATATGCAGCTGATCAACAACAGTTTCGCCACCTTCTTTGACTCGGTGGGCTACACCGTATCGGCCCTGGCGGAGTATCCCGCGGTGCGAGATACCCAGGCCGGTGAGCTGAGCACTTATTTTGGCGAGGCGCGCAAGCCGGGTCAGGTGGCCACGGCCAATGGAGGGCGCGAGAAGCAGATCTTCGACTATTTCTCCAGCATCGGCGCCAACAACCCCACCTTCGGCTACGTCTACATGAGCGACACCCAGGGCGGCTATGTGGAGTGGCCCGGCACGGGTGATTACGGCGACTGGGATCCACGCAAACGCGAGTGGTACACCATCGGCCGAGACGCCAACTTTACCCTGGGACGCCGCGACGGCTATTACTGGGAGCCGGATGACGCGGTCTATGTCTCGGTACTCAAGGGGTTCAAGGACACCGCCGGGCAGTTTGCCGGGGTGGTGGCGGTCGATGTGTCGCTCAAGGCGCTCACGGACATGGCGCAGAAGGTGCGTTTCGGCGAAACCGGTTTTCTGGTGCTGGTGGAAGGCAGCGGCACCGTGCTGGTCGACGGCCTGCAGCCAGACAACAACTTCAAGAAAATCAGCGACCTGCCCGGCGAGCACTTTGCCCGCATCGGCACGACCGAAAGCGGCCTGGTTGAGGTGGAGATCGATGGGGCGGCGTATATGGCCAACGTCTACACCTCTCCCGAGCTGGGCTGGAAGTTTGTCGGCTTCAAGCAGGCCGACGAGATCTACGCGAGCGCCCGCGAGTTGTCCTGGATCACCCTGGTCGTCTGCGTGGTGCTGGTGCTGGGCTTCGGGATTGCAGGCGTGATCATTGCCCAGCGCATCGTCAACCCGATCAACCTGGTAAAGGAAGGGCTGCGCACCATCGCCCAGGGCGAGGGCGATCTGACCCGCCGCCTGGCCCTGCTCAGCGAGGATGAAACCGGCGAGCTGGCCAAGTGGTTCAATCAGTTCATCGAATCCACCCAGGGCATGATCCGGGTGATCAAGGACAACGCCATCAGCATGCATGAGGTGTCCGCCAATACCAACGCCCGCACCACCGCCATGACGGCCACCCTGCAGGGTCAGCTGAGTGCGGTGGAGCAGATCGTCACGGCCGTGACGCAAATGTCCTCGGCGGCCAATGAAGTGGCCAAGACCTGCGTGCGTACGGCTGATGTGGCCGAGCAGGGACTCCGGGCCACCTGCGATGGCAAGGAGGTCATCGGCCGCAGCATCACCGGCGTCAACAACCTGGGTAGCAGCATCAAGCGCTCCAGCCAGGTGATCCAGGAGCTGGAAAAGGAAACGGTCAACATCAACAACATTCTCTCGACCATTCAGCAAATTGCCGAGCAGACCAACCTGCTGGCCCTCAATGCCGCCATCGAAGCGGCCCGGGCGGGCGAGCAGGGCCGCGGTTTTGCCGTGGTGGCCGACGAGGTGCGCAACCTGGCCAAACGCACCCAGGACTCGACTGGGGAGATCAACAATATCCTCAACCTGCTGGTCAGCCGGATCAAGGAAGTGACCGTCAGCATGGATCAGAGCCTCAGCGAGTCGGACAGGGCCAGCAGCCTGTCCGACGAAGTCCTGGCCGCCTTCGAAAGCATCGAAAGCAATGTGCAGATGATCCGTGACATGACCACGCAGATTGCCACCGCCACGGAAGAGCAGCATCTGGTCACCGAGGAGATCAATCAGAACATCGTGGCCATCAATGATGGGGTCACCCAGATTTCCACCCAGGCCGCCGAAGTGGAAGGCTACGCCCAGGAGCAGAGCAACCTGAGCGGTGAACTGAAGCAGTTGGTGGTGCGCTTCCGCACGGAGTGAAGACAAGCGCCAGCCGGCAGAGGCAACAGGTATTGCCGCCCGACCAGCGCCGGGCCTGTCCCCCATGAAAGCGCGTGGGGGCTGGGGTAAGATTCGCCTCCCTTGCCGCGCCGCGGCAGGGCCAGCGGATCGAGGACAACAGCGTGGTCGAAACAGATGTGGTGATTATCGGCGCCGGCGCCGCCGGGCTGATGTGCGCGGCAACGGCGGCGGCGCGCGGCCGCCGGGTGCTGCTGCTGGATCACGCCAACAAGGCCGGCAAGAAGATCCTGATGTCCGGCGGCGGGCGCTGCAACTTCACCAACCTGTACTGCGAGCCGAGCAACTTTCTCTCGGAAAATCCGCACTTCTGCAAATCCGCCCTGGCCCGCTATACCCAGTGGGATTTTCTCGCTCTGGTGGGCAAGCATGGCGTGCCCTACCACGAGAAGAAACTGGGCCAGCTGTTCTGCGACCACAAGGCCAGCGATATCCTCGACATGCTCCTGGCCGAGTGCGACCAGGCTGGCGTGCAACTGCACCTGAACACCTCGGTCAGCCAGATCGACAAGATGGAGACTGGCTACCGCCTGCAGACCAGCATGGGCGGGCTGCACTGCCAGTCGCTGGTGATCGCCACCGGAGGCCTGTCGATCCCGACCCTGGGCGCCACGGGCTTTGGCTACCAGGTGGCGCAGCAGTTCGGTCACCAGCTATTGCCGACCCGCGCCGGCCTAGTGCCCTTTACCCTCACCGACCCGCAGCTCAAGGCGCTGTGCACCGAGCTGTCCGGCACCTCGGTGGAGGATTGTGTGGTCAGCTGCAACGGCCAGAGCTTCAAGGAAAACATCCTGTTCACCCACCGCGGTCTGTCCGGTCCTGCGATCCTGCAGATCTCCTCGTTCTGGCAGCCCGGCGATACCCTGCATATCGACCTGCTGCCGCATATCGACCTGCCCGAGTGGCTGACCGAACAGCAGCGTGAGCGCCCCAACAGCGAGCTGAAAACCCTGCTGGGCGAGCTGTTCACCAAGAAGATGGCCGCCCTGCTGGTCGACAACTGGTTCGTCAACAAACCGCTGAAGCAGCATACGCCGGCCGAGCTCAAGGCCATTGCCCAGCGCCTGGCCGACTGGCAACTGGTACCGGCCGGCACCGAGGGCTACCGCACCGCCGAAGTAACCCTGGGCGGGGTGGATACCCGCGAGGTGTCGTCCAAGACCCTGGAGTCGCTGAAATCGCCGGGGCTGTATTTTGTCGGCGAAGTGCTGGATGTCACCGGCCACCTGGGCGGCTTCAACTTCCAGTGGGCCTGGGCCTCGGGCTATGCGGCGGCGCAATACGTCTAGGGGCTGTCGCCATTGCATTCGCGCTCGCGCCGGAGCCAGCGTTGTGCGCGGCCAGGCAGGTTGCGGATGGGCAATGCGCTGATCGCGGTGCTTCCCTAATCGGTCGGCGGCAGCGGCTCGCCGGGCAGCCACTTGTGGTAGATGGCGGCAAAACTGCCATCGGCCTTCATATCGTCCAGCTCGCGCTGCCAGCGGGCGATCAGCGCGTCGTCGGTGCCCAGGGAAAAGGCGATATAGCTGTCGCTATGCATAAAGCTGAACAGCAGCTGCACCTCGTCGGGCTGAATATCACCCTGGGCCAGCATGGCATTGAGGCTCAGATTATCCAGCACCATCAGTTTCACCCGGCCGCGCTTGAGCATGCTGATCATCTGGGTCGGGCTGGTCACCGGGTAGAGGTTGTCGAAGCCTTCATCCCGCAGACGCTGATGACTGTACCAGTCCCGCGGCACGGCAATTTCCTCGAAGGCACGGGCCTGCTCCAGGCTGTCGATACCGATAAAGGAGCTGCGCAGGGCATAGAAGCCGGTGATATTGCGGGTCAACGGGCCCACCCACTTGAACAGTGCTTCCCGCGGTTCGGTGCGCATGGTCACGAACAGCCCGGTATTGGGCCGCTGCAGGGCCTGCTGATAGCCCCGGGCCCAGGGCACCACGCGAATCATCACGTTCTGCCCGGTGCGACGCATGATCTCGCGCACCACCTCGGTGGAGAGCCCGGTGGGTTCGCCATTCTGGCTGAAGTTGATCGGCGGGTATTCCTCGGTGTACAGGCGCAAGGCCTGGGTCTGCGCCAGACCCAGGCTGGCAACCAGCAGCGCGGCTATTCCTAGAAGAACTCTGACTGCGAGCACGGCACCGGCCTCATTCACACCACTCAGTGATGAGCTTAGCCTGAGCCAGGCCAACTGCATGACGATTGTCACAGACAGAAACAGCCCAGGGCACCGTGCGCCGCCGGGTACGCGGCGCATGCACGGCCCTATAACTGCCCCAGCACCTCCTGCGCCGGCTGGTAGGCCAGGCCATGGGCCTCGGCCACACTGGCACAGGTGACCTGCCCACAGGCCACATTGAGCCCGGCCAGCAGATGCGGGTCGTCCTGCAGTGCGCGGCGGGTGCCCTTCTCGGCCAGGGCGATAACGAACGGCAGGGTGGCGTTGTTCAGCGCCAGGGTCGAGGTACGGGCCACGGCTCCGGGCATATTGGCCACGCAGTAGTGCACCACCTCGTCCACCACATAGATAGGGTCGGCATGGGTGGTGGCGCGGGACGTCTCGGCGCAACCGCCCTGGTCGATGGCCACGTCCACCAGCACCGCGCCGGGCTGCATCTGCCGCACCATCTCGGCGCTGATCAGCTTGGGCGCGGCGGCCCCGGGAATCAGCACCCCACCGATCACCAGATCGGCGCCCAGTACCTGCTCGCGCACCGCGGCGCGGGTCGAGTAGAGGGTGGTGATGCGGTTGCCGTACTGGGCATCCAGGCGGCGCAGGGCATCCACGCTCTTGTCCAGCACCGTGACGCTGGCACCCAGGCCCACCGCCATGGCCAGGGCCTGACTGCCGACCACCCCGCCGCCAAGGATCACCACCTTGCCCGGTGCCACCCCGGGCACCCCGCCGAGCAGCACCCCACGTCCACCACGGGCCTTTTCCAGGCAGCTGGCACCGGCCTGGATCGACATGCGCCCGGCCACCTCGGACATCGGCGCCAGCAGCGGCAGGCGGCCATGGCTGTCGGTGACGGTTTCATAGGCGATGCAGGTGGCGCCGCTGGCCAGCAGCTCGTCGGTCTGCGGCCGGTCCGGAGCCAGGTGCAGGTAGGTAAACAGAGTGTGATCCGCACGTAGACGCGCGCGCTCCACCGCCAGGGGTTCCTTGACCTTGACGATCAGCTCGGCACGCTCGAACACCTCGGGCGCATCCTTGGCGATCTGTGCGCCGGCACTCAGGTAGTCCTGGTCGCTAAAGCCGATGGCCGCGCCGGCCTGGGTTTCGACCCAGAGCTGATGGCCAAGCGCGCAGAGTTCGGCCACCGACTGCGGGGTCAGGCCGACGCGGTATTCATGGTTCTTGATTTCCTTGGGCACACCGATACGCATGGTTCTCTCCAGACTGGATGCTTACCTGAAAGTCTAGAAAAACCCTGGCTAGGGCCACGCTGATTTGTCATGGCCTTTCAGGGCAATTACCTGAAAATCATCTCATCACGACAAATAGCCCCAACCACAGGGCGCCGGCAAACCGACTGGGGGGCTGCCCGGCGGGCGTCGACTCCGTTAGGCTGCTCACCTGCACGTCGAGAGTCCCTGCATGTCCAACCACCGCCTCAGTCAATCCCTGCGTCGCCTCTGGGCACTGGAGAAATTCAGCTACAGCCTGCGGGTGTTTGTTGCCCTCGGCGGTGCCCTGGCGCTGTGCTGGAGCCAGGGCTGGATGCATGCGCTGACGCCGCTGTTTCTCGGCATCATCGCCAGCGCCCTGGCGGAAACCGACGACAGCTGGCAGGGCCGTCTGGGCGCCTTGCTGGTGACCCTGGGCTGCTTCACGGCCGCGGCCTATGCGGTGGAATGGCTGTTCCCCCAGCCCTGGTTGTTTGTCATCGCCCTGGCCCTGGCGGCCTTCTGCCTGACCCTGCTCGGCGCCCTCGGCGAGCGCTACGCCACCCTGGGCGCGGCGACCCTGATCCTCGCGGTGTACAGCATGATCGGCGTGGAACAGCGCGGTGGCGCCGCCGGGCTGTGGCGCGAACCGCTGCTGCTGGTGGCCGGCGCAGCCTGGTATGGGCTGCTCTCGGTGCTCTGGCAGGCTGCCTTCGCCAACCAGGCGGTGCAGCACAGCCTGGCCCGCCTGTTCCGTGAGCTAGGCCTGTACCTCAAGCTCAAGGCGGCGCTGTTCGAGCCCGTGCGCCAGCTCGATGTGGAGGCGCGGCGGCTGGCCCTGGCCCAGCAGAACAGCCGGGTGGTGGCGGCACTCAACGCCGCCAAGGAGATCCTCCTGCACCGGGTCGGCCACGGACGCTCGGGCGCTCAACTGAGCCGCTACCTGAAACTGTACTTTCTCGCCCAGGATATTCACGAACGCGCCAGCAGCTCCCATCACCCGTACCCCGAGCTGACCGAGGCCTTTTTCCACAGCGATGTGCTGTTTCGCTGCCAGCGCCTGCTGCGTCTGCACGGCGAAGCCTGTCAGCGCCTGGCCGGCGCCATCGAGCTGCGCCAGCCCTTCGTATACCGCGAGCTGTGCAGCCAGGCCCTGGAAGACCTGCACGCCGCCCTCGACCACCTGCACCTGCAAAGCAACCCGGCCTGGCGCCAGCTGCTGCGCTCCCTCGGCGCCCTGGCCGGCAACCTGCGCAGCCTGGACGAGGCGCTCAGCCAGGCGAGCAACCCCGATGCCCTGGCCGAACAGCAGGACAGCAGCCTGCTGGACCGCGAACCGCATTCCCTGCGCGAGGTGGCCGAACGCATCGGCCAGCAGCTAACGCCCACCTCCCTGCTGTTTCGCCACGCCCTGCGCCTGGCCATCGCCCTGGCCGCCGGCTACGGCCTGCTGCACTGGATTCATCCCGAGCAGGGCTACTGGATCCTGCTGACCACCCTGTTCGTCTGCCAACCCAACTACGGCGCCACCCGCCTCAAGCTGGTGCAGCGCATCGCCGGCACCCTGCTCGGCCTGGCTCTGGGCTGGGCGCTGTTCGACCTGTTCCCCGACCCACGGATCCAGGCGCTGTTCGCCGTGGTCGCCGGGGTGGCCTTCTTCGCCTGGCGCAGCACCCGCTACACCCTGGCCACCGCGGCCATCACCCTGCTGGTGCTGTTCTGCTTCAACCAGGTGGGCGATGGTTCCGGCCTGTTCCTGCCGCGCCTGGTGGATACCCTGCTCGGCGGTCTGATCGCCGGCCTTGCGGTGCTGTTGATCCTGCCGGACTGGCAGGGGCGGCGCCTGCACCGGCTGCTGGCGGGTACCCTGAGCTGCAACAGCCGCTACCTGCAGCAGATCATCCGCCAGTACGCCAGCGGCAAGCATGACGATCTGGCCTATCGCCTGGCCCGACGCGATGCCCATAACGCCGATGCCAGCCTGTCCAGCACCCTGGCCAATATGCTGATGGAGCCGGGTCACTTCCGAAAGGACGCCGATCTGGGTTTTCGCTTTCTGCTGCTCTCGCACACCCTGCTCAGCTACCTCTCGGGCCTTGGCGCGCACCGCGGCGAAACCCGCCTGGAGGGTGAGCAGCATGCCCTGCTGCTGGCCGCCGGGCAGCTGGCGGACAGCCTGGAAGAGATCGCCCGCTGCCTGCGCGACAACCAGCCACTGGCCGTGCACAGCGACGCCGAGGAACAGCTGGCCGCGCAGCTGGAGCAGCCCCATGAAAGCCATGACGATACCCAGCGCCTGGTGCAGACCCAGCTGGCCCTGATCTGCCGCCAGCTGGGGCCGCTGCGCACCCTGGCCGGCCACCTGCTAAGAGATAAGCCCCATGAATAAAGCCAGCCTGCACCAGCAGGTCATCAGCCAGCTGGAAACCCTGCAGGCCACCGCCCGTGGCGCCGCCCAGACGGCCTACGAAGCGGCCACCGACGAAGCCAATATCGCCGAGAACAAGTACGACACCCTGGGCCTGGAAGCCTCTTACCTCGCCACTGGCCAGGCACGCCGGGCCGAGGAACTGCGCCACACCCTGGGTATCTGGAAGCAGCTGGTACTGCGCCCCTTCGACCCGGACGTCGGCATACAACTCGGCGCCCTGATCTGTCTGGCCGACAGCCAGGATCGACAGCAATGGCTGTTTCTCGGCCCGGAAGGGGCGGCGATGAAGCTGCACCACGAGGGCCACAGCGTGCAGGTAATCGGCCCCCAGTCGCCCCTGGGCCGGGCGCTGCAGGGCAAGGGCTGTGGCGATGAAGTGGAGGTACAGGTGGGCCAGGCGCGGCAGTATTACCAAGTGCTGCGGGTCGACTAATCGGGCACTGTGGGCAAAAGCCGACTAGTTTGTCTGTACCGCCCGCAACTGGAGCCCCCGTCATGGAAGCCCCCATCCACAGCCTGGCCAACCTGTTCAAACAGCTCGGCCTGGATCATGAACCCGCCGCCATCGAGGCCTTTATCCGCCGCCACTCGCCGCTGCCGGAGCGTTTTGAACTGGCCGACGCGCCGTTCTGGAGCCCGGCCCAGGCCGCCTTTCTGCGCGAGGAGATCCTCGAAGACGCCGACTGGGCGGAGATCGTCGATCAGCTCAATCTGCAGCTGCGCGGTTAAGTATGCAGCGCCGGCGATTCGGCCTCAGGTGACAGGCAACTCGCGCCAGGTGAGATAGACGCGCAGATCGAACTCCAGCTGGTGATAGCCGGGCAGCATATGCTCGCAAAGCTTGTAGAAGGCCTTGTTGTGCTCGGCCTCCTTCAGGTGGGCCAGCTCGTGCACCACGATCATCTGCAGAAACTGCGGCGCCGCCTCCTTGAACAGCGCGGCCACGCGGATCTCCTTCTTGGCCTTGAGCTTGCCGCCCTGCACCCGCGACACCGCCGTGTGCAGACCGAGGGCGCGATGGGTCAGGTCCAGGCGATTGTCGTAGAGCACCTTGTCGATGGCCGGGGCATTGCGCAGGTAGGTCTGTTTGAGCTCCAGCACATAGGCATACAGCGCCTTGTCGCTCTGGATTTCATGGCGCCCACTGTAGGACTGCGCCAGGTAGTCGCCCAGACGGCCCTGGGCGATCAGCTGGCGGATCTTGTCCTGCAGGGACGCAGGGTAGGCTTGCAGGTATTTAAGCGTTGTCATGCTGGGTAGTTGGGCGGATAGAGGCCGACAGTATGCCTTAATCGGCCGGCACGACCTTGAGCACCCGCCCCTTGGCGTTGTCGGTCAGCAGATACAGGGCGCCATCCGGGCCACTGCGTACATCACGGATACGCTCGCCCAGTTCCTCGAACAACACGTCCTCGCCGGCCAGCTTGCCGTCCAGCAGGCGGATACGGCGCACGCTGCGTTCGGCCAGGGTGGCGGCGAACAGGTCGCCCTGCCACTGCGGGAACAGCGCACCGCGGTACTGGGTCAGGCTCGACGGCGCCACCGAGGGCGTCCAGTGCAGCAACGGCGGCTGCAAGCCAGGCAGCGTGGTGTAGGGGCTGATCAGCGCGCCGGTGTAATCCACGCCCTGGGTCACCAGGGGCCAGCCATAATTGCGCCCGGCCTCGATCAGGTTGAGCTCGTCACCGCCGCGGGGGCCATGCTCGTGGCTGTACAGGCGTCCGGCTTCGGCGTCATAGAAAATCCCCTGCACATTACGATGGCCCAGGCTGTAGATCTCCGGCGCAGCGCCGGCCTGATCACGCAGGGGGTTGTCCGCCGGCACGCTGCCATCGCGGTTCAGGCGCACGATCTTGCCCAGATGATTGCCCGGGTTTTGTGCATCCTCGCGCCAGTCGAAACCGTCGCCCAGGGTCAGCACCAGGGTCTGGTCCGGCAGAAAGGCGATACGACCACCATAGTGGGCGGCCCCGGTTTTCAGGGGCTGGGCGGTAAACAGCACCTTGACATCCTGCAACTCGCCCTCGACCAGGCGGCCCCGGGCCAGACGGGTATTGTTGGCCTGCTCGCTGCCATGGGCATAACTCAGGTAGACCCACTGGTTACGGGCGAACTCGGGATCCAGGGCCACCTCCATCAGCCCGGCCTGGGCCGCGACAAAGGCTTCGGGCACGCCGCTGACAGGCTCTGGATCGAGGCGGCCATCGGCCTCGATCAGGCGCAGACGGCCAACCCGCTCGGTCACCAGCATGCGCCCATCGGGCAGAAAGGCCAGGGACCAGGGAAATTCCAGCCCCTCGCTCAGGGTTTCGATACGGTAATCCATGGCCTGGGCCACAGGGCTGCCAAGCAGGCTCAGCAACAAGGGGATAAGGAACGGCTTGGACATGGCGCGGGCCTTGGGCAGGAAAAAGAAAGCCGCCCATTCAGGGCCGGCAAAGGGGACGACTCAGTCGGGCGAACAGCAAGGCGCCGAGGCTGCCACAGGCCATCAATCCGAGGGTGCCGATCAGGCTGCGGTTGGCGCCGATCAGGGTGGGCATGGGCAGCAGAGCGTTGGCCAGGCTCATGGCCAGCCAGATGGCCAGGGCACCCGCCAGGGCAAACAGCGGCCAGCGCAGCGGCAGCAGGCGGCGGCTGAGCCAGGCTGCGCTGGGCAGGGCGCAGAGAAAGCCGGCCGCCACCAGTACCGCGAACAGCGGGGCAAAACCCAGCAGAT
Organism: Pseudomonas xionganensis; assembly: GCF_009763245.1. Taxonomy (GTDB): domain Bacteria; phylum Pseudomonadota; class Gammaproteobacteria; order Pseudomonadales; family Pseudomonadaceae; genus Aquipseudomonas; species Aquipseudomonas xionganensis. The sequence continues at coordinate 853,707 of NZ_WKJZ01000001.1, read as the reverse complement.
CCAGACCCGTGGCGCGCAGCCGTACCTCAGCCGACAGGGGCGCCCCCAGGGCCTGCAGCATGGCCAGGTTGTATTGGGTCTGGACAATGCTGCCCAGGGCCGCCGCCAGCAGCACGGCAAACACAAAGGCGAGAACAGGCTGGGCTTTGCTGGGCATGGATACTGACCGGAAGCGGAAAAGTGGCCAAAGTATGACCCACCCATGCCTTCATGCTGGTTCGGGTGTTTTGCAGGGTTTTACGGCGTGCCGATGGTGTGCGGCTTCCCGCTATTGCAAAATGCCATCTGCCCCGCCCATAACAACAAGAACAACCATGAATAAAATCCTCTTTCTCGCCGTGCCGGCGCTACTGGCCATGCTGCTCGCCATCGGCCCACGCCCCCTGGTCGAAGCCCCCTCCGCCTCCACCGAACTGCCCACCGACCTGGACAGCCACCTGCGCAGCCGCGAAGCCCGCTTCAGCGATATCACCCCCGGCGCCGAAAAGCAGATCCGCTGGGCCCATGCCGACCGGCGTCAGACCGACCTGGCGATCATCTACCTGCACGGCTTTTCCGCCACCCGCCAGGAAACCGCGCCGCTGAGCGATCTGCTCGGCGCGCACCTGCAGGCCAATGTGTTTCACACCCGCCTGCGTGGCCACGGGCGTAGCGGCGCTGCCATGGCCGAGGCCAGTGCCGGCGACTGGCTGGCGGATGCTCGCGAGGCACTGGCCATTGGCCAGCGCCTGGGACGCCGGGTACTGGTGATCGGCACCTCCACCGGCGCCACCCTGGCCAGCTGGCTGGCCGTGCAGCATGCCGATGCGCCGGTACTGGCCTATGTGCTGATCTCGCCCAATTTCGCCCCCAAAGATCCCGCCGCCACGGTGCTGACCTGGCCCTGGGCCAGCTACTGGACACCCTTGCTGCTCGGCCGCGAACACCAGTGGCAACCGCACAACGAGGCCCAGGCGCGCTACTGGAGCCACCGCTATCCGGTGCAGGCGTTGCTGCCGATGATGGCCCTGGTCAAATATGTGCGTGCACAGCCCCTGGAGCAGGTGCAGGCGCCGCTGCTGGTGGTCTACTCGCGCGAGGATCAGGTGGTCAGCGCGCCCGCCATCGAGGCCGCCTTTGCCCGCTTTGGCTCGCCGCAGAAAAAGCTGCTGGCCCTGACCGACACCCAGGATCCCTCCCACCATGTGCTGGCCGGGGATATCCTCTCGCCGCGCGACACGCCGCGGGTACAGGCCGCCATCTTCGACTTTATTGCGACGCTGCCGGTCTCAGAGCCAAGCGACAGGGCGCCGCGCTAAAGGCGCAGGGCTGATCGACCAGGTAACTGCGATAGATCGCCAGCAGCTGCTCGACACTCAGGCGGCAGGCGCTGGCGCGGCATTGGCCATTGAAAGCGAAGCGGCTCTGTTCGGCCTCAGCCAGGCGGATATATACGGCCGGCCAGTCCGAGGCAGGGGCATCAGCCGGGGTAAACAGCAGCCGGCCGTCGCGCTGCACCAGAGGCGCGCCCTGAGCGGCATAGTCGAAGACAAACAGCAGGGTGCGCGAGACCTTGGTGGTGCACTCAGCACGCTCGCCACAGTGCTGCGGGTCGGCGACCGGCGGCACCGTGGCAACTGGCTCGCTCACCGGCGCACGACTCACACAGCCGGCCAGCAAGACCAGCGCTACTAACAATCCGCTCAATCGCCTCATCGTCTAGCTCCCAGACAAGAAAAAGCCCCGCATAGGCGGGGCTCTTACTACAGCAACAGCCTGTTAATTGACCTTGGCGGCCAGCTCACCCTTGGCATAACGCAGATACATGCCTTCCAGGGAGATCGGCTTGATCTTGGAGGCATTGCCGGCGGTGCCGAAGGCTTCGTAGCGGGCGATGCAGATATCGCGCATGGCTTCGACTGTCTTGGCGAAGAACTTGCGCGGGTCGAACTCGCTCGGGTGCTCGGCCATCATGCGACGCATGGCGCCGGTGGAGGCCAGGCGCAGGTCGGTGTCGATATTCACCTTGCGCACGCCGTGCTTGATGCCTTCGACGATTTCCTCGACCGGTACGCCGTAGGTTTCCTTGATGTCGCCACCGTACTGGTTGATGATCGCCAGCCACTCCTGGGGCACCGAGCTGGAGCCGTGCATCACCAGGTGGGTGTTGGGGATGCGCTTGTGGATTTCCTTGATGCGGTCGATGGCGAGGATGTCACCGGTAGGCGGCTTGGTGAACTTGTAGGCGCCGTGGCTGGTGCCGATGGCAATCGCCAGGGCATCGACCTGGGTGCGCTTGACGAAGTCGGCGGCCTCTTCCGGGTCGGTCAGCATCTGGCTGTGGTCGAGGATGCCCTCGGCGCCGACGCCATCTTCTTCGCCGGCCTGGCCGGTTTCCAGGCTGCCCAGGCAACCCAGCTCACCTTCCACCGACACACCGCAGGCATGGGCCATGGCCACGGTCTGTTGGGTCACGCGCACGTTGTAGTCATAGTCGGCCGGGGTCTTGCCGTCTTCACGCAGGGAGCCGTCCATCATCACCGAGCTGAAGCCCAGCTGGATCGAGCGCTGACACACATCGGGGCTGGTGCCATGGTCCTGGTGCATGCACACCGGGATATGCGGGAACTCTTCGATGGCCGCCAGGATCAAGTGACGCAGGAAGGGCGCGCCGGCGTATTTGCGGGCGCCGGCGGAAGCCTGGACGATCACCGGGGAATCGGTCTTGTCGGCCGCTTCCATGATGGCGCGCATCTGCTCAAGGTTGTTGACGTTGAAAGCCGGCACGCCGTAGCCGAATTCGGCGGCGTGGTCGAGCATCTGGCGCATGCTGATAAGTGCCATGGTGTTCTTTCTCCCGGTGGGGCTCGTTAATCGTGCAAGCCTGCCGCAGCGGCAGGCGCTATTCAAGTCATGGTGGCCAGGCCACCGTTATCCATCAGGTATCAGGGCGCCTTGCAGCCGCGCCCGATCAGATCATCGCTGGCGGTCCAGTAGACCAGCCCCTGCTCGCCCTTGGTGTGAAAGGACAGCATGCCGTCGCTGTACAGCGCGCCGGAGCCGGCCGGCTCCTGACTCAGGCGATAGACGATATCGCCGCCGCCCAGGCGCACATCCACCTGCTCACCCTTACCATCGGCCAGGCGCCAGAGCACCTCGACCTGGCTGTCACAGACCCAGCGGGTCCATTCATCCGTGGGCGCCTGGCTGCTGGCGCAACCGCCGAGCAGGGCGGCCTGGGCCAGGGTGATGCATCCGTGTTTCAGCATGAGCGAGTTCCTTTGAGTGACGGTGGACAAGGCTGCGCCGTTATCCACCCTACCGGTTTAGCCAGCGCGCTCTTCGAGTACAGCCACGGCCGGCAGTACCTTGCCCTCGACGAATTCGAGGAAGGCACCACCACCGGTGGAAATGTAGGAGATATTCGCCGCCACGCCATATTTGTCGATGGCCGCCAGGGTGTCGCCGCCACCGGCGATGGAAAACGCCGGGCTCTCGGCGATAGCCAGGGCCAGGGCCTTGGTGCCGTTGCCGAACTGGTCGAACTCGAACACGCCGACCGGGCCGTTCCACAGGATGGTCTGCGAGGCCTTGAGCATCTCGGCGAACATGGCCGCAGTCTGCGGGCCGATATCCAGGATCATGTCGTCCTCGGCCACGTCCTTGACCGCCTTGACGGTGGCTTCGGCATCTTCGGCAAAGGCCTTGGCCACCACCACGTCCACCGGCAGCGGCACGCTGACCTTGGCGGCGATGGCCTTGGCGGTGTCGACCAGATCGGCCTCGTACAGCGACTTGCCCACCGGCAGGCCGGCAGCGGCGAGGAAGGTATTGGCGATGCCGCCGCCGACGATCAGCGAGTCGCAGATATCGGCCAGGGAGTTGAGCACGTCCAGCTTGGTCGACACCTTGGAGCCGGCGACGATGGCCAGCATCGGCCGGGTCGGCTTGTCCAGGGCCTTGCCCAGGGCGTCCAGCTCGGCGGCCAGCAGCGGGCCAGCGCAAGCCACCTTGGCGAACTTGGCCACGCCATGGGTCGAACCCTGGGCGCGGTGGGCGGTGCCGAAGGCGTCCATCACGAATACATCGCACAGCTGCGCATATTGCTGGGCCAGCTCGTCGGTATTCTTCTTCTCGCCCTTGTTGAAGCGTACGTTCTCCAGCAGCACCAGCTGGCCCGGGGCGACGTCGACGCCGTTCAGGTAGTCCTTGACCAGCGGCACCTCGCGGCCCAGGGCCTGGCTCAGGTAGGCAGCCACCGGCGCCAGGCTGTCTTCCTCGCTGAACACACCCTCTTCCGGGCGGCCCAGGTGCGAGCAGACCAGCACCGCCGCGCCCTTTTCCAGGGCCAGCTTGATGGTCGGCAGGGAGGCGAGGATGCGCGCATCGCTCTTGACCACGCCGTCCTTCACCGGAACGTTGAGGTCTTCGCGGATCAGCACGCGCTTACCGGCGAGGTCGAGGTCGGTCATCTTCAGAACGGTCATGGTTCAGTCCTTCACGGCAGCAGGTGTAGTCAGGGAAAGAAAATGTTCGGCGACATCGAGCATGCGGTTGGCAAAACCCCACTCGTTGTCGAACCAGGCCAGCAGGTTGACCAGGCGCGGGCCGGACACGCGGGTCTGGCTGCCGTCGACGATGGCCGAGTGCGGGTCGTGGTTGAAATCGCAGCTGGCGTGGGGCAGCTCGGTGTAGGCCAGCAGGCCCTTGAGCGGGCCGCTTTCGGCGGCCTGGCGCAGCACCCGGTTGATTTCTTCTGCCGAGGTGTCGCGAGCGGTCTGCAGGGTGATGTCGAGGCAGGAGACATTCACCGTGGGCACACGAATGGCCTTGGCCTGGATACGCCCGGCCAGCTCCGGCAGCAGACGCTCGATACCCCGGGCCAGGCCGGTGGACACCGGAATCACCGACTGAAAGGCCGAGCGCGTACGGCGCAGGTCCTCATGGTGGTAGGCATCGATCACCGGTTGGTCGTTCATCGCCGAGTGGATGGTGGTGATCGACACATAGTCGATGCCCACCGTCTCATTCAGCAACTTGAGCAGCGGTACGCCGCAGTTGGTGGTGCAGGAGGCGTTGGATACCAGCTTCTCCGCACCGTTCAGGCAGTCCTGATTGACGCCGAACACCACGGTGGCGTCGATATCCGCCTCGCTGGCCATGGGCTGGGACAGCAACACCCGTGGTGCGCCGGCATCGATAAAGCGCTGGGCAGCAGCGCGGCTGGTGTACTGGCCAGAGCATTCCAGCAGCAGATCGATATCCAGAGCGGCCCAATCGATCGCCTCAGGCTCTTGCTCACGCAGTACCTTTACGCAGTCGCCATTGATATGCAGGCAGTCGCCATCGACCTGCACCTCACCGGGAAAACGGCCGTGGGTAGAGTCGAAGCGCGTCAGGTATTCGATGCTGGCCTGATCGGCCAGATCATTGAGCGCCACGATTTCCAGGCTCGCACCCGTGCCACGCTCATGCAGCGCACGCAGCACGCAGCGGCCGATACGGCCATAGCCGTTGAGGGCGATTCTGTAGGGGCGCTTGGGCATCGGATATCTCGGATGGGCCTAGGGTGGACCGCGCTTTATCGATCCACCTGCGGTGTAACGGTGGATGAAAAGAGCGTCATCCACCCTACGACGTCGTTCTCACTCAGGCGTCCAGAAGCTCGGCGGCAGTTTCCAGGATATTCTCGACGGTAAAGCCGAACTCCTCGAACAACGCCGGGGCCGGGGCCGACTCACCGAAGGTGGTCATGCCGATGATGCGACCTTCCAGGCCCACGTACTTGTACCAGTAGTCGGCATGGGAGGCCTCGATGGCGATACGCGCACCGACCTGCACCGGCAGCACGGCCTGCTTGTAACTGGCGTCCTGCTGATCAAACACGCTGGTGGACGGCATCGACACCACGCGCACCTGGCGGCCCTGCTCTTCCAGCTTGGCGGCGGCCTGCATGGCCAGGCCGACTTCCGAGCCGGTGGCGATCAGGATCAGTTCCGGCTCGCCATTGCAGTCCTTGAGCACATAGGCGCCACGGGCGATATCGCCCAGCTGCTGGGCATCACGGTTCTGGTGCGGCAGGTTCTGCCGGCTGAAGATCAGCGCGCTCGGGCCGTCATTGCGCTCGATGGCGTACTTCCAGGCCACCGCCGATTCCACCGCGTCACAGGGGCGCCAGGTGTCCAGGTTCGGCGTGCCACGCAGGCTGGCCAGCTGCTCGATCGGCTGGTGGGTCGGGCCGTCTTCGCCCAGACCAATGGAGTCGTGGGTAAAGACATAGAGCACGCGCTGCTTCATCAATGCGGACATGCGCACGGCGTTGCGGGCGTATTCCATGAAGATCAGGAAGGTGGCGCCGTAGGGCACGAAACCGCCGTGCAGGGCGATACCGTTCATGATCGCGCTCATGCCGAATTCGCGCACGCCGTAGAACATGTAGTTGCCGCTGGCATCGGCCTCGGAGACGCCCTTGCAGCCCTTCCACAGGGTCAGGTTGGAGCCGGCCAGATCCGCCGAGCCACCGAGGAACTCCGGCAGCAGCGGGCCGAAGGCGTTCAGGACGTTCTGGCTGGCCTTACGACTGGCGATGGTCTCGCCCTTGGCGGCGACTTCCTGGATATAGGCACTGGCCTTCTCGGCAAAATCTGCGGGCAGTTCACCGGCCATACGGCGCTTGAATTCGCTGGCCAGCTCCGGGTAGGCAGCGGCGTAGGCGGCAAAACGCTGGTTCCACTCGGCCTCGGCAGCCGCGCCGGCTTCCTTGGCGTCCCACTCGGCGTAGATCTCCGCCGGGATTTCGAACGGGCCATGGTTCCAGCCCAGGGTGGCGCGGGTCAGGGAGATTTCATCGTTACCCAGCGGGGCGCCATGGCACTCTTCCTTGCCCTGCTTGTTCGGCGAGCCGAAACCGATGGTGGTCTTGCAGCAGATCAGGGTGGGCTGGTCGCTGGTCTTGCGCGCGGTGTCGATGGCGATCTTGATCTCTTCAGCATCGTGGCCGTCGACATTGCGGATCACCTGCCAGCCGTAGGCCTCGAAGCGCTTGGGGGTGTCGTCGGTAAACCAGCCCTCGACTTCACCGTCGATGGAAATGCCGTTGTCATCGTAGAAGGCGATCAACTTGCCCAGGCCCAGGGTGCCGGCCAGGGAGCAGACTTCATGGCTGATGCCTTCCATCATGCAGCCGTCGCCGAGGAAGGCGTAAGTGAAGTGGTCGACGATCTGGTGGCCGTCGCGGTTGAACTGGGCGCCCAGCACCTTCTCGGCGATGGCAAAACCCACGGCATTGGCAATGCCCTGACCGAGCGGGCCGGTGGTGGTCTCAACGCCCGGGGTGTAGCCGTATTCCGGGTGGCCCGGGGTGCGGCTGTGCAGCTGGCGGAAGTTTTTCAGGTCTTCGATGCCGAGGTCGTAGCCGGTCAGGTGCAGCAGCGAGTAGATCAGCATCGAGCCGTGGCCGTTGGACAGCACAAAGCGGTCACGATCGGCGAAGCTGGGGTTGCTCGGGTTGTGCTTGAGGTAGTCGCGCCACAGCACCTCGGCGATATCCGCCATACCCATCGGCGCACCGGGGTGGCCGCTGTTGGCTTTCTGCACGGCATCCATGCTCAGGGCACGAATGGCATTGGCTCGCTCACGACGGCTGGGCATTACTGAATCTCCTACGGGGCTGCTTGGGCAACTGGGGTCGAAAAAGGCGGCCATTTTCGCCCAGCCGGCCCCCAGGGGCAATGACAGATAGTCGCAGAGCCATGCTTTTCTGGCCCGGACGCCAGCAAGATCAATATCAAAAAGTTTTGATATTGATCTTGCTGGATAAAAAATGACCGACTAGACTGCCCGACCTATGAATATGCGCGCCCCCGATCTCAGCTTTGAGCCGGTCGACGCCCTGGCCATCCTGGCCAAGGCGGCGGGCGATGGCCTGCGCCTGAATATCCTGCGCGCCCTGTGCAACGACTCCTTCGGCGTCCTGGAGCTGGCGCAGATCTTCGCCATGGGCCAGTCCGGCATCAGCCACCACCTCAAGGTGCTGGCCCAGGCCGGCCTGGTGGCCACTCGCCGCGAAGGCAATGCGATCTTCTATCGCCGCGCCCTGCCCCAAAGCGAACAACCCGGCGGCCTGCTGCACAGTGCCCTGCTCGATGAGGTGGACCGTCTGGGCCTGCCCGCCGATACCCAGCTGCGCATAAAACAGGTGCACAGCCAGCGCGCCGCCGCCAGTGCCGACTTCTTTGCCCGCATGGCCGCCAGTTTCCAGGCCCAGCAGGACCTGATCGCCGGGCTGCCGCAGTACCGCGACAGCGTGCTGGCCCTGCTCGACGCCATCGGTTTTGCCGCCGACGCCCAGGCCATCGAAATCGGCCCCGGCGATGGCGCCTTTCTGCCCGAGCTGGCCAGGCGCTTCGCCCAGGTCACCGCCCTGGACAACAGCCCGGCCATGCTCGAACTGGCTCGCCAGCGCTGCCAGCAGGACGGTCTGGACAATGTCCAGCTGCAGCTGGCCGATGCCCTGCACGATGACTATCCGGGCGCCGACTGCCTGGTGCTGAATATGGTGCTGCACCATTTCGCCGCTCCAGCCGAGGCCCTACAGCAGCTGGCCCAGCGTTTGAAGCCCGGCGGCAGCCTGCTGCTCAGCGAGTTGTGCAGCCATAACCAGAGCTGGGCCCGGGAAGCCTGCGGCGACCTGTGGCTGGGCTTCGAGCAGGACGACCTGTCACGCTGGGCCATTGGCGCCGGCCTGACGCCCAGCGAAAGCCTCTACGTGGGGCTGAAGAACGGTTTCCAGATTCAAATCCGGCACTTTGCCAAACCGCAGACATTCAGCGGCCCGTCGGTCGCATTCACCGATCAACCCGAGGACCCCAAACGATGAGCGAATACTCCCTCTTTACCTCCGAATCCGTGTCCGAAGGCCACCCGGACAAGATCGCCGACCAGATCTCCGACGCGGTGCTGGACGCCATCATCGCCCAGGACAAGCACGCCCGTGTGGCGGTGGAAACCCTGGTCAAGACCGGTGTGGCGATTGTTGCCGGTGAAGTCACCACCAGCGCCTGGGTCGACCTGGAAGACCTGGTGCGCAAGGTCATCTGCGATATCGGCTACACCAATTCCGACGTCGGCTTCGACGGCCACACCTGCGGCATCATCAACATCATTGGCAAGCAGTCCCCGGACATCAACCAGGGCGTCGACCGCGCCAAGCCGGAAGACCAGGGCGCGGGCGACCAGGGCCTGATGTTCGGCTACGCCAGCAACGAAACCGACGTACTGATGCCGGCCCCGATCTGCTTCAGCCATCGCCTGGTCGAGCGCCAGGCCGAAGCGCGCAAGTCCGGCCTGCTGCCGTGGCTGCGCCCGGACGCGAAATCCCAGGTCACCTGCCGCTACGAGAACGGCCAGGTGGTCGGCATCGACGCGGTGGTGCTGTCCACCCAGCACAACCCGGACGTGAAATACGACGACCTGCGCGAAGGCGTGATGGAGCTGATCGTCAAGCACGTGCTGCCGGCCGAGCTGCTGCACAAGGACACCCAGTTCCATATCAACCCGACCGGCCAGTTCATCATCGGCGGCCCGGTGGGCGACTGCGGCCTGACCGGGCGCAAGATCATCGTCGACAGCTACGGCGGCATGGCCCGTCACGGCGGCGGCGCCTTCTCCGGCAAGGATCCATCCAAGGTCGACCGCTCGGCGGCCTACGCCGGTCGTTACGTGGCCAAGAACATCGTCGCCGCAGGCCTGGCCGAGCGCTGCGAAATCCAGGTGTCCTACGCCATCGGCGTGGCCCAGCCGACCTCGATCTCGATCAACACCTTCGGCACCCACAAGGTGGCCGAAGACACCATCATCAAGCTGGTGCGCGAAGTGTTCGACCTGCGCCCCTACGCCATCACCAAGATGCTCGACCTGCTGCACCCCATGTACCAGGAAACCGCCGCCTACGGCCACTTCGGCCGCACCCCGGCGCAGAAGACCGTGGGCGATGACAGCTTCACTACCTTCACCTGGGAGAAAACCGACAAGGCCGCCGAGTTGCGCGCGGCTGCCGGCCTGTAAGAGCCCGCACAAAGTCTGCTGCGCGTCGGCCCTGCTGCGTTAAAAACAGGCTCGGAAAGCCGCTTGCGGCTAACGCACTTCAGTGCGGCCCCGAAGGGGCGAGCGAAGCGAGTAATGCTCATGTACAAAAGTACACTCCGCTTCCTCGCCTGCTTTGACCAGCCGGAGGCTGTTACTACGTAGCGCCTTGCAGGACTCTAGCTCGCGAGCCTTTGCACAGACTCTTAGCCCCAACAAAAAGCCCCGCCCGTATTACTCGGGCGGGGCTTTTTGCTCTCTGTACCAGCGGTTTCGGCTTAATACACCCGAAACTCCTCATGACAGGCCTTGCAGGCATCCTCGACCCGCTGCATCGGCGCCACCAGCTGCTTGCGGCGCAGGGGGTTGGCCTGGCTGGCGGCCACCAGGGCGGCGGTTTCGGCCTGCATGGCCTCGGCCAGCTCGGCAAAGCGCGTCTGGCGCTGCCACACCTCATCACGCGCCCGGCTCTCACCGCCCTCCTCGCGCACCTGGGGGAAATGCTGCCAGGGCGTGGCCGTCAGCCGATCCAGCTCCGCGGCGCCGGCGACAAAACCCTCGGCCTTGAACGGCAGGCGCCCGCGCAGCATGCCGCCCAGGTCTTCGCTGACCTTGAGCATCTGCTTGAAGATGGCCTGACGCTGGCCCTGGGGCGAATCGGGATCGACACCGCCACAGGCGCTCAGGGCCAGCACAAGGGCGGACAACAGCAGGACTCGGCATTTCATCAGGGGCATCGCTACAGGCTGGAAAAGGCCGGCAGTATCGCAGATGCCCGGGGTAGCACAGAACCGTCGATTGTTTTCGACAAATAACAGGCCGCACCTACAGCCGCCCGGCTCAGGTCTGAAAGCGGCTTAATTGCCCGGTCAGACGCTGCACCTCGGCATGAATCCGGCTGCTGACCTGCATCACGCTCTGCGCATCGCCATGGCTGCGCTCGGCCAGCCCGGAGACCTCGGCCACACGCTGGTCGATATCATGGGCCACCTGGCTTTGCTGTTCGGCAGCGGTGGCGATCTGGGCATTCATGGCGTTGATGCTGTCCACCGCGCCGACGATGATATCCAGCACCTGATTGGCTTCCTGGATATGCGTGAGGTTGCTGCGCACCAGCTGACTGCTGCCTTCGATGGCGGTCACCGCCTGCTGTGCGCCCTGTTGCAGACGCTGGATGATCGCCTGGATCTCGCCGGTGGATTCCTGAGTGCGACTGGCCAGGGTGCGCACCTCATCGGCGACCACGGCAAAACCACGCCCGGCCTCGCCAGCCCGGGCCGCCTCGATGGCAGCATTCAGGGCCAACAGATTGGTCTGCTCGGCAATCGAGGTGATCACCTCCAGCACCTTGCCGACCCCGGCGGTTTCCTCACGCAGGGCCTGCATGCTGCGGGCATTGCGCTGCATCTCTTCGGCCAGGCTGGTGAGCAGCTCGGCACTGCGCTGCACCGCGCGCTGACCACTCTGGGCGCTGCCATCGGCGCTGCGCGCGGACTCGGCCGCCTGGCTGGCATGGCGGGCCACCTCGGCCACGGTGGCGCTCATCTCGGTCATGGCGGTGGCCACCTGATCGAGGTTTTCATGCTGACGCCGCGCGCCTTCGCCCGCCGCCTCGGCTACCGCCAGGGCCTGCTGCACATGCGTCTGGGTCGTGCCGCCGGAGGCCTTGACCTCATCCAGCAGGGCACGCACCTCGCGCTGCATACGGTTGTAGCCGGCAATGATGCGACCGATTTCGTTGTCGCGCTGCTCCGCATCCAGGCCCCGGGTAAAGTCGCCGGCACCGACCCGGGTCAGGCCCTGCTCGACCATGCCCAGATTGGCCATCAGCGGACGCAGACCAAACTGCCGGCCCAACACCACCAAAAGCAGGATGCTCAGCAGGCAACCAAAGGCCAGCCACATCAAAGCGTGCTGACGGCTCTCGACATGACTGGCCATCAAGCCCACCGCCTTGTTCATTTCCCGCAGCAGAGTGGTGGAGGCTGTTTCCAGCGCTGCAAGGTCCACCTCGGCACCGCCGGCCAGGCGCTCCAGCTGACCTCGAAAATCGCCCCAGAGCTGACCGACCAGGGTCATCTGCGCCTGAATAGGGGCTGCCTTGATCACACTGATATTGCGCGCCGCATCGCCCTTGAGCAGGGCCTCGTGGGCCAGGGCGAACTGCGCGATGGTGGCCTCAAGCGCGCCCCGTTCGATAACCCCCTCGTGCAGCAGCAGGGCTTCCTTGGTCATCTTCTGGCTGAGCATGCGCTGGGCGCCGGCGACGTTGATGGTCTCCGGCGACACCGCCATGTTCAGGTACAGGGCCACCGAGGCAACCAGCGCCAGGAGGAACATCAGGGCGTAGGAAAACAGGAACTGCTGGTTCAGGGTGCGCAGACCGATGGCGCACAGTAGGCGATCGAAAAACAGGGTGGCGGACATGCTGATTCCCTCCGGCAAGTGGCGACGAATCCTGACTGTCGAGCTAACAACGCTAGCTCAGCGCCGCCCGCCTGCACGACCGCTCGGCGGCTGATTCACCAATGCCTTGCGCACCGAATCCGGGCACCAGCACGCCCCAACTCGGGGCTTGCGCACCGAGATCAGGCAGCGACGATAAACAGGCTGACAATCAGCCCCATGCCGACAAACCAGACCAGCGAGCGCAGCGCTGCCCAATCGGCGACATAGCAGATGAAATAGGCGATGCGGCTGAGCACGAAAGCCAGCGCCAGCTGGTCCAGCAGGGCCTGCTCGGCACCACCGGCCAGGTGGGCGATGATCACTGCGGCGGCGAAGGCCGGGGTGACCTCGAAGCTGTTGAGCTGGGCATTGTTGGCGCGTCGGCCCAACCCGCTGAGGTTGTCCAGCAACGCCCGCGGATCATGGTTGTGCCGGGGGCTGAAACCACCACTGACGGCCTTGGCCGTGATGGTGGAGAGGTAGGGCAGAAACAGGGCAATCAGTACACACCAGTAGGCGAGGGTCATGGCAGCTCCGAGGTTGGGCGAAAGAAGCCGCAGCCTGCCGCAAAGGCGGCGCCAGCGCCATGGCTGCACCGGCCCAAGCGTCGGGCATAACAGCCAATTCGCCGACGGAAAGCCTTGGGCTTGGCCGCCAGGCTGGCTATACTTCGCCAGCTTCACGCGCGCGGCCAGCTCCGCGCGTGCCCGCCACCTGTCCGAGGGGCGCTGCAGCAAGCTCGATACCTGACTGGACTCCAGCTCAGGCCCAGGCTTGTCAGGCTCGGATAGGGCGTTAACCAAACGCATCAACGGCGCCCATTCGACACAAACGAATGGAGAACTCATCTATGAGCGCTGTACTGACGCCTGCCGGTTTTACCGACTTCAAGGTTGCCGATATTTCCCTGGCCGAGTGGGGCCGCAAGGAACTGATCATCGCCGAGTCCGAGATGCCGGCACTGATGGGCCTGCGCCGCAAATACGCCGGCGAGCAACCGCTGAAAGGCGCGAAGATCATCGGCTGCATCCACATGACCATCCAGACCGGCGTGCTGATCGAGACGCTGATCGCCCTGGGTGCCGAAGTACGCTGGTCGTCCTGCAATATCTTCTCCACCCAGGATCAGGCCGCTGCCGCCATCGCCGCCGCCGGCATCCCGGTATTCGCCTGGAAGGGCGAGACCGAGGAGGAGTACGAGTGGTGCATCGAGCAGACCATCCTCAAGGACGGCAAGCCGTGGGACGCCAATATGATCCTGGACGACGGCGGTGACCTAACCCAGATCATCCACGAGCGCTACCCGGCCATGCTGGACAAGATCCACGGCATCACCGAGGAAACCACCACCGGCGTGCACCGCCTGCTCGACATGCTCAAGGCCGGCACCCTGAAAGTCCCGGCGATCAACGTCAACGACTCGGTGACCAAGAGCAAGAACGACAACAAGTACGGCTGCCGTCACAGCCTCAACGACGCCATCAAGCGCGGCGTCGACCACCTGCTGTCGGGCAAGCAGGCCCTGGTCATCGGCTACGGCGACGTGGGCAAGGGCTCGGCCCAGTCCCTGCGCCAGGAAGGCATGATCGTCAAGGTGTCCGAAGTCGACCCGATCTGCGCCATGCAGGCCTGCATGGACGGCTTCGAGCTGGTGTCCCCGTACATCAACGGCCTCAACGATGGTACTGAAGCCAGCATCGACAAGGCCCTGCTGGGCAAGATCGACCTGATTGTCACCACCACCGGCAACGTCAACGTCTGCGACGCCAATATGCTCAAGGCCCTCAAGGCCCGCGCCGTGGTGTGCAACATCGGTCACTTCGACAACGAGATCGACACCGCCTTTATGCGCAAGCACTGGGCCTGGGAAGAAGTGAAGCCGCAAGTGCACAAGATCCACCGCACCGGTGCCGGTAGCTTCGACCCGCGCAATGACGACTACCTGATCCTGCTGGCCGAAGGTCGCCTGGTCAACCTGGGCAACGCCACCGGCCACCCGAGCCGGATCATGGACGGCTCCTTCGCCAACCAGGTGCTGGCGCAGATCTTCCTGTACGAGCAGAAGTTCGCCGACCTCTCGACCGAGAAGAAAGCCGAACGCCTGACCGTGGAAGTGCTGCCGAAGAAGCTGGACGAGGAAGTGGCGCTGGAGATGGTCAAGGGCTTCGGTGGCGTGGTCACCCAGCTGACCAAGCAGCAGGCCGACTATATCGGCGTGACCGTGGACGGCCCGTTCAAGCCGGACGCCTACCGTTACTAATGCGTAGGGTGGATAAGCCCATGGCTTATCCACCGCCGACTTCCCGCACGGTGGATGGAAAAACACCATCCACCCTACGTCTGCAAGGCTAGAAACCCTATGAGCCAAGAACGCCGTTACAGCTTCGAGTTCTTCCCCACCAAGACCGAAGCCGGGCATGAAAAACTGATGACCGTGGCGCGCCAGCTGGCGAGCTACAAGCCGGATTTCTTCTCCTGCACCTACGGTGCCGGGGGCTCCACCCGCGACCGCACCCTCAACACCGTGCTGCAGCTGGACGGTGAAGTGGGTGTGAGCACCGCGCCCCACCTGTCCTGCGTCGGCGACAGCAAGGCCGAACTGCGCGAACTGCTGAGCACCTACCAGAGCAATGGCATCAAGCGCATCGTCGCCCTGCGTGGTGACCTGCCGTCCGGCATGGGCATGGCCAGCGGCGAGCTGCGTTACGCCAACGAGCTGGTGGAATTTATCCGCAGCGAGACCGGTGATCACTTCCATATCGAGGTGGCCGCCTATCCGGAGATGCATCCCCAGGCGCGCAGCTTCGAGGATGACATCGCCAACTTCGTGCGCAAGGCCAAGGCCGGCGCGGACAGCGCCATCACCCAGTACTTCTTCAACGCCGATTGCTACTTCTACTTCGTCGAGCGCGTACAGAAGCTGGGCGTGGATATTCCGGTGGTGCCGGGCATCATGCCGATCACCAACTACAGCAAGCTGGCGCGCTTCTCCGACGCCTGCGGTGCGGAAATCCCGCGCTGGGTGCGTAAGCAACTGGAAGCCTACGGTGACGATACCGACAGCATCCAGGCCTATGGCGAGCAGGTCATCACCGAAATGTGCGAGCGCCTGCTGCAAGGCGGCGCCCCGGGCTTGCACTTCTACAGCATGAACCAGGCCGAACCCAGCCTGGCGATCTGGAACAACCTCAAGCTGCCACGCTGACCGTTCCAACCGGCCATGGCCCTGCCCATGGTCGGTGCTCCCGCAATAGACACGCCGCTGTGCCGCAGCGGACGTTTCCCTCTTCTCAGCAATATCCGGCAGTGACTTGCCGCCCTCCCGGCTTGACCTATGGGTCAGCCCTGCATAGCTTGAAGCTTAAGACCACCATGGAGTTGTGTAATGGTCAGCAGAAAAACCACCCATGCCTCGGTGTCCCCCAAAGGCAGCCTGGAAACCCTCTCCCAGCGCGAAGTGCAACAACTGCGTGAAACCGGCTCGGGCAGCGTCTACGCCCTGTTTCGCCAGTGCGCCCTGGCCATTCTCAATACCGGCTCGCACAGCGACAACGCCAAGACCATTCTGGAGGCCTACCCGGACTTCGAGATCCGCATCCACCAGCAGGACCGCGGTATCCGCCTGGAGCTGCTGAACGCACCGGCCGATGCCTTCGTCGACGGCGAGATGATCGCCAGTACCCGGGAAATGCTGTTCAGCGCCCTGCGCGATATCGTCTACACCGAGAGTGAGCTGGCCCATCAGCGGGTCGATTTCAGCAGCTCCCAGGGCATCACCGACTACGTCTTCCACCTGCTGCGCAATGCCCGCACCCTGCGTCCTGGCGTGGAGCCGAAGATGGTGGTGTGTTGGGGTGGTCATTCCATCGGCCATGAGGAATACAAGTACACCAAGACCGTTGGCCACGAACTGGGCCTGCGCGGCCTGGACATCTGCACCGGCTGTGGCCCTGGGGTGATGAAGGGACCAATGAAGGGCGCCACCATCGCCCACGCCAAGCAGCGCAATGTCGGCGGCCGCTACCTGGGCCTGACCGAGCCGGGAATCATCGCCGCCGAGGCGCCCAACCCCATCGTCAACGAACTGGTGATCCTGCCGGATATCGAGAAGCGCCTGGAGGCCTTCGTCCGCGTCGGCCACGGCATCATCATCTTCCCCGGCGGCGCGGGCACCGCCGAGGAACTGCTGTACCTGCTGGGCATCCTGATGCACCCGGACAACAGGGACCTGCCCTTCCCGCTGATCCTCACCGGGCCGCGCAGTGCCAGCGCCTACCTGCAGCAGCTGCATGACTTTATCGGCGCCACCCTGGGCAGCGATGCCCAGCAGCGCTACCAGATCATCCTCCACGACCCGGCCCAGGTGGCCCGGGAGATGGCCCAGGGGATCAAGGCGGTGACCCAGTTCCGTCGCGAGCGCAACGATGCCTTCCACTTCAACTGGCTGCTGAAGATCGACGAGCAGTTCCAGCACCCCTTCGAGCCGACCCACGACAACATGGCCAATCTCAAGCTGACCCGCGAGCAGCCGGTGCATGAGCTGGCCGCCCACCTGCGCCGGGCCTTCTCCGGGATCGTCTCGGGCAACGTCAAGGACCAGGGCATTCGCCGCATCGAGCAGCACGGCCCCTACCGCCTGGCTGGTGACAAGGCCATCATGCAGCCGCTGGATCGGCTGCTGCAGGCCTTTGTCGAACAGCACCGCATGAAGCTGCCGGGCAATACCGCCTATGTGCCCTGCTACCAGCTGGTGGACTAGGACCATAAGGCGGCGATGTGACCTGCCCCATGGCCAGGTCCTTGCATGGCTGGCTATGATGATTTATTGCCGCCATGCCGAGGCCCGTCGATGATGTCCAAGCTTGCCGCCCTGCTGTTAGCGCTGAGCGTCTGGCTGCCTGCACAGGCGCAACCCCTGCGGGTCTGTACCAATGAATGGCCGCCCTACACCCTGCTGGAGGACGGTCAGGTGCGGGGCATTGACGCCGATCTGCTGACCCTGGCCCTGGACAACCTGGGCATCGCCCACGAAATGACCCTGGAGCCCTGGCGCCGCTGCCTGCGCAAGATGCAGGACGGCCAGCTGGATATCCTCCTGGACGCCTTCTACAACGAAGAACGGGCGCGGCAGATGCGCTTCCCCAGCGAGCCCATGGCGGAAAACGCCATGGTGCTGTTCTATGCCACGGCGCGCCCGCACAAGGTCGACTCTGTGGCCGAACTCACTGGCCTGCGGGTGGGTACCGAGCCGGGCTACGCCTATGGCGATGCCAGCTTTGCCGAGGGCACGCACTTTATCCGTGAAGACGCCCCCAGCCTGGAGGCCAACTTCGGCAAGCTGCTGCTGGGCCGCGTCGACCTGGTCATTACCGACCGCGCCGTGGGCCTGTATACCGCCCGCCTGCTGGGTATGCAGGAGGCGATCGACTACAACCGCAAGCCGCTGTACAGCGACCGTGTTTACGCGGCCTTCAGTCGCAAACCCGACGTCGCCGCCCTGGTGCCGCGCTTCGAGGCCGAACTCAAGCGTATCAAGGCCGGGCCTGACTACGCACGGATCCTGCAGCGCTACCATCAACCCGTGGCCGAATCCACCGCCGGGCAGACCGAGACTAGCGCTGATTAGTCGCTCTGTTATACTCCGGCCTTCCCGCCAGGCTTGCGTCCGGATGCTAACCCCCAGAGGTCAGCAGTACCGGACGGGATCATGCGCTCCCCGCGCCGTGATTCAAGCCGGGCAATACACCCCATAGGGCTGCGCCCTCACTAGACAGGATTACACATGTCCTTTGCCTCCCTCGGTCTCTCCGAGGCTTTAGTCCGTGCGGTCGAATCCGCCGGCTACACCCAACCCACTCCGGTGCAACAGCGGGCCATTCCCGCCGCGTTGCAAGGTCGCGACCTGATGGTGGCGGCCCAGACGGGTACAGGTAAGACGGGCGGTTTTGCCCTGCCGATCCTCGAACGACTGTTCCCCAACGGTCACCCGGATCGCGAACAACGCCACGGCCCGAAACAGCCGCGCGTGCTGGTATTGACTCCCACCCGCGAACTGGCCGCCCAGGTGCACGACAGCTTCAAGCTGTATGCCCGCGATTTGAAATTCGTCAGCGCCTGCATCTTCGGCGGCGTTGGCATGAACCCGCAGATTCAGGCTCTGGCCAAGGGTGTCGACGTGCTGGTGGCCTGCCCCGGTCGCCTGCTCGACCTGGCCAACCAGCGCGCCATCGATTTGTCCCATGTGGAAATCCTGGTGCTCGATGAAGCCGACCGCATGCTCGACATGGGCTTTATCCACGACGTGAAGAAGGTCCTGGCCAAGCTGCCAGCCAAACGCCAGAACCTGCTGTTCTCGGCCACCTTCTCCAAGGACATCACCGATCTGGCCGGCAAGCTGCTGCACAACCCGGAACGCATCGAAGTGACGCCGCCGAACACCACGGTCGAGCGCATCGAACAACGCGTGTTCCGCCTGGCCGCCAGCCACAAGCGCGCCCTGCTCGCTCACCTGATCACCCAGGGTGCGTGGGAGCAGGTGCTGGTGTTCACCCGCACCAAGCACGGCGCCAACCGCCTGGCCGAGTACCTGGACAAGCACGGCCTGCCAGCTGTGGCCATCCACGGCAACAAGAGCCAGAACGCCCGCACCAAGGCCCTGGCCGATTTCAAGGCGAACAAGGTGCGCATCCTGGTGGCCACCGATATCGCCGCCCGTGGCCTGGACATCGACCAGCTGCCCCACGTGGTCAACTTCGAGCTGCCCAACGTCGAGGAAGACTATGTGCACCGCATCGGCCGTACTGGTCGTGCCGGTCGCAGCGGTGAAGCCATCTCGCTGGTGGCGCCGGACGAGGAAAAGCTGCTCAAGGGTATCGAACGCATGACCAAGCAGAAGATCCCTGATGGTGATCTGCTGGGCTTCGACGCCAGCAAGGTGGAAGCCGAGCGTCCGGAAGTGCGCGAGCCGCAGAAGTCGCGCCAGCCCCGTGGTGCCAAGCCCCAGGGCGAACACCACGGAGGTGGACGCAAGGACAAGGGCAAGGACAGCGGCAAGGAACACAAGGCCAAGCCCCAGGGCCAGGGCCAGAACCGCCGCAATCAGCCCGCTCGCAGCAATAGCCGCGCCGCTGCCCCGGCCGTACCTACCTTGCCTCCCGACCGCGCGCCGGACGAGTTCCGCGACGATGAAATCGATAACTTCGGCAATCGGGTCGACTATGTCAGCCCGCACCAGAACCAGCAGCAGAACCGTGGCCGTCGGCCCGGCGCGCCTGCCGGCAATGGTCAGGGTGCCCGCCCGGCCAACAAGGGCCCACGCAACAACGGCGCTGGTCAGCCACGCAAGCCTGGCGGTCAGGGTGGCCAGGGACGCAATGGCGCAGGTCGCGCCCGCCCACCGCGCGACGATGGCCGCATCACCTCGCTGAACCGTGACGAACTGCCGCGCGCAGCCGTGGCCAAGCCAGCACGGGAGAAGCAGCCGGTGATCGTGCACAAGAGCTCGCGCCTGGACCGCCTGCCCACGCCGGAGCAGCTGGACGAGCTGGCCAGCGCCCGCCCGCGGGGCGAGAAGCCGGCCCTGCTGACGCGCAACCGCGACGAGTGAGCCGCCAAGCGCCCACAAAAACGCCGCCCCAAGGGGCGGCGTTTTTGTTGTTGCAGATCGCCGGATGGCAAACAGGGCAGTAGCGGGTGGATGTAAAAAGCGACATCCACCTACGGACCGTCCGTCACCCCGGCGGCATAAGCAGGCTGCGCTCAGGTTATTTGCGGATGCCTTCCACGGAGAGGATCAGCTCGACGGTTTCCGAAGCCGGGCCCAGGTCCTTGGTGATGCCGAAGTCCTTCAGCTTGAGGGTGGTGCTGCCGGCAAAACCGGCGCGGTAGCCGCCCCAGGGGTCGCTGCCTTCGCCGATAAACTCGGCGGCAATCACCACCGGCTTGGTCACGCCGTTCAACGTCAGGTTGCCGGTGATATCGGCGGTGCCTTCGCCGGTGGACTTGACCGCGGTGGACTCGAAGGTCGCGGTTGGGTGCTTGTCCACGTTGAGGAAGTCATCGCTGCGCAGGTGCTTGTCGCGTTCGGCATGGTTGCTGTCGACGCTGGCGGTGTTCAGGGTCACGCTGACCTTGCTGGCCTCCGGGTTGGCCGCATCGAAGCTGAAGCTGCCGTCGAAGTCCTTGAAGGTGCCGTACAGCCAGCTGTAGCCCAGGTGGCTGATCTTGAAGTTGACGAAGGCGTGCTGGCCTTCCTTGTCGATCACATAATCCGCGGCCATGGCCTGACCAGCGGACAACAGGGCACCACCGAGGGCGAAGGCTGCGAGGGTCTTTTTCAACATGGTCATTCTCCTTGTGAGGCTTGCAGGGCAACGCCCATCATGGGCACGGCCCGTTGTTAACGTCCCAGCATGCGGATCAGCGTGCTGTCACGGTCGATGAAATGATGCTTGAGAGCCGCCAGGCCGTGGATACCCGCAAAAATCACCAGGCCCCAGGCCAGGTATTCATGCACCAGCCCGGCCAGATCCGCCTGATCGGGGATGCCGGTCAGGGTGGCCGGCACCTCGAACAGGCCGAATACGCTGATCGGCCGACCATCGGCGGTGGAGATCAGGTAACCGCTGATCATCACCGCGAACAACCCGACATACAGCAGCCCGTGGCCCAGCTTGCTGGCCAGGCGAGTCAGCCGGTCATGACTGGCCAGAGCGGCCGGCGCCGGGCTGATGACGCGCCAGAGCAGGCGCAGCAGCATCATGGCAAACAGCAGCAAGCCGATGCTCTTGTGCAGATCCGGCGCCCGCCGATACCAGTTGCTGTAGTAATCCAGGCCGACCATCCAGAAACCCAGGCCAAACAGGCCGAACACCGCCAGGGCCACCAGCCAGTGCAGCAGCACACTGACCAGACCATAACGGGAAGATGAATTGCGCAGCTGCATCGGCAAGGGGTTCCTTCAGGACAATGGTTGGAAGACTAACAACAAACCTATCGAATAAAAGCGGAAAAAATCGTTACAAAGAATCAACTTAATCGATCTTTAAACCATCCTATTCCGGCCATTTTGTCCCCAGCCAGCCGGCAAAGTTCAGCCCCCCCCCAACGCAGCCACGTGGCCCTGCGACACGCCGGAGCATCTGATAGGCTTGCCGCAGATGATTGGGAGATGTGCCATGAGCTTGAACGACCAATGGATGCAGCGTGACCTGAACGTGCTGTGGCACCCCTGCACCCAGATGAAAGACCACGAACAACTGCCGCTGGTGCCGATCAAGCGCGGCGAAGGCGTCTGGCTGGAAGACTTCGACGGCAAGCGCTACCTCGACGCGGTCAGCTCCTGGTGGGTCAATGTATTTGGCCACGCCAACCCGCGCATCAACCAGCGTATCAAGGATCAGGTCGATCAGCTGGAACACGTGATCCTCGCCGGTTTCAGCCATCAACCGGTGATCGAGCTGTCCGAGCGCCTGGTCAAGCTGACCCCGGCGGGTCTGGACCGGGTGTTCTACGCCGACAACGGCTCGTCCTGCATCGAAGTCGCGCTGAAGATGAGCTTTCACTACTGGCTCAACGTCGGCAAACCGGCGAAAAAGCGCTTTATCACCCTGTCCAACAGCTATCACGGCGAAACCATCGCGGCGATGTCGGTGGGCGATGTGGCGCTGTTTACCGACACCTACAAGGCGCTGCTGCTGGACACCATCAAGGTGCCCAGCCCGGACTGCTACCTGCGTCCCGACGGCATAAGCTGGGAAGACCATTCGCGAGCGATGTTCGCCCATATGGAACAGGCCCTGGCCGAGCACGGCCATGAAGTCGCCGCGGTGATCGTCGAGCCGCTGATCCAGGGCGCGGGCGGCATGCGCATGTATCACCCGATCTATCTCAAACTGCTGCGCGAGGCCTGTGACCGCCATGGCGTGCACCTGATCCATGACGAGATCGCCGTGGGCTTCGGCCGCACCGGGACGATGTTCGCCTGCGAACAGGCCGGCATCCGCCCGGATTTTCTCTGCCTTTCAAAAGCCCTGACCGGCGGCTACCTGCCCCTGGCCGCCTGCCTGACCACCAATGAGGTGTACCAGGCCTTCTACGACGACTACTCGACCCTGCGCGCCTTCCTCCACTCGCACAGCTACACCGGCAACCCACTGGCCTGCGCGGCGGCCCTGGCGACCCTGGATATCTTCGAGCAGGACAATGTGATCGAGGCCAACAAGGCGTTAGCCGCGCGGATGGCCAGCGCCACCGCGCACCTGGCCGACCACCCGCATGTCGCCGAAGTGCGCCAGACCGGCATGGCCCTGGCCATCGAGATGGTCCAGGACAAGGCCAGCAAGACCGCCTACCCCTGGCAGGAGCGCCGCGGCCTCAAGGTCTATCAGCACGCCCTCAGCCGTGGCGCCCTGCTGCGCCCGCTGGGCAGCGTGGTGTATTTCCTGCCGCCCTATGTGATCAGCCCCGAGCAGATCGACTTCCTCGCCGAGGTGGCCAGCGAGGGCATCGATATCGCCACCCGCACTGCGGTCAGCGTGGCCCAGGGCAATACCCAGTACCCGGGCTTTCGCGACCCGGGTTGATCTAGGTGCGCACGGCGCACCCTACGGCTAGAATTTGCGCCTTTGCCCCAGGTTCACCTCCTATGCGCCTATCCCGTTTCTTTATCGATGCCCCGCTCTCCCTCGGCCAGCATGAACTGCCGGAGGCCCAGGCCCACTATATCGGCCGGGTGCTGCGGCATGCCGCGGGCGATGCCGTGCAACTGTTCGATGGCAGTGGCCAGGAGTTTCTCGGCGAGCTGATCGAGGTGGGCAAGAAGCGCGTGCTGGTGGAACTGCGCGAGGCCTTCGCCGGCATGGCCGAATCGCCCCTGGCGATTCATCTCGGCCAGGGCCTGTCCCGTGGTGAACGCATGGACTGGGCGATCCAGAAAGCCACCGAACTGGGCGCCACAGAGATCACCCCGATCATCAGCGAACGCTGCGAGGTGCGCCTGAAGGACGAGCGCGCCGACAAGCGCATGGCCCATTGGCGCCAGATCGCCATCAGCGCCTGCGAGCAGTGCGGTCGCTCGGTGCTGCCGGTTATCCACCCGCCGCTGGCCCTGGCCGACTGGCTGCAGCACACCGAGACCGAACTGAAACTGGTGCTGCATCCGGTCGCCGAGCCCCTGCAGAGCCATGCCAAACCCGCCAGCCTGGCCTTCCTGATCGGCCCGGAAGGCGGCCTGAGCGATGCGGAAGTGGCGCAGGCGAACAGCAGCGGCTTCCATGCCGCACGCCTGGGGCCACGGGTGCTGCGCACCGAAACCGCGCCGGTGGTGGCGCTGAGCCTGGCCCAGCAGCTCTGGGGCGACTTCTAGGGTCTGTTGCCTTTCATGCGTGGCCGCGCAGGAATCCGCAGGCGCTTGGGGCGCCAGCGCGGGGTAACACCTGCGCACCAGACGTGCTCAACTGTGCGCCCTGCTGGAACACCGGTGTTACCGCCGGGAACCCCGCCCCGACGCCTCTGGAACGCTTGTTCCAAACAATTACGCCGATGAAAAACCGGCACACAGGACAAGTTTGGGAAACAATCTGAAATACGTCATAAAGCATCTTTTCCGCGACCTTTTTCAGGCCTTTTTCCTGACGCCTGCAAGTCTCTGAAAGCGCTGGAAAAAAACCTTCCCAATGGCCTGCTTTTTGCCTACGTTTCGCATCCTGCCCAACCTATCCGGCGGCAGGATGTCCCAACTATCGTTTCGGCACGTATCGCGCCCACGATTCACAACTCCCATAACAAGCCGAGCCGGCCTTGTACTCCACAAGAGTTCAGGCAACCGTCACCGGCACAAGGAGCACACCCTCGATGTCTGAATTGGTTAGTTTTCTCAATGGTTTGGTCTGGAGCCCGGCGCTGATTTATCTGTGCCTGGGTGTCGGCCTGTATTTCTCCGTACGCGGTCGTTTCCTGCAGATTCGTCACTTCCGTGAAATGATTCGCCTGATGTTCAAGGGGCGTACCGACTCCGCCGGTATCACCTCCTTCCAGGCCCTGACCATGACCCTCGCCGGTCGTGTGGGTACCGGTAACATCGCCGGCGTGGCCACCGCCATCACCTTCGGTGGCCCTGGTGCGGTGTTCTGGATGTGGATGGTGGCCTTCCTCGGCGCCAGCTCGGCCTTCGTCGAGTCCACCCTCGGTCAGGTCTACAAGGAAAAGATCGACGGTCAGTACCGCGGCGGCCCGGCCTTCTATATCGAGAAGGGCCTGGGTCTGAAGTGGTATGCCTGGATCTTCGCCATCGTCACCATCTTCGCCTGCGGCCTGCTGCTGCCGGGCGTACAGGCCAACTCCATCGCATCCAGCGTGCAGACCGCCTTTGACGTGGACCCGAATGTCACCGCCGCCATCCTCGCCGTCATGATCGGCCTGATCATCTTCGGTGGCGTGACCCGTATCGCCCACTTTACCCAGGTGGTAGTGCCATTCATGGCCCTGGGTTACATCATCGTGGCCTGCGTGATCATCATGCTCAACATCGAGAAGCTGCCGGAAGTCGTGGCGCTGATCCTGAAGAGCGCCTTCGGTCTGGAAGCCGGCTTCGGCGCCATCCTCGGCCTGGCCATCATGTGGGGCGTCAAGCGCGGCGTATATTCCAACGAAGCCGGCCAGGGTACCGGCCCGCATGCTTCCTCCGCTGCGGCAGTCAGCCACCCGGCCAAGCAGGGTCTGGTACAGGCCTTCTCGGTGTATATCGACACCCTGTTCGTCTGCTCCGCCACCGCCTTTATGCTGCTGATCACCGGCCAGTACAACGTCCAGGGCCCCGATGGTGAGGCCATGTTCACCGGTATTGCCGGCGTTGCCGCAGGCCCGGGCTACGTGCAGACGGCCATGGAAAACATGATGCCGGGCTTTGGCAACATCTTCGTCGCCGTGGCACTGTTCTTCTTCGCCTTCACCACCATCCTGGCGTACTACTACATCGCCGAAACCAACATCGCCTACATCAACCGCAAGATCCATCGCCCGTGGCTGACCCTGCTGCTGAAGGTCGGCATCATCGCCGCCACCGTCTACGGCACCGTGAAGAGCGCCACCTTCGCCTGGGACCTGGGCGACCTGGGTGTGGGCCTGATGGCCTGGCTGAACATCGGCGCCATCATCCTGATGCACAAGGTGGCCTACACCTGCCTGAAGGACTACGAGGCCCAGCAGGCTGAGGGCAAGGACCCGGTGTTCCATCCGGAGAAGCTCGGCATCAAGAACGCCGACTACTGGACCGGCCACCGCTCCGAGGACAACCTGGTGCACGAGAAGGAAGATGAACTGGCGTCCGAAATCAACGCCAGCAAGACTCAGAACTACTGAGTAACGCCTGCGCAGGGCGCAAACCCTGCGCAGACATGACAAAGCCCCGGCACCTGAACCCTTCTGCAGAGGGGTCAGGTGACCGGGGCTTTTTCTTGTGCGGCTTGTTTAGATCAGGCCGGCGTCCGCCAGCTTCTGCTCCAGACCGATCAGATCCGGGATCTTCAACACCGCCTCGCCAAAGTTCACTGCGTCCAGTTCCAAGGGCGCCAGGCGCGTTTCGGCGCGTACCAGCTCCGGGCCGACCTTGACCGAGCGCGGAATCCCCTGCACCAGTAGGGCGACAAACTTGACGTTGGCGCGCCCACCGAGGGCGTTGATCACCGCCACCCGCGACCCCGGATTGACCTGGGCCTGACCATCGGACGCCGCCTCGAAGGACAGCAGCGGCAGGCGCAGGTCGCGCCAGGCCACCTGACCGAGGAACCAGGCCGGCATGCCTTCACTGACCTGGGGCGGTCGATAGGGAATCAGCTCAGCCACCGCCACGTTGGGCAGCAGCAGGGTGCGGTCGGCCAGGGGAATCAACAGCGCCGTGAGGCTGCTGCTGGCATTCGGATCGCTTACGGCTTGGCTCATAAAAAATTCCTGTTAACTGCACTGCTCGGCCAGGTGATTGACCAGGGCCGTGGCCAGTTCCCGCGGGTCACCGCTAAAGGTGCTGTAGCCGCCTTCACGCAGGCTGTCCGGCATGCTCGGACAGGCGCAGCTGTCGGCGCGCTGGGTCCAGATCAGGCCACCCTGGCGGCGCACATAGGCCGCCGCGGCACTGCCATCACTGCCCATGCCGCTAAAGGCGATGACCCCACTCAAGCCAGCAAAATGCTGCGCCAGGTTGAGCATCATCTGATCGATGGACGGGCTGTAGGGCTCGGGCCAACCGCGCTGAGCGATCTGCATCGCCCCCTGCTCGTCAAAACCCAGCTCATGGTTGATGGGGGCCACCACCACTTCGCCACAGCGAATCGGATCGCCATGCCGCGCCGGATTGACATGCCACTGGCTGTGCCGACCCACGGCCTGGGGCAGAGCGGCCTCGAAGCTGGCGTCGATATGCTGGGCATAGACGAAACCCAAGGGCAGGCCGCCGGGCAGGGCATCGAGGAACTCCTTGACCGCCGCCGGCCCGCCCATGGAGGCGGCCAGCAGCCAGACCTGGCGCGCCGGCTCACCGGCCACCAAAGGGGTATCGGCCAGGGCCGCCGGCAGATCCAGGCGCGAGGGACGTTGCGCTTCAGCCAGCAGGGCCTCCAGGCTGGGACCCACGGCCTGGCTCGGATCGCCCACCAGCTTCTTCAGCTTGCCAAACAGGCGGCGCTCCCAACGCGGGTAATTCTCCGAGTGACGCTCGGGGGCATGGCCCTCGCCAAACAGCACCGGCGCCGAGGCCTTCTCCAGCAGATTGTCGACCAGGGGAGAGTCTTCCGACTGGGCCAGATCCACCAGCCACAGGTCGGTTTCGCAGTCATCCAGCGCCTGCTCGTCGAGACGCGCCGGGTCGCTGTTCATCACCACCTGATAACCGCTGCCGGTCAGGGCCTGCTGCAGCACATGGCGCTGCAGCGAGGTATCGGCGATGACTGCGATGCGTGCAGCACTTTTATCCGTCATGTGCGCTTAACCAGTTGTTGAATGGTTTCCAGGAGCAGGGACTCCTGGTAGGGCTTGCCCAGGTATTCGTTGACGCCGAGGCTCATGGCCCGCTCGCGGTGCTTATCACCGGTACGCGAGGTGATCATGATGATCGGCAGATCCTTGAGTTTGTCGTCATGGCGCACCAGGGTCGCCACCTCGAAGCCGTCCATACGCGGCATCTCGATATCCAGCAGCATGATGTCGGGCTTGCGCTCCTGCAGCTGGGCGATGGCGTCGACCCCGTCCTTGGCAGTCAGCACGTTCATGCCGTTGCGCTCCAGCAGGCGGCTGGTGACCTTGCGCACGGTGACCGAGTCGTCCACCACCATGACCAGGGTCGGCCGATCGGCTTCGACCTCGGCGGCACTGGCCAGCTGCTTGACCACGCGCGGCTGCAAGGCCAGCTGGTGGGCATGCAGGGCGCGGATAGTCGCCAGCAGATCGAGAATCACCACCACGCGGCCGTCACCGAGAATGGTCGCACCGGAAATGCCGTGCACGCCTGCAAACTGCGGCCCGAGGCTCTTCACCACGATTTCCCGGGAACCCGCCAGGCTGTCCACCTGAACGGCCACCGCGTGCTCCTTGGAGCGCACCAGGATCACCGGCAATGGCAGGCTCTGGCCAACCAGCTTGGGCTGCTGGCCATTGTTCAGCAGGTCGCCCAGGTAGCGCAGTTCGTAGGCCTGACCGGCATATTCAAAACGCGGGGCGTCGGGGCCGTAGTAAGCCTCCAGCTCGTAGGGCGAAACCCGCACGATACCCTCGATGGTGTTGAGCGGGATGGCGTACAGGTCCTCACCCGACAGCACCATCAGCGCGCGGTTGACCGACACGGTAAAGGGCAGGCGGATACTGAAGGTGGTGCCCAGTCCCGGGGTCGACTCAATGCTCATGGAGCCGCCGAGCTGCTTGACCTCGGAATGCACCACGTCCATGCCGACACCACGGCCGGAAATCTGCGTCACCTTCTCGGCCGTGGAGAAACCGGCTTCGAGGATAAACTGCAGCACTTCATGGTCGGTCAGGTCGCTGTCGGCATCCATCAGGCCACGTTCGATGGCCTTGCGCCGCACCGCCTCCAGCTTGATCCCGGCACCATCATCGGCCAGGGTCAGGAGGATGTCGCCGCCCTCGCGGCCCAGGTTCAGACGAATGGTGCCGGCATCGGGTTTACCGGCGGCGCGACGCGCCTCGATCGACTCGACACCATGGTCGACGGCGTTGCGCAGCATATGCTCCAGCGGCGCAACGATGCGTTCCAATACGGTACGGTCCATCTCACCTTCGGCGTTGCCGACGATAAACTCCACCTGCTTGCCCAACTCACCGGCCACCTGCCGCACGATACGGCGCAGGCGCGGCACCAGGCGATCAAACGGCACCATGCGCGTACGCATCAGGCCTTCCTGCAGCTCGGAGTTGACCCGCGCCTGCTGCAGCAGCAGGGTTTCCGCGTCGCGGTTACGCGCGGCCAGGGTTTCCTTCAAATCGAGCAGGTCGGATGCGGATTCGAACAAAGCCCGGGACAGCTGCTGCAGCTGCGAGTGGCGGTCCATTTCCAGGGGGTCGAAATCTTCGTAGCCGACGCGCTCGGCCTCGGCCTGGATACGGCTGAGGATCTGCGCCTGGGTTTCGGTATCGAGGCGGCGCAACTGGTCGCGTACGCGGTCGATGGTGGCTTCCATCTCGCTCAGGGTAAAGCCGAAGTCGCTGACCTGCTGCTCAACCCGGCCGCGGAAGATCGAGGTTTCACCGGCCAGGTTGACCAGACCTTCGAGCAATTCCGCCGGCACCTTGACCAGCTCCTGCGGCGCACGGCGGGCTGCGGCTTCCTGGGCGGCCTCCTGGGCGCGGCGAACAAAGGGCAGCACCTTGGCTTCACTGGCCTTGACCGGCTGGCTGCTGGCGGCCACGATGGGCGCACTCAACTCAACCCGTGGTGTCTCTACTGCAGCGGGTGTTTCCGGCAACGCCGGGGGGGCCTCGTCCTGACTGTCATTCAGGCGTTGGCGCAGGGCATCAAGCTCCTGCTGCAACGCCTCGAAGCCGGACTGCACATCAACGAACAGGCTCTCCGGCCAGGGCGAACCCTGACTCTGCGCCTCACTCAGGAGCTGCTCCAGGTCATGGCTGAGATTGCCCAGGCGTTTCTGCCCGGCCAGGCGTGCGCCACCCTTGAGGGTATGCAGGATGCGCAACATATCGTCGATGGCCGAACCATCCTCACGATCCTGTTCCCAGCGACCGATCACGGCCTCCAGGGCCTCCATCAGCTCGTCACCTTCCTCCAGGAAGATATCGAGGATGTCGCTTTCCGCATCGTTCTCCTCTTCATCCTGGACGGCGGTCTTCAGGTGCACGGTAGAGGGAATGCTCAGCTGTTCGTCGGGGTTGGCGCGAAAACGCTTGATGGTCTCGATCAGCGCATTGCCGTCGCTCACCGGACGCTGGTCGCGCACCGATTCGAGCATGCCGGCCAGGCTGTCATGGCAGGTCTGCAACAAGGTGAACAGGGCGGGGCCAGGGCGCAGGCGGCCATTGCCCAGACCTTCGTAGAGGAATTCAAGCTCATGGGCCAGATCGCCAATCTCGCGAATCTCGGCCATGCGTGCACCACCCTTGAGGGTGTGCAGATCACGCTGCAGGGATTCCAGCTCCAGGCTGTTGTCGACGTTTTCCATCCAGCGCTGCAGAGCAGCACCGGCGCTGTCGATAATATCGAAGCCTTCCTCCAGGAAGATTTCCACCAGCTCCGGGTCACGCTCATCCTGCGGCGCAGCAGCAGGTGCGGCAGTGAGTTCGGGCGTGGGGGAGGCTTCTGGTTCCACGTCGGCAAGCCTGTTGTCCGTCAGCCCTGGAGACAGCTCCGCTTGGCTGTCCAGCAACTCCGGCGCCAGCTCGCCCTCCTCGGCGCCCGCCTGATTGGCCTGCGGCTGCGCCAGTTCTTCCAGCCGTTGCGGCAGCTCAGGCACATCCTGCGGTTGCAGATCGGCCTCGCTATCCGCTAGCGGCCATTCGGCTTCGGCTTCGGCTTCGGCTTCGGCTTCGGCTTCGGCTTCGGCTTCGGCTTCGAAATCAGCGTGGGAGGCTACAGCGGCGGCGGACAAGCTATGCCCGCCGCCTTGACGAAAATTGCGGATGGCCTCGATCAGCGCCTGGGCCTGCTCCAGGGCGCGGCGTGCCTGCAACTGTTCCAACTGCACAGCCAGACGATCGTGGCTCTGCTGCAGCAACGTGGCCAACTCGGGGCTATGGCTGAAGCGACGGTCCACCAGCCCTTCGTACAGGGACTCCAGTTCATGGGCCAGATCACCGATTGGCGCGATCTCGGCCATCCGCGCACCACCCTTGAGGGTGTGCAGGTCACGCTGCAGGGAGGACAGGGCCGCCATATTGTCCGGTTCCTGCAGCCAGCGCTCCAAGGCCTGGCCGGCGCTGTCGAGGATATCCACGGCCTCTTCGAGGAAGATCTCCACCATCTCCTCGTCCAATGCCTGATAGCCCTGATCGTCAGCACCGACCGACGCATCGACAGGCTCCTGGACAGCCTGCAGCGGCTCGGGCTCGGGCTCGGGCTCGGGCTCGGGGGACATGTCAGGTTCTGCTTCAATAAGGGCTTCGGCTTCGGCTTCGGCTTCGGCTTCGGCTTCGGCTTCGGCTTCGGCTTCGGCTTCGGCTTCGGCTTCGGCTTCGGCTTCGGCTTCGGCTTCGGCTTCGGCTTCGGCTTCGGCTTCGGCTTCGGCTTC
>NZ_WKJZ01000001.1:697527-822354 GCF_009763245.1 Pseudomonas xionganensis | reverse complement strand
CGGCTTCGGCTTCGGCTTCGGCTTCGGCTTCGGCTTCGGCTTCGGCTTCGGCTTCAGGCTGCAGGTCGAAGCTCACTTCTTCAAGCGCGCCCGGCACAGCGTCCATTTCGATGACTTCGAGGACACTGCCATCGGCAGCAGACAGTAGCGCCAGGGCCTGCGGGTCGAGCGCTTCGCCCAGCAGAGCACGCAAGGCCTCAACCCGTTCAGGCTGCGGGCTGACTTCCAGCATGGCGGCGACCTGATCCATCATGCCGATCAGGGCTTCATGGGCTTTCTCCGCCTCATTGAAGAAGCGCTCGCTGACCCCGAGGCTGCCTTCCTGCACCGCGCCGTAAAGGTCCAGCAGGGCCTCGCACAGTTCTTCGATCTGCGGCAGCTCCGCCATTTCGGCACCACGCCCCAGGGTGGTCAGCTCGTCCAGCAGAGCACCCAACTCCTGGCGTTCGGAAGGGTTGGCATGCCAGCGACGCAGCAGATCTTCGGCGTCCAGCAGAATGTCCATGCCTTCGGCGAGGAAGATGCTGATCATCTGCGGGTCACGCTTGTTGCCACCGGCATCCTGCTCGCGGCTGCTCTCGGCATGGGCCAGGCGTTCCTGATGCAACTGCTGAACCCTTTCGAGGAAGGCGTCGGCACCCGGCAGCGGAGCCAGGGGCTGAGTTTCCAGCTGTTCCAGGCCCAGACGGAACAGCTTTTCCGCGCTGCTCAGCAGCTCGGCCTCGGCCAGATCCATGGGGATCAGGTTGCCCTTGAATTCCTTGACCAGCTTCTCCAGCGGCGCGGCAATCTCCGCTACCGGCACGATGCCGGCCATGGAGGCGCTGCCCTTGAGGGTATGCAGGGCGCGCTGCAGGTCATCGGTCACCGGCTGCGGCAGTTCCTGGGCACAATCGGCAAGGAAGCCGACCAGGGTATCCAGGTGCATTTCCGCCTCGTTGCGGAAGATTTCCAGCAACTGCGGATCAAGCCCTTCGGCCTCGGCAGCGCACTCGGCCAGCGGCGCCGGCTGCTGGGCGACGGCACTGTCGGCCTGATTCTCTGCTGTGGGCTCTTCCGCCTGCTCTGCCCCGGGCTCGCTGGCCAACGGCAGCTGACCCTTGGCCAGGGCATGGGCGGTGGCGGCCAGCTGATCGACATCATCGCGCTGACGCTGGGCATGCTGGGCGAACTCCTCGACCAGGGCCGGCATCAGCGCGATCACTTCGGCGATCACCTGCTGCACTTCGACGCCCGGCTTGACGCTGCGATCCAGCACCCGGTTGAGCAGGTTCTCGATGGACCAGGCCAGCTCGCCAATCACCAGGGCGCGAACCATGCGGCCGCTGCCCTTGAGGGTATGGAAGGCGCGCCGCACTTCGGTCAGGGCGTCCTTGTTATCGGTATCGGCACACCAGGCCGGGAAGAATTCGGCAATGGTTTCCAACACTTCGCCGGCTTCTTCGACAAAGACTTCCAGCAGCTCTTCATCCACCGGTTCTTCATCGGCCGGTGGCGGCAGCAGGCTCTGTGGCACATCGTGGGCCGGCGGGTTGATCGCCTGCACCGGCGCGGCCATCACATCGGCCATGGACAGGGGCTTCTCGACCGGTGCTTCGGGCTCGGCCGGCAGCGGCGCACTGGGCAGCTCGACATCCGGCAGCTCCAGGCTGGCCAATTCGATTTCGTCCCACTGCGCCGGGTCATCAGCGGCGTCCAGCTCAAGACTGTCCAGTGCGAGATCAGCCGGCTCATCGGCGGCGGGTGGTGCCTCGGACAGCGGCTCATCCGCAGTAACATCCAGCAACTCGAAGGCTTCGTCAGCCAGCGGCTCACTGTCGGCCTCGTCTGCCGGCGCGATGCTCTGCAGTTCGGCAAAATCGCTGCTCAGATCTGCACTCAGCTCCAGCTCGGTGGGCGCGTCCAGCTCGACTTCCGGCAGTTCCAGGACGATCTCCGCATCCGGCTCGCCTTCAGGCGCCAGGACTTCGATCTCATCCAGGGGGTTGGCCAAGGGCGAAACCGCCGGCTGCTCCGGCTCGGGAGCCGGCTCGATACGATCGAGAATCGAGGGCTTTTCCTTGAGGGCGTAACCCAGGCTTTCCAGACTTTCCTCGGCTACATCGAGGATCATCTCGCCCTGGCTGGCGTGATCTTCGGCCAGGCGCTCCAGGTAATACTCGACGCTGGTGATGGCATCGGCCAGGGTGTCGAGGTTCTGCCAGTTGGGCACGGCCTTGCGTGCCAGCAGCTGCTCCTGAATGTAACGGTTGCAGGCATTGAGCAGATCGGCCGCGCGCTGCAGGGGGATCATGGCCAGGCCGCCACGGACCTGGGTCAGCAGCTCGGGCACACGGGCCAGGTGCTCATGGTTCCACTGCGAGGCGATAAATTCGATGATGGCGTCTTTGGCCTGCTCCAGGCCGTTGCGCGCTTCCTTGATCACCAGCTGGTGGATCTGCCCGACATCGGTGGTGGGCAGATGGCTCTGTTCGTTCGGCTGATCATCGGCCGGGCCGACCATGCCGGCCAGGGTGGCCTCGACATACAGCAAGGCTCCAGCTACATCCATCAGCACGGCATCGTTGGGCTCGCCCTGCCCCTTGACCAGGCCGTTGATCACCTCCAGCTGATCGGCAATTACCTTGCGCGGCTGGGCAAAGCCGAGCACCGCCAGGGTATCGGCGATCTGCTTGAGCGGCGCGGCCAGGGCCTGTAAATCGGCCACCTGACTGCGATCACTGCGTACGAACAGATCGAGGCTGTCCTTGACCCGCACCAGCTCTTCGCAAAGGGCCGCCACCACCGAGCGCATGGCATCGCGGTCCGGCCCGGCCAGGCGGGCACGTTCCTCGTCCACCACGGCGTGGTCCGGCAGGGCATCATCCAGCCGGTAGCGTTCCTTGATCTGATTGATGCGCGGCGACTGCGCCGGCGCCTTGGCCACATAGAACAGCAGGTTCTTCAGCAGGTCGTCCGGGGCCGCCTGGTTGAGGCCGGCGGCGCCCTGGTCGAGCAGACGCTTGAGTTCCTTGTCGACCTGACGCAGCAGGGTGCGCACCGAGGTGCCGTTGCTCACGCCACCATTGGCCAGCCCTTCGACCAGGCCGGAGGCGACCTGCCACAGCGGGCCCAGGGGGGAATCCTGGCAGAGGTTCTCCAGACGGGCGAAGACCCGCGCCATATAGTTCAGGTTGGTGGGCAGATCCTGGTTACGGATCACCCCGACCAGCGCCACCTGCAGCATCTGCCGCAACTTGCGCAGCAGCGCCGGCAACTCGGCAGTGCCACGCTCGGCCAGGGTTTCGCTGGACAGGGCAGCCTGGCGCTGGGACATATCCGGGGCGAACAGGCTGGTTTCCGACAGCAGCTTCTCGCCACGGGCGGCACGCAGGTCGTTGAGCAGTGGCAACACCACCATCGGCAGGTCGCGACGAGCGGTCTGGATGCGGTCGAGGTACACCGGCAGCTGCAGAATGGCCTGCATCAGCACTTCCAGGGCTTCGGCCTGGTTGCTCACGCGGCCATCGATCAAGGCCTGGGTCAGCTGCTCCATCTCTTCGGCAAGCAGCGCGGCGCCATAGAACTCGACCATCTGCAGGGTACCCAGCACCTGATGCACATAGGTCTGGCAGAAACGCATGCGTGTTGCGTCCTGCGGGTTCTCGACGAACGCCTCCAGGGCCTGACGCGCCTGTTTCAGGGTTTCCGAGATTTCGCCCTTGACCCATTCCAGGGCGACATAATCGTGCCGATCACCCATAGCCACTCCACTCATAAACTTGGCTCTGCCTTATCCCTTGCGGGTAAACGCCAGGACTCGCTCGTCGGCCACCGGAACCAGCTCCGGATGCTGCCAACCCGCCACTTCACCCACGCCCACCACCAGCAGACCACCCGGCGCCAGGCGCTCGGCCAGGCGGTTGAGGATCTCGCGGCGCCGCCAACGGCGAAAATAGATCAGCAAGTTCTGACAAAAAATGACGTCCATACCGGACATTGGCGCCTTGGCCAGCTCCAGTACGTTGAGCCTGGCGCAACACACGCGCGCCGCCAGGCTGGGTACTACCTTGAAACGTCCATCTGCTTGTGCCAGGAAATAACGCTGGCACAAGTCCTCGTCCAATTGCTCCAGTCGCCGCGCGCCATACTGGCCGTCGCGGGCCTTGCTCAGCGCATTGAGGCTGATATCGGTACCGGTGACGCCGAAATGCGCCGCCTGCTCGGTATCGCGCAGCACTTCGGCCGCACAGATCGCCATGGAATAGGGCTCTTCGCCACTGGAGCAACCCACACTCCACAACTCCCAGGGTTTGCCCAGGCCCTGCTGCAGGCGCTCGCGCAGATAAAGGTCGAGCACCTCGAAAGACGGGCGGTGACGGAAGAAGCGGGTTTCCTGCACGGTCAGGCGATCGAGCAGCGTCGACCACTCCACCGCGCCACGCGGGCCATCGGTAACCTGGCGGTAGTAGCTGGCGTAATCGGCCACACCCAGTTCACGCATGCGCGCACTCAGGTTGGTTTGCAGGAAGGCCCGACGCCGCTCATTGAGCACCACGCCGGTACGCTCCTCCAGCAACTGCTGCCACTCACGAAACTCCGTGGCGGACATGTCCGCCAGGGGTTGCAAGGCCCATACGCCCGGCTGCATATCCCGCCCCTCGCTTAGCGCCATGGCATCGGCGCGACCACCCTGGCGGGTCGTCGCACAAAGCACGCTTAGGCCTGATCCCCACCCGGCAGGGTAAAGCCGGACACCGACTTACGCATCTCACTGGCCATCTTGGCCAGGTTACCAATGCTCTTGGCGGTGGCGGTGGTACCCGACGAAGTCTGCGAGGTAATTTCCTGAATCACGTTCATGGTGTTGGAAATATGACCAGCCGACGACGCCTGCTGACGCGCTGCGTTGGAGATGTTCTGGATCAGGGCCGCGAGGGTCTTGGATACCTTCTCGATCTCCTCCAGGGCCACCCCGGCGTCCTGCGCCAGGCGGGCACCGCGCACCACTTCGGAAGTCGTCTGCTCCATGGAGATAACGGCCTCGTTGGTGTCGGTCTGAATGGTCTTAACCAGGGCCTCGATCTGCTTGGTGGCCGCCGAGGAACGTTCCGCGAGGCGCTGTACTTCGTCCGCAACCACCGCGAAGCCGCGGCCTGCGTCACCGGCCATGGAGGCCTGGATCGCGGCGTTCAGGGCGAGGATGTTGGTCTGGTCGGCAATATCGTTAATCAGGCTAACGATGTCACCGATCTCCTGGGACGATTCACCGAGGCGCTTGATTCGCTTCGAGGTGTCCTGGATCTGCTCACGGATGTTATCCATGCCGGTGATGGTGTTGTGTACGACTTCGTTGCCCTTGTTGGCGATGGCTACGGAACGTTCCGCTACCGCGGAGGATTCCGCGGCGTTGGCCGATACCTGGTCAATCGACACGGCCATTTCGTTGATCGCCGCCGAGGCCCCGGCAATTTCCTGGGCCTGGTGCTCGGAGGCTTCGGCCAGGTGCATCGCCGTGGCCTGGGTTTCCTGGGCCGCACCGGCTACCTGAACGGCGGTCAGGTTGATGGTGGCAACCAGGTCGCGCAGCTGGTCAATGGAGTAGTTGATGGAGTCGGCGATGGCACCGGTGAAATCCTCGGTTACCGTCGCGGCCACGGTCAGGTCACCGTCGGCGAGGTCGGCGATTTCATCGAGCAGTCGCAGAATCGCCGCCTGGTTACGTTCGTTCTTCTCGGCGGTCGAGGCCAGGCGGCGGTTGGTTTCCCGCACCATGACCAGACCGATCAGGATGATCGAACCCAGTGCCAGGGCACCCAGCACATAACCGATCAGGGTATTCAGGGCGCGGCCTGCAGCCTGGTCGTCAAAGCCCTTGGCCAGGTCGGAGGCCTGATCCAGCAGCGTCTGCGACACGGTAAAGATGACGTTGGCCGATTCACGAACCTGGAACAGTTCGGGCGAGGTTTCCAGGATCTCGTCCACCGAGCCGGAGACGAACTCGAACAGCTCGGAAATCTCGGCCAGACGCTCCAGTGCTTCTTCGTCTGTTACCTGGCTGATTTCCATCGCCGCGTTGCCTTCCAGCATCGCATTGAGTACACGGCCGAACAGGCTGGCGTCGCGGCCAAACATGTCGGCGGCCTGTACCGAGTCCTGGTCACCGGCCAACACCTTGTTCACCGAGCCGAGAATACGTTCGGCCAGCAGCGACTGACGCTGGGCCACCGATACCTGGGCGGCTGGCGCACCACTTTCCAGCAGGATGTCGACCACTTCCTCGTACTCGACCTGCAACTGCGGAATGGTTTCCGCCAGGGTGGCGGCTACCTGGTGCAGGGACAGTACGGTCTGTTCGTTGGCCAGAATGGCGTCGGTGTTGCGACGCAGGGTATCCCAGTCTTTCTGCACCGCGCTCATCTGCGCCTGCAGCGACTCGGGTGCCGGCGGCAAGCCGGTTTCCTCGCTGCCGTCGGTGAGGATATTCCAGCGCGCCTGGAAGTCGTTGCGAGCATCACGCAGCAGGCCGAAGGCCTCGCCGGTACCGGCGGCGGCTTCCGTGGAGTTCTTGGCGATACGCTGGGACAGTACGCGCAGCTCACCGGCGTGACCGATGTATTCCGTGTCGTAGTTGGACTGGGTGTTGATGTAAGCAAAGTTGGCAAACAACAGCACGATGGACACGATCAGGACAATAAACAGCCCCAGAATCAGTGTGCTGCTGCGCGTACCCGCGAACAAATTACCTGCGTTTAGTTTTTTCATTTACAGGCCCCCGCCTGGACCGACCGCACTACGGTTCCCATATAACGCCAAAAGGCCGGCAACGCCGACCCCACCGAAAAACGCTTAACTTGCAACATCGAGAAACCCCTGATTACGCGCCAGCGCATGCGGGCTGAACACCAACCAGGGCTGCTCACGCTGAAAGACACCATGAATGAAAGGAGCGATGGCCGCTTCAAGCGGCGGCAGCTGCTCGGAGAAGGTATCCACCGGAAAATGCTGCATGCCGAAGACTTCGTCCACCGTCAGGCCGGCGAAGACTTCCTGATAGTCGACCACCAAGACCCGCCGCTTCTTGCGCAGCGGCGACAGCTCGCTGCCAAAGAAGCCGCACAGATCCATCACCGGCAGCAGACGACCGCGCACGTTGGCCACGCCCTTGACCCAGCTTTTCACCCCAGGCAGCAGGGTGTGCCGCGGCTCATGCAGCACCTCGCCCACTTCCCCCATGGGAGCAACGAAATAGCGATCACCCATACGAAAGCCTATGCCGCTCCAGCTCTGCACCATTTCCTGCTGCGAAGGCAGGCCAGCGGCCAGGGAGCGGCACAGGCGATCAATATCGAGAAGGGATTGAAAAGGAGTTTGCGTGTCCGGCATGCCTGCTGCGGCCTTATTCTTATTTAATCGCGGACTGGCACGGCATTCAGCCGGCCAATACCGCATTCAGGGTTTTTACCAGGGTGGCCTCGTCGACCGGCTTGGTCAGATAGTCCTTGGCGCCCTGGCGCTTGCCCCAGACGCGGTCGGTTTCCTGATCCTTGGTGGTGACAATGATCACCGGGATGTGACTGGTATCGGCATCTTTGGTCAGCTGGCGGGTCGCCTGGAAACCATTGAGGCCTGGCATGACGATGTCCATCAGCACCGCATCGGGCTTTTCCTGGCGCGCCAGGGCGACGCCGTCGGCGCCATTTTCAGCCTTGAGCACCTGATGACCATGCTTTTCCAGCATGGCAGTCAGCTTGTACATCTCGGTGGGAGAGTCATCAACAATCAGAATTCGAGCCATGGTGTTTTTCCAATACTGTAAGAAGCGCCTGCAACTACTCAGGCAGGCGTCAGGAGGCTTGCTCCACCGGCGTAAACTCGGGCACATGGGTCTTGATCGCGCCTAGCAGCTCTTCCTTGCTGAACGGCTTGGTCAGGTACTGATCCGAGCCGACAATGCGCCCCTTGGCCTTGTCGAACAGGCCGTCCTTGGAGGACAGCATGATCACCGGAGTGGATTTGAATGCGCTGTTGTTCTTGATCAGGGCACAGGTCTGATAGCCGTCGAGTCGCGGCATCATGATATCGACAAAGATGATATTGGGATGGGTGTCAGCGATTTTTGCCAAGGCATCGAAGCCATCGACTGCAGTGATCACTTCGCAGCCCACCTTTTTCAGCAGGGTTTCTGCGGTACGACGAATCGTTTTCGAGTCGTCGATCACCATTACCCTCAAACCCTCGGAATGCTGTTCCATTTTTGCCCTACCATCGCCTCGGTGAGTCGTTATTTTAGCGTTATATCAGTGCGCTCAAGGCCCTGTCACCGACGGGCTACAACCCAATCGTCATGCCTTTTTAGCACAGACTCCTGACGCAATCTATAAGCCATGCAAGCCAAGGTTTTCCCTTGACCGTCCGTTTCGGCAGCGCCACCCTGGCAGCCATTGCAACTTCCCGCCCCACTTCAGCTCACGCTTTCCGGAGATTCACCATGAGCATCCGCCTCGGCATCGTCATGGACCCTATCGCGCAGATCAACTTCAAGAAGGACAGCTCCCTGGCCATGCTGCTGGCGGCCCAGGCGCGCGGCTGGTCACTGTTCTATATGGAGCAGAAGGATCTCTATCAACAACAGGGCCAGGCCCACGCCCGACTGTCTCAGCTTAGCGTATTCAACGACGCCCAGCGCTGGTTCGAACTGGGCCCCGAACAGGACATGCCGCTCAGCGAACTGGATGTGATCCTGATGCGCAAGGATCCGCCCTTCGACAACGAATTCGTCTACTCCACCTACCTGCTGGAGCAGGCCGAACAGGCCGGCGTGCTGGTGGTCAACCGACCGCAGAGCCTGCGCGACTGCAATGAGAAGTTCTTCGCCACCCAGTTCAGTGCTTACACCCCACCGACGCTGGTCAGTCGCCGGGCCGACATTCTGCGGGAATTCGCCCAGAAGCACCGTGACATCATTCTCAAACCCCTCGATGGCATGGGCGGTTCGCAGATCTTTCGCCACCGCGAGGGCGACCCCAACCTCTCGGTGATTCTGGAAACCCTGACCCTGCACGGCCAGCAGCAGATCATGGCGCAGGGTTATCTGCCGGCGATCAAGGACGGCGACAAGCGCATCCTGATGATCGACGGTGAGCCCATCCCCTATTGCCTGGCACGCATCCCGGCAGCCGGCGAGACCCGCGGCAACCTGGCCGCAGGCGGGCGTGGCGAGGCGCGCCCACTGAGCGCGCGTGATTGCGAGATTGCCGCGGCCGTGGGGCCGACGCTCAAAGACAAGGGCCTGATCTTTGTCGGCCTGGATGTGATCGGCGAACACCTGACGGAGATCAACGTCACCAGCCCCACCTGTATCCGCGAGATTGATGCAGCCTACGACACCCGCATCGGTGAGCGCCTGATGGACTGCATTGCCAGCAAGCTGGCCAGCCGCAACCCGGCAAAAGCTTGACCCAGGTGGCAGCCTGACGCATGTCGCTTGCAGCCTGGCGGCCGATGCCGGCAGACTGCGCGACACCTTGAGTCGATCCGAACGCGCATGAACGCAGCCGCCACTATTCCCGAACTGTCCAGCCCCCGCGCCGGCCCCGCCGACCGCCTGGGCTTCACCCTGTTTATGGCCGCGGCCCTGCACGCCGCCCTGATTCTCGGCCTGGGCTTTACCCTGGCCGAGCCCGGACAGGTGAGCAAGACCCTGGAAGTCACCCTGGCCACCTTCAAGAGTGACGAAAAGCCCAAGGACGCCGACTTTATCGCTCAGGACAACCAGCAGGGCAGCGGCACCCTGGAGCACAAGGCGGCGCCCAAGACCACCGAGCAGGCACTGTTTCAGGACAGCCAGGTCAAACGCGTCACGCCCCCCGCCGCGCCGCAGCAACCGGCCGCACGCCAGGAAGCGCCGAAGGCGGCCGTGGCCACCCGTGCGCCGCAACAACAGAAGACCCCGGTCAAGCAGGAAGAAAGCAAACCCACGCCCCAGGTGCGCCCTGCGCCGGTATTCAACAGCGCCCAGCTCTCGGCAGAGATCGCCAGCCTGGAAGCCGAACTGGCCCAGGAGGTGCAGCAGTACGCCAAACGGCCGAAGATCCACCGCCTCAACGCCGCCTCGACCATGCGCGACAAGGGCGCCTGGTACAAGGATGAATGGCGCAAGAAGGTCGAACGCATCGGCAACCTGAATTATCCGGACGAAGCCCGGCGCCAGGGTATCTACGGCAGCCTGCGCCTGCTGGTGTCGATCAATCGCGATGGCACCCTGTTCGAGGTGCAGGTGCTGGAGTCATCCGGTCAACAGGTGCTGGATCAGGCCGCGCTGCGCATCGTACGCCTGGCCGCGCCCTTCGCCCCCTTTACCGGTGACCTGGTGGATGTCGACCGCCTGGAAATCATCCGCACCTGGCGCTTCGAGCGCGGCGACCGGCTGTCCAGCCAGTAACCGCGTCTAATCCAGGGCTCGGGCCAGCTGGATCAACTCGGTACGCCACTCGGCGCCCGCCGGCAGGGCCAGAAAGGACGGGTTGAGCAGGGACTCACGGGCGTCATAGCCAAGCACTTCCCCCCGGAGATCGAGTACTTCGCCACCCGCCCCTTCCAGCACACCCTGGGCGGCGGCGGTGTCCCACTGCGAGGTAGGGGCCAAACGCGGGTAGCAGTCGGCATTGCCCTCGGCCAGCAGACAGAACTTCAGCGAACTGCCGACACTGGCCAGTTGCAGGTCGCCAAAACGCTCGCTCAGCCCCTCTACCAGCCGCTCCTGAGCCGGGCTGGAATGGCGCCGGCTGGCCACCAGGGTAAAGGCCTCCTCCGGCGCCAGGCGTACACCGATGGCCGCAGGCTCACCGTCCGCCGCCACTCGCCAGGCACCCAGGCCGGCACCGCCGTAGTAGCAGCGCCCACTGGCCGGAATACCGACCACGCCAAAGACCACCCGCCCCTGTTCGATCAGCGCCACGTTGACGGTGAATTCCTCTGAGCCTGCAATAAACTCCTTGGTGCCATCCAGCGGATCCACCAGCCACCAGCGCGACCACTGCGCACGGGTCGCCAGGGGAATATCCACCGCCTCCTCGGATAGCACCGGAATGCTCGGGTCGAGGGCAACCAGGCCGGCATCGAGAATATGGTGAGCGGCCATATCGGCGATGGTCACCGGCGAGGCATCGGCCTTCTCGGTAACCGTTACATCGTTGCGCCAGTGCGGCAGGATCGCTGCCCCGGCCTGGCGCACCAGATCCAGCACGGCGGGCAGCAGGGGATGACTGTTCAGGGGCGAGTTCACAGGCTAAAGGCTCCACGCTGCATCAAGAGGTCACGGGCCAGATAGAGGGCCGCCAGGGCGCGGCCTTCACTGAACTGCGGGTGCTGGATCAGGCTGGACAGCTCACGCAGGCTGACCTTGTCGACCCGCATCGGCTCGGGCTCATCACCCGGCAGGCGCTCTTCAAAGAGATCCTGGGCCAACACCACCTGAATCTTCTGGCTCATATAGCCCGGTGACAGGCTCAGCTCGGCCAGGTGTTCCAAGTGGCGAGCTCCGAGGCCGGCCTCTTCCTTGAGTTCGCGATTGGCCGCCGCCAGGACGTCCTCACCCGGTTCGATCAGGCCCTTGGGCAGCGACAGCTGATAGTCGTCGGTGCCGCCACAATACTCTTCCACCAGCACCGCGTGCTCGCCATCGAGCATCGCCACCACCATCACCGCCCCATAGCCGACACCCTTGCCCACCAGGCGTTCGTAGGTGCGCTCCACGCCATTGGAAAAACGCAGCTGCAGCTCCTCGACACGGAACAGGCGACTGCTGGCAACGATCTCGCGGGCAAGCACGGTGGGTTTTTCACGCATGGGTGGCTCCGGGGCTGGGCGTTGAACAGGCTTGTGACGGGTTATCATAACGCGGCTGGTCGGATTATCCCCGGCACAGATTGCGTGATCACGACGATAACGCCACGAAGCGCGACACCCCGCACAACCCGACCGGACACTTGCCATGCTGCTGCCCTGGAACACCATCGACACCGTGCTGCTGGATATGGACGGCACCCTGCTCGACCTGCACTTCGACAACCACTTCTGGCTCAAACACCTGCCCCAGCGCTATGCCGAGCACCACGGGGTCAGCCTTGAACTGGCCGAAGCCGAGCTGCTGCCGCTGTTCCGCCAGCACGCCGGCACCCTCAACTGGTACTGCACGGATTTCTGGAGCCGCGAACTCAAGCTGTCGATCCGCGACCTGAAACACGAAGTCGCCCACCTGATCGCCCTGCGCCCGGATGCCGACCTCTTTATTCAGGCGCTGCGCAAAGCAGGCAAGCAGGTGGTGCTGATCACCAACGCCCACCGCGACTCACTGTCGCTGAAGCTGGAGCGCATCGAACTGGCGCCCTATTTCGATCGTCTGATCAGTTCCCACGACTACGGTTTCCCCAAGGAAGACCAGCAGTTCTGGCATGCCCTGCAGCAGGACATCGAGTTTGCGCCTGAACGCAGCCTGTTTATCGATGACAGCCTGCCGATCCTGCGCAGCGCCGCGCGCTTTGGCGTTGCCCAACTGCTCGCCGTGCGCCAGCCGGACAGCCAGGCCGGACCCAAGGACACCGAGGAGTTCGCAGCAGTCGAAGACTACCGCGCCCTATTGCAGGGGCTGTAGGGTGGCAAAGCGCGAAGCGCTTTCCACCTGTGGCCGCCGCAGCCCCCTCCGGCAGATGTAAACGCGACAACCGCTCTACGGAATGCGCAGCACCTGACCCGGATAGA
The DNA here is from genome assembly GCF_009763245.1 of Pseudomonas xionganensis. Taxonomy (GTDB): domain Bacteria; phylum Pseudomonadota; class Gammaproteobacteria; order Pseudomonadales; family Pseudomonadaceae; genus Aquipseudomonas; species Aquipseudomonas xionganensis. The sequence continues at coordinate 809,613 of NZ_WKJZ01000001.1, read as the reverse complement.
TCTTGTCCGGGTGGCTGAGCATCGGTTTGTTGGCCTCGAAGATTTGCGGATAGGCATTGGCGTTGCCGTATTCGGCCTTGGCAATCGCACTGAGGGTATCGCCCTTCTTCACCGTCACAAAGCGCGCCGCCGGAGCGGGCGTGGCCACGCTGATATGGTCTTCCACTTCGGCGACACCGGCCACGTTGCCCAGGGCCAGAAGAATTTTCTCCTTCTCTTCCTGGCTGGCCACTTCGCCTCGGGCAATGACCTTCTCGCCCTCAACACTGACCTGAATATTGGGGTTGCCCAAACCCACCTTGGCCACATGCGCCGTCAGTGATTCGGCGGCCTGCGCCTCATTCCCTACCAGCGATTCCCACAGTTTGACACCCGCCTCTTTGACAAAAGCAAACATACTCATGCGCAATCCTCTGCTATCGATCAATCCGACAGACCTGAATTGGCCTGCCGTCGGTGAGTCTAGACAGAGTTTCCCAGCTTGGGACTGAGCGCCAACAAATCGCCGACTGACGCCTGCACGCTTTGCCGTCTCAGACAGGCACCAACAATGCGGCCAGGGCTGTCCGCAAGCGCTCGGGAATGCTCACCGGCCGGTTGCTGGCACGGTCGACAAAGACGTGAACAAAGCGCCCCGCCGCACAGGCCTCGTTCTCCCCGGCCTTGAACACCGCCAGCTCGTACTGCACCGAGCTATTACCCAGCTTGCCGACGCGCAGCCCCACCTCGACGGCCTCGGGAAAGGCGATGGAGGCGAAGTAGTCGCACGCCGAACTGACCACAAAACCCACCACCTCGCCGTTGTGGATATCCAGGCCACCGACCTCGATCAGGTAGGTGTTCACCGCGCTGTCGAAGTAGCTGTAGTAGGTGACGTTATTGACGTGGCCATAGAGGTCATTGTCGTGCCAGCGCGTGGTGATCGCCTGGAAGTGACGGTAGTCGCTGCGTAGATGCTGGGGTTGGCTCATCGATAGTCCTTGGGTTATCTCGGTGCGCGCGGCGCACCAATGGCAATCTCGTTTCAGTAGGCCGCCTGGTAGATGGCCAGGGCCTGCTCCTGGTTGATTTCGCGCGGGTTATTGACCAGCAGGCGCTGCTGCAGCATGGCGTCCGCCGCCAGGGTCGGCAACAGCGCCTCGCTCACCCCGGCATCGCGCAAGCGCGTGGGCAGACCACTGCGCAGGCTGAAGCCGACCAGCGCCTCAATCAGTTGCTCGGTTTGCTCCAGGGCACTGCCGGCGCGCAGCTGCGCCCCCAGCACCAGCGGCGCCAGCTCGGCGTATAGCGGCGCAGCCGCCGGCGCATTGAAGGCCAGCACTTGGGGCAGTACCAGGGCGTTGGACAGCCCATGGGGAATATGGCAATGCCCGCCCAGCGGATAGGCCAGGGCATGCACCGCTGCCACCGGGGCGTTGGCGAAGGCCTGGCCGGCCAGGCAGGCGCCGAGCAGCATGGCCTGACGCGCGTCGCGATCAGAGCCGTCCTGCACCACCCTATCCAGATTGGCCGCCAGCAAACGCAGGGCCTCGCGGGCCAGCAGATCGGACAGCGGGTTTTTCTTCAGCGCGCTGGTGTAGGCCTCGATGGCATGCACCATGGCATCGATACCGGTGGCGGCGCTCACCGCCGGTGGCAGACCGAGGGTCAGGTCGGCGTCGAGCAGGGCCAGATCCGGCAGCAGCAGCGGTGAGACCACGCCCATCTTGGTCGTCTCACCGGTGGTGACGATGGCAATAGGCGTCACCTCGGAGCCGGTGCCGGCGGTGGTCGGCACCTGGATCAGCGGCAGCCGCCGCCCCCGGGCATTGCCCACGCCATAGAGCTCGCCCAGGCCCTGGTCACAGTCCGGATGGGCCAGCAGCGCCACCAGCTTGGCCACGTCCATGGAGCTGCCACCGCCAAAGCCGACCAGCAACTCAACCTGCAGCTCACGGGCCTGGGCCACGGCATCCAGCACCACGGCCTCGGGTGGATCGGCTACGACCCGGTCGAATACCTGCACAGCCATGTCGGCGCGGGCAAAACCCGCCAGCACGGCATCGAGCAGCCCCAGGCGGGCGATCCCGGGGTCAGTGACGATCAGCACGCGGCGGGCGCCGCGCTCGCGACAGAGTTCGGCCAGACGCACGGCCGCGCCGGCTTCGCAGAGGATCTGCGCGGTGGTGGCGAAGCTAAATGGGTGCATGGGGTGCTCCTCTTGTTATTCGATACAATTCGGTGCGCCCGGCGCACCCTAAGGGTTTATGCACAGGGTGCGCCTCCTATGTAGGGTGCGCCGTGCGCACCAACAGTTCGCCGTTAAAACGCAAAACTCTCCTCAGGCATCGCCATCAGGCACTGCGCACCGCCCAACAACGCCTCGCGGTGGCCGCTGGCGCGCGGCAGCACGCGGCGCAGGTAGAACGCGGCGCAGTCCAGCTTGGCCTGATAGAAGGCCACCTCCTGAGTACCCGCGTCCAGCGCATCCTGTGCCCGGGCGGCCGCCTGCAACCAGAAACCGGCCAGCAGTACATAGGCCGAATACTGGAGAAAGTCCACCGAAGTGGCGCCGATCTCCTGGGCATCGCGCTGGCAGGCCGCGATCACCTCGGTACTCAGCTCACGCCATTCGCCCAGGCGCGCCTGTACCAGACTGGCCATCTGCGCCAGAACCGGACGGGGCAGCTGCGTCTCGCACAGCGCGCTAAATTCGGCCTGCAGCGCACTCAATTCGGCGCCGCCGTCAAACAGCAGCTTGCGCCGGATATAGTCCAGCGCCTGGATACCGTTGGTGCCCTCGTACAGCTGGGTGATGCGGCTGTCGCGCATCAACTGCTCCATGCCCCATTCGCGGATATAGCCATGGCCGCCATAGACCTGCACACCCAGGCTGGCCACTTCCTGGCCCATATCGGTACAGAAGGCCTTGACGATGGGAATCAGCAGCGCCGCACGCCTGCCGGCTGCCTTGCGCGCCTCGGGCGAAGCGGCGCCGTGCTCCAGGTCGAGCTGCCGCGCGGTATAGGCGGCGAGCATGCGGCAGCCTTCCACCAGGGTCTTCTGGGTCAGCAACATGCGCCGCACATCCGGATGCACAATGATCGGATCGGCCGGTTTGTCGGCGGCCTGCACACCGCTCAGACCGCGAGATTGCAGACGCTCCCGGGCGTAGCGCAAGGCGCCCTGGAAGGCGGCCTCGGCGATACCCACCCCCTGCAGACCGACCTGAAAGCGCGCGTCGTTCATCATGGTGAACATGCAGGCCAGGCCCTGGTTGGCCTCGCCGATCAACCAGCCCGTGGCGCCGTCGAAGTTCATCACACAGGTGGAGGCGCCCTTGATGCCCATCTTGTGTTCGAGGGCACCGCAGCTCAGGGCATTGCGCGCGCCCGGCGTGCCATCGGCCGCGGCAATAAACTTGGGCACCAGCAGCAGCGAAATACCCTTCACGCCCGCCGGTGCATCGGGCAGACGCGCCAGCACCAGATGAATGATGTTCTCCGACAGATCCTGCTCACCGCCGCTGATAAAGATCTTGCTGCCCGTGACCTTGTAGCTGCCATCGGCCTGGGGCTCGGCGCGGGTGCGCAGCAGGGCCAGGTCGGTGCCGGCCTGGGGTTCGGTCAGGCACATGGTGCCGCTCCAGCGGCCGCTGACCATTTTTTCCAGATAGGCCTGCCTGAGCGTTTCGCTGCCGTGCTTGTGCAGCGCCAGCACAGCACCTTCGGTCAGCCCGGAGTAGACGCGAAAGGACAGTGAGGCGCTCATCAGCATCTCGTGGAAGGCAAAGCTGACCAGCTGCGGGAAACCCTGGCCGCCATATTCCAGCGGCCCGGTCATGCTCGCCCAGCCGTTGTCCACGTACTGCCGGTAGGCCTCGGCAAAGCCTTTGGGTGTGGTCACCGCGCCGTCCACCAGTTGGCAGCCCTGCTCATCGCTATTGCGGTTGAGCGGGGCAATCTCGCCGGCGGCAAAGGCCGCGGCCTCCTCCAGCACGCCGTCGATCAGCTCGCGATCCAGGCCGTTGCCCAGGCGCTCGCAGTGAGCGGCGGCATCGAACAGTTCGTGCAGCACAAAGCGCATCTCACGCAGGGGCGCCTGATAGCTCATACCCGGCCCTCCTGCACATCCGCGAAACGCTTGCCATCGGCAACCAGCCGCTCGATCAACGGCGCCGCCTGCCAGTGCTCGCCTAAGCGGGCCTGCAGGGTGCCGAGACGATCGAGGATGGCGCCCAGGCCCTGGCCGTCGGCCCAGTTCATGGGCCCGCCCTGGTCCATGGGGAAGCCGTAGCCGTTGAGGTAGACCAGGTCGATATCTGCACTACTGCGGGCAATGCCCTCTGCGAGAATCTTCGCCCCCTCGTTGACCAGGGCCAGCAGGCAGCGTTCAAGAACTTCCGCGTCAGTGATCGCGCGGCGGGCAAAGCCCAGCTGCTCGGCCACCTGCAGCACCAGGGCGTCCACCGCCGGGTCATGCAGCGCCTCACGGCTGCCCTCGGCATAGCGGTAATATCCCAGTCCGACCTTCTGCCCGAAGCGGCCCAGGCCGCACAGCCGATTATCCACCTGCACCGCCACATCATCCTGGCCACGGCCGGCCAATTCGCGGGCGCGCCACTCCAGGTCGATGCCGACCACGTCGTACATGCGGAACGGGCCCATGGCAAAACCGAAGGCCTGCAGGGCGGCGTCCACCTGTTGCGGCAAGGCACCTTCGAGCAGCAGCATGCGTGCCTCGCGCACATAGGTATGCAGCATACGGTTGCCGATAAAGCCGTGGCAGTTGCCGGCCACCACCGCCACCTTACCGATGCGCTCGCCCAGGGCCAGGGCCGCGTCCAGCACCGCCGGGGCTGTCCTGGCGCCGCGCACGATTTCCAGCAGTTTCATGATGTGCGCCGGGCTGAAGAAATGCAGGCCCAGGACCTGCTCGGGCCGCGCCGTCACGGCGGCGATGGCGTCGATATCCAGCGCCGAGGTGTTGCTGGCCAGGATCGCCGAAGGTTTCAGCACGGCATCCAGTTCGCGAAAGATGCGCTGCTTGAGTTCGAGGTTTTCGTATACCGCTTCGATCAGCAGATCGACCCCGGCCAGGGCCGCATAGTCCGTCACCGGGGTTACCCGAGCCAGGCGCGCGGCGGCGTCCTGCTCGCTGATACGCCCGCGCTGCACCTGCTGGGCATTGGTCTGCGCCACCAGGGTCAGGCCCTGGTCGAGCACCTGCGGGTTGTTATCCAGCCACAACACCGGGATGCCGGCGTTGACCAGGCTCATCACGATACCGCGGCCCATGGTGCCGGCACCGATCACCGCGGCCTGGTTGAGGGTAAAAGCAGGGTGGGTCATCGCAACGCCTCCGGGACGAGAAAAAATCAATCGCCCGCCACCTTATGCAAGACGCTACTATTTTTGAAATTTAGTCTTGTGATACGTCATATTCGCCCAATGAATAGCCAGAACTTCGACCTCAACCTGCTGCGCGTCTTCGATGCCCTGATGCGTGAGCAGAATGTCTCCCGCGCTGCCGAGCGCCTGGCCCTGAGCCAGCCGGCGGTGAGCAATGCCCTGGGGCGCCTGCGCGAGCTGCTGGACGACCCGCTGCTGGTACGGGTCGGCCGGCGCATGCGCCCGACGCCCCGCGCCCTGGCCCTGGAAGGGCCGATTCGCAGCGCCCTGCAGCAGATCGAACAGAGTGTCGGCGCCAGCGAGGCCTTCGACCCGGCCAGCAGCCGCCAGCGTTTCTGCATCGCCGTCACCGACTACGTCGAGCAACTGTGCATGCCGCGCCTGCTGCAACAACTGGGCGAACAGGCGCCGGCCATGCGTATCGATATCCGCCACCTCAGCCCCAGCCTGCCGGCCGAAGCCCTGGACCGTGGCGAGCTGGATCTGGTGCTGGGCCGCTTCGATGAAGTGCCGGCGCGCTTTGCCCGCCAGCACTGGCTCAGCGAGACCCTGCTGCTGGCCCTGCGCCGCGACCATCCCCTGGCGACAGGCAGCATGGACCTGCCGCGCTTTCTGCAACTGCGCCATCTCTGGGTGCATGGCGGCCAGACCCGCGGCATGGTCGACCAGTGGCTCGGCGAACAGGGCCTGTGCCGGCAGATCGCCTACAGCACGCCGAACTACCTGCAGGCGGCCCATATCGTCGCCGGCAGTGAACTGGCCGCGGTGTTGCCCAGCCAGCTGGCCCGGTATTTCGCCAGCCTGCTGCCCCTGCAGCTGTTCGAGCTGCCCTTCGCCCTCGGCCCCTTCCACCTGGAGATGGTCAGCCTGGTCCAGCGCCAGCGCGAACCGGCCCTGCACTGGCTGATGACACAGATCGCCGCCATCGGGCAAAGCGCCCCGGTGTAATGCCACAGGCTTTCTATACTCAGGGGACGAAAAACGGAGGTGGCTATGGGCAAGTCGGGCTGGATGCTGCTGCTTGGGCTCTGGAGCGCCGCTGGCTGGGCGAAGAGTCTGGATGTACAGCTGCTGGACAACAAGGGCAAGGCCCTGGGCGAGGCGGTGCTATGGATCGAGCCCGGCCCGGCCCTGGGGCCTGACACACCCGCCCTGATGGATCAGAAGCGCCGCCAGTTCACCCCCTATATCCTGCCGGTGCAGGTGGGTACTACGGTGAGCTTCCCCAACTCGGACCCGATCAACCACCACGTCTACTCCTTCTCTCCGGCCAAGCGCTTCGAGCTGCGCATGCACCAGCACAAGGCCGCCCCCCAGGAGGTGCTGTTCGAGCAGCCCGGCCTGGTCACCCTGGGCTGCAATATCCACGACTGGATGCTCGGTTTTATCCTGGTGCTGGACAGCCCCTGGTTCACCCAGACCGATAAGGACGGTCGCGCCCGCCTGGACTTCAGCCCCGCCGCCGGTCAGCGCCTGCATGTCTGGCACCCACGGATCAACGAGACCAGCGAAACCACCCAGCGCCCCCTGGGCGGCGAGACCAGCCTGACCTGGCAACTCAGCAGCCCGCTCAAGCGCGACCCCAGACCGAAAACGCCGAAGATGCGACCCCAGGGCAAGGGCGGCTACGTGCCATGACCCTGCGCGGCAAGATCCTCGGCTTCTTTCTGCTGTTGCTTCTGGCGGTGATGGTGCTGTTGCTGGCCTTGGTGTATCGCTCCACCTACCAGCACACCCTGCGCCAGGTGGCCAGCCAGCTGGACTTCGCCCATGGCGTGCTGGCCCACGAGCTGCAGAGCCGACGCCAGGCGCAGAGCGCCATGGCCGACCTGATCGCCAAGGACTTCACCCTGCTCGGCGAGATCGCCGACCTGGTGGCCAGCCCGCAGCAGCAGGCGCAGTCGCTGTCTGCCGCCCTGGAATCCTTCGCCGCCCGCAGCCAGGCCAGCTTCGCCCTGGTCAGTGCGCCCCAGGGCCAGGTGCTGGCCGGCACCAGTGACGAGCTGCTGCCCGGCGCAGCACTGCCCTGGCGCGATCTGCTGGATGAAGAGGACCCCGAGAGCGCTGAACGCCTGGTGGTGTTCGCCGGCCGGGTGCTGCATGTCAACGCCACGCCGATCTTCGCCCCGCGGCCCAACCTGATGGGCTGGCTGCTGATGGCCTTCGAACTGGACGATCAGGCCACCACCCTGCTGGCCGAGCTGAGCGGGGCCGATGTCGCCCTGCTCGACGGCGCACCCGGCGCCTACCGGGTGCTGGCCAGCAATCTGACGGGGCTGCCCCGGGCCGAGCTGGCCGGGCAACAGCTGAGCCAGGCACCGGGGGTGTTTCGCTTCGAGCTGCAGAACCTGCAACAGGTGGCCCTGCGCGCGCCCCTGGGCGACACCCAGGACGACCTGCAGGTGCTGCTGATGCGCTCGCTGTCCGCCGAACTGGCCGACTACCAGCCACTGCAATGGCAACTGGCGGGCATCTTCGCCATCGCCCTGCTGCTGGCCGGCCTCGGCGCACTGTGGATCGCCAACACCGTCAGCCGTCCCCTGAGCCAGATGGTCGCGAGCGTGCGGCGCATCGCCGGCGGCGATTACCATGCACCCATGGCCACCCAGATCGGTGGCGAAGTGGGCCTGCTGGCGCGGGAATTCGTCGCCATGCAGCAGGGCATTGCCGAGCGCGAGGCCACCATCAGCTTTCTCGCCTACCGTGACCCGCTGACCGAGCTGGCCAACCGCAACCGTTTCGTCGCCGAACTGCAGCAGGCCCTGGCCCGCTGCGCCCCCGGTGACAGCGTGGCGGTGCTGCTGATGGACCTGGACAACTTCAAGGACCTCAACGACACCCTCGGCCACGACGCTGGCGACCAGCTGCTGTGCCAGCTGGCCGAGCGCCTGCAGCAGCGCCTGCGCGCGGATGAGCAACTGGCACGCCTGGGCGGCGACGAGTTCGCCCTGCTGATTCCGCGCTGCGACCCCGGCCAGGTCATCCCCGCCGCTGAGCACTACCGCGGCGCCCTGCAGCAACCCTTCGCCGTGCGCGGCATCAGCATGACCCTCAACGCCACCCTGGGCATCGCCCTCTACCCGGATCACGGCGAAAGCGCCGGCAGCCTGCTGCAGCATGCCGAGGTGGCCATGTACCTGGGCAAGGCGCAGCGCTCGCCCTATGCCCTGTACCGCCCCGAGCTGGACCGCCACAGCCTGCTGCGCCTGGCCCTGATGAGCGAGCTCAAAGGCGCGGTGGAAGGCGGCCAGCTCAGCCTCTATCTGCAACCCAAGCTGCATATCCACAGCCGCTGCCTGTATGGCGTGGAATGCCTGGTGCGCTGGATTCATCCGGTGCACGGCTTTATCCCGCCGGACGACTTTATCCCCCTGGCCGAGCAGACCGGCAATGTCTGCGCCCTGACCCGCTGGGTGGTGCGCACCGCCGTGGCCCAGGGCCGCGCCTGGCAGGAACAGGGCCTGGAGCTGAAGACCGCGATCAATGTCTCCGCCCTGGACCTGGCCGACCCCGGCTTTGCCGCCTTTATCGCCGAACAGCTCTCCGAGCAGGGCCTGAGCGCCGCCAGCCTGATCGTGGAAATCACCGAAAGCGCGGTGATGGCCGACCCGGAACAGGCCATGGGCCAGCTGCAGCAGCTGTGCGAGCTGGGCGTACTGCTGTCGATCGACGACTACGGCACCGGCTACTCGAGCATGGCTCAGCTCAAGCGTCTGCCGGTGCATGAGCTGAAGATCGACAAGTCCTTCGTGCAGGATCTGCTAAGCAACCCGGACGACGACATCATCGTGCGCTCCACCATCGAGCTGGGGCACAACATGGGCCTGAAAATCGTCGCCGAAGGGGTGGAAACCGAGGCCATTCTCGAACGCCTGGATCAGCTCGGTTGCGATATCGCCCAGGGCTATCTGCTGAGCAAACCCCTGCCACCAGCCGCCTTCGCAGAGTGGTTGGCCGCCACTCATTGGCAGGTGCCAGGTCTGCCGGACTGAGCCGGGCCGTGCTGCAGCCTATGGCGACGGGACACGACGACTCGCCTGCAGTCGCCTATCGCCCAGCACCGACGCAAAAAGGCCGCTGGTGCCCTCTGCGGAGCGCCAGCGGCCTTTCTGAAGAATCTGCTGTTACAGCGAGGCTTCGCCGATCAGCATGCCATGCATCACCCAATAGATCTTGCGCCCGGACTGCAGGGTCAATGGGCTGCGGCTGGTAATCGCCCAGCCCTTGGTCAGCAAGTTGTCGATATGGGCACGTAATGCCGGCAACGTGCGCTGTTCCTGCTTGGCTGATTCCATGAGGTTCGTCCCTGAGTCCGTGTGCCAAAGGCCAACCCGGCAAGAGTTGGCATTTCATCCGTGAGCCATGTCGCAAAGCATAGTGGCCCTGTGCCTTATGCCAAAGCGCCAGCCAGCCAAGCTGGTGTCAGCCAAAGGCGCCGTCCGTATATGGCCAATGGCTTACACCGCTTTGTCCAGACCATCGACCATTGCGACTGCGGCAGGGCGCGGCGCACTGAACTCCAGGTAGTCATCCTGCAGCCGGCCATAGCGCAGCAGCGCCAGATCCAGCAGGTAGTTCTGGTAGAGCTTCCAGGGCGCGCGGTCGCCCTGTTTGGGGATTCTGTCGGCGGCGCGCTGGATATAACCACTGGCCAGGTCGAGAAAGGGCGCCTCACGCACGCTGCCTTGGCTATCGCGCGGCGTGCACTGGCGCATGCCGATGGCGTCCATATGCCGGATCAGGCGGCAGAAGTACTCGCTGGACAGATCCGCCTTGAGCGTCCAGCTGGCGTTGGTGTAACCCAGCACCACGGCGGCATTGGGCAGATCGCGCAGCATGATGCCGCGATAGCCCATGCTCCTGGCCGCATCGAAGGGCACGCCATCCACCGCCACCTGCATGCCGCCAAACAGCTGCAGCTCCAGCCCGGTGGCACTGACGATCACGTCCGCCGCCAGCTCCTGACCGTTTTGCAGGCGGATACCGTGCTCGGTCAAGCTGTCGATCTGCGCGGTGACCACCGAGGCCTTGCCCTGGCGCAACACGCGAAACAGATCGCCATCGGGCACCGCGCAGACCCGCTCGTCCCAGGGTTTATAGCGCGGGCTGAAATGGCGCATATCAAAATCCGCCCCCAGCTGGCGCCGGGCCAGACCCAGCAGCACCTTGCGCACCAGCTTCGGCATGGCCTTGGACAGCTTGTAGAACAGCAGTTGCAGGGCCACATTGCGCGTACGCGCCAGGCGATAGACCCAGGTCTGCGGCAGAAAACGGCGCAGCCAGTTGGACAGCGGATCCTGCTCGGGCAGGCTGACCACGTAGGTGGGCGAGCGCTGCAGCATGGTCACATGCCGGGCCTTGTCGGCCATGGCCGGTACCAGGGTCACGGCCGTGGCACCGCTGCCGATCACCACCACGTTCTTGCCGCTGTAGTCGAAGCCCTCGGGCCACAGCTGCGGGTGGATAAAGTCCCCCCGGAACTGCTCACGCCCCTTGAACTCCGGGGTGTAGCCGGCTTCATAGCGGTAGTAGCCGGTACACAGCAGGAGAAACTGGCAGCCCAGCTGGATCGGCTCGGGCTCATCACCGCGCTGTACCTGCAGGGTCCAGCGGGCACTGCTGCTGCACCAGTCGGCGGCCAGCACCCGGTGGCGGTAGCGGATCTTCGCCTCGATGCCGTATTCCCGGGCGGTTTCCTCGATATAGCGGCGGATCGACGGGCCATCGGCAATGGCCTTGGCATCGGTCCAGGGCTTGAAGTTGTAGCCCAGGGTAAACATATCCGAGTCGGAGCGGATGCCGGGGTAGCGGAACAGGTCCCAGGTGCCGCCCAAGGCCGCGCGCCCTTCGAGCAGGGCGAAACGCTTGTCCGGGCACTGGCGTTGCAGATGACAGGCAGCCCCCACGCCGGACAGGCCGGCACCGATAATCAATACGTCCAGATGTTCCACCACCACACTCCTGCCCTGAAGGTTGACCCTAGCAGCCTACACCGGCTGCCCCAATACGCCAGGCTCAGGCTTTGCCATGTGCCTGTCAGCCAACCTTTAGCCGGTGCCAGGACGCTGGTTTACACTGCCGCCCCACTGAGCCCAAGGACATTGCCCCCGCCATGCACAGCACCGCCCTCGCCACCCTGGAGCAGCATCTGCTGCACGCCCTGAGTCCAGCGCCATCAGAAACCCGCCGCCTGTTCCACGGCCGCGGTCGCTGCTGGCCGGGGCTGGAGCAGATCAGCGTGGATTGGCTGCAGGGCATTGTGCTGGTCACCCTGTTCAAGCAACCGGAAGATGAACAGCTGGCCGAGCTGCAAGCAATGCTTATGCGCCTGACCCGGAATCCGGCCTGGCAGGCCAGTGGCGCCCACAGCCTGTTGCTGCAGCAGCGCTATCTGGCGGACAGCCCCAGCCACTGGCTGCTGGGCGAGCCGCGCGGGCAGTGGCCGATCCGCGAGCACGGGCTGCACTACCTGCTGGACCTGGGTCACAAGCAGAACACCGGCCTTTTCCTCGATATGCGCCTGGGTCGTCAGTGGGTGCAGCAGCAGGCCGCCGGCAAGCGGGTGCTCAACCTGTTCGCCTACACCTGCGGCTTCTCGGTGGCGGCCATCGCCGGCGGCGCCCGCCAGGTGGTCAATCTGGATATGGCCAGGGCCGCCCTGAGCCGAGGCCGCGACAACCACAGACTGAATGATCACGACCTGAGCAAGGTGGTGTTTCTCGGCCATGAGCTGTTCAAGTCCTGGGGCAAGCTGAGCAAGTACGGCCCCTATGACCTGATCATCATCGACCCGCCATCCTTCCAGCGCGGCAGCTTCGTGCTGGGCAAGGACTACCCCCGGGTGCTGCGCCGCCTGCCACAGCTGCTGGCTGCCGATGGCCAGGTACTGGCCTGCTGCAACGACCCGGAAGTCGGCCCCGACTACCTGATCCAGACCATGGCCGAGGAAGCGCCGACACTGCACTTCAGCCAGCGCCTGGCTAACCCACCGGAGTTCCCCGACAGCCAGCCGGACAGCGCGCTCAAGGCATTGGTGTTTCAACTGAGCCGCAGCTGAATGTGCGCGGGAGCACAACGGGCCTGCGCTATGGCAAAAGGCTTACACGCCGCCAGGCCATTGCCCCCTGTTGCCAAAGGATTTGCCGCACTAATCTGCACCCATCCACTGAGCGACAGGATGCGCTCGGGATCAGGGACGATCGACCATAGCCAGGCAGGTTGCCAACAGGATGTTGGAATGGTCAGGAAAAAACCCGCTTCGGCGGGTTTTTTGTTGTCCGTTATTCCTGGCGCCGCCGCTACGCGGGGCCAACCCTGCGCCAGGAATTGCTCGTGCGTGCAGCGGCAGCGGGCTATAGCAGCGACTGCAGCTGCACCTCTTCCACCCCGGCAGTCCGCTCCGGGGCCTGCACGCCAGTCAGCTCGCTGATCAGCTGCCACTGCTGATCCAGCTCATGGCTGACCGCTTCCATTCTGCCAATCATCTTCGTCGCGGCATGGCGCACACCAGGGTCCGGGCTGCGCAGCAGGTCGAAGGCCAGCGAAGTCAGCGACGCCGTCAGGTGCGTCAGGCTGCGCGAGGTCAGGCTCAGCAATTCGCTCAGTTGCTGCTCTTTGTTACTCATGGGGTGGCCATCCTTGCCGGGGCAGTCAATATTGAGGAGGGGCGACGAACCAGGTTGCCGTGTAGCAGAGCAGCAACAGGGCGGACGCAACAATGATGAGCTTGTCGAGCATGGGCGAGATCCTTTCGCAATTGAGAAATGTGCGGTACAGCTTTACCCCAATGCATCCGCGTAGAGCAAGGGCTTTCTCTCTGAATCCCTGCGCCAACCAGCCGGCGACCGAGCAGAGTGCGCCATGCGTGCTACCTTGAATCAGACCTGACTGTTTCCCGCCCCGGAGATGTTCCATGTCTACTCTGTATCGCCTGGTAACCCGCAGTGATTTCGACGGCCTGGTCTGCGCCGCCCTGCTCAAGCACCTCGACCTGATTGACGACATTCTGTTCGTCCACCCCAAGGACATGCAGGACGGCAAGGTGGCGATCACCGCCAACGACATCACCACCAACCTGCCCTATGTCCCAGGCTGTTACCTGGCGTTCGATCACCACCTGAGCGAGACCCTGCGCAACCAGCCGGCCAGCAACCATATCATCGACCCCGATGCGCCCTCGGCGGCACGGGTGGTGTGGCAGCACTATGGCGGCTACGACACCTTCCCGCGGGAATGGGACGAAATGATGGACGCGGTGGACAAGGCCGACGCCGCCCAGTTCAGCCGCGAGGACATCCTCGACCCCGAGGGCTGGGAGCTGCTCAGCTTTATCATGGATGCACGCACCGGCCTGGGGCGCTTCCGCGATTTCCGCATCGCCAACTACCAGTTGATGATGCAGCTGATCGACTTCTGCCAGACCCACGGCATCGACGAAATCCTCGAACTGCCCGACGTGGCCGAACGGGTTGCCCTGTACAAGGAGCATGACCAGTTGGCGCGCCAGCAGATCCAGCGCTGCGCCACGGTGTACAACAACCTGGTGGTGCTCGACCTGCGTAATGAGGAGACCATCTATGCGGTCAACCGCTTCGTCATATACGCCCTCTACCCCCAGTGCAACATCTCCATCCATGTGATGTGGGGCGTCAAGCAGCAGAACACCGTGTTCGCCATCGGCAAGTCGATCCTCGACCGCAGCTCGCAAACCAATGTCGGCGAGTTGTGCCTGCGCTACAACGGCGGCGGTCATGCCAACGCTGGCACCTGCCAGGTGGCCAATGAGGAGGCCGCCGAAACCCTGCGCGAACTGATCAGCGAAATCACCGCCGATGGTTAGGCAGAACGCCGCTGGCCAGCGTCCATCTGTTGATTTAGATCGCTGGGCAGGCGCTCCTCATCGGGTTTAAGCTGTTGCTCATGAGCACAGCCCCCTTTATCGAGCCGCTTGCCCACAGCCGCACGGATGCGCCTTCAGGGCTGCGTATCGGTGGAGACTGGACGCTGGCTCATTACGCCCAACTGGAGCCCCAGGTGCTGGCTCTGCAAGGCCATCTGGATAACCACTCCAGCATTGACCTGACCGAACTGGGCGCCCTGGACACCGCCGGCGCCGCCCTGCTGGTGGGGCTGCTTGGCAGCCAGCGCCTGGCCCAGCTGGCGACCCAGGCGCCCAATCTGGCTACCGAGCGCCGTGCACTGCTACAGACCGTGGGCCAGGCCATGGCTGCAGCGAGCGACATGCCCCCGCATCGCCCTCTGGCCACCTGGCGCGAGGTGCTCGGGCATATCGGCCAGGCCCTGGAAGAGTTCTACCAGCAGTGCGTTGACCTGCTGGGCTTTATCGGCCTGACCCTGGCGACCATGCTGAAGATTCTCCTGCGCCCGGGGCGCTGGCGCATGACCTCACTGGTGGCCCATCTGGAGCAGAGCGGGCTGAACGCGGTGCCCATCGTCGCCCTGCTGACCTTTCTGGTCGGCGCGGTAGTGGCTTTTCTCGGCGCCACCGTGCTCGCCGACTTCGGCGCCAGCATCTACACCGTGGACCTGGTGGCCTTCTCCTTCCTGCGCGAGTTCGGCGTATTGCTCACCGCCATCCTCATGGCCGGGCGCACCGCCAGCGCCTTTACCGCGCAGATCGGTTCGATGAAGGCCAACGAGGAAATCGACGCCATCCGCACCCTGGGCCTCGACCCGCTGGAACTGCTGGTGCTGCCGCGGGTGTTCGCCCTGCTGATCGCCCTGCCGATCCTGACCTTTATCGCCATGCTCAGCGGCATCCTCGGCGGCGCCGTGGTCTGCGCCCTGAGCCTGGATATCTCGCCAACCATGTACCTGGCCATGCTCCAGGAAAATATTGCCCTCAAGCACTTTCTGGTGGGCCTGGCCAAGGCACCGGTCTTCGCCTTTCTGATCGCCGTGATCGGCTGCCTGGAAGGCTTCAAGGTCACCGGCAGCGCCCAGTCGGTAGGCGAGCGCACCACCTCCAGCGTGGTCCAGTCGATCTTCGTGGTGATCCTGCTGGACGCCCTCGCCGCACTGTTTCTGATGGAGATGGGCTGGTGACGGGCGAATCGATCATCCAGGTGCGCGGGCTGGTCAACCGCTTCGGCAGCCAGACCGTGCACCAGAATCTGGACCTGGATCTGTACCGCGGCGAAGTGCTGGGCGTGGTCGGCGGCTCCGGCACCGGCAAGTCGGTACTGCTGCGCTGCATACTCGGCCTGCGCCGGGCCAATGCCGGCAGCGTGCGGATCTTTGGCGAAGAACTGCTCAACCTGCCACCGCAGCGCCGCTCACAACTGGAGCGGCGCTTTGGCGTGCTCTACCAGCGTGGCGCGCTGTTCTCCTCGCTGACGGTGACGGAAAACATCGCCCTGCCGCTGATCGAACACGCCAGCCTCACCCGCCCGGCCGCCGAGCGCCTGGCCCTGGTCAAGCTGGCCCTGGTCGGTCTGCCCCGCGAGGCCGGCGACAAATACCCCAGCGAACTGTCCGGCGGCATGATCAAGCGCGCGGCCCTGGCCCGTGCCCTGGCCCTGGAGCCGGATATCCTGTTTCTCGACGAACCCACCGCCGGCCTCGACCCCATCGGTGCGGCGGCCTTCGACCAGCTGATCCTGACCCTGCGCGACGCCCTGGGCCTGAGCGTGTTTCTGGTCACCCATGATCTGGATACGCTCCATACCATCTGTGACCGCATCGCCGTACTGGCGGAGCAGCGCGTGCTGGTGGCCGATCGCCTGGAAGTGGTGGCGGCAACCCGCAACGCCTGGATTCATGATTATTTTCACGGCCCGCGTGGACGCGCGGCCGCACAGGCCGCCACTGGCGTGCCAGGGAGCAACTGAATGGAACCCCGTGCCCATCATGTGCTGATAGGCCTGTTTACCGTGTTGATGGTGGCCGCTGCCCTGGGCTTTGCCCTGTGGCTGAGCAAGGCCAGCTCGGAGCGGGAATTCAGCGACTACGATGTGATCTTCACCGAGGCAGTCAGTGGCCTGTCCCAGGGCAGTGCCGTGCAATACAGCGGGATCAAGGTGGGTGACGTGATCAGCCTGAGCCTGGATGCGGACGATCCGCGCAAGGTCCATGCGCATATCCGCGTCAATGCCAGCACCCCGATCAAGCAAGACACCCGCGCCCGCCTGTCCATCACCGGCATCACCGGCGCGGCCCTGATCCAGCTGCACGGCGGCAGCCCGGAAAGCCCGAGACTCCTGAGCCAGGATGGCAAGCGCGCAGAAATCATCGCCGACCGCTCGCCGCTGTCGCGTCTGATGGCCAATGGCGAGGACCTGCTGATCAGCGTCACCCGCCTGCTGGGTAGGGCCAATCAGGTGCTGTCGCGGGAGAACGTCAAACGCATCAGCAACACCCTGGACAACCTGGAGCAGACCAGCGCCGCCGTCGCAGAGCAGCGCGACGAGCTGCGCCAGGCCCTGCAACAGATCAGCCGCGCCAGCCGTGAGGCCAGTGAACTGATGCGCAGTGCCAACCAGCTGGTCAACACCGAGGGGCGCGCCGCCTTCGCCAACGCCAACCGCTTGCTGGCCTCCCTGGAACGCAGCAGCGGCCAGGTGGAAAGCCTGCTCGGCGACAATCGCGCCGCCATCGACGGCGGCCTGCAGGGGGTCAGCGAGCTGGGCCCGGCACTGATCGAGCTGCGCGAAACCCTCAGTGCCCTGCGCTCCTTCGCCCGTCGCCTGGAGGAAGATCCGGCCGGCTACCTGCTGCGCAGCGACAGTATCAAGGAGTTCCAGCCATGAGCCTTTTCCGTCCCCTGCTCGCCCTGCTCCTGAGTGGCCTGCTCGGCGCCTGCTCGATCCTGCCCAAAAGCGAGGTGCTGAGCATCTATCGCCTGCCGGCCCAGCCCCTGGCCAGTCAGCCGCCTGCGGCGAACTGGGCGCTGCGGGTCAACAAGCCCTACAGCAGTCAGCTGCTCGACAGCACACGCATCGCCGTGCTGCCACCGGGGGATCAGATCAGCGCCTACCAGGGCGTACGCTGGAGCGACCGCGCCCCGCTGCTGCTGCGCGACCGGCTGATCGATGCCTTCCGTGACGACGCGCGCATTGCCGCGGTGAGCAGCGATGACAGCCGCCTGCATGCCGAGCTGGAGCTGAGCAGCGACCTGCGCGCCTTCCACAGCGAATACTGGGATGGCCGCGCCGAAGCGCGAATTCTGCTGGATGTGCGCCTGGTGCAGAGCGGCAGCCTGCGCATTCTCGCCAGTCGTCGCTTTGCCGTCAGCCAGGCAGCGGCCGATACCTCGGTTGGCGCCGTGGTGCAGGCCTTTGGCCTGGCCGCCGACCAATTGGCAGAAGAGCTGGTGAGCTGGACCCTGGAACAGGGCCAGGCCACCCATAAGCCTTAACAGGAGAGCGCCATGGACGCCTTTATGCAAGCCGCCATCGACGAAGCCCGCCAGGGTCTGGCCGAAGGCGGCATTCCCATTGGCTCGGTGCTGGTGCACAGGGGCCGGATTATCGGCCGCGGGCACAACCGCCGGGTACAACAGGGCAGCGCCATCCGCCATGGCGAAATGGATGCCCTGGAAAACGCCGGCCGGCAGAGCGCCCAGACCTACCGCGAGTGCGTGCTCTACACCACCCTCTCACCCTGCGCCATGTGCAGCGGGGCGATCCTGCTGTACGGCATCCCCAAGGTGGTCATCGGCGAGAACCAGACCTTCCTCGGCGAAGAGGCCCTGCTGCGTGAACGCGGGGTGCAGCTTGAGGTGCTGCACAACGGTGAATGTCTGCAGCTGATGCAGGCCTTTATCGCCGCCCAGCCGAGACTATGGAACGAGGATATCGGCGAGTAGGGATTAGCCCTGCTGCGCCGCCAGCCACTCACGCACCTCGGCATAGGGGTAGTCCTGCAGCGCGGCAAAACCGCCGAGCTGGCGGGCCTTGAGCTTGCTAAACAGCGGCACGCTGATGCCGCAGAGAAAGCGCGTTAGGCACTCAGCGCTCGGCTCGCTGCCTTTTAGCTCGCGGTACTTTTCAGTAAAGGCAGCGCACAAACGCTGAGGCTCCTGCCCTGCAAGCGGCGGCAGGGCCAGTGGCGCCGGCAGCTCAGCGACCTGGCCCCGGCACACCGAGCAATGGCCGCACTGCTGCGGCGCGTTGCCATCGCCGAAATAGGCGGCCAGGCGCTGACTCAGGCACTGCTCGCTGGCGAACAGGGCGAGCATGGCGTGAATTCGCTGGATCTCGCTGCGTTCATGCCGGCTGAAATAGCCATACAGTTCAGCGCTGAGTGCGACCGGATCGAAACCCGGATCGAGCAGGGCATAGACCTCGGTCATCTGCTTGCTTTCCAGTTCGATCCAGCCCTGCTCCTGAAAATAATCCAGCGCCTTGATCACCCGCACACGCTCGGCTCGGTGCTCCCGATACAGCCGCTCGAAGTCCACCGTGCACCAGGTCCGCGCGCGCTGCGAAGTGCTGATCAACGCCTCGACAAACTGCCGTCGTTCGCCCTCGAATCTGGCGGCCAGTGCTTCGGGCTCGATCAGGTATTTGAAGCGATAGTCGGCAAAATAGGCATAACGCGGGGCGATGATGCCCTTGAGTTCAAGCTGCACCAGCAGGGTCTTGAGCGGCAGCTGGCGGATATTGCTCTGCTCGCTCAAGGCATTCAGCATCAGCTCCCACTCGCCGTTCTGGCTGTCACTGAGCAGCTTGTCCAGCACGCAACGAATGCCGGAAAGCTCCGGCGTATCGCCGTAGATGAAGTTTTCCAGCACATTGAGGCTGTCGCGATTGGCCAGCACCAGGCAATCCGAGGGCTGGCCATCACGGCCGGCGCGGCCGACTTCCTGGCTGTAGTTCTCGATGGACTTGGGCAGGTCGAAGTGCACCACATTGCGAATATCGGCCTTGTCGATGCCCATGCCGAAGGCAATGGTGGCAACGATGCAGTTGATCTGCCCGGCCATAAACTGGCGCTGCAGCGCCTCGCGCGCGTCATGGGCCATGCCGGCATGGTAGGCGCGGGCAGCGATGCCCCGCTGGCTCAGGCGCTCGGCCACCTGCTCGGCAGTCTTCTGCTGGGTGACGTAGACGATGCTCGGCTGTCCGACTTTCTCCGCCAGCCACTGCTGCAGGCGGCGCTGCTTGTCTATGCCGGCGACCGGCTCCACCAGCAGGTTGAGATTGGCCCGGTAGAAACCGGTGGTGACCACATCCGCCGCGGCGATGGCGAACTTCTGCTGCATATCGGCCACCACAGGCGGCGTTGCGGTGGCGGTCAGCAACAGCACCTGGGGAATACCGAACTGGCGCTGGTAGTCCGGTAGCTTGAGGTAGTCCGGGCGAAAGTTGTGGCCCCACTCGGACATGCAGTGAGCTTCGTCGATCACCAGCAAAGAGATCGGCACCTGGGCAATAAAGTGGCGAAAGCGTTCGTTCTTCAGGCGTTCCACCGAGATCATCAGAATCTTCAGCTCACCGGATTTAGCCCGCGCCATCACCTCAGAGGCCTGCTCGCGGTTTTGCCCCGAATCGATACTGGCGGCGCTGATGCCACGCCCATGCAAAAAGGCCAGCTGGTCCTGCATCAGCGCCAGCAGGGGAGATACCACCAGGGTCAGGTGCGGCAGGTGCAGGGCCGGCAGCTGGTAGCACAGCGACTTGCCAGCACCAGTGGGGAAGATCGCCGCCGCCGAACGCCCGGCCAGCACCGCGCTGACCACCCGCGCCTGACCCGGCCGCAATTGCTGAAAGCCAAACACAGATTCCAGGGTACTCATGGCTGTCACTCCATCGACCGCAGCCGAGCTAAAAACGATTAAGACCTACAAGCCGCCCTGCTATTACCAATCCAACTAACACCAGCGGCCACACAGGCGTACAGTCAACTCATGCCAATAAGAAAGGAGATGGGTATGCAGCTATCGGGTTTCAGCGGCAGCCTGCCGTGAGCTTTACCCAGACCAGCACCTGACGCCGCCATGCAATTCGAAAGCGCCAGCGGCCTCTCGCGACATATCGACACCTCTCTGGCAGTAGCCAGTTGTGCTGAAGTCGACAGCCCGAGGCAAGGCACTGGAAATCGCCTGAGTTGCCAACCCGTAAGGCTTCTGGTTCGGGTCAGCTACAGAGCAACACCCGAGGCCGTGCAGAGCGGCCACCTGAGTTGAGTTAAGCGCAACCTTAGCAAAATGTGCCTGATCTGTTCGCAGATACGCACCCAAAGCCGCCTCCGGGCGGCTTTTCCTTATTCCATCACCACCAACGCAAAAAACCGCCCGAAGGCGGTTTTCTGTGTGGCCAGCGCTGCAGCTTAGAGCTGCGGGCCGGCGTTCTTGATGGCGTCGCTGACGTCGAACTTCTGGAAGTTGTCGATAAACAGCTTGGCCAGGCCTTTGGCGGCTTCGTCGTAGGCGTTCTGGTCAGCCCAGGTGTTGCGCGGGTTGAGCAGGTTGGTTTCCACACCCGGCACCGACTTCGGCACGCTCAGGTTGATGATCGGCAGCAGCTCGGTCTCGGTGCCGATCAACGCGCCGCTCTGAATGGCCGCGATCACGCCACGGGTGGTGGGGATGTTGAAGCGCTTGCCGACGCCGTAACCACCACCGGTCCAGCCGGTGTTGACCAGGTAGACCTTGGAGTTGAAGCCACGGATACGCTTGATCAGCAGCTCGGCGTACTCGCCAGCCGGACGCGGGAAGAAGGGTGCGCCGAAGCAGGTGGAGAAGGTCGACTTGATGCCGCTGCCGCTGCCCATCTCGGTGGAACCGACCAGAGCGGTGTAACCGGAGAGGAAATGGTAGGCCGCCTGCTCTTCATTGAGGATCGACACGGGCGGCAGTACGCCGGTCAGGTCGCAGGTCAGGAAGATCACCGCATTGGGCTCGCCACCCAGGTTCTTCTCGCTGCGCTTCTCGACAAACTCCAGCGGATAGGCGGCACGGCTGTTCTGGGTCAGGCTGTCGTCGCTGTAGTCCGGCACGCGCTCGGCGTCGAGCACCACGTTCTCCAGCACGGTACCGAACTGGATGGCTTTCCAGATCACCGGCTCGTTCTTCTCGGACAGGTCGATGCACTTGGCATAGCAACCACCCTCGATATTGAACACCACGCCCTCGCCCCAACCGTGCTCGTCGTCACCGATCAGGTAACGCGACTCGTCGGCGGACAGGGTGGTCTTGCCGGTGCCGGACAGGCCGAAGAACAGGGTCACATCGCCTTCTTCGCCGATGTTGGCGGCGCAGTGCATGGGCAGCACGTCCTTTTCCGGCAGCAGGAAGTTCTGCACGCTGAACATGGCCTTCTTCATTTCACCGGCATAACGCATGCCGGCGATCAGCACTTTCTTGGCGGCGAAGTTGATGATCACGCAACCATCGGAGTTGGTGCCATCGCGCTCGGGCACACACTCGAAGTTGGCAACGTTGAGGACTTTCCACTCGTCCTTGCCGGCCGGGTTGTAGGCGCTCGGGTTGATGAACAATTGGCGGCCGAACAGGTTCTGCCAGGCAGTGGCGGTGGTCATCTTCACCGGCAGGTAGTGATCCTCGGCGGAACCTACATGAACGTGGGACACGAAGAAGTCCTGGCCACGGTTGAACTCTTCCACGCGATCCCACAGGGCATCGAACTTGTCGGCCGGGAACGGACGGTTGATGGCGCCCCAGGCGATCTTGGCCTCGGTGCTCGGCTCCTGCACGATGTAGCGGTCGGCAGGCGAGCGGCCAGTACGATGGCCGGTGCGCACCACCAGCGCGCCATTGGCGGCCAGCTCGCCTTCGCCGCGGCGAATGGCTTCTTCGACCAGTTGAGCGGCACTGATGTCGGTGTACACGGCAGTGTTGGCTTGCGTCATGTGGGTCCCCGTCGGCCGGCAGGCCGAGTCTTCCGAACGTTTTGTAGTAGAGAACTGAGCACTACTACAGCGAAAAAAGTGCGCCGGATTATGCCAGAAAAGCCGGCTGCGGGTGCAGCCTCTGATCAGAACAAATCCGGCCCTGATGCGACCATTTGACTCAGTGGCGGGTATCCGCCGGTCCCTGGCTACCACCACCGGCAAACAGCTGGGCAATATCGGCAGCATCAAAGGCGTAGCGCTCATTGCAGAACTGGCAGTCGATTTCCACCTGGCCGCCATGCTCCTGTACCAGCGCCTCGGCATCCGTCTGGCCCAGACTGATCAGGGCTCGGCTGGAGCGCTCGCGCGAGCAGCTGCAGCGGAACTGCAGGGCGCGGGGCTCGAACAGACGCAGGGCCTCCTGATGATAGAGGCGGTGCAGCAGGGTTTCGTTGTCCAGGCCCAGCAGCTCTTCCAGCTGCAGGGTATCGGCCAGGGTCACCGCATGCTGCCAACTGGCTTCACGCTCTTCCGGCTCTTTCAGGCGATCCGCAGGCAGTTGCTGCAGCAACAGGCCACGGGCGCGCAGACCATCGGCGGCCAGCCAGAAACGGGTGGGCAGCTGCTCGGAGGTGGCGAAGTAATCGGTCAGGCTATCGGCCAGAGTGGCGCCACTGAGCTCGACGATACCCTGATAACGCTGCCCACTCCTGGGGTCGACGGTCATGGCCAGCACGCCATCGGGCATCAACTCGCGCAGGCCGGCGTCAGCACCGATCTGCTCGGCCTGGTAGCGAGCAATGCCGCGCACCTCACCCTCGCTGGAGCACTCCACCATCAGCAGAGGCACGGCACCGCTGGAGCTGGCCTGCAGCACCAGCAAGCCCTCGAACTTCAGCGTCCCCACCAACAGGGAGGCGGCCGCCAGCAGCTCGCCTAACAACTGGGCCACCGGCTGCGGATAGTCGTGTTTGGCCAGCACATGGCGATAGCTGTCGCTCAGGCCAACCATTTCACCGCGAATATCGCTGTCATCGAACAAGAAACGCTGGGAAAAATCAGGCATGCCACTTTCACTGAATCTAATCTGGCCGCCGATTTTAGCGATAAACCGGCTGCCTACCTAGCACCTCTTATCTATAGCCTGCGCAGGCAAAAACTATGGTCGTCATACGCCCGGGGAACTAATCGACAAACGGGGGGGTTATCGCTTTGCATTGTGCAAGGCGACTCCCTAACATTCGCGCGCGCTAAAAACAGTCACCCACGACAGGGAAGCTTTTTCGATGTCCACTCACTTGTTCACGCCTCAATGGCGCCCGCGCGCCCTGCTGGCCTGCCATATTGTCGCCCTGCTGCTGCTCGCCAGCTGGCTGTGGCTGCCAACCCGCAACCTCTGGAACCAGTTCGACCTGCAACTCTTCACCCTGCTCAATGAGCCCGTACATGGCGCCGGCCTGTGGGCCCATATCTGGGCCATCGGCAGCATGCGCCCGGTGGACCTGGGCGTGGGTGTGCTGATGCTGGCCGTGATGCTCAAGGCCAACCTCGTGTTCAGCGCAGCCCAGGTGCGCAAGGCGCTATATGGCTTCCTGAGCGCACTGCTGGTGATGCTGCTGTTTCGTGTGGGCTTTGCCGAACTGGTCAAGCTGATGGACTGGCAGCGGCCCAGTGCCTCTCTGGTGGTGGAAGGCGCGGCCCGCCTGACCGAACTGTTCCCCGACTGGGAAGAACGCTGGGACATGAAGGACAGCGCCAGCCGCAGCTTCCCAGGTGACCACGCCTCGGTGCTGCTGATCTGGGCCATGTTTATGAGTTTCTTCGCGCGCACCTGGCGCCTGCTGCTGGTCTGGACGATGGCCCTGATCTTTATCCTGCCGCGTCTGGTGGCGGGTGCTCACTGGGGCTCGGATGCCTTTGTCGGCGGCGTGTTTCTCGCCCTGCTGGGCCTGGCCTGGGCCTGCTTTACCCCCTTCGCCTACCGGGCCAGTGAATGGCTGGAGAAGGTCACCCTGCCGCTGACCCAGGAGCTGGCCAAGCTGCCGCTGCTGGGCCAGTTGAGCCTGATCCGCGGGCGCTGATCCGAGATTGAGCAGTGCGGGGCGCACTAGCGCCCTGCAGCTTCAAGGCGACCGCAGTGCATTTATCCTGAGTGATGCGCGCCTGCTGGGGCGAATATATCCGCGAATTTCGCAGTTCAAGGCGCGCCTGTATCAGCAGCGGATGGGGCAGTGCCACAAAAAAGCCGACGCTAGCGTCGGCTTTTTGCGTTACCCAGGAGCGCTTAGAACTGCGCGGCATCCAGCAGATAGAGCGACTCGCTACCGGCCTTGACCGAAGCCGTCAGCGAGTGGATACGCGGCAACAGGCGGGCGAAGAAGAAACGCGCGGTGCCCAGCTTGCTCACGTAGAACTCGTCCTGATCCTGCTTGGCCAGGGCAGTACGGGCCATCAGCGCCCACATGTAGGCGTAGGCGGTGTAACCGAACACCTGCAGGTACTCGACCGAGGCGGCGCCTACTTCGTTCGGGTTGGCCTTGGCCCGATCCAGCAGGTCGCTGGTCATCAGTTCCAGGTTGGCGATGGCGTCTTTCAGCGGGCCTGTGAACTCGGCCAGCGAGGCGTCGGCGCTGTCGGTAAAGGCTTTGATCTCTTCAGCGAAGTGCTTGTAGAACGCACCGCCGCTGCCCACCACCTTGCGCCCGACCAGGTCGAGCGCCTGAATACCGTTGGTGCCTTCGTAGATCTGGGTGATGCGGCAGTCGCGGATCAGCTGCTCCTGGCCCCACTCGCGGATAAAGCCGTGGCCACCGAAGATCTGCTGGCCGTGCACGGTGGTTTCCAGGGCCATATCGGTGAGGAAGGCCTTGGCTACCGGGGTCAGCAGGGCGACCAGTTCTTCGGCACGCTTGCGGGTCGCGGCGTCTTCGCTGTACTTGGCGGTGTCCAGCTGCATAGCCACATAGCTGGAGAAGGCACGACCGCCCTCGTTCAGCGCTTTCATGGTCAGCAGCATGCGGCGCACGTCCGGATGCACGATGATCGGGTCAGCCACCTTGTCCTTGGCCACCGGACCGGTCGGCGCGCGGCTCTGGATACGGTCGCGGGCGTATTCCACGGCGTTCTGATAGCTGCGCTCACCCAGGGACAGGCCCTGAATGCCGACGCCCAGACGCTCGTAGTTCATCATGGTGAACATGGCGGCCAGCCCCTTGTTCGGGGCATCGACGATCCAGCCGGTGGCACCGTCAAAGTTCATCACGCAGGTGGCCGAGGCCTTGATGCCCATCTTGTGCTCGATGGAGCCGCAGGACAGCGAGTTCTTCTCACCCAGGGAGCCGTCGTCATTGACCATGACCTTGGGCACCAGGAACAGCGAGATGCCTTTCGGGCCCGCCGGAGCATCGGGCAGCTTGGCCAGCACCAGGTGGATGATGTTCTCGGTCAGGTCGTGCTCGCCGCCGGTGATAAAGATCTTGGTGCCGGTGATCTTGAAGCTGCCATCGGCCTGCGGTTCAGCCTTGGTGCGGATGATGCCCAGGTCGGTGCCGGCATGGGGTTCGGTCAGGCACATGGAGCCGGCCCAGACGCCCGAATACATGTTCGGCAGGTATTTCTCTTTCAGCTCTTCGCTGGCGTGGGCATTGATCGACAGGCAGGCCCCGGCGGTCAGCATGGGGTACAGGCCGAACGACAGGTTGGCCGAGTTGACCATTTCCTCGACCTGAGCCGAGATCACCTTGGGCATGCCCATACCGCCGAATACCGGGTCACCACCGACACCAACCCAGCCACCCTCGGCGTAGGTCTTGTAGGCCTCGGGGAAGCCGGCCGGGGTTTTCACCGCACCGTCGGTCCAGGAGCAGCCTTCCTCATCGCCACTGCGGTTAAGCGGGGCGATGGTACCGGCAGTAACCTTGCCGGCTTCTTCGAGAATGGCGGCGGCGGTGTCTTCGTCCACCACTTCAGCCAGGCCGGGGAGCTGCGCCCACAGCTTGGAAACTTCAAACACTTCATTGAGCACGAAGCGCATATCGCGCAGGGGAGCTTTGTAGTCAGCCATGGAGCAGATCCTCGAACAAACCAGCAGGTATACGGATGTGCCTGAAGTCTAACCGAACAACTTTTTAGACACATAGCGTCGCGTAATGACCAGTTGGTCGCCATTCGTTTGATCGGCCGCACTCAGCAAAAACCCGCCAACGGGCGGGCTCTTGCGGGTGTCTGCCGTCCGTCAGAGGACGAAGTGCTCGGCCGGCAAGTCCATCATGCAGGCACTGCCTGCCTCGGCCGCCGCCAGATGGGCAGCGGTGCGTGGCAGCAGGCGCTGGAAGTAGAAGGCGCAGGTGGCCAGCTTGGCCTGGCAGAAGGCCACCTCCCCCGCCCCGGCGGCCAGCTTCTGCTCGGCGACCACGGCCATCCGCAGCCAGAAATAGGCCAGGGTGACGTAGCCGGAGTACATCAGGTAATCCATCGACGCCGCCCCCACTTCATCCGGGTTCTTCATGGCCGCCAGGCCGATTTTCTGGGTCAGCGCGCCCCACTGCTGGTTAAGGCTCGCCAGCTGGGCAACATAAGCCTTGAGCTGTGGATGCTCGGCCTGGGCCTCGCAGAACTTATGCACGATCCGGGTAAAACCGCGCAGCAGCTTGCCCTGGCTGCCGAGCACCTTGCGCCCGAGCAGGTCGAGGGCCTGGATGCCATTGGTGCCCTCGTAGATCAGGGCAATGCGGCAATCGCGCACCAGCTGCTCCATGCCCCATTCGCGGATGAAACCATGGCCGCCGAACACCTGCATGCCATGGTTGGTCACCTCCAGACCGGTCTCGGTCATAAAGGCCTTGCAGATCGGGGTGAGGAAGGCCAGCAGGTTCTCGGCTTCCTCGCGCTGCTCGGCGCTGGTACCACGATGGGCCTGATCGAGCAGCTGCGCGGTGAAATAGGCCAGGGCGCGGTTGCCTTCGTTGAAGGCCTTCATGGTCAGCAGCATGCGTCGCACATCGGGGTGAACGATGATCGGGTCGGCGGCCTTATCCGGCGCTTTCGGCCCGGTCAGCGCACGCATCTGCAGGCGCTCGGTGGCGTACTTGATCGCCCCCTGGAAGCTCGCCTCGCCCAGACACAGGCCCTGCATGCCGGTGCCCAGGCGCGCGTGGTTCATCATGGTGAACATGCAGTTGAGGCCCTTGTTGGCCTCGCCAATCAGGTAGCCAGTGGCGCCGTCGAAGTTCATCACGCAGGTGCTTGATGCCTTGATGCCCATCTTGTGCTCGATCGAGCCACAGCTGACGCCATTGCGCGCGCCGGCTTCACCGGCGGCATCGGGGAGGAACTTGGGCACGATAAACAGCGAGATGCCCTTGGTGCCCGCAGGAGCGTCGGGCAGTTTGGCCAGCACCAGATGGACGATGTTCTCGCTCATATCGTGCTCGCCGGCGGAGATAAAGATCTTGCTGCCGGTCACGGCATAGCTGCCGTCGGCCTGGGGCACGGCACGGGTCTTGATCAGGCCCAGGTCGGTGCCGCAGTGGGCCTCGGTCAGGCACATGGTGCCGGTCCAGCGGCCCTCGGTGAGCTTGCTCAGGTAGGTCTGCTTCTGCGCTTCGCTGCCATGAGCATGGATGGCCGACATGGCGCCGTGGGTCAGGCCGGGGTACATGCCCCAGGCGGTGTTGCTGGCGCCAATCATCTCGCTGATGATCAGCCCCAGGGAGTGCGGCAGGCCCTGGCCACCGTAAGCCGGGTCAGCCGCCAGGCCGTTCCAGCCGCCCTCGACATACTGGGCAAAGGCTTCCTTAAAGCCGCGAGGCGTACTCACTTCGCCATCGTTGAACCGACACTCTTCTTCATCACCGCTGCGGTTCAGCGGTGCCAGTACCTGCTCGCAGAACTTGGCACCCTCTTCGAGAATCGCGCCGAGCATATCCGGGCTGGCATCGCTGGCCCCCAGGGCGGCGTAGCTGCCATGAAAGTCGAAGACATCATCGATCAGAAAGCGCATATCGCGCAGCGGGGCCTTGTATTCGGGCATGCTCGTTCTCCATCAGCAGGCGTGCGGGGCGCGGGTTTAGAGCCCGAGCTTCGGCCACCCTGGAGCACAGCACAACGACGCTGCATGGGCTGAATGCGCTGCCATAACCAGCCCAGCAAACGGGTCGTTATCCGCCGCCGGATATAAACCTGAACGCCAGCGCGGCGTTCGCCTTGCTGGCAGCCATAAAAAAACCGCCGCCCCATTCGGGGTGGCGGTTTTTGTGCAGCAACTGCGGGTGGCTTAGTAGCCCAGGGCGAAGTCTTCTTCGGCCATGTCCATCAGGTTGCTGGCGCCGGACAGCATGGCTTCCACATGGGTGCGGGTACGCGGCAGGATGCGCGCGAAGTAGAAGCGGGCGGTCTGCAACTTGGCCTTGTAGAAGGCCTCGTCGTCAGTACCGGCAGCCAGCTTCTCGGCAGCCAGGCGCGCCATGTCGGCCCAGAAGTAGGCCAGGCAGGCGTAACCGGAATACATCAGGTAGTCCACCGAAGCGGCACCGACTTCTTCACGGTCCTTCATCGCGGCCATGCCCACTTTCATGGTCAGGTCGCCCCACTCCTTGTTCAGCTTGGCCAGCGGCTCAACGAATTCCTTGACGGCATCGTTGGACTCGTTGGTCTGGCAGAACTTGTGCACGATCTTGGTGAAGTTCTTCAGGGCGCCGCCCTGGGTCATCAGGATCTTGCGGCCCAGCAGGTCGAGGGCCTGAACGCCGGTGGTGCCTTCGTACATCATGGAGATGCGGCAGTCACGCAGGTTCTGCTCCATGCCCCACTCGGCGATAAAGCCGTGGCCACCGTAGATCTGCATGCCGTGGGAAGCGGACTCGAAGCCGACTTCGGTCATAAAGGCCTTGGCGATCGGAGTGAGGAAGGCCAGCAGTTCGTCGGCGGCTTTCTTCTCTTCTTCGTTCTGGCTGTACTTGACGATGTCGACCTGCTTGGCGGTGAAGTAGACCATGGCACGGTTGCCTTCGGCGAACGCCTTCATGGTCAGCAGCATGCGACGCACGTCCGGGTGCACGATGATCGGGTCGGCCGCCTTGTCCGGCGCTTTCGGGCCAGTCAGGGAACGCATCTGCAGACGCTCGCGAGCGTACTTCAGGCCACCCTGGAAGCCGATTTCGGCGTGGGCCAGGCCCTGCAGGGCGGTACCCAGGCGGGCGGTGTTCATAAAGGTGAACATGCAGTTCAGACCTTTGTTGGCCGGGCCGATCAGGTAACCGGTGGCGCCGTCAAAGTTCATCACGCAGGTGGCGTTGCCGTGGATGCCCATCTTGTGCTCGATGGAGCCACAGGACACGGCATTGCGCGCGCCGATGCTGCCATCTTCCTTCGGCAGGAACTTGGGCACGATAAACAGCGAGATACCCTTGGTGCCTTGCGGGGCGTCGGGCAGGCGGGCCAGGACGATATGGACGATGTTGTCGGCCATGTCGTGTTCGCCAGCGGAGATAAAGATCTTGGTGCCGGACACCTTGTAGCTGCCGTCAGCCTGCGGCTCGGCCTTGGTGCGCAGCATGCCCAGGTCGGTACCGCAGTGCGGCTCGGTCAGGCACATGGTGCCGGTCCACTCGCCGGATACCAGCTTGGTCAGGTAGGTGTGCTTCTGCTCGTCGGTGCCGTGGGCGTCCAGGGTGTTCATCGCACCGTGGGACAGGCCCGGGTACATGCCCCAGGACCAGTTGGCGCTGCCGACCATCTCGCTGATCACCAGACCCAGGGACTCCGGCAGGCCTTGGCCGCCGTGGTCAACGTCATGGGCCAGGCTCGGCCAGCCACCTTCAACGAACTGCTGGTAGGCCTCTTTGAAGCCAGTTGGGGTTTTCACGCCTTCCGGGGACCAGGTACAGCCTTCGGTGTCACCCACACGGTTCAGAGGAGCGATCACCTGCTCACAGAACTTGGCGCCTTCTTCGAGAATGGCGTCGACCATGTCCGGAGTAGCGTCCTGGCAGCCAGGCAGGCTTTGATAGTGCGCTTCGTAGCCGAGCAGTTCGTCGCGAACGAAACGGATATCACGCAAGGGGGCCTTGTAATCAGGCATAGCGGTTAACCTCTGCGGTGGATTCTTGGTGTGTAGGTGACCGTCACGCGGTCGTTTTCGGGACCATTCCCGCACCTGGCTTGCCACTGACAAACCAGGCAAATCAAACAGGCGTTTGAAACATACGTTTATGCCCTGGTGATGTCAACACCCCCTGGCGACTGTCAGGCCTGCAGATTGATCAGCTCGCCGATGGGCGGCAGCGCAGCGGCGCGCTGGTAAAGATCAAGACTAGGCGGTGGCGGCAGATCCTGCTGCACGGTGCTGCTGCTTTTTGTCTGCTCGGCCGCCTGCTGCTCAGCCTCCCGTTGCTTGGCTTCTTCCGCACGCTGAGCCTGAGCTTCGCGACTGGCCTGGGTCTCCTCCCGGCGCAACTGGGACAATTCGGCCCGGGCCTGGGCCATCTGCACCTGGGCCTGGGCGGCAACACGCAGGTCCTGCGCCGAGGGCTCAGCCGGGGCCAGGGCGGCACGCAGGACGATTTCCATCTTGCGCAGGGTGGCTTGCGGGTCATTGGGAATCGGGCCGCTGTCGATGCTGACCTCGCCCCCTACGGCGTAGCGCTTGCCATCCGGCCCACGGGTGTAGGTATAGCTGGGGGCGCCGGTGTAGCGCCCGCCGACGGCAGCGTGGGCCTGCTCATGGGCGCGGACTTCCTGGTCGCGCTGGCTGAGCTTGGCAAGCTCCAGCTGTTCAAGACGCTCCTCGCGCGGGCTGGCCTGCTCCCGACCATCGGCACGGCGTTCTGCGTTCTGTTCACTGGACTTATCGGCCTCTTCGCGAGCCGAAGCAGATTGTTCGTCCGCCAGAGCCTGGGGGGCACTGGCGGGCGGCTGGGTGGCGCGGGCTATATCGGCACTGACGTCCGGGGAAACACTGGACGAAACAGGTCGTGCCGGCAGTAATGAGGCTGCAGGCGCAGGATACGACGAGGCGCCGCCTATCTGCATGCAATCACTCCTCGCCCCTGAGTCACCTGCTCCCTTTGGCCCTGATTACGCTCGGGGCTAGCGTGTCAGGCGCTGGTATCGATCAGGGTGCCGAGCACTTCATCGGCGGTCTTGACCACCTTGGCGCCGGCTTCAGCCTCGTTCTGCCCCTGACGCAGGGCCACCAGGCTTTCCGCCAGATCGGGACGACGCTGCTCGGCAGAGCTGGGCGCCGGATTGACCTGGGTGGCCGGCGGCGCAGAGCTGGGCTGAGGTTGTGCTGCGACCGCATTGCTGGCGATATCCGCAGCGGCCTGATCAACCCGGCGCTGGCCGGCTTGAATGGTATTGATGCCTGAGTTGAAGGCGCTTCCAGAAATTTCCATGCGCAAGCTCCCGCTATGGCAAGTCGGTAACGCTTCAATTGAAGCAGACTTTGCTCAAAAAATGTACGAGCAAAAGGCTATGGCTTTGTTACTGCTTATAGCTGATGCTGCAAAAAACCCAGGTCCAGATGGCTGGCCACTGCGGCCGGCATGGCCTGCGCCAGGCGCGGCACAAACCCCAGACAAGGCGCTGACAGGCGCTCGGCCAGGGTGGCCAGGTTATCCTCCAGACGCGAGGTCTGTGGGTCGACCAGGTTGGCCACCCAACCGGCCAGCGGCAGCCCGTCACGGGCAATGGCCTCGGCCGTCAGCACAGCCTGATTGATGCAACCCAGGCGTACGCCGACCACCAAGATCACCGGCAAGCCCAGGGCCACGGCCAGATCAGACAGATTCTCGCGGCCGGCCAGCGGCACGCGCCAACCGCCCGCGCCTTCCACCAGGGTCAACTCGGCGCCCTTGGCCAAGATAGCCTGGACCGGCCCGAGCAGACTGGCCACATCCAACTGTACCCCCGCCTCACGGGCGGCCAGATGGGGCGCGATGGCGGGCTCGAAAGCCAGCGGGTTGACCTCGTCATAGCGCAGCGCCAGGCTGCATTCACCCAGCAGCGCCAGGGCGTCGTCATTGCGCAGACCGTCAGCCGTGCGCGCACATCCCGAGGCTACCGGCTTGGCCGCGGCGGTGGTCAGTCCACTCATCCGCGCGGCATGCAGCAGACCGGCGGCGATGGTGGTTTTGCCGATTTCCGTATCCGTACCCGTAACAAAAAAAGCTGAAGGCATGGCTATTGCTCCTTACGCAGCAGGCCGTAGACCACCTGATAGGTGGCGGGCAGCCCCTGGGGCTGGCGGAACTGTTCATAGGCATCGAGCAGCGCCCGCATACGCGCCCGCCCGGTCAGACCACCGGGCCGGCCGGGGTTGAGATTATGTGCCCCCAGAGCTTTCAGCTCATGGGTCAGGCTGCGCAGATCCGGGTAATGCAGCACTTCAGCCTGGCGCTGCAGGCTTAGCAGCTGCAAGCCGGTTTGGTCGCACAGGCGCTGGTAATCCTCGAAGCGGCGGAAGCGGTTGACGTGAACAAAGCCGTCTACCGCCTGCCAGCTATCGCGCAGCTCCTGCAGGGTGCCAACGCACAGGCTGCTGAAAGCCAGCACGCCACCGGGACACAGCACCCGTTCGGCTTCGCTCAGCACCGCCTGGAAATTCGCGCACCACTGCAATGCCAGGCTGGAAAACAGCAGGTCGCAGGACGCCTCACGCAACGGCAGGCGTTCGGCATCACCGGCGATAAACTGCTGTGCACCGCCCAACGGCTGCGCATGGCGCAACATGCCTTCGGCGATATCCATAGCCACGCCCTGGCTGGTCGGGAAACGCTCGCCCAGGGCGCGACTGAAATAGCCGGTGCCACAGCCCAGATCGAGCCAGCGCGCTGAGCTGATCGTGGCGGGCAACTGCGCCAGCAGCTGCTGGCCGACCGAACGCTGCAGGGCGGCGACACTGTCGTAGCTCTCGGCGGCGCGGGAGAAGGAGGCGGCCACCTGGCGCTTGTCTGGCAGGCCGCCAGCCTGGAAGGCTTCAGTCATCGGCTAACCTCGGCGTAGGGTGCGCCGTGCGCACCATGGCAGCCTCTGAGGCGGTGCGCACAGCGCACCCTACACAGAACTCAGTCATCGCCGGCCTCATGCAGAAAGCCCTGGATCGCCGCGGCCACTTCATGGGGTCGCTCCAGAGGAAAGGCGTGGCTGGCCTGATCGATCAGGCCGATTTCGATATCGGGCAACAGCTCCAGCAAGGCTGACGCAGCGCCAGCCGGTACCAGGCCATCGGCGCCGGCAAATAGATGCAGTTGTGGGCCGACAAACCCCTGCAGGGCCGCGCGGGTATCCAGGGCCGCCAGCAGATCCAGACCCGCCAGCAGGGGCTCAGCCTGGGGCTGCGGCGCGGCGCCGAGCAACTGCCGCGACAGGCCACGGGCATCCGCGGCGCCCTGGGCACAGAGCAGGGCAAAGCGTTTCAGGGTGGCGGACGCATCGCTGGCGCAACCCTGGCGAAAGACATTAAAGGTCTCGGCCGGCATAGCCGCAGGCCAGCTTGGCGCGGCGACAAAGCGCAGATTGCTGGCCAGGGTCAGCAGACCGGCACAGCGCTCGCCCCGGCGCGCGGCCAGCTCGGCGGCCAGCATGCCACCCAGGGACCAGCCGCCGAGCCAGGCATCCTGTGGCAGATTGGCATCCAGCTGATCCAGCCAGTCGGCGGGGTCGCTGGAATCCAGCGGCGGCAGCGGTTCGATCTCGACATGCAGGCGCGGATCGAGGCCACGCAGGGCAGCCGCCAACGGCTCCAGCGGCGCAGTGCCGAGGCCCCAGCCGGGCAGCAGGATCAGGCGATCACGCATGGACGGTATCCTCGCCAGCCAGCAACGGCCAGCACTCGGCCAGGGCCTCCAGCAGCAGTTCCAGCTGCTCCCGACTATGGGCGGCGGACAGGGTCACGCGCAGGCGCGCGCTGCCGGCCGGCACGGTGGGCGGGCGAATGGCGGTGACCAGCAGGCCGCGCTCGCGCAGCAACTGCGACAGCTGCAGGGCGCGACCGCTGTCGCCGACCAGGATCGGCTGGATCGGCGTGGCGCTGTCCATCAGCTCCAGGCCGATGGCCTGGGCGCCCTCGCGAAAGCGCCGGATCAGGCCATTCAGGTGTTCGCGGCGCCAGTGCTCGCGGCGCAGCAGCTCCAGGCTTTTCAGGGTGGCGCAGGCCAGGGCCGGCGGCTGGCTGGTGGTGTAGATATAGGGGCGGGCGAACTGCACCAGAGTCTCGATAAATTCTTCGCTGCCGGCGACAAAGGCGCCAGCGGTGCCGAAGGCCTTGCCCAGGGTGCCGACCAGCACCTGCACATCCTCCACACCCAGGCCGAAGTGCTCGACGATGCCAGCGCCGGTGGCGCCCAGGGGGCCGAAGCCATGGGCGTCGTCGACCATCACCCAGGCGCCGACCTTGCGCGCTTCGGCACAGAGCGCCGGCAGATCGGCCAGGTCGCCATCCATACTAAATACGCCATCGGTAACGATCAGCGTGTTGCCCGTCACTTTGCGCAGGCGATTGGCCAGGCTCACCGCATCGTTATGCAGGTAGCGGGAAAAGCGCGCGCCGGACAACAGCCCGGCATCCAGCAACGAGGCGTGATTAAGCCGATCCTCCAGCACGCTGTCGCCCTGCCCGACCAGGGCGGTGACCGCGCCCAGGTTGGCCATATAACCGGTGGAAAACAGCAGCGCACGGGGCCTGCCGGTAAATTCGGCCAGGGCTTCTTCCAGCTCATGGTGCGGGGTGCTGTGACCGATCACCAGATGCGACGCGCCGCCGCCCACGCCCCACTTCTGCGCCCCGGCACGCCAGGCTTCGATCACCTCGGGGTGGCTGGCCAGGCCCAGGTAGTCGTTGGAGCAGAAGGCCAGCAGCTCGCGGCCATCAACCTGCACCCGCGGCCCCTGCGGTGATTCCAGCAGCGGGCGTTGGCGATAGAGGTTGGCGGCGCGGCGCTCGGCGAGGCGAGTGGCAAGATCGAAAGGCATGGCAAAACCCGGTGGATAACCGCAAGCGGGTTATCCACCCTCAAAGGACTACGTCGGGTGGATGACGCGAAGCTCATTCACCGCCTGAATTCAGACCGCGGCGTTATAGAACTGCTGGGAGTCGCGCTGTTCCACCAGGGCCTGCTCGATGGCCGCCTGGTGCACTTCGTCGGCGTGCTCTTCGCGCGCTTCCGGCTGGATGCCGAGGCGGGCGAACAGCTGCATATCCTTGTCGGCCTGGGGGTTGGCGGTGGTCAGCAGCTTCTCGCCGTAGAAGATCGAGTTGGCGCCCGCGAAGAAGGCCAGGGCCTGCATCTGCTCGTTCATCGCCTCACGGCCGGCGGACAGGCGCACATGGGACTTGGGCATCATGATCCGCGCCACGGCGAGCATGCGGATAAAGTCGAAGGAGTCGACGTCCTGCTCATCAGCCAGAGGCGTGCCCTTGACCTTGACCAGCATATTGATCGGCACGCTTTCCGGGTGCTCCGGCAGATTGGCCAGCTGGATCAGCAGCCCGGCGCGATCATCCAGGGACTCGCCCATGCCGAGGATGCCGCCGGAGCAGATCTTCATCCCCGCCTCACGCACGTGGGCCAGGGTTTCCAGGCGCTCGGCGTAGGTGCGGGTGGTGATGATATTGCCGTAGAACTCCGGCGAGGTGTCCAGGTTGTGGTTGTAGTAGTCCAGGCCGGCGGCGGCCAGGGCCTGGGTCTGCTCCTTGTCCAGCTTGCCCAGGGTCATGCAGGTTTCCAGGCCCAGGGCCTTGACCCCTTCGACCATCTTCAGCACATAGGGCATGTCCTTGGCGCTCGGGTGCTTCCAGGCCGCGCCCATGCAGAAGCGGGTGGAGCCAATAGCCTTGGCCTCGGCGGCCGCTTTGAGCACCTTTTCCACTTCCATCAGTTTTTCTTTATCCAGACCGGTGTTGTAGTGGCCGGACTGCGGGCAGTACTTGCAGTCTTCCGGGCAGGCACCGGTCTTGATCGACAGCAGGGTGGACACCTGCACGCGGTTGGCATCGAAGTGCTGACGGTGCACGGTCTGCGCCTGGAACAGCAGGTCATTGAACGGCTGCTGAAACAGCGCCTTGACCTCGGCGAGGGTCCAGTCATGGCGGGTGGAGATGGCGGCAGTGGCACTCATGGCAATTCCTTCGACGCGGGTGGCGTTCTGGTTGGGGCTGCGCGCATCACCATGGGCGACGCGGCATTCAGGCTTAGGGCATCATATGTGGATCTTGGATGCTGTCAACCAAACACAAGACACAGGTTTACATCTGATTATTTTTTAATCGCTCTCTCGCAGGACTCTTTATGCAGGTAGAAGGCTTTTTTGGCTGGCTGGGCCACGCCATTGGCAGTGTCATTCGCTTTGTGGTGGATCTGTTATCGGGCTTTCTCGGCGGCATTGCCGATGCCATCGATGATTTCTTCGCCGGCATGGCCCAGGCCATTGGCATCAACCAGTCGATCTTCAGCTTTATCTTTCTGGCCCTGGGCCTGTTCCTGCTCTACAAGGGGGTATGCGCGCTGACACGCAAGGCCTTTGTCGCCGGCGTGCTGTGGCTGCTGCTGGGTCTGATGCTGCTGGGCTGGCTGATCCGCTGAGGCCGACCTAGAGTAATGGCATTTGCTCAAGGAAGAGCCGCATGTCGTTACTGCCCCTGCGCCGCCCCTGCTGGTTACAACAGCGCCCCTGCTGCCTGCTCTGCGACGAACCGGCCGAGCCCGGACACCCCCCCATCTGCAGCCCCTGCGAAACCGACCTGCCCTGGCTGGGCAGCCACTGTCGGGTCTGTGCCCTGCCGCTGCCCCTGGCGGACATGAGTTGTGGCGCCTGCCTGAGCAAGCCACCCAGTTTCAGCCGAGTGGAAGCGCCCTGGCGCTATGCCTTCCCGGTGGACAGCCTGATCACCCGCTTCAAGCATCAGAGCCACTGGCCCATCGGCCACCTGCTTGGCGAATTGCTCGCCGAGCATCTGCGTCATGCCTTTGATGAGGGCCTGACGCGCCCCGACCTGCTGCTCCCCGTTCCCCTGGCCAGGCAACGTCAGCGCCAGCGCGGCTTCAATCAGGCCGCCATGCTGGCCCGCTGGCTCAGCAAGCCGCTTGATCTGCCCCTGCAACTGCATTGGCTGCAACGGGTGATCGACACCCCCGCCCAGCAGCAACTGGACGCCGCCACCCGCAAGCGCAACCTGCGTCATGCCTTCGCCCTGGCCCCCGGCAGCCAGGTCAAGAGCCTGCACCTGGCCCTGATCGATGATGTGCTGACCACCGGCGCCACCGCCGAACGCCTGGCACGCCTGCTGCTGGACGCCGGCGCGGCACGGGTGGATGTGTACTGCCTGGCGCGCACACCGAAGCCGGGGGATTAAGCGGCCAGCTACGGATAAGCGCTACACTCTGCGGCCAATTACCCTGGAGTCGCCCATGTCCCATCCCTTTGCCGCACTCACACCCGATCTGGTGCTGGATGCCGTGGAGAGCATCGGCTACCTCAGCGACGCCCGCGTGCTGGCCCTGAACAGCTACGAAAACCGCGTCTATCAGGTGGGCATCGAGGATGAAACGCCGCTGATCGCCAAGTTCTACCGCCCCGGGCGCTGGTCTGACGCGGCGATACGCGAGGAGCACAGCTTCAGCTTCGAGCTGGCCGAGTGCGAGGTGCCGGTGGTGGCGCCGCTGGTGCGCGACGGTGAAACCCTGTTCGAACACGCCGGCTTTCGCTTTGCCCTGTTTCCAAGACGCGGCGGCCGGGCGCCTGAGCCGGGCAATCTGGATCAGCTTTACCGCCTCGGCCAGCTGCTCGGCCGCCTGCATGCGGTGGGTTCACTCAAACCATTCGCCCATCGCGAGGCACTGGCGGTCGGCAACTTCGGCCACGAATCCCTGGCCACCCTGCTCAATGGTGGTTTTATTCCGCGCAGCCTGCTGCCGGCCTACGAGTCGGTGGCGCGCGATCTGCTCAAACGCCTGGACGCCCTGTTCGCCGCCCACCCGGTGCAGGCCATCCGCCTGCATGGCGACTGCCACCCCGGCAACCTGCTGTGCCGCGACGACACCTTCCATATGGTCGACCTGGACGACTGCCGCATGGGCCCGGCGGTACAGGATCTGTGGATGATGCTGGCCGGCGAGCGCCACGAACGTCTCGGCCAGCTGTCCGAACTGATGGACGGCTATCAGGAGTTCCACGACTTCAACCCCCGCGAACTGCCGCTGATCGAAGGGCTGCGCAGCCTGCGCCTGCTGCACTACAGCGCCTGGCTGGCGCGACGCTGGGACGACCCGGCCTTCCCCATCAGCTTTCCCTGGTTCGGCAGCGAACGTTACTGGGGCGAGCAGATTCTGATTCTGCGCGAACAGCTGGCCGCGCTGGATGAAGAACCGCTCAAACTGTTCTGACGCGCTCTGGGTAAACCGGATGCGCCCCGGATTGCATCCGGGCTACAGGACTGCTTTCGGGACCAATGCGTAGGGTGCGCCGTGCGCACCCTACGAACGCGGGTTTCTACAGAGAGACCGCTACAGTTACCCGGCTATGTGTAACGCCTTTTTTACAGCCAGGTGGCGTTTGCCCACACAGAAAAACCTGCCCATCCAGACAAGCTCATCGCCCGCCGACTAGAATCCCGGCCTTTACCAGTGCCTCAACAAGGACTCCCCATGGCCACCGCCAACCCGCGTCGCGGGTATATTCTCGGCCTGACCGCCTACATTATCTGGGGCCTGTTCCCGCTCTACTTCAAGGTGATCGAGCAGGTACCGGCACTGGAGATCATCGTCCACCGGGCGCTCTGGTCGGCCTTGTTCGGCGCC
Organism: Pseudomonas xionganensis; assembly: GCF_009763245.1. Taxonomy (GTDB): domain Bacteria; phylum Pseudomonadota; class Gammaproteobacteria; order Pseudomonadales; family Pseudomonadaceae; genus Aquipseudomonas; species Aquipseudomonas xionganensis. The sequence continues at coordinate 770,612 of NZ_WKJZ01000001.1, read as the reverse complement.
CTGTTGCTGCTGGTCTGGAAACACCCCGGCTGGCTGCGCGAGCTGCGTGACAATCCATGGCGCCTGGCCGTACTGGCTGCCAGCGGCCTGCTGATCGCCAGCAACTGGCTGGTCTATGTGTGGGCAGTCAACAATGAACGCATGCTCGAAGCCAGCCTGGGTTACTACATCAACCCGCTGGTGAATGTGCTGCTCGGCATGCTGATTCTCGGCGAGCGCCTGCGTCGCCTGCAGTGGCTGGCCGTGGGCCTGGCCGCCCTGGGCGTGGCGCAGCAGGTGTGGCAACTGGGCAGCCTGCCCTGGGTGTCCCTGGTGCTGGCCCTGACCTTCGGCTTCTACGGCCTGATCCGCAAGCAGGCGCCGGTCGCCGCCCTGCCCGGCCTGGTGGTGGAAACCTGGCTGCTGCTACCCCTGGCCATGGGCTGGTTACTGCTGCATCCGGTGGCACTGAGCACCCAGGCCGAGTTCTGGAGCACGCCCCAGGCGCTCTGGCTGATCGCCGCTGGCCCCATCACCCTGGTGCCGCTGGTGTGCTTCAACGCGGCGGCACGCCATCTGCCCTACACCACCCTGGGTTTCCTGCAGTACCTGGCGCCGACCCTGGTGCTGTTACAGGCGATCTTCCTGTTCGGCGAGCACTTTAGCCCCAGCACCCTGTTGGCCTTTACCTTTATCTGGGCCGGCCTGGGGCTCTACAGCCTGGATGCCTGGCTCAGCCTGCGCAAACGCCAGTCTGCCTAGGGCAGAATGCAGGGGGCAATGGGTAGGGTGCGCTGTGCGCACCGAGGCTGGCAGCCAAGCACAGGTGCGCACAGCGCACCCTACTGAGTTCAAGCAGCGCAAACACCTGCCTGTATAAAAAACGATCAACCAGGCACAGCCCTGGCCACGCCTGGGCTATGCTCGCTTACCCCCGGCTTATCCACAGAAGCATCCCCGGCCCTTGTGCAAAACAGCGCGGTAACTGCTTAATTTCCAACCACTTAGCAAAAAGCCCCGGGACACTAGGCGGTGCTCCGGGGCTCCTCATGCTACCCACAGTCTTATCCACAGACCGCGTGGATAAGGCTGTCAGCTGTCGGAATGCAGCTTAAGTTCCACCATCAGATCATCGGCCAGGGTTTCCAGTTGGCTCTGCAGCTGTTCCAGGGCCAGGCTCTGCGGCACCGCCAGCAAGGCTTCGGCGCGGAACAGCAACTCGCCACTCATGGGTGCCGGCAGCACCTCGGTGTTCAGGCTTTCCAGGTTGACCCCATGGCTGCTGAGCAGACGGGTGATATCACGCACGATACCAGGGCGATCATTGCCCACCAGCTCCAGACGAATCTCCTGCCAGGCCTGGGTCGGCGCCTCGCCACCCGGCGCCACCAGCACACGAATGCCCTGGGCCTGCAGGCCATCCAGAGCCGCCACCAGATCGGCATGGGCCGCCCGGGGCACTTCTACCCGCAGAATGCCGGCGAACTGCCCGGCCATACGCGCCATACGGCTTTCCAGCCAGTTGCCACCCTGCTCGCTGATGCACAGGGCGATGCGCTCCACCAACCCCGGTTGATCCTGAGCGATAACCGTCAATACCAGATGATCCATAAACAACTCCTTGCGCGGCACTCAGTCGAGCGCCAACCAGTAGGTATAGAACACCTCGTCTCGCACATAGCCAAGGCGTTCATAGAGGGCCTGTGCAGCCAGATTGCCTCTTGCCGTCTCCAACTGCAAACCGCAGGCTCCCGTGGCCAGGGCATGCTGCCGGGCCGCATTCATCAACGCCTCGCCCAGGCCCTGACGCCGTGCCAGGGGGCTGACATACAGATCGCTCAGCAGCCAGGCCGGACGCAAGGCCAGGGAGGCGAAGAAGGGATAGAGCTGCACAAAGCCCAGCCCCCGGCCCTGCTCATCCAGGGCGAGGAACAGCTGCGAATCGCCACGCTGCAGCCGGGTTGCAACAAAGTCGCGCACCTCGCCAGCCGGCTTGGCCACTTCATAGAAGGCCAGGTAGTCGGCAAACAGCGGCGCCAGAAGATCGAGATCGGCCAGGGTGGCCGTACGGATGGGCATAGACCAAGGCCTCATTGTTCGGAGCCTTGAGTATAGGCAGGCTGACAGGGATGACCGAGCCAATATCTTGTATACAGTTTTTGAGTATTTATGTAACAATAATATTGAGAACAAGTGACAAAAAGCCGCACAGAGTGACTGCAAAGCACTTCTTGGTCGCAGAGCGACGCACACCCACTGATTTTCCCCGGATCTTGATGTAGTATGCCGCGCCTCGGACTACAAGACTTAAATTCCCGGGTCCGACGCGGCTATTGAGTAGAGCTGAGCAGAGTGAGGCAAGTGATGACTGAACGCGTTCAAGTCGGTGGCCTGCAGGTCGCCAAAGTGCTGTTTGACTTCGTCAATAACGAAGCCATCCCCGGTACCGGCATCGCTGCCGAGAAATTCTGGGCGGGTGCCGAAGCGGTCATCAATGACCTGGCCCCGAAAAACCGTGCCCTGCTCGCCAAGCGCGATGCGATCCAGGCGCAGATCGACGCCTGGCACCAGGCCCGTAAAGGCCAGGCCCATGACGCGGCCGCCTACAAGGCTTTCCTCCAGGAAATCGGCTACCTGCTGCCGGAACCGGAAGACTTCCAGGCCACCACCGCCAACGTCGACGAAGAGATCGCCCGCCTGGCCGGCCCGCAGCTGGTGGTGCCGGTGATGAACGCACGTTTCGCCCTGAACGCCTCCAATGCCCGCTGGGGCTCGCTGTACGATGCCCTGTACGGCACCGACGTGATCAGCGAAGAAGGCGGCGCCGAGAAGGGCCGTGGCTACAACAAGGTTCGTGGTGACAAGGTGATCGCCTTCGCCCGCGCCTTCCTCGACGAAGCCGCGCCCCTGGCCGCCGACTCCCATGTCAACGCCACCCGCTACCACATCGAAGACCGCACCCTGCTGGTGGAACTCAAGGACGGCAGCACCACCGGCCTGAAAGACGCCAGCCAGCTGATCGGTTTCCAGGGCGATGCCCATGCACCGGTCGCCGTGCTGCTCAAGCACAACGGCCTGCACTTCGAAATCCAGATCGATGCCAGCAGCCCGATCGGCAGCACCGACGCCGCCGGTGTCAAGGACGTGCTGATGGAAGCCGCCCTGACCACCATCATGGACTGCGAAGACTCGGTCGCCGCCGTCGATGCCGACGACAAGGTCGTGGTGTACAAGAACTGGCTGGGCCTGATGAAGGGCGACCTGGCTGAAGAAGTCAGCAAGGGCGGCCAGACCTTTACCCGCACCATGAACCCGGACCGCGTCTACACCAAGACCGACGGCAGCGAGCTGACCCTGCACGGCCGCAGCCTGCTGTTCGTGCGCAACGTCGGCCACCTGATGACCAACCCGGCCATTCTCGATGCCGAAGGCAACGAGATCCCGGAAGGCATCCAGGACGCCCTGTTCACCAGCCTGATTGCCATCCATAACCTCAATGGCAACACCAGCCGCAAGAACACCCGCACCGGCAGCGTGTATATCGTTAAGCCGAAGATGCACGGCCCGGAAGAAGTCGCCTTCACCACCGAGATCTTCGGTCGCGTGGAAGACGTGCTGGGCCTGACCCGCAACACCCTGAAAGTCGGCATCATGGACGAAGAGCGCCGCACCACCGTCAACCTCAAGGCGTGCATCAAGGCCGCCAGCGAGCGCGTGGTATTTATCAACACCGGCTTCCTCGACCGTACCGGTGACGAGATCCACACCTCCATGGAAGCCGGCGCCGTGGTGCGCAAGGCCGCCATGAAGGCCGAGAAGTGGATCAGCGCCTACGAGAACTGGAACGTCGATATCGGCCTGGCCACCGGCCTGCAGGGCCGCGCACAGATCGGCAAGGGCATGTGGGCCATGCCTGACCTGATGGCCGCCATGGTCGAGCAGAAGATCATGCACCCCCTGGCCGGCGCCAACACCGCCTGGGTCCCGTCGCCGACCGCCGCCACCTTGCACGCCCTGCACTACCACAAGGTCGACGTGTTTGCCCGTCAGGCCGAGCTGGCCAAGCGCGAGCGCGCCTCCCTGGACGATATCCTCAGCATCCCCCTGGCCCAGGACACCAACTGGTCGGCCGAGGAAATCCAGAACGAACTGGACAACAACGCCCAGGGTATCCTCGGTTACGTGGTGCGCTGGATCGACCAGGGCGTCGGCTGCTCCAAGGTGCCGGATATCAATGACGTGGGCCTGATGGAAGACCGCGCCACCCTGCGCATCTCCAGCCAGCTGCTGGCCAACTGGCTGCGTCATGGCATCGCCACTGAAGAGCAGATCGTCGCCAGCCTCAAGCGCATGGCGCCGGTGGTTGACCGTCAGAACGCCAGCGATCCGCTGTACCGTCCGCTGGCACCGAACTTCGACAGCAACATCGCCTTCCAGGCCGCTCTGGAGCTGGTGATCGAAGGGGCCAAGCAGCCCAACGGCTACACCGAGCCGGTCCTGCACCGCCGTCGCCGCGAGTTCAAGGCCGCCAACGGTCTGTAATCCGCGACTGCAGCAAAGAGAACCGCCCTCCGGGGCGGTTTTTTTATTCCTGGGTCAAACCATGGCGGGCATACAGGGCGGCAACCCAGTCCTCTGCATAGAGTTGATGCAGGGCGGCCTGCAGGCGCTGTTGCAACTGCGGATCGAACTGCGGGTGGCAGGCAATTTCCTCCATCAGGGTGAGAAAGGGCAGCACCTCCCGCGGCGGTTCGCGGCCATTAAAACTGCTGACCACCGTGGCACTGGTGGCCCACAGACGTGCCCGACCACGCTGCAGCATGCTCAGGTTGAGAGCTTCCTTGTTCGAGTTGATCACCTGCAAGCCGACACTGCTGAGGTATTCGCCGGCACCGGAACCCTGATGACTGAGAATACTCAAGCCGCGGGCCTGCTCCAGACTGGCCAGCTGCAGGTCATCGCCGGCGCGGGCATAGAGGCCCAGACGGGAGATCAGCAAGGGGCCGATCCAGCTGTAGTAAGGGTCGCGCTCCTGACGCCGCTCCACCAGCAGCACACAACTGCCCGGCTCCCGCTGCACCTGGCGCATGGCCCGTTGCAGTGGCAAGAAACTCAGTTGATAGGACGCACCCGCGCGACGAAACAGCTCCGCCACCAGCTCGGGCACCAGGCCCCTCGCCTCACCGCTTTCACTCAGCTGCACCCGCGGCGGTCGCTCCCAGGCATACAGCCGCACCTCGGCCTGCAACGGCAGGCCGCACAGCAGCAGAACGAGGCCGAACAACGACTTAATCCCAGGCATGCAGCGCCTCCGTGTAGGGCAGCGTCTGCCCCGCCGGGCGTTCGTTCCCCAGGGCTGGCCAGGGCGCACCGGGTTGCTGCAACCAGAACAGCGCGCCCTGCTCGGGATTGAGCCTGGGGGCGCAGGCATGCCGCTGACGCTGACCGGCCGCCAGCAAGTATCGGTCGAAGGCGCGAGCCAGGTTCTGTAGGGCCTGAGTCGCACTCAGCTCACCGCTGACCGCCGGGTGCAACTGGCGCCACCAGAGATTGGCCATGCCGCTGTAGTCCGGCACATTGGCCCCGGTCGGCGTCCAGCGCCGCGCCGCCGGGCTGCGGTAGAACTCCACCAGGCCGCCCAGCTTGGGCGCTGCCGCCAGCATGGGCGCGGAGTCCAGGTCGGAACGGCGGATTGGCGTCAGCCCCACCAGGGTCTTGCGCAGCGATACGCTTTTGGCGGTGACGAACTGGGCATATAGCCAGGCGGCCTGCTGTTGCTTGAGCGGGGTGGATTTGAGCAGCGTCCAGGCGCCCACATCCTGATAACCGGATTTCATCCCCTCGCGCCAATAGGCGCCGCGCGGCGAAGGCGCCACCCGCCACCTGGGCAGGCCCTGCTCGTCCACCACGGCGCTGCCTGGCTGGGTGTAGTCGGCGGTAAAGGCGGTGTACCAGAATATCTGCTGGGCGATATGGCCTTGCGCCGCGACATTGCCAGCCTGGTTGAAACTCATCTGCTGCGCCTCGGGCGGCGCATAACGCTTGAGCCAGTCGATATAGCGCTGCAGGGCATAGACCGCCGCCGGGCTGTCCAGGGCGCCGCCACGGGCCATGCTGGCACCGGCCGGCTGGCAGGCTTCGACGCGAATGCCCCAGTCATCCACCGGCAGGCCATTGGGCAGACCCAGATCGGCGACTCCGGCCATGCCCAGCCAGGCATCGGACAGGCGCCAGCCCAGGGAAGGATCGAAGCCACCATAGTCCATATGGCCATAGACCCGCTGCCCGTCTATTTCCTTGACCTGCTCGCTGAAGAAAGCCGCGATATCCTCATAAGCCGACCAGTTCTGCGGCACATCCAGCTCATAGCCATAACGCTGGCGGAAGGCCTGGCGCAATTCCGGGCGTTCGAACCAGTCCTGGCGATACCAGTAGAGGTTGGCGAACTGCTGATCCGGCAACTGGTACAGCTCGCCGTCCGGGGCGGTGACAAAGGGCAACCCGATAAAGTCGGCCAGATCCAGGCTCGGCAGGGTCACCGCGGCGCCCTCCCCATCGATAAAGTCGGACAGTATCAGCACCTGATCGTCGCGAAAGTGCTGGCCGAGCAGATCGCTGTCGCTGATATAGGCGTCATACAGCGGCAGCCCGGTCTGCTGCTGGGTGCGCAGCTTGTTGACCACATCGTCCTCGCCGCTGATCTCGTGAATCACGCGGATGCCGGTCAGCTGGCTGAACAGCGGTGCCAGCACATTGGCCTCGTACCAGTGGGTGGGAATATGCTCGGCGATCACCCGCACCTGGGTGCCGCGCAGAGGCTTGGCCGCCTCGATAAACCACTGCAGTTCGGCCTGCTGCTCGGCCCGACTGAGGGTGCTCGGCTGCAACTCGGAAAGGGCCGCTTCCATGGGCTCCACAGCCAGCGCCACAGCACTGCAATACAAGGCCAGGCCAATCAGAAAACGCATGCACCACTCCCCCACTCCGTGACTTCCACTGTAGCAGAGGGCTGCCCCCGTGCCGGACCCGCATCGCTCCGGGCGCCGCAGAGCGGAGCTAGACTTATGTCCAATGGCCGGCTTGACTGTGCGGCGCGAAGATCCTCATACCCCTTACTCCCGAGGCCGCCCATGAGCTCAGCCGACGCCATCGCCCAAGCCGGCAAGACCGCGGTGTTGCAGAACATCCACGGCACCATGGCGTTCCTGCAGAAATTCCCGCCATTCAACCAGATGGACACCGCGCACCTGGCCTATCTGGTGGAGAACTGCCAGCTGCGCTTCTACGGCGAGGGCGAAACCATCATCCAGCCTAGCGATGGCGTGGTGGAGCACTTCTATATCGTCAAGCAGGGCCGGGTGCACGGCGAGCGCCCGCACACGGCCAAACGCGGCACCGAGACCACCTTCGAGATCGCCACCGGTGAATGCTTCCCCCTGGCCGCGCTGATCGGCGAGCGCGCCACCCGTACCGCCCACCTGGCCGCCGAGGACACCTTCTGCCTGCTGCTGGCCAAGGCTGCCTTCGTCAAGCTGTTCGCCCTGTCCAACCCGCTGCGCGACTTTGCTTTGCGTGGGGTTAGCAGCCTGCTCGATCAGGTCAACCAGCAGGTGCAGATGCGCGCGGTGGAAACCCTGGGCGCCCAGTACTCCCTGGACACCCGCCTGGGTCAGCTGGCCATGCGTCAGCCCATCGGCTGCTCACCGGAAATGCCGCTGCGCGAGGCCGTACGCCTGATGCACGAACAGCAGGTGGGCAGCATCGTGGTGGTCGATCCGGCCAACAAACCCCTGGGCATCTTTACCCTGCGCGACCTGCGCCGGGTGGTGGCCGATGGCGTCGACCTCAGCCAGCCGATCAACCAGCTGATGACCCCGCAGCCCTTCCATCTGCCGCCGGATGCCAGCGCCTTCGATGCGGCCATGGCCATGACCGAGCGGCATATCGCCCACGTCTGCCTGGTGGAAAACGATCAGCTGTGCGGGGTGATTTCCGAGCGCGACCTGTTCAGCCTGCAGCGTGTCGACCTGGTCCACCTGGCCCGCACCATTCGCCACGCCGGCCGGGTCGAGACCCTGGCCGCGCTGCGCAGCGAGGTACGCCAGCTGGTCGACAGCATGCTGGCCCACGGCGCCAGCTCGACCCAGATCACCCAGCTGATCACCCTGCTCAACGACCACACCGTGTGCCGGGTGATCGAGCTGACCCTGGAGGACATGGGCGACCCGGGCATCCCCTTTACCTGGCTGGTGTTCGGCAGCGAAGGGCGCAGCGAGCAGACCCTGCACACCGATCAGGACAACGGCATTCTGTTCGAGGCCCAGGACGCCGCCGAGGCCGCAGCCATTCGCGCGCGCCTGCTGCCCCTGGCCGTGGAGATCAACCAGCGCCTGGCGCAGTGCGGCTTTACCCTGTGCAAGGGCAATATCATGGCCGGCAATCCCGAGCTGTGTCTGTCGCGCCTGGAATGGGCCAAGCGCTTCAACCAGTTTATCCATGCCGCCACCCCGGAAAACCTGCTCAGCTCCTGCATCTACTTCGACCTGCGCGCGGTCTGGGGCGACCCCCAGGGTTGCGAGCAGCTGCGCCAGGCGCTGCTCAGCGACGTGGCCGGCAATATCCTGTTCCAGCGTATGCTGGCCGAAAACGCCCTGCTCCAGCGCCCGCCCCTGGGCCTGTTCCGCGACTTCGTGGTGGCCCGCAAGGGCGCCGAGAAACACACCCTGGACCTCAAGGTGCAGGGCCTGACGCCCTTCGTCGACGGTGCGCGCCTGCTGGCCCTGGCCCACGGCGTGACAGCCTGCAACACCCAGGAACGCCTGCACGCCCTGAGTCAGCTGGGGGTGATCGAGCCCCTGGACGGCGCCGCCTACGAAGAGGCCTACCACTACATTCAGCAGGCCCGTCTGCAGCAGCACCAGCTGCAGGCCCGTGATGGCCTGCCCTACTCCAATCGGGTCGACCCCGACCACCTCAACCACCTGGACCAGCGCATCCTGCGCGAGTCCTTCCGCCAGGCGCAGCGGCTGCAGAGCAGCCTGGCCGTGAGGTATCAGCTATGAGCAAGTTCACCTGGTTCAGTGGCCGTGGCCCGGCCCTGACCCACAATCAGCTGGAACGCCTGCGTGCGCTGCGCGAGCCGGCCGAACTGGATGAACGCAGCCTGCGCCAGCAGCGCTTCGTGGTGCTGGATCTGGAAACCAGCGGGCTGAACATGCGCCGCGATCAGGTGCTGTCGATTGGCGCGGTGGTAATCGACAATGGCGCCATCGATCTGAGTCAGCAGTTCGAATGCACCCTGCAGCGCGACGGTCACCAGGCCAGCGCCAGCACCCTGATCCACGGCATCGCCCCCAGCCAGATCGCCAACGGCGTGGAACCGGCCGAAGCCCTGCTGGACTTTATGGAGTTCGTGGGCGACAGCCCTTTGCTGGCCTTCCACGCCGAGTTCGACCAGCGCATGCTGGCCCGCGCCCTCAAGCAGAGCCTGGGCTACCGCCTGCGTCATGCCTTCCTCGATGTGGCCGAGATCGCCCCCCTGATCTGCCCCCAGGCCAAACCGGGCCTCGCCGGCCTGGATGACTGGACCGCGCATTTCGGCCTGCAGGTGCAGGAACGCCACCACGCCAGCGCCGATGCCCTGGCCACCGCCGAACTGGCCCTGATCCTGCTGAGCAAGGCCCGCCAGCAGCAGCTGGACAGCCTCCCGGCCCTGCTCCAGGCCCTCAACAGCCGCCGCCGCCAGCGCGCCTATTCGATGTAGTTCCTCAGCCACCACCTCGTAGGGTGGATGACGCTTTACCCATCCACCAGGATTGCGACGCAGCCCTGCGGTGGATGAAAAGAGCGTCATCCACCCTACGCAGCATCATTAGTTCTGCTTGCCGCCAGCAGCCCTACAAATCGCGCATCAACAGGCCGTGGTCCAGCTGCACCTCGGCCGGCAACGGCAGGTACAGCACATGACCATCGCCCGGGGCGACCGACACGGCCTGGCCCTGGCGGTTTTCCAGCTGCTCCAGGCTAAAGCGCAGATTGCCCTGGGGCGTCATCAGCTCCAGGCCATCACCCAGGGCAAAGCGGTTCTTGACCCGCACCTCGGCCAGCTCGCCACGGCGCTCGCCGGTCAGCTCACCGACAAACTGCTGCTGTTCCGAGACCGAGCTGCCGCGCTCGTAGTTCTGGTATTCGTCATGCACATGGCGGCGCAGAAAGCCCTCGGTGTAACCGCGATGGGCCAGGGACTCCAGCCCCGCCAGCAGGCTGCGGTCGAAGGGCTTGCCGGCCAGGGCGTCATCGATGGCGCGGCGATAGACCTGGGCGGTGCGCGCCACATAGAAGTGACTCTTGGTGCGCCCCTCGATCTTCAGCGAATGCACACCCATGCGCACCAGACGCTCGACATGCTGCACCGCGCGCAGGTCCTTGGAGTTCATGATGTAGGTGCCGTGCTCATCCTCATAGGCGGCCATCTGCTCGCCGGGACGGGTGCTGTCTTCCAGCAGAAACACCTGATCGGTGGGCGCACCTACACCCAGGGTCGGTTCGACCATGCGCACGATATCGCCCAGCTCGTTCTCGGCGGCCGGCTCGGCCTTGTATTCCCAGCGGCAGGCATTGGTGCAGGTGCCCTGATTGGGGTCGCGCTTGTTGATATAGCCCGACAGCAGGCAGCGCCCGGAATAGGCCATGCACAGCGCGCCATGCACGAACACCTCCAGCTCCATGCCCGGCACTTGCTGGCGAATCTCCTCGATCTCTTCCAGCGATAATTCGCGCGACAGGATCACCCGGGACAGGCCCTGCTGCTGCCAGAACTGCACGCTGGCCCAGTTCACCGCATTGGCCTGCACCGACAGATGGATAGGCATCTGCGGGAAGTGCTCGCGCACCAGCATGATCAAGCCGGGGTCGGACATGATCAGCGCATCCGGTCCCATCGCAATCACCGGCTCGAGATCCTTCAAGAAGGTCTTTAACTTGGCGTTATGCGGCGCGATATTGACCACCACATAGAACTGCTTGCCTTGGGCATGGGCCTCGGCAATACCCAGGGCCAGGTTGGCGTGGTCGAACTCGTTGTTGCGCACCCGCAGGCTGTAACGCGGCTGCCCGGCATACACCGCATCGGCACCGTAGGCGAAGGCGTAGCGCATATTCTTCAGGGTGCCTGCAGGCGACAGCAATTCGGGGTAACGAGGGGAAATGGCCATAAACCGCGAGCTCGGCAATCCAAGGGGGTCGCGATTCTAAAGACGCGCCCGGGCGGGCGCATTGATCTGGGTCTATATCGGTAACTGCGGAGGAATGAGCATCAGGACGCCGGTTTCACCTTTAAAGCTTCTTCGCAGATGCAGTTATTCGTTTTTGTTAATGCGGCGCAGTATGGGTCAAAGCAACTAGCCAAAAGCGTTACACTTCGGGGCGAAAGTTGATGGTTGAGCTGCCCCACTACGGCGATTCACATCCACCCTGAGCCTTGGAAAGCTAGCGCTATCCAACAGCATCTGCTCTCTAAGCCAGATGATATTCATCAAGTCATTTGCAGCCTGACCTGTAGGGCTTGGCAGTGGTGCCAGATAGCTTACCCACCCGCCTGCAGAGCCCTGACTATCCCCGGCCTTGTGTGGTTTACCCAGGCCGGGAGAGATGGAGGGCTGAGATTAGCGGCTTACGGCACCGGCCTGCTTCCTGTCGCTTGAAGCCCTACGCACCACCTCTGCCATCAAATGGAATATCGAGCTTTGGGGATGACGTTGGCGCAGGTTTGCCAGCAGTTCGCGTTGCCTGAGCAGTTCGTCACTGGGCTTGGCCCATTGTTCGGGGGGCAGAGGCTCTGACCAAGCGCGCATGGCTTCGGGAACATTACGTTGGTGCATTCGCTTGACCCGGCCTATGTCCCACTCGGTGAGGTGGAAAGGTAGAGTCCACAAGGTGCATAGGTGATAGAGATACCAACCAAGCACATACCACTTGCCGACCTCGCCTTCGCGGTAGCGACGGCGCATGCGCTCTCTGGCGCTGTAGAAGGTGTGCAGGCCCTCATGGGGTGGGTCGTCCGGGCCTTGCAAGTCGAAGGTATCCTGAATGTCCTTGAGGCTATGAATCTCGTGATCCATATAGGCGCGAATGGCTTCCCAGTTGCCAATGGCCATGCCCAGGCCGCCAGTGGCGAACTCCAGTGTGTAATCCTGGCCGCTTGGCGTATGGTGAAACCCCACGCCCATGGCGAACTGGCTTTGAACACCGTATTGGGTAACCCCACGCGCCTCGATTACCCAAGCAGATACCTGTTCCCAGGGTACGAAGATGGGCTCGGTATGACCCTCGGGTACAAAGCAAACTTCACGGCGTTGGCGGTTGAAGCGCGTGGCGATAACGGTTTTGTGTTGAATATGATTGTGCCACCAGGTGGCTAGGGCTAGGACTAACATTGCTAGTGCGCCCATTGAACCTATTTTTAGCCCCTCCTCGAACATCCCGACAGTCATTTGCCATGTGTCGAGAAGCGTTCCACCGATCAATGGGATCAGAAGGGCAATCAGGAGAGGAAATAGGATGCCTGGCATGATGATGCCGACGGAAAATGGGCCGCCTAGCCTTAGTTGCCAACCAAATACAGGTGGCAAGCCAGTACCAAAGCTCAGGTAGGTGTCATTCACCTCGCCAATGGCGTGGGCATAGTCATGGGGCGGCTCACCCGTTGGCAGTGGCAGTGGCGCCAGGTAGCTAACCCGCCCACCTGGAAAGCCCTGGCTATCCCCTGCCTTGCGTGGTTTATCCAGGCCCTGTGGGGTAGTGGTTTGGGTGTCAGCGGTTTGCGGCATCTTGGGCACCCAGTAATAGCAAAGGGTCGATCTGCAGCCTGGCTGCGGCCTGACCTTGAATAGTTGCCTGGCTGGCGGGATACCCGCCTGGCTTATCGGGCGCAAGGCGCATGGTATGGCGTTCTTCGCGGTACTGGCCGCGCCACAGCCGCTGGATAAAGTGCAGGTCGCTTTCGTCGTAATGCACGCAGTACTCGCGCTCGGGGTAGAGCGAACTCACGACGTTGGATTTCTCGCAGATAGCCGGGGGTCGTGCCGCTCAGCATGCTGTGCGGCACGATGTCCTCTGTATGGCCCCACGGCAGGCGCGAGCTGCCAAAACGGAACAACCAACTGCGCTTGACCGCTGCCGGCTGATCGGGAATGCGCGCCGGCTGGTAGGCGCTGGGGCTGTAGTGGGCAGTCATAGCGCATCCTTACGGCTGGCTGTCCGAATGGGTCTGTTCGTTGGCCCAGAAGGGCTGCTTGGTTTTGGCAAAATCCGGCTCCCCATGGTTTGTTGGGTTGTAGCTCAGCACATCGGCCGGAGCAGGTGCGGGGAAGATCCAATCACGCCCCTCCCCCTGCAAAATCACCTGCGCGCGCACTGCGAGAGCGTACGTCTGCCATTGATAGGGTGCACGACGTGGCATGCTTTGGGGCACCTCGTAGAACAGTTCCAGGGCGTCGGGGAACAGGCGCTAGGCCAGGGGCTGGATAGGTAACTGCTGCACTGCTGGGCTGGCGGTGGTCGCTGAAATTGGCTCAGCCCAGAGTGACAGCCAACCTTGGCAGCTTGATTTCCTAAACAGGAAAGTCCGCAGGAACAAACGCATTATTCAATGTGAGACGCTGATTACCCTTGATGTCGATGATCAGTGCTTTGAACAACGGATAACGGCGTAACCGGATCGCCTCAATATCCCGCCTAGGGATCGTGACCTGGTAGTTCTTTGCATCATTGCGAAACACCAAATCATTACCCACAGCCGAGACGCTGACCTGCCGGCCGCGCTCACTGACGGCGCTGATAGTGAACAATACCGCGCTGCAAAAAAGCCCAAGGTAGAGCGGCCAAGACCAATCCAACCAGTAGTTCACCACGGCGATAATCAACAACCCATTGAGCGCCAGACTTGGCCAGAACAGGGCTGTGATCTTGAGATGGGCAGGTGCATTCCAGATAGCTTGTGACATGTTTCTTCCTTGAGGAGTTAAGTTGCAGTTTGAGAAATAGCAGCTGACGCCTGTTCCAAATCTATCAGTCGAGTTGTAGGCCCATCACTCTTAAGGCGCTCACGGACGATATCTGGCCATTGACTGCGAGTACGGCGCTTGGCCATCGCCAAAGTAAAGTCCCATAACACATAAGCGGGATACATCAGCAGCTCATATGCCAACATGAACACTAGACTCGGCCACTCCATATGCTGCCGACGCTTCCAAGTCAACTTGATGGCATCACGCTTTCTATTCCACCCATAAGAAAGCTGCTCCCGAATAAAAGCATTATCCTCAGTCCTTTTTCCCTCCGCATCAAACCAAGGTCCATTTTCCATATAGCAGCGCAAATACTCCCAAAACTGCCTCTGCAACTCGATACTTTTTCCGACCGGTACACCCAAATTAATCAATAACTGCTGTTCAGGCTTACCATAGCGATGTACCAGCACCTCCAGCGGAGCCTGACTCATTGAGCCGGTATTCTGATGCACCATCTGATATTCATAAGCCACCGCCGCTATGCCGTTCCAAGGGGTGTGATAGAGCTCACCCTTATGATCGAAATAAACCTCACGTGTACGTCTATTGAACATGATCGGAAGGGGCAAGGGACTTAGAACCTCCCAAACAAATGGAATAACAAAAAAAACCGAGGCTAGCAGTAGCATGCTAGAAAACTCTTCTACATTGCCATTGAGCAATTGAGCCATTGAGACTATTAGCGAAGCCACCCCTAGAACACCACCGCAAAATCCGGTAGGAAGTCCCTTGGAAAATTCATCCCCACTCTTAAGCGTCAAGTATTGTTCAGTATGCTCATCAACCTCACCGGGCTGTACAGGGGGTAGCCCTGTAGAAATATGCGCCCTTAAAGTGATGCTAGGGCACTCTCGGCCCAGCTTTTCGCCTAACAGAGATAAAATTTTATCTATAGACATGTAGTGTCATTAAAACGCCAGTAACGCTGGTTAATTATGGGCTGCCGGCAGAGCGCCAGTTCAAGGCCGACACCTAGGTATAGGCGAGTCTTGAGGTAAAATAGACTTAAATTATATTTTATTAATGGACTTATACTGAAAAGCGTTATGGATCCCCTTGGCCGCGATTATGCCTGCGCCAATTGCCATAACAACATACCCCCAACCGGCATCATCACCCCATTGAAATTCACGCAAAGCCAAATAAAGAGCATAACCAACTCCTGCAAGCCCTCCTAAAACCATTACACTGGCGCAAAAAATAAAGTCTATTTTTGTTTCTAAAGCATTCATATGGCGTCCTTACATTTACACTTACAAAAATTTAAGCCGTCTTCCGGGGTGAATACGAATCCATACAACATCCCCACCCACGCTCCAAAGTATACTCAAGGAGAGAAGGTAACCCTCTACAAAACCAGTACCAGATAAATTCCCGCGAACCAGAGTATGCTTGCAAAAATAAAGTCTGGAGATAGCCGCGCCAGACCGGGAAATACCAGCAAGTGGGAAATATTTATGTAGGGGCATGCCTAACTGGGCAAATCAAACCCTCGAATATCGAAGAACTCTTGCCCACTCAGCTGCTTAACTGAGCGCTGAGCCACACTTGATGCGAGGCGGTCGTGGACGAAGTGACCAAATAATCGGTGTATGGGCTCGCTGATGGCTCTTGATGGCTCGTCAAACCATGCTGAGAGCAATACCACCCATAAATCTGCCTGCTCTCGCGTTCCGGCAGCGCGCCAACCTCGAACAGGGTTATTCAGTGCGGCGAGCATGTCTGTAGCTTCTTCGTTAACTGCCTCCAGCCAGCCCAGGTTGGCGCGAAGCTGCGCCCTTTCCTGGCTGATGGCCTGCAGGCCTTGTTCACGCGCCTGGCGCTGCACCGCACTTTCTCGCGAGATACCCAGCATGCCGGTCATGCTGCCCAGTGCGCCGGCGCGCAGTTGGTCTTCCTCTTCGTTGAGCTGCTGCAAGCGCGCCTGGTAGGGCTTCCAGAGCGCGGCCAGCCAGCGGATATACACGCGCATATGGGCGGCGAACAGTTGCTGCTCGCGACGCATGGGAGCACTGGAAAAAGCAGGTTTAAACGCCCTGACTTCCGCCAGGCTGGCTTGCGCTTCGCGCTCATAGTGGCGGCTAAGCCCTTTGGCGCTGACGTTATTGAAGTGGTCGTTGAAGACGAATAGCTCGGCCGTGTCTGCGTCTTGCTCGTACAGCTGATCCAGCTCTGGGAACGGCGCACCTGCGCGGCGGGCGGCGTTATACATCTCATGCAAACTCACCAAGGCTAGCTCGGCGCTGGGCTTCTGCTCGCCTGGCAGCAGGCTGCCGCCGACATCCTCACTAACACCAGGCACCCATTTTTCTCGCCAATTTGCTTTGCCACTACCAAGCAAACGCGCGCGACGATAGAAGCGCCGCTCATGGGCGGCCACTAGATGCAGCGCCTGTTTTACCCGGTCAGGTAGCGGGCCGCCATCGTCCAGCACGGTGCGCAGTGGTAGCGGCAAATAGGGGAAATCGACATGGCTACGGTCAACACCATCGAACAGGCCGGCAAACAGAATGGTCAGCTTTATGCCCTGATAGCTATAGGTGTCACCTGAGGGCTGCGGCTCGCGACTGAGCAGCTCGTGCAGAAAGGCCCGGGCCAGGGTGGCCCCGTAGTCATAGCCGTACACGGTCAACTCGATATGTTTGAGCGGGGGCTGGTCGTGTTGAGATTCAACCTTGCGGATTACCTCGTTGAGGAAATCAATTGCTCCCTGAATTCGGGTATCACCGCCGGTTTTTAACAACTCGGCAGCAAAGCGGCTATCGCGTACCGGGGCCAAGACTTCGAGGGTGGCGTCGATAACGGCACCTTTGAGCAGGCCCATTAGGTTGAGCGGCTTGTGCAACAGCTCTTTAAGGTTACGGCTGATGCGCTCCCACCAGTTACGCCTAGGGTCGAGCACATCCTTGGCCGACTCTATGGCTTGATCCTTGGCCGCATCGGCGGGTACCTCGCTGGCCGTATTGCCAAAGCTGGTCACGGCACTGTTGGCGGTAACATTCAGATCGGCAGAAAAGTCTTCGCCCAACCCGGAAGCATAAAAAGCTCTATAGCTAAACAGGGGCTCGTCTGCCTGATCGTCAGGATGAACGAGAAAGAGTTTGCCGATATTACTGACCCTGCCTGTTTGCATGTCCTTAATACGATGACGACCAAAACCATCGAAAAAGAAACCGACTTTCAAGGTGCGAGCGCAGTGAGTGATATGCGGGCTGGCTAAAGATGGCCTACAGCGAGCGGCCATTCCTGCTGCCTGCTCGGTGATGCGAGTACTCATGGCGTTTGCTCCTTGCCATCAGGCGTTTCCTTGAGATTTTCATAACGGCTGTCCATATTTGGGCTCCAAAACAAGCGAACCTGATCGCCTGGAAAGAAGTGCACATGCAGGTATTTGTCTTGTCGGGTGCGTGGTGGATTGGGCACCTCCAACGTCACGGTCTCTTTCTGCACGCCTTGGCGGACTTGTTCTCCGGTACGTCCCTTAATCCACTCCACCGTCAGCACATCGCCCTCAATGCGCGAGCAGCAAGTAACCTTTCCGCCGCCATAAGCGAAAGCATTTCCACCCCAGGCCTCGTTGACGGCATACCCGGATATGGGGCGATCAGTATGGTTGTGCACATAGAGCATGGCCCCCGGCATTCGGGTATACGCCCAGGCCACATAGCCAAGTACTACCCCCCCAAAAAGGGCCAGGCTAAACAGGGATTTAGCGAGCGCGGGTAGCGATTTCCAGCGTTTAAGTAATACGTTGACGTGCTTCACTGTTGAACCTCTTGATCCGGGACTTCCGTGAGGTCTTCGAAGGGGCTATCCAAATTGGAGCTCCAAAACAGGCGAACCTGGTCGCCTGGGAAGAAGTGCACGTGCAGGTACTTGTCCTGGCGAGTACGCGAGGGATTGGGAACTTCCAGCGTTACGGTCTCTTTCTGCACGCCTTGGCGGACTTGTTCGCCGGTACGGCCCTTGATCCACTCTACCGTCAGCACATCGCCCTCAATGCGCGAGCAACAACTAGCGCCCCCCCCGCCATAGGCGGACGCATTGCCGCCCCAGGCTTCGTTGACGGCATAACTGAAAATGGGCCGATCCGTATGGTTATGCACATAGAGAATGGCACCGGGCATTTGGGTGTAGGCCCAGGCCACGTAGCCAATTACCAACAGCCCAAAAAGCGCCAGGCTCAGCAAAGATTTAACGACCGCAGGTAGCGATTTCCAGCGTTTAAGTAATACGTTGACGGGATTCACTGTTGAACCTCTTGATCCGGTGCTTCCTTGAGCCCTTTGTAAGGACTGCCTAGGGTGGAACTCCAAAACAACCGCACTTGGTCACCTGGGAAGAAGTGCACGTGCAGGTACTTGTCCTGGCGAGTACGCGAGGGATTGGGAACTTCCAGCGTTACGGTCTCTTTCTGCACGCCTTGGCGGACTTGTTCGCCGGTACGGCCCTTGATCCACTCTACCGTCAGCACATCGCCCTCAATGCGCGAGCAACAACTAGCGCCACCCCCGCCATAGACGGACGCATTGCCGCCCCAGGCTTCGTTGACGGCGTAGCTGAAGATGGGCCGATCCGTATGGTTATGCACATAGAGCATGGCGCCCGGCATCCGGGTGTAGGCCCAGGCCATATAGGCGAGGGCCAGCAGGGCTACTGATGCTGTGCTCAGCATGCCCCTGCGCTGCATGATCTTTTGCCAATTCACCCTTGGCTGTCCTCGTCCAGTTCCACTTGGATCTGAGCCAGTGGCTGGCCGCCTTGTTCTACGCGCTGCAGTATCTCCGGCCAGTTCGGGTTCTGGTTGATGGGTTTGCCGCCCAGCAGGCTATAGAGAGCATAAAAATATTGATCAGACTGGCGCGTCAGGCCGGCCTCCCGCGCCTGTGACAAAGCCTGGCCAGCCTGGTTCAGCCGCTCACCATGGCATTCGCTGACGAAAATTTCGGGGGCATTGGCCTGCAGTTCAGTGACCAATGCCTGCGCGTGAGGATCAATACCCAGCGCATCCACAAGCGGTTGGTCGAGCTCAATGGGGTGATAGGGCGGCACCTCGCTTTGTGCCAAGCCTTGCAAAGGCTGCCAGCCCTGTGAGGTCGGTAACCACCACTGGACGATGGGGCCGAACAACCACGTGTGCCAGGGTTGTTCGTGCCGCGCATGCAGGATGGGTAATACATTGTGGGCATAACTGCGGATCAACAGTGTTTCGCCATCAATGTTGCGACAGGCAAGGGCATCGCCCAGGTGTTTTTGCAGTTCGATTATGTCCAACCGGCTGCTTAACCAACCATGCCGCGCGCTCCGTGTGAGCTGTTCGTGAAGCTGTATATAGTTGGCGTAAGGCTGGCCGTTCAGTTCGATTAGGGCCGGGCCTTCATTGCCTAGATGGGTCACGCCCGGTTGGAGTAGCAGTGGCCAGACTGTATGCTCGGTGAAAAGGCGAAGGCGAGATTCATCAGAAAGTAGCCCAAGCTCTACCACCATTACCAATGTCTGCTCGGCCGCCAGCGCGGCCTCCCAATCATTGCGCGCCACATCTTGCTCAGTCATACGGCAGCTCCTGCTAGGGTCGCATTACCTTCACGCATGGCTTTGCGCAAACAGTCGAGGCATATGCCTTGGGGCGGTGCCAGCCTCAACCCGGCCTGGGCCCGTTCCAACAAGTCCCCCGCCTTATCCGCATCCGCCGGTTTAGCAACCCCCGGCAAAATCGGCGCCGCCCCCGAGCCACTGCCCGGCGCGCCGCCGGAGTTGAATTTGATAATCGGGCCAACCAGGGTGATGCCGCCGGCATCCAGCTTGATAAAACTACCGGCGGCTTTGAAGGTCAGTTCGCTGCCGGCTTCAAGCACGACTTTCTGGCCGCTGGAGAGGTGGATCTCGTTGCCGGCGTTGACGAACTGGCCGGTGCCGATCTTGATGTGCTGGTTGTTGCCCACGGTCAAATGGTCGTTGGCCTTGACCTCGACCTTGCGGTCCAGATGGGTGGTGCGGTGTTCTTCAGCCAGAAATTCGCTGTAGCTGTTGGCTTCGACGGTGTCGTGGCGCTCGTGGCCGACGCGGATTTTCTGGTCGTGCTCGATGTTTTCATCCCAGTCGCGTTCGGCGTGGATATAGATCTGTTCGGCGCCCTTTTTGTCTTCGATGCGGATTTCGTTGTAGCCGCCACCGCCAGGGCTGCTCAGGGTCTTGAACACGCTGCGGGTCTTGTTGGCTGGCAGGTCGTAGGGGACGACGTGTTCCTTGTGGTACAGGCAGCCGGTGACCAGGGGCTGGTCGGGGTCGCCTTCAAGGAAGGTGACCAGCACTTCCATGCCGATACGCGGAATGGCGATGGCGCCGTAGCGGTCGCCGGCCCAGCTGGAACTGACGCGCAGCCAGCAGCTGGTTTTGTCATCGGCCTGGCCCTCACGATCCCAGAAGAATTGCACCTTGACCCGGCCATACTGGTCGCAGTGGATTTCTTCGCCGGCGGGGCCGGTGACCACGGCGCTCTGGCTGCCGAGGATGCGCGGTTTGGGGTGCTTGAGCAGCGGACGGTAGGGCACCGTCCAGGGGGTGGCGGTAAAGTGGTTACGGTAGCCCTGCTGGAAATCGGTGATGTCTGCTTTCCCCTCTCCCCGGCCCTCTCCCCAGAGGGGCGAGGGGGTCGTTCCGCGTTGGCTACCAAAATCGGTGACCGACTCCTCCAGCACCTGCGGCTGTTTGCCCTGGTGGTGAATTTCGCTGAGCAGCCAGAGGTCGTTCCAGTTGGCGCGGGGGTGGTCGCTCAGGGGCAGGAAGTGGCCGCTGCGCAGCCCGGGCTGATCGCTGTCGCCCTGGGCCAGTTCGAAGTCGTGGCGGTGACGTTCCAGGGCGCGCTGGCTCAGGTGTTTGCCGCGTTCACGCTCAACAAAGCGGCCGGGGTAGTCGTAGTCCTCAAGATCGGGGACACATTCACTCTTGGCCGCGGCCTCCATCAGCAGCTTGGGCTTTTCAAAGTCGTAGTCGCGGCGGGTCACCCGACTGGTGCGGGTTTCCACGCGCACACCGAAACGTTTGACCACCGGCTGGTCGGCGACCAGGCCGCTGTCTTGCTGATAAGCGGTGGGGGCCAGTTTGGGAAAGGGCGTCTGGTCATCGCCGAAGACCAGTACATGGCCCTGCTCGCTGTGCTGGAAGTGGTAGTGAATCCCCTCCTCCTCGCACAGCCGCTGGATAAAGTGCAGGTCGCTTTCGTCGTACTGCACGCAGTACTCGCGCTCGGGGTAGAGCGAGCCGAGTTGGAATTGGTAGGCGTCCGCCTGAATGCCATGTTCTTCGAGCACTTGGCCGATGATCTGGGCCACCGTCAGATGCTGGAAAATGCGCTGGTTGCTGCGGTGTGCCAGGTACGCCAGTTGCGGGCGCAGGCTCAGGTGATAGCGAGTCAGGCGTTTGCCGGATTCGCCCACGGCCATGCGGTAGATCTGCCCATGGATACCGTTGCCGGTTTGATCGAGGGCCAGAAAGGCAGCCTGATGCAGCAGGCTTTGCAGATCCAGGTCGGGACGTTCGCTGACCAGCTCCAGTTCGAACTCGAAGGGCTGGCTGATCGCCTCGCGGCCACGGAATTCGAGCACCTGCAGATCGTGCTCGACGCCTTCGATCTTCAGGCTGAAATGGGTCTGATTGGCGGGGGCGAACATTCGTTGTTCCTCCGTTCCATGAGCCGGGGCTCTGGGAGTTATCGTTCCATGAATAAGCCGGCCATTTTACGAGCACATCGGCTCGATAACTGGACGTATTCGACGTTTATCGCCTGACGCCTGAGGCGCCACGGTGGACAAGGCTTCGCCATGTCACACCCTACGGGGGTTGTGCACGCAGGTGCCGAGAGTGAAACGCTTCGGCCAGGACGATGCCTGGCCGAAGCGGTGCTAAACGAACTCAACCAATACTTAGGCGGAGATCGGGGTACGCCAGTCGTCGGAGCCGGAAGTGCCGGAGACTTCGTGGGTCCAGACGATTTTGCGGTAGGTGAAGTAGACGTCTTCCAGGTGGGTGAAGTGAGCCATGCCTGGGTCCTGGCAGTTCGGCATACGCGACTGCACGTCGACGATCACGGCGTCTTCCAGTTCGATGGTGAAGTAGTGCTCCTGGGTACCGGTGGAAGAAGTGCGATACCACTCCAGACGGCACTTGGACAGACGCTCACCGGAGGTCAGGGAGTTGAAGATCAGCGGCGAGGATTTGTCGAAGACTTTGGTGATCATCAGCGGCTTATGCACGCGCTGGCCAGTCGGCTGACCGGACTGCGGGTCACGCGGGATGATGACCTGATGGTTGAATGCCTGGACCAGAATCTGGTCTTCATGACCTTCCTGGAAAATATTGCCGACCGAGTCCTCGGTGAAAGTGCCAGCGGTGATCAGACCTTGCTTGGTGCCTTCGAGGGACAGGTACGCGGGTGTTGGCATGAGTGCTCTCCTTGCCTTGGGTCATGGATCTGCAGTGATCCGGGAGCCCTGCCTGGAGCGATAAGCATGCCATCTTTATAAAATCCTTAACTATCAATAACTTGTCGTGACCAAAAGCCCAAAAAAGTCATATCGTGCGCCAGCGCACCCAAAGCTGCGCAGCTTGTTGCACAGCGCTGCGCAAGAAGCTGCGCAACCACGCCAGGCCAATGACTGGCGGGCGATACAGGAGAGTACCCACAGACTTACCCACAGATCGCTGCGCAATAAGCTGCACAGCGCCATGGCGACGCTACTGACACGCCTCCCGATACAACACCTCTTCCCGGTCGATCCGTTTCAACTGTTTCAGCAACGGCTGCTTCTGCGCATCCAGCGGCAGCAACTCGGCCGTGCTGCAGTTGAGCAGGTGTGGCTGATGGCTGACGTGATCGATATGCTGCTTCTCGAAGCGGTACAGGTTGAAGGCCACAATCGCGCCGCCCTCGGCGTCCTGGCGCTGCAGGCTGTTGCGGTCGAGCACGGTAAAGGCGGTGGTCATCGGCCAGTGATAGCTCCAGGGACGCCAGAACACCTGGCCGGCTTCGCGGGCCACCAGCGCCGACTCCGGAGGCTGACGCAAGATCTGATGATCGAACCAGGAGTACTCGTAATAGATCTGGTAGCTGAGCATGCCCAGGCCACCAAACACCGGAATGATCCACTTCGGCAGTCGGTTACCCGTGAGTTTGCGCAGCAGCAGGCCAATACCGGCCGCGCCGAGGCCGGACACCACAATGGCAAGCAAGGTCCACAACATAGGTTTTTTCCCGAAAAAAGACGGGCCTCCAGTGGAGGCCCGTCGCTAAGACCCTAGGCCGTCAGGCCCGGATTATGCTTAGTGACTCAGCGCGGCACCAGCACCTTTGGGGGTCCGTACGCTTTCCACCAGGTCCTGGATTTCCTTGGGCGGGGCGACTGTGACCGTCGACACGGCATAAGCCACGGCGAAGTTGATCACGGCACCGATGGAGCCGAAGGAGGCCGGGGAGATACCCATAAACCACTGGTCTGGGGTATTGGGCAGCATGTTGGTTCCGGGAATGAAGAACCAGCCCAGGTAGGTGAAGATATACAGCAGCGTCACCACCAGACCGGCCACCATGCCGCAGATCGCGCCCTTGTCGTTCATGCGCTTGGAGAAGATCCCCATCATCAGCACCGGGAACAGGGTGGCGGCGGCGATACCGAAGGCCAGTGCCACCACCTGCGCGGCAAACCCTGGTGGATTCAGGCCCAGATAGGTCGCCAGCAGGATCGCACAGGCCATGGAGATCCGCGCGGCGCGCATCTCGTTCTTCTCGCTGATCTTCGGATTGATCAGGGTCTTGATCAGGTCATGGCTGATGGCCGAGGAAATTGCCAGCAGCAAGCCCGCAGCCGTGGACAGCGCAGCGGCAATGGCACCTGCGGCAATCAGACCGATCACCCAGCCAGGCAGGTTGGCGATCTCCGGGTTGGCCAGTACCAGGATGTCGTTGTTCACGGTCAGCTCGTTACCGTTCCAGCCACGTTCCTGGGCAGTCGGGGTGAAGGCTGGGGTCGCATCGTTGTACATCTGGATGCGGCCATCGGCATTCTTGTCTTCCCACTTGATCAGACCGGTCTGCTCCCAGGTCTTGACCCACTCCGGACGCTCTTCATAGGCCAGGGCCGGTGCCGAGGTGCCTTCCGGATAGATGGTGGTCGCCAGGTTCAGACGTGCCATGGACGCCACAGCCGGCGCGGTGAGGTAGAGCATGGCGATAAACACCAGGGTCCAGCCAGCGGACCAGCGCGCATCCGCCACTTTCGGCACAGTGAAGAAGCGGATGATCACGTGGGGCAGACCGGCGGTACCGATCATCAGCGACAGGGTGAACAGCACCATGTTCAGCTTGTTGGTGGTGTCGGCGGTGTAGGCGGCAAAGCCCAGGTCGCGAACCACTTCATCAAGCTTCTGCAGCAGCGGCAGGCCGGAATCGACATGGTCACCGAACAGGCCCAGCGGCGGGATCGGGTTACCGGTCAGTTGCAGGGAGATAAAGATGGCCGGAATGGTGTAAGCGATGATCAGCACCACGTACTGCGCCACCTGGGTGTAGGTGATGCCCTTCATGCCACCGAATACGGCGTAGGCGAACACCACGGCCGCGGCGATCCAGATACCGGTGGAGTTGCTGACTTCGAGGAAGCGCGAGAAGGCCACGCCGGCACCGGCCATCTGGCCGATCACGTAGGTGACGGAGATGATCACCAGGCAGATCACAGCGGTCAGACGCGCACCACGGCTGTAGAAGCGGTCACCGATAAAGTCCGGCACGGTGAACTTGCCGAATTTGCGCAGGTAGGGCGCCAGCAGCATCGCCAGCAGCACATAACCACCGGTCCAGCCCATCAGGAAGGAGGAGTTGGCATAACCACCGGCAGCGATCAGACCGGCCATGGAGATAAAGGAAGCGGCCGACATCCAGTCAGCGGCCGTGGCCATGCCATTGGTGACCGGATGGACACCGCCGCCGGCGACGTAGAACTCTTTGGTGGAGCCGGCACGCGCCCAGATGGCGATACCGATATAGAGCGCGAAAGACGCGCCCACGAACAACATGTTGATCATGAATTGGCTCATGGCCTTTACTCCTCGACGCCAAATTCTTTATCGAGTCGGTTCAGTCTCCACGCGTAGTGAAAAATGAGCCCGATAAAGGCCAGGATGGAACCCTGCTGGGCAAACCAGAATCCGAGATCGGAGCCGCCAACCGAGATGCCTGCGACCAGGGGGCGCAGAATCATGGCGAAGCCAAAGGAAACCAGCGCCCAGACAATCAGGCTCCAGGTGATGAGCCGCACATTGGCTTTCCAATACGCTGTGGCATTTGCTTGTTCAGAAGTCATAACCCCTCCGGATTTATTATTTTCATGCAGCTTCAAGCTAGCAGCAGGTTGCGCCAAGCGCACAGCTAGACCTTGGTCTTAGCCTGCTCACGGCTTTTCCGGATGATGGATTTTTCGCTTAGTTAACAAGCACTTGGCCTTATCATTGAACAGACTTTGGCGGCACTGGCCCACTTTCGTCTAACAACCGCGCCAGCCCGGAGCCGGGCAGATCGGCCAAACGCCAGGACAATGGACGGGTTGGCGCCGCGCGAACCGGGCCACTGTCACCTCGGGCCTGGACAAACAGACGCGTGATGCGCCGCGCCAGCAGATGCCCCAGGCGCGCGTCCTCACGCAAGCCGATATGCCCGCTCATGACCAATACCACAGACGGTAGAAACCCAGCCCCAGCACTACAGCCAGCTGCCCCATGGCCGCACAGAGGTTGAGAAAGGACTGCACCATGGGGTTCTGCGGCGCATCGACCAGGCCGGTCAGGCTGTACCAGAGACTGTCCGGCAGCAGCGCCAGGCTGAGCCTGGCCAGGGGTTTGCCGCTGAGCATCAGGCCCTCGATCAGGCTGAACTGCCCGACAAACATCAAGCCCACCAGCAGCAGAACGATTACCAGCAGGCCCAGGGCGCAGCAGGCGGAAAATTGCAGAATAAAGCGCATGGTTATGCCTCCTGGCGGGGCGACCAGGCCGCCCCACGCTGCCCTCAGACCTGTTCACCCGTCCCTGTTTGATCGCTCGATGCATCCCCCCGCCCCAGGCTACGGCCCACGCTGTACCAGTCCAGCTTGCGGGTCAGGAGCATAAAGCCGGCCAGCACCGCGAATACCAGCACCGAGCCCAGCAGCAGGGCGTAATCCTCGGCGCCGAGCAGGCCGAACAGCAGGGCATAGAGCAGCCCCAGCAACCCGGCGAAGGCGCTGCCCCGCAGGGCGCTGTGCAACACATGGCTGACATAGATGCCGATCAGCACCACGCAGGCGCTCGCCGCAAGGCCGTAGGCCAAGGCAAAGCCCAGGTGCTCGGAGAGCGACAGCAGGAGCAGGTAGAACAACGCCAGCGACATACCCACCAGGGCGTACTGCACCGGGTGCACCGCCAGGCGGCCGAGCACCTCGCAGAGGAAGAACAGGGCGAAGGTCAGGCCGATAAACAGCAGCGCATATTTGATCGAGCGCTCGGTCTTCAGGTACTGATCCACCGGGTCGACAAAGCTCACCCCAAAGTGGCGGGCACCCAGCCCCTTGCAGTTATTGCGGGTCACGCAGTCCTGCAGCACCTGCTCCATATCGGTGGCGAAGAAGCTGGTCTGCCACAGGGCGCTGAAGCCGCTGCCGCTGACCTCGCGGCTGGCCGGCAGGTATTCACCGACAAAGCTGGGGTGTGGCCAGTCAGAACTCAGCTCGACCCGGCTGTCGCGGCCCACCGGGGTGATCCCCAGCTGTTCGGTACCCTGCAGCTTGAGGTTGAAGGCAAAGGCCAGGGGCTGCTCGCCGCGGCTGTCGAGGGCCGGCAGCAGGGCATGCACCCCGGTACCGAAGCGCTCGTCACCGCTGCCCGGGGCAAACCCCAGACTGGCGCCATTGAACTGCAACTTGAGGTCACTGCTGATGCCGCGGATATCGCTGATCCCCACGGTCAGAAAAGGCCGGTCGAAGCGGTACTGCCCCAGGTTCGCCCCCAGGCCCAGGTTCGCCGGCAGTTTGAAGCTGCCACTGATCTGATTATCGCTGCGATACAACAACGCCTTGTAGATGCCCCGGGCGCGCTGCTCGGTATCCACCTGGCCGTTGAGCACGAATGTCTCCGGCAGAAAATACAGGCGCCCGCGGCGCTGCCGTTCCTCCTGATAACGCTCGCCGGTCTTGGCGTGGGTTTTCCACTCCAGCCAGTGGCGGGTGTAGGGCAACACCAGGATCGGTCCGGTGATCTGCTGGCGATAACTGGAGCTGCGGGCGATGTCCTGCAACACCGCCTCGCGCTGATACTGCCGCTCATTGACCAGCCCCTCGATCATCGCCAGGGGGATCAGCAGCAACAGGATCAGCAAGGCAATGGCGCCCAGCTTGAAACCCAGGGTACGGTTCATGATGCATTCTCCGATGCAGTTAAGGTGAGCCGAGTCTGGGCCTGCCGGGTGGTGGCTTTATGCAGGGAATATGGAGAATGCGTGGTGATTCTGTGCAAAGTGCCACAGGGTTCGTGGACAGCCGCCCCTGGTCTGACTAGCCTTGGCTGCTTTCCCGCCAACAAGGATGCCGGCCATGACCCCAGACAACCCCTACGCCACGCCCCAAGCTGCAGTTATAGAAGCTGACAGCCCGGAACAGCTGATCGCCAGCCTGCCCGTCTCGGCCAAGTGGCAGGCGCGCTTTCGCGCCATCGCCCGCGCCGGTGGCCCGAAGATGCCCCATTACAAGGAACTGCCCGCCGCCGACCGCCGCGCCGCCTTCGGCTTCAATATCCTCGCCTTCCTCTTCGGCCCCATTTACTACGCCTGCAAGGGCATGTGGAAAAAGGGCCTGGCGCTGTTTCTGCTGTGCGCCGTGGTGGTAATCAGCCTGGGTCTGCTGCTCGACCAGTTCGGCTACGAGAAGCTTGCCAACGCCCTGGGCTATGGCGTGGGCGCCGTGTTCGCCGTACGCGCCAATATCGACTACTACAAGAAGAGGGTGCTGGGCGATAACGGCTGGTGGTAACCATGGAGGACAGCGCATGCTTTGCCATCATCTCCGCCCCCTGGAACAGGAACTGCTTGCCGCCGGCGTCCGTGAAACCTACCGCGGCACGCCCTGGTCGCAGAACTGCCGCGAGTGGGTGTATTTCGATGTGGTGCTGGATACCGCCAGCCTGGTGGCGCGCCTGCAGTTCGAGCCCTGTGTGGAAGTCAGCGAGAACCTCGATGCCAAGTCCGGCACCGAGCGCGGCTTCTATTGCCGCCAGTGCCAGGATGCGCTGATGGGGTTGCTCCAGGGCGCGCGGCGCTACGGCTAGGTCGGCCTTATTGCGTTCAGGCGCCCGGCAACTTCAGCAGCACCTCGACCCCACCCTCGATATTGTCGATCTGTAGGCTGCCGCCATGCAGTTCGGCCACTTCCTGCACAAAGTTCAGCCCCAGCCCGGTGCTTTTCCGCCCGCCGTTGGGGCGTGGCAGGGAATAGAAGCGCTCACTCAGGCGCGCCAGGGCATAGTCGGGTATCGCCTCCGCCTGGTTGAACAGGCGCAACTCAATCTGCCCGGCGCGGGCTTGGGCGCTGAAGCGGATCAGCCCGCCTGCCGGGGTGAAATCCAAGGCGTTATCCAGCAGGTTGGCCAGGGCCTGGCGCAGCAGAAAGGCTTCGCCGCGCGCAGCCAGTTCGGCACCGATCTGGTTGTCGAGCTGCAGCCCGGCCGCTTCGATACGCGCCATCTGCGCCTGCAGCAGTTCTTCGCTAAGCGCCCGCAGCGGCACCCTCACCTGCTCTTCCAGGCCCTGGCGCTGCTCGACCTGAGCCAGGTGCAGCAGGCGTTCGATCAGCTGCTGCAGGCGTGCGCCTTCCTGCTGGATATTGGCCACAAAACGCTGACGCTGCTCGGCCGGCATTTCGCCGTCGAGCAGTTCGGCGGCGCCACGAATGGCCGCCAGGGGGCTTTTCAGCTCATGGGTCAGGGTGTGCACATAGCGTTCGACATAGGCCTTGCCTTCCAGCTCGGTGCGCATGTGCTCGATGGCGTCGGCCAGTTGCGCCAGCTCGCCGCCACGCACCCTGGGCAGCTCGGCACGCTGTCCGGCGCTGACCGCCTGGGCGTAGCGGGTCAGCTTGCCCAGGGCGGCACTCAGCCACCAGGACAGCAGTGCGCCGATCAGCAGACCGAGGCCGATCAACCCGGCGCCGAGCCAGCCCAGGCGGGTCTGCGAACGCTCGATATAGGGTTGCAGGGTGCGGTTGGGCTTGGCCACCGAAACCACACCGATAATCCGCTCGCCGTCCTTGATCGGAGCGGCCACATACATCACCGAAGAGTCCGCATCGTTCGGGTCTTCCTTGGTCGAGCGGGCGCCGTACTCACCGCGCAAGGTACGCAGCACATCGTTCCAGCGTGAATAGTCCTGGCCCACGGCCACGCCCGTGGAGTCGAGCAAAACGATGCCCTTGGCGTCTGTGACATAGATGCGGTGGTTAACCTGGGTCTTCTCCACCCCCCAGATCTGCGCCTGGGGCTGACGCTGGCCGTAGGCGGCAAGCAGCTCGGGCAGGCGGCTCTGACTCAGACTGCCCGCCTTGACCTCGTCGCGCAGAATCTCGGCCAGCAGGTTGGCGGTATCTACCAAGGTTTCCTCGGTGCTCTGGCGCACGCCAGGGCGGATCTCGTCCATCACCGTGCTCAGGACAAACCAGCCGGCCAGGCCGACGAACAGGAAGTAGACCAGGAAGATGCGTATGCCCAGTGGCATCAGGCGTGCCTCGGCGAGTAGCTGTAGCCCAGGCCACGATGAGTCTGGATCGGCTCGGCGGCGGCCTGTACCTGGCGCAGCTTGGCGCGCAGGCTTTTGATATGGCTGTCGATACTGCGCTCGTAGCCGGCATCGGGCGCCACACCCAGGCCATCGAGTAGCTGTTCGCGGGAGAACACCCGCTCGGGTTGAGCCAGCAGCAATTGCAGCAGACGGAACTCGTGTCGGGTCAGGCTCAAGAGCTGGCCGTGGTAATGGATCTGCACCCGCTCGCCATCCACCCGGAAGGGGCCTGACGGCGCAATTTCCGGGGCCGGCTCACGGGGCGCCATACGCTTGAGGATGGCCTTGACCCGGGCGGCCACCTCCCGCGGACTAAAGGGCTTGACCACATAATCATCGGCGCCGATTTCCAGACCTACCACCCGGTCGATCTCCTCGCTGCGGGCGGTAAGGAAGATCACCGGCACCTCGGAGAAGCGGCGCAGGCGCTTGCAGACCTCGAAGCCGCTGATATCCGGCAGGCCGACATCGAGAATCAGCAGGTCGGCGGGTTGATTCTGCTGAGCGGCCAGCGCCTGCTCACCCAGGCTCAGCCAGGTGGTGCCGAAGCCTTCGCTCTGCAGGGCGAAGATCAGGGTGTCGGCGATGGCGGCTTCGTCTTCGACAATCAGAATATGCGGCATGGGCGTCCTGCTCCGGGCAACTGGCGGGGAGCCTGAGCCAGCCGGCCGATAGCGTCAAGGGTAAGCCCCCTGCAAACGGGCGATAGCCTTAGACACTATTTAAGATCTCGCGAGCTAGAGTCCTGCAAGGCAAAAACAGGCGAGGAAGCGGAGTGTACTTTTGTACATGAGCATTCCGAGCCTGTTTTTAACGCAGCAGGGCCGACGCGCAGCAGATCGCAGCCAGACCTTAATCCAGCTTGAAGCGCCCGGTATTCTGCTCCAGAGCGAGGCTGCCCTGGCGCAGCTGCTCGGCGGCGGTGCTGACCGCCTGGGCACCTTCGAGCAGGGTGCTGGCGGCGTGGTCGACCTGCTGGATATTGCCGCTGACTTCATCGGCGGTAGCGGCCTGCTGTTCGGCGGCGGTGGCGATCTGCGCCAGGCGGTCGCTGACCAGCTGCACCGATTCGACGATGGCGGCCAGGTCCTCGCCCATGGCCAGCACGCTGCCCACGTCACCCTCGGCCTGGCGCACGGCATCTTCCATCTGGGTCACGGACTGGCCCACCACGCGGTGCAGGTTGGCCACGGTGTCGGCGATTTCGGCAGTGGAGTTCTGCGTGCGCTGCGAGAGGGAGCGCACCTCGTCGGCCACCACAGCAAAACCGCGCCCCTGCTCACCGGCCCGGGCCGCTTCGATGGCGGCATTCAGCGCCAGCAGGTTGGTCTGTTCGGCGATGCCCTTGATCACATCCACCACCCGGGTGATCTGCTCGGTCTGCTCGCGCAGCTGCTGCAGGGTGCTGGCGCTGTCGCCCAGGCGGCTGCTGAGCTGACGCATGCTCTCGCTGGTGCGGGTACTGCGCTGGTTGCTCTGGTCGGCAATGTCGCGGGTCTGGCTGGCTTCCACCGCGGCCTGTTCGCAACTCTGCGCCACGCTCTGGGCAGTGGCGGCCATTTCGGTGGCGGCGGCGGCAATCTGGCTCATCTGCGCCTGCTGCTGCTCCACCGACTGCAGGGCGGTCTGCGCCTCGTGATTAAGGGCCTGCACGGTGCCACCCAGTTGCTGGCTCTGCTGGTTGACCCCCTGCATGGAATCGCGCAGCTGGCCCACGGCCAGGTTCAGGGCCTGGGCGATGCTGGCCAGATCGTCCTGACCATGCACCTGCATGCGTACCCGCAGATCCCCGTCGCGCAGGCCCTCGGCGGCTTCGATAATGCCGGCGGTGCTACGCCGGATCGAGGCATTGAGGCAAAACAATACATAGAGGGCCAGGGCGGTCAGCAGGCTGAACACCCCCACCACCTGGATCATGGCGGTCAGCGCCTGCTGCCGGTACTCGCCCAGACTGGCGGAAAACTGGCGGGATACCGCCTGCTGCAACCCCTGCAACTGCCCTTGCAAGGTCTCCACCCGCTGCACGAACTGCTCAGGGGTCAGGCTCATGGGGCTGGCCTCGAACATGTCGCGGTCGATGCCGGCGAGGAAACTTTCATAGCCTTCCAGCGCTTCGGTAAAGGGTGCCTGCAACTGCAGCATGGCCCGGGGCGCCTCCTGGCGCAGGGTGGCCTGGGTCTTCAACAGCTGGCTGCGCGACTCATCCAGATTGCGCCGCAGGTCGCGGATCAGCACCCGGCTCTGCAGGGTGAAATGCTGCGACACCACCGCGCCATAGCCATGGCTGGCGAAGCTGCCCAGCTGCTCCAGCAGGCGCGGCAGGGTGTAGGTCAGCTGCTCCATCATCAGGTAGGTGTCGAGATTGGGATCGAGGATCAGGCCGCTGTCGGTGGCCACCTGCTCGCGCAGAGCCAGCAGGCCGAGCAGGGTCGTTTGGTAACGTTCCAGGGCGTCTGGCAGGGCCATCTTGCCCAGGGTATCAACGCTGAGAGCGCTGCGACCGGCCTGCAGGCTTTGCAGGTTCTGCCGCGCCTGATCGCTGAACAGGCTGGCCTCAAGCGGCCCTTGCAGTTGCGCCAGGGCTTCGTCCAGATTGGCCGCGCGCTGCTGCAGGATGCCTTGGGCCTGGCTGTCGGTGCCCTTCCAGCGGGCCAGCAGGGTGCGCTGATCGAGCAGGGCCTGCTGCACCCCGGCCATCAGTTGCAGGGCCTGCCCGCCCTGCAATTCGTGATCGACGCTGCGCAGACGCTCCAGATAACCGCTGCCGATCACCCACAGGGAAAAGCCCAGGGGCAGGGCGAACAAGACGAATACCAGCTGAAACTTGCGCGCGAAGCTGAAACGCTCCAGCAGCCGCACGCCGGGTTGGAGTAAACCAGTCATATACACCTCAAGCTGTGGGCGCGCGGTTGTCACCCACGCACCAAAGCGGTTCACAAAGCAAGAACCGCGCCTGATGGCATTTAGCCAAGGTTATGACTTGAGGATAGCTGCCCCGCTCAACTTCTGCTGCCGGGCTAGCCCGGCAGCCCACTCCACAGCTGGTCGATATCACGAAAACCCCAGTCCTGGGCCGACTCGCGGGCGACGATGCGCTCACGCCCGGCCAGCTTGGCCAGATCCAGCACCTCCTGGGGGATGGGGGTCTTCGACTTGGCGGAGAAGAACACCCGCACCCTGGGCGTCAGCAGGGAGCCGGCCTGCTGTTCCAGCACCACCCCGATACGGCCACTCTGCAGGCGCACCAGCGAACCTGTGGGGTAGATGCCCACGGTCTTGATAAAGGCTTGGAACACCGCTGGATCGAAGTGCCCCTTCCATTCCGCCATCTTGCGGATCGACTCGGCCGGATCCCAGCCGGCCTTGTAGGGGCGATTGGAGGTGATGGCGTCGTACACGTCGCAGACCGCACCCATACGGGCGAGCAGGCTGATCTGCTCACCGGCCAGGCGGTGCGGATAACCCGTACCATCGAACTTCTCATGGTGGTGCAGGCACACATCCAGCACCAGGGCACTGACCTGCCGGCAGTCACGCAACATCTGCGCGCCCGCCACCGGGTGATCGCGCACCACGACAAACTCGGCATCGCTGAGCTTGCCCGGCTTGTTCAGCACCTCATTGGGGATGGCCATCTTGCCGATATCATGCAGCAGCCCGGCCAGCCCGGCCTCGCGCACCAGGGCTTCATCCAGGCCAAGCTGGCGGGCCAGGGCGATCATCAGGGCACAGACCGCCACCGAGTGCATATAGGTGTACTCGTCGGCATGTTTAAGCCGGGCCAGACTGATCAGGGCATTGGGGTGGCGCATCACCGAGTCGCTGATTTCCGTGACCAGGGCATCGGCCTGCCCGAACTGCAGGGCCTGGCCCATGCGCGCGTCCGCGAACATGCTGATGACCGCGGCCTTGGAACGGGCACAGAGCTTGGCCGCACGGCGCAGCTCCTCATCCAGGCCACTGGCGCGCGGCAGGGCGCTGATCACGGCCGCCGCCTGCAACTGCTGTTCGACCTCTGCGGCGGCCTGTTCGGGGCTGACACTGGCCACGCCGCTTTCCACATCCAGGCCCTTGCTGGTGTCGATCCACAGCTCGGTGATGCTGCTGGCGCGAATGCGCTGCAAATCCTTGTCGGTCTTCAGGAGGAATTTCGACTTCCAGAAGGGGTGGTCCATCCATGCGCCACAGAACTCGTGAATAAACATGCCGACCCGCAGATCGGCCACGGCAATGCACTTGAGCATGGAAAGCACTCGGTAATCACACAACGGGCAAAATTGTCCGACAAGAATAGACCAACCACCCGCAAAACTTGCCTATGCGTGCCATAACCAATAGCAATAAGCCGGCAGCCTTACTGCGGCTTGGAACAGAAGTACAGCCTGCTTATCATCGCCCCACCTGCGCTTCACAAGGAATTGCCATGCGCCGCCTGCTGACCGCCCTGAGCGTGCTGACCCTGCTGCTGCTCAATACCCTGGTGCTGATCGGCCCGCTGCTGCTGATTGCCCTGGGCAAATTCATCCTACCGGGCAAGGCCCTGAAGACCGCCAGCTCCCGCGGGGTGATGTGGGTGGCGGAAACCTGGGCCGAGCTGAACAAGCGGATCTTCGCCAGCCTCTTGCCCACCCGCTGGGACATTCGCGGCAACGCCGAGCTGCGCCAGAGCACCTCCTACCTGGTGATCAGCAATCACCAGAGCTGGGTGGACATCCCCGCGCTGATCCAGGCCTTCAACCGCAGGACGCCCTACTTCAAGTTCTTCCTCAAGCAGCAGTTGATCTGGGTACCCTTTATCGGCCTGGCCTTCTGGGCCCTGGACTACCCCTTTATGCGCCGCTACTCCAAGGCCTTTCTGGCCAGGCACCCCGAACTCAAGGGGCAGGACCTGGCCATCACCAAACGCGCCTGCGAGAAGTTCAAGGACCTGCCGGTAACCGTGGTCAACTACCTGGAAGGCACCCGCTTCACCCCGGCCAAGCAGGCCCAGCAGCAGTCGCCCTACCGCTACCTGCTCAAACCCAAGGCCGGTGGTGTGGCGTTCGTGCTCGCCGCTCTGGGCGAACAGCTGGACAAGGTGCTGGACGTCACCCTGGTCTATCCGGGCGAGCGCATTCCGGGGTTCTGGGAGTTGATCAGTGGCCAGGTGCCGCGGGTCATCGTCGATATCCAGACCCGCGAACTGGACCCGGCGCTGTGGCAGGGCGACTACGAAAACGATGCGCTGTTTCGCCAGCATGTCCAGGACTGGGTCAGCGGCCTGTGGCAAGCCAAGGATGCGCGCATCGCCCAGCTGCGCGCCGAACTCAGCGCGGTAGCTCGCGACGAATCATCCAGTGCTCGGTCGGCGGCATCAGTCGACTGATATCGAAATCAGGCAGGCGGCGCTGGTCGAGCATTTCGATCCGCGGGCTGACCAGCCGCGCATGGGGCTTGCCTTCCAGGGCACGAATGGCCAGGTCCACGGCAATGCGTGCCTGCAGTACGGGCGAATCGGTAGGCGCGGCCAGAATAAAACCATCGCGAATCTGCTCGACTATGCGCTCGGTGGTGTAGGTGGCCAGTACCTGCGTGGCGTACCTGGCCCCCGAGGTCTGCACCAGCTGGGCAGCAAAACCGGCAGCCTCGGCATTGCCGAGCAAATAGTCGAGGCGCGGCTGGCTGCGCAGCAAGCGGCGCACCAACTGGGCCTGGCTGGCGCGATCGACAGGTCCATAACCGGCGTGATGAAGCGTAAGGCCACCACTGGCCGCAGCCTGTTCGATGCTGCGTTCGGCATCCATCACCCAACCTGCGCCCTCGGGCCCGGGCAACCAGCCCAGGCTGACGGGCCGATCCCCGCCCAGGGCGTGAATGTAGTCCAGGCTGGCCTGAGCCATATCGGCAAAGTCCACCCGGGAGCTGGCACTCAGGTCCGGACAGTCCAGGCGATTGACCAGATCAATCACCGGCACGCCTTGACTGCGCAGCACGGCAATCTCCGGGCATAGATCGCGGGTATTGATGGCGGCGATCAGATAGGCCTGGGCCTCCAGCCGTCGACAATGCTGCAACTGTTGCAGCTGCACCTGAGGGTTTTCATAACCGCCTGCCTCATAGATGCCCAACTGCACGCCCTGGCGCGTGCCCTCTTCGTCAATTCCCCAGGCCACGCCCCACCAATAGCGGTCCTTGCCATGGGGCAACAACACACAGATACGCCAGGCCTCTGCCGCCTTTGTCAGAGGCTGATAGTTCAGGCTCTCACCATCAGACTGTACCGCCACCGGATACCAGGGCGCAGCCAGTAGGGAGTTGCTCAGGCCCAAGCAAAGCAAGATGCTGCAGAGAATCCGCATAAGACTCCTGAACGGGATCATGGCCACCGATGGAGCATAGAAAATATGGCGCAAACAGGCTAGCGAGTCATTTTCTTGACAAAAACCACCACAAACAGCGCCATGGTAAAGCTGCCGGTAAAGGCCTCGATGGCCGCCAGGGCCCGCGTCAACCCTACCGGCACGATGTCGCCATAGCCCAGGGTGGTAAAGGTGACCACGCTGTAATACAGGCAGTTGAGCAGGGTCAGCCCATTGGCCCACAGCCCCTGCTGGGCATCGAACACCAGCAGCTGCTCGCCATAACGCACCCCGAAGGCGAAATAGAGCAGGGCGAACACCAGGATAAAGGCCAGGGAAAACACCACCACCCGCAGCGGTTTTTCCCCATAGCCACAGAACATATCCACCAGCCAGGACGCCTGCCGACGCCAGGAGCCCAGGGGCATCTGCAGACGGCGCATGACCATTTCACGGTGAAAGAAGTGCCCGGCCTGCTCGAACAGCCCGGCCTGCTCCAGGCTCAGGCGCAGGTTGCGGTAGGTTTCCTCGGCCTGCTGCAGCAGGTCGCGCATCAACTCCGGCTGGCCCCGGCGCCCGGCGGCCACCGCCTGGCCTTCCTGTACCAGGCGCTCGCCCCAGCGCACGTTGTCCAGGCGCGCGCCCTCCAGCTGCACGCCCAGCAGATTGGCCCCGCGCAGGTCGGCGCAGTGCAGGTTGGCGCCGCGCAGATCCGCCTTCATCAGCGAGGCGCCACGCAGGTCGATGGCGAACAGATGGGCGCCCTGCAAATTGGCGCGGTACAGGTCGCTGCCGCTCAGGTCATAGCCGCTGCTGCTGCCGCGACGCACCAGGTCAATACCCGCGAGATCGGCATATTTAAGGCTGAAACCGCGCATCGGCCGCGCCTCTCGGGCGCGCGCCAGCAAGGCCTCGGCAAGATCCGCGCAACCGCGCTTGTCCTGTTCGGCATCGGTCCAGAAGCTTTCCGGGTAATCCACACCTGGCATAAAGGAGACTCCTCCCCTGCAACTTCTGCCAGCTTAGTCGGCAGCCACGCCCCCTGCCCTGCCGGAATGCCGCACAGCTGCTATACCCTGCAAAGAGGCACAAGAGCACACGCGCATGCAGCACAGCATAGGCTTTCGCCTTAACGCCCTGTTCGTCATCCTGGTCACCGCCCTGCTGGCCGGCTCCGGGGCCTGGGCCTACTGGCGCCTGGACGCCCAGCTCAACCAGGACTTCCAGCGCAGCCGCCAGGCCCTGCAGCAGCGCCTGCAGATCAACCTGATCACGCCGCTGTGGAACATGGATCGGCAAACCCTCAGCGAAAACCTGGTGGCCGAGGTGCAGGGGCCGGTGCTGGGCATTACCGTCTATCTGGACACCGGCGAGCTGCTCAGCCAAAGCGGTGTACTGGACCCGGCCCAGGCCTCGGCCTGGCATGAGCGCCTGGAGTTTGCCCTGTATACCGACAAGTTCGACGAGGCCGTGCCCCTGGGCCGGGTCAGTGTGCTGCTGTCACGTCAGGAAGTGGCCAACACCCTGCGCCGGCAGATCTGGCAGCGCCTGGGGGAGATTCTCGCCCTCGACCTGCTGCTGATCACCGCCCTGTCCCTGAGCCTGCGCCTGCAGGTGCTCAAGCCGTTGAAGGCCCTGCGTGACGCCTTGCTGCAGGCCGCCGGCCACCGCGACAGCTCGGCCTCGCTGCTGCAGCTGGGGCAGCGTCACGACGAGTTTGGCGAGGTGGTGGAAGGCTTCAACCGTATCGCCCAGCGCCTCAACGCCGACCTGGCGGCCAAACAGCAGGACGAGGAGACCTTGCGCCAGGCCTACGAGGAGCTCAAGCAGGCCCAGGCCTCGCTGGTGGAGGCGGAAAAGCTCGCCGCTCTTGGTGGCCTGGTGGCCGGCGTCGCCCATGAGATCAACCCCCCCCTGGGCATCAGCCTGAGCAGTGCCAGCCTGCTGGCCGAGGCCACGCGCCGCTTTGCCACCCAGCTGGACAGCGGCCAGGTGAAGAAATCCGAACTGCAGGACTATCTGGCCACCGCCCGGGAAAGCGTCGAGCTGATCCTCAGCAATGCCCAGCGCGCCGCCCATCTGGTGCAGAGTTTCAAGCAGGTGGCGGTGGACCAGACCAGCGAGGCGCGGCGCAGCTTCGACCTGGCCGAGTACCTGGACGAGGTGATCGAAAGCCTGCAGCCCACCTTCAAGCGCCGTCCCGTGCAGGTGCGCAACGACTGCCCACCGGGCATCCCGATGGACGGCTATCCCGGCGCCCTGGCCCAGGTGGTGACCAACCTGCTGGTCAATGCCCTGACCCATGCCTTTGCCGCCGAGGACAGTGGCC
Source organism: Pseudomonas xionganensis (assembly GCF_009763245.1). GTDB lineage: Bacteria > Pseudomonadota > Gammaproteobacteria > Pseudomonadales > Pseudomonadaceae > Aquipseudomonas > Aquipseudomonas xionganensis. The sequence continues at coordinate 732,050 of NZ_WKJZ01000001.1, read as the reverse complement.
TGATCCGTCTGTCAGCGGAGCGTCTGGATGGGGAGGTACGGCTGTGCTTCGAGGACAACGGCCAGGGCATCGCTGCCGAGCACCTGGGGCATATCTTCGAGCCCTTCTTCACCACCCGCCGCGGGTCGGGTGGCAGCGGCCTGGGCCTGCATCTGGTCTATAACTTGGTTAACAAGCGCATGGGCGGTCAGATCGCAGTCAGCAGTACGCCAGGGCAAGGAACGCACTTTACGCTGACGCTGCCTCTGCACGCGCCCTAGCAGGGGGAGACAGGTCTATGATCGACGCACCACCGCAGGACAATGGCCAGGACTGGCTGGTGGACGATACCGCCACCGGGTGTGGCACCCCTGCCCAGGCCACGCCCTGGCGGGTGCTGATCGTCGACGACGAGCCCGATGTGCACAAGGTGACGCGCCTGTCCCTGCGCGATATCCACTACAAGAATCGCCCCCTGGAGCTGCTGCATGCCTACTCCGGGGCCGAAGGCTTCCACCTGCTGCGCGCCCATCCGGATACCGCCCTGGTGTTGCTGGACGTGGTGATGGAAAGCGATCACGCCGGCCTGCTGCTGGTACGGCGTATCCGCGAGGAGCTGAACAATCATCTGGTACGCATCGTCCTGCGTACCGGCCAGCCGGGCCAGGCGCCGGAACAGGAAGTGATCCTCGGCTACGACATCAACGACTACAAGGCCAAGACCGAGCTCAGCGCCCAGCGCCTGTTCACCACGGTGATCGCCTCCCTGCGCGCCTATGAGAGCCTGCTGTCGATCGAGCGCAGCCGCCAGGGCCTGAGCCAGATCCTCGACGGCTCCAGCAATCTCTACCAACAGCACTCCCTGCGTGAGTTTGCCTCCGGCGTGCTGGGCCTGGTCGGCGCGGTGCTGGATGTGGGCACCCAGGGCATTCTCTGCCTGCGCGAGGATGCCCGCAGCGCACCCCAGGTGCTCGGCGCCACCGGGCGCTTCAGCGATCTGGAGCAACAGGCCCAACTGGACCCGAAAAACCCGCTCTATCCGCAGATCCAGGCGGCCTTCAAGCACCGCGCCAGCCAGCACCAACCCAGCCATGAGGTGCTCTATATCCCGACCCAGGCCAGCCACGAATTCGCCCTGTACTTCACCCCGCCACGGCCCCTGACCGAGGTCGACAAGGGCCTGCTGGAGGTGTTCTGCAGCCGTATCTCGGCGGCCTTCGACAACCTCAACCATCACCTGCAGATGGAGCGTGCCCAGGAAGCCACGGTGGTGGCCCTGGCCGACCTGGCCGAGTACCGCGACAACGACACCGGCGAGCACGTGCTGCGGGTGCGCCACTGGACCGACCGCACCGCCCGGCGCCTGGCCGAACTGGGCCACTACACGGACGAGCTGACCCCGCGCTTTCTCGACCTGGTGGGCATGGCCAGCATCCTCCACGACGTGGGCAAGGTGGCCACCCCGGACGATGTGCTGTTCAAGCCAGGGCAACACGATGCGGAGCAGCAGGAGGTGATGCGCCAGCACGCCTTGATCGGCGCCAGCATTCTCGAACGGGCCGCACAGATGGTACCGGGGCAGAGCTATCTGTCCCTGGGCGCCGAGATCGCCCGCGGCCACCACGAACACTTCGACGGCCAGGGCTACCCGGATGGTCTCAAGGGCACGGCCATTCCCCTGGCAGCGCGCATCGTCAGCGTGGTGGATGTCTGCGACGCCCTGCTGCACAAGCGCCCCTACAAGGAACCCTGGCCCCTGGAGCAGGCCCTGGACTTTATCCGCCAGCACAGCGGCAGCCAGTTCGACCCCCTGGTGGTGCAGGCCTTTCTTGATGTGATGGAACAGGAATACACCAGCTATAGCCAAGAGCCAAAGCCCTAGACGTGCGATAGCCGGCTCCGTTAGTCACTGGTGCAGCCGCCTTCACCCGAGGCGGCAGAGTTCGTAGGGTGCGCTGTGCGCACCCTACCTAGGCAGGGCCGCCAGCAGGCTGGTGTCTACAGCGAAGATCCCCGCCTCAGGCCACCGCCTGCTGCGCCGCCAACTGCTTGGCCTGCTCGCGCAGGACAAACTTCTGCACCTTGCCGGTGCTGGTCTTGGGCAGGGCGGTAAACACCACGCAACCGGGCACCTTGAAGCGCGCCATGCGCTGCTGACAGAAGGCGATCACCTCCTCGGCCGTCAGCTCGGCCCCCGGTTTGGGGGTGACGAAGGCGCAGGGGGTCTCGCCCCATTTGGCGTGGGCCATGGCCACCACGGCGGCTTCCAGAATCAACGGATGACGATAGAGCACATCCTCCACCTCAATGGAGGAGATGTTCTCGCCGCCGGAGATGATGATGTCCTTGCTGCGGTCCTTGATCTCCACATAGCCGTCGGCATGCCACACCGCCAGGTCGCCGGAGTGGAACCAGCCGCCGGCGAAGGCTTCGGCGGTGGCCGTGGGGTTCTTCAGGTAACCCTTCATCACCACATTGCCGCGCATAAAGATTTCGCCGATGGTCTGGCCGTCCTTGGGTACCGGCTGCAGGGTATCCGGGTCAGCCACCATCAGGCCGTCCAGCAGCGGCGCACGCACGCCCTGGCGGGATTTCAAACGGGCGCGCTGCTCCGGCGTTTCGCTGTCCCACTCGCTCTTCCACTCGCAGGCCACGCTGGGGCCGTAGGTTTCGGTCAGGCCATAGACGTGGGTCACGCGAAAATCCAACGCTTCCATGGCCTCGATCACCGCAGCAGGTGGCGCGGCGCCGGCGGTCAGCACCTTGACCAGCTGGGTCTTCAGCGCCTTCAGCTCGTCACTGGCATTGGCCAGCATGTTCAGCACGATGGGCGCGCCGCAGAAGTGATCGACTCCTTCCGCCGCCAGCAGCGGGTAGATGGCCTCGGCGCGCACATGGCGCAGGCACACATTGACCCCGACATAGGCGGCCAGCGCCCAGGGAAAGCACCAGCCGTTGCAGTGGAACATCGGCAGGGTCCAGAGGTACACCGGGAAGCGGCTCATGTCCCAGCACATGGCGTTGGACAGGGCATTGAGGTGGGCGCCGCGGTGGTGGTAGACCACGCCCTTGGGGTTGCCGGTGGTGCCGGAGGTGTAATTGAGGGCGATGGCCTGCCATTCGTCGGCGGGCATCTGCCAGGCATAGTCGGCGTCGCCTTCGGCCAGCAGCGCCTCGTAATCCAGCTGACCGATCAGCTGGCCTTCGTCATATTCCGGGTCGTCGATGCCGATCACCAGAGGCGGTTGCGGCAGGTGGCTGACCACGCGCAGGGCCAGCTCGCCGAATTCCTTGTCCACCAGCAGCACCTTGGCTTCGCCGTGCTGCAGGATAAAGGCAATGGCTTCGGCATCCAGGCGGGTGTTGATGGCATTGAGTACCGCCCCGCACATGGGCACGCCGAAATGCGCCTCGAACATCGCCGGGCCATTGGGCGCCAGCACCGCCACGGTATCGCCCAGGCCGATGCCGCGCTGGCTCAGTGCCGAGGCCAGACGAATACAGCGCTGGTAGGTGTCACCCCAGTTCTGCCGCAGGCTGCCGTTGACCAGGGCCAGGCGCTGCGGATAGACGCTGGCGGCACGTTCCAGAAAGGTCAGCGGGCTGAGGGCCTGAAAGTTGGCCGCATCCCGGGGCATACCGTATTCGTAAGGGTTGACGCTGTGCATTGTTGTTCTCCAGCTGGGCCTTTATGCGCAGAAACCTTATCAGTCATGCGGTTTTGTCAAAGCCCTACCTTGGTCGCAACCGTGACTCGCAAGTCAGCAATCACGTCAGCATAGGCACCCCGGGAGCCATGCCGCGTACTTTTACGGCACCCCTCCAGCACAGAAACCCCACGGCAAGCTGTTATCACCTTAGCTGCGCTTGCCCGGCCTATTGTTCAAGGAGTTTTCGAGTGACCGCACGCTTACCTGTGATCGTTGGTTTTGGTGGCTATAACGCGGCCGGCCGCAGCTCCTTCCACCATGGTTTCCGCCGCACCGTGCTCGAATCCCTGGACAGCGCCGCCCGCCAGCAGACCCTGGCGGGCCTGGCGGTAATGATGAAACTGGTCAAGGTGGTCGAGGGTGCCTATCAGGACGATGAAGGCCAGGTGCTGACCCCGGCCGAGATCGAAGCGCGCTTCGCCGAGCAGATCCTCGCCTCGACCCTGGTGCGACGCATCGAGAAGTCCTACCTGGATGTCGACGCCGCCCACTGGCAGAAAACCATCGATATCAGCGCCACCGCCGGCCAGCCACTAAGTTTTATCACCCTGCGCAAACACCTGCCCGAGCCGCTGCCCAGCGACTGGACGGTGGACGAGCTGAACGCCAGCGAAGTGCTGGTGACCCTGCACGACAACTGCGAATTCAAGGTCGACAGCTACCGCGCACTGCCGGTGAAATCCGCCGGCCAGCTGCCCAGCGGTTTCGAGCCGAGCGAGCTGTACAACGCGCGCTTCCACCCGCGTGGCCTGGCCATGACCATAGTCGGGGTCACCGACGCCCTGCGCGCCACCGGCATCGACTGGCAGACCATCATGCAGCACGTGGCCCCGGACGAAGTGGCGGTGTTCGCCGGCAGCATCATGAGCCAGCTGGACGAAAACGGCTTCGGCGGCCTGATGCAGTCGCGCCTCAAGGGCGGCCGGGTCACCGCCAAGCAGCTGGCCCTAGGCCTGAACACCATGCCGGCGGACTTTATCAACGCCTATGTACTGGGCAGCGTCGGCACCACGGGCAGCGTCACCGGGGCCTGCGCCACCTTCCTTTACAACCTGCAGAAGGGCATCGAACTGATCAGTTCGGGCAAAGCGCGCGTGGCCATCGTCGGCAACAGCGAGGCGCCGATCAATCAGGAGTGCATCGAGGGTTACGGCGCCATGGGCGCCCTGGCCACCGAGGACGGCCTGCGCCAGATCGAAGGCAACGAGTCCGTAGATTTCCGTCGCGCCAGCCGCCCCTTTGGCGAGAACTGCGGCTTTACCCTGGCCGAAGCCAGCCAGTTCGTGGTGCTGATGGACGACGCCCTGGCCCTGGAGCTGGGCGCCGATATCCATGGCGCGGTACCGGATGTGTTTATCAACGCCGACGGCTTCAAGAAATCCATTTCCGCCCCCGGCCCGGGCAACTACCTGACCGTGGCCAAGGCCGTGGCCAGTGCCGTGCAACTGCTGGGTGTCGAGGCCGTGCGCAGCCGCAGCTTCGTGCATGCCCATGGCTCCAGCACCCCAGCCAACCGGGTGACCGAATCGGAAATCCTCGACCGCGTGGCCGGCGCCTTCGGTATCGAGCAGTGGCCGGTGACCGCGGTCAAAGCCTTTGTCGGCCACTCCCTGGCCACCGCCAGCGGCGACCAGGTGATCTCGGCCCTGGGCAGCTTCAAGTACGGCATCATCCCGGGGATCAAGACCATCGACGCGGTAGCCGAAGACGTGCACCAGCAGCACCTAAGCTTCGCCACCACCGACCGCGCCCGCGCGCCCGAGCAGCTGGACGTCTGTTTTATCAACTCCAAGGGTTTTGGCGGCAACAACGCCAGCGCCCTGCTGCTGGCGCCCCATGTGGCCGAGCGCATGTTGCGCAAGCGCCATGGCGAGGCCGCCTTTGCCGCCTACCTGCAGCGCCGTGAGGCCACCCGCAGCACAGCCCAGGCCTATGACGCGCAAGCGCTGCTGGGTGATCTGGGCATCATCTACAACTTCGGCCACGATCTGATCGATGATCGCGAGATCGAGATCAACGCCGAGCAGATCCGCGTACCCGGTTTTGCCCAGCCCCTGCGCTTCAAAAAGGACGAACGCTACGGCGATATGCTCGACTAAGCTGCGGCATGCGGCCAGCGCCACGCCCGATGAGAAAGCAGGGTGCGCACAGCGCACCCTACCCAGGGCGCCGCCACAACCCGATCTGGGGCACGACCTGGGTCACTCACACCTTGGTGCTTGAAGCCACCGGCCCGAAAGCCGAAACTAGCGCCATGAAGAACACAGCCCCCAGCTTTCTCAAGCATCACTTCCTGATCGCCATGCCGCATATGGCCGATCCGCACTTTGCCCAGACGGTCACCTACCTGGTCGACCACAACGAGCAGGGCGCCATGGGCCTGATCATCAACCGGCCCAGTGGCCTCAACCTGGCCGACGTGCTGGAGCAACTGCGCCCCGACGAGGAGCCTGCCGCCCTGTGCCACAGCCTGCCGATCTTCACCGGCGGCCCGGTACAGACCGATCGCGGCTTTGTCCTGCACCCGGCCGGCAGCCAGTTCCAGGCCACCCTGGAGCTGGGCGAGCTGAACCTGTCCACCTCCCAGGACGTGCTGTTCGCCATCGCCGATGGCAGCGGCCCGGATCAGTACCTGATCACCCTCGGCTATGCCGGCTGGGAAGCCGGTCAGCTGGAAGCCGAGCTGGCGGAAAATGCCTGGCTGACCTGCCCGGCGGACAACGCCATCCTTTTCGAGCTGCCCTTCGACCAGCGCCTGAATGCCGCTGCCGCGCGCCTGGGCATCAACCTCAGCCTGCTCACCTCGCAAGCCGGGCACGCCTGATGGCCGAGGCGAAACCCCTGCGCCTGCTGCTGGGCTTCGACTACGGCAGCAAACAGATCGGCGTCGCCGTCGGCCAGGTGATCACCGGCCAGGCCCGCGAGCTGTGCGTGCTCAAGGCGCAGAACGGCGTGCCGGACTGGCACAAGGTCGAGGCCCTGATCAAGGAATGGCAACCGGACGCCATAGTCGTCGGCCTGCCGCTGAATATGGACGGTACGCCGAGCGAGATGAGCGAGCGCGCGGAGAAGTTCGCCCGCCGTCTCAATGGCCGCTTCAACCTGCCCGTGCACACCCACGACGAACGCCTGACCACCTTCGAGGCCAAGGGCCAGCGCCTGCGTCAGGGCCAGAGCGGCGGTTATCGTGAGCGCCCGGTGGATGCCATTGCTGCAGCGCTTCTGCTGCAAGGCTGGCTGGAAGAAAACTGCTAGGAGGCTGTCAGAGAATGGCGAGTGACGCATCAAACATGAGGTGTCGGCTAATTTGTGGTCTTACCCATTGCTGCGATCCCCGTAGGGTGGGTTAGGCGCACCCTGCCGATCGCAATTAACCCGCAAGATCCGTTGCGCCGTAACCCACCATTGGCGCAACGCAGGAAGATCGCCTGGTGGGTTACACGGCGCGCCACGCTGGCGGTGTCTGATCGTTTGGAGTTTGGCGCCGCTAACCCACCCTACAGTGATCTGTTTTTCACACTTGGAGTTTTGCCATGTTACCCAACCCCGCCGAGCTGCTGCCGCAGATGGCCAGCGCCCTGACCCAGCACCTCAACCAGCGGCAGATCAGCGCGCCGCGCTTTATCGGCATCCGCACTGGCGGCGTATGGGTGGCCCAGGCCCTGCTCGATGCCCTGGGCCGTGACGACACCCTGGGTGTGCTGGATGTGTCCTTCTACCGCGACGACTTCAGCCAGAACGGCCTGCATCCCCAGGTGCAGCCCTCCGAGCTGCCGTTCGAGATCGAAGGCCAGCATCTGGTGCTGATCGATGATGTGCTGATGAGCGGGCGCACCATCCGCGCCGCCCTCAACGAGCTGTTCGACTATGGCCGTCCGGCCAGCGTGACCCTGGTCAGCCTGCTGGATCTGAACGCCCGGGAGCTGCCGATCCGCCCCGATGTGGTCGGCGCCACCCTGTCCCTGGCCAGCGATCAGCGGGTAAAATTGGCCGGCCCTGCCCCCCTCAGCCTTGAGCTGCAAACCCTCGCCAACCGAGATTGATCGCGATGACGCCCATTGACGCCAAGCGCCCGCTGCAACTGAACGAACAAGGTCAGCTGCGCCATTTTCTCTCCCTCGACGGCCTGCCCCGGGAACTCTTGACCGAGATCCTCGACACCGCCGACTCCTTTCTCGAAGTCGGCGCCCGGGCGGTGAAGAAGGTGCCGCTGCTGCGCGGCAAGACCGTGTGCAACGTGTTCTTCGAGAACTCCACGCGCACCCGCACCACCTTCGAGCTGGCGGCCCAGCGCCTGTCGGCCGACGTGATCAGCCTCAACGTCTCCACCAGTTCCACCAGCAAGGGCGAGACGCTGTTCGACACCCTGCGCAACCTCGAAGCCATGGCCGCCGATATCTTCGTGGTACGCCATGCCGACTCCGGCGCCGCGCACTTTATCGCCGAACATGTGTGCCCCAACCTGGCCATCATCAACGGCGGTGACGGCCGTCACGCCCACCCGACCCAGGGCATGCTCGATATGCTGACGATCAGGCGGCACAAGGGCAGCTTCGAGAACCTCTCGGTGGCCATAGTCGGCGACATCCTGCACTCGCGGGTGGCGCGCTCCAACATGCTGGCACTGAAGACCCTGGGCTGCCCGGATATCCGCGTGATCGCACCCAAGACCCTGCTGCCAATCGGCCTGGAACAGAGCTACGGCGTGCGCGTGTTCAGCGATGCCAATGAAGGCCTCAAGGATGTCGACGTGGTGATCATGCTGCGCCTGCAGCGCGAGCGTATGCAGGGTGGCCTGCTGCCCAGCGAGGGCGAGTTCTACCGCCTGTTCGGCCTCACCGAACAGCGCCTGGCCCTGGCCAAGCCGGATGCCCTGGTGATGCACCCGGGGCCGATCAACCGCGGCGTGGAGATCGAGTCGGCGGTGGCCGACGGCCCGCAGTCGGTGATCCTCAACCAGGTCACCTACGGCATCGCCATCCGCATGGCCGTGCTGTCCATGGCCATGAGCGGGCAGAACGCCCAGCGTCAACTCAATCAGGAATCCGAGGAGTCCAACTGATGCGCACCTCCATCCTCGGCGCCCGCGTGATCGACCCCCACAGCGGCCTGGATCAGGTCAGCGACCTGCATCAGGAAGGCGGCAAGATTGTCGCCATCGGCCAGGCCCCGGTGAGTTTCGTCGCCGACAAGATCATCAATGCCCAGGGCCTGGTGGCGGCCCCCGGCCTGGTCGATCTGAACGTCGCCCTGCGTGAACCGGGCTACAGCCGCAAGGGCAATATCGCCAGCGAAACCCTGGCGGCCGCTGCCGGCGGCGTCACCAGCCTGTGCTGCCCGCCTTTTACCAAACCGGTGCTGGACACCCCGGCCGTGGCCGAGCTGATTCTCGACCGCGCCCGCGAGGCCGGGCACGCCAAGGTGTTCCCCATCGGCGCCCTGAGCAAGGGCCTGGCTGGCGAGCAGTTGGCCGAACTGGTGGCCCTGCGCGACGCCGGCTGCGTGGCTTTCGGCAACGGTCTGGACAACTTCCGCAGCAGCCGTACCCTGCGCCGTGCCCTGGAATACGCCGCCACCTTCGACCTGACAGTGATCTTCCACTCCCAGGACCATGACCTGGCCGAAGGCGGCCTGGCCCATGAAGGCCCCACCGCCAGCTTCCTCGGCCTGGCCGGCATCCCGGAAACCGCCGAGACCGTGGCCCTGGCCCGCGACCTGTTGCTGGTGGAACAGAGCGGTGTGCGCGCCCACTTCAGCCAGCTGACCAGCGCCCGCGGCGCCCAGCTGATCGCCGAAGCCCAGGCTCGCGGCCTGCCGGTTACCGCCGATGTGGCCCTGTATCAGCTGATCCTGACCGACGAGGCGCTGCAGGACTTCTCCAGCCTCTACCATGTGCAACCGCCGCTGCGCTCGCAAGCCGACCGCGAAGGTCTGCGCGAAGCGGTGAAAAGCGGGGTGATCAGCGCCATTGCCAGCCATCACCAGCCCCACGAACGCGACGCCAAGCTGGCGCCCTTCGCCGCCACCGAGCCAGGCATCAGCAGCGTGCAGTTGCTCCTGCCCCTGGCCATGAGCCTGGTGCAGGACGGTCTGCTGGACCTGCCCACCCTGCTCGCGCGCCTGTCCAGCGGCCCGGCCAACGCCCTGCGTCTGCCCGCCGGGCGCCTGGCCGTAGGCGTGGCAGCGGATATCCTGCTGTTCGACCCTAAGGCCTCTACCCTGGCTGGGGAAAGCTGGTACTCCAAGGGCGGCAACTGTCCCTTTATCGGCCACTGCCTGCCCGGTGCGGTGCGCTACACCCTGGTGGATGGGCATATCAGCTATCAGGCATAAAAAAGAAACCCGCCGCTGGCGGGTTTCTTTTTACTGGCGCGCTCTCAGGCACGGCGGGCGTTCTGGATGGAAATCTGCGTGTTCATCGTCCAGAAGTCATACAGCACCCCCAGGCCGAGAAAACCGAAGGTCAGCAGGTAGAGAATGCCGCTGATCCACTTGCCCTGGTACATGCGGTGCACGCCGAAAAAGCCGAGGAAGGTCAGCAGAATCCAGGCCACGTTGTAGTCGGTATCACCCGCGGTAAAACGCAGATCGGCCTCGCGGTCCATGGCCGGGATCAGAAACAGGTCGATGATCCAGCCGATAAACAGCAGGCCCAGGGTGAAAAACCAGATGGTTCCGGTCACCGGCTTGCCGTAATAGAAGCGATGGGCGCCGAGAAAGCCGAAAATCCACAAGAGATAGCCGATGACCTTGCTGTGGGTATCCTGTCGTTGCATGTGCCGCACTCCCTGAAATGGTGTGGGTGCAATCTAAACGAGGTTGAGGGGCGATTGAAACAAGGCATTGCGCCCTCTTGAAGAACAGCGCGACGCGCCAGATACTGTATATATAAACAGTCAACTGGAAAGTCGCATGCAACTGATCGAGAAGCTCACCGTGCTGGCCGACGCCGCCAAGTACGACGCCTCCTGCGCCAGCAGCGGCGCGCCCAGGCGCAGTTCCAAGGGCAAGAGCGGCCTGGGCTCGACCAACGGCATGGGCATCTGCCACAGCTTTACCCCGGACGGACGCTGCGTGGCCCTGCTGAAAATCCTGCTGACCAACTTCTGCCTTTACGACTGCCAGTACTGCGTCAACCGTCGCTCCAGCGATGTGCCGCGCGCGCGCTTTACCCCGGAAGAAGTGGTGACCCTGACCCTGGACTTCTACAAGCGCAACTGCATCAGCGGCCTGTTCCTGAGCTCCGGCATCATCCGCTCGGCGGACTACACCATGGAGCAGCTGATCCGCGTGGCCAAACTGCTGCGCGAGGAACATGAGTTTCGCGGCTATATCCACCTCAAGACCATCCCCGACGCCGACCCCTTGCTGATCGAAGAAGCCGGCCGCTATGCCGACCGCCTGAGCGTGAATATCGAACTGCCCACGGAAACCAGCCTGATCCGCCTGGCCCCGGAGAAACAGGTGCGCACCATCAAGCAGGCCATGCACTCGATCCATCTCGGCGAGCGTCAAGCCCGTGCGGAAAAACGCGCGCCACGCTTTGCTCCGGCCGGGCAGAGCACCCAGATGATCATCGGCGCCGATGCCACCGACGACAGCACCATCCTGCACACCGCCGCCTCGCTGTATGGCGACTACCACCTGCGCCGGGTCTACTACTCGGCCTTTAGCCCCATCCCGCAGAGCCCGAACACGGTGCCCTTTGCCGCGCCGCCACTGCTGCGCGAGCATCGCCTGTACCAGGCCGACTTTCTTCTGCGCGGCTACGGATTCCAGGCCAGCGAACTGCTTAGCGGCCCCGGCAACCTGGCGCTGGATATCGACCCCAAACTGGCCTGGGCGCTGAACAACCGTGAGCACTTCCCGGTGGACCTGAACCGCGCCGAACTGGCGATGATCGCCCGCGTGCCCGGCATCGGCGTGCTCAGCGCCAAGCGCCTGGTGGCCCTGCGCCGGCACAAGCGCATCCGCTTTGAAGACCTGACCCGCCTGCGCTGCGCCCTGGAAAAGGCCAAGCCCTTTGTCGTCACCCAGGATTACCGGCCAGCCCTGGCCGAACCTGGCTCGGCACTGCTGCGTCAGCAGCTCAGCGAAACCCCGGCACAGATGGCCCTGTGGTGATGCATAACGCCCATTTCGACGGCAGCTTCGGCGCCTGGCGCGAGATCGCCCGCAGCCTGCTGCAACGCGGTATCGCGCCGCATCAGATCAACTGGTGCGATAACCCCGGTAGTGCCGGCCTGTTCGAGCAGAGCAACGACAGCCTGGAATCGGCGCCGGCCGCCCCGGCTCCACGGGTGCCGCGACAATTGCTGGCACTGCTGCAGAGCGCCGCCTGCTTTCGTATGGAAGATCGCTGGAGCCTGCTCTATCGCATCCTCTGGCGCGTCAGCCTGGGCGATCGCAGCGCCATGCTGGCCGGGGACATGGACGGCAGCCAGCTGCACAAGCGGCTCAAGGCGGTGCGCCGCGAAGCCCATCACCTGCATGCCTTTGTGCGTTTTCACCCGCGCCCGGACGGCACCGGCGGGCCGCAGTACGTGGCCTGGCATGAGCCGGCCCACGATATTCTGGCCAGCGCCAGCGGCCATTTTGCCGAACGCCTGGGCCGCAGTACCTGGCTGATTGCCACGCCGCAGGACGGGGTGTATTGGGATGGCCAGCAGCTGCACTACCAGCGACCCTGCCCGGCCGAGTGGCAACAGCTGGCGCAAAACCCTGAGGATGAGGGCGAAGCGCTGTGGCTGGCCTATTACGGCAGCACCTTCAACCCGGCACGCCTCAACCGCAGCGCCCTGGAAACCAGCCTGCCGGTGCGCTTCTGGAAAAATCTGCCGGAAGGCCCACTGATCCCCCAGCTGATGAGCCAGGCGCGGGCCGGAGCCCAGCGCGACGGCCAGGCCGAAGGGGTGGCGCGACAGCCCGGCAAGCAGATTCGCCAACGGGCTGCACGGGGCGCAGCGGTCAGCGGAAACGGCGACCCGGATCTTCCTCGCTGATCTCCAGGGACAGGCCCTGGGCCATGCTGCTCAGGTGTTCGCCATCGGACTCCGAACCCAGCTTGATCATCAGGCGCAGGTCGTTGGCCGAATCGGCATACAGCAGGGCGTCCTCGTAAGTGATCTCGCCCTGGCTGTAGAGGTTGTACAGCGCCTGGTCGAAGGTCTGCATGCCCTGCTCGGTGGAGCGCTTCATCAGGGCCTTGAGCTCGTGCACCTCGCCCTTGCGGATCAGGTCGGCGGCCAGCGGGGTGTTGATCAGCACCTCGATTACCGCGCGGCGGCCCTTGCCGTCCGGGGTCGGCACCAGTTGCTGGGCGACGATGGCCTTGAGGTTGAGGGACAGATCCATCCACACCTGATTCTGCCGGTCGGCGGGGAAGAAGTTGATGATGCGGTCCAGGGCCTGGTTGGCGTTGTTGGCGTGCAGGGTAGCCAGACACAGGTGACCGGTTTCGGCGAAGGCCACGGCGTGGTCCATGGTCTCGCGGGTGCGCACCTCACCGATCAGAATCACGTCCGGGGCCTGGCGCAGGGTGTTTTTCAGCGCCACTTCGAAGGACTCGGTGTCGATGCCCACTTCACGCTGGGTGACGATGCAGCTCTGGTGCTGGTGGATATATTCGATCGGGTCTTCGATGGAGATGATGTGGCCGCTGCTGTTCTTGTTGCGGTAGCCGATCATCGCCGCCAGGGACGTGGATTTACCGGTACCGGTGGCACCGACGAACAGCACCAGGCCGCGCTTGGTCAGGGCCAGCTTCTTGAGGATCTCCGGCAGCTTGAGTTCATCGATGGTGGGGATATTGGTTTCGATACGGCGCAGCACCATGCCGGCCAGGTTGCGCTGGTAGAAGGCGCTGACGCGAAAACGACCCACGCCCCGGGCGCTGATGGCGAAGTTGCATTCGTGGTTTTCGGCGAAGTCGCGGCGTTGCTGCTCGTTCATCACCGAATGCACGGTTTCGCGGGTCTGCTCCGGCGACATGGGCATCTTGGTGATCGGCATGATCTTGCCGTTGACCTTCATCGACGGGGGCACACCGGCGGTGATAAACAGGTCGGAGCCGCCCTTTTCCACCATCAGGCGCAGCAGTTTTTCGAATTCCATGGGTTGTCTCGCCGTCAACATCACGCGTTGCTACAAAGCCAGCAGGTGGTGCGTGTTTCTCGCCGCTGGCGAGCCCGGTGCGCATGCGCGGCCGGGCCTTGGCCGAATCAGAAGTTTTCCGGGGTCTTGGCTTTTTCCTTGGCCGCCTCGCGGCTGACCAGGCCCTTGGACACCAGGGTCTTGAGGCAGGAATCGAGGGTCTGCATGCCCAGCGAACCACCGGTCTGGATCGCCGAGTACATCTGCGCCACCTTGTCCTCGCGGATCAGGTTACGGATCGCCGGGGTGCCGATCATGATCTCGTGGGCCGCCACCCGGCCGCCGCCGATCTTCTTCAGCAGGGTTTGGGAAATCACCGCCTGCAGGGATTCCGAGAGCATGGAACGGACCATGGACTTTTCTTCGGCGGGGAACACGTCCACCACCCGGTCGATGGTCTTGGCCGCGCTGGTGGTGTGCAGGGTACCGAACACCAGGTGCCCGGTTTCCGCGGCGGTAAGGGCCAGGCGGATGGTTTCCAGGTCACGCATCTCGCCCACCAGGATGATGTCCGGGTCTTCACGCAGGGCCGAACGCAGGGCCTCGGAGAAGCCGTGGGTGTCACGGTGCACCTCGCGCTGGTTGACCAGGCACTTCTTCGACTCATGAACGAATTCGATGGGGTCCTCGATGGTGAGGATGTGGTGGTACTTGTTGCTGTTCAGGTAGTCGAGCATCGCCGCCAGGGTGGTCGACTTGCCCGAGCCGGTAGGGCCGGTGACCAGCACCAGGCCGCGCGGCACGTCGGTGATCTTGCGAAAGACCTCGCCCATGCCGAGGTCTTCCATGGTCAGCACCTTGGACGGAATGGTGCGGAATACCGCGCCGGCACCGCGGTTCTGGTTGAAGGCGTTGACCCGGAAACGCGCCACGCCCGGCACTTCGAAGGAGAAGTCGGTTTCCAGAAATTCCTCGAAATCCTTGCGCTGCTTGTCGTTCATGATGTCGTAGATCAGCGCATGCACCTGCTTGTGATCCAGGGCCGGCAGATTGATGCGGCGCACATCGCCGTCAACCCGGATCATCGGCGGCAAGCCGGCGGAGAGATGCAGGTCCGATGCACCTTGCTTGGCGCTGAAGGCCAGCAATTCAGTGATATCCATAGGACTCCCTAATGACGGTAGAATGCCGCAAACCCCAGGCGGCGGGCGCAGGTAATGTCCACGATAGCAGAGAATATTGCAAAGGTCGGTGCGCGCATCCGTGAGGCGGCGCAAGCCTCAGGACGCGATTCTTCCCAGGTTGGCCTGCTGGCCGTGAGCAAAACCAAGCCGGCCGCCGCCATCCGCGAGGCCCACGCCGCAGGGCTCTGCGATTTTGGCGAAAACTACCTGCAGGAAGCCCTGGAAAAACAGGCCGAGCTGAGCGACCTGCCGCTGGTCTGGCATTTTATTGGGCCCATCCAGTCGAACAAGACCCGGCCGATTGCCGAGCACTTTGCCTGGGTGCACTCGGTGGATCGCCTGAAAATCGCTCAGCGCCTGTCCGAACAGCGCCCGGCAGGCCTGCCGCCGCTGAATATCTGCCTGCAGGTCAATGTCAGCCTGGAGCCGAGCAAGTCCGGCTGCCTCCCCGAGGAGTTGCCGGCCCTGGCCCAGGCCGTGGCGCAACTGCCGAATATCCGCCTGCGCGGCCTGATGGCCATTCCCGAGCCGACCGAGGATGTGGCCCGCCAGCACGCTGCCTTCGCCCAGCTGCGGCAGTTGCGCGATGACCTGAACCTGGGGCTGGATAGCCTGTCCATGGGCATGAGCGACGACCTGGAAGCGGCCATCGGCGAAGGTGCCACCTGGGTGCGCATCGGCAGCGCGCTGTTTGGCGCCCGCAGTTATGCCAACACCTGAATACATTCACCCGAGCAAGGAACCCCTTATGAGTTCTCCCCGCATCGCCTTTATCGGCGCCGGCAATATGGCCGCCAGCCTGATCGGCGGCCTGCGCGCCCAGGGCATCCCGGCTGCTGCCATCACCGCCAGCGACCGCGGCGCCGAGCAGCGCGCACGTATCGCCGCCGAACACGGTATCGAGCTGTTCGAGGGTAACGCCCAGGCCGCCGCTGGCGCCGAGATCATCGTGCTGGCGGTCAAGCCCCAGGTAATGAAGGACGTCTGCCTGGAACTGGCGCCGCATCTGCATGAAGGCCAGCTGCTGGTGTCCATCGCCGCCGGCATCAGCTGCGCCAGCCTGGAAAACTGGCTGGGCCCGCGCGCCATCGTGCGCTGCATGCCCAATACCCCGGCGTTGCTGCGCCAGGGCGTCAGCGGCCTGTTCGCCAATGCCCGGGTCAGCAGCGCCCAGCGCCAGCAGGCCGAGCTGCTGCTCAGCGCCGTGGGCCTGGCCCTGTGGCTGGATGAGGAAGCGTTGATCGATGCGGTGACTGCCGTTTCCGGCAGCGGCCCGGCCTATTTCTTCCTGCTGATCGAGGCCATGACCGCCGCCGGCAGCAAGCTCGGCCTGCCCCAGGCTACCGCCGCCCGGCTGGCCCAGCACACTGCCCTGGGCGCGGCGCGCATGGCCTGCGAAAGCGAGGTGGATGCCGCCGAGCTGCGCCGCCGGGTGACCTCGCCGAACGGCACCACCGAGGCGGCGATCAAGACCTTCCAGGCCGGCGGCTTCGAGGCGCTGGTCGAGCAGGCACTGAATGCCGCTGCTGCGCGCTCGGCCGAGCTGGCCGAACAACTGGGCAAATAAAGGAATAGAACATGATCGGATTGAATACCGCCGCGGTGTATATCCTGCAGACCATCGGCGGGCTGTACCTGCTGATTGTCCTGCTGCGCTTTATCCTGCAACTGGTGCGGGCCAACTTCTACAACCCGCTGTGCCAGTTTATCGTGCGCGCCACCCAGCCCCTGCTGCAGCCGCTGCGCCGGCTGATCCCGAGCATCGGCGGCCTGGACACCGCCTCCCTGGTGCTGGCCATCATCGTCCAGCTGGTGCTGATGGCCCTGACCCTGATGCTGCTCGGCTACGGCGTGGACAATCCTGTGCAGCTGCTGATCTGGTCGATCATCGGCATCACCGCGCTGTTTATCAAGGTGTTCTTCTTCGCCCTGATCATCAGCGTGATCCTCTCCTGGGTCGCCCCCGGCACCCATAACCCGGCCGCCGAGCTGATCAACCAGATCTGCGAACCGCTGCTGGCACCAATCCGCCGCTTTATGCCGAACCTGGGCGGCCTGGATCTGTCGCCCATCGTCGCCTTCCTGCTGCTCAACCTGATCGACATGCTGGTGGTGCGCAACCTGGCAATCATGACCGGCATGTACAAGGGCCTGAGCCTGGCGATCTGATGGCCTTCTACCGCTGGGACGGGGCCGACCTGATCCTCGACTGCCATCTGCAGCCCAAGGCCAGCAAGGATGAAGTCGCCGGGCTGCACGGCGAGCGCCTGAAGATCCGTCTGACGGCGCCGCCGGTGGAGGGCAAGGCCAATGCCCAGCTGCTGGCCTTTCTCGCCACCTGCTTTGCCGTGAGCAAAAGCCAGGTCAGCCTGGAAAGCGGCCAGCAGAGCCGGCAGAAGCGCGTGCGTATTCGCCAGCCGCAACAGCTGCCCGCCGAGCTGGGCATCGAGCTGGGCAGGCCATAAGGCTGGAGTGTGACGGCGTGCAATTGACGCCTGGCCCCGGTACTCCATAATGCCGGCAACCCCTCCCACACCGCAGCCCCCAGCAGAGGTGCACCCGGATGAGCATGGAACGTCTCAGTCAGCAGGTCGATGCCTACGTCAGCTGGAAACGCGAGCTGATGCGTGAGATCACCCGCTACCGCAGCTGGTTGCTGAACAACCGACTGCACTCCGAGGCGGTCGAAGCCAAGCTGGAACGCGCCCTCAAGCTGCTGCGCACCGACCATATCACCCTGGCCTTTGTCGGCGAGTTCTCCCGCGGCAAGACCGAACTGATCAACAGCCTGTTCTTCTCCCAGTATGGCCAGCGCATGCTGCCATCCCAGGCCGGGCGCACCACCATGTGCCCCACCGAGCTGTTCTTCGATCCGCGCTCGCAACGCTCCTATATCCGCCTGCTGCCCATCGAAACCCGCGGTTCGGACGCCAGCATCGCCCAGTTCAAGCGCATCCCGCGGCACTGGGTGAATATCCCCCTGGACACCAGCGACCCGGACAACATGGCCCTGGCCTTCAACCAGGTGGCGCGCTGCAAACCCATGGCGGTGGAGCAGGCCATTGCCCTGGGCTTTCACCCGGACATGCTGGAAAGCACCGGCAAGCCCGGCGAGGTGCTGGTGCCAGCCTGGCGTCATGCCATGGTCAACTTCGACCACCCGCTGCTGCGCCAGGGCCTGCGCATCCTCGACACCCCGGGGCTCAACGCCCTGGGCAGCGAGCCGGAACTGACCCTGTCGATGCTGCCCAGCGCCCAGGCGATCATCTTCCTGCTGTCGGCCGACACGGGCGTCACGGCCAGCGATATGCAGATCTGGCAGGAGCATATCCGCCAACTCGACGAGGACACCCAGAGCAGCCTGTTCGCCGTGCTGAACAAGATCGACATCCTCTGGGACGACCTGGCCGGCGTGGCCTTCGTGCACAACGCCATCCGCCAGATCCAGAGCAGCACCGCACGCCAGCTGGGCATCCAGGTGGACGAAGTGCTGCCGCTGTCGGCCAAGCAGGCCATGCTGGCCAAGGTGCGCAAGGACGATGCCCTGCTCGCCCGCAGCCAGATGAGCAACCTGGAAAACCTGCTGTGCGAGCGCATCATCGCGCAGAAGGAGCAGCTGCTCGAAGAGCGCGTGGTCAACCAGGTGCTCGGCCTGCTACAGAACAGCCAGCGGGTGCTCAAGCTGCGCCAGGAAAAGGTCGACGAACAGCAGGCCCTGCTCAGCAACCATCAGCAGGACAACGGCCAGCTGCTGTTCGAGCTGACCGCCAAGACCAAGGACGAGCACAGCCAGCATCACCGCCGCCTGCTCAACCTGAAGACCAACCAGCGCCTGCTCAAGCGCCAGGGCGACCTGCTGCGCGCCGCCGCCCGCAGCGAACGCCTGGATGAACACCTGAGCAAGGTGCGCAAAAACCTCACCGGCAGCTGGACCACCCTGGGCATCAACCAGGCCATCCTGCACTTCTTCAATTCGGTGGAGCACGACCTGCACAACCTGGCCCTGGAAGCCGAGATGGCCAACAAGATGGTGGCCGCCATCTACCGCCGGCACAACGAAGAAAACCCGCTGCAGGGGGTCGATGAGCCGCAGTTCAACGTGCAGCGCTACCTGCGCGAGCTCAAGCAACTGCGGGCCAAGGCCGACCAGTTCCG
This sequence comes from Pseudomonas xionganensis, assembly GCF_009763245.1. Taxonomy (GTDB): domain Bacteria; phylum Pseudomonadota; class Gammaproteobacteria; order Pseudomonadales; family Pseudomonadaceae; genus Aquipseudomonas; species Aquipseudomonas xionganensis. The sequence goes on along the minus strand of NZ_WKJZ01000001.1, from coordinate 712,930 downwards.
CCTCAACCTCAAGACCCTGCTGACCGAACAGCGCAGCCTGAGCAAACGCTTCTTCGCCACCCTGGTGCAGGAAGTGATCGACCTGCACCAACGCATGCGCCGCGAGGCCGAGCAGTGGGCAGCCGACGCCCTGATGCCGCTGATGCAGCACAGCCTGGAGCACAAGCAGATGCTCGAAAGCCATATGCTCAAGCTCAAGGCCCTGGCCCAGGAAACCCAGCAGGCCCAGCGCCGTGGCCAGCTGCTGCAGCGCTACAGCGGCGACCTGCAGCAACAGCTGGCCGAGGCCGCCGATATGCTGCGCATCCTGCGCCGCCCGGCACCGGTACAACGCCAGGGCAAGGTCGTCACCCTCCCCGGCGCCGGTCGCCCCCAGAGTGTGGGCGAATAGCCTGCCGCTTCAGCACTGTCACATCCGCAGCACCCAGCCGCCCCACGCGCTTGCCGCCTGGGGCGGCGCTCTTTAGACTGCGGCTCTTTCCTTTTATCTTCCTTTCCTTATTTGCGAGCAGGGCCGATGCCGACTGCCTTTCCCCACGACTCCGTAGGCCTGGTCACCCCCCAGGTCATGGATTTTGCCGAGCCCCTGGCCCTGGCCTGCGGGCGCAGCCTGGGCAACTACCAGCTGGTCTATGAGACCTACGGCGAGCTCAATGCCACGGCGAACAACGCCGTCCTGATCTGCCATGCCCTGTCCGGTCATCATCACGCCGCCGGCTACCACAGCGCCGAAGACCGCAAACCGGGCTGGTGGGACAGCTGCATCGGCCCGGGCAAGCCGATTGACACCAACAAGTTCTTCGTCGTCAGCCTGAACAACCTGGGCGGCTGCAATGGCTCCACCGGCCCCAGCAGCACCAACCCGGCCACCGGCAAGCCCTTCGGTGCGGACTTCCCGGTGATGACTGTGGAAGACTGGGTGCACAGCCAGGCGCGCCTGGCCGATCGCCTGGGCATCACGCAGTGGGCGGCGGTGATCGGCGGCAGCCTGGGCGGCATGCAGGCCATGCAGTGGACCATCAGCTACCCCGAGCGGGTACGCCACTGCCTGTGCATCGCCTCGGCACCCAAGCTGTCGGCGCAGAACATCGCCTTCAACGAGGTGGCGCGCCAGGCCATTCTCACCGACCCGCAGTTCCACGGCGGGCACTTCCAGGAACATGGCGAGATTCCCAAGCGCGGCCTGATGCTGGCGCGCATGGTCGGTCATATCACCTACCTGTCCGACGACGCCATGGGCGAGAAATTCGGCCGTGGCCTGAAGAGCGAGAAGCTCAACTACGACTTCCACAGTGTCGAGTTCCAGGTGGAAAGCTACCTGCGCTACCAGGGCGAGGAGTTCTCCACCCGCTTCGACGCCAACACCTATTTGCTGATGACCAAGGCCCTGGACTACTTCGACCCGGCGGCCAGCCATGACGGCGACCTGGCCAAGACCCTGGCCCATGTCACGGCGGATTTCTGCGTGATGTCCTTTACCACCGACTGGCGCTTCTCCCCCGCGCGCTCGCGGGAAATCGTCGATGCCCTGACCGCCGCGCGGAAAAACGTCTGCTACCTGGAGATCGACGCGCCCCAGGGTCACGATGCCTTCCTCATGCCGATCCCGCGCTATCTGCAGGCATTCGACAGCTATATGAAACGGATTGAGGTGTAGCCATGCGTGCGGATCTGGAGATCATCCAAGAGTGGATTCCCGCCGGTAGCCGGGTGCTCGATCTGGGCTGCGGCAATGGCGAGTTGCTGGCCTGGTTGACCGAACACAAGCAGGTGTCCGGCTATGGCCTGGAGATCGACGCGGACAATATCGCCCAGTGCGTGAGCAAGGGCGTCAACGTGATCGAGCAGAACCTCGACAAGGGCCTGGGCAACTTCGCCAGCAACAGCTTCGACGTGGTGGTCATGACCCAGTCGCTGCAGGCCCTGCACTACCCGGACAAGGTGCTGGCGGAAATGCTGCGGGTCGGCAAGACCTGCATCATCACCTTCCCCAACTTCGGCCACTGGCGCTGTCGCTGGTACCTGACCACCAAGGGCCGCATGCCGGTGTCGGATTTCCTGCCCTACACCTGGTACAACACGCCGAACATCCACTTCTGCACCTTCGAGGACTTCGAGCGCCTGTGCCATGCGCAGAACGCGCGGATCAAGGACCGCCTGGCAGTGGACCGCGACCATCGGCACGGCTGGGCCAGCCGCATCTGGCCTAATCTGTTAGGTGAGATCGGCATCTACCGCATCAGCGGCCCGACCACCTGACGCCCCACCCCGAGGAGAGCCATCATGCAGCGCCTTGTCCTTTGTTTACTTGCCCTGTGCCTGAGCCTGCCGGCCCTGGCCGAACGCAAGCACAGTTTCGGCGACCTGGACGCGCACTACAGCGTCTTCAACTCCAGCTTCCTGCAGCCGGATATCGCCGCCGCCAACGCCCTGGTACGCAGCAAGGAGCAGGGGGTGGTGAATATCTCCGTGCTCAAGGGCGGCCAGGCCCAGAATGTCAGCGTAACCGGCGAGGTGCGTGACTTGCTGGGGCGCGACCAGGCCCTGAACTTCAAGCAGGTCAATGAAGGCGCGGCCATCTACTATCTGGCCCAGTTCAAGTTCAGCCAGCGCGAGGTGCTGCGCTTTACCATCAATGTGACCGGCAGCGATGGCATGGCCCGCAGCTTCACCTTCAACCAGGAAGTGTTTCCCGACCCATGATGCCTTTTACCGAACTGGTGCTGGCCAGTCATAACGCCGGCAAACTCAAGGAACTGCAGGCCATGCTCGGTGAGCATGTGCGGGTGCGCTCGATTGGCGAATTTTCCAGCGTCGAGCCGGAGGAAACCGGCCTGTCCTTTGTCGAGAATGCCATCCTCAAGGCCCGCCATGCCGCCCGCGTGTCCGGCCTGCCGGCCTTGGCCGATGATTCCGGCCTGGCAGTGGACTTTCTCGGCGGTGCCCCGGGCATCTATTCGGCGCGCTACGCCGATGGCCAGGGCGATGCGGCCAATAACGCCAAGCTGCTGCAAGTCCTGAAAGATGTGCCGGATGCCGAGCGTGGCGCCCAGTTCGTCTGCGCCCTGGCCCTGCTGCGGCATGCCGACGATCCGCTGCCGATCCTCTGCGAAGGCCTGTGGCACGGGCGCATTCTGCACGCGGCCCAGGGTGAGCAGGGCTTTGGCTACGATCCGCTGTTCTGGGTGCCCGAGCGCGGTTGCTCCAGCGCCGAACTGACCAGCACCGACAAGAACCAGATCAGCCACCGTGCCCGGGCCATGGCCCTGCTTAAGCAGCGGTTGGGGATATGAACAAAGCGGCAAGCGACAAGCCTCAAGCTGCAAGTAAAGGCACCACAGACAACTTGCAGCTTGCAGCTTGCAGCTTCGAGCTGCCGCCCCTGGCGGCCTACATCCACATCCCCTGGTGCGTCAAGAAGTGCCCCTACTGCGACTTCAACTCCCACGCCGCCGGCCCGAGCCTGCCGGAAGAGGCCTATGTCGACGCCCTGCTGGCCGATCTGGATGCCGACCTTGAGCAGGTACATGGCCGCGCGCTGACCTCGATCTTCTTCGGTGGCGGCACCCCCAGCCTGTTTTCCGCCAAGGCCCTGGGCCGTCTGCTGGAAGGCGTGCAGCGGCGCGTGGCCTTTGCGAACGATATCGAGATCACCCTGGAGGCCAACCCCGGTACCTTCGAGCAGGCCAAGTTCAGGGATTACCGCGCCTTGGGCATCAATCGCCTGTCCATCGGTGTGCAGAGTTTCCAGGCCGAGAAGCTCCAAGCGCTGGGACGCATCCACAATGGCGACGAAGCCATTCGCGCCGCCGATATGGCCCGCGCCGCCGGCTTCGACAATTTCAACCTGGACCTGATGCATGGCCTGCCTGGGCAATCCATCGAGGATGCCCTGAGCGATTTGCGCACGGCCATCGCCCAGCAACCCACGCATCTGTCTTGGTATCAGCTGACCATGGAGCCCAATACGGTGTTCTGGAACCAGCCGCCCGAGGTGCCCGAGGACGATGTGCTCTGGGACATTCAGGAAGCCGGCCAGGCCCTGCTGGCGACCGAGGGCTACGGGCAATATGAAGTGTCGGCCTATGCCCAGGCCGGCCGCGCGGCACGACATAACCTCAATTACTGGACCTTCGGTGATTTCCTCGGTATCGGTGCCGGTGCCCACGCCAAGTTGAGCAACCCGGATGGACGCATCCTGCGCAGCTGGAAGACCCGCCTGCCCAAGGACTACCTCGACCCGGCCAAGGCCTTTCAGGCCGGCACCCGTCCGCTGACCGCCGATGAGCTGCCCTTCGAGTTTCTGATGAATGTGCTGCGCCTCACCGATGGCGTGCCCGCCAGCCTGTTTACTGCCCGCACCGGCCTGCCCCTGGCGCAGCTCGGCAAGGCCCGCCGTGAAGCCGAGCAGCGCGGCCTGCTGCAAGCGGACCCTCAGCGGCTGCGCGCCACGGCCGAAGGCCAGCTATTTCTCAACGACCTGCTGCAACACTTTCTGCCCTGACACTCTCTGCCCAACACTTTCGCCCGAAGGCTAAGGAAACCGGATGGACCTGCTACTCGACCTGATCGTCACCCTGTCACGCTGGAGCCGCAGCCACCTCTACGACATTTCCCTGGCGATCATGGCCACCCTGCTGGTGCTGTTCGGTCCCGGCATCAACGCCTGGGTGCAACGCCACACCGCCAGCATGAACTTCCTGCTGCGCACCCTGATCTTTATCCTGCTGTGCGCGGTGGGCTACGGCCTGCTGATCATCTTCGCCACGCCCTGGCTGGCCAAGGGCCTGGGCCACTTCAACAACTTCACCCTGGCCCCGGTGCTGATTCTGGTGTTTGTGGTGATCGGCATTCTGGCGGATCGCAACTAGGCGGCCTGACGTCAAAGGGTCTTCGCCAGACATGGAAAACAGCGCTGATACCAGACTGGCCGTTTGTGTGCGGCGTCACCGGTGTAGTGGCATGACCCATTTTGTGTCGCCTGGTCAGACGGCGCGGTAATGAATAGTGCCCAATCATCAGCAGCACACCCTTCATTGACAGCCCGGTGCCCCCCTTCTTCCCCAAAAAAACCCGAAGCCCCGATCAGAACGGTTTGATCGCCACCTTGAGCACCCCGTCACGTTGGTGGGCGAACAGGTCATAGGCGGCGACGATATCGTCCAGAGCATATTCATGGGTGACCAGGGGGCTGAGATCGATACGCCCGCTGGCCACCACATTGATCAAGCGGCGCATGCGCTCCTTGCCGCCGGGGCACAGCGAGGTGACGATCTTGTTGTCACCCAGGCCGGCGTGAAACGCACCCAGGGGGATGGTCAGGTCACTGGAGTAGACCCCCAGGCTGGACAGGGTGCCACCGGGCTTGAGCACGCGCAGGGCGTTCTCGAAGGTGGACTGCAGGCCCAGGGCCTCGATGGAGGCATCCACACCGCGGCCGCCGGTCAGGCGCAGGATTTCCGCCACAACATCCACCTGATTGAAGTTGAGGGTGATATCGGCGCCCATCTTGCGGGCGATCTCCAGGCGCTGCTCGACACCGTCCACCACGATGATGCAGCTGGCGCCACGCAGCTTGGCCCCGGCGGTGGCGCACAGGCCGATGGGGCCCTGGGCGAATACCGCGACCACATCACCGATCCGGATATTGGCCGCTTCGGCGCCGGCAAAGCCGGTGGACATGATGTCCGGGCACATCAGCACCTGCTCATCGCTCAGGCCATCGGGTACCGGCGCCAGGTTGCCCTGGGCATCGGGCACCAGCACGTATTCGGCCTGGGTGCCGTCGATGCTGTTGCCGAAGCGCCAGCCGCCCATGGGCTTGTAGCCATGGCAGCTGCAGCCGCCATCCTGGGCCGGGTAACCGTCCTGGCTGGCGTAGGAGCTGAAGCTGGGGCAGATGGCCCCGGCGATGACCCGCTGACCTTCCTGGTAACCCTGCACATTGCTGCCGAGCTTCTCGATGATGCCTACCGGCTCGTGGCCCACGGTCAGGCCCCGGGCCACCGGGTACTCGCCCTTGAGGATATGCACATCGGTGCCGCAGATGGTCGTGGTGGTGATGCGCACCAGGGCATCGTTGGGGCCCACGGGCGGAATCGGTTTGTCCACCAGTTCGATCCGCCCCGGTTCGATAAAGACCGCCGCTTTCATCATGCTCATCACCTTGCCCCCTGAATGGATCAATAGACCTTGATCCTAGACCAGAGACAGCGCGGCGCATGTTGCCCTGCATCAAGGGCAGAAACGAAAACCGCCCCGAAGGGCGGTTGGCTGACTCAGTTGCCTTCCCGGCGCAGGGCCTGGGGCGTGAAATCCCGCGGGCTCAGCTTGGCGTTGAAGTCATACATCGGCTCGTTGTTGTCCATGCCATCGGCGAAGTAGCGCTTGCCCTTGAAGTCGTAGATGGTCTCCAGGGTGCTGCCGAACATGGGCACGTCGTAGTAGCTGATCGGGTGGTTTTCTTGCAGGCCGGTCAGGTTGCCGTTCTTGTCATAGAGGTCGACCGCGAGGATCTGCCAGCTGTCCTCGTCCAGGTAGAAGCGCCGCTTGCCGTAGGGGTGGCTGTGGCCCTTGCGCAGATCGGCCTCCACCACCCAGACCCGGTGCAGCTCATAACGCAGCAGTTCGGGGTTGACGAAGCTGCTCTGCAGGATGCGCTCATAGGGAATGCCCTGCTGATGCACCGCATAGCTGTTGTAGGGCACCAGCATTTCCTGCTTGCCCATCAGCTGCCACTCGTAGCGATCCGGCGCGCCGTTGTAACCGTCGACCTGATCGGCCAGCGCCATGCCGTTGGTATCCGGCTGCAGGGCGTCATAGGCCAGCATGGGCAGGCGGCGCACCCGACGCTCGCCACGGTTGAAGCGCCAGGCCTTGCGGATGGCCAGGATCTGGTCGAGGGTCTCCTGCACCACCAGAGCCGAGCCGGCCAGTTTGGACGGCGCCGCCACCTTGTACTTGTAGAAGAACAGGGTGTTGTCCAGATCCCGCGGACTCACCCCTTCACGGCCATAGAGGAAATAGATGTTACGTTCCAGCTTGAGCAGGTTGTAAGCCCCACTGGAAAGCACCGCCGCCTGGTTGGTGACAAAGCTGATCTGGTCACCACGGTAGCGCATGATGTGGTTCCAGATCGCCTCCTGGCCATTCTGCGGCAGGGGGAAGGGAATCCCGGCAGCCGCACCCTCGACCCCATTGCCGCCGGAAATCAGCTCGGCGTTAAGGGCGTTGAAACGGGTCGCATCATAGATACGCTGCGGCGCTGCAGCGCTGCGGCGGGTGGGGAAAACCTGGAGAAAATACTCCGGCTGCTGGCTCAGCAGGGCCTGCAAACCCTGGGGCAACTGGGCGCGGTGCTGCTCCAGGTTCTGTGCCGTAACGCGATACAGCGGCAGATCGGCGGCATAGGGGTCGGGGTGATGCATGCCCGCTTGATAGTTGGCCGGAGGCGTGGCCAAGCCGCCATCCCAGGCGGGGATGGTGCCGGCGGCATTACCGGCGCGTTCGCCGCCCAGCGGCATCAGATCCTGGCCAAGTCGAGCGGCCTGGGTGGGGTCGACCTTGGCCTGGGCCTGTAAGGCAAAAGCAGTCAGCAGTAGCAGGGAAAAGACTTTCAACACAGCAATCTCCTCGCAGCCTGGCCGAAGCAGGGCTGCTGTTCTTATGACCCACGCCTCAGCGCGCAGGTTGATAGGCCGTCTTGGTGAGGTGCCTTCCTGGCCAGTGCCGACTCAAGCCGGTCTTCTGCCGTCATCCCTGTGTTTTGTATAGCGTTGAATCAGTCGACACGCTGAAACTTCAGATCCCATACGCCGTGGCCGAGACGCTCGCCGCGCTTCTCGAACTTGGTGCTGGGGCGCTCCTCGGGGCGCGGCACATACTGGCCATCGGCAGCCAGGTTGCGATAGCCCGGGGCAGCGCTCATGACCTCCAGCATATGCTCGGCATAGGGTTGCCAGTCGGTGGCCATATGCAGCACGCCGCCAACCCTGAGTTTCTGCCGCACCAGCTCGGCAAAGGCCGGCTGCACGATACGGCGCTTGTTGTGCTTGGCCTTGTGCCAGGGGTCGGGGAAGAACAGCAGCAGCCGATCCAGGCTGGCGTCGGCCACGCACTGGCGCAGCACGTCCAGGGCATCACAGCTGTACACCCGCACATTGCTCAGGTTCTGCGTGATCAGGCCGTTGAGCAGGGCACCGACCCCGGGCTTGTGCACCTCGACGCCGATAAAGTCCTGCTCGGGGGCGGCGGCAGCCATTTCCAGGGTGGAGTGGCCCATGCCAAAGCCGATCTCGAAGGTACGCGGGGCGCTGCGGCCGAAGACCTGATCGAAGTCACGCAGACCATCGGCCAGTTCCAGGCCAAATTTCGGCCAGCCCTGCTCCAGACCACGCTGCTGGCCCTCGGTCATGCGCCCGGCGCGCATCACGAAACTCTTGATGGTGCGCAGGCGACGCGGGGCTTCGCCCTCACCGGCCTGCTGGATTTCGTCGCTCATGGCGTTCTCTCGCAACCTGTGTCAGCGCACGCCCCTTGGGGGTGCGCAAAAGGCGCGCAGTTTACCCCGTGCGGGGCGCACTGCCGAGTCCGTTCTGTCGCGTTCGATTTAGCGAATCAGACCGTCGAGGGGGGAAGAGGCACTGGCATACAGCTTCTTCGGCATGCGCCCGGCCAGATAGGCCATGCGCCCGGCGATGATCGCGTGCTTCATCGCCTCGCCCATCAGAATCGGGTTCTGCGCATGGGCAATGGCGCTGTTCATCAGCACTGCCTCGCAGCCCAGCTCCATGGCGATGGTGGCGTCGGAGGCCGTACCCACGCCGGCATCCACCAGCACTGGCACGGTGGCCTCTTCGAGGATGATGCGCAGGTTGTAGGGGTTGCAGATGCCCAGACCGGTGCCGATCAGGCCGGCCAGGGGCATCACCGCGATGCAGCCCATTTCGGCCAGCTGACGGGCGATGATCGGGTCGTCGCTGGTGTACACCATGACGTCGAAGCCGTCCTTGACCAGCACTTCGGCGGCCTTGAGGGTTTCGATCACATTGGGGAACAGGGTCTTCTGGTCGGCCAGCACTTCCAGCTTGACCAGCTTGTGCCCATCCAGCAGTTCGCGGGCCAGGCGGCAGGTGCGCACCGCCTCGGCGGCGTCATAGCAGCCGGCGGTGTTGGGCAGGATGGTGTACTTGTCGGGACTGATCACATCCAGCAGGTTCGGCTCATCCGGGTTCTGCCCGATATTGGTCCGGCGCACCGCCACGGTGACGATCTCGGCACCCGAGGCTTCGATGGCCAGGCGGGTTTCTTCAAGATCCTTGTACTTGCCGGTACCCACCAGCAGACGCGACTCATAGGTACGGCCGGCCAGGGTAAAGGGCTTGTCGCTGGGAAGATGGCTCATCGGGTATTCCTCAAGACGTGGTCAAAGGCGTAAGCGGGAGGGTAGACAGCGTCAGCCGCCGCCGATGGCATGCACCACTTCAACCCGGTCACCCTCGGCCAGAGCGGTGGTGGCATGCTGGCTGCGCGGCACTATGTCCAGATTGAGCTCGACCGCGACCCGGCGCCCGGCCAGATCCAGGCGCTCGATCAGGCCGGCGACGGTTTCGCCGGTGGGCACTTCGAAGGGTTCACCGTTCAACTGAATCTGCATGACGGAGCGGTCACAAGATGGCAAGGGGCCCGCATTCTAGCCCGATACCCTGGGATGACCAAGGCTGCGCAGCGCCATCCGTCCATTTTTCTGACTCAAAAGTCAGCCATGTTCAGGTTTCAGCCGCAGAGCCAGCAGGCCGAGGCATAACCAGCCCAGCAGAAAGGCCACGCCACCAAAAGGCGTGATCATGCCCAACCCGCGGACGCCACTGAGCGTCAGCAGATAGAGGCTGCCGGAGAACAGCACAATGCCGACCGCGAACAGGCCGCCGACCAGATTGATCAGGCGCCCCTGCCGTTGCAGCGCCAGCAGCCCCACCCCGAACAGCGCCAGGGCATGGATCAGCTGGTAGTGAGTGCCAGTCTGGAATACCGCCAGGTACTCCGGGCTCAACTGGTGCTTGAGGCCATGGGCGGCAAAGGCCCCCAGGGCCACCCCGGTAAAGCCAGTGAAGGCAGCCAGCAACAACCATAGACGCGCCATGCATCACTCCAGACAGGTCATACAAGGTGGCTATAATGGCGGCCAACCCCCTAAACGCCAAGCATCATGCTCCAGACCTTACTGCGCCGCCTGTTCAAACTGCTGCTGGGCCTGCTGCTGGGCTCGGCCCTGGTGGTGCTCGCCCTGCGCTGGCTGCCGCCACCGGGCACGGCGCTGATGGTCGAGCGCAAGATTGAGGCCTGGCAGGCCGGCGAAGCCCTGGAACTCAAGCGCAGCTGGCGGTCCTGGGACGAGCTGCCGGACGACCTGAAGATGGCGGTGATCGCCGCCGAAGACCAGAAATTCGCCGAGCACTGGGGCTTCGACACCGCAGCGATCCTCGCCGCCCTCAGGCACAACAGCCAGGGTGGCTCGCTGCGTGGCGCCAGCACCCTGAGCCAGCAGGTGGCCAAGAACCTGTTTCTCTGGTCCGGCCGCAGCTGGCCGCGCAAGGTGCTGGAAGCCTGGTTTACCGGGCTGATCGAGCTGTTCTGGAGCAAGGAGCGGATTCTCGAGGTCTACCTCAACAGCGCCGAATGGGCTGAGGGCGTTTTCGGCGCCGAGGCCGCCGCCCAGCATCATTTCCAGCGCGGCGCCCCCTACCTGAACCGCCAGCAGGCCAGCCTGCTGGCCGCCATATTGCCCAACCCGCGCTATCGCAGTGCCCGCCAACCCAGCGCCCAGACCCTGCGCCGCGCCGCCTGGATTCGCCAGCAGATGTGGCAACTGGGCGGCAGCCACTACCTCAATCGCCTGCAACCAGATCACCCCGACTGGTGGCCGGCCTGGCTGTAATCGGCCTAGCGCTGCTTAAGCAGATGCCGTGGCACCACATAGAGAAAGAACAGCTCTTCCTCCTGCAGATGGGCGGTCATGCCCAGCTCGGGGTAGACCCAGGCCTGCCCCTCGTCCAGCTCCAGGGTCAGGCGCGGCTGACCAATGCTGGCGGCCAGACGGGCGGCATCCAGCGGCTCGGGTGGTAACAGGGTCAGGGACAGCAGGGCGTGGCGGCCCAGGGCCTCCAGCAACTGCGCACTGAGCGGCTGCTCGCCATCGCCAAGATCAAGGCCGGCCGCCGCCAGCAAACTGCTGCGCTCGGCCTCGCTCAGGGCCACCTCGGCCTCCACCGACCAGCCCTGCTCGTCGCCTGCTAGCTGGGCGCGATAGAGCAGACGGGCGCCACCCAGATTGGCCTGCAACCACAGCTCGCCGTCCTGCAACTCGGCCAGCTGCGCCAGGGCCAGACGATCCTCGGCCAGAGGCTGCAACACCCGGCTCTGCCACTGGCTCAACCAGGGCAGCGGTTCGGCAGCTGGTTGCGGGCGCATCAGCCAGGCGCCCCAGGCAAAGAACAGGGCAGCCACCACGGCCAGCAGCAGCCAATCCTGGGGGCGCAGGGAAGAAAGTTTCATACAGTTCCGGTCCTATGGCGACGGCCCGCAGCAGCGGCCGGCTGGAGGCATAAAAAAGCCGCACCTAGGTGCGGCTTTTCAGAAGGCTGGCGTTACGCCGCGATGGAGCCCTTGAGCTTGTTCATGGCGTTTTTCTCCAGCTGGCGAATACGCTCGGCAGAGACGTTGTACTTGGCCGCCAGGTCATGCAAGGTGGCCTTCTCCTCGGCCAGCCAGCGCTGGTAGAGGATGTCACGGCTGCGCTCATCCAGGCTTTCCAGAGCTTCGTGCAGGTTGCTGCTGGCGCTGTCACTCCAGTCGGCATCCTCCAGTTGGCGGGCCGGGTCGTAACGGTGGTCTTCGAGGTAATGGGCCGGCGACTGGAAGGCGCTGTCGTCATCGGCTTCGGCAGCCGGGTCAAAGGCCATGTCGTGACCGGACAGGCGGCTCTCCATCTCGCGCACTTCGCGCACTTCCACACCCAGGCTCTCGGCCACGGCATGGGCTTCGTCGTTGTTCAACCAGGCCAGACGCTTCTTCTGGCTGCGCAGGTTGAAGAACAGCTTGCGCTGGGCCTTGGTGGTGGCGACCTTGACGATGCGCCAGTTCTTCAGGATGAACTCGTGGATCTCGGCGCGAATCCAGTGCACGGCGAAGGACACCAGGCGCACACCCATTTCCGGGTTGAAACGCTTGACCGCCTTCATCAGGCCGACGTTGCCTTCCTGGATCAGGTCGGCCTGGGCCAGGCCATAACCGGAGTAGCTGCGGGCGATATGCACGACAAAACGCAGGTGAGCCAGGACCATCTGCCGGGCGGCTTCCAGGTCCTGCTGGTAGAAGAGACGGTCGGCCAGTTCACGCTCCTGCTCGGGGGTCAGCAGCGGGATGCCGTTGACCGCATGCACGTATGCCTCCAGGTTGGCACCCGGAACCAGAGCATGAACAGGTTGCAAAGAAGTGGACATTTGAATCCTCCAACTTACGAATCGTGGGGCAGTCTAGCACTGCACCATGGGACTTTATACGACTGTACAAGTTCCCTTACACATAGTGAGTATCAACTAAAACAATGACTTAGCGGGGCGCCAGCTCGTTGAGGTGACGAGCGACGGCCAGCCAGGCGCCAATATAGCCCAGGAACAGGGCGCCGAGTAGCAGGGATAGACCATCGGCCAGGGGCACCCCGGCCAGGGCGAAATCGCTGCTGTACAGCCCCGCCAGGCGCACCACTGCACCATTCAGCCAGGCCAGGCCATAGGCCAGCAGGCCCCAGGCCATCAACCCCGCACCCAGACCGTAGAGGGTGCCCATATAGAGGAAGGGCCGGCGCACATAGCTGTCGGTGCCGCCGACCAGCTTGATCACCTCGATCTCGCTGCGGCGGTTCTCGATATGCAGGCGGATGGTGTTGCCGATCACCAGCAACAGGGCCATCACCAGCAGCAGGGTCAGGCCGAAGACAAAACGCTCGCCCAGTTTGAGCATGGCACTCAAGCGCTCGACCCAAAGCAGGTCGAGCTGGGCCTGCTGCACCTGGGGCAGCTCGGCCAGGCGCAGACGCAGGGCCTCCAGGGCGACCTTGTCGATTTCCCTCGGCGTCACCACCACCACGCCGGGCAGGGGGTTGTCCGGCAGCTCCTTGAGCGCCTCGCCCAGGCCCGACTGCTGCTGGAACTCGTCCAGAGCGCGCTCGCGGCTGATCCATTCGGCCTCGGCCACGTCGTCCATTTTCTCGATCTGCTCGCGCAACGCCTGTCCCTGGGCGTCCGTGGCCTCCAGCTGGAGAAACAGGGAGATCTGCGCGGCGCGCTGCCAGGAGCCGCCCAAACGCTCGACGTTGTCCAGCAGCAGGGCCAGACCCATGGGCAGGCTCAGGGCCACGGCCATCACCAGGCAGGTAAAGAAGCTGCCGATGGGCTGCTTGGCCAGACGGCGCAGGCTGTCCACCAGGCTGGCGCGGTGGCTTTCCAGCCAGGCATTGAGCTGGCTGCGCAGATCCGGCTCGTCGCCGGACTTGGGGTTGTCGTTCTTCTTCGGCGCCGCGCCGACGCGCTGGGCCGGCTGCGGTGGCGGCATGCGGGTGGCGCTCATGCGGCCTCCCCATCGCCGATCAGGCGACCGCGTTGCAGGGTCAGCATGCGATGGCGCATACGGGCGATCAGGGCCAGGTCGTGGCTGGCGATCAATACGGTCGTGCCCAGGCGGTTGATATCTTCGAACACCCCCATGATCTCCGCGGCCAGGCGCGGGTCGAGGTTGCCAGTGGGCTCGTCCGCCAGCAGCAGGGCCGGGCGATGTACCACGGCGCGGGCGATGCCGACGCGCTGCTGCTGGCCGGTGGACAGATCGCCGGGGAACTGCTCGGCCTTGTCCGCCAGGGAGACCCGCTCCAGGGCGGTGCGCACGCGCTTGCCGATCTCGTCCTTGGCCAGGCCGAGGATCTGCAGCGGCAGGGCGACGTTGTCGAACACGCTGCGGTCGAACAGCAGCTGGTGGTTCTGGAACACCACACCGATCTGCCGGCGCAGGTAGGGAATCTGCGCATTGGTGATATGCGACAGATCCTGCCCGGCCAGCAGCAGCTTGCCGCTGCTGGGGCGTTCCATGGCCAGCAGCAGGCGCAGCAATGTGCTCTTGCCGGCGCCGGAGTGACCGGTGACAAAGAGGAACTCGCCACGGCGCACGTGAAAGCTCAGCTCGTGCAGCCCGACATGGCCGTTGGGGTAGCGTTTACCGACCTGCTCGAACTTGATCATCCCTATTTCTCCGCGAACAGCGCCTGGACGAAGGTATTGGCCTCGAAGGTGCGCAGATCGTCGATGCCCTCACCCACGCCGACATAGCGGATCGGCAGGGCAAACTGCTTGGCCAGGGCGAAGATCACCCCGCCCTTGGCGGTGCCGTCCAGCTTGGTCAGGGCAAGACCTGTGAGGTTGACGGTCTGGTTGAACTGCTTGGCCTGGCTGATGGCGTTCTGCCCGGTGCCGGCGTCCAGCACCAGCAGCACCTCGTGGGGCGCCGTCTCGTCCAGCTTGCCGATCACCCGACGGACCTTCTTCAGCTCCTCCATCAGGTTGTCCTTGGTGTGCAGGCGCCCGGCGGTGTCGGCGATCAGCACGTCCACGCCGCGGGCCTTGGCCGCCTGCACGGCATCGAAGATCACCGAGGCCGAATCGGCGCCGGTGTGCTGGGCAATCACCGAAATCTGGTTACGTTCGCCCCACACCTGCAACTGCTCCACAGCGGCGGCGCGGAAGGTGTCGCCGGCGGCCAGCATGACCTTCTTGCCATCCTGCTGCAGCTTTTTCGCCAGCTTGCCGATGGTGGTGGTCTTGCCGGCGCCATTCACGCCGACCACCAGAATCACATAGGGCTGCTTGCCGCTATCGATCTGCAGCGGCTGCTCCACTGGCTTAAGCAGGGCCACCAGCTCGTCCTGCAGGGCCTTGTACAACGCGCCACTGTCGGCCAGTTCCTTGCGCGCCACGCGCTTGGTCAGGTTACCGATGATGGCGGTGGTGGCCTCGACGCCGACGTCGGCGGTCAGCAGGCGGGTTTCCAGATCCTCCAGCAGGCCATCGTCGATGGCCTTCTTGCCCAAAAACAGGCTGGCCATGCCTTCGCCCAGGCTGGCACTGGTTTTGGACAGGCCCTGCTTAAGGCGTTCCAGCAGACTGACGGCGCCGTCTGCCGGCTTGCTCGGTTCGACCACAGGCGCCGGCACCACCACCGGCTCGGGCGGCAGTTCAATATGGGCGTGCAGCACCTCGCTGCCGGCATTGATACGAAAACGCGAGGGGCGCGGCGCGGCGCCAGGCTCAGCGCCCTGGGCAACGGAAGCCGGAGTGCTGGCGGGGCTGACCGGGGC
>NZ_WKJZ01000001.1:0-697427 GCF_009763245.1 Pseudomonas xionganensis | reverse complement strand
AACCGGGGCAACCGGGGCAACCGGGGCAACCGGGGCAACCGGGGCAACCGGGGCAACCGGGGCAGGCTCACTAGGCGGCGCGGGTTTGTCCAGCTCGGCCGACACTTCGGGGGCAGCTATCGGGGCCGGAGTGACAGGCGCGGGCGCCTCGACCGGCGAGACCACAGGGTTCGCAACCGGTTGCGGCGCAGGTGCCTCAGCTGGCGTAACAGATGGCGTGGGACTGGCAGTCGGGGCAGCCGCTTCATTAGCACCCGGCTGGGGCTTCTTGCGCAGCCAGCCGAACAGATCCTTTTTCTCCGCCGGCTTGTCGCTTGCGTCAGGGGTCTTCTTGTCGTCGTTGGAACCAAACATGGAGGACGGCTATCTCTGTGGGGCGACAGGCCCGGCCGGGCCTCCCGGCTGCGCACCACAACAAGCTGACCCAGGCGCGCGGCAATGGCGGGAGGCGTCGACCGGCCAGGAGCCAGTAAAACGGATGCGTATGCTAGCACCTCAATGCCCGCCGCGGCTAAGGCCAAGCAGGCCGGCCGACAGCCGCCCCTCTTGCTAGCGCCCCGACTTAAAGCGACTCCAGGAGCGGGTCATCCAGCGCATGATCTCTGCCGAGGGTTCGGCGGAGACGTACAGACGCTCCAGCACCTCGGCCGGCGGATAGACCCCAGGGTTGTGCAACACCGCCTCGTCCATCAGGCTTTGCGCCGCCCGGTTGGCGTTGGCGTAACCCACATATTCGCTGATCGCCGCAATCACATCGGGTCGCAGCAGATAGTCGATAAAGGCATGGGCCTCGTCCACATTCTGCGCATCGGCCGGGATGCTCAGGGTGTCGAACCACAGGTTGCCGCCCTCGCGGGGCACCACATAGGCCAGTTCGATGCCGTTTTCCGCTTCCTCGGCGCGGCTGATGGCCTGGAATACGTCGCCTGAGTAGCCGAAGGCGATGCAGATATTGCCGTTGGCCAGGTCGGAGATGTACTTGGAGCTGTGGAAATAGGTGATATGCGGGCGCAGCGGCTGCAGCTTGCGCTCGGCGTCCTTGTAGTCCTTGATCCGCGTGCTGTTGGGGTCCAGGCCCATGTAGTTGAGTAGGGAGGGGTAGATCTCGTCGGCCGAGTCCATAAAGGCCACGCCGCAGCTTTTGAGCTTCTCCAGATTCTCCGGCTCGAACAGCACGGCCCAGGAGTCGACCTGCTCGATACCCAGCACCTCGCGCACCTTGGCCACGTTGTAGCCGATGCCGTTGGTGCCCCACAGATAAGGCACCGAATACTGATTGCCGGGGTCGTTGGCCTCAAGCCGCTTGAGCAGCTGCGGGTCGAGGTTGCTCCAGTTGCTCAGCTTGCTTCTGTCCAGTTTCTGGAACACCCCGGCCTTGATCTGCCGACCGAGGAAATGGTTGCTCGGCACCACCAGGTCATAACCGCTTTGCCCGGCCAGCAGCTTGCCTTCAAGGGTTTCATTGGAATCAAAGACGTCATACACCGGGCGGATACCGCTGGCTTGCTGAAACTCGCTCAGAGTGTCTTCGGCGATGTAGTCGCTCCAGTTGTAGATGTTCACCACTGGCTGGGCCATGGCCTGGCTGGCAAGCGCCAGCAGGCCGGCCGCCAGGGCGGCTGATTTGCAGAAAGTCATAAGCCGTCCTTGTTGCGGGATCAGAAGGTCATGCCGGCGCTGACCACCAGCGTGGCGCTGCACAGGTCGTCGTAGCCGGAGAAGCTCAGGCACTGGGCATCGGACAGGTCGGTGTCGACATAGCTCAGGCCCCAGGTGACGCCGAACAGGTCCTTCTGCAGGCCGACGCTCCAGTTGTCGTAGGCCTGGCTGCCACGGGTCCAGTCGCGGTTGAAGAACACGTCGTCCTTGTAGTCGATGCGCTCGTACTTGAGCTCCAGGCCGATATCCAGAGGCAGCAGGGTGCGGTAGCCGGCGTAGTAGCCGGAGCTGGTCTGCTCGGTGTCGTGGGAATGCCTGCCGCCAACAAAGAAGCCATAGGCATCCAGGGTCAGGTAGATATCGGCGCCATTGAACTGGCTCTCACCCGGGTAGGTATAACGGTTGTAGTAGGTGTCCAGGCTGATGGCATCGCTGATCTGCCAGTAGTAACCGGCGTAGTAGTCAACCTCCTGGCGGGTGCCGTAGTGGTCATCCTCCAGCCAGTCGTAGCCGAACTCCACATTGCTGGTCCAGACCCCGGCATACAGGCCGCTGGCGTGGGTCAGCATCAGATCCAGCTGCATGGCCGGGTCGCCCAGGGTCTGGGAGATACCGCTGCTGCGGTAGTCGCTGAGCACCGTGGGGGAGATCTGCAGGGCGAGGGTTTCACTCAGCTCCAGGGCCTGCGCTGGGCCGAGAGGGGCCAGGGCCAGCAGACCCAGGGCAAGATGACGCATCGTAAGCATGGGGATTTTCCTTGTTGTTATGGGTTCGATAAGCCAAGGCTCCGCCCGCCCCGCCCCCAGCGGGGAGCAGAGCCGTGCGAGCGGAGCGGGCGGAACGCTTAGGACTCGCGCTGGTGCACCAGGCGGCCGGCGAAATAGGTGCGCAGCACCTGGGTGTCGAACAGCTCCGCGTCGCTGACCTCGAACACATCGCGGTCCAGCACGATCAGGTCGGCCTGCTTGCCCGGCACCAGGGAGCCAATCTGCTGATCCAGACGCAGGGCCTTGGCCGCGTTGAGGGTGTAGGCGTGGAACATGGTCTGGCGGTCGATGCTTTCGGCGGCATTCAGCACCCCCAACGGGCCTTCGCGGGTGCTGGCCTGGGCGATGGCGTTCCAGGGGTTGGGGCTGGATACCGGCCAGTCGCTGGCGCCGGCGAGCATGGCCCCGGCCTGGTGCAGCGAGCGTGCCGGATAGTGGGTCTGATAGGCCGCGGCGCTGACGTAGGGCTTGACCAGTTCCTCGGTGTAGCTTTCCGCCGTGGCCCAGAGCAGCTGCATGGAGGCGATCACGCCGAGCTGCTTGAAGCGCGGGTATTCCCTGGGGTTGACCATCTGCAGGTGGCTGATGCTGTGCGGTACCGGGGTCGGATTGACGCTGCGCGCCGCCTCGAAGCCGTTCAGCGCCTCGCGCACCGCGCGGTCACCGACGGCGTGCACATGCATGATCCAGCCGCGCTGCTCGGTGGCCTGCACCAGCGCCGGGAAGCTCTTCGGGTCGATCAGCAGTTCGCCGCGCTTGAGGCTGTTCTTGAACGGATCGAGCATCGCGGCGGTCTGCCCCGGGTACTCCATCACCCCGTCGGAGAACACCTTGATGCCAGGAAAGCTCAGGTTCGGCACGCCCTGGAACTGCTGCATGACCTTGTCCAGCACCGCCAGATCAGCCGGCTTGCTCTGTGGATGGGTGACCAGCAGCGCGGCCACATGGGCGCTCAGCTCGCCCTTCTCGGCCAGCTCGCGGTACAGCGGCAGCACGCCGACATCCTGCTCGGTGGGGCGCATCTCGAACAGGCCATCGCTGTCGCCGGCATTGGCGGCGGCGTCCATCCAGGCGGTCACGCCCACCTCATTGTTGATGCGCACGGCGGCGCGGGCCGCCTCCAGAAGAAACTCCGGCGTGGGCGCCGGGTACTGGCTGCGCACCCGATCCCAGGCCGTCTCGGCCAGGTAGCCGGTGGGGTTGAGCTGGGCATCGGTGCCGATAAAGCCGCGCTCCTTGTCATCCAGGCTGCGCACCAGTTCGGCATTGATACCCAGACGTTTGAGCATGGCCTGGTTGGCCCAGCCGGTATGACCGTCGATGCCATCCAGCACCAGCGGCTGCTCGGCCCAGCGGCCCTGGTTGAAGATGCGCCCCAGCTCCGCGCTCTGCTGCCAGTAGGCCGAACTGCTGCCGGAGATGACGATCAGGTCGCCCATGCGGGCAATCCCGGCCTGGTCCTGTTCGAGAATCCACTGTTCCAGTTCGGCCAGCGGCAGCACCTCGTCATACAGGTTGGCGCGCAGGCTGGCCATGCCGGCCATGACCGGGTGGGTGTGGGTATCGATCAGCCCCGGCATCAGCACCTTGCCGCCCAGATCGAGCTGCTCGGTATCGGCGCCAGCCAGGGCGCGGATCTCGGCATCGCTGCCCACCTTGAGGATCTGGCCGTTAGCCACCGCCACCGCCTGGGCCAGGGGGCGGCCCGGTTCGGCGGTAAAGACCTTGGCGTTGTAGAAAATCAGATCGGCTGCCGCCATGGCTTCCAATGTGGAAAAAGCCAGAACCGCCGCCAGTAACCTTGGGATTGCCCGTTGCATCGCATCAGCCTCTTGTTTTTATTGGATAGGCCTGGAGACTAAGCAATGAGCGCGCGGTCAAGAATGCCGTTCTCGCGCAAAAGACTTTTTCCAAATAGGCAAAACCATGGATAAATTGAGCGCCCTCGGCATGTTCGTCGCCACGGCGGAACAGGGCAGTTTCAGCCGCGCTGCCGAGCAACTGGGCAAGACCCCTTCGGCCCTGACCAAGGCGGTCAGCCACCTGGAGGCCGAACTGGGGATCCAGCTGTTTGAACGCAGCACCCGGCGCACGGTACTGACCGAAGCCGGACGCCTCTACCTGGACACCGCCCGCCAGGTGCTGCGACGCCTGGCCGATGCCGGCGAGGAAATCGCCCAGCTCAAGCACGGTCTGATCGGCAGCCTGCGTCTGACCGCGCCCCTGGCCTTTGGCCGGGCCTTTCTCGATGAGGCCTGCGCCGAATTTCTCGCCCGCTACCCACAGATGAGCCTGCGCGTGGACCTGTGCGATGCCTTTGTCGATCTGGTCGAAGGCGGCTATGACCTGGCCCTGCGCGAGGGCCGCAGCGACCTGCCCGGGCTGATCGCCAAGCCGCTCGGGCGCAACCAGATCGTGCTGTGTGCCAGCCCCGCCTACCTGGCAGCCAACCCGGCGCCGATCACGCCTGAATCCTTCGACCAGCACCAGTGGCTGAACTATCAGCACCCGGCCCTGGACCCGCATTACCGCTGGCTCAGCCATAACGGCGTGCGCCTGCGCATGGCCGTGCCCAGGGCGCGGCTGGAAAGTGACAACCATGACCTGCTGCTGACCAACTGCCTGCGCGGCGGCGGCCTGTATGCCGGCCCGCTCTGGAGTTTCGGGCCTTACCTGGCACGGGGTGAGCTGGTCCAGGTGATGAGCGACTATGACTTCGACCCGGACGCCTTCGGCCCACTGATCCTCGCCGTGTACCCCAGCCACCGGCGCGCCACGCGCAAGGTGCAGGCTTTTATCGAGCATCTGGGTACCTTTCTCGCCGAGCGCGGCCTGGCGCCGGAGCCCCATGCCCAGGGACAACTCCGGTAAAAAACAGCACCGAACACCCGGGAACAGCCGAGGTGTTATAAGGTCTGACGGTTCAGTCTCCACCCGCTTGCCGCTAGAATCCGCCTGGCCGGCTTCCCGGCAGCCCACCTTTGGTAACCCTCAGCCATGCAGATCGCTTTTCTTCGCACCGCCAGCCTGCTGTTCGCCCTCCTGGCCGCGCCGCTGTCGGCCCAGGCCGCCGAGGCCCAGCCCACCCACGAATTCAGCCTGGACAACGGCCTCAAGGTCATCGTCCGCGAGGATCACCGCGCCCCGGTGGTGGTGTCCCAGCTCTGGTACAAGGTCGGCTCCAGCTACGAAACCGCCGGCTCCACGGGCCTGTCCCACGCTTTGGAACATATGATGTTCAAGGGCAGCGACAAGCTCGAACCCGGTGAATCCTCACGCATCCTGCGTGAGCTGGGCGCCGAGGAGAACGCCTTTACCAGCGACGATTACACCGCCTACTACCAGGTGCTGGCCCGCGATCGCCTGGCCGTGGCCCTGGAGCTGGAGGCCGATCGCCTGGCCAGCCTGAAGCTGCCTGCCGAGGAATTCACCAGGGAAATCGAGGTGATCAAGGAGGAGCGGCGCCTGCGCACCGACGACCGTCCCGGCTCCCTGGCCTACGAGCGTTTCAAGGCCATGGCCTACCCGGCCAGCGGCTACCGCAACCCCACCATCGGCTGGATGCACGACCTCGAACGCATGACGGTGGACGACCTGCGCGCCTGGTACCAGGCCTGGTACGCACCGAACAACGCCACCCTGGTGGTGGTGGGCGATGTCGGCGCTGCCGAGGTGAAGATCCTCGCCGAGCGCTTCTTCGGCGCCATCCCACGCCGCGAGGTGCCCCCGGCCAAGCTGCCCCGGGAGCTGGACGCCCCTGGCGAGCGACGCACCACCCTGTACCTCAAGACCCAGCTGCCCAGCCTGATGATGGGCTTCAACGTGCCCGGCCTGGCCACTGCTAGCGAGCCGCGCCAGGTGCACGCCCTGCGCCTGATCGCCGCCCTGCTCGACGGCGGTTACAGCACCCGCCTGGCCAGCCGCCTGGAGCGCGGCGAGGAGCTGGTGAGCGGTGCCAGCGCCTGGTACAACGGCTTTACTCGCGGCGACAGCCTGTTTGTGCTGTCCGCCAGCCCCAACGTGCAAAAGGGCAAAACCCTGGAGCAAGCCGAGGCAGGGCTGTGGCGCGAGCTGCAGGACCTGCAGCAGAACCCGCCAAGCGCCGAGGAGCTGGCCCGGGTGCGCGCCCAGGTGATCGCCGGCCTGGTCTATGAGCGCGACTCCATCACCAGCCAGGCCACCGCCATCGGCCAGCTGGAAACCGTCGGCCTGTCCTGGCGGCTGATCGACCAGGAACTGGCCGAGCTGGAAGCGGTGACCCCCGCCGATATCCAGCAGGCCGCCAACACCTTTTTCGTCCGCGACCGTCTGAACGTCGCACACGTACTGCCCGAGGAGTCGCGCCATGAGTGAGCGCAATGGTCTGCGCTATGGCCTGCTCGGCCTGGCGCTACTGGGTTTGCTGGCCATCCTGTATGCCACCAGCCAGCGCAGCCCCGACATTCAGCCGGCCGAGCCCGCGAGCAGCCGGCCACAGATCGAATCCCTCAGCGAGCTGGGTGATCAACCCCCGGCCCGACGCCATCTGGAGATCCAGACCTGGCAGACCGCCGAAGGCGCCAAGGTGCTGTTCGTGGAAGCCCGCGAACTGCCGATGTTCGACCTGCGCCTGACCTTCGCCGCCGGCAGCAGCCATGACCAGGGCGTTCCCGGCCTAGCCATGCTGACCAATGCCATGCTCAACGAAGGGGTACCGGGCAAGGATGTCGGCGCCATCGCCGCCACGTTCGAGGACCTGGGTGCCAGCTTCGGCAACGGTGCCTACCGCGATATGGCGGTGGCCAGCCTGCGCAGCCTGAGCGCGGCCGAACAACGCGAACCGGCCCTGGCCCTGTTCAATCAGGTGCTGGGCCAGCCGACCTTCCCCGAGGATTCCCTGGCGCGGATCAAAAACCAGCTGCTGGCAGGCTTCGAGCAGCAGAAGCAGAACCCCGGCAAGCTGGCCAACCTGGAACTGTTCCAGCGTCTGTATGGCGAGCACCCCTATGGGCATCCCAGCGAAGGAACTGCCGACTCCATCCCGGGCATCAGCCGCGAGCAGCTGCAGGCCTTCCACGCCCGCGCCTATGCCGCCGGCAATGCGGTGATCGCCCTGGTCGGCGATCTCTCCCGCGCCGAGGCCGAAGCCCTTACCGCCGCAGTGTCCGCTGCCCTGCCGGCCGGCCCGGCACTGCCACGGATCGCCCAGCCCGAGGTGCCGACGCCCGGCCCCAGCCATATCGAGTTCCCCTCCAGCCAGACCCATCTGCTGATCGCCCAGCTCGGTATCGACCGCCGTGACCCGGACTACGCCGCCCTCTACCTGGGCAACCAGATGTTCGGCGGCGGCGGTTTCGGCACCCGGCTGATGGAAGAGATACGCGAGAAACGCGGCCTGACCTACGGTATCTACTCCGGCTTTACCGCCATGCAGGCCCGCGGCCCCTTCCTGATCAGCCTGCAGACCAGCGCCGAGCAGAGCGCCGGCACCTTGCAACTGATCCAGGACATGCTCCGCGAGTATCTGGCCGAAGGCCCCAGCGAGGCCGAACTGCAACGGGCCAAGCGTGAGCTGGCCGGCAGCTTCCCGCTGTCCACCGCAAGCAACGCCGCCATCGTCGGCCAGCTTGGCTCCATGGGTTTCTACGACCTGCCGCTGACCTATCTGGAGGACTTTATGGCCGAGGTTCAGGCCCTGAGCCTGGAACAGGTCAAGGACGCCATAAACCGCCATCTCGATCCCGAAGCCCTGGTCATCGTCACCGCCGGGCCCACGGTGGAGCAGAAGGAATTGCCGCCGCCCAGCGACACGCCGCGCCCGCAGCCCAGCGGAGTGCCGCACTGATGGCCGGCCGCACCCCGTCAAAGCCAGCCGCCAAGGCCCATGGCGGCCAGGGCCAGCTGCGCATTATCGGCGGCCAGTGGCGCTCGCGGCGCTTCGCCTTCCCCGACGGCCCCGGCCTGCGCCCGACCCCGGACCGGGTGCGCGAAACCCTGTTCAACTGGCTGGCGCCCTATGTCGAGGGCGCCCATGTCCTCGACCCCTTTGCCGGCAGTGGCGCCCTGCTGCTCGAAGCCCTGTCCCGTGGCGCCGCCAGCGGCCTGGCCTGCGACCTGAACCCGGCGTCGGTGAGCGCATTGCGCGGGCATCTGGCGACCCTGCAGTGCAGCAACGGCGAGATCCAGCTGGGCGATGCCCTGCAGCTGCTGGCCCAGCCAGCGCCGCGGCGCTTCGATATCGTCCTGCTCGACCCGCCCTTCCATCAGGACCTGCTGCTCGGCGCCTGCCAGCTGCTGGAGCAACAGGGCTGGCTGGCCGACGACGCCTGGGTCTATACCGAAAGCGAGCAGTCACCCTCCAGCCTCGGTCTGCCCGGCAACTGGCGCCTGCACCGGGAGAAACACACCGGCCAGGTGCATTACGCGCTATGGCAGCGCAGTGCGTAGGGTGGATGTCGCCTTTTACCTCCACCATGACGGTGTGAGCGGTGGATGGATGAAGCGTCATCCACCCTACAGGAAATATCCATGACGCCTTTCCAACCCGCCTGGTGGCTGCCCGGCCCCCATCTGCAGACCCTGTGGAACCCCATGTGCCGCAGGCCGCCAAAGCTTGAGCGCAGGCGCGAGCGACTGTGGCTGGAAGATGGCGACTTTCTCGACTTGGACTGGCATGGCCCGCACCAGGCCGAAGCGCCGCTGGTGCTGGTGCTGCATGGCCTGACCGGCTCGTCCGACTCGCTCTATGTGCTGGGCCTGCAACAACAACTGGCGGCCCAGGGCTGGGCCAGCGTGGCGCTGAACTGGCGTGGCTGCTCCGGTGAGCCCAACCTGCTGGCGCGCGGTTATCACTCCGGCGCCAGTGAAGACCTGGCGGAAACCATCCGCCATCTGCGCGCCCAACGGCCCATGGCGCCGCTGTATGCCGTGGGCTATTCCCTGGGCGGCAATGTGCTGCTCAAGTACCTGGGCGAAAGCGGCGCGGACAGCCAGTTGCAGGGCGCGGCGGCGGTGTCGGTGCCGTTTCGCCTGGATCAGTGCGCCGACCGCATCGGCCTGGGTTTTTCCAGGGTCTACCAGCGCCACTTTATGCGCGAGATGGTGGCCTACGTGAAGGACAAGCAGCGTCTGTTCGCCCACCAGGGCATGAGTGATCGGCTGTCCACCCTGGAAAAGCTCGGCCCCCTGGACAATATGCGCACCTTCTGGGATTTCGACGGCCGCATCACCGCGCCGTTGCATGGCTACGCCGATGCCGAGGACTACTACCGGCGCGCCTCCAGCCGCTACTTTCTCGGCCGGATCGCAACCCCGACGCTGATCATCCAGGCCGACGACGACCCCTTTGTCTTTCCCCACAGCCTGCCCGAGGCCAGCGAACTGGCGCCCTGCATCGAATTCGAGCTGCACGCCCACGGCGGCCATGTAGGTTTTGTCGAGGGCAGCCTGAGCAAACCGGGCTACTACCTGGACCGGCGGATTCCGCAGTGGCTGGCCGAGCAGGCCGCGAAACTCCTGTAGGGTGGATGACGCTCTTATCATCCACCAATAGAGCAGGTGATATTCGAGTGGTTGTGTAGGTGACGGTGGGCAAGCTTCGCGTTGCCCACCCTACGACTGAAACAACAACTCAACCCGCAGCCCGGATAAGCGCAGCGCAATCCGGGACAGCAACCCCGGATTGCGCCAAGGCTTATCCGGGCTACAAACTTGGCGACTCGTTCTTAGATCACCTGTTCCAACGGCACATGCAGCCTGGCGTACAGGGCTTCTACCGCCTCCCGCGCCTGGGGCGCGGTGTAGCCACCCTCCAGGGCCAGCACCTGATAGATGCCACGGCGCAGCATTTCTTCGCTCAGATCGCCAGGGTTGCCGCGGGTGGTGCAGAGAAAGCGCACCCAGGAGGTCATGATGATCCAGCTGTTCAGGGTCAGCGCCTCGATCTGCGCCGCATCCATCAGCAGGATGCCGGCTTCGACAAAGCCCTGGTAAATGTCCTGGGCCTGCACCAGACAACGCTGGGCAAACAGCCGGTAACGCGCCGCCAGCTCGGCATCGCTTTCCAGCAGGTGCTCCAGATCGCGATGGAGGAAGCGGTAGTGCCACATGGCCGCCAGCAGCGCTTCCAGATAGAAGGTCTTGTCCGCCACCGTCAGGGCGCGGCCCTCGGGGCGGCGCAGAAAGGTATCCACCTGGGTTTCGTACTGGGCAAACAGCTCGGCGATGATCGCCTGCTTGTTACGGAAGTGGTAGTACAGGTTGCCCGGTGAAATCCCCAGGTGCGCGGCGATATGGTTGGTGGTGACACTGCGCTCGCCCTGGGCATTGAACAGCTCAAGGCTGGCCTGGACGATGCGCTCGCGGGTCTTGGGGGCTGCCATGGGATGCATCTCGACTAAAAAAAGCCCGGCAAAGGTACAACCAGACAGGCGTTGGGTGTTACCGAAAATCGCCTTGGCAACATGCGCTAACTTTTCGTTGGGCTGCGTCCGTCGGCTGGGCAGGCGATGCTATTTGACAGATTAGAGCAATTGCTCTAAAAATCCAACACACCTTTTCTGCAGCTGCGCCAGGTCAACCGACGACGCTGCATGGCTGGAACACCAAGGAGCAGCAGCATGGTCGCCAACGTCGCCTCATTCGATAAGAGCCTGGAAGCAAGCCTGCAGCACAGTCAGCAGCAGCTCAACCAGCTGCAGGCCAGCTTCGCCCTGCAGCGCCAGGCTTTCCGCAGCAACCCCATGCCCTCGGCCGAGCAGCGCATCCAGTGGCTCAAGGCCCTGCATCAGCAGCTGGTGGACGAGCAGGACGCGCTGATCAGCGCCATCAGCCAGGACTTCAGCAACCGCAGCGCCGATGAAACCCTGCTGGCCGAGCTGATGCCCAGCCTGCACGGCATCCACTACGCGAGCAAACGCATCAAGAAATGGATGAAGCCCTCGCGGCGCAGCGTCGGCATGCAGTTTATGCCGGCCCAGGCCAAGGTCATCTACCAGCCCCTGGGCGTGGTCGGGGTGATCGTGCCGTGGAACTACCCGCTGTTTCTCGCCATCGGCCCGCTGGTTGGCGCCCTGGCCGCCGGCAACCGGGTGATGATCAAGATGAGCGAATCCACCCCGGCCACCTCGCAGCTGGTCAAGGACCTGCTGGCCCGGGTCTTCCCCGAGGATCTGGTCAGCGTGGTGCTGGGCGAGGCGGAGGTGGGCATGGCCTTCTCCAAGCTGCCCTTCGACCATCTGCTGTTCACCGGTGCCACCAGCATCGGCAAGCATGTGATGCGCGCGGCAGCCGAGAACCTCACCCCCGTGACCCTGGAGCTGGGCGGCAAGTCGCCGGCCATCGTTTCGGCCTCCGTACCGCTGGCGGATGCCGCCGAGCGCATCGCCTTCGGCAAGACCCTGAACGCAGGGCAGACCTGCGTGGCGCCGGACTATGTGCTGGTGCCCAGGGATCGCGTGGAGGGTTTTGTCGAGGCCTACCGCCAGGTGGTGCAGAGCTTCTACCCGACCCTGGCCGACAACCCGGACTACACCGCCATCATCAACGAGCGCCAGCTGCAGCGCCTCAATGGCTACCTGCAGGACGCCGAAAGCAAGGGCGCGCAGGTTATCCCGCTGTTCGCCGAAGGCCAGGGCCGGCGCATGCCCCAGGCCGTGCTGCTGAACGTCACGGACGAGATGAAGGTGATGCAGGACGAGATCTTCGGCCCGCTGCTGCCGATCATCCCCTACGACAGGCTGGAAGATGCCTTCGCCTTTATCAACGAGCGCGACCGTCCCCTGGCGCTTTACTACTTCGGCTACGACAAGGGCGAGCAGCAGCGCGTGCTGCATGAAACTC
Organism: Pseudomonas xionganensis; assembly: GCF_009763245.1. Lineage (GTDB taxonomy): Bacteria > Pseudomonadota > Gammaproteobacteria > Pseudomonadales > Pseudomonadaceae > Aquipseudomonas > Aquipseudomonas xionganensis. The sequence continues at coordinate 685,182 of NZ_WKJZ01000001.1, read as the reverse complement.
ACTCCGGCGGCGTATGCCTGAACGACACCCTGCTGCATGTGGCCCAGGACGATATGCCCTTCGGCGGCGTCGGCCCCTCGGGCATGGGTCATTACCATGGCCACGAGGGCTTCCTGACATTCAGCAAGGCCAAGGGCGTGTTTATCAAGCAGCGCCTGAACGCCGCCAAACTGATCTACCCGCCCTATGGCAAGGCGCTGCAGAAGCTGGTGTACAAGCTGTTCGTGCGCTGACCCCACATGGCCTGAATCGGTGATAACAACAATGCATAACACCACCCTTGATTCGCCGCAGCTGTCGCGGCGCAGCCTGCTGAAGGTGGGCCTGCTGGGCAGCGCCCTACTGGGTACCGCCGGCCTGACCGCCACCCTCAGCGGCTGTTCGGCCAGCACGCCCAAGGCCGGCTTTGCCGTGCTGCGCGAGTCCGACCTGCCTTTTCTTGAGGCCCTGATTCCGGTACTGCTGGAAGGCGCGGTGAAACCGGCGCAGATGCCGGCAGCAGTCGGCGCCACCATCGAGAACCTGGACTACAGCCTCAATCACCTGTCGCCGGAAATGCTCAAGCTGACTGTGCAGCTGTTCGACGTGCTGGCCCTGCCCGTTACCCGCGGCCCGCTGACCGGCATCTGGGGCAGCTGGCAAAATGCCTCGAAGGTGGATGTGCAGCAGTTCCTGCAGCGCTGGCAAACCAGCTCTTTTGATCTGCTGAAGATGGGCCACGCCTCGCTGCTGCAACTGGTGATGATGGCCTGGTATAGCCGGCCCGAGTCGTGGGCCCATTGCGGCTACCCCGGCCCACCTGTGGTATGACCACGATCTGCTGCGCGTCGGCCATACCGCGTTAGAAATGGCCTCGGAGTGCTCATTTACAGTCGTAAACTCCGCCTCCTCGGCCATTTTTGCCTTGTCTGGCTCTAGCTCGCGAGATCGTAAATTTGCTGGAACGCGCAACTCAAATAAGAACTCGCCTGAGAGCACCTTAAATGCCTGTACCGGATAGCTTTAAAGAAGGCCTGGCCCGTGGCTGGAAAACCTACAACGGCTCGCGCCTGGACGCCGACCTGCCCCTGGAAGCCGATGTCGCCATCGTCGGCAGCGGTGCCGGCGGTGGCACCACGGCGGAAATTCTCAGCGCGGCCGGCTACAAGGTGTTGCTGATCGAAGAAGGCCCACTGAAGACCAGCGACGACTTCAAGATGCTGGAGGACAAGGCCTACGCCGAGCTCTATCAGGAAGGCATCGGCCGCATGAGCAAGGACGGCGCCATCACCATCATGCAGGGCCGCGCCGTCGGCGGCACCACCTTGATCAACTGGACGTCGAGCTTTCGCACCCCCGCCCCGACTCTGGAACACTGGGCCAAAGAACATGGCGTACAAGGCCATAGCCCCGAGGAGATGGCGCCCTGGTTCGAGCGCATGGAACAGCGCCTGGGCGTCGCCCCCTGGGCCGTGCCGCCGAACGCCAACAACGCGGTGATCAGCCGCGGCTGCGAACAGCTCGGCTACGACTGGCAGGTAATTCCGCGCAACGTGCGCGGCTGCTGGAACCTGGGCTACTGCGGCATGGGCTGCCCGACCAACGCCAAGCAGTCGATGCTGGTCACCACCATCCCCGCGACCCTGGACAAGGGCGGTGAACTGCTCTATCTGGCCCGCGCGGAGCGCCTGCTGATCGAAGGCGACCAGGTCACCGGCATCGAATGCCTGGGGATGGATGAACGCAGCGTCACCCCCACGGGTCGCAAGATTCGGGTCAAGGCCAAACACTACGTACTGGCCGGCGGCGGCATCAACACCCCAGGCATTCTGCTGCGCTCCAATGCACCGGACCCGCATCAGCGCACCGGCAAGCGCACCTTTCTGCACCTGGTGAACTTCTCCGCGGCCCTGTTCGAGCAGGTGATCAACCCCTTCTACGGCGCGCCGCAGTCGATCTACTCCGACCACTTCCAGTGGGATGATGGCGCCGCCGGGCGCCTGTCCTACAAGCTGGAAGTACCGCCCCTGCAGCCGGCCCTGACCGCCACCCTGCTCGGCCGTTTCGGCATCGACAACGCCCTGCGCATGGAGCAGCTGCCCAATACCAACGTGATGCTCGCCCTGCTGCGCGACGGCTTCCACCCGGACAGCGCCGAGGGCCGGGTGGAGCTGCGCGGCGACGGCAGCCCGGTGCTCGACTACCAGATGACCGACTACACCTGGGACGGCGTGCGCCGCGCCTTTCACAGCATGGCCGAGATCCAGTTCGCCGCCGGGGCCAAGGCCGTACTGCCGCTGCACGCCGATGCCGGCTATGTAAAAACCCTGAAGGAAGCCCGGCAGCTGATCGACGGCCTGGAGCTTGCGCTGTATCGCACCCGCCTGGGCAGTGCCCATGTGATGGGCGGCTGCGCCATGGGCGAGGACCCGCAGCAGGCGGTCACCGACAGCCTGGGTCGGCATCACCAGCTGAGCAATCTGTCGATCCACGACGGCTCGCTGTTCCCCACCAGCATCGGCGCCAACCCGCAGCTGTCGATCTATGGCCTGACCGCCAAACTCAGCAGTCTGCTGGCCGAACGGCTCAAGAACGCCTGATGGCGCGGTATTCACGGGCCGTTCTGCGCCCGTGAATCACCTCGATAACCGGCGGCCGACTTGGCCGCAGGGAAGCGCTGCGCTACCATCCGACTCCCCAACGGATCCGCCAGGACGTCACGATGAATCGAGTGTTATACCCAGGCACCTTCGACCCCATCACCAAGGGGCACGGCGACCTGGTCGAGCGTGCTGCGCGCCTGTTCGATACGGTGATCATCGCCGTGGCCGCCAGCCCGAAGAAAAACCCGCTGTTTTCCCTGGAACAGCGTGTGGAACTGGCCCGCGAAGTCACCAAGCACTTGCCCAATGTGGAAGTGGTGGGCTTCTCCACCCTGCTGGCACACTTTGCCAAGGAGCAGGGCGCCAATGTCTTCCTGCGTGGCCTGCGTGCGGTGTCGGACTTCGAATACGAATTCCAGCTGGCCAATATGAACCGTCAGCTGGCGCCGAACGTGGAAAGCCTGTTTCTCACCCCGTCGGAGAAATACTCCTTTATCTCCTCGACCCTGGTGCGGGAAATCGCCGCCCTGGGTGGGGATATCTCCAACTTCGTCCACCCAGCCGTGGCCGAGGCCCTGAAAGCGCGCTTTAAGGGCTAGAATCCGTTTTAGCGTTTTGCCGTTTTATTGCTGCACCTCAGGGTGCAGCTGGAGTCTGCCATGTCCCTGATCATCACCGACGACTGCATCAACTGCGACGTCTGCGAGCCCGAATGCCCCAATGGCGCCATTTCCCAGGGCGAGGAAATCTACGAGATCGACCCCAACCTGTGCACCGAGTGCGTCGGCCATTACGACGAACCCCAGTGCCAGCAGGTCTGCCCAGTGGACTGCATCCCCCTCGATGTGAATAACGTCGAAAGCCGCGATGAGCTGATGCAGAAGTACTTAATCATCACCGGCAAAGCGTGACAGGCCAATGGAGAGCTACTGCGCTCGGCCATGCTGCGTTGCAACACAGCGAAGCAGAGTAACAGCCGAAGGCTGGCCCGGAGGGCGAGCGCAGCGAGTAAATCAGGCTCGGCCTGCTCATGTACAACTCGTACATTCCGCGGCCGAGCCTGATTCGCCTTGCCTGGCCTTCGCTCGCTACGCTCTCCAAAGGCCTGCGGCATGCGCCGCCTGATCCGCGGCCATCTCCTTCTGCGCGCCATGGGCGGCGCACTGCTTGCGCTCTGCGCCCTGGCCAGTCAGGCCGCCAGTGCACCGAACCAGGCCGCCATTGCCACGGCCCACCCGGCCGCCACCGTAGCCGGGCAGGAAACCCTGGCCCTGGGCGGCAATGCCTTCGATGCCGCCATCGCCATCAGCGCCGCCCTGGCGGTGGTGGAGCCCTATGGCTCGGGCCTGGGCGGTGGCGGTTTCTTTCTCTTGCGCGAGGCAGGCCAGACGCCGCGCTACCGTTTTCTCGATGCCCGCGAGCGCGCACCCCTGGCGGCCCATGCCTATCTCTATCGGGTCGATGGCCAGGTGCAAAGATCCCTGTCCCTGGATGGCACCCTGGCTGCCGCCATCCCCGGCTTGCCCGCCGCCCTGGTGGAGCTGGCCGAACGCTTCGGCCAACTGCCCCTGCGCGACGCCCTGGCACCAGCCATCCGCCTGGCCCGCAGTGGCTTCAGTGTCGATCGGGTCTACCGTGAGCGGGCCGGTTGGCGCCTGGCGGCCATGCGCGACGACGCGGAAACCGCCCGCCTGTTTCTCGATCAGGGGGAGATCCCCGAGGAACTGGCCCTGCTGCGCCAGCCCGAACTGGCCGACACCCTGGAACGCCTGGGTGAGCAGGGCTTTGCCGGCTTCTATCAGGGCGAATTGGCCCAGCGTCTGGTGGCGGGCGTACGCGCCGCAGGCGGCATCTGGACCCTTGAAGATCTGGCCCAGTACCGAGTGGTCGAGCGCCAACCGCTGCGGGTCGCCCTGGCCGAAGGCCGCGAACTGATCAGTGCACCGCCGCCCTCCGCCGGCGGGCTGGCCATCGCCCAGAGCCTGCTGATCCTGCAGCAGCTGCCCTGGCAGCAGAGCGATACCCTGCAACGCCGCCATCTGGTAGTGGAAAGCCTGCGCCGCGCCTACCGCGATCGCGGCTTGCTGGGCGACCCGGACTTTGTCGCCAGTCCGATCAAACAGCTGCTGGCCCCCGCTCACCTTAGCCACCTGGCCGCCAGTATCGACCCGTACAAGGCTACCCCCAGCGATAGCCTGCCACCCGCCGGCAGCTGGCAGGAGGGTGACCACACCACCCATTTCACTGTGCTCGACGCCTCCGGCAATGCCGTGGCCGCCACCCTGTCGATCAACCTGCCGTTCGGCGCCGCCTTTACCGTGCCGGGCACCGGGGTGCTGCTGAACAACGAAATGGATGACTTCGCCGCCGATGTGCAGGGCGCCAATGCCTACGGTCTGGCCGGCAGCCAGGCCAATGCGATTGCCGCCGGCAAGCGCCCACTGTCGTCCATGAGCCCGACCTTTATCGAAAGTGCCAGCGAATTCACCAGCTTCGGCACCCCGGGTGGCAGCCGCATTCCCAGCATGGTGCTGCTGGCGGCGCTGCAATATCTGGACGGAGCGCCCATTGCCACCTGGCCTGCAGTTGGCCGCTACCACCATCAGTTCCGCCCCGATCTGATCGAATATGAGCCGGGCAGCCTGAACGCCGAGGAAATAGCCGGGTTACAGGCCCTGGGCCATCAGCTGAAAGCCACCACACGCCCGTACGGCAATCAGCAGGTGCTGCTCTGGGAGAAAACCACGGGACAGGTGCAGGCCGCCAGTGACCCACGAGGCATCGGCGAGAGCGCCATCATGGCGCCGATCAAGCCCTGAACCCGACTGAAGGGCGCCAGACGCGCTTATCCACCCTGCACGGCCATGGGCTGGATCGATAAAGCACCCGCACTCAGGTCAGCTGAATCAAGGGTCCATCTTCGGCGAGCATCTGCCGCAACGGCCGAAACAGCTCATTGCCATCGCCCTGGCCCAGCATCAGCACATTGCGCAGGCTCTGGGTAATGCGGCTGACATAGCCCAGATCGTTCATCAGCGAACCGGCCTGCTGCCCCGTCAGCTGGCGCTCGCGCACCCCGGCGAAGATGTGTTCGCGAAAGCGCTTGTCGAAGGTAGCAGCCTCGCTGTCGAGCAACTCCAGGCGCTCGCTCCAGGCCTGTTCGGGCAGCTCCAGATGGCCCAGCGCGCGCATCTCGTGCAGCACACCCAGCAGGTGACGGCGCAGATCCACATAGGCCTGACGCACCTCACCATCCTCGGCACGCAGATAACGGCCGAGGTTCTTCTGCAGATGCTTGGCATCCTTGACCGCATCCACCAGCTGCAGGGCGGCCAGCTGGCAACTGACCCAGAAGCGCTGATGTGCCTCATCCAGATTGACTTCCAAACGCCCCATGTAGTCGAGCAGATCGCCATACACCCCCTTGATATGCCGCTGATACAGCTGCTCGGCGTCCAGGGCATGGGGCTCGGGGCGGGCATTGAGAACGTCCTCGTCTGGGCGCTCACGCAGCAGCTGGTCCACCGGCAGATACAGGGCATGGCAAATCACCTCCAGGCTCAAGCGCCCCAGGTGTTGCAGCTCGCGAACCACCGCATGGGCGGCACTGTCGGCGCTGGCCAGGGCGCTGTCATCGAGATAACGGGCATGACTGACCTGTTGCTCCTGTTGTTCGGGCTGGCTCAGTTCAGTGATCAGCACCGGCGGCTCTACCGGGTCCGGCAGCCAGCGCTGCAAACGACCGGCCAGCCAGCCCTGCCACGGCCAGAACAGGCTGACCCCCATGGCGTTGAACAGGGTATGGAACAGCGCCAGTTGAATCAGGGTGTTAGTGCCCAGTCCCAGAGGCATGGTGATGCTCTGCACCAGTGCAGCCAGAGGCATCAGCAACAGCAGGGCAATCACGCCCGTGGTCAGGTTGAACAGCACATGGGCCAGGGCCAGGCGCTGACCGGCACGGGCGCCGCCCAGGGCGCCAATCACGGCCGTCACGGTACTGCCCATATTGGAACCGATGGCGATGGCCAGGCCCTGCTCCAGGCCCAGCTGGCCACCGCCCAGGGCGGTCAAGGTCAACATCAGGGTGGCATGGCTGGACTGCAGCAGCACGGTGACCAACAGACCAATCCCGGTGAACAGCAAGGCTCCGAGAAAGCCGGGCACCTGATAGTGCAGCGGATCGAAATCCCCGGCCACGGCGGAGAAGCCGCTCTTCATCTGATCGATGCCGAGAAACAGAAACGCCACGCCCAACAGCACACGACCGATGGCCTGACTGCGTGGGCCGTTGAAACTGCTCAGCACCCCGAACACCAGCAGCGGCAGGGCCAGGGGCGCCAGACTGACATTGTGCCCGGCCAGGGCCAGCAGCCAGATACCACTGGTGGTACCCAGGTTGGCACCGAAGATAATGGCGATACCGGCCGCCAGCTGGATCAGGCCGGCGCCGAGAAAGGCAATGGTCAGCAGTGATACCAGAGAGCTGGACTGCACCAGCATGGTGGCCGTGATGCCAAACATCAGGCTCTTGAAAGGCGTGGCCGTGCTCAGGGCCAGCAGGCGTTCAAGCTGGCCGCCGGCCAGCTGACGCAGACCCTCTTCCAGGCACTGCATGCCAAACAGAAACAATGCCAGGCCGGCACAGAGTGCCAGCCAGCCATCACTCAACCAGAAGCTGAGCGCCAACAGGGTAAATAGCAGCAGCCAGGCCAGTGAACGCCATTGATGCGGGAGACTGTAGCTAGGCTCAGGCATTCAGGACAACATCAGTCCTTACGGTAACCGACAGTCGTACAGCCTAGGCAACGGACAAACGCAGCCATTCCTGGCTCAACTACCAGTGATCGACCGGCCTCTTTAATATTCCCACCTGCCGCTGAAAAAGGCAGCGACACAACAAAGACACCGGCTCCAACAGCAGTAGCTGCAATAAGAAAAGGTCGAGCGATAAAAAGATCACCAATCATGGAAAAAGTCTTCGGATATTCAGTGGTATACATCGGGTCACCGCTGGCATTCTGCTGAGCATGGGCCGGCAGCGCCAGCAGACCAGTAGTCAGAGCCAGAACAACAGCAGTCGAGCGGAACAGTTTCATGGGGCGATCCTTCAGCTATTAGGAGGCGGTAACAACAACTATAACAGCGCTCTGACAATTGTCAGCGTGACCGGCGTCAATCGCCGTGAAAGGCATATTCGGGCTTTTTCGGCACAAAGGGGCGAAAGAAGTCGAGCATGGCCCGCAGATCGGCCTGCTCGTTGCCCGTGGGGTAAAAGGTTGGCCCGATCACCACCCGCCGGTTGCCATAGTCCAAGGCCCCCAGAACGATGGGTACGCCAGCACCCAGGGCGATATGGTAGAAGCCCATTTTCCAGCGCTCGACCTTCTTGCGCGTGCCTTCCGGGGACAACACCAGGATAAATTCACGGTTATCACGAAAGGCCTGTACGGCCTGCTCAACCGTATTGAGCTGCCGGTCGCGGCGGATCGGGATGCCACCCCAGGCGCGCATCAGGCCGGCGAAGGGCCAGCGAAAAATGCTGTGCTTGCCGAACCAGCGGGCATTGAGGCGCAGCACGAATTTCAGCGCGATAAAGATCACGAAGTCCCAGTTGGAGGTATGGTGCGCGCCGATGGCGACAAACTTGTCGAGCCTGGGCAACTCGCCCTCGATACGCCAGCCCATCAGTTTCAGCACCGTACGCCCCAGCCACTCGGCCAGGGGATTGGAAGGCAGGTAATTACCGGACATCTTGACCTCGGTGTTTCTTATTTTTATCGGGTTCGTTTCAACGCTGGCAGCGCGGGCAGTAGACACTGGCCCGCTGGCCCAGCTTGACCTCGCGAAGGGTGCTGCCGCAGTTCTTGCAGAACTCGCCGCCACGACCGTAGACAAACAGCTCCTGCTGGAAATAACCCGGCTGACCATCGCCGCCGACAAAGTCACGCAGAGTCGTCCCACCGCGCTCAATGGCATGGGCGAGGATGCGTTTGATTTCATCCGCCAGTTTCAAATAACGCGCCCGGGAGATGGAGCCGGTCTCGCGGCGCGGGTCGATACCGGCGGCGAATAGTGCTTCGCTGGCGTAGATATTACCGACCCCGACCACCACCGCGTTATCCATGATAAAGGGCTTGACCGCCATGCTGCGGCCACGGGACTGCTGGAACAGACGCTCGCCATCGAACAGCTCGGTCAAGGGCTCCGGACCCAGCTTGCGCAGCAACTCGTGCTGCAGCGGGTCGCTGCTCCAGAGCAGGGCGCCGAAACGCCGCGGGTCGGTGTAGCGCAGGGCCAGGCCCGACTCCAGCTCGATATCCACATGCTCATGCTTGGCCGCCGGGGTGCCCACCGGAACCAGGCGCAGGCTGCCGGACATGCCCAGGTGGCTGATCAGGCTGCCGCTCTCGGCCTTGATCAACAGATACTTGGCGCGCCGCTCCACACACTCGATGCGCTGTCCGGACAGTTGAATATCCAGGTCCTCTGGAATGGGCCAGCGCAAGCGGCGTTCACGCACCAGCACCCGACTGACGCGCTGGCCCTCCAGGTAGGGAGCAATGCCGCGGCGGGTGGTTTCGACTTCAGGCAATTCGGGCATGGTGGCACTTCAAGGCAAAATCGCCGGCAACCTTACCAGCAATCCACAGTGGAGGCAGCAGGGCTCAGAGGCTGAGATCGCGGATGCTCTCGCGCAGCATCTCGAAGTCATACTCGGAAAGCCCGACATACTCCAGCACCAGCTGCTCGATGCACTGCCACTCATGATCGAAGGCCTGACCACCGAGCACCTTGTGGCTGGCGCAGATATGCTCGGCCATCTTGAGAATGGCCAACAGGGTCTTGAGCTGAGCGTCGCCGGACTCGTCGCGGAAAATGGCCAGGGCGTTGTGATGGCTGGCGATGGCCTCGCACAGGTGCAGCGGCAGGTTCCACGACTTGGCCACGTAATAGCCAACCACCGCATGGTTGGTATTGAGCAGGCGGTTCTCGGTGTCGACCACACGGCGCTCGTCGCTGGCGCTGGCATAGGCCTCCTCCAGCACCGTCATATAGTGCGGAAAGCGCTTGATCATCAGCGGGATGCCGCAGTTGTGGAACAGCCCCAGGGTATAGGCCTCATCGGCGGCCTGGTAGCCGATGCGCTTGGCCAGGCTCAGGCAGGTCATGGCCACATCCTGGGCGGTGTCCCAGAAGCGGTTGAGGGTGACGATGGCCTCGTCGGTCAGCTCGCCGCGGATCGACTGGGCATTGATCAGGTTGATCACCGTATTGCAGCCCAGCAGGTTGACCGCCTGCTGGATCGAGGCAATGCGGTTGGTCAGACCGAAAAAGGGCGAGTTGACCAGCTTGAGCAAGGCCCCGGACAAGCCCGGATCCTGGCTGATCAGCTTGGCGATGGCCTTCAGATCCGGCGATGGCATGATCTGCTCCATCTGCAGATCCACCATGATCTGCGGCTGCGGCGGCACACTGATGCCCTGCAGCACCTGCTGGATATATTCGGCGGAAAGCTCTTGGGCCATGACGGACAACCGGAAATGAGAAACAGGCCACAGTCTAGCCAAAGGGCGAAGACTTCGGCAGCTGACTTTTGTAACCGCCGCGACGCTGATGAACCCGCTATAATTCCGCTCTTTTTCTCCCGGAGCCCGCCCCTATGTCCCTGCCCAGCCTGCGCCTGAAAGCCAATGCCGATCGACGCCTGCGCGCCGGCCATCTGTGGGTCTACAGCAACGAGATCGACGTCGCAGCCACCCCGCTGCACGGCTTTGCCGCAGGCGATCAGGCCATTCTCGAAGCCGCCGGTGGCAAGCCTCTGGGCGTGGTGGCCATGAGCCCGAACAACCTGATCTGCGCGCGCCTGCTGTCACGCGACACCAAGCACGTGCTGGACAAATCCCTGCTGGTGCACCGCCTCAACGTCTGCCTGAGCCTGCGCGAGCGTCTGTTCGAGCAGCCCTGCTACCGCCTGGTGTACGGCGACTCCGACCTGCTGCCAGGTCTGGTGGTGGATCGTTTCTTCGACATTCTGGTGGTGCAGCTGGCTTCCGCCACGATGGAACGACACAAGGACGACGTACTGGCCGCCCTGATCCAGGTGTGCAAGCCCAGCGGCATCCTGTTCAAGAACGACTCCGCCGCCCGCGATGCCGAGGGCCTGGAGCGTTATGTCGACACCGCCTTCGGCGTGGTGCCGGAGTGGGTTGCCCTAGAAGAGAACGGGGTGAAGTTCGAGGCACCGGTGATCGAAGGGCAGAAGACCGGCTGGTTCTACGACCACCGCATGAATCGCGCGCGCCTGGCGCCTTACGTCAAGGGCAAGCGCGTACTCGACCTGTTCAGCTATATCGGCGGCTGGGGCGTACAGGCGGCGGCCTTTGGTGCCAGCGAAGTGTTCTGCGTGGACGCCTCGGGCTTTGCCCTCGATGGTGTGGAACGCAATGCCACCCTCAATGGCTGCGCCGAAAAGGTCACCTGCGTGGAAGGCGATGTATTTGCCGCCCTGCGCGAACTGAAGAGCGCCGAAGAACGCTTCGACGTGGTGATCGCCGATCCACCCGCCTTTATCAAGCGCAAGAAGGACATCAAGAACGGCGAGGCCGCCTACCGCCGCCTCAACGAAACCGCCATGCGCCTGCTCAACAAGGACGGCATCCTGGTCAGCGCCAGCTGCTCCATGCACCTGGAGGAAGACAACCTGCAGAACATCCTGCTGACCAGCGCCCGTCATCTGGATCGCAATATCCAGCTGCTCGAACGCGGCGCCCAGGGCCCGGATCACCCGGTGCACCCGGCCATTGCCGAAACCCGCTATATCAAGAGCCTGACCTGCCGGCTGCTGCCCAATAGCTAACCTCCCTTCATGCACCTGCCGCGCGCATGGCGGCAGGTGCAGCGCCTCATCCTGCCCCAAAGTGTTACCCAGCGCCTCACTCGGCCTGGCGTAAATACGCCCCTGTACTAGGCTTGAAAAGCTGAACGATGCGTCAGCCGTAGCTTTGCCAACGGCTGGCCTGCATATTGCTATCTCAGTGGCAAACAAGGTTGGCCCGACACCAGAAGAAACGAGGCCCGCCGCTTTGCACAGTCGAACCACAGGCCATAAGCCGCCGGTTCGTTTTCAAGGAATATGGGGAGGGGTATGGCTGACCTGGCTGGGGACAAAGCGTTCCTGCAATTCACCAACGTCAAGAAGACCTACGACCACAAGAGCCTGGTGGTCAAGGATTTCAACCTGGATGTGGCCAAGGGCGAATTTATCACCCTGCTCGGCCCCTCCGGCTCCGGCAAGACCACCTGCCTGATGATGCTCGCCGGTTTTGAGGATGTGACCAGCGGCGAGATCCTGATCAACGGCCGCTCGGTCACCAGCATCGCCCCCTACGCGCGCAATATCGGCATGGTGTTCCAGCAGTACGCCCTGTTCCCCCATATGACCCTGCGCGAGAACCTGGCCTATCCGCTGAAGATCCGCAAACGGCCCAAGGACGAGATCCGCGCCAAGGTCGACGAATACCTGTCCCTGGTGGAACTGCTGGACTTCGGCAACCGCTATCCCGGCCAGCTCTCCGGCGGCCAGCGCCAGCGCGTGGCCCTGGCCCGGGCGCTGATCTTCGCCCCGGATATCGTGCTGATGGACGAACCCCTGGGCGCCCTGGACAAGAAGCTGCGCGAGCAGATGCAGTTCGAGATCAAGCGCCTGCACGAGCAGCTCGGTTTCACCGTGATCTATGTGACCCACGACCAGACCGAGGCCCTGACCATGAGCGACCGCATCGCCGTGTTCAACAACGGCATCGTCCAGCAGTGCGCGCCGCCCCATGTGCTCTATGAGCGCCCGGCCAACCTGTTCGTCGCCGACTTTATCGGCGAGAGCAACAAGCTCAAGGGCGTGATCGAAAGCGTGGGCGAAGACAGCGTGCAGGTGCGCCTGGAAGATGGCGGCCTGGTCAGCACCCTCAAGGCCAACTGCACCGAGGTGGGCCAGCCGACCACGGTTTCCATCCGCCCGGAGAAGCTCAGCTTCAACGACCGCCTGGGCGGCGCCGGCAATCAGGTGATGGCGCGTTTCGTCACCCGCCACTATGTCGGCGAATACATCCGCTACCACTTCGAGACTGCCGATGGCACCGAACTGGTGGTCAAGAACATGAATGACAGCAGCGCCCCGCAACTCAGTGCCAAGGAAGAAGTCGCCCTGGCCTGGCTGCCGCAAGACAGCCAGGCCCTGGATCGTCCCGTCGCGTGACCCTACCAACCGAAGCAATGGAGCATCGTAATGGCTAGAACACTGACTACCCGCTTTTCCACCTTCGCCCTGGCTGCGGCCCTGGGCACGGCAAGCTTTGCCGCCAGCGCCCAGGACAGCCTGACCGTGGTGTCCTGGGGCGGCGCCTATGGCGCGGCGCAACAGAAACACGTGGTCGATCCCTATATGAAGGACAGCGGGGTCAAGGTGCTGTTCGAGGATTACTCCGGTGGCGTGGCCGAGATCAAGGCCCAGGTCGAGTCCGGCAATATCCAGTGGGATGTGGTCGACTTCGAAGTGATCGACCTGGAGCGCGCCTGCTCCGAAGGCCTGCTGGAAACCCTCGACCACAGCGTGCTGCCCGAGGGTGTGGACGGCACTCCGGCCGCCGACGACTTTATCCCCGAGGCCCTGGCCAGCGACTGCGCAGTGGGCAATATCGTCTGGTCGGTGGTGTTCGCCTATAACGAGCAGACCATCGGTGGCACCAAGGCGGCGAGCATCACCGACTTCTTCGACACCGCCAAGATCCCCGGCAAGCGCGCCATGCGCAAGCGCCCCCAGGTAAACATGGAGTGGGCACTGCTGGCCGACGGCGTGGCGCCCAAGGATGTCTATGAAGTGCTGTCCACCCCGGAAGGCCAGCAGCGCGCCTTCGACAAGCTGGCCACTATCAAGAACGACATCGTCTGGTTCGACTCCTGGTCCCAGGCCCCGCAGCTGCTCAACGACGGCGGCGCGGTGCTGGTGCAGTCGGCCAACGGGCGCTTCTACGATGCCATTCGCCAGGAGAACAAACCCTTCGTGATCGTCTGGGACGGCCATGTCTATGACCTGGATGCCTGGGCCATCGTCAAGGGCTCGCCGAAGAAGGAGCTGGCCATGGAGTTCATCAAGTACGCCACCGGCTCCAAGCCCCTGGCCGGCATGCCGGACGTGGCCTACGGCCCGACCCGCAAGTCGTCCATGCCCCTGGCTGACCAGAGTGCCGCGCCGCACCTGCCCACCGCCCACCTGGACAAGGGCATCCAGGCCGGTTCCGAGTTCTGGGCCGACTATGGCGAGTCCCTCGGCGAGAAGTTCAATGAGTGGCTGCTGAAGTAACGCCTGTAAAAGCCCCTCTCCCCCGGGAGAGGGGTTGGGGTGAGGGCTGCCTCACCATGATTGTTGGAGTAACGCCTTGTCCTCCCTGACCACCCTAGAAGCCGGCCAGGCCGCCAATGCCCGCAACAAGAAACGCCTCACCGCCTTTCTGTTCGTGGTACCGCTGCTGGTGTTTATCCTGATTACCTTCGTCGCCCCGATTGCCAGCATGCTGTGGCGCAGCGTGCACCATCCGATCGTGGCCGAACTGATTCCGCAAACCCTCAGCGAACTGCAGCGCTGGGACGGCAAGAGCACGCCGGACCGCCAGACCCTGCAGACCTTCGCCGTGGAGTTGCACAAGCTCAACGCCGAGCGCCTGTCGGGCAAGCTGGCCGAAGAGTTCAACCGGGCCTATACCGGCATGTCCAGCGTGGTCAAGGCCAGTGCCCGCCGGGTCGGCCGTCTGAGCGAGAGCCAGCTGCAAGCCGAAGGCGCCGAAACCCTGCTCAAGGCGCACAAGAACTGGGAAAAGCCCCAGCTGTGGTTCGCCATTCAGCGTGCCGGCCAGGTCTACACCTATGACTACTACCTCACCGCGCTGGATCTGGAGATACACCCCGAGCAGGGCATCCAGGTACGCGAAGACACGCAGATCTATGTACAGCTCTATACCAAGACGCTGAATATGGCCCTGGTCATCACCCTGCTCTGCGCGCTGCTCGGCTATCCCCTGGCCTATTACCTGTCGGGGCTGCCGGAAAACCGCGCCAACCTGCTGATGGTGCTGGTGCTGCTGCCGTTCTGGACGTCGTTGCTGGTGCGTACCACGGCCTGGATCGCCCTGCTGCAGACCAACGGGGTGATCAACTCCTTCCTGCTCGGCATCGGCGTCATCGGTCAACCCTACGAGATGCTCTACACCTCGTTCGCCACCGTGGTGGCCATGACCCATATCCTTCTGCCCTTTATGATCCTGCCGCTGTACAGCGTGATGCGCGGCATCGACCCCAGCTACCTGCGCGCCGCCATGAGCCTGGGTGCCAAGCCGCTGCCGGCCTTCGCACGCATCTATTTCCCCATGACCCTGCCGGGGCTGAGTGCCGGGGCGCTGCTGGTGTTTATCATCTCGGTCGGCTACTACATCACCCCGGCCCTGGTCGGCGGCACCGATGGGCAGATGATCAGCAATATCATCGCCTTCCATATGCAGCGCTCGAACAACTGGGAGCTGGCCGCGGCACTGGGCTCGCTGCTGCTGGGCCTGATCCTGCTGCTGTACTGGGTCTACGACCGCTTCGTCGGCGCCAGCAATATCAAACTGGGATGAGCTGATATGTCCAAGATTCCCGCCTACTACGGCTTCTGGCACCACCTGGGCAGCTGGCTGCTGAAAACCAGCTCCTGGCTGGTGCTGCTGTTTCTGATTCTGCCGATCCTGGTGATCATCCCGCTGTCATTCAATGTCGAGCCCTTCTTCAGCTTTACCGAGGGCATGCTCACCCTGCAGCCTGAAGCCTTCTCCCTGCGCTGGTATGAAGCCATCTTCAGTGACACGAAATGGACGCTGGCGATCAAGAACAGCTTTCTGATCGGCATCTTCGCCACCCTGATCGCCACCGTGCTGGGCACCTGCGCCGCCGTGGGCCTGGCCCGCGACGATATGCCGGCGCGGCGGCTGATCACCGCCCTGCTGCTGTCACCGATGATCGTGCCGCTGATCATCACCGCCGCCGGCATGTTCTTCTTCTATTCCGATCTGGGCCTGGCCGGCAATTACCTCGGCGTGATCATCGCTCATGCGGCTTTGGGTACGCCCTTTGTCATCATCACCGTCACCGCCACCCTCACCGGCTTCGACTACAGCCTGGCCCGCGCCGCCCTGAACCTGGGGGCCACGCCGCTGCGGGTATTCTTCGACATCATCATGCCGCTTATCCGCCCAGGGGTGATCTCGGGTGCGCTGTTTGCCTTTATCACCTCCTTCGACGAGGTGGTGGTGATCCTGTTTATGGCCGGCCCGCAGCAGCGCACCATTCCGCGGCAGATGTTCTCGGGCCTGCGCGAGCAGATCAACCCAAGCATCCTGGCCATCGCCACCCTGCTGATTCTGGTGTCCATCGCCCTGCTGGTCACCATCGAGCTGCTGCGCCGCCGCGCCGAGCGCCTGCGCGGCGTCGAGCGCATCGACTAGCCCGGCCACCGGACGCGCCGCGCTTTCGCCCCGGCGCGCAGTGGGATTAGAATCACCCCACTGCCGCCCCACCCAGGCGTTCGAGACCCGGCCAGGTCGGTGCCCCATCCCGCACCGCCCCAGGCCACAGCCCGGCAAATGCTTACATCCGTTTGCCTTGGGCCTGATCCCGGCTCACCATAGGCCCCAATACTCGCCCAGCCCCAGTGCCGGCCGCCCCTGACCCGATTAAGCCCGCAGGATGTTCGTCATGCCCGATTACCGCTCGAAAACCTCCACCCAAGGCCGCAACATGGCCGGCGCCCGTGCCCTGTGGCGCGCCACCGGGATGAAGGACGAAGACTTCAAGAAGCCGATCATCGCCGTCGCCAACTCCTTCACCCAGTTCGTGCCCGGCCATGTACACCTGAAAGACATGGGCCAGCTGGTGGCCCGCGAGATCGAGCGCGCCGGCGGCGTGGCCAAGGAATTCAACACCATCGCGGTGGACGACGGCATCGCCATGGGCCACGACGGCATGCTCTATTCCCTGCCGAGCCGCGAGATCATCGCCGACTCCGTCGAGTACATGGTCAACGCTCACTGCGCCGACGCCATCGTCTGCATCAGCAACTGCGACAAGATCACCCCCGGCATGCTGATGGCCGCCCTGCGCCTGAACATTCCGGTGGTATTCGTCTCTGGCGGGCCGATGGAAGCGGGCAAGACCAAGCTGGCCAGCCACGGCCTGGACCTGGTCGACGCCATGGTGATCGCCGCCGACGACACGGCCAGCGACGAGAAGGTCGCCGAATACGAGCGCAGCGCCTGCCCCACCTGCGGCAGCTGCTCGGGCATGTTCACCGCCAACTCGATGAACTGCCTGACCGAGGCCCTGGGCCTGTCGCTGCCCGGCAACGGCTCGACCCTGGCCACCCACAGCGATCGCGAACAGCTGTTCCTGCGCGCCGGCCGCCTGATCGTCGAGCTGTGCCAGCGTTACTACGGCGAGGGCGACGAGTCGGTGCTGCCGCGCAACGTGGCCAACTTCAAGGCCTTCGAGAACGCCATGATGCTGGACATCGCCATGGGTGGCTCGACCAACACCATCCTCCATCTGCTGGCTGCCGCCCAGGAAGGCGAAGTGGCCTTCGACCTGCGCGACATCGATCGCCTGTCGCGCCAGGTGCCGCAGCTGTGCAAGGTGGCGCCGAATATCCAGAAGTACCATATGGAAGACGTGCACCGCGCCGGCGGGGTGATCTCCATCCTCGGCGAGCTGGCTAGAGGCGGCCTGCTGCACACCGAAGTGGCCACCGTGCACAGCAAGAGCATGGCGGATGCCATCGCCCAATGGGATATCACCCAGACCCAGGACGAGGCCGTGCACACCTTCTTCAAGGCCGGCCCGGCGGGCATCCCGACCCAGACCGCATTCAGCCAGAGCACCCGCTGGGACAGCGTGGATGACGACCGCGAAAACGGCTGCATCCGCAGCGTCGAGCACGCCTACTCCCAGGAGGGCGGCCTGGCCGTGCTCTACGGCAATATCGCCGTCGACGGCTGCGTGGTGAAAACCGCCGGGGTAGACGAGTCCATCCACGTGTTCGAAGGCACCGCGAAGATCTTCGAAAGCCAGGACAGCGCCGTGCGCGGCATCCTCGCCGATGAAGTGCAGGCCGGCGATATCGTCATCATCCGCTACGAAGGTCCGAAAGGCGGCCCGGGCATGCAGGAAATGCTCTACCCGACCAGCTACCTGAAGTCCAAGGGCCTGGGCAAGGCCTGCGCCCTGCTCACCGACGGCCGTTTCTCCGGCGGCACCTCGGGCCTGTCCATCGGCCACGCCTCGCCGGAAGCCGCCGCGGGCGGCGCCATCGGCCTGGTGCGCGAAGGCGACAAGATCCTGATCAATATCCACGAGCGCTCGATCAACCTGCTGGTCAGCGATGAAGAGCTGGCCGCGCGCCGCGTGGAACAGGACAAGAAAGGCTGGAAACCGGTGGAAAACCGTCCGCGCAAAGTGACCACGGCGCTGAAAGCCTACGCCCTGCTGGCCACCAGCGCCGACAAGGGCGCGGTGCGCGACAAGGCCCTGCTGGACAAACTGGTGCCATAAACAGCACCTGCGCCTACAAGAGCCCGGCCTAGCGCCGGGCTCTTGCGTTTCAGCTGACGCCCATATAACGCCCGGCCCGATGGTTGATCGCCAGCACCATATTCAGCGCCACCGCGCCAAGGATCGACAGGGCCACCTTGTCCAGCGGCACGATCAGCACCGCGCCCAGCACGATCAGCACGTCGATGCCCATCTGCACCTTGCCGGCACGCAGGTCGAAGCGGCTCTGCAGGTACAGGGCCAGGATATTCACCCCGCCCAGGCTGGCCTTGTGGCGAAACAGCATCAGCAGCCCCAGGCCCATGGCGAAGCCGCCGAACAGCGCGCCATAGAGCGGGTTGAGATGAGCGAAGGCAATCCACTGCGGGGTCAGCTCGGCCAGCAGCGACACCAGGGCCACCGCGCAGAAGGTGCGCAGGGTAAAGGACAGCCCCATACGCCACAGGGCCAGGGCATAGAACGGCAGGTTGAGGCCAAAGAACACCAGACCAAAGGGCCAGCCCAGCCAGTACTTGAGCAGAAAGGCCAGACCCACGGTGCCGCCGGTGAGCAGCCCGGCCTGGCTGTATAGCGTGATGCCCAGGGCCACCATGGCGGTGCCCAGCAGCATGGCCAGGGCATCTTCCCACAGGGGATGACGGATAAAGAGCGCGGCGATGGCATCGGCCTCGTCGCGAGTGGTCTCGGGCTTGTTCATGGGTTAACCGGCCGGCGGAAATACAGGGATCAAGGCTAGCGGAGCCGGGGCCCGGCTGCCTTAACCGATGTCAATGAAAGACGCCGGCTACTTGCGGTCCCACACCTCGAACACATAACCCGGCGTTTCCAGCCCTTCTGGATGTTCAATGGCCGAGGACAGGTGCCAGTCCGCTTCGGCAAACACGGGAAACCAGGCATCGCCCTGGGGCTCCAGCCCGACCCGGGTCAGGTACAGGCGCTCGGCCCGGGCCAGGCCCAGTTCGTAGAGCTGGGCACCGCCGATCAGCATCAGTTCTTCGGCGTCTTCTTCGCGGGCCCAGGCCTCGGCGCGCTCCAGGGCCGCGTCCAGGCTGGGGAACACCTCGGCACCCTGCAGCTGCAGGCCGGGCTGACGGCTGACCACCAGGTTGAGTCGTCCGGGCAGGGGGCGGCCGAGGGAATCCCAGGTCTTACGGCCCATGATGATCGGCTTGCCCAAGGTCAGCGCCTTGAAGTGCTTGAGGTCCGCCGGCAGATGCCAGGGCAGCTGGTTGTCACGACCGATCACACGGTTTTGTGCGAGGGCGGCGATCAGGCAGAGAGGCAGGGAGTTTTTCATGCCGGCGAGCATACCCAGTCGGCGCCGCAGATTGAAGCCCGTCCTGCGATGGGCGGGCTCAAGGCTGCTTGCACACCACCCGATTGCGCCCCTGTTCCTTGGCCAGATACAGGGCCACATCGGCCAGACGCAGGGCATCTTCCAGGCTCTGATGAGGCTGTGGAGGCAGGTAGGCCAGGCCGATGCTGAGCGTCACCACCGGGGCCGCATCCGAATAGGCATGGGCCAGCGCCAGGGCTTCGGTGCTGCTGCGGATTTTCTCCAGAATCCCCAGCATCTGCTGTTCATTGAGGTCATACCAGATGCCGACAAATTCTTCGCCACCATAACGGGCCGCGCAGTCCAGCGGGCGCCGGGCATGCTCACCGATCACCCGCGCCACCTGGCGCAGGGCTTCGTCGCCGGCGGCGTGGCCATAGTGGTCGTTGTAGCGCTTGAAGAAATCCACATCCATCATCACCACGCCCAGGGCATGCCGCTCACGCTGGGCCTGCCGCCAGCTGCGTTCGGCTCGCTCGGTAAAGGCACGGCGATTAAGCAGGCCGGTGAGAAAGTCCTTCTCGGCCAGATCCTGCAACAGGCCGTGGGCGAGAAAGTTCTGCCGGGTGGTGTACTCCAGGGAATAACAGCCCACTGAGCCGATCACATTGGCCAGGCCGAGAAACATCGCATTGTTGATCAGCGCCTCCCCCGTCAGCCCCTGGCGCAGGCTCAGCTCGGTCGCGATATAGGCCATAAAGCTCACCCAGCCACAGAGCACCGCCGTGGTAAAGCGCAAGCCGGTGAGGAAATAGAAGAACACCGTGACCAGGATGATGCCCTCATAGGGCAACGGGAAGGCGTGATAGCGGGCGAGGCCGATGATGCCCACCACCGCCAGACCGGACAGCAGCGCGACAAGGCCGCCGATCAGCTGCAGATAATCACGCAAACCGTAGCGATAGGTCGCCAGCCAGGCCAGCAACAGCAGCGGCTGGATCACCCCCAGCCGCAGAGCGAGAATCTGCCCGCGCAAGGGATCCGGCAGGTTGAACGCATCGATCACCACAAACAGCAGGGCCAGCAGCATGGCCACCAGCAACGCCCAGCGCATGCGGCCCAGAAACGCGTTGGCGTGATAGCGCTTGTAGGCCTGTTCCA
Organism: Pseudomonas xionganensis; assembly: GCF_009763245.1. GTDB lineage: Bacteria > Pseudomonadota > Gammaproteobacteria > Pseudomonadales > Pseudomonadaceae > Aquipseudomonas > Aquipseudomonas xionganensis. The sequence goes on along the minus strand of NZ_WKJZ01000001.1, from coordinate 664,536 downwards.
GTTCGTCCTCGAAGGCCAGGGTACGAAAGCCCCGCTGATGCTGGCGCAAAAAGGGTGAATCCTGATTGACCCAGTCCAGGTGCGGTAACTTCAAGGGAATACTCGCTTTTATGGTTTTCGATAAAAGGGCCGGAGCAGATATAGGCAGAAAGGCTACCGGCCTGCTTGCAGCCTAGACGGCCCGGCGCCGTCCGTACACCCCCGGCACGCCCCTGCCATGCACGGGCCCATGGGGTTATGCTCTGCACTGATCTGGCCCCCTGGAACGCCGCGTGAACCCAGCCGAACACCCCTCCATCGACCCGCTGCAACGCCTGTGGCTGTGCGAAACCCTGCGCCTGCGTGAGGAGCACAGCGGCCCCCTCGACGATGCCGAAGCCAACCGCCACGCCCGACGCACCGCGACCGACCTGCCCGGGCGAATCGAGGCCCGCGCCCTGTGGCTGGCTGCCCGGGATGGCCAACTGCAGGCTCAGCAACATTGGCTGCAGGGTGCGCGCCTGGCCATCCTGCTGCTGGGCCTGCTGGCCCTGCTCAGCGGCGCGGGCCTGGCCTGGGCAGCCCTGGGCGATGGCCAGCGCCCGGTCAACCTGTTCTGGGCCCTGGGCAGCCTGCTCGGCCTTAACCTGCTGATGCTGCTGGGCTGGCTGATCAGCCTGAGCCTGGGCAGCCGCCATAACGCCGCCCTGGGCCGCCTGTGGCTGTGGCTCAGCGAGAAGCTGGCGCGTGATGCCAGCGCCGCCCAGCTGGGCCCGGCCTTGCTGCTGTTGTTGCAGCGCCGGGGCCTCAACCGCTGGCTGCTGGGCCTGCTCGGCCATGGCCTGTGGCTGCTGGCCCTGCTGATCGCGCTGCTGGCCTGCCTGGCGCTGCTCAGCACCCGGCGCTATGGCTTCGTCTGGGAAACCACCCTGCTCGGCAGCCACAGCTTTATCGCCCTGACCCAGGGCCTGGGCGCCTTGCCCGCCCTGTTCGGCTTCCCCCTACCGGACAGCGACTTGATCCGCGCCAGCGGCGAGGCGCCCCTGGCTGGCGAAGCGCCGCGACAGATCTGGGCCAGCTGGCTGCTCGGGGTGCTGCTGGTCTACGGCATCCTGCCACGTCTGGGCCTGATGCTGCTCTGCCTGTGGCGCTGGCAGCACGGCCGTGGACGCCTGCAGCTGGATCTGAGCCTGCCCGGCTACGCCCTGCTGGCCGAGCGCCTGCAACCGGGCAGCGAACGCCTGGGGGTGTGCGACCTGGCCCCCGCCCAGCTGCACCAGCCCCAGGCCGGCAGCAGCCAGCTGCCCACTCAGGGCGCCCTGCTGCTGGCCATCGAACTGGACCCGCAACGCTCCTGGCCACCGCCCCTGCCGGCCGGAATACAGGATGCCGGCATCCTCGACAGCCGCGAACAGCGTCGCCAGTTGCTCGATCAGCTGGCGCGCTACCCGGCCGAACGCCTGCTGATCGCCTGCGACCCGCGCCGCTCGCCGGATCGTGGCAGCCTGGCGCTGCTTGGCGAGCTGGCTCGCAGCGCCGCCCACACCCGTATCTGGCTGCTCCCCCCTGAACCGGGGCAGAGCCTGGACAGCGAACGCCTGGCCGACTGGCACCAGGCTCTGGACAAACTGCAGCTCAGCTACAGCGACAGTGCGTCATTTAGCTGGCTGGAGACGGGGCATGATTAAACCTGCACATGCCCGTAGGGTGGATGACGCTGTCTTCATCCACCATCGCGGTCGGTGGATGGATAAAGCGCCACCCACCCTACAAAGCCTGAACAAACACCGCAGCAGCGGACACCCCCCCCCCGCTTGCGGGAGAGGGGCCGGGGGAGAGGGTCAATGAGCACACCACTGAAACTCGCCGTGGTCGGCCATACCAATGTGGGCAAGACCTCGCTGCTGCGCACCCTGACCCGCGACGCGGGCTTTGGCGAGGTCTCGCCCCGGGCCAGCACCACCCGCCATGTCGAAGGCGCGCGTCTGTCGGTGGCGGGGCAGGCGCTGCTGGAGCTGTACGACACCCCCGGCCTGGAAGATGCCATCGCCCTGCTCGACTACCTGGAACGCCTCGACCGCCCCGGCGAACGCCTGGATGGCCCGGCACGACTGGCGCGTTTTCTCGATGGCAGCGAGGCGCGACAGCGCTTCGAGCAGGAGGCCAAGGTGCTGCGCCAGCTGCTGGCCTCGGATGCCGGCCTGTATGTGATCGACGCCCGCGAGCCGGTGCTGGCCAAGTACCGCGACGAGCTGGCGGTGCTGGCCATGGCCGGCAAGCCGCTGCTGCCGGTGCTCAACTTCGTCGCCGGCCAAGGCCATCGCGAGGATGAGTGGCGCGCAGCCCTGGCCCGTCTGGGCCTGCACGCCCTGGTCGGTTTCGACAGCGTGGCGCCGCCCCTGGATGGCGAGCGACGCCTGTACGAGAGCCTGGCCCTGCTGCTGGAGAAGGCCCGCCCGCAGTTGCAGCGCCTGATCGAACACCACGAGCAGCAGCGCCAGGCCCGGCATCAGGCCGGCACCCGGCTGATTGCCGAACTGCTGCTGGACGCCGCCGCCTGCCGCCAGGGCGTGGCCAGCCAGGCAGAAGCGGTGGCCATCGAACAGCTGCGCCAGCGCATCCGCCAGCGCGAACAGCGCTGTGTCGAGGCGCTGCTGCGTCTGTATGCCTTCCGCGCCGGGGACGCCCAGGCCAGCGACCTGCCGCTGCTGGACGGACGCTGGGGCGATGACCTATTCAACCCGGAAACCCTCAAGCAGGTCGGCGTAAAGGTTGGCGGCGGCATGGCCGCCGGCGCTGCCACCGGGGTCGGTATCGACCTGCTGGTGGGTGGTATTACCCTGGGCGCAGCGGCAGCCCTGGGCGCCCTGATCGGCGGCAGTGCCCAGACCCTGCGCAGCTATGGCGCGCGGTTAAAAGGCAAGCTGAGCGGCCAGCGCGAACTGACCCTGGATGATGCCGTGCTGCGCCTGCTGGCCCTGCGTCAGCGCCAGCTGTTGCGCGCCCTGGATGCCCGCGGCCATGCCGCGCAGCAGCGCATCGAAGTGAAGCTGCCCGAGGACGACAGCTGGCGCCAGGGCCAGCTGCCCGAGGCCCTGAACAAGGCCCGCGCCCACCCCGAATGGTCGTCCCTGAACCCTGGGGCCGAGCTGGAGCAGATCCAACGCCAGCAGCAGGTCGAGGCGCTTAGCGCCGAGCTGGCAGACGCGGCCTGAGTCAGGCCGGCTTGGCGCCCATCAGCCCCATGATCACCAGCAGCAGCAACAGAATCAGCCCGGCATAAACCGCGCAAAAGCCCAGCAGACGCTTGGGTGCCGGTGCGCCGTTCAGCGCCTGCCAGGCACCGAGGCGCCCGGCCAGCAGCAGGCCAACCAGCATCAGCACGACAAACAGCAGGCTACTGGCCAGCAGCCAGGTCTGGCTCAGGGGCCAGCCAACCATATCCACCAGCACCATGCCGGTAACCGGCAGGCTCAGGGCCAGCAGACCGAGCACCGGCAGGCTGATCAGGCGGGTGCGCTTGAGCTTGCGCTGCAGGACAGCTGCATCGCCACTGCGCTGGGCTTTCCACAGCATAAACAGGTGCACGGGCACGCCGATCAGCAGGAGGATACCGGGCAACATGTGCAGCATTTTCAGCAACGGGTAGTGTTCCACAGCAAACTCCTAATCAACCGAGAAACAGGCGATAGGCCGGGTTATCCGACTCATCCCAGTAGGGGTAACCAATGGCGTCCAGGGCCGCCGGAATCAGATGACGTTCCTCATGGGGCACCTGTAGCGCGGCCAACACCCGGCCATCGGCAGCGCCATGGTTGCGGTAGTGGAACATCGAGATATTCCAGCGCCCACCGAGTTTTTGTAAGAAATTGAACAGAGCACCGGGGCGCTCGGGGAACTCGAAACGGAACACGCATTCATCCGGCACCGCCGCGGCATGGCCGCCGACCATATGGCGGATATGCAACTTGGCCAGTTCGTTGTCGGTCAGGTCCTGCACCGGGAAGCCCTGGTTGCGCAGGCTTTCCACCAGCGCGGCACGGGGGTCGGTTTCCGGGTGGGTCTGCACGCCGACGAAGATATGGGCTTCCCTGTCGCTGTGGTAGCGGTAGTTGAACTCGGTGATCTGGCGCTTGCCGATGGCCTCGCAGAAGGTCTTGAAGCTGCCCGGCTGCTCGGGGATGGTCACGGCGATAATGGCTTCGCGCTTCTCGCCCAGCTCGGCACGCTCGGCCACATGGCGCAGACGATCGAAGTTGACGTTGGCCCCGGAGTCGATGCCGACCAGCACCTGGCCAGTGCAGCCTTCACGCTCCACGTACTTCTTGATCCCGGCCACACTCAGGGCGCCGGCCGGCTCGGTGATGGAGCGGGTGTCGTCGTAGATGTCCTTGATCGCCGCGCAGATCTCGTCGGTGCTGACGGTGATCACCTCATCCACATGATCCTTGCACACCTCGAAGGTGTGGGCGCCGATCTGCGCCACCGCCACACCGTCGGCGAACAGCCCGACGCTCGGCAGCACCACCCGCTCACCGGCGGCCATGGCCGCCTGCAGGCAGTTGGAGTCATCCGGCTCGACACCGATCACCTTGATCTCCGGGCGCAGGTATTTCACGTAGGCGGCGATGCCGGCGATCAGGCCGCCACCGCCGCAGGGCACGAAGATGGCGTCCAGCTGGCCCGGTTGCTGACGCAGGATCTCCATGGCCACCGTGCCCTGGCCGGCGATGGTGTAGGGATCATCGTAGGGGTGGATATAGGTGTAGCCCTTCTCTTCCACCAGCTTGAGCGAGTGAGCCAGGGCCTCGGGGAAGCTGTCGCCGTGCAGCACAACCTTGCCGCCTCGGGAACGTACGCCGTGCACCTTGATCTCCGGGGTGGTCTTGGGCATCACGATGGTGGCCTTGACCCCCAGCACCTTGGCCGCCAGGGCCAGGCCCTGGGCATGGTTGCCGGCCGAGGCGGTGACCACGCCACGGGCCTGCTCCTCGGCCGTGAGCTGGGCCAGCTTGTTGTAGGCGCCGCGAATCTTGAAGGAGAACACCGGCTGCAGGTCTTCGCGCTTGAGCAGAATCTGGTTGGCGAAGCGCTCGGACAGCTGGTTGGCCGGCTGCAGGGGGGTTTGCTCCGCCACGTCATAGACGCGGGAGGTGAGGATCATCTTGACGTACTGTTCGAGCATGGCGGCTTCGCTGGCGGCTGGACGGACTAAGCCCGCGAGTCTACCCCAGGGCCGGCGCGGGCGACCACAGGAATACAGGGGGCTTTGCCGGCAGATGGGGCTATAATCCGCCCCCTTATTCCCCCAACTCCTTTCCCGTGGAACCCGGCATGAACCAGGATCAACTCAAGCAGGCAGTGGCCCAGGCCGCCGTCGACTTCATCCTCCCCAAACTCGAAGCCAAGAGCGTGATCGGCGTCGGCACCGGCTCCACCGCCAACTGCTTTATCGATGCCCTGGCCAAGTACAAGTTCGACTTCGACGGCGCCGTGGCCAGCTCCGAGGCCACCGCCGAGCGCCTCAAGCGCCACGGCATTCCAGTCTACGACCTGAACAGCGTCAGCGATCTGGAGTTCTACATCGACGGCGCCGACGAAAGCGACGAGCGCCTCAATCTGATCAAGGGCGGCGGCGCGGCCCTGACCCGGGAGAAGATCGTCGCCGCCGTGGCACAGACCTTTATCTGCATCGCCGACGCCAGCAAGCTGGTGCCGGTACTGGGCAACTTCCCCCTGCCGGTGGAAGTGATCCCCATGGCCCGCAGCCATGTTGCGCGCCAGCTGGTGCGCCTGGGCGGCGACCCGGTGTACCGCGAGGGCGTGCTGACCGATAACGGCAATATCATCCTCGACGTGCACAACATGCAGATCAGCGATCCGGTGAAGCTGGAGGCGGATATCAACGCCATAGTCGGGGTAGTCACCAACGGCCTGTTCGCCGCCCGCCCCGCCGACCTCCTGCTGCTGGGCACCGCCGACGGGGTCAAGACCCTCAAGCGCTAGGCTGCGCCGGTACTGGCAGGATGCGCTGCAGGGGCTAGGCTAAAGCCGGTCCCTACCCACAAGGAGTGCGTCATGTCCGGCAAATTCGAGCTGAAGAAGGCCAAAGACGGCCAGTTCCATTTCAACCTGCTGGCCAGCAACGGCCAGGTCATCCTCACCAGCGAACTGTACAAGGCCAAGGACTCGGCCCTGAACGGCATCGAGTCGGTGAGGAAGAACTCACAGCGCGACGGTGCCTTCGAAACCAAGGCCTCCAGCAACGACAAGCACTACTTTGTGCTCAAGGCCACCAATGGCCAGGTGGTCGGCCAGAGCCAGATGTATACCAGCGCCGCCAGCTGCCAGAACGGTATCGAGTCGGTGCAGAAGAACGCACCCGATGCCGCCCTGGATGATCAGTCCTCCTAGGGTCTGTTGCCGTTTCATTCGCGGCCCTGTGGGTTGCGCGGAAAATGGCAACAGACCCTAGTCGGCGGGCTTGCGGAATACGTAGAACAGATTGGGTTCGCTGATCAGGTAAAGGTTGCCTGCATTGTCGCTGGCCACCCCCTCGGCCTGCGGTACCCGCTTGGATAATCCCTGCATGCCTTTCAGCAGCGACAGGCGACTGACAGGCTTACCCTTGCTATCGACTTCCAAGACCATGTAAGACTCATGGGATAAGGCCAGCAGGTGCCCTGTACTCGTGTCGTAATCCAGGCTCGACAGATCCCGCACAAACAATCGGGCATCCCGTTTAGTATCGATGTTTACCTGTAAGTCAAGAGGCTTATGCGCGTCGACATGGGGAAAACCAACAATTTCAAAGATCCTCACCGGATCACGCTCTTTGGCCACCAGCAACCGCTGGCGCTCGCTATCCCAGGCTAGCCCTTCAAAACCCTTGTTGCCGTTCAGGCCGATACCTAAGGACAGCTGTTGAAAGCCTGCAACATCAACTGAATCAACACCCTCGCTGAGCACGACCTTGATCAAGCGCTGATCTTGCTCATCAGCCACCACGTAGGTATCGCGTTGCACATACTCGATGGCCTCGGGATCGGAGACGCCCCGTAAAGCGACCTCACGCAGCAGCTCACCCTCAAGGCTCAATTCGATAATTCGTGTCGGCCCACGCACTACACTGAATAAGCTATTGCGATCCGGGTCGTAGGTCAGTGCAGATAGCTCCTCAAGGCCCTCAACCTGTTTGGCTTCGATCACAACGCGATAATCGTTCAAACGCATGGACGGCTTATCGCCCCACCTGAGCTCGTACAACTCCAACGCTGCATACCAGGCACGCTCAAACAGACGATGCTGCTGGGCAAATAACCCAACCAACAGCAATGCCATCAGAAGTGCGCAAAAGAGAATGCGCTTGAAGGTAATGACTACAATCATCGAACTGCCCCATGGACTAAATGCGCCAAGAAAAACCGCACAGGCGACCGCCCGATCGGCATAACAGCCTGAAGATAAAGGGCTCAGCTGAAGCCAAGCTTAATCAACTTACACATGAGAGCTACCAGACACCTCAACCGCGTACCCGCGCAAACACTATGAGACAAGGCGCGTCACAGCACGTGACTGACGAAGCGGCTATGCCCCAGCAGTTCCAGCTCCAGGACGTCGCCCTTGCTCAGCGGGCCGACCCCGGCCGGGGTGCCGGTAAGGATCACGTCGCCGGCCTGCAGGCTGAAGTGGCCGCAGATATGCTGGATCATCGGCAGGATGGGGTTGAGCATGTCGCGGCTATTGCCGTCCTGGCGCACTGCATCGTTGATGCTCAGGCGGATACCGATATCGGTCAGATCTTCCACTGCATCACCCGGCACGAAGGGCGCCAGCACGCAGGCGCCGTCGAAGCTCTTGGCCACTTCCCAGGGGTAACCCTTGGCCTTGAGCTGGGCCTGCAGGTCGCGCAGGGTCAGGTCCAGGGCCGGAGCAAAACCGGAGATGGCGTCCAGCACTTCCTCGGCAGAGGGCTTTTTCGACAGTGGCTTGCCGATCAGCACGGCGATTTCCGCTTCGAAGTGCACGTCGCCACGGTCGTCGGGAATCACGAAACCCTCGTCCAGCGGCACCACGCAGCTGCCCGGTTTGATAAACAGCAAAGGCTCGCTGGGCACCGGGTTGTTCAGTTCGGCGGCATGCTCGGCATAGTTGCGGCCGATGCACACCACCTTGCCCATGGGAAAGTGGATCGGGGTGCCGTCGGTGTAGTGGTGCTGGTAGCTCATGGAGACTCCTGAAGATCGCAATGGTGGAAACGCTGCGCGGCTTTCCACCCTACAGAGCTGTCTTGTTCGTAGGAGCGGGCCATGCCCGCGAAACGCTCGTCTTAAAGTATCGCGGGCATGGCCCGCTCCTACAGGGCTCGATGATTCAGGCGAAAATTTTGCCCGGGTTCATGATGCCGTTGGGATCGAACACCTGCTTGATCGCCTTCATATAGGCAATCTCCGCCTCCGAGCGGCTGTAGTGCAGGTAGTCGCGCTTGGTCATGCCCACGCCATGCTCGGCGCTGATCGAGCCGTTGTACTTCTGCACGGTCTCGAACACCCACTGGTTGACGATGGCGCACTTGGCGAAGAACTCGTCCTTGCTCAGCGCTTCGGGCTTGAGGATATTCAGGTGCAGGTTGCCGTCGCCGATATGGCCGAACCACACCACCTCGAAATCCGGGTAGTTGGCCTCGACAATGGCATCGATGTCCTTGAGGAAGGCCGGCACTTGCGAAACAGTCACCGAAATGTCGTTCTTGTAAGGCGTCCAGTGGCTGATGGTCTCGGAGATGTACTCACGCAGCTTCCACAGGTTCTGCAGCTGCTGCTCGCTCTGGCTCATCACGCCGTCCAACACCCAGCCCTGCTCGACACAATGCTCGAAGGTGGCCAGGGCCGCCTCGGCGACTTCCTCGGTGGTGGCTTCAAACTCCAGCAGGGCGTAGAACGGGCAGTCGGTTTCGAAGGCCGCCGGCACGTCGCCACGGGCCATGATCTTGGCCAGGGCCTTGTCGGAGAAGAACTCGAAAGCGGTCAGGTCCAGCTTGTTCTGGAAGGCGTGCAGCACCGGCATGATCGAGTCGAAGTCCGGGGTGCCGAGCACCATGGCGGTGAGGTTCTTCGGCGCGCGGTCCAGGCGCATGGTGGCCTCGACGACAAAGCCCAGGGTGCCCTCGGCGCCGATAAACAGCTGACGCATGTCGTAGCCGGTGGCGTTCTTGATCAGGTCCTTGTTCAGCTCCAGCAGCTCGCCGGTACCGGTGACGACCTTCAGGCCGGCCACCCAGTTGCGGGTCATGCCGTAGCGAATCACCTTGATGCCGCCGGCATTGGTGCCGATATTGCCGCCAATCTGGCTGGAGCCGGCAGAGGCGAAATCCACCGGGTAGTACAGGCCCTTGTCCTCGGCGAACTGCTGCAGCTGCTGGGTGACTACCCCCGGCTGGCACACCGCGGTGCGGTCGTACTCGTTGAAGGCAAGAATCTGGTTCATATAGTCGAAGGACACCACCACCTCGCCATTGGCGGCGACAGCGCCGGCGGAGAGGCCCGTGCGGCCGCCGGACGGCACCAGGGCGACCTTGTGCTGGTTGGCCCAGCGCACGATGGCCTGCACCTGTTCGATGCTCTTGGGGAAGACGATGGCGCTGGGGGCCGGGGCGTAATGCTTGGTCCAGTCCTTGCCGAAGGCGTTCAGGGAATCGGCATCGGTCAGCACCTTGCCGGGCTCAACCAGGGTCTTCAGCTCTTCGATCAGCGCAGGGTTGGTCATCTACGGAACTCTCAAACGATTCATGGTCACCCTGAGTACGCTTCATCTGCCAGGGTAGGTGTTTCGCGGGGCTCGTATGCTAGCATACGCACCCCCGCAAATCGCCCCATGGGCCGACTTGCGGGGCACGGCCGGCGCCTGATGCCGGCGATTGCCCTGACCATTTCCAGCGGGATCCAAAGGTACTCCGATGAGCAAGACCTCCCTCGACAAGAGCAAGATCAAGTTCCTTCTTCTCGAAGGCGTCCACCAGAATGCGGTGGATACCCTGAAGGCGGCCGGCTACAGCAATATCGAGTACCTCAAGGGCGCCCTGTCCGACGACGAGCTGAAAGCCAAGATCGCCGACGCCCACTTTATCGGCATCCGCTCGCGCACCCAGCTCACCGCCGAGGTGTTCGACTGCGCCAAGAAGCTGGTGGCAGTGGGCTGCTTCTGCATCGGCACCAACCAGGTCGACCTGGACGCTGCCCGCGAGCGCGGCATCGCGGTGTTCAACGCGCCCTACTCCAACACCCGCTCGGTGGCCGAGCTGGTACTGGCCCAGGCCATCCTGCTGCTGCGCGGCATCCCCGAGAAGAACGCCTCCTGCCACCGTGGCGGCTGGATCAAATCGGCGGCCAACTCCTTCGAAATCCGGGGTAAGAAGCTGGGTATTGTCGGCTACGGTTCCATCGGCACCCAGCTCTCGGTACTCGCCGAAGCCCTCGGCATGCAGGTGTTCTTCTACGACGTGGTGACCAAGCTGCCCCTGGGCAACGCGCAGCAGGTCGGCAATCTCTATGAGCTGCTGGGCATGTGCGACATCGTGTCGCTGCATGTGCCGGAGCTGCCGTCCACCCAGTGGATGATCGGCGAGAAGGAAATCCGCGCCATGAAGAAGGGCGGCATCCTGATCAACGCCGCCCGCGGCACCGTGGTCGAGCTGGAGCACCTGGCTGAAGCTATCAAGGACGAGCACCTGATCGGCGCCGCCATCGACGTGTTCCCGGTCGAGCCCAAGTCCAACGACGAAGAATTCGAAAGCCCGCTGCGCGGCCTGGATCGCGTGATCCTGACTCCGCACATCGGTGGTTCCACCGCCGAAGCCCAGGCCAACATCGGCCTGGAAGTGGCCGAGAAACTGGTCAAGTACAGCGACAACGGCACCTCGGTGTCCTCGGTCAACTTCCCCGAAGTGGCCCTGCCGGCGCATCCGGGCAAGCACCGCCTGCTGCACATCCACGCCAATATCCCGGGCGTGATGAGCGAGATCAACAAGGTGTTCGCCGACAACGGCATCAACATCTCCGGCCAGTTCCTGCAGACCAACGACAAGGTCGGCTACGTGGTCATCGACGTCGACGCCGAGTACTCGGACCTGGCGCTGGAGAAGCTGCAGCACGTCAACGGCACCATCCGCAGCCGCGTGCTGTTCTAAGCGTTCGCGTGATGCAAAAAGGGAAGCTTCGGCTTCCCTTTTTTATTGGCTAACCCCCTAGAACTGGCCATCCAGCCGCGCCAGCTCGGCCGTCAGCTGATCCAGCTGTTCCTCATTGAACACCCGCACCCCGGCCCGGCGCAGGGCCGCGGCGGTGACGCCCTCACCGGGCACACGCACACCGCTAAAGCTGCCATCGTAGTTTTCCAGATTGCCGCACGACGGGCTGCGCGCCTTGAGCAGGGCTAGGCGGATGCCATGCTGACGCACCAGCTTGAGGGCCAGTTCGGCACCGCTGACAAAGGCGGCCGTCACATCCTCACCCTCGATCGTCAGCACCGGCAGCTGACCGTCCAGTACCTTGGCACCCTGGCCGCCGGCAATTTCCGCGGGCGCGCGGGGCGTCGGCAGGCCGCCAGCCACTTCCGGGCACAGCGCCACCACCCGGCCTTCAGCCTGCCAACGCTGCAGGGCCGCCAGCGGGCCATGACCGCCGCCGTCATAGCGCACCGGGTGGCCCAGCAGGCAGCGACTGACCAAGAGCTTTTCCATTACCACCTCCTGCTTGTGGGTCACGCAATGTAACACCCGGCGCCCAGCCACCGGCCAGCCGCCCCATCAAAGGGCCGGGGGCTGCCGGCAAACTGCCAGGACGGTCACGCCACAGGGCCGACTCGCCAGCCGCCCCCACCTATCCTTAGGCGGGACAACGCCAGCGACCATGGTGCCAGCTCCCGCGCGCGAACAGACTGGCGCCATCTCTGTTCCTGCGAAGGATACGCCGCCATGCCCCAGTCAATTCGCCGCCTGCTTCTGCTCGCCAGCCTGCTGCCCCTTGGCCAGGCCCAGGCCGATCTGCAACCACTGGATAACCAGAGCCTGAGCGATATCGCCGGCCAGGCCGGCATCACCCTGACCCTGGATATGAAGCTCAACGCCTCGAAAATCAGCTGGGAAGACGACGGTGGCAGCCTGCAACTGCGCAACCTGCAGATCGACAACGGCTGCCTGGCCCCGGGCGACTGCCCGGCCGGTGTGGCTTATGGGCCGGCCAAGCTGTACTTCAACAGCGCCCTGGTCAATGCCCCGACCCTGAAGATCGACGTGGTCAACCAGGGCGGCACACAGAAGCTGCAACTGGCCCTGCCGGATCTGAAAAGCACCAGCGATCAGCTGATGGCCGACGGCCTGATCACCACGCCGCTGACCATCCGCATGCGCGTGGCCGGCGATCTCGGCATCGGCGATGCCGGCGCGCCGGGCTCCAGCACCCTGGGCCGCCTGGAAATCCGCGATCTGAGCAATCTGCAGGGGCAGATTCGGATCTGGGGCCACTGAACCCCGGCTTGAGTCCCGGCTACAACGGCTGCTCGCCGCGACGGCGAAACCAGCCGGTCAGTGACAGACGCTCGCGGCTGGCCGGCAGCACCTCATGGGGCAGGTCGGCGGAGAGAAACAGCAGCAGGGTGCCGGCCTGGGGCAGTACATCGCGGGTACTGCCATCGTTCAGATACAGACGCAGGGCGCCACCCTGCTCGGCCTGCCAGTCTGCATTGAGATAAAACACCGCCGACACTGTGCGCCGATCATCGTCGCGGAAGCGATCCACATGCTTCTGGTAGAAGGCACCCGGCGGGTACAGGGCAAAGTGCCCCTCGAAATCCTCCAGCCCCAGGTACAAGCCCTGATTCAGGGCCAGACGCAGCTCGTCCAGACGCTGCAGATACTGGTCGCTGGCCGCCGACTGCCCTGGTTCCAGCCACTGGATATGGTCGCCGCGCACCCCTTCGCGCACCTGCAATGCCCCGCCACGGCCGACACCGGCCGGCGTCAGGGCACCCTCTGCATCGCGCTTGCGGCACTCTTCGGCCAGTTGCAGGGTCAGAGCTTGTGGAACAAAGGCTGGCTGCAGCGACCAGCCCTGCTCGGCCAGGTCGTCGACGATGCGTGTCAGGCACGCGGTAAAGGTATCGGAAGTCATCATGGCGGCGATTCTAGCAGCTGCAGGGTGCCTGATAACTGCGGCGATCGGGCGCGGCTGCGTCCGGCTCGACAAGCCCCGGCCAGCCGCCGAAAATAGCCGCCGCCCAGAACGGAGTCCCCATGCGCGCCCTCTCTCTACTGCTTACCCTGCTTCTCAGCCTGCCTGCCCTGGGCGATGACTACCTGCTGCTGTATCAGGCCGCCGGCTGGCCACAGCAGCGCATGCACTTCAGCGATGCCCTGCAGGCCACCCAGGAGCGCTACCGCAACAACCTGCCACCGGCGCTGTTCCAGGCCCTGGTGGACAACAGTAACCAGCGTTTCGCCCCGCAGGCAGTGGACCAGCGCGCCCAGGCCGGTCTGCGCGCCCATCTGGCCGAGCCGACGGCCGCGCTGGAGTTTTTCCAGTCCGTCCTCGGGCGCAAGATCGTCAGCGCCGAACTGCTGGCTACCCGCAGCGACCAGCTGGCGCGCTATGCCAGCGGCCTGCCGCGGATTGAGGCCAGCGCCACCCGGCGCCTGCTGATCCGTCACTTGGCCCAGGCCCTGCCGGCTGCCGAGGCTGGCGCCGAGGTCAGCCTGGCCCTGGCCGGGGTGGCCGCCGACAGCCTGAGCCAGATGCTTCCCGGCCTGCTCGGCGGCGGCAACGCCCTGGCCTTGCTGGACAGCCAGCGCCAGCGCCTGGTGGCCCAGGTCAATGGCGATATCGACAACACCCTGCTGCACGTTTACCGCGAGCTGAGCGATGCCGAGCTGCAGGAGTTTGTCGACTTCGCCCAGGCGCCAGCCGGCCAGGCCTATTACCAGGCTGCCCTGGCCGCCCTGCGCGAAGGCCTGGCGGTGGGTCGCAGCAGCGAGAGCCTGGCGCCAGCACCACAAGGGATCTGACATGCGGCTAACAGGCCGCTGAAAAACTACCTGCGTTGGCAATACTGCGTTGAAAACGGCCTCAAAATGCTCATTTACAACACGTAAACTGCGCTTTTTCGGCCGTTTTCGCCTTGTCTTGCCTGCCTCGCCTACGTTTTTCAACGGCCTGCAAATCGGGCGCCCTGCACCTTAGCCGTCAGCTCAGGCGCTCGCGCAGAAAGTCGAAATAACGTTGCCGCAGCTCGGCCGACTCATTGGCCAGGTGATGGCGCGCCTCGGCCAGGCGCAGGATCTGCGGGGCGGCGAACTTGTCCTGCAGCACCTCAAGGTTGTGCCGCCAGGCCACCGTCATGTCCGCCTCGCCCTGGATGATCAGCGGGCTGCGCCGACTCGCGGACGCCGACTCGATCCGCGGCACCCACTGACTGAGGGCACCGACCCAGGCGGTGGGCAGATTGCGCGGCTGCAACGGGTCCCGGTGGTGGACGAAATCGATAAAGGCCGCATCGCTGGAGTTGTGGCTGAAACGCCGCGGGATCTCCTCGACAAAGGGCTTCATCAGCCGATAGCTGAGCTGCGACCAGCCCCAGGCCCGCGGCCGCACCAGCGGCGCCAGCAGTATGGTCTCGCCCACCTGCGGGCCCGGCTCACCGCTGAGCAGGTAGTCGATCAGAATCGCCCCGCCGGTGCTCTGCCCGCACAGGTGCCAGGGCTGCGGCAGGCCCAGCTCGGCGGCCTGGCCCAGCACCCCGTGGAGCACCTGCTGATACTCGGCAAAGTCGCCAATGCTGGCCCGCGCGCCGCTGGACAGGCCATGGCCGGGCAGATCGAAGGTGAGCACGGCAAAGCCCATCTGCAGCGCCCAGTGAATCACATGGCGGTACAGGCCGCTGTGGTCGTAGTAACCGTGCAGCAGAATCAGGCTGGCCCTGGGCACTTCGGGCCACCAGGCCTGCAGGACGATGCGATAACCGGCCAGCTCGACCACGCCGAGCCGGCTGTGGGCCACCCGACTATCGTCGAAGCCATAGAACTGCCGATAGCCCTGCTCGGCCGCCGACAGTGGCGCGGCTGCGCTCAAGGGTCGCAGGCTGGCAATCAGGTGATCGGGCTGAAAGGGCTCTGGCATAAGGCTTCCATCAATCCTGCGGGTACGGGCCGGGCACTCTGCACGGGGCAGATCGGGTTGCGGATATTCAGCTGTCGGGCCAGCCATGGCAAGCTGCGCATCTGTTTATAGAAGGTCGACCATGACTGCCACCACGCGCAAGACCCTACTCGCCATTCTCCTGCTCGGTCTCTGGGGCGCCGCCATGCTAGCCGCCTTCTGGTGGTACGAGGGCCGCTACCTGCGCAGCTTCAGCGAACAGACCGCACTGTTCCAGGGTGACGTGCTGCAACTGCCCGCGCACCTGGCCGGCCCCGGGCCGATCCGCCTGGTGCATTTCTGGGACCCGGCCTGCCCGTGCAATGTCGGCAACCAGCAGCACCTGGCCGAGCTGATCGAACACTATGGCCCGCGCGGCGTCACCTTTCATGCGGTGCAGAGGCCCGGCAGCCGCGGCCAGCTACCGGCCATCCTGAGCGCCCTGCAGGCACTGCCGGAGCTCAGCGGCAGCGAGCGGATCCCGGCCAGCCCGGCAGTGGCGATCTGGGACCGCGAGGGCCGCCTGGCCTACTTCGGCCCCTACAGCGAAGGCGCCACCTGCACCTCCAGCAACAGCTTTATCGAACCCATACTCGAAGCCCTGGCCGCCGGCCGCGCGGTGACGGCCAGCAACAGCCTGGCAGTGGGTTGCTTTTGCGCCTGGAGCGAATGACGGGCTAATCCACCCCCGGCGGCAAGAAGCGCTGGCGGATCGCCTCGGCCTCGCCACTGGCAGCCATCGCGCGCAGCTCGCGGTTGATCGCACTGATCAGCGCCTCCCCCCGAGCCGAGCCCTTGCTCAGCATCAGGTGAAAGGCCTTGTGCCCCGGCAGGCGGATATGGCGCAACCCGTCGGCCTCATAAGCCCCCAGGGCCACACCGCCGTAGAGCGGCTCGATCTCGCTGGGGAAGAAATCGCAACGCTGCCGCGCCAGCATGTCGAGGTTCTGCTGCAGACTGGGAAAGCGCTGAATATCCCAATCGATCGAGTAGACCTCATAGTTATAGCCAATCACCCCACAGACCCGATAATTGTGCAGCTGCACCAGGGCTGCCCGGGGCTCGGTGATAAAGCGTCGCTGTGAATAGAACAGGCCCAGGTGAGCCTGGTACAGCGGCTCGCTGAAATGCGCATAGGCCGCCCGCTCCTCGTTGTAACTGGCATCCCAGGTCAGCTCGCAGCGGCCCTTGTCGGCAAAGTCGGCCAACTCCTGCTGCACCCGCGCCCAGGGCATATAGCGCACCCGATGGGGCAAGCCAAGGCGTTGCAGCACCGTCAGCACCAGGGTGCTGGCCGAGCCGGTCAGGCGGCTGCGATCGACCTCGCCATCGACCCGCTCCCAGTAGGTATAGGGCGGCCACTCGTTGCCGTCACCGAGGCAGATCTGCACCGTGGCGTCCGCCGCCTGGCACAGCGGCATCCATCCGGCCAGCAGCAACGCCAGCCACCCGCTTCTCATCCGATTCGCTCCAGTCGCTGCCCGGGCTGATGCCTTCAGGCTAGCAGCTCGATGCCGACCGGGCGATCCGACGGCAGGCCACCCACACAGCTAGACAAAAGCTGTACATTGTTTAGACTTTGTACAAGATTACATTTGACACTCCGCCACCGTCACAGTCGTCCAGTGCGCAATCCGCGCCGAGGCCCGAGCCATCATGAGCACCCTGCAGTCCCTGATCGACACGCATTACCGCAAGGCCGACCGCATCATGCTCGGCGTACTCTGGCTGATGTTTGCCTATGCCCTGGGCTTGGCCGCCTGGCACGGCACCTGGGGCCAGGCCCTGCTGGTAGGGGGCGGCACGGCGCTGACGATGACCGTCCTGCACCAGCTGATCCCCGGCCGGCGCCTGCTGCGCTGCGCCATGGGCGCGGCGTTTATGGTCATGTCGGCCCTGCATATCAACCAGGCCGGCGGCCTTCTGGAAATGCACTTCGGCATCTTCGTGCTGCTGGCCTTTCTGGTGTATTACCGCGACTGGCTGCCCATCGTGGTGGCAGCCGGGGTGATCGCCGTGCACCACCTGAGCTTCTTCGCCCTGCAGTTGCAGGAAGCCGGTGTGGTGGTGGTGCGCGAAGGCAGCTGGCCGATCATCTTCCTGCATGCCTTCTATGTGGTACTGGAGGCGACCATCCTGGTCTATCTGGCCCGCCAGACCTACGGCGAAGCCCGTGAAGGCGCCGCCCTGATGGACAGCGTGGTGCGCCTGAGCCGCGAAGACCAGGCCATCGACCTGCGCACCCGCAGCCTCACCCAGGGCAAGGTGGCCCTGCGCTTCAACCATTTCCTCGCTCAGCTCGAAGAACTGGTCGGCGAGGTGATCCAGGACACCCAGGGCCTGCAGCGCATGGGCAGCAGCCTGGTGCAGGCCACCGAGCAGTTGCGCCAGGGCGCGGCCAGCCAGCAGGACGAGGTGCACTACATGAGCAGTGCCATGCAGCAGATGAGCAGCGCCATCGACGAGGTAGCCGGGCACGCCGACCGAGCCGCCAGCGCCGCTCAGACCGCCAACCAGCAAGCCGGTGAAGGCAGCCGTGCGGTCAACCATGTACGCAGCGAGATCGACAAGCTGGCCAGTCATATCGACGGCAGCGAGCGCGACATGCAGGCCCTGGCCGTACAGGCCGAGCAGATCGGCAAGGTGGTGGAGGTGATCCGCTCCATCGCCGAACAGACCAACCTGCTGGCGCTGAATGCCGCCATCGAGGCCGCCCGGGCCGGTGAGCAGGGCCGCGGCTTTGCCGTGGTCGCCGATGAGGTGCGCAACCTGGCGCAGAAAACCGCCGCCTCCACGGCAGAGATTCAGGACATCATCAGCCGCCTGCAGCAGAGCAGTCGACAGGCCACCAGCACCATGCAGCAGAGCCGCGACAGCGTGCGCAGCTGCGTAAGCGACAGCGCCCACACCGCCGAGCTGCTGACGGCCGTGGCCCGGGATATTGCCGCCATCACCCAGATGAACGAGCTGATTGCCACGGCCACCCACCAACAGGCCGCTGTCAGCGCCGAGGTCAGCCAGCACCTGCTCGGGGTGCAGCAGGTGACCGAACGCAACCTCGACGATGCCCGTGCCCTGGATCACGATGGCCAGGAACTGAGCCAGCTGGCCGCACGCCTGAGTCGCCTAAGCCAGCGTTTCAGCGTCAGCGACTGAGAGCAGCTGACGATAGCCCTGAGGCGTCTCCCCCTGCCAGCGGCGAAAGGCCCGGTAGAAGGGTGACAGCTCGGCAAACCCGCACGCCCGCGCCACCTCGCGAATCGCCAGGCCCTGCTGCAACAGGTGCAGGGCGCGGGCGCGGCGCACCTCATCGTGCAGGCGGCGAAAGCTGCTGGCCTGCTCCAGCAAGGCCCGCTGCAGGGCTGCCGGCGTCAAGTCCAGGGCCCTGGCGCAACCGGCCAGGTCGCAGCGGCTCAGGCCCAGGTTGACCTCCAGCCAGTAGCGCACCCGGTTGAGCAGCTGGTTTTCCTGCAGCTCGGCCAGCTCGCGTTCGGCTTCGCCCCAGAGCACGGCAAACAGCCGCGGGTTGGCGCTGCGCGAGGGCCGGGCCAGCAGGTCACGGGCAAAGACCAAGACGTCATGATCCTGGGCGAAGGCCGGGGTCAACCCAAACAGGCGGCGCTGCTCGCTCAGGCGCGACGGTGCGAGGTGACGAAAACCCAGCCCGCTAATCCGAAACTCACCATCACTGACACTGGCCAGCATCTTCAGCAGCAGCAGGGCCAGGCATTCCATCTGCTGGCGCAAGGAGCCAATACCACGGTAGTTCAGGTCGAAGATCAGCCGGGCCTGCTCACCCGCCAGTTCCAGGCGCGCGGCAAAACCGCCGGAGAGGATGTGCTGGAAGCGCACAAAGGCCTCCAGGGCCTGGCCCAGGTCGCGGGCGGCCAGCAGCAGATAGCCCACCACATCCAGAGGGCGGGGCTGCATCACCTCAGCCAGGTGCAAGCCAATATCGGCATCCCCGGTGATCCCCGCCAGGGCCTGCCAGAAACGCGGGGCATTGTCGTGCTCCTGGCGTCCGTCCAGCAGCAGAGGCGCCACGGTGGCGCCCCCATAGGCGCGGCGGTAGGTGTCGGTGGGGTCGAAGCCCAGCGTCGCCAGGGCCTCGTAGAGCAGGCGGCGCAGGGTCGGCGAGTGACTCAGGGCCGCGCTTGGCGGCAGGTTCTGCGGCATGGCTGTACCCACTTCGGGGCGATCAATTGACTAGAGACTTTCACGCCGCGCGCATTTGGTCAATGCCAGTCCCGGCCCACGCCCGCACAATGCCTGCGCCATCTCCATAACAAGGACAATCCATGAAACGCAGCCTGACCGCCCTGGCCCTGATCGTCGCCGCCGCTGCCGCCGGCGCCTACTGGTATGTCGACGGCAAACAGCCACAACGCAGCGGTCAGCTGCAACTGCAATCCCTGCAGGCGCAGGTGCTGGTGGATTTCGATGAGCGGGGCGTGCCGCATATCCAGGCCGAGCATGAACTGGATATGTACCGCGCCCTGGGCTTCGTCCACGCCCAGGATCGCCTGTTCCAGATGGAAATCCTGCGCCGCCTGGCCCGCGGCGAGCTGGCGGAAATCCTCGGCAGCCCGCTGCTGGAAACCGACCGTCTGTTCCGCACCCTGGGCATCCGCGAACACGCCGACCGCTATGCCGCCAAACTGGACCCCGCGCTGCCCTCTACCCAGGCGCTGCTGGCCTACCTGGACGGCATCAACCAGTTCCAGGCCAAGGGCCCTGTGCCTCTGGAGTTCGACCTGCTGGGCATCGAGCCACGGCCCTTCACCAGCGCCGACACCCTGAGCGTGGCCGGCTATATGGCCTACAGCTTCGCCGCCGCGTTTCGCACCGAGCCGGTGCTGACCCATATCCGTGACCAACTGGGCACCGACTACCTCAAGGTCTTTGATCTGGACTGGCAGCCCCAGGGCGTGGTCGGCCAGCCCCTGGCTGCGGGTGACTGGCAGGACCTGGGCGCCATCGCCCGCCTCAGCCTCGACGCCCTGGCCCAGGCCGGCCTGCCGCAGTTCGAAGGCAGCAACGCCTGGGCGGTGTCCGGCAGCCGCACCGCCAGCGGCAAACCGCTGCTGGCCGGCGACCCGCATATCCGCTTCGCCGTGCCGGCGGTGTGGTACGAAGCCAACCTGAGTTACCCCGGCTTCAGCCTGTACGGTCATCATCAGGCGCTCAACCCGGTGGCCTCCCTGGGTCACAACCAGGATTTTGCCTGGAGCATCACCATGTTCCAGAACGACGACCTGGATCTGATCGCCGAAAAAACCAACCCGGACAACCCCGAGCAGGTCTGGTATCGCGGCCAATGGGTCGATCTGGAAAGCCGCGAGGAAGTGATCCGCGTCAAGGATGCCGAGCCGGTCAAACTGACCCTCAAGCGCTCGCCACACGGCCCGATCATCAACAGCGCGCTCAACCACAGCAATGCCAGCACGCCGATTGCCATGTGGTGGGCCTTTCTGGAAACCGACAACCCCATACTCGACGGCTTCTACCAGCTCAATCGCGCCGACAGCCTGGAGAAAGCCCGCAGCGCCGTGGAGAAGATCGAAGCCCCCGGCCTGAACGTGGTGTGGGCCAATGCCGGCGGTGATATCGGCTGGTGGGCGGCGGCCAAACTGCCGCGCCGCCCGGCCGGGGTCAATCCGAACTTTATCCTCGACGGTACCACTGGCGAAGCGGAGAAGGACGGCTTCCACCCCTTCAGCGCCAACCCCCAGGAAGAGAACCCGGCGCGCGGCTATATCCTCTCGGCCAACTACCAGCCCGTCTCGCCGGCCGGTATCGAAATCCCCGGCTACTACAACCTGGCCGACCGCGGCCAGCGCCTGGACGACCTGCTCAGCGACGAGCAGGTGAAATGGGACACGCAGAACAGCCAGGCCCTGCAACTGGACACCCGCACCGACTACCCCCAGCGCCTGCTGGCGCCCCTGGCCGAGGCGCTGCGCAGCGCCGCCCGGGACGAACAGGAGCAGGCCCTGGTGCAGGAACTGCTGGCCTGGGATGGCGATCACCGTCTGAACAGCCGCGCTGCCGTGCTGTTCAACCAGCTGGTCTATCAGCTGGCCTTCGAGGCCATGGCCGACGAACTGGGCCAGGCCTTCTTCGACACCCTGCTGCAGACCCGGGTCATCGACAGCGCCCTGCCGCGCCTGGCGGCCGATGCCACCGCCCCCTGGTGGAACCGCCAGGACACCACCGCCCAGGAAACCCGCGAGGCCATCGTCAGCGCCGCCTGGCAAGCCAGCCTGGCCCACCTGCGCCAGCAACTGGGTAACGATCCGGCCAGCTGGCAGTGGGGCCAGGCCCATCCGCTGAGCCACGGCCACCCGCTGGGGCAGAAGGCACCGCTGGACCTGCTGTTCAACGTCGGCCCCTTCCCCGCCCCCGGCGGCCACGAGACGCCCAACAACCTCTCGCACAAACTCGGCCCGGCGCCCTGGTCGGTGGTGTATGGCCCCTCCACCCGGCGCCTGATCGACCTGGCCGACGCCCGCAGCGCCCTGGGCATCAACCCGGTCGGGCAGAGCGGCGTGCTGTTCGATGCCCACTACCGCGACCAGGCCGAGGCCTATCTGCGCGGCGACTACCGACCCATGCCCCTGGACGCCGACGCCATCCGCGCCCACAGCCGCAGCCAGCTGCGCCTGATCCCCTGACCCCTTGCGCCCCGCACCCACGGGGCGCAAGCCAACGAGGAACCACCCCATGCCCCGACTGCTGCAACGCCTGGCTGTGCTCGTGCTGCTCGCGCTGCTGGCCCTGGCCGCCGTGCTGCTGGGCCGCACCTGGCTGCTGCCCGCCCCCCAATACAATGATCAGCCGGTCAGCCTGCCCGCCGGCCTCGATGCCCAGCGCGCCGCCGCCAGCCTCAGCGCCGCCATCCAGCTGCCGACCCTGTCCCATCAGGTCGGCGCCCCCGCCAGCCAGCTGGCAGCCAGCGACGCCGCCTTTGCCGGCATGGCCGACTGGCTGGCGCAACACTACCCGCGCCTGATGGCCGCCAGCACGCGCGAGCACACCGGCAGCCCCAGCCTGTTGTTGCGCTGGCCCGGCCGCGACCGCAGCCTGCCCGCCGTGCTGCTGATGGCGCATCAGGACGTGGTGCCGGTGGCCCCCGGCACGGAAGATCAGTGGCACTACCCGCCCTTCTCCGGCGCCATTGCCGACGGCTTTGTCTGGGGCCGCGGCGCCATCGACAGCAAGGGCTCCATGGTGGCCATGCTGGAGGCTGCGGAAACCCTGCTGGCGCAAGGCTTCGTCCCCGAGCGCGACGTGCTCTTCGCCTTTGGCCACGATGAGGAAATCGGCGGTCACCAGGGCAACCGACGCATCGCCGAAGCCCTGCAGGCCCAGGGCCAGCGGCTGCACTGGGTCAGCGACGAAGGCGGCTTTGTCGTGCGCAACCAGATCCCCGGTATCAGCCAGGACCTGGCCGTGGTCGGCATCGGGGAAAAGGGTTACGTCAGCCTGGTGCTGGAAGCCCAGGCCCAGGGCGGTCATTCCTCGCAGCCGCCGCCGTTCGCGCAAACCGCCATTGGCCGCCTTAGCGCCGCCCTGCAGCGCGTCGGCGCCGCCCCCTTTGCCCGTGGCTTCGACGGCCCCACCGGCGAGCTGCTGGCCAGCTTTACCCCGGCGCAATCCTTCGGCTACCGGGTGATCTTCGCCAACCTCTGGCTGTTCGGCCCGCTGGTAGAACGACAACTGGCCGCCAGCCCGGCTGGCGCCGCCCAGCTGCAAACCTCCCTATCCCCCACCCTGCTGCGTGCCGGGATCAAGGAGAACGTCCTGCCACCCAGCGCCCGCGCCACCCTCAACCTGCGCATCCACGCCCGCGACAGCATCGCCAGCGTGACCGAGCATGTGCGCCAGGCGGTAAATGACGAGCAGATCCGCATCAAGGTCATGCCCGGCGGCCGCGAACCCTCCGCCGTGACCGATGTGCAGGGCGCGGCCTACCAGCAGTTTGCCGAGGTTATCCGGCAAAGCTTTGGCAACACCCTGGTCAGCCCCAACCTCACCGTGGGCGGCACCGACTCACGTCACTACGAACCCCTGACCGATAACGTCTTTCGCTTTAGCCCCCTGCTGATGGAACGCGAAGATCTGCCGCGCATGCACGGCACCAATGAACGCGTGGCGATCGATACCCTGGCCAATGCCAGCGGGTTCTACTATCGGCTGCTGCAAAGCCTGACGCCCACTCACGAGTAAGCGGGCGACTACAGCCCGCAGAACCTGCGGGCTTTCAGGCTTGAGGAAAAAACAGCAGAGCGGCAGACTGCCGGCAGGACTGCTGCCAAAGGCACCCACGCATGGATGTGATCAAAACCCTCAAGCCCGGGCAAAACGGCACCCAACACCTGGTCGAACGCTACGGCGCCGACCTGCCCTATCGCGACAATCCAGCCCTGGGTATGCGCCACCCCACTGTCGAACTGATAGTCCCGCGCAAACCGCTTTTGAAACCCTCCTCCCCGCGCCCCGACACCCCTGCCGCGCCACTGCACCTGCGCATCCACTACCGGGAAGAGGAACTGCAACAGCAGATCAAACAAGCAGGCGGTCATTGGCAGCCCACGCTCAAGACCTGGCTGCTGGATAAGGAAAGCGTGATGCGACTGGGTCTGGAAGATCGGCTGGAGCTACCCTGATGTCTATATATAGATACTTAACACTTGGATTTAGCCATTTATTTCCATATGTGGAAATAACTCCTAGATATAACCATCCAACCTAATCACTGTTATAAAACATAGGGGTCACCGTGCCGACCACAGCAATCGAAGTCATAGATACCGCAATAAAAATCGGCCTCGGCGGAATAATCGGCTTTGCTAGCACTTACGTGGTGACAAAGTTAAATCACAGGCATGAGTCAAGAAAAGATATAACGAAACGCCATTACGACGCCTTAGAACAGGTTGCTGCTCACGTAGAAGTTTTCTCGCATGTAGCGCTAAAGTATTGGGCTTTAGTTGCTGAGTGTGTACGAGTAGAGAACGACGATAGAGAATGGCCAAAAGAAAGGTCCGAACAGCTAGACCTTGTTAAGGCAGAATATTTTAGTGAAGCAAAAAATATTACTGTTGCAGAATCCAAGTTGCTACTGCTCGGCTTAGAGTCTTCTTCGCTTAAGCTCAGGAAATACACTGACTTTTTAAAAACCCTCCGACGCCAGTACTACATCGGAAAAGCAGGATTAACTGAAAAGGAAATGGATGATGTCCGGGAGGATTTACTACAATTGAGGCAAGAGTTCTTTGCTGAACTTTCATTAGCCTACAAAAATGGCTTATAACAACTAATTCAAACCGTTCGTTCCGCTCACTGGAACGGGCTAAGACCCGCCTTTAACCAAAGGCTAGGCTCCAGATAATATTTATTCCAGTTAAAAATTAGGAAAAAATGCTTAAAAATCTACTCAAAGCTACCATACTTGCTGGCGCTGCATACCTATCAGGCTGCGCCGCGTCTGGGCCTGAATTTACAAACATCGCCGAGCCGCCTGCTGACAAGTCGCAAATATACATATATAGACCATGGGCTTTCACCGCAGGCGGGGTTGGGTTGCCCATTTTACACAATGGCGAACAACTTCCTTACCCATTACACAACAAAGGCTACCTGCACTACTTAGCACAAGCCGGCCACCATGAAATTCATGTAAACGCAAATGGCCTCATCGATAGAAAGCTGCAACTTTATACAAAGCCAGGCGAAACATATTTTATAAAGCTCACAATCCAGAACTATTTTGCAGTAATGGGCACACGACTTTTATTGGTTGATAAGGATACAGCCCTTAAAGAAATACAAAATTATAAACTATCAACTACCGGAAATTCCCTTGACGCCTCAACTCAAGATTCCGCCCCAATAATGCAAGGAGCAGCTAAGGCGGCACAGCCGATCTCAAAAAACAACAATGCATTGATTGCGGACGAAATCCGAAAGCTCAGTGCACTTAGAAATGAAGGCACAATAACAAACGAAGAATTTGAAGACAGGAAGTCAAAACTTTTAAGTCTCTAAACATGTAAAGCGTGTCTAAAAACTGCTCAAACTGCACACTCCGCTCACTGGGACGAGCTATAGCACACTCCTTAACCAAACTTTAGCTCTCACTATAAGGAGCCATAGTGAAATCAAAGATTACCGTCATATTTATGGTACTTGCAGGCCTTGGTTTTATTATCAGCCTTGCCGAACATATATCATCAATATTAGGCTCTTCACTCTTTAGCGAAGAGCCGTGGTTTCTCCACCATGGCCTCTTTGTGGTATGGATTCCTACCGCTTTATGCGCCAGGTTTCTGGCCAGAGGGCTGCCCAAGAAAAGAATGTGGAAGGCCGCTCTCAGAGGCTGCCCGAAGCTGATGCGATATATGGTCTATGCGCTGTTCGGCTATACCTTTCTGAACTTTGCACTGTCCTTCGCCACGTCTTCAAGCCACGCTTCTGCCTCAACGTCCACTATCAGGCTCTTTTCAGGGCATTGGTTATTCTTCTATTACGCGGCTTTTGCCACGCTGTATTCATACCTTCAACTTGAGAAGCAAGCCCCTGCACGCCTCTGCCATAACGGGCATGTGCTCGGCTTGTCAGCAAGCTCCTGCCCCGAATGCGGTGTTGCTGTTGGCGATGCTCTTGCAGGTGAGCGCTGATAGTGCGCTCATCTGTCGTTCACTTCGGGCACTGCACAGCCAAAGACTGTGCTTTTGTCTACCCGCTGGTTTAATCGTTTTACTCAAGGAGAATTTATGCCTCTTCGCTATATCCCTGCATTAATTATTGTTATTGCCCTGCTATGTTCCACTGTGTATTTCTACACAGAGGAAACCGCCTATATCAACGGTATGGCCGTGACCGAGGGGACTGTGGTTGCTCTTGGCAGTAAAAGCACTTCGTCTACCACGACCAATGGCAAGCCGACACAGACCAACACCCAAGCCATAGTAGAGTTTGACTCAGACGGCACGACTGTCCGTGTCGAGGGCCGGGCGATGGGGTACCCGCACTGGGAAATAGGGCGCACTGTCGGTGTCTATTACGCCGAAAATAACCCCAATGAAGCCAGGATAAAGCGCTGGGATGAGGTTTATTTCTTCACCCTTGTTAGCGCTTTCTTTTTAAGCGTTTGCTTGCTCTTCGCCGCAATAAACTTTCTTGTCTATAAAGTCAGAGGCAAGCCGCTATCTTAGATAAAACAACGTGGCGGATGCGGCTTAGGCTGCGCCAGCCACTGCTTCAAATCCTTAGCAGTGCCCAGCGAGGCGGGCCTAATCACCCAGCCCAGATATCCACTATGATCATCGGCACCTAGGGCATCGCCCAACGGCACGCGTGTATGGGCAGACGCCATGCCAACCACCCGCTTTGAGGCACTGTATGACTGAACAAAAAGATCCCCGTGTCTTGTTTGCAGCCGAGCGCACCTTGCTGGCCTGGAATAGAACCAGCATTGCGCTGATTGCCTTTGGTTTTCTGATTGAACGTTCCGGCATTTTGATCAAGGTGTTATCCGGCGCGGCGTCTAACTCTATTTCGATGCAGCTGACCATTGTGGCCGGGTTGTTCTTTATATTGTCCGGCTCATTTATTGCGGTGTACTCATCAAAACAATATGCCAATGTCCTGAAAACTCTCACCCCGTCAGATTTTCCGACGGGTTATTCCGGTAAATGGGGCATGGCGGTCAATCTGTGGGTGGCGACATTGGGCATTGTGCTTGCCATTGCGTTATTGCTGGCCCATTGACAGGCTGTTGCAAACGACCTGTGTTGTCTTTTGCGGCATCGCCTGGTTGCAACGAACGGGTAAGCCGTCGGGGACGCAGGTGCAACTCAGCCCGGCGTGCAGCCTGTTAGCCTGCCCGCTCGTTATTGCGTGGCTCCTGGGCATGGGCCACGACACGGTCACGGCCCTGATGCTTGGCCTGGTAGAGCAGGCGGTCCACGCTTTCGAGAAAGCTCAGTGGCAGCTCATGGCTTCCCGGCACCCGGGTGCCGACCCCGAGGCTGACGGTCAGCAGCGGCGCAACCTGGGACTGGGCGTGGTGGATCTGCCGTTCGCGGATCAGCTGGCGGCAGCGTTCGGCCACTTGCGCCGCCGCACTGGCATCGGTTTCCGGTAGCAGCAGGGCGAACTCCTCACCGCCGTAGCGGGCCACCAGATCGCGTGGACGCACGGCGGCCTGGCTCAGGGCCTGGCCGACCAGCTTCAGGCAGTCGTCGCCCTGGATATGGCCGTAGTGGTCGTTGTACTGCTTGAAGTAGTCGATATCCAGCAGGATCAGTGACAGCGGCTGACCACTGCGCTGGGCGTTGGCCCACTCCACCTCGAAGCGGCTGTCGAACATGCGCCGGTTGGCCACGCCGGTCAGGCCGTCCTGGTAGGAGAATTCTTCCAGCTGCTTCTGCAGTTGCAGCAGCTGTTGTTCGGTCTGCTTGCGCTCGCTGATATCGAACATAAAGCCGATCAGGGCCTCGACCTCGCCGGCTTCATTGCGCAGCACATGGACCACATCGCGAATCCACATATAGTCGCCACTCTGGGTCAGGGCGCGGTAGTCGGCCTCGTGATCGATACCGCACTGGGACTGGCTGACGCAGAAGTTGACCACCCGCTCGCGGTCTTCGGGGTGCATGCGTTCGGCCCAGTCGTTGGCGCTGAGCCAGCTGGCCTGGGGCCAGCCGAGCAGGGTTTCGATCTGCGGGCCGATATAGGCGAAGGTCATGGTCGCCCAGTCGATCTTCCAGGGGATGGCTTTGGTCGACTCCAGCAGGGTTTTGTAGACCGAGCTGTCGGTGGGATTGGAGTCGGTCATGGCGGGCAATCCAGATGGGCACGTACCTGAGGTTGTAACCAAGATCGGCGCAGGCCGCAAGCGCCGGGCCGAGAAAGCACAAGGGCCACTGACGTGGCCCTTGTGGGTTTACTGCGGGTTAGCCTCAGGCATGCACCTGGGATGGATCGCGGCGGCTGTCCGGGCCGGCCATCAGGGCGGCGCCGGTGCTTTCGTCCATGGCCTGTTGCAGGGCCTTCTTGCGCTTTTCCTCGGCGCGGTGGGCGAAGAACCAGACCAGGAAGGTGGCGAAGGACACCGCCAGCAGGATCAGGCTGGCCACGGCGTTGATTTCCGGCTTCACGCCCAGACGCACGGCGGAGAACACCTCCATCGGCAGGGTGGTGGAGCCCGGGCCGGAGACAAAGCTGGCTAGTACCAGATCGTCCAGGGACAGGGCGAAGGACATCATGCCGCCGGCCGCCAGGGACGGCGCGATCATCGGGATGGTGATCAGGAAGAACACCTTCCACGGCTTGGCGCCCAGGTCCATGGCCGCCTCCTCGATGGACAGGTCCAGCTCACGCAGACGCGACGACACCACCACCGCCACATAGGCGGAACAGAAGGTGGTGTGGGCGATCCAGATGGTCAGGATGCCACGCTCGGCAGGCCAGCCGATCAGCTGGGCCATGGCCACGAACAGCAGCAGCAGCGACAGACCGGTGATCACCTCGGGCATGACCAGCGGTGCGGTGACCAGGCCACCGAACAGGGTACGGCCCTTGAAGCGGGTCACCCGGGTCAGCACGAAGGCGGCCATGGTGCCCAGCGCCACGGCGGCAATCGCGGTGTAGCAGGCGATTTCCAGGGAGCGCATCACCGAGTTCATCAGCTGGGTGTTGTCGAGCAGGCCGATGTACCACTTCAGCGACCAGCCACCCCACACCGTTACCAGCCGCGAGGCGTTGAACGAGTAGATGACCAGGATCAGCATCGGCAGGTAGATAAAGGCCAGGCCCGCCCACAGCATAAAGTTGGAGAAACTGAAACGCTTCATGGCCGGCCCTCCAGCTCTTTAGCCTGGTTGCGGTTAAACAAGATGATGGGAACGATCAGAATCGCCAGCATCACCACAGCCAGAGCAGAGGCAACAGGCCAGTCGCGGTTGTTGAAGAACTCCTGCCACAGCACCTTGCCGATCATCAGGGTCTCCGGGCCACCGAGCAGTTCGGGGATGACGAACTCACCGACCACCGGGATAAACACCAGCATGCAACCGGCGATGATGCCGTTCTTGGCCAGCGGCACGGTGATCTTCCAGAAGCTGTTGTAGCGGCTGGAACCCAGGTCGGCAGCGGCTTCCAGCAGGCTGGGGTCGTGCTTGACCAGGTTGGCGAACAACGGCAGCACCATAAACGGCAGGTACGAGTAGACGATGCCGATATACACCGCAACGTTGGTGTTGAGGATCTGCAGCGGCTCACTGATCAGGCCGATGCCCTGCAGGACGCTGTTGAGCAGACCGTTGTTGCTGAGAATGCCCATCCAGGCGTAGACGCGGATCAGGATCGCGGTCCAGGTCGGCATCATGATCAGCAGCAGGAACACCATCTGCTTGGCCTTGTCGGCACGGGCGATGGCATAGGCCATGGGGAAGCCGATCAGCAGGCACAGCAGGGTGCTGAAGAACGCCGTCTTCAGTGAGCCCAGATAGGCCGCCAGGTACAGGGCATCCTCGGTGAGGAAGATGTAGTTACCCAGGTTGATGATGATCGACAGTTTGTTTTCCGCCCAGGCGTACACCTCGGTGTACGGCGGGATGGCCACGTCGGCTTCGGCAAAGCTGATCTTCATCACGATGACGAAGGGCAGCAGGAAGAACATAAACAGCCACAGGAACGGCACTCCGATTACGAAGTGGCGACCCTTGGGCAGGCGGCGCAGGAGGCTTCGTTGAATGTTCATGAGCGCAATGCCACCCCGCTATCGTCCTCCCACCAGACGTAGACCTGGTCGTCCCAGGTTGGGCGGGCGCCACGGCGTTCGGCGTTGGCAACAAAGGACTGGACGATCTTGCCGCTGGGCAGTTCGACGTGGAATACCGAGTGGCCGCCCAGATAGGCGATGTCGTGCACGGTGCCGCGGGACCAGTTGTACTCGCAGCTCGGCTGTTCGGTGGTGACGATCAGCTTTTCCGGGCGGATGGCGTAGGTGATGCTCTTGTCCTGCACCGAGGTGCTGACGCCGTGACCGACGTAGATATTACGCTCCAGGTCCGGGCTGTCGATCAGCGCGTGGTCTTCGGCGTCTTCCACCACCTGACCCTCGAACAGGTTGACGCTGCCGATAAATTCGCAGACCAGGCGGCTGGTCGGGGTCTCGTAGATGTCCACCGGGCTGCCGATCTGGGCGATCCAGCCCAGGTGCATGATGGCGATGCGCTGGGCCATGGTCATGGCCTCTTCCTGGTCGTGGGTCACCATCACGCAGGTCACGCCCACGCGCTCGATGATCTCGACAAGCTCAAGCTGCATCTGCGAGCGCAGCTTCTTGTCCAGAGCACCCATGGGTTCGTCCAGCAGCAGCAGCTTGGGACGCTTGGCCAGGGAGCGGGCCAGGGCCACACGCTGACGCTGGCCACCGGACAGCTGATGCGGCTTGCGCTTGGCGTACTGGGTCATGTGCACCAGCTTGAGCATTTCCTCGACGCGGGCGTCGATCTCGGCTTTGGGCAGCTTGTCCTGCTTGAGGCCGAAGGCGATGTTGTCGGCCACGCTCATGTGCGGGAACAGGGCGTAGGACTGGAACATCATGTTGATCGGCCGTTCGTAGGGCGGCAGGTCGGTGATGTCTTCACCGTCGAGGATGATGCGCCCCTCGGTGGGCCGCTCGAAGCCGGCAAGCATGCGCAGCAGGGTGGACTTGCCCGAACCGGAGCCGCCGAGCAGGGCGAAGATTTCGCCCTTGTTGATGGTCAGGGAGACATCGTCCACCGCGACGGTTTCGTCGAATTTCTTGGTGACCCTGTCGATCTTGACCAACACCTCTTTGGGTCGTTGATCACCCTCAAGAACCTTTTTATAGGCACTGGATGCAACTGCCATTACCAAAACTCCCGCAAAATTGACGCCCGACCCCCGCGGCCGGGTGTTTGAATTATTGACCTGACTTGATCCGGCTCCAGGTCCGGGTCATCAGTCGTTGAACCTTGCTCGGCAACTCCGCCGAAATGTACAGCTTGTCCAACACCGCTTGTGGCGGATAAATCGCTTCGTCGTTGCGCATTTCCTCATCCATCAGCTCGCGGGCCGCGGGATTGGGGTTGGCATAACCGACATACTCGCTCACGCCCGCTATCACTTCTGGTTCAAGCAGGTAGTTGATAAAACTGTGGGCCTCACTCACGTTGGCCGCATCTACCGGGATGGCCAGCATGTCGAACCAGAGGTTGCCGCCTTCCTTGGGGATGACGTAGGCAATCTCGATGTTCTTGCCCGCTTCGTCGGCGCGGTCGGCGGCCTGCAGGATGTCGCCGGAGAAGCCGGCCGCCACGCAGATATCACCATTGGCCAGGTCACCGATGTACTTGGAGCTGTGGAAGTAGGTGACATAGGGGCGCACGGCCAGCAGCTTGGCCTCGGCCTGGGCGTAGTCATCCGGGTCGTGGCTATTGGGGTCCAGGCCCAGGTAGTTGAGCACCGACGGAATCATCTCGTCGCCGGAGTCGAGGAAGCTCACGCCACAGGTGGCCAGCTTGGCCATGTTCTCCGGCTCGAACAGCACGGCCCAGGAGTCGATCTCGTCGACACCGAGCACTTCCTTGACCTTGGCCACGTTGTAGCCAATGCCATTGGTGCCCCACAGGTAGGGCACGGAATACTGGTTGCCCGGGTCATTGGTCTGCAGCTGCTTGAGCAGCGCCGGGTCGAGGTTGTTCCAGTTGGGCAGCAGGCTGCGGTCGAGCTTCTGGAAGGCGCCCGCCTTGATCTGCTTGCCGAGGAAATTGTTGGAGGGCACCACCAGGTCATAGCCGCTACGGCCGGCCAGCAGTTTGCCTTCCAGGCTTTCATTGGAATCGAACACGTCATACAGCACTTTGATCCCGCTGGCCTGCTGGAAATCGGCCAGGGTGGTTTCACCGATATAGTCCGACCAGTTGTAGACATTGACGGTACGCTCCGCCGCCTGGGCAGCGGGAAGGGCGATGGCGGCGGCGGTCAGGCCGGCCAGCAAGGTGAGATGACGCATAGGGGGCTTCCTTATTTTTATGCTGAGTGATGGCGGGTAGACCCGCCATCACCAGGGTGTTGCTTGTTGCTTAACGGCCAGACTTGACCTTGGTCCAGCTGCGGGTCACCGCGCGCTGCACCGATGGGCTCAGCTGAGCGAAGGTGTAGAGCTTCTTGCTCGCCTCTTCGGTCGGGTAGATGCCCGGGTTGTTGCGGATTTCCTCGTCCACCAGCGGCGTGGAAGCGGCATTGCCGTTCGGGTAGGCCACATAGTTGGTGATCGGGGTGATGACTTCCGGGGTCAGGATAAAGTTGAGGAAGGCATGGGCGGCTTCGACGTTCTTGGAGTCGGCCGGAATGGCCATCATGTCGAACCAGGCAGCGGCGCCTTCCTTGGGAATGGTGTAGGCGATGTTCACGCCATTGCCGGCTTCTTCGGCACGGGCCTGAGCCTGGAACACGTCGCCGGACCAACCCACGGCCACGCAGATGTCGCCATTGGCCAGGTCGGAAATGTACTTGGAGCTGTGGAAATAGGTGATGTGCGGACGCACGCTCAGCAGCAGCTCTTCAGCCTTGGCCACGTCCTCGGTGCTGGTCGGGTTCGGCGGCAGGCCCAGGTAGTGCAGGGCGGCGGCGTAGACTTCATCCGGGGCATCGAGCATGGAGACGCCACAGGCCTTGAGCTTCTCGATGTTCTCCGGCTTGAAGACCACATCCCAGGAATCGATGGTGTCTACACCCAGGACTTCCTTGACCTTGTCGACGTTGTAGCCGATACCGGTGGTGCCCCACAGGTAGGGGAAGGCGTGCTCGTTACCCGGGTCGTTGTTTTCCAGGGCCTTCATCAGATCCGGGTTGAGGTTCTGCCAGTTCGGCAGCTTGCTCTTGTCCAGCTTCTGGAACACGCCCGCCTTGATCTGCTTGCCCAGGAACTGGCTGGACGGCACCACCACGTCATAGCCGGAATTGCCCGACAGCAGCTTGGCTTCCAGGGTTTCGTTGGAGTCGAAGACGTCGTAGACGACCTTGATACCGGTGGCATCCTGGAAGTTGGACAGGGTGTCTTCGGCGATATAGTCCGACCAGTTGTAAACATGCAGAACTTTGTCATTTGCCTGTGCGGCACTCGCTACAGCCCCGGCGAGGGACAAGGCAAGGAGGGTTTTGCCAAATGTTTTCATGCGTACTGCTCCTGTTGTCGTAGTGGTGTTCCAGAGTATGACGCGGTCTGGTTGTACGCCTGGGCGCATGACCAGACCAAGGCACTGGCGCAGTCTGGCAAGGACGCGACCGTTTTTCCAACCCCTGATTACAGGCTGTTGCAATAACGGCCGCGCCAGCATCAGCCCAGCACCTGTGCGGCGGTCAGGTCGAGACACTGACGTGCCTTGTCGACCAGCTCGTCGATCTCGGTTTTGCTGATCACCAGTGGTGGGGCGATGATCATGGTGTCGCCCACGGCGCGCATGATCAGGCCATTGGCGAAGCAGTGGCCGCGGCAGACCATGCCCACGCCAACGTCGCCGGAGAAGCGCTCGCGGGTGGCCTTGTTCTGCACCAGCTCGATGGCGCCGAGCATGCCGACGCCGCGCACTTCACCCACCAGCGGGTGATCCGCCAGTTCACGCAGACGCTTCTGCAAGTAAGGTGCCGTTTCTTCCTTGACCTGCTGAATAATTTTTTCTTCGCGCAGAATGCGCAGGTTTTCCAGGCCCACGGCGGCCGCCACCGGGTGGCCGGAGTAGGTGAAGCCGTGGTTGAAATCGCCGCCGGCATTGATCACATCGAACACCTTGTCGCTGACGATCAGCCCGCCCATGGGCACATAGCCCGAGGTCAGGCCCTTGGCGATGGTCATCAGGTCGGGCGCCAGATCGTAGTAGTCGCTGCCGAACCACTCGCCGGTACGGCCGAAACCGCAGATCACCTCGTCGGCGACAAACAGGATGTCGTACTTGGCGAGGATCTCCTTGATCCGTGGCCAGTAGCTGTCCGGCGGGATGATCACGCCACCGGCGCCCTGGATCGGCTCGGCGATAAAGGCGGCGACGTTGTCCACGCCCAGTTCGAGAATCTTCTTCTCCAGCTGGTCGGCGGCCCAGACGCCGAAGGCTTCCGGGCTCATGTCGCCACCTTCGCCGAACCAGTAAGGCTGCGGGATATGCTCGATACCCGGAATCGGCAGGTCGCCCTGCTCGTGCATGAATTTCATCCCGCCGAGACTCGCGCCAGCCACGGTGGAGCCGTGGTAGCCGTTGATGCGGCTGATGATGACCTTCTTGTTCGGCTGGCCCTTGCACGCCCAGTAATGGCGCACCAGACGCAGCATGGTGTCGTTGCCTTCCGAACCGCTGCCGGTGAAGAACACATGGTTCATGCCCTTGGGCGCCACCTCGGAGATCGCCTTGGCCAGCTCCAGGGCAGGCGGATGGGCGGTCTGGAAGAAGGTGTTGTAGAAGGCCAGCTCGCGCATCTGCTTGCTGGCGGCCTGCACCAGTTCCTCGCGGCCATAGCCCAGGGCCACGCACCACAGACCGGCCATGCCATCGAGAATCTTGTGACCTTCGCTATCCCAGAGGTAGACGCCGTTGCCGCGGGTAATGATGCGCGGGCCGGCCTCGGCCAGTTGCTGGTAGTCGCTGAACGGCGCCAGGTGGTGCTCGCGGCTCATGGCCTGCCACTGGAGGGTTTGCGGGTTGGTCACGGGTTTGCTCATTTCAACACCTATCAATAAGGCAATGTCCGGAAGATCTGCTGATGCGCGGATCGGCCTTCTGTGGGAGCGGCTTCAGCCGCGAATTTCGCGGATCAATCCGCTCCTACAGGGTGCGCAGCAGGTCACTCAGACACAGCCATCAATAAAGGGCCCGCCCTTCGCAGGCCCCCGCTATTCGTGGCCGCGTGCCGCGGGGATCACCCGCGGCAGCGGCCGGGTCTTACACCGACAGCAGCAGGAATTCACGCTCCCAGGAGCTGATTACCCGCTTGTAGTTCTCATGCTCGGCGCGCTTCACCGCGACATAGCCGCGCATGAACTTCTCGCCCAGGTACTTCTCGGCATCCTTGCAGGCTTCCATGCGCTCCAGGGCGTGCTCGATGGTGATCGGCAGGCGCAGATTGCGGCGCTCGTAACCACGGCCCTTGACCGGCGCGCTGGGCTTGACGTCGCCGACCATGCCCATGTAGCCGCACAGCAAGGATGCCGCCAGGACCAGATAGGGGTTGGCATCGGCGCCGGCCAGGCGGTTTTCCACGCGGCGGTTCTGCGGCCCGGCTTCCGGTACGCGCAGGCCCACGGTGCGGTTTTCCTCGCCCCATTCGACGTTTACCGGCGCCGAGGTATCGGGCAGGAAGCGGCGGAACGAGTTGACGTTGGGGGCGAACAGCGGCAGCAACTCGGGGATGTACTTCTGCAGGCCACCGATATGGTTGAGGAACAGCTGGCTCATGCTGCCGTCGGCATTGGAGAACAGGTTCTTGCCGGTCTTGATGTCCACCACACTCTGGTGGATGTGCATGGCGCTGCCCGGCTGATCGGTGATCGGCTTGGCCATAAAGGTGGCGGCCACGTCGTGCTTGAGCGCCGCTTCACGCATGGTGCGCTTGAACACGGTGATCTGGTCGGCCAGGTGCAGGGCTTCGCCGTGACGGAAGTTGATTTCCATCTGCGCCGGGCCGTCTTCGTGGATCAGCGTGTCCAGGTCCAGGCCCTGGAATTCACACCAGTCGTAAACGTCCTCGAACAGCGGGTCGAATTCGTTGGCCGCGTCGATGGAGAACGACTGACGACCTACTTCCGGACGGCCGGAGCGGCCCATCGGCGCTTCCAGCGGGAAATCCGGGTCGCTGTTGCGTTTGGTCAGGTAGAACTCCATTTCCGGTGCGACGATGGGCTTCCAGCCCTTGTCGGCATAGAGCTTGAGCACATTCTTGAGAATGTTGCGCGGCGACAGCTCGATGGGGTTGCCCTGCTTGTCGAAGGTGTCGTGAATCACCATGGCGGTGGGCTCGATGGCCCAGGGCACCATAAATACGGCGTTCTCGTCCGGACGGCAGAACATATCGATGTCGGCCTCGTCCAGCAGGTCGTAATAGATATCGTCCTCGACATAGTCGCCGGTCACGGTCTGCAGCAGCACACTCTCGGGGAGGCGCATGCCCTTCTCGTCGAGGAACTTGTTGGTCGGCGAAATCTTGCCACGGGCGATGCCGGTAAGATCGCTGATCAAGCATTCAACTTCGGTGATTTTGCGTTCTTTCAGCCAGCTCGAAAGCTGGTCTAGTTTGGTGCTCATAGAGACCTCAGGGTTGGTGAGAGGCGACTTATATATAGTCGTCTCAGCGTTGCCCCGCCTTCTTCCTGCAAGCCTCACCAAAGGCCTGGAAGATGGCGAGATAATTCGGGTTGGATCGTACCTGCCATTCGGGATGCCATTGCACCCCCAAGGCAAAGCTTTTGGCGCCTTCGACGGAGAAGGCTTCGATCAACCCGTCAGGCGCCAGCGCTTCTACGTGAAGGCCCGGCGCCAGACGTTCAACGCCCTGGCCATGAATGGAATTGATCATGAACTCGCGCGGCAAGCCGATGCCGTCGAGCAGCCCGCCCGGCTGCACATGCAGCAGGTGACGCAGGCCATATTGCTGATCCGCTGGCAGCCCTTCGGGCTCGCGGTGATCCATGTAGCCTTCGACCTCCTGCACCTTCTGGTGCAGGGTGCCGCCGAAGGCCACGTTCATCTCCTGAAAACCGCGACAGATGCCGAGCACCGGAATGCCTCGGGCAATTGCTGCTTTAATCAAGGGAATAGTGGTGCTGTCGCGGGCCGCATCGTGCAGGGTGCCGGGCTCGCTAGCCGGGCCGCTGTAGTGATGAGGCTCGACATTGGAGGGCGAGCCGGGAAAGACCAGGCCGTCGATATGATCGAGCAGATAATCCTGATCGACCTGATCGCCCAGCGCCGGGATGATGATCGGCATACCGCCGGCTGCATGCACGACAGCCTGCAGGTACTTGTCACCCGCGGTGTGGTAGATGTTGTGCCCGATCTGCTTGGTGCAGGCACTGACGCCGATGATCGGCTGGCGAGACATGAGACACCCGTTTTATTGCTGTTATGGGTTTGAGCCGAGCTTAGCCTTGTTCATTTTTTTTCACAATAGCCATGTAAAAAATCGAACACAGGCCACTGAGCACCGCGACCGGCAAGGCTTCACGCCGGCAGCGCATGACCCACGGCGCCCTGAAATTGGTCGTGACGCCCTCTTTTAGGGCAGAATAGGCCTCTCTTGACAGTCACAAGTGTTTAAGATTGACTCATACCCATGCATTTGCATGATTGATATTTTTAACAAGAAAGGTGTTGCATCATGTCGGTACCCCCGCGTGCCGTTCAGCTTAATGAAGCGAACGCGTTCCTTAAGGAACATCCTGAGGTCCAGTTCGTCGACCTTCTTATTGCAGATATGAACGGCGTGGTACGCGGCAAGCGTATCGACCGTAACGCACTGCACAAAGTGTATGAAAAGGGCATCAACCTGCCCGCCTCGCTGTTTGCCCTGGATATCAATGGCGCCACCGTGGAAAGCACCGGCCTGGGCCTGGATATCGGCGATGCCGACCGTATCTGCTTCCCCATCCCCAACACCCTGTGCAATGAGCCCTGGCAGAAGCGCCCCACCGCCCAGCTGCTGATGACCATGCACGAACTGGACGGCGCGCCCTTCTTTGCCGACCCGCGGGAAGTGCTGCGTCAGGTGGTGGAAAAGTTCGATGACATGGGCCTGCGCATCTGCGCCGCCTTCGAACTGGAGTTCTACCTGATCGACCAGGAGAACGTGAACGGCCGCCCGCAGCCGCCGCGCTCGCCGATGTCGGGCAAGCGCCCGCATTCGACCCAGGTGTACCTGATCGACGACCTCGACGAGTACGTCGACTGCCTGCAGGACATTCTCGAAGCCGCCAAGGAACAGGGCATTCCGGCCGACGCCATCGTCAAGGAAAGCGCCCCGGCGCAGTTCGAGGTCAACCTGCATCACGTCGAAGACGCGATCAAGGCCTGTGACTACGCCCTGCTGCTCAAGCGCCTGATCAAGAACATCGCCTACGACCACGAGATGGACTCAACCTTTATGGCCAAGCCCTACCCGGGCCAGGCTGGTAACGGGCTGCATGTGCATATCTCGCTGCTGGACAAGAAGACCGGCAAGAACATCTTCGCCGCCGACGATCCCCTGCAGAACCAGCCGCTGCGTCACGCCATCGGCGGCATCCTCGACACCATGTCGGCGACCATGGCCTTCCTCTGTCCCAACGTGAACTCCTACCGCCGTTTCGGCGCGCAGTTCTACGTACCCAACGCGCCGAGCTGGGCCCTGGACAACCGCACCGTGGCCGTACGCGTGCCCACCGGCAGCGCCGATGCCGTGCGCATCGAGCACCGCGTGGCCGGGGCCGATGCCAACCCCTACCTGATGCTGGCCTCGATCCTCGCCGGTATCCACCACGGCCTGACCAACCAGATCGAGCCGGGTGAGCCGATCGAGGGCAACTCCTACGAGCAGCTGGAGCAGAGCCTGCCGAACAACCTGCGCGATGCCTTGCGCGAGCTGGACGACAGCGAAGTGCTGAACAAGTACATCGACCCGAAGTACATCGATATCTTCGTGGCCTGCAAGGAAGCCGAGTTGCAGGAGTTTGAAACCACCATTTCCGACCTTGAGTACAACTGGTACCTGCACACCGTTTGACGCCATACCCAACGCCGGCCCTTGCGCCGGCGTTGTTTTATCCAAGCCACTCCGACCTTCTGGTTGCCGGCCCTCGCCTGCGACAAGCCAGCGGCTTGCCTGCAGAAAGAGCAGGCAGCCACGACCCGGACGGATCAATACAGGGGAGAAACCGATGCGCCGCCTACTTACCGCCCTCCTGGCCCTGCCCCCACTGCTGCTGCCATTGCCGGGCCTGGCCGAAGATGTCCTGCGTGTGCACAACTGGAACGACTATATCGCCCCCCAGGTGCTCAAGCGTTTCGAACAGGAGACCGGTGTGCGCGTGGAGTACCGCACCTACGCCACTGCCGAGGAACTGGACGCGCTGTTCGCCAGCGGCGAGCCGATGGACATCGCCGTGCCCTCCCACGATGTGCTGCCGACCCTGCTGAAAAACAATCAACTGCAAGCCCTGGATGTCAGCCAGCTGCCCAACCGCCAGCATCTGGACAAGCAGCTGCTCAGCGCCATGGCCGCCCACGACCCCAACAACCGCCACGCCGTGCCCTACCTCTGGGGCGCCGTGGGCCTGGCGATCAACACGCCGCAGGCCGAAGCCGCCTTCGGCGGGCCGCTGCCGGACAGCTGGAGCCTGCTGTTCGACGCCGAACAGAGCAGTCGCCTGGCCAGCTGCGGCATCAGCGTGCTGGACGCCTCCAGCGAAACCCTGTCGCTGTTGCTCAACTACCAGGGCCGCAGCCTGGTGCGCAGCGCCCCGAGCCGCATCGAGCGCTCGGCCAAGCTGCTCGGCGAGCTGCGCCCCAACCTGCGTTATGTGGACAGCGAGCGTTATATCGATGACCTCAGCAATGGCCGTCTGTGCGTCGCCATGGCCTGGGTCGGCGACGCCCTGGCCGCCGCCGATGCCGGTCAGCCGGTGCGCTTTCTGGTGCCGAATGAAGGCTCGGTGATCTTTATCGACAACCTGGTGATCCCGGCCAACGCCCAGCGCCCGGATCTGGCGCACCAGTTCATCAACTTCCTGCTGCAGCCGGAAGTGGCCGCCCTGATCACCACCGAGACCCTGTTCCCCAACGCCAACGCCGACTCCGCCGCCTTCCTCGACGAAGCCCTGCGCAACCAGCCCGGCCTCTATCCGGATCGGGAAACCAAGCGCCGCCTGTATGCCACCGACCCGCTGCCGGAAAAGCACAGCGCCGCAGTGGAAAGCGCCTGGGCGCAGTTTATTGGCACGCCGTAGGACGGACATGCCAGCGGCAGTTGTAGGGTGGATGGCGCTTTACCCATCCACCAGCCGCAAACCCCATGGTGGATGAAAAGAGCGTCATCCACCCTACCGGGCTAGGCATCCAAACCGCAGCCCTATGGCCACCTCGGCCATAGCGTAGGGTGGATGTCGCTTTCTACATCCATCGTACCGCTGACGGTGCTTGCCCAAAGGCTTGAAACCGCTGCGCGCTTTTCCAGCCTGCTGACAGACGATCACTCGCCCTGCCCAGGCTTGCCTTGAGCCGCAGCCCTGGCGTCCAATAGCGGCTTCGCCTGCCCAGAGAATCGCCATGAGCCGCCCTGCCACTGCCCGCAAACCCCGCGCCAGCAGCCAGACCCGCATCGCCGGGATTCTCGCCGCCGCCCGCGAACTGCTGGCCGAACAGGGCGTGGCCAGCCTGTCGATCTACGCCGTGGCCGAACGGGCGGCGATTCCACCCTCCTCGGTCTACCACTTCTTCGCCAGCGTGCCGGCCCTGCTCGAAGCCCTCACCGCCGATATCCATGCTGCCTTCCGCGCCAGCCTGGAGCTGCCGGTCGAGCATGACGGGCTGCGCGACTGGCGCGACCTGTCGCGTATCGTCGAGCAACGCATGCTGGCCATCTATGCCGCCGACAGCGCCGCCCGCCAGCTGATCCTGGCCCAGCATGGCCTGGCCGAGGTGACCCAGGCCGACCGCCAGCACGACCTGGAACTGGGCCGACTGATGCAGCACCTGTTCGAGCGTCATTTCGCCCTGCCACAACTGCCGACAGATATCGATGTCTTCGCCCTGGCCATGGAACTCGGCGACCGCGTCTATGCCCGCTCGGTGCAACTGCACGGCGCCATCACCCCGCGCATGGCCGAGGAAGGCATGCGCGTGTTCGATGCCTACCTGGGCCTGTATCTGCCGCCGTACCTGCCCAAGCGACTGCAGCCCCTCTAAGCAGCCCAGCACCCGCCGGGCAGATAACATCTCGACCTATATCCGATAAAAATCCGATAAAAAGCCGGTCTATTTATAATATTGCCTTTCAATACCGATTTTTATCGGATATAAATCTGCAAAAGCGCTGCCGCATGGCGCCGCCGTGCAGCGGCGACTAGTTTTAAACAACCCACCCTGCCTCTCACCCCCGGTGAAGAGCAGGCCCAACCCTAGACCCGGTGCCCACTATGACCACCCTGACCACCACCCCGCGGGCCGACGGCTTTCGCATGCCGGCCGAATGGGAACCCCACAGCCAGACCTGGATGGTCTGGCCCGAGCGTCCGGACAACTGGCGCCTGGGCGGCAAGCCGGCCCAGGCTGCCTTCAGCGCCGTGGCCCATGCCATTGCCGAATTCGAGCCGGTCACCGTCTGTGTCTCTGCCTCCCAGTACGAAAACGCCCGCGCCCGCCTGGATAGCGAGCGCATTCGCCTGGTGGAAATCAGCACCGACGACGCCTGGGTGCGCGACACCGGCCCCACCTTTGTCACCAATGACAGCGGCGACGTGCGTGGTGTGGACTGGACCTTCAACGCCTGGGGCGGCTTCGACGGCGGCCTGTACTGGCCCTGGCAGCGCGACGATCAGGTGGCGCGCAAGGTGCTGGAAATCGAGCGCTGCCAGCGTTACCGCACCGAAGGCTTCGTGCTGGAAGGCGGCTCCATCCATGTGGATGGCGAAGGCACCCTGATCACCACCGAAGAGTGCCTGCTCAACCGCAACCGCAACCCGCAGATGAGCCGCGAGGATATCGAGGCGGTGCTGCGCAGCCATCTGGCGGTGGATACGATCATCTGGCTACCGGACGGCCTGTACAACGACGAAACCGACGGCCACGTCGACAACTTCTGCTGCTACGTGCGCCCCGGCGAGGTGCTGCTGGCCTGGACCGACGACCCCAGCGACCCCAACTATCCGCGCTGCCAGGCGGCCATGGCCGTGCTGGAAAACGCCCGGGATGCCAAGGGCCGTCAGCTGACCGTACACAAGATGCCGATCCCCGGGCCGATCTACGCCAGTGACGAGGAATGCGCCGGGGTCGACCTGGTGGACAGCACCCAGGAACGCGATCCGTCGATCCGCCTGGCCGGCTCCTACGTCAACTTTCTGATCGTCAACGGCGGCATTATCGCGCCCAGGTTCGACGACCCGAAGGACGCCGAGGCCGAAGCCATCCTCAAGCGCATCTTCCCCGCCCACCGGGTGGTGATGGTACCGGGCCGGGAGATACTCCTGGGCGGTGGCAATATCCACTGCATCACCCAGCAGCAACCGGCGCCGCAACAGCGCTGTTGAAAAACTACCTGCGTTGCCATTGCTACGTTAAAAACAGGCTCAGAAAGCCGCTTGCGGCTAACGCACTTCAGTGCGGCCCCGAAGGGGCGAGCGAAGCGAGTAATGCTCATTTACAGCTCGTAAACTCCGCTTCTTCGCCTGTTTTTGCCTTGCACTGGCTGCCTCGCCTACGTTTTTCAACGGCTAACAAGGCTAAGCCGGCGCCCATCCAGGCGCCGGCTAGGTCATCAGGACTTCTTGCAGGTATTGATGCCCAGCAGCGGATAGGCCGGGCAGAAGCGGAAGACTCCGGTGGCCAGCGGCACCACACCGATCAGGCCCCACAGGCCGATCACGCCGGACAGGCTGAGGCCGATCAGCACCAGGCCGGCGGCGATACGCAAACTGCGATCCAATGTACCCACGTTGCTTTTCATGATGATCTCCCGATCAAGAGGCGCGCCGGGACTCCAGCGCGTGGAACAGCCCCATACCAGCCAACATGGCCAGCACGAA
Organism: Pseudomonas xionganensis; assembly: GCF_009763245.1. Taxonomy (GTDB): domain Bacteria; phylum Pseudomonadota; class Gammaproteobacteria; order Pseudomonadales; family Pseudomonadaceae; genus Aquipseudomonas; species Aquipseudomonas xionganensis. The sequence continues at coordinate 621,573 of NZ_WKJZ01000001.1, read as the reverse complement.
GACGATGATCTGCCAGTGCCCGGTGAGCAGAATGGCCACAGCCGGGCCCGGACAGATACCGGCGATACCCCAGCCGATACCGAACAGCAGGCTGCCGCCGATCAGGCGTCGGTCCAGCTCGCGCTTGACCGGCAACTGCATCGGCGCCCCCAGCAGCGAGGTGGCGCGCGTACGCGCCCAGGTCAGAGGGCCGGCCGCCACGCCGATGGCGCCCGCCATGACCAGGGCCAGGGACGGGTCCCAGACACCCGCCAGGTCGAGAAAGGCCAGTACCTTGGCCGGGTTGGCCATGCCGGCCAGCAACAGGCCAAGACCGAAGAGCAGGCCCGCGAGAAAGGCAACCAGTTTGCGCATGCTCAAGCCCCCAGCAGATGACGGATGATGTAGACGGTGGCAAAGCCCGCGGCCATAAACACCAGGGTCGCCACCATGGAGCGCGGCGACAGACGCGAGATGCCACAGACGCCATGACCGCTGGTGCAGCCCGAGCCATAGCGGGTGCCAACGCCGACCAGCAGCCCGGCCAGTACCAGGCCCAGCCAGCTGCTGTGAAACTCGATCACCGGCAACGCGGCAAACAGCCCCCAGAGCAGCGGTGCCAGTAACAGCCCGAGCAGAAACAGGGCCTTCTCGCCACGCCCCTCGCCGCCCTCCAGCACGCTGCCGAGCAGGCCACTGATACCGGCGATACGGCCGTTGCCCAGGACAAACAGACTGGCCGCGAGGCCAATCAGGGCCCCGCCCGCCAGGGACGCCCAGGGGGTGAAGTTGATCCAGTCGATACTCATGTTGCCGTGCCCTCACAGAACAGCTGATACAGGGTGTTGATCACCGCCAGGGCCGCCGGGCTGCAGATGCGGTAATAGATCTGCTTGCCCTCACGGCGGGTATCCACCAACCCCTCACGACGCAGTACCGCCAACTGCTGGGACAGGGTCGGCTGCTGGATACCGAGCAACGCCTCCAGTTCACTGACATTGCGCTCGCCCTGGGACAGCTGGCACAGCAGCAGCAGACGATCCGGGTTACCCAGCGCCTTGAGCAGCTGCCCGGCGGCACCGGCATTGGCGCGCAACTGCTGGATATCGAGAATGGGTTCGTGGCTGGACATGGCTCACCTTTCACTTAAGACAAATACAATTTATGTTTTTATATATTATTCTTCAAGCCCCATTCGTCCAGTACTGCTTAACTGCAGTGATCAGCCCGCGAGGACCCCGCCCATGAGCGAATCCAGCTTTATCCGCCTCAGCCTGCAGCAACAGGCCGATTACCGCTGCCTGCTGCAATTCGACGACGCCACCCCGCCGCTGCTGGCCGATGAACCACCACCGCTGGGTCAGAACGCCGGCCCCAGCCCGGTGCAGTTGCTGCTCAGTGCAGTGGCCAACTGCCTGACCGACAGCCTGCTGTTCGCCCTGCGCAAGTTCAAACAACAGGCCGAACCCCTGAGCTGCCGGGCCAGCGCCGAGGTCGGACGCAATGCGGAAAATCGCCTGCGGGTGCTGGCCATCGAGGTGGAGCTGCAACTGGGCAGCCCGGCCGAGGGCCTGGAGCACCTGGGGCGCATCCTCGATCAGTTCGAGGGCTTCTGCACCGTGTCGCAAAGCGTGGCCGGAGCCATTCCCATCCAGCTGCGCGTGCTGGACAGCCAGGGGCAGCTGCTTAAGGGACCCAAGGCGTAGGCAGGCGAACAGGCCAGAACGCGGATGCAAAAAGCCCGGCGCAAAGGCCGAAATGCGGTTCAGTTAAGGTCGAGCGCGTTTCGCTCCCCTCGCCCATTCATGGGAGAGGGGCCGGGGGAGAGGGTTGAAAACGCCGCGAGCCTGGCCGTTTTCCCCTCTCCCTAACCCTCTCCCCATAGGGGCGAGGGGACTTTCGCGGCCGACCGAAGCTTATGTGAACAGCATGACGGCACAGAGGCCGGGCTTCGCTCCTGGGCATAGCCACCGCACAAAGGATGCAGCAGAGCACGGCGGCCCGAGCCTCAGAAAAGCGGCAGGGTATAGCTGACGATCAGGCGGTTCTCATCGGCATTGGTGCCGAAGTTGGAGCGGGTGCTGGCGTTGCGCAGACGCAGGCTGAGGTTTTTCAGGGCGCCTTCCTGGAACACGTACATCAGCTCGGTGTTGCGCTCCCATTCCTTACCCTCGGAGCGGTTCGCGCCCAGTTCGACGTTATCGCCGCTCAGGTAGCGGGTCATAAAGGTCAGGCCGGGGATGCCGATGTTGGCGAAGTTGTAGTCGTAGCGCAGCTGCCAGGACTTCTCGTCCTGGTTGGCGAAATGACCGATCTGCACATAGTTGACCAGAAAGGGGTCGGTGCCATCGAGGTAGGCGAAGCCGGTATCGCCGCTCATCTGCTGGTAACCCAGGCCCAGGCCGTGACCATAGGCCGAATAGGTGAGCATGGCGCCCAGGGCCTTGTTGTCGACGTTGCTGCGGCTGCCGTCGGTGGAGCGGGCGTAGCGCAGGTCGGTCTTCAGGCTCTGCTTGTCGGCGATGGGCAGTACATGCACCAGATTCAGGGAGTGCTGCTTGTACAGGTCCTCCAGCTCGGAATAGTAGTAACCGGCGGTCAGCTCCGGGCTGATCTTGTAGCTGCCGCCGATAAAGCTGAAGGAGTCGCTGGTGGCGCCACCCGTGGTGGTGATGCCGCGACGCCCGCCGGTGGTCAGGGCGCTGTCCTGGTAATCATTGGAGTGACGGTTGTTGACCTCGCGGATATGCCCGGCGTCCAGGGTCAGGCCGTCGATCTCCTGGGACAGCAGATGGCCGCCCTGGAAGATCTGCGGCAGCAGGCGGCCGTCACTGGAGGCAATCGCCTGGTTCTTGAACTGCATCTGGCCGACGCGCAGGGTGCTCTTGGACAGCTTGGCCTTGGCCGCAACGGCCAGGCCGGAGTAGTTGTCCTGGGAGCCGCCGGAGCGATCCGGCACCAGCAGGCCGCTGCCGGCGGTGCCGTCACCGGAATCCAGCTTGAAGCCGAAGGTGCCGATGGCGTCCAGGCCGAAGCCCACGGTGCCTTCGGTGTAGCCGGACTGGGCGCGCAGGATAAAACCCTGGGCCCATTCTTCCTGCTTGTGCTGCGTGGCACCCGGCTGGCGGAAGTCGCGGTTGAAGTAGAAGTTGCGCGCTTCGACACTGGCCTTGCTGTCTTCGATAAAGGCGGCAGTGGCCACTTGGCTCAGGGACAGGCCCAGGGTGCCGGCGGCGACGGCCAGCGCCAGGGAGGTCTTTGTCATTGTCATTTCTCCAGTTGGGGTGGGTTGCATATCGGCGCGCACAGCTACGGCAGGCGCACACCGAATTCGGGAGCTGGTTGCAGCCAGGCCGGCCCGCGCAGGGCAGCGGGCCGGGAGGGCAATCAGGCAGGAATCAGCTGGGCGCGCCGGGGTAGGCGACGGAATGGGGAAGACGGGCGAAACAGGGCGGGCAGTGCGCATGCATGGTGGAGGTCTCTGCGTTCTTATTCTGGGCGGTTAAGGCCGCCATCTTGTGCAGGGCACTACGCAGATACTGTGCCAGGCCTCGGATGTGCCAAGGTGATGGCTCTATAACGGGGGTTTCAACAGTTTTGCAGCGCTCAGCCGAGGACTCGGCAGCACATTCGGTCGGCGGATACTCGCCGAGCGCCATGGGTCACTGGGCGGATATTCGCCAATACGCGCGGGGGCGCCTTAATCCACCACGATCTGATTCTTGCCCTGGCTCTTGGCCCGGTACATGGCCGCATCGGCCCGGGCATAGAGGTCATCCAGACGCTGATCGGAGGGGCGCAGGTGGGTCAGACCCTGGCTCAGGGTCAACTGAAAACTCTGCCCGGCATGACTGAAATTCAGGCGGCGCACATCGCGCTGCAGACGCTCGGCGATCTGCAGGGCCAGGGCCGGCTCGCAGCGGGGGAACAGGGCGGCGAATTCCTCGCCGCCGATACGGCCGAACAGATCACCGCGGCGCAGGGTACTGGCCCCGGTGTAGGCCAGGCGTTGCAGCACCTGATCGCCCATCTGGTGGCCATAGCGGTCGTTGATCTGCTTGAAGTCATCCAGATCCAGCAGGAGAAAGGCCAGGGGGCTGCCGTATTCCCTGGCCTGCTCGAACTCGCGCTGAGCGCATTCGAAGAAATGCCGGCGATTGCTGCTCTGGGTCAGCACATCGGTGGTGGCCAGGCGGTGCAGTTCGCCCTCCAGCTGCTTCTTTTCGGTAATGTCCTCGGCGATGCCGACGATGACGTGTACCTCGCCGTCCGGGCTTTCGCGGCTGACAAAGCACTTGTCGCTGAGCCAGCGCAGCTCGCCGTCGCCGCGGATAATGCGGTACTCCCGGGCTTCCACGGCGCCGCTCTGCAGCACCTGGGCAAAGCTTTCGGCGGCGTAGTCCAGGTCATCCGGGTAAATCGCGTTGCGCCACTGCTCGTAGCCGGCAAGCAGCAGCTCTGCCGGGCGGCCGAAGATGCGCTCATAGGCCGGGCTGACGTAGATCACCCGCTGCGCGTCCCAGTCGAAGGCCCACAACACGGCATTGACGCTGCCCAGCAGGGTACTGAACAGCTGCTCACGCGCCTGCAATCGCGCCACCTCGGCACGGCAATGCAAGAGCGCCAGGGTCAACTCCTCATGTTCGAGTCGCTGCTTGTCCGTTTCATCCATCACGGCACCCATCCCGCCAATAGCCCGGCTATCCAGTCAGCATATGCCAGAAACAACAAACCCGCCTGACAGGCGGGTTTGTTGTTGGACGCACCGATCAGGCCGCGCTGGGGCGCAACGAGTAGGTCTTGAGCTGCTCGGCGAAGTCACGCAAGGACTGGATGCCACTGGCCTCGGCCTCGTGCACCCACTGCTTGATGGCGTCGAGCATTTCATGGCCGTTGGCGCTGGTTCTGACCCAGATCTGCTGCAGGGCCAGGCGCTTTTCGTAGATCACCTTGAGGGCCTGGCTCTGCTCCAGCATCTTCTGGATGCGCTGCTGATGGCTTTCATCCAGCAGGCTCGGCTCGCGGGCCAGCAAGCGCTTGGCGCGATGGAAATGATGACGCACCGAGGCATCGGCCTTGAGCAGCTCCTGCTTGACCAGCGGGGCGATCACCAGCTTGCGGTACTGCGCCATGATCTGGAAGCGGTTGTTGAGGATGGCCATGGCGGTGTCCATGTCCAGGCTGCGCTTGCCCTCGACGCGGTGGGCGATGGGCGCCACGCGCTGCACCTCGGCCAGGCCGAAGAAGCTGAACAGCTTGATCCAGGCCCAGCCCATGTCGAACTCCCACTTCTTCACCGACAATTTGGCGCTGTTCGGGTAGGTGTGGTGGTTGTTGTGCAGCTCCTCACCGCCAATCAGGATGCCCCAGGGCAGCAGGTTGGTGGCGGCATCGCGGCACTCGAAGTTGCGGTAGCCGACGGCATGGCCGAGGCCGTTGATCACCCCGGCGGCCCACACCGGAATCCACATCATCTGGATCGCCCAGACGGTCATGCCGAGCACGCCGAACAGGGCCAGGTCGATGATCGCCATCAGGGTCACGCCGCCGATCGGATAGCGGCTGTAGACATTGCGCTCGACCCAGTCGTCCGGGCAGTTCTTGCCATAGATGCGCAGGGTTTCCTGATTCTTCGCCTCCTCCTGATAGAGTTCGGCACCCTTGCGCAGTACGGTGCCCAGGCCCTTGATCACCGGGCTATGCGGATCGTCCTCGGTTTCACACTTGGCATGGTGCTTGCGATGGATGGCAGTCCACTCGCGGGTGTTCTGGCCGGTGGTCAGCCACAGCCAGAAACGGAAGAAGTGCTTGAGCGCCGGGTGCAGTTCCAGGGCGCGGTGCGCCGAGTAGCGGTGCAGGTACACCGTGACGCTGACGATGGTGACGTGCGTCATCAGCAGGGTGACCAGGATCAGTTGCCAGACCCCGAGGTCGAGTAAGCCGTTGTACCACATGGTGTCGAGTGCCTCGTACAGAAGAAGATGCGGCTGCTCAAATAGCATGCATCGCGGTTCATTATCCCTGACTCAGGTCAGAAAACCAGTTGGTCTTTTGCATAAGAATGCCGCCCCCGTCGCAGCATCTATAATGACCGCCAATACCCAAAGGACGCGCTGCCCCCTAATGAATCTCTCACAAAGCGCCTGGCGCCTGACCCTGATCTATCTGTTGGCAGCCGGAAGCTGGGTACTGTTCAGTGACGCCATGCTGGCCTCCCTCGGCCTCAGCATCGAACAACTGGAGCGTCTGCAACTGGCCAAGGGCCTGGGCTTCGTCCTGCTCACGGGGATGCTGCTGTACGGCATCCTGCACACCTACCAGTACCAGCAGCGCCTGGCCAATCGTGCCCTGCACAACAGCGAGCGGCGCCTGCAACGCGCCCTGCAGGCGGCCGGTGATGGCACCTGGGACCTGCACCTGGGCAGCGAGACCCTGCAATTTTCCGCCGGCTATGCCGAGCTGCTGGGCCTGAGCCTGGCCGAGCTGGGCAACAGTCACAAGCACTGGCTCAGCCTGCTGCACCCGGAAGACCGCGAGCTGTACCAGTACAACCTCAGGCAACTGCTCAGCGCCCCCACGGCGCAGCCCTACGATGTCACCTACCGCATGCGCCACAAGGACGGCAGCTATCGCTGGATCCAGGCCCGCGGCCAGTTGCTGGTGGACGACAGCGGCCACCCCGAGCGCCTGACCGGCACCGCCAGCGACATCACCCAGCGGCGCAATGATGAAGACAGCCTGCGCCAGGCCGCCGCGGTATTCGACGCCACCCAGGAAGGGGTGCTGGTCACCGATGCCCAACAGCGTATCGTGCACAGCAACCCGGCCTTCAGCCGCATCACCGGCTACAGCCAGGAGGAAATCATCGGCCTGCAGCCCAGCCTGCTGAAATCCGGCCGGCATGACGCCGCCTTCTATCACAGCATGTGGCAGGCCCTGGAGAACCGTGGCGCCTGGAGCGGCGAGGTGTGGAACCGCCGCAAGAATGGCGAGGTGTACCCGCAGTGGCAGAACATCCGCGCCATCCGCGACGACAAGGGCGAGATCAGCCACTTCGTTGCGGTGTTCTCCGACATCAGCGCGCTCAAGCGCTCCCAGCGCGAACTGGACTACCTGGCCCACCACGACCCCCTGAGCAACCTGCCCAACCGCCTGCTGTTCACCGAACGGGTCGAGCATGCCCTGGAGCGGGCCAAGCGTGACGACCGCCGCGGCGCCGTGCTGCTGGTGGATCTGGATCACTTCAAGCACATCAACGAAAGCCTCGGCCACAATATCGGCGACCTGCTGCTCAAGGAGGTGGGCGAGCGCCTGGCTCTGCAGCTGAGCCCGGGTATTACCCTGGCACGTCTGGGCGGCGACGAATTCGGCCTGCTCTGCGAGGACTGCACCAGCGCCGAAAGCGCCACCGGCATGGCTCAGCTGGTGATGAGCTGCCTCAAGCAGCCCTTCAATGTCATGGGCCAGGAGCTGTTTATCAGCGCCAGCATCGGCATCAGCCTGTTCGATTGCGACAGCCAGGACGTGGCCCAGGTGCTGCGCAATGTCGATTCGGCGCTGTTCAAGGCCAAGAGCAGCGGCCGCGAGGGCTACGCCTTCTACACCGAGGAGCTGACCCAGTACGCACGCCAGCGGGTCGAGTTGGTCAGCGCCCTGCGCCATGCCCTGGAGCACGATGAGCTGCGGGTCTACTACCAGCCGCTGATCTGCCTGAAAGACCAGCGCATGATCGGCGCCGAAGCCCTGGTGCGCTGGCAGCACCCCCAGCGCGGCCTGGTGCCGCCGGGGGAATTTATCCCGATTGCCGAGGAAAGCGGCCTGATCGGTGCCATCGATGCCTGGGTACTGGAGCACGCCTGCCGGCAGATGGTGGCCTGGCAGGCGGCCGGTACGCCGCTGCGTTTTGTCGCGGTGAACGTCTCCAGCCGCATGTTCAGCCGCGGCGAGCTGGATCTGCGGGTGGCGCGGATACTGGCCGAAACCGGCCTCGACCCGGCCCTGCTGGAGCTGGAGGTGACCGAAAGCGCGGTGATGGACAACCCCGACGCGGCCCTGGCCCTGCTTGGCCGCCTGCGCGAGCTGGGTGTGCGCCTGGCCATCGACGACTTCGGCACCGGCTACAGCTCCCTGGCACGGCTCAAGCGCATGCCGGTGCACAAGCTCAAACTCGACCAGAGCTTTGTCCGCGGACTGCCCCATGATCAGAATGATGTGGCCATTACCCGGGCGGTGATTGCCCTGGGCCACAGCCTGGGGCTCAAGGTCCTGGCCGAAGGCATCGAGCAGGCCGAGCAGGTCGAGTTGCTTTTGGCCCTGGGCTGCGATCATGCTCAGGGCTACTACTTTGGCCGTCCGCAACCGGCCGGCGAACTGCTGAACCTGTCCAGCGCCTGAACACGCTCGATCTTCCCCGCTATTGGAATGGCTTATGCGCGTACTGATTCTCGAAGACGATGCCTGGATTGCCGACCTGCTCAAACAGATCGTCCACAGCCTGCGCCCCACCGCGCGCATCAGCTGCGCCGGCCGCGTGGATGAGGCCCTCAGCGAATGGCAGCGCGCGCCGGTCGATCTGGTGATCTGCGACTGGAACCTGCCCGATGGCCCCGGCACCCAGCTGCTGGAGCAGATCCGCAAGCAGGACAGCCAGATCCCTCTGGTCATGATCACCGGCCGCGCCGACCGCAACAGCGTGCTGGAAGTACGCCCGCTGCATATCAGCGCCTTTATCAGCAAACCCTTCCAGATGCCCAAGGTACTCGACTGCCTGGATCGGCTCCTGCCCTCGGTGGACCTCGATGCGCCAGCAGAGCACGCTCCCAGCAGCAGCTTTGCCGAGTTTCTCGCCAGCCGGGCCAACGATGAGCTGGATATACCCCTGCAACCCGGCACCCTGGCCAAACTCAAGGCCCTCGGCCAGCAACCCGCCGACCTGCGCCAGCTGCTCGGCCTTGGGCGTGACGAGCCGGCCATCACCGCACGCCTGCTGGCGGCGGCCAATAGCGCCCAGTACAGCAGTGGCGGCGCCCTCTGCCTGAGTCTGCCCCAGGCCCTGCAGACCCTGGGCGCGGCCACCAGCCTGAATATCGCCCTGGGCCTGAGCCTGAACCCTGTCGCCGAGCTGGAAGACGCTGAGCTCAGCCTCCAGGCCCAGGCGCAATACGAGCAGATCCAGGCCCTGTGCCGCCGCCTGGCGGAACTGGCCCAGCAGTGCCGCCTCGATCCGGCACCGCTGCACAGCGCCGCCCTGCTGCATCGCATGGGTGAGCTGTGCGTGCTGCAGCAGGCCCAGCTGTGGCGCAACAGCGGTCAGGAACTGGATCTGGAAGCGCTCGACAAGAGCCTGCGCGGCAGCAGCAGTGAACTGGCTGTTCGCCTTAAGATGCACTGGCGCCTGCCCAACTCGCTGCGTGAGCTGATCGGCGCTTGCTATGCTCTACCGACCATCAACACCAAACGCGAAGCCATTGTCATGCACCTGGCCGCCAGCGAGCTGAGCCCGCAACAGGATGGCGCCAAACTGGCGCGCCTGCGGCGCCTGGCCGGGTTGAGTTAACCATCCATAACAAGAGCCCCGCATGGGTCAGACAAACGCCACCATCCGCGCCATCGTCCTGTTCGGCAGCCTCGGCCTGACCCTGTTGTTTGTCGGCCTGGCCTGGCGTGCCCTGGACGAGCGGGAAAGCCTCTGGCAGCTGCAACTGGCCAGCCAGAGCGAACTGCAACGCATGGCCCTGCTCAGCACCCAGCAGCGCCAGGATGCCGAGGCCCTGCTGCTGGCCGAAACCCTGGCCGCCGATGCCTGGCTGGTGGAACTGGTGCGCCAGGCCCATGAACTGCAACAGCAAGGGCTGGCCGCCGATCACCCGACCCTGCAGCAGATCCGCAATCAGCTCTACACCCGTTTGCTGCCACGCTGGCGCATCCTGCAGGACAACCACCCCTTCCGCCTTTATGTGCATCTGGGCGCCCAGGGTCAGGTGCTGCTGCGGGTGCACAACCCCAATGCCTTTGGCGACCTGCAGCTGAGCCAGCGCCCCATGCTGCGCGCCGTGCTCGCCGATGGCCAGGCGCGCAGCGGCCTCAGCCTGGGCTCACGCAGCTCCGGGGTACGCGCCATCAGCCCATTGCAGATCGACAGCCTGCAGGGCAAGCGCACCATTGGCGCGCTGGAGGTGGTGGTCGAGCTTTTTGATAACCTGCCCCAACTGGACCGCGAGCTGAACGCCGGCATCGCCCTGCGCCTGGCCCAAAAGGCCCTGGAGCCGGCACGCAGTGGTGAGTCTTTACGTGGCCTGGAGCGGTCCCCGGATGCCTGGCGCCTGGCCAAGGCCTCACGGCCCCAGGCCGAACGCTGGCAGGCCGCCGGCCTGCTGCCCGCTCCCAACGCCGGCGACAGCATTCGCCTGCTGGAAGATCAGGGCCGCCACTACCTGCTCAATCAGATCGTGCTGCCCAGCCTCGGGGTGAGCCCTACCAGCACGGAAGACGCCCAGGCCATTGCCCTGCTCTGGCATGACATCAGCCCCCTGCACCAGCGCCACCTGGACGAAAGGCGCCAGCTGATGGGTAAGTGGGCGCTGGCCTGGCTCGGGGCTTTGACCCTGCTGTTGCTGATGCTCTGGGCCACCCGCACCAGCACCCGGCAACTGATGCTCAGGCACCAGGCCAAGCTGCAGGAGCGCCATCAGGAAAGCGAACAGGCGCGTCAATTGCTGGCGCTGATCGCCGATGCCCAGGCCGCCTATATCCAGACCGACAACCAGCGCGAAAGCTTCGACGCCCTGCTGACCCGCATCCTGGATCTGACCGGCAGCCAGTTCGGCTTTATCGGCGAGGTGCTGCTCGATCCGCAGCAACAGCGCTACCTGCGCACCTATGCCATCAGCAATATCGCCTGGGATCAGGCCAGCGCCGATTTCTTCGCCGAGCGCGCGCCGCTGGGTCTGGAGTTTCGCAATCTCGACAGCCTGTTTGGCCGAGTCATTCGTGACGCCAAACCACTGATCAGCAACGCCCCGGCCAGTGATCCACGACGGGGCGGCCTGCCACCCGGGCATCCACCGCTGGAAGCCTTTGCCGGCTTGCCACTGTTTGCGGGCAACCAGCTGGTCGGCATGCTCGGCCTGGCCAATCGTCCGGAAGGCTACACCGAGGACTTCCCGTCACAACTGCAGCCTCTGCTCAATACCCTCGGCCAGTTGATTGAAGCCCTGCGCCGTGACATCCAGCGCCAGCAGACCCAGCAACGCCTGGAACGCCAGCAGAAGGCGCTACGCGCCCTGAACGAAATCGCCGCCCTGTCACACCTGGACAGTCAGCAGCAGTTGCGCGCCGCCCTGCAACTGGGCGCCGATTTCTATGGCATGCCAGTGGGGCTGATCAGCCATATCGAAGGCAACGATTACCGCGTGCTGGTTCAGGTATCGCCCCCCGGCGGCCTGGAAGATGGTCAATGCTTCCCCCTGGGCGATACCTACTGCAGCCTGGCCCTGGCCAGCAAGGATGTCCTGGCCATCGAACAGATGGGCCAGAGCGCCCATGCCCGTCACCCCTGCTATTCGCTGTTTCACCTGGAGAGCTACATCGGTATTGGCATCCGGGTTGCCGGTCAGCGCTTCGGCACACTGGCGTTCTGCAACCCCGAGCCCCGACCAAGCGTCTTCGATGACAGCGAGCATGAATTTCTGCGCCTGTTCGCTCGCTGGGTAGGCGCCACCCTGGAGCGTCAGCAGCAGGAAACCGCCCGGCAACAATTGCTGCAGCGCCTCGACGAATCCCAGCGCATCGCCCGTCTGGGGCATTGGGAAGCCAACCTGGACGACGGCAGCCTGTACTGGTCTGACACCATCTACGACATCTTCGGCTTTGACCCGAGCCACTACCAACCCAGTATCGACAACTTCAAACGCTGCGTGCACCCGGAGGACAAAGCCCTGGTTGAAGCCAGTGAGGCCCGCGTGCTGGCGGGCGGCATCCACGACGTCCGGCATCGCATCATTCGCCCGGACGGGGAAGTGCGCTGGGTACAGGAGCTGGCCCACCTGCATCCGGATGAACGGGGCCACTACGTACGCCTGATCGGTACCGTGCAGGACGTGACCGAGCAGGCCCTGGCGCAAGCCCAGCTGGACGCCCAGCGCCAGCGCCTGGAAAGCATTATCGAAGGCACCCATATCGGCACCTGGGAATGGAACGTGCAAACCGGCGCCACGGTATTCAACGAGCGCTGGGCCGACATTATCGGCTACAGTCTGGACGAACTGGCCCCCGTTGATATCAACACCTGGCTGAACCATGCTCACCCGGACGATCTGACCCAGTCCGGTGCCCTGCTGAACGCCCATTTTCGTGGCGAAGCCCCTTACTACGACTACCAATGCCGTATGCGCCACAAGGCTGGGCACTGGGTCTGGGTTCATGATCGCGGCCGGGTAGTGAGCTGGACTGACGATGGCCAGCCGCTGATGATGTATGGCACCCACGCCGATATCACCGAGGTGCGTCAGCAGCAGGAGGCGGTACGCGAAGCCCGCGCCTTCCTCCAGGCGGTGCTGGACTCGGCCACCGGGGTGAGCATCATTGCCACGGACCCGAACGGACTCATCACTCTGTTCAACAGTGGTGCCGAACGCCTGCTCGGCTACCGCGCCGAGGAGATGATTGGCATACACTCGCCCGCGCTGATCCACCTGCACGAGGAGGTGCAACAGCGCGGGCACATGCTTAGTGCAGAACAGGGCCGATCAATCAGCGGCTTCGAAGTATTCGTGCATCGTGCGCGCAGCGGCGAGCCGGAAACCCGTCAATGGACCTATGTGTGCAAGGACGGCAGCCAACGCCGGGTCAACCTCACCGTCAGCGCCATGTTCGACGAAGCCGGGCAGATCAGCGGCTTTCTCGGCATTGCCAGCGACATCACCGAGCTGCAACAGGCCACCCGCGCCCTGCAGAAAAGCGAGCGACGCTTTCGCAACCTGGTGTCGAGCCTGCCTGGTGTGGTCTATCGCTGCGACAGCGACACGGACTGGACCATGCGTTATATGAGCGATGCCGTCGCACAGCTCGCCGGCTACCCGGCCTCGGACTTTATCGACAACCGCGTACGCACCTTCTCCAGCATCATTGAGCCGGAAGACCTGCCCATCACCTACCAGGCCCTGGCAGCCATTGAGCGGCGGGAAAACTTCGAGCTCACCTATCGACTGAGACACGCCGATGGACATTCGGTCTGGGTTCGGGAAAAAGGCCGCGGCGAGTACGATACCGATGGCCAGTTACTGTGGATATCCGGTTTTATCTGGGACATCAGCGATCGCAAGGCCGCCGAGGACGCCCTGCTGGTCAGTCAGCAGCGCTTTAGCAACGCCTTCAATACCGCGCCCCAGGGCATGGCCATGGTAGGGCTGGATGGCCGCTGGCTGGAGGTCAACGATGCCCTGTGCCGCATGCTCGGCTACAGCCGCGCCGAGCTGTTGCAACTGGACTTCCAGCACATCACCCACCCCGATGATCTGGCTGCGGATCTGAACCTGATTGACAAGCTCGTGGCAGGCCAGATCAACAACTACCAGATGGAGAAACGCTATTTCGACAGCCAGGGCCGCACGCTCTGGATTCTGCTCAGCGTGTCCCTGGTGCGTGATGCGCAAGGCCAGCCGCTGCACTTTGTCTCGCAGATTCAGGACTTCAGCGAACGGGTCGAAGCCGAGCGAGCCATCCGCGAACGTGAGGAGTATCTGCGCACCCTGCTTGATAACGTTATCGACGCCATCATCACCATTGACGAGCAGGGGCTGATCGAAACCTTCAATGCCGCCGCCGAAGACATCTTCGGCTATGCACTGGACGAAGTACGGGGGCGCAATGTGCGCCTGCTGATGCCCGAGCCGTATTACAGCCAGCATGACCAGTACCTGGCCCATTACCTGGCTACCGGTGAAAAGCATGTCATCGGTCAGGAGCGTGAAGTCGAGGGGCGGCGCGGCGATGGTGAGATTTTCCCTATGGAGCTGGCCGTCTCGCAGATCACCCACCAGGGCCAGCGCCGCTTTATCGCGGTGATTCGCGATATCAGCGAGCGCAAGCGCATCGAACAGATGAAAAACGAGTTTGTCTCCACCGTTAGCCACGAGCTGCGCACACCGCTGACCGCTATAGCCGGCGCCCTGGGGCTGATCAACGGTGGTGCCCTGGGTGAGGTGCCCGCCAGCATGCAGGCCATGCTGCAGATCGCCCAGGGCAACAGCCAGCGCCTCAGCGAGCTGATCAACGACCTGCTGGATATGGACAAGCTGGTGGCCGGCAAGATGACCCTTGACCTGCAGCCGCACGCGCTGCAGCCCATGCTCAAGAACGCGATCACGCAGAACCAGCCCTATGCCGATCAGCATCAGGTACACCTGCATCTGCAGCCCGTACCCGTTGACCTGCTGGTTCGGGTAGACAGCCAGCGTCTGGCTCAGGTCATGGCCAACCTGCTGTCCAATGCCGCCAAATTTTCCCCACCTGGTAGTGCAGTGACCGTCGATGTCGTCCAGCAGGGCGGTCGAGTACGGGTCAGCGTAGAGGATCATGGTTCCGGCATCCCCGACGAATTCAAACCGCGCATCTTCAGCAAGTTCTCCCAGGCTGACTCCAGCGACAGCCGCAGCAAGGGCGGCACCGGCCTGGGCCTGGCCATCAGCAAGGAGCTGATCGAACGCATGGGCGGACAAATCGGCTTCGATTCGGTCGAGGGCCAGGGCAGTACCTTCTGGTTCGAGCTGCCGTTGGAGGAGGCTCCATGAGCATCCACAATGCTCCTCGCCAGTACCTGAACTGGGGAACCAGCCTGGGCCTGCTACTGATTCTTGGGTTAGCTGTCGAGCTGCTGCTGCAGCAATATGGCCTGCGTCAGCAGCAGGCCGAGCAGCAGCGTCTGCTGGCACATGCCAACGAGGTGCGCGCCGTACTGCTCGGCGAACTCAATGCCACCCTACACCTGGCCACCGGCCTGGCCACCTATATCCCGGCCAAGGCCGGACGGATCGACCCGGCCGAGCTTGAGCCCTGGCTAAAAGGGCTGTTTCAGCAGGGCCGGCATATCCGCAATATCGGCCTGGCACCGGGCAATCGCCTGACCTTTATCTACCCCCTGGCCGGCAACGAGGCGGCTCTGGGCCTGTATTACCCGGATACCCCCAAACAATGGCCAGTCATCGAGCGCATCATCGCCAGTGCCAAGCCAATGCTGGATGGCCCCTTGCTACTGGTTCAGGGTGGCCAGGGTCTGATCTACCGGGTGCCGGTATTTCTCCCCGATCAGAGCTACTGGGGCTTGATCAGCACAGTGATCGACTTCGACAGGCTGTACGCAGAAGTCGAAGCGGTAGCCCGGCAACGGGGGCTGAGCATCAGCCTGCTGCCCCTGGATGGCGCATTACCACAACAGAGCGCAGAGGCTGAAGCCATAAACCTGGTGGTGCCGGTAGCCGGCGCCAGTTGGCAGCTGCAGGCGCGCGCCCTGGAACCGCTGCAGCCCCTACCCCTCGGGTTACGCCTGCTCGGCTGGGGCCTGGCCCTGACCGTCAGCCTGCTGATCGGCCTGGCCCTGCACAGCCAGCAGCGTCGGGCCAGTCTGTTGCTGGCCCTGAACCAGAGTCAGCGCGACTTTCTCCAGGCATTCGAGCGGGCGCCCCAGAGCATGGCACTGGTGGATAATCGCGGCTGCCTGCTGGTGGTCAACCAGGCGTTCTGCCGCCTCCTGCAGCTACATGCCACGCAACTGGTGCGCCAGCCCCTTGAGCATTTCTGCGTGCCCGAGGAGCGGGCCGATTTGCTGCAACACCTGGCCGCCATTCGCCCAGGCCCCAACCGCAGCTGGACTCAGCACCTGCTGGATGCGCACCAGCAACGCATCGCCGTGGAATGCAGTGCGGCCATCCTCGGTCCGGTGGCGGATACTGATCAGGCGCGCATCCTGCATATCCAGGACATCCGCGAGCGCCAACGCCTGCAACGCCTGCAAAATGAATTCACCGCCAGCGTCAGCCATGAACTGCGCACGCCCTTGACCGCCATTGCCGGAGCCCTCGGCCTGATCAACGGCGGCGCACTGGGTGAA
This sequence comes from Pseudomonas xionganensis, assembly GCF_009763245.1. Taxonomy (GTDB): domain Bacteria; phylum Pseudomonadota; class Gammaproteobacteria; order Pseudomonadales; family Pseudomonadaceae; genus Aquipseudomonas; species Aquipseudomonas xionganensis. Next base: position 605,489 of record NZ_WKJZ01000001.1, on the reverse strand, counting down.
GTACCGCCGGCCATGGCCGAATTGCTGCAGATCGCCCAGGCCAACAGCCAGCGCCTGCAGGCGCTGATCAGCGACCTGCTGGACATGGAAAAGCTGCTGGCCGGCCAAATGCGCTTCGAGCTGCGCGAACAACCCTTGTGGCCCCTGCTGCAGGATGCCGTGGCCCACAACCAACCCTACGCCAGCCAGCATCAGGTAACGCTGCAACTACAAGAACCTGCCGCTCCGCTTTCGGTGCGGGTCGACGCCCAACGCCTGAGCCAGGTCATGGCCAATCTTTTGTCCAACGCGGCCAAGTTTTCTCCACCTGGTAGCCAGGTCACGGTCAGCGCAGAGGATCTGGGCGACCGAGTGCGGATCGCCGTGCGCGATCGTGGCCCGGGTATCTGTGAAGAGTTCCGGCCGCGTATTTTCAGCAAATTCGCCCAGGCCGACGGCAGTGACCGCCGGCAAAAGGGCGGCACCGGATTGGGCCTGGCCATCAGCAAGGAATTGGTGGAACGTATGCAGGGTGATATCGGCTTTGATACCGCAGCGGGCAACGGTACGACCTTCTGGTTCGAACTCCCTGTCAGCACCTCTCGCCAGGAGAGCAGCACTCTATGAGCAATCACCCCGGGCACCCCGCCACGCCGCTCAATGAAAGCGAACGACTCGCTGCGCTGCTGGCCTACGAACTGCTGGATACTCCGAGCGAGGCGATGTTCGACCGCATTACCGCACTTGCCGCGCAGATTTGTGGCACCCCCATCGCCCTGATCTCGCTGATCGACGCCGAGCGCCAGTGGTTCAAGAGCCGGCATGGCCTGGATGCCGAGCAAACCCCGCGGGAAATGGCCTTCTGTGCCCATGCCATCAACGGCCAAACGCTGTTTGAGGTAGACAACACCCTGCTTGACCCAAGGTTTTGCGACAACCCGCTGGTCACCGGCGCGCCAGATATCCGCTTTTATGCGGGGGTGCCGCTCAATGATGGTCAAGGCCATAACCTGGGCACCCTGTGCGTGATCGATCGCCAGCCACGCCATCTGAATGATGCTCAACGCCAGGCTCTACACCTGCTCGCTGAACAGGCCACACAACTGTTCGAACTGCGCCTGCAAGCGCGCCGACAGCATGAACAGGCGGCCCTGCACAAGGCCATGTTCCGCAGCGCCGGCGCGGCCGTACTGGTCACTGACCTGGATGGCCTGATCCAGCAGGCCAGCCCAGGGGTTTCCACGCTGCTGGGCTACCAGCCGGCTCAGTTGCAGCAGCAACCCCTGGAGCAGCTCCTGACCAGTACCTTACGCCGGCTGCCCGAGGATTCGCTGCGCAAGCCCCTGGCCCAGACGGAAGGCCTGGGCCAGGTCCATGAAGTGCAGTTACGCCACTGTGACGGACACCCTGTCCCCGTGCTGCTGACGTTGACGCCGATCAGCCTGGAAGATCAGCCTCCGCTAGGCTACCTGTGCATCGCCCATGACCTGAGCTACCGCGAAGAGGCCCTGCAGCGCCTGCAAAAAATCGCTGAGCACCTGCCAGGGATGGTCTATCAGTTCCAACTCGATCCCGATGGCCAGAGCCACTTCCCCTACACCAGCCAGGGGGTTGAAGAGATTTATGGCCTGAGCCCAGAAGCAGTCGCTCACGACACGCTGCGGGTTTTTCAAGTTATCCACCCCGATGATCAACGACGCGTCCAGGAGGGCATCTACCTATCCGCCCGTGACCTGAGCCTGTGGCATCAGGAGTATCGCGTTATGCACCCGCGCAAGGGCCTGATCTGGGTCGAAGGCCGCGCCTCACCCCAGCGCCAGCGCGATGGCAGCGTGCTGTGGCACGGTTTTATCAACGACATCAGTGCACGCAAGCAGATGGAGCGCCTCAAGAGCGAGTTTGTCTCCACCGTCAGCCATGAATTGCGCACGCCACTGACTTCTATCGCCGGCTCCCTGGGCCTGGTCAACGGTGGTGCCCTGGGCGAGGTGCCGCCATCGATGGCCGATATGCTGAAAATTGCCGAGCAGAACAGCCAGCGCCTACGTCAACTGATCGACGACCTGCTGGATATGGACAAGCTGATCGCCGGCAAGATGACCTTCAACCTTCAGCCGCTGGCACTGGAGACCCTGCTCGCCGAATGCTGCGCCAGCCACCAGGGCTTCGCCCAGCAACATGGTATTCGCCTACTGCATAGCCCCGGCCCCGGATTGCAGGTGTTGGCCGATCCCTTCCGCCTGCAGCAGGTGCTGAGCAACCTGCTCTCCAACGCCTTGAAGTTCTCGCCCGCCCAGGGCGAGGTGTTGCTGTCCAGCCAGCTGCACGGCGATGTCGTGCGTATCCTGGTCAGCGACCAGGGCCCCGGTATTTCGGCGGATTTTGCCGGGCGTATCTTCGAGAAATTCTCCCAGGCCGATGCCAGTGACCGCCGGCAGAAAGGCGGTACCGGCCTGGGCCTGGCCATCAGCAAGGAACTGATTGAGCGAATGGACGGACAGATCGGCTTCGACTCCACGCCGGGACAGGGCAGTACCTTCTGGATCGATATCCCCCTGCACAGGGAGGGCAATGCACCATGAGGCGGCTACAACAGACTCTGCAGCAGCGCCCAAGGCTGATGCCCGTGCTGGTACTGCTGGGCAGTCTGCTGGCGACCCTGTATGCCTGGCACAGCCTGCGCCAGTCCCAACAATCGGCGGCCGAATTGCATTTCCAACAACTCGGCGAGGAAGTGCTCGATGCCATCGAGCGGCGCATGAATAACCAGCGGCAGATCCTGCTCGGCACCGCCGGCCTGTTCGAGGCCAGTGAACAGGTCAGTCGCGAGGAATGGCGCCGCTATGTCACGCGCCTGGAGCTGGCCGTCCACTACCCGGGCATTCAGGGTGTCGGCTACAGCCAGGTCATTGCGCCCCAGCAGTTGCAGGACTTCGAAGCAGCACGGCGCCGAGAGGGCTTTCTCAACTTCGCTGTACGCCCGGCCGGCGAGCGGCCGCTGTATACCTCCATTCTCTACCTGGAGCCGTTCAGCGGGCGCAACCTGGCGGCCTTTGGCTTTGACATGTACTCCGAGCCGGTACGCCAGGCGGCCATGCTCAAGGCCGCGCGCAGCGGCCAGGCCCGCCTGACCGGTAGGGTCACCCTGGTGCAGGAGACCCATGGCCCGGTGCAGGCCGGTCTGCTGATGTACATTCCGCTCTATCAAAAGGGTCGGCCGACACATACGGTGATGGAACGACTCGAGGCCCTGCAGGGCTTTGTCTACAGCCCCTACCGGGTCAACGACCTCATGGCCGGCATCCTCGACGGGCGCAAGCTTGAGGTCGACTTCGCCATTTTCGCCGGCCCCACGGCCGACCCTGCACAGCTGCTGTTTACCAGCACCGAGCAGCTCGACCCACGGCTACCGGCACGCCATCAGGCCCAGCTGCAGCTGTTCGGCCAGACCTGGACGGTCGCCTTCCACGCCCAGCCCGGCTTTTTCAGCCGTTTCCAACAAGGGCAGAGCAGCCTGTTGCTGCTGGGCGGCACCATCAGCCTGCTGCTGTTTTTCCTGGTGCGCAGCCTGGCCCTGGGCCAGCAGCAGGCACAAAGCCTGGCCCTGGATATGACGGCCCAGTTGCGTCAGCGCGAAGTCGAATTGCGCTTGAGCGCCGAGCGCCTTGATCGGGTCCTGCAGGGCGGCCATGACGGCTGGTGGGATCTGGACATGGCCAGCCAGCAGTTTTTCGCCTCCCCCCGCGCCTGGCACATGCTCGGCTACCCTGAAGACGGCCCTAATCCTCCGTTGAAAGGCTGGCAGCAGCTTATCTGCCCGGATGATCTGCCCGCCCTGCTGGCCCGCCTGCAACCCCCGCAGGGCCAGCTTGAGCATCTGCTCAGCTACGAGTGCCGGCTGTTGCAGTGCAACGGTGAAAGCCTGCCCGTGCTACTGCGTGCCCTGGTCGAGTGTGCACCCGATGGTCAGGTGCTGCGGGTCAGCGGCACGGCCATGGACCTGAGTGAGCAAAAGCGCATCGAGCGGCTGAAAAACGATTTCGTCTCCACCGTCAGTCACGAGTTGCGCACCCCGCTGACCTCCATTGCCGGCTCCCTCGGCCTGGTCAACGGCGGCGCTCTCGGCGCGGTGCCCGACACCATGCGGCCGATGCTGGAAATCGCTCAGCAGAACAGCCTGCGCCTCAGCCACCTGATCAATGACCTGCTGGATATGGACAAGCTGGCAGCCGGCAAGCTCACGCTGGAGTTGACGCCCCTTGAACTGGATCAACAACTGCGCGATAGCGTGCAAAGTAACCAGGCCTATGCGGCCCAGCAGCAAATCCAATTGCTCCTTGATCCTGGCCTGAACGTGCAGGTGCGGGCCGATGCCCTGCGCTTGCAGCAGGTACTGGCCAACTTTATCTCCAACGCCATCAAGTTTTCCCCGCCCGGTGGCCAGGTGCGCCTGCACAGTACCCTGCGCGACGGCCGTGTGCGAATCAGTGTCAGCGACCAGGGCCGCGGGATTCCTGAGCACTTCCAGAACCATATCTTCCAGAAGTTCGCCCAGGCCGAGAGCGGTGATCAGCGCCAGAAGGGCGGCACCGGCCTGGGGCTGGCCATCAGCAAGGAACTGGTCGAGCGCATGGGCGGCCAGATCGGCTTTGATTCCCATGAAGGCCAGGGCAGCACTTTCTGGTTCGAGCTCCCGATACTGGACGACGGCAGATCCGCATTACATCAGCAGCGACCCGGCATTCTGGTGGTAGAGGACGACCCCGATATCGCCCGCCTGGTGCAACTGTTGCTGCAACGCGCCGGTTACCGCGTGCACCTGGCACACAGCCTGAAACAGGCCCGCCGAGTGTTGCAACGTGAATCCATTGATGCCATCACGCTGGATCTGGGGTTGCCAGACGGCCACGGCATGGAACTGATCCAGGAACTCAATCAGGATGTCGTCCTGCAGGCCCTACCGGTTCTGGTCATCTCGGCCAGCAAGGGGCAAGGGCAGAAACAACTCAGCCTGCAAGGTAGCCTGCATATCGTTGACTGGCTGGATAAACCCATTGACCCCAAGCGCCTGCTGAGCGGCTTGCACCAGGCACTCCGTGGTCTGGAGGCCAAACCACGCGTCCTGCACGTAGAAGATGACACCGACCTGCGTAGAGTGATTGCCGAACAGGGCCGCGAACTGGCCGATTTCATCCCCGCCAACAGCCTGGCCGAAGCACGCGAACATCTGGTCAGAGGTGATCTAGACTTGGTTCTGCTGGACCTTGGCCTGCCCGATGGCGATGGCCTGGAACTGCTTGCTGATATCCACCAGCTATATCCGGGGTTGCCGGTAGTGGTACTGTCTTCCTCGGAACTGTCCAGCGATCAACTGCAACTTGTGCAGGCGGCTCTGGCCAAGTCGCGCACCGATACCCAGCACTTCCTCGATATTCTGGCCCGCCTACTGCCTGCCAAGGAGACCTACCATGCCTGAACTCAAGCGCATCCTGCATGTGGAGGACGACCCCTCGATCCAGGCCGTGGCACGGGTCGCCCTGGAGGCCGTGGGCGGCTTTCAGGTGCTCAGCTGCTGCTGCGGCCAGGATGCCCTGGATCAGGTACAGGGATTTGCCCCCGACTTTATCCTGCTGGATGTGATGATGCCGGGCATGGACGGGCCGCAAACCCTCGAAAAACTGCGCCAGCTGGTGGATATCGGACAGATCCCAGTGGCCTTTATGACCGCCAAGGTGCAACCCAGCGAGATCGAGCACTACCGCAGCCTCGGCGCCCGCGACGTGATCATCAAGCCCTTCGACCCCATGCAACTGGCCACGCAGATCCGCGCCATCTGGAGCCAAGCCCATGGATAAACGGCAACAGCAGCTGGCGGATCTTCAGCAACACCTGCAACTGCTGGGCGAACAGTTTGCCCAGCGCCTGCGTGAGGAGCTGCCCCAACTGGCAGACAAGGCCGCGCAACTGCAACTAGCCGCCGATCCCAGCGAACAACTGCAACACCTCGGTGAGCTGCGCGAGCAACTGCACAAGCTGGCCGGCAGCGCCGGCACCTTCGGGTTTGCCGAGCTGGGCCAGCGCGCCCGCGAGCTGGAACTGCAGACCCAGCAATGGCTGAGCAGCCTGCAGCTGCAGCAACAGGGCCTGCAGGCCTTTGTCCAGGAACTGCAGCAACTCGCCAGTAGCCATGAGCAGCCGGCCACAGCCAACCCGGTGGCACCGACCAGCAGCGGGCTGAGCAAGGCGCCGCGCAGTGAAAGCGCCTACCGTATCTATATCCTCGAAGACCAGGCCAAGGTCGGCGAAACCATTCGCCTGACCCTCAACACCTTCGGCTACCAGGCCCGCCACTTTCTCACCACCGCCGAACTGGATACCGCGCTGGCCGAACAGTTGCCCGACGCCCTGATCGTCGACGTCAACCTGGGCAACAGTCAGCAGACTGGCCTGGACTACGCCGAAGCCCTGCAGAAGCGCCTGGAAGAGCCGCTGCCGCTGCTGGTGATCACCACCCAGAACGACTTTCATACTCAGCTGCAGGCCGCCCGTATCGGGGCCATGGGCTTTTTCAGCAAGCCGGTGGACGTGGCCAAGCTGGAAAGCCGCCTGGAGCGCTGCTTTGCCCAGCAGAATGGTGAGCCCTACCGGGTGCTGATCGTCGACGACGACCGTGATCTGTCAAGTCGCTACAGCCTGGTGCTGCGCGGCGCCGATATGCTAGTGGAGGTGGTCAACGATCCGCAGCAGCTGTTCGAGGCCATGGGCCGCTTCAACCCGGAAGTGCTGCTGCTGGACGTCAATATGCCCGACTGCTCCGGCCCCGAGCTGGCGCAGATGGTGCGCTTCAATGACGACTGGCTGCGCGTGCCGATCATCTACCTGTCGGCGGAAACCGATATCGCCCGGCAGATGAGCGCCCTGATCAAGGCCGGTGACGACTTCGTTACCAAGCCGATTTCCGACAACAGCCTGATCGCCACGGTGTTCGCCCGTGCCCAGCGCGCCCGCCTGCTCAGCACTGCCCTTGCACGTGACAGCCTGACCGGGCTGCTCAAGCACGCCGACATCAAGGAGCAGGTGGTCATCGAACAGGAACGCGCCCAGCGCAATGGCAAGCCGGCCAGCGTGGTGATGCTGGATATCGATCACTTCAAGCAGGTCAACGACAGCCATGGCCACGCCATTGGCGACAACGTCATCCGCGCCCTGGCCAACCTGCTGCGCCAGCGCCTGCGCCGTATCGACAGCCTGGGCCGCTATGGCGGCGAGGAATTTATGGCGGTGCTGCCGGACTGCAGTGGCGAGCAGGCCCTGCGCATCATTGATGAGATCCGCCAGCAGTTTTCGGCCATCCGCTTTGCCGGCGAACACAGCGAGTTCAGCGTCAGCCTCAGCGCCGGCATCGCCTGCGCTCAGGGGCAAAGCCCGGACGCGCTGATGGAGCAGGCCGACCGTGCCCTCTACCTGGCCAAGCACAGCGGCCGCAATCAGGTGCGGCTGGCGAGTTAGGCTATCGCCTGGCTATGGCAGCGCATCGGTTGGCTGCACTACGCGAACAGCCTGTAGGGCGGATGACGCTTTACCCATCCGCCAGCGCGGTAATGAATAACCCCAGCGTTTCCACCCTGCCCGCCAAGGCCGCTGCAACCTGCTCTGCCATGGCCTGTGGTGGATGTAAAAAGCGCCATCCACCCTAGCCTCTGGGCGCAGTCCGTAGGGTGGGCAACCGCGCAGCGTTGCCCACCACATCCCGCATAAAACGACCATCGCCTACTGCAGCAGCTGCCACCCCAGTCCCGCCAGGGCGCAGGCCCCCAGCACCTCGATCACCCCGCGCTTGAACACGAACAGGGCAATGGCCGCCGCCAGGGCGATCAAGGCCGCCGGCCAGTCGAAGCTGCCGGCAAAGCCCTGGGGCCAGAGCACGTGGTAAGCAAAGAACAGCGCCAGGTTGAGGATCACCCCCACCACCGCGGCGGTGATCCCGGTCAGCGGCGCGGTGAACTTCAGCTCGCCATGGGTCGACTCCACCAGCGGCCCGCCCGCGAGAATAAACAGGAAGGACGGCAGAAAGGTGAACCAGGTAACCAGGCAGGCCGCCAGCACCCCGCTGGCAAAGGCCGCCTCGGCGCCGAACACCGGCTGCAGATAGGCGCCGACAAAGGCGACAAAGGCGACCACCATGATCAGCGGCCCCGGGGTGCTTTCGCCCAGGGCCAGGCCGTCGATCATCTGGCTCGGGCTTAGCCAGCCATAGTGGCCGATGGCGCCCTGGTAGACATAGGGCAGCACCGCATAGGCGCCACCGAAGGTCAGCAGCGCCGCCTTGGTAAAGAACCAGGCCATCTGCGTCAGCTGCCCATCCCAGCCATACAGGCCGGTCAGCAGCGCCATGGGCAACAGCCACAACAGCGCCCCCACCGCCAGCAGCAGGGCCAGGCGCGACGCACGAAAGCGGGTGTGGGCGGCGGGCGGCGTATCGTCGTCGAGCAGCGCCGGGCCATAGGACTTGCCTGCCGCGCCATGCCCGCCGCCCAGGCTGAACTGCTGCGGCAACCAGCGCCCACCGAGATAACCCAGCAGAGCGGCGCCCAGTACGATCAATGGAAAAGGCAGGTTGAAGGCAAAGATGGCGACAAAGGCCGCCGCCGCCAGGCCCCACAGCCAGTTGTTTTTCAGCGCCCGCGAGCCGATGCGCCAGGCCGCCTGGGCCACGATGGCGGTAACCGCCGGCTTGATCCCGTAGAAGATCCCCGCCACCAGCGGCACATCACCATAGGCGATATACACCCAGCTCAGGCCGATCAGGATAAACAGCGAGGGCAGCACGAACAGCACCCCGGCGATCACCCCGCCCCAGGTGCGATGCAGCAACCAGCCGATATAGGTGGCCAGCTGCTGGGCCTCCGGGCCGGGCAGCAGCATGCAGTAGTTGAGCGCATGCAGAAAGCGCCGCTCGGACAGCCAGCGGCGCTTCTCCACCAGTTCCTCGTGCATGATGGCGATCTGGCCGGCCGGGCCGCCGAAGCTGATCAGGCCCAGCTTGAGCCAGAACAAGAAGGCTTCGAACAGACCAACGGAACGGGGCGGCTGGTCATCCGGCAAGGCAGCAGACATGGACGGCGCTCGCAACAACAGGGGGGCCAGGCACTATAGCGCTGGCAAGTGACAATTCAAGGGCAGTCCCAAGCGGCCAGACGTATACTGAGCAGGCTGCAGGCAGGCCCTGTCAGCCCCCTCCAACCAACCCGTGAAGGCCCCCGTGAACATCCGTGATTCGATCGTAAGCCTGCTGCTGATCTGCAGCTGCGTTGTCGTTGCATCGAACAGCCATGCCAGTACTAAACCCCCAGCCAAGCAGGAGTTGGCCGCCGGCAGCGCCCTGCTGGTGGATCTGAACAATGGCGAGGTGCTCTACGAGCGCAACGCCGATACCGTGGTGGCCATCGCCTCGCTGACCAAGCTGATGACCGCCATGGTCACCCTGGACGCCAAGCAGCGGCTGGATCAGCAGCTGCCCATCCGTATCGCCAGCAACCCGGACATGCGCGGGGTGTTCTCGCGGGTGCGCGTCGGCAGCGAACTCAGCCGCCGCGATATGCTGCTGTTGGCGTTGATGGCCTCGGAAAACCGTGCTGCCAATAGCCTGGCCGAACATCACCCAGGGGGCTATGGCGCCTTTATCCGCGCGATGAACGCCAAGGCCAAGGCTCTGGGCATGCGCCATACCCGCTTTACCGAACCCACCGGGCTGTCTGCGGGCAACCGCTCCAACGCCCGCGACCTGGTGCTGCTGCTCAAGGCAGCACGGCAGTACCCGCTGATCGAGCAGTTCAGTAGCCAGTCCGAGCAGGTGCAGCGCTTTCGCAAACCCAACTACAGCCTGGGCTTTCGCAACACCAATGCCCTGGTGCGCAAGGCCAACTGGAGCATTCAGCTGAGCAAGACCGGCTTTACCAACGAGGCCGGCCGCTGCCTGGTGATGAACACGCGGATGAACAATCGCCCGGTGGCCTTTGTCGTGCTGGACGCCTTCGGCAAGTACACCCATATGGCCGATGCCAACCGCCTCAAGCGCTGGCTGGAAACCGGCCGAGTAACTCCGGTACCGGCTGCCGCCATCAGCTACCGCGAACAGAAACTGGCCGAACGACGTCAGCAGGGACAGTAGGCCGCCGGCTCAGATATCGACGCCAGGCGCCCAGGGATTCTTGCCCGGGCGCCTGTCCTTGCCACTGCGCCGTGGCTCCTCGAAGCGCACCGAACTGCGTCGGTCTTCCAGCTGACGGCGATCTTTGCCCTTGGCCCGGGTATCAACCTGAAACTTGGCGGCATGGGGGCTGGGTTCGGCGGCTGGGGCGGCGGCTTCGGGCTGATCCTCAAGGGGTTCGAGCATCAAATCGTCGAGGCTCAGCTCCGCCAGGGACAGGCTGGGTTTTTCCTGATTATCCATGGACCTACTCCATTGCCCCGTGTTCGGGGTCGGTTCTGCGCGGGCAATGATCAGGCATTGCCCTTCTGCACAGATTAGTAGGCTTTGCCCCGCTGCGGCGAGCAGACGACCAAAGGCCGGCCTGGCAGCGGGTCGGGGTCAGGCGCGGGCGCCGCGTACCCCTTCGGCCAGAGCCGCGCACAGACTCAGCACGCCATCCACTGCCTGCTCGCTGCTGGCAGCGTTGGCGATCTGATCGATCAGTGCAGAACCCACCACCACGCCATCGGCCAGACGGGCAATGGTGGCGGCGTGCTCGGGCGTGCGGATGCCGAAGCCGATGCACAGCGGCAGGTCGGTGTGCCGGCGCAAACGGGTGACCGCTTCCTGCACATGCTCGAGGGTGGCGCTGCCGGCGCCGGTCACGCCGGCGACCGAGACGTAGTAAACGAAGCCGGAGCTGCCGTTGAGCACCTTGGGCAGGCGCTTGTCGTCGGTGGTCGGGGTGGTCAGGCGGATAAAGTCGATACCCGCAGCCTGGGCCGGGTCACAGAGGTCGGCGTTATGCTCGGGCGGCAGATCGACCACGATCAGGCCATCGACGCCGGCTTCCTTGGCATCGGCGATAAAGCGCGACACCCCGTACTTGTGGATCGGGTTGAAGTAGCCCATCAGCACCAGCGGCGTGGCCTGCTCGTCCTGGCGGAACTCGCGCACCATCTGCAGGGTCTTGGCCAGATCCTGCCGGCCTTCCAGGGCACGGATATTGGCCAGCTGGATCGCCGGGCCGTCGGCCATGGGGTCGGTGAAGGGCATGCCCAGTTCGATCACGTCGGCGCCAGCCTTGGGCAGCCCCTTGAGGATGGCCAGGGAGGCGTCGTAGTTGGGGTCGCCGGCAGTGACGAAGGTCACCAGGGCGGCGCGGTTCTGCTGCTTCAGCTCGGCAAAACGGGTTTGCAGGCGGCTCATGCGTGTTTCTCCTGTTCGCCCATGTGGTGCATCACGGTTTGCATATCCTTGTCGCCACGGCCGGACAGGTTGATCACCATCAGGTGCTCCTTGGGCAGCGTGGGCGCGCGCTTGAAGGCTTCGGCCAGGGCATGGGAGCTTTCCAGGGCCGGGATAATGCCCTCCAGGCGGCAGCAGGTGTGGAAGGCGGTCAGGGCTTCGTCGTCGGTCACCGAGGTGTATTCGACCCGACCGATATCGTGCAACCAGGCGTGTTCCGGGCCGATACCGGGATAATCCAGACCCGCCGAGATGGAGTGGGCGTCGATAATCTGGCCGTCGTCGTTCTGCAGCAGGAAGGTGCGGTTGCCGTGCAGCACGCCCGGTACGCCGCCATTCAGGCTGGCAGCGTGCTTGCCGGTGGCGATGCCGTAACCGGCGGCTTCGACGCCGACGATCTGCACATCCTTATCATCAAGGAAGGGGTGGAACAGGCCGATGGCGTTGGAGCCGCCACCGATGCAGGCCACCAGGCTGTCGGGCAGACGGCCTTCCTGGGCGAGGATCTGTTCGCGGGTTTCCTTGCCGATCACCGCCTGGAAGTCGCGCACCATCGCCGGATAAGGGTGCGGGCCGGCGACGGTGCCGATCATGTAGAAGGTGTTGTGCACGTTGGTCACCCAGTCGCGCAGCGCTTCGTTCATCGCATCTTTCAGGGTGCCGGTGCCGGCGACCACCGGGATCACGGTGGCGCCCAAGAGCTTCATGCGGAATACGTTGGCCTGCTGGCGATCGATATCGGTGGTGCCCATAAAGATCACGCATTCCATGCCGAAGCGCGCCGCAACGGTAGCGGTGGCCACGCCATGCATGCCGGCGCCGGTCTCGGCGATGATGCGCTTCTTGCCCATGCGCTTGGCCAGCAGGGCCTGGCCGATGCAGTTGTTGATCTTGTGCGCGCCGGTGTGATTGAGCTCTTCGCGCTTGAAATAGATCTTGGCGCCACCGCAATGCTCGGTCAGGCGCTCGGCAAAATACAGCGGGCTGGGACGGCCGACGAAGTCACGCTGGAAGTAGGCCAGCTCCTTCTGGAATTCGGGATCGAGCTTGGCCTTCTCGTATTCCTCGGCCAGGTCGTGAATCAGCGGCATCAGGGTTTCGGCAACATATTGGCCGCCGAACGAGCCGAACAGGCCGTTGGCGTCGGGACCAGCGCGGAAGGAAGTCATGGCGTTCTCCACTGGGAAACTAAGGGTCGTGAGCGCGGGCAAGCCCGCACCTACGGCAATGGCCACAGGATAAGGCTATGGGCCTTTGGGTAAAAGCGATAAGATCGCTGCAACCTGTCAGGAAATCTCACAGATGAGTCAGGACCTTCCGCCCCTTAACGCCCTGCGTGCCTTCGAGGCCACAGCCCGCCTGGGCAGCGTCAGCCTGGCAGCCAAGGAACTGCATGTGACCCATGGCGCGGTCAGCCGGCAGCTCAAGAGCCTGGAAGAACAGCTGGGCAGCGCCCTGTTCGTCAAGGACGGTCGCGGCCTTAAACTCACAGATTCAGGCAGCCGTCTGCAGGATGCCAGCAGCGAGGCCTTCAATCGCCTGCGCAGCGTCTGGGCCGAGCTGCAGCGCGGCCAGGCCGAGGCGCCTTTCGTCCTGGCCTGCCCCGGCAGCCTGCTGGCGCGCTGGTTTATCCCGCGCCTGGACCGGCTGCAGCGCGACCTGCCGGAACTGCGCCTGCAACTGTCGGCCAGCGAAGGCGATCTGGACCCGCGCCGCGCCGACGTGGACGCCACCCTGTGTTTTGCCGAACCGCCCTGGCCGGCGGACATGCAGGTGATCGAGCTGGCCGAGGAACGCATCGGCCCGGTATTGAGCCCGCGCTATCAGGGCTATGGGCGCCTGCGGGAGGCCCCAGCCAGCGGCCTGCTCGGCGAGGCCCTGCTGCATACCAGCTCCAGACCCCAGGCCTGGCCCAGCTGGGCCGCCGGCCAGGGCCTGGACAGCCGGGTGCTGCGCCTGGGTCAGGGCTTCGAGCACCTCTACTACCTGCTGGAAGCCGCCGCTGCGGGCCTGGGCGTGGCCATCGCCCCGCAACAGCTGGTGGCCGACGACCTGGCGGCCGGCCGGCTGGTGGCGCCCTGGGGCTTTATCCCCACCCAGGCCCGCCTGTGCCTGTGGCGCCCGCTGCGCAGCCGCGACCCCAGGGCCGAGCGACTGGCGCAGTGGCTCCAGCATGAGCTGTGCAGCGTGCAGTGATGCGCTTGTAGGAGCCAGCCTTCCGCTTCAGGCAGCAGGTCGCGCCACACGCCTGGCATTTCTCGTCTAGCGTGAAGAGACAACCGCCAAGGAGCACTGTCATGTCCGATCATCACACCTACAAGAAAATCGAAATCGTCGGCTCGTCCAAGACCAGCATCGAGAACGCCATCGAAAACGCCCTGGCCGAATGTGCCAAGTCGGTGCGCAATATGGACTGGTTCGAGGTGGTGGAAACCCGCGGTCATATCGTCGATGGCAAGGTCGGTCACTATCAGGTCACCCTGAAGATCGGCTTTCGCCTGAGCAACAGCTAAGGCTCGTCCGTAGGGTGCGCCATGTGCACCAGCAGCACCCTAGAAGGTGCCGCAGCGCATCACCCGCCCCCGCGCCAGCACGTTACGCTGCTCGTCATACAGCCAGGCCTGGGCCTTCATGGCCAGGGGCCGGGCTTCGATGCGGTAGCGCTGGCCGGCGACAAAATTGTCATGGCGCAGGCGGATCTGGCAGGTGATCTGCCGCGGCTCGGTGTCGACACCAAAACCGCCACGGTTCACTTCATACTGAAAGCGCACCAGCAGTTCATGGGCGCCGCCAGGCACCTGAAAGTAGCGCCCGTCATTCAGCCGTTCGCCGTTCAGCCGATCCGCCATCAGCAGGGTGCCGGCGCTGCTATAGAGTTCGACCCAGGCCTGGCCCGGATCGCGGGGCGGCACGGGCGCTGCACAGGCCCCCAGCAGCATCAGCGTCAGTAGTACGGTCATATAACGCATGTCGGTGTCCTCACGTGCCCATGTCCAAAGCCTACGCCCATTTGAGCCTGGAGGCAGCCCGGGCAATCAGGTAGCGTGGCGGCCATGAAAAGCTCACTGCGCCCTCTGCTGCTTCTGACCCTGCTAAGCCTGAGCGGTTGCAGCACCCTGGACTATTACAGCCATCTGGCCACCGGTCAGCTGCAGCTGCTCAAGGCCCGCCAGCCCATCGAGCAATTGCTCGGCGATCCCCAGACCGCCCCCGAACTGCAGCAGCGCCTGGATCTGGCCCTGCAGGCGCGGGCCTTTGCCAGCGCCGAGCTGGGTCTGCCGGATAACCGCAGCTATCGCCTGTATGCCGATATCCGGCGGCCCTTCGTGGTGTGGAACCTGTTCGCCACCGAGGAGTTTTCCCTGCAGCCCAGGCTGCACTGCTTCCCCATCGCCGGCTGCGTGGCCTACCGCGGTTATTACGATCAGGGTCGTGCCCGTGGCGCCGCGGCGCTGCTGGCTGCGCAGGGCCTGGACACCCATATCGGCGGGGTCGAGGCCTATTCCACCCTGGGCTGGTTCGCTGACCCCATCCTCAACACCATGCTGCGCTGGAGCGATGAGCGCCTGGTGGCGGTGATCTTCCATGAGCTGGCCCACCAGCAGCTTTATGTGGCCGATGACACCGCCTTCAATGAATCCTTCTCCAGCTTTGTCGAACGCGAGGGCCTGCGCCAATGGCGCGCTGCCCGCAACCTGACGGCCCTGGACCCCGAAGGTGAACAGCAGCGCGAGCAGTTTATCGCCCTGGTCCTGGCCAGCCGTGAACGCCTGCAGCAGCTGTATGCCAGCGACCTGCCCGAAACCGCCATGCGCCAGGCCAAGCAGGCCGAATTTGCGCGCCTGCGCCGCGACTACGCCGCGCTGCGCGAGCAGCAGTGGAACGGCATGGGCCGCTATGACGGCTGGATGGCCGCACCACTGAACAACGCCCGGCTGCTGCCCTTCGGCCTGTATGACCAGTGGATCCCCGCCTTTGCCCAGCTGTTCGAGCAGGTGCAGCGCGACTGGCCGCGCTTCTACCAGGCGGTTGCCGAACTGGGCCGGCTCGATGCTCAAGAGCGCCAGCAACGCCTGCAGGCCCTGCAGCCCTAGCAGGCCCCGATCACAACACAGTTGTTAACCCTGAAAGGCCTGACGCAGCTGCCCCAGGGTGTGGAAGTGATAGGTCGGCGCTTCGGCCTGCAACTCCTCGGCACTGCCGAAGCCATAGCCCACCGCTGCCGCATCCAGGCCATTGCGCCGGGCGCCGATCAGGTCATGCTTGCGGTCGCCGATCATCAGCGTGGCGGCGCGGGGCAGGCGCTCCTGCTCCAGCAGATGAGCCAGCAGCTCCACCTTGTCGGTGCGGGTACCATCCAGCTCGCTGCCGTAGATCAGCCGGAAGTGCCCGGCAAAACCGAAGTGTTCGGCGATTTTCTCGGCAAATACCCGCGGCTTGCTGGTGGCGATATACAGGCCGCGCCCCTGCTCGCCGAGCAGTTGCAGCAGCTCGGGCACCCCGTCGAACAGACGGTTCTCGTACAAGCCCACCTCGGCAAAACGCTCGCGGTAATGCTGCACCGCCTGCCAGGCGGTGGCTTCGTCGAAGTCGTAGCTGTGCATAAAGCACTGCAGCAAGGGCGGGCCGATAAAGTGCTCCAGGGCCGTCAGGTCCGGCTCCTCGATGCCCAGCCGGGCCAGGGCGAACTGCACCGAACGGGTGATGCCCTCGCGCGGGTCGGTCAGGGTGCCGTCGAGGTCGAAGAGGATATGCTGATACTGCTGCATCACCCGGCATAGCCCTCCATCAGGTGCTGATCCTTCAGGCGCACATAGTTGTCGGCGCTGTAGCGGAAGTAGCTGCGCTCCTTCTCGGTCAGCTCACGGGCCTGCCTGGCCGGGCTGCCGACGTAGAGGTAGCCGCCTTTCAGCTGGCTGCCCGGGGTCACCAGGCTGCCGGCGCCAAGCATCACCTCGTCTTCGATCACCACGCCATCCATGATGATGCTGCCCATGCCGATCAGCACCCGGTTGCCGATCTCGCAGCCGTGCAGGGTGACGTTATGGCCGATGGTCACATCGTCGCCGATATTCAGCGGGTAGCCGCGCGGGTTGAAGGGGCCGGCGTGGGTGATATGCAGCACGCTGCCGTCCTGAATGCTGGTGCGCTCGCCGATACGGATGCTGTGCATATCGCCGCGGATCACCACCAACGGCCACACCGAGCTGTCGGCGCCGATCTCCACATCGCCCAGCACCACCGCCGAGGCATCGACAAAGGCCCGCGGCCCGAGCAGCGGGGTGAATTGTTGGTAAGTTCGAATGGCCACGATAGAAACCTCCAGGCTGCGTCTTGCCTTGATTGTAATTAAGATGGGCCCCATGTTCAGGTCATCAGGCGCTTTTCTTCGCGCCCGGCCTCTTTCAGCCTGCGCCGCAGCGCTGCAACCTTATCGAGTGACAGGTGATTTCCGTGACTGCCCATAACCCGCTGCTGCAAGCCTTCGACCTGCCGCCCTACAGCCTGATCAAGCCGGAGCATGTCGAGCCGGCCATCACCCAGATCCTGGCCGACAACCGCGCCGCCATCGCCGAACTGCTCGAACAACAGGCTGCCAACCCGAGCTGGGATGGCCTGGTACTGGCCCTGGACGAACTGGGCGCGCGCCTGGGCCAGGCCTGGAGCCCGGTCAGCCACCTCAACGCCGTATGCAACAACGCCGAGCTGCGCGCCGCCTATGAGGCCTGCCTGCCCAAGCTGTCGGAATACTGGACCGAAATCGGCCAGAACCAGACCCTGTGCCAGGCCTACAAGACCCTGGCCGCCAGCCCTGCTGCCGCCGGTTTCGAGGTGGCGCAGAAGACCATCCTGGAGCACGCCCTGCGCGACTTCCGCCTGTCCGGTATCGACCTGCCGGCCGAGCAGCAGAAGCGCTATGGCGAGATCCAGATGAAGTTGTCCGAGCTGACCAGCAGCTTCTCCAACCAGCTGCTGGACGCCACACAGGCCTGGACCAAGCACATCAGCGACGAAGCGCTGCTGGCCGGCATCACCGACTCGGCCAAGGCGCAGATGCGCCAGGCCGCCGAGGCCAAGGGCCTGGACGGCTGGCTGATCAGCCTGGAATTCCCCAGCTACTACGCGGTGATGACCTACGCCGACGACCGCGCCCTGCGCGAAGAGGTGTATGCCGCCTACTGCACCCGCGCCTCCGATCAGGGCCCGAATGCCGGCCAGTTCGACAACGGCCCGCTCATGGCCGAGATCCTCGATTTGCGCCAGGAACTGGCCCATCTGCTGGGCTTTGCCCACTACAGCGAACTGTCCCTGGCCAGCAAGATGGCCGAGTCCACCGAGCAGGTGCTGCACTTTTTGCGTGACCTGGCGGTGCGCAGCAAGCCCTTCGCCGAGCAGGATCTTGCCGAACTCAAGGCCTTCGCCGCCGCCCAGGGCGTATCCGCTCTGCACAGCTGGGATGTCGGCTACTACAGCGAGAAGCTGCGCCAGAGCCGCTACAACCTGTCCCAGGAAGAGGTGCGCGCCTGGTTCCCGATCGACAAGGTACTCAGCGGCCTGTTCGCCATTGTCGAGAAGCTCTATGGCATCCAGATCAGGGAGCTGTCCGGCTTCGACAGCTGGCACCCGGATGTGCGCCTGTTCGAGATCGAGGAGAACGGCAAGCACGTTGGACGCTTCTTCTTCGACCTCTACGCCCGTGCCAACAAGCGTGGTGGCGCCTGGATGGACGGTGCCCGCGACAAGCGCCGCGCCGCCGATGGCACGCTGATCAGCCCGGTGGCCAATCTGGTGTGCAACTTCACCCCGGCCAGCCCCGGCAAGCCGGCGCTGCTGACCCACGACGAAGTCACCACCCTGTTCCACGAATTCGGCCACGGCCTGCACCACCTGCTGACCCGCGTCGAGCATGCCGGCGCCTCGGGCATCAACGGCGTGGCCTGGGATGCGGTGGAGCTGCCCAGCCAGTTTATGGAGAACTGGTGCTGGGAGCCGGAAGGCCTGGCGCTAATCTCTGGCCACTATGAGAGCGGCGAGCCGCTGCCCCAGGACCTGCTGGACAAGATGCTGGCGGCCAAGAACTTCCAGTCTGGCCTGATGATGGTGCGGCAGATCGAGTTCAGCCTGTTCGACTTCGAACTGCACGCCAGCCACGGCGACGGCCGCAGCGTACTCGACGTACTGGAAAGCATCCGCGACGAGGTCTCGGTGATGCGCCCGCCGGCCTACAACCGCTTCGCCAACAGCTTCGCCCATATCTTCGCCGGGGGTTACGCCGCCGGTTACTACAGCTACAAATGGGCCGAGGTGCTCAGCGCCGACGCCTTCTCGCGCTTCGAGGAAGAAGGCGTGCTCAACCCGGCCACCGGCCGCGCCTTCCGCGAAGCCATCCTGGCCCGTGGCGGCTCGCAAGAGCCCATGGCGCTGTTTGTCGACTTCCGCGGCCGCGAGCCGAGCATCGACGCCTTGCTGCGCCATAGCGGCCTGAGCCAGGAGGCTGCATGATGAACGCACCGAAGAAGCGCTTTATTGCCGGTGCGGTATGCCCGGCCTGCAGCGAGCAGGACAAGATCCAGATGTGGGACGAAGACGGCGTGCCGCACCGCGAATGCGTGGCCTGCGGCTATGCCGACACCCTGGATGCGCGGGGCAACT
Organism: Pseudomonas xionganensis; assembly: GCF_009763245.1. Lineage (GTDB taxonomy): Bacteria > Pseudomonadota > Gammaproteobacteria > Pseudomonadales > Pseudomonadaceae > Aquipseudomonas > Aquipseudomonas xionganensis. The sequence goes on along the minus strand of NZ_WKJZ01000001.1, from coordinate 586,417 downwards.
CGGTACCCAAGGAAATCCCCACACGGGTCAACGTCAGCGGCCTGAAACCCAAGGCCGCCGACCCCAAGGTACAGGCCGTACAGTTCTTCCCCAACCCCAAACTGAAAAAATGACCGGGAGTCATTTTTAATGTTGCGCAACAACGGCCCCGCAGGGGTGGCCGCCAGGGATGGCGGGCCATAAAAAATAGCCGGGAGCTATTTTTAACGTCGCCTAGCGACGGCCCACAGAGGTGCCACCAAGGATGGCGGACCATAAAAAATGACCGGGAGTCATTTTTAACGTTGCGCAGCGACGGCCCGCAGGGTGGCCGCCAGGGATGGCGGGCCATAAAACCCCCAGCAAGCCCACACAGCGCTCGCTTCCTGGCTGTCACCTGGCGCTTGAGTGGCCAGGTTACAGTGGCTAGGCGCTGCCTTATCAGCCGTTCGGTGCTATCGGCTCACCCGCTTACGTTTTAATCGACTAACTCAGCCGACCAGTGACCCGACCTCGGCCTTCTCACCTTCCATAATTAGCAGCTGGGATCTGCCACCCATGCTTCCCTGGGTTTGCCGGGCACCTCCATCTTGGCGTGGTTGCCAAACCCGAGCACGGCCCAGCCATGGAAGCAGTGGCGTGAGTTCAGCTCAACCATGCAGTGAAAGATGTTGCATGCGCTCTGGGTGCGGCTAATGCAGACGCACCCACTCTCATGGCCCATTTGCCAAACGCCAGGGGGCGACTCGCTCCACTCGATATGAGCCGGATGAGTTTGTCGGGGGCTTTAGCTGGAGGGTACATGCACGCGGTGAGTGTGCCCTGGAGATCGACGGAGTTCGCTGTATGTTGCGCCCTCCCCGCCCGGAGCAACAGGCGCCAACAGCGAACTTCCCTGGCCATGCCGCAGCTACTTTTTGCGCAGGAGAGCTATCATGCACAACATTCGCAAAACCTTGGTCGTGGTGGACCCCGATCAAGATCAGGAGCCACTCCTGGATAAAGCCAGGATGATCGCAAGCGCCACTCGCTCGCACCTGCATCTACTGATTTGCGATAGACAGCTTAACCATACCTCCCTCCTCGAAACCCTCGAAGCGGAGCTCACCGAGCAAGGCTTCAGCATCACGGCTCAGCACGCCTGGCATGGTTGCCCGGCCAACACCACCATCACGGTCGCTGCCGCAGAAAGCTGTGGCCTGGTGATCAAGCAACACCGCCCGGACAACCCGCTGCTCAAGACCATCCTCACTCCGGATGACTGGAAACTGCTGCGCGACTGCGCCTGTCCAGTACTGATCGTGAAAAACGCAGCCCCCTGGTCTGGCGGGATCATCCTGGCCGCAATCGACGTAGGCAATACGGATGTCCAGCACCGCCTGCTCCAGGCCGGCATTGTCAGCCACGGTTACGATATCGCCCGGCTGATGGGTGGCACCTTGCATCTGATGAGTGCCCACCCTTTCCCCACGCTGGCCGCAGCCGACCCTGTCTTTCAGCTCAAGGACAGCCTGGCAGCCTTCTACCGGGAGGAGTGCACAACCTTCCAGGAAGAGTTCGGCATCGACGACCCACAACTGCACATTGAAGAGGGCCCCGCCGAGCTGCTGATTCCTCAGGTGGCACACACGCTCAGGGCTGCCGTCACCGTAGTGGGTGATGTAGGCCGGCGCGGACTGGCCGGCGCATTAGTCGGCAATACCGCCGAGATGATTCTGGACAGCCTCGATACCGACTTGCTGGTGATCAAGCCCGGCGATGTGATCGCCCATCTGGAAGAGTTGGCCGCCCCCATGCCCGCCACTGTCGATCCGGCACTGGTGCACTCCTGGCCCTACCACCACCATCACCGGGCCTAACCTGAGGCAGTCGTCAGCAGGCCGCCGCGTCTGCGTGTGAAACATGATGCGGCCGCAGCCATGGTCGCCGGCACCAGAGGCTCAGCGCTGTGGACATCTCGGCATGATGCTGTATATTTAACCAGTATCATGCCGAGACTCTCCCATGCGCACCTCCCTGCTGCCCCGCGGCCGCGGTACCGCCAGTAATCCGCCCAACCGCTTCGCCCCAACCCGCATCATCGCCAGCGATGACGGCTGGCAGGAGGAAGTGCCACCGTGCGGTGCCACCGAGGTGCGCCAGGAAACCGCCAAGTCGATTATCAGCCGCAACCAGTCGCCGGATCTGCCGTTCGACCGTTCACTCAACCCCTACCGCGGCTGCGAGCATGGCTGCATCTACTGTTACGCCCGGCCCAGCCATGCCTACTGGGACCTGTCGCCGGGGCTGGATTTCGAAACCAAATTGATCGCCAAGCACAACGCCCCAGCCCTGCTTGCCCAGGCGCTGGGCAAGCCCGGTTATGCCTGTGCGCCGATCAATCTGGGGGCCAATACCGACCCCTACCAGCCCATCGAACGCCAGCAGCAACTGACCCGACGCTGCCTGCAGGTACTGCTCGATCATCGCCATCCGCTGACCATCGTCACCAAGGGTGCGCTGATCCTGCGCGACCTGGATCTGCTCAGCGAACTGGCGCGCCAGCGTCTGGTGGCGGTGTATATCAGCCTGACCAGCCTGGATGATGAGCTCAAACGCATCCTCGAACCCCGGGCGGCGGCGCCTGCTGCGCGTCTGCGGGCGATCCGCGTGCTGCGCGAGCAGGGCATTCCCGTTGGGGTGCTGTGCGCACCGATCATTCCCATGATCAACGATATGGAGCTGGAGGGCCTGCTCCAGGCAGCCAGGCAGGCCGGGGCACAAAGCGCCAGCTATATGCTGCTGCGCCTGCCGCGTGAGGTGGCGCCGCTGTTCGAGGACTGGCTGCACGCCCATTACCCGCAGCGCGCCGAGCATGTGCTCAGCCTGATCCGCCAGAGCCGTGGCGGCGCCCTGTACGACAGCCGTTTCGGCCAGCGCTTTCGCGGCGAGGGGGCGTTTGCCGAGCTGCTGGCCCAGCGCTTCAAGCTGGCCAGCAAGCGTCTGGGCCTGGATCGACGGGAAGCCTTCGAGCTGGACTGTTCGCGCTTCTGCCCACCCGGCGGTCAGCTGGCATTGCTGTGAATGTGACTTGGTGGGGCTGTTCGCTGTCCGCATGCCAGGTTGATAATTCGCCCAGCGCAACGCTTCAGCATGAGGTCGTGACAATGCCCTACAAACACAACGCCATTCCCCTCCAGGCGCGCACCGGCCAGGAAAGCGCCGACGAGGCCCTGGGCAAGATAGTCGAAGGCTTCAAGCGCTTTCGCACCGAGGTCTTCCCCCAGCAGGAGGAGCTGTTCAAGGCTCTGGCCACCGCGCAAAACCCGCGCGCGATGTTTATCACCTGCGCCGACTCGCGCATCGTCCCCGAGCTGATCACCCAGAGCGCCCCGGGTGATCTGTTCGTCAGCCGCAACGTGGGCAACGTGGTGCCGGCCTACGGGCAGATGATGGGCGGTGTCTCCACCGCCATCGAGTACGCGGTGATGGCCCTGGGCGTGCAGCACATCATCGTCTGCGGTCACTCCGACTGTGGCGCGATGAAGGCGGTGCTCAACCCCCAGAGCCTGGAACGCATGCCCACGGTCAAGGCCTGGCTGCGCCATAGCGAGGTGGCGCTGCGGGTGGTGGAAGAAAACTGCGGCTGCAGAAGCGACGACACCCTCGGCATCCTCACCGAAGAAAATGTGGTGGCCCAGCTCAACCACCTGTGCACCCACCCCTCGGTGGCCGCGCGCCTGGCCAACGGTCAGCTGTTTATCCACGGCTGGGTGTATGACATCGAAACCAGCGAGATCAAGGCCTATGACGCGGAGAAGGGCGAGTTCCGCCTGATCGGCGAGGGCCCGCTGCCCATGGCCACACCCCGGGCCCGCTATCTGCCGGTATAACTGACCTGCCACCCTACTGAAGCGCAGTGGGTAGGCTGGAAAGCCGCGCCGCGTTTTCCACCGGGCCGGCTCGCACGGGCATTCAGCTTGCGGCGCGCTGGCTGTCCAGCTGCAGCTCCACTCCCAGCCGCTGCGACAGGCAGGGCCAACGGCGCCAGGCCGCTTCGGTCTGCGGGTCGCTCAGGCGCTCGCGGTAAGCAGCCACTGAGGCCTGGGCGAAACTCTGCTCATCGAGCATGCCATCGACCGCATGATGCACCGCTTCATCCAGCTGATTGGCGAAGGGTTCGCCGATCAGCTGATGGGCAATCAGGTTGGCCACGGTGGTGTCTAGCGGGATCAATGGCTGGCCCAGATGGCGGATATAGCGGTCGTTGACCTCCTCCACCAGACGATGGGCCAGGTAGGCCTCGTCCAGCAAGCCTTCAAGGCCCTCGTGCCCGGCCATCAAGGCTGGCGGTTGCAGGAAGAACTGCTCGGCCACCTTCAACACCGGCTTGATCTGCGCCTCAATGCCGGCCTCCCGCGCCACCTGATTGGCCGCCTCCAGCACCTCGGGCACTTGCTCGATATAGGCCGCAACAAAGCGCTGCAACACGCCAAGGCCATCTTCCTGGGGCAGGCGGATGGCCGGATGCAGGCTCTCCAGCTGGGTTTGCAGCTGTTGCGCCAGACGCTGGCTGCCAGCTTCGTGCTGGCGCGCACGCAGGATCAGTTCCTGCAGAGCGGAAATATTCATGACAACTCCTGAGAAAAGGACATGGGCGAGAACCTTAGCTGGCTATGGCCTCCCGCTAAGACCCAATTGTCATAATTATTTAATAGTTATGCATCTGGGCTATAACTCCACCCACTTCGCCGGCTGTAGACCGCAGCGCGCCTGATCTCCCCGACCAGCGGCGGCGCCTTGACGTCATTTTGCTTTTCGCGTTGCCAGTTGCCAGCCCCTGTCTATACTCGAACTCGAAAGGCAGTACCTGATAACACCGGGGAACCTTCGGCACGGATCAGCCGCACCAGCGTTTCAGCCTTGCAGTCGGTGCAGTTGCAGCCACGGGCCTTCCCGGCGGGATAACAAGAAAAATTAAGGGGAACCCGCAATGACGCAACATCCACGAGCCTGGGTGGGCCTTCTGCTGTCGTTGGCATTCAGCCCGGCCTATGCCGGCTGGACGGTCAACATGGCGCCCGGCGTCACCGAAGTCAGCCGCTCAGTCTTCGACCTGCACATGACCATTTTCTGGATCTGCGTCGTGATCGGCGTGATCGTATTTGGCGTGATGTTCTGGTCGATGCTGATCCATCGCCGCTCCACCGGCCAGAAACCCGCCCACTTTCACGAAAGCACCACGGTGGAAATTCTCTGGACCGTGGTGCCCCTGGCCATCCTTATCGTCATGGCCATTCCCGCCACCAAGGTGCTGATCGAGATCTACGACACCAGCGAGTCCGAGCTGGATATCCAGATCACCGGCTACCAGTGGAAATGGCACTACAAGTACCTGGGCGAAGACGTCGAATTCTTCAGCAACATGTCCACGCCCAAGGCGCAGATCGACAACCGCGCAGCCAAGGGTGAGCACTACCTGCTGGAAGTGGACGAGCCGCTGGTGGTGCCGGTGGGCACCAAGGTGCGCTTTCTGATCACCGCCGCCGATGTGATCCACTCCTGGTGGGTGCCGGCTCTGGCAGTGAAGAAGGACGCCATCCCCGGCTTTATCAACGAATCCTGGACCCGTATCGAGGAGCCTGGCATCTACCGCGGCCAGTGCACCGAACTGTGCGGCAAGGATCACGGCTTTATGCCCGTGGTGGTCGAGGCCAAGTCCAAGGAGGACTACGCCGCCTGGCTGGCCGAGCGCAAGCAGGTCGCTGCCGCCGAGCGCGAGCTGACCAGCAAACAATGGTCCATGGACGAGCTGATGGAGCGCGGCGAGAAGGCCTATGCCACCGCCTGCGCCGCCTGCCACCAGGTGGGTGGCGAAGGCCTGCCGCCGATGTTCCCGGCACTCAAGGGCTCGGCCATCGCCATGGGCCCAGCCGAGGGACATATCGACATCGTGATCAACGGCAAGCCGGGCACCTCCATGGCCGCCTTCGGCAAGCAACTGTCACCGGTCGACCTGGCCGCCATCATCACCTATGAACGCAATGCCTGGGGTAACAAGGTCGGTGACATGGTCACCCCGCAGGACATCGTTGCCTTCCAAAAGGCTCAGGAGTAAGGACATGAGTGCAGTGATCGACCACGGTCATGCCGGGCATGACCATCACCACGGCCCGGCCAAGGGCCTGATGCGCTGGGTGCTGACCACCAACCATAAAGATATCGGCAGCATGTACCTGTGGTTCAGCTTTGCCATGTTCCTGCTCGGCGGGTCCATGGCCATGGTGATCCGCGCCGAACTGTTCCAGCCGGGTCTGCAGATCGTGCAGCCGGAGTTCTTCAACCAGATGACCACCATGCACGGCCTGATCATGGTCTTCGGTGCGGTGATGCCGGCGTTCGTCGGCCTGGCCAACTGGATGATCCCGCTGATGATCGGCGCGCCGGACATGGCCCTGCCACGGATGAACAACTTCAGCTTCTGGCTGCTGCCGGCGGCCTTCGGCCTGCTGGTCAGTACCCTGTTCATGGAGGGCGGCGGGCCGAACTTCGGCTGGACCTTCTACGCGCCGCTGTCGACCACCTATGCGCCGGAATCGGTGACCTTCTTTATCTTCGCCGTGCACCTGATGGGCATCAGTTCGATCATGGGGGCGATCAACGTGGTTGCCACCATTCTCAACCTGCGCGCCCCCGGCATGACCCTGATGAAGATGCCGCTGTTTGTCTGGACCTGGCTGATCACCGCCTTCCTGCTGATCGCGGTGATGCCGGTACTGGCCGGCTGCGTGACCATGATGCTGATGGACATCCACTTCGGCACCAGCTTCTTCAGTGCCGCCGGTGGCGGTGACCCGGTGCTGTTCCAGCATGTGTTCTGGTTCTTCGGTCACCCCGAGGTGTACATCATGATCCTGCCGGCCTTCGGTGCGGTCAGCTCGATCATCCCGGCCTTCGCGCGCAAGCCGCTGTTCGGCTACACCTCGATGGTCTACGCCACGGCGTCCATCGCCTTTCTGTCCTTTATCGTCTGGGCCCACCACATGTTCACCGTGGGCATCCCGCTGACTGGCGAGCTGTTCTTCATGTACGCCACCATGCTGATCGCCGTGCCCACCGGGGTGAAGGTGTTCAACTGGGCCAGCACCATGTGGCGCGGTTCGATGACCTTCGAGGCGCCGATGCTGTTCTCGGTGGCCTTCGTCATTCTGTTCACCATTGGCGGCTTCTCCGGGTTGATGCTGGCCATCGCCCCGGCGGACTTCCAGTACCACGACACCTACTTCGTGGTCGCGCACTTCCACTACGTGCTGGTGCCGGGTGCGATCTTCGGCATCTTCGCCTCGGCCTACTACTGGCTGCCGAAGTGGACCGGCTACATGTACGACGAAACCCTGGCCAAGCTGCACTTCTGGATGAGTTTCATCGGCATGAACCTGGCGTTCTTCCCCATGCACTTCGTCGGCCTGGCCGGCATGCCGCGGCGCATCCCCGACTACAACATGATGTTCGCCAACTTCAATATGGTGTCGAGCATCGGTGCCTTTATGTTCGGGGTCACCCAGCTGCTGTTCCTGTTTATCGTCATCAAGTGCATTCGCGGCGGCAAGCCGGCCGGGGCCAAGCCCTGGGATGGTGCCGAAGGCCTGGAGTGGACGGTACCGTCACCGGCGCCCTACCACACCTTCAGCACCCCGCCGGATGTGAAGTAGGAGCAGGCCCGTGAGCGAGGGAATCAGTACCCGCACCCTGGTCGGCCGCCTGTTGCTGGTGGTAGTGGCGATGTTCTGCTTCGGCGTCTTCGTCCTGCCACCCTTCTACGAGGCGATGTGCCAGGTGTTCGGCATCAATGGCAAGACGGCTGGCGCCTACCAGGGTACGCAGACGGTGGATGAATCGCGCCAGGTGCGCGTGCAGTTTCTCGCCACTAATGCCGCGGGCATGGTCTGGAGTTTCGGCCCCATGGCCGACGAGCTGAACGTTCATCCCGGGGAGCCTCGCGACATGCTGTTTGTCGCCCATAACCCCACGGATCAGCCCATGACCGCCCAGGCCATTCCCAGCGTATCGCCGGCACGGGCCGCCGCCTTCTTTCACAAGACCGAGTGCTTCTGCTTTACCCAGCAGGTGTTGCAGCCGGGCGAGCGCATCGAAATGCCGGTGCGCTTTATCGTCGATCGCGATTTACCGGCGGATGTGCACCACCTGACTCTGGGCTACACCCTGTTTGACATCACGGCGAGCAAACCGCCGGTTGCCCAAGCGACTCCATAAGGAGAACAAGAAATGTCGAGTCATGAGCACTATTACGTACCCGCACAAAGCAAGTGGCCGATCATTGCCACCCTCGGTCTACTGATCTCGGTGTATGGGGTCGGCACCTGGTTCAACGACCTCTCGGCCAACCGCGAAGGCTCCAACGGCCCGCTGATCTTCTTTATCGGCGGCCTGTTTCTGGCCTATATGCTGTTCGGCTGGTTCGGCAATGTGATCAAGGAAAGCCGCAGCGGCCTGTACAGCGCGCAGATGGACCGTTCGTTCCGCTGGGGCATGAGCTGGTTTATCTTCTCCGAGGTGATGTTCTTCGCCGCCTTCTTCGGCGTGCTGTTCTATGTGCGCACCTGGGCCGGACCCTGGCTCGGCGGGGAAGGCGACAAGGGCATCAGCAATATGCTCTGGGAAGGTTTCGAATACACCTGGCCGTTGCTCAACACCCCGGATCCCAAGCTCTATCCCGCACCCAGCGGGGTGATCGGCGCCTGGGGCCTGCCGCTGATCAATACCATCCTGCTGGTATCCTCCAGCTTTACCCTGACCTTTGCTCACCACGCCCTGCGCAAGAACCAGCGCAAGCCGCTGACCCTGTGGCTGGCCCTGACCGTGCTACTGGGGGCGGCCTTTCTGGTGCTGCAGATCGAGGAATATATCCACGCCTATACCGAACTGGGCCTGACCCTAGGTTCGGGCATCTACGGCGCCACCTTCTTTATGCTCACCGGCTTTCACGGTGCCCACGTGACCATGGGCGCGATCATCCTCACGGTGATGCTGATCAGGGTGATGCGCGGCCACTTTACCGGTGAGCAGCACTTCGGCTTCGAGGCCGCCGCCTGGTACTGGCACTTCGTCGACGTGGTGTGGATCGGCCTGTTTGTCTTTGTCTATGTGCTTTGAGGTTGGTCGCTACCAGGTGACGTGGGACACCAGTTGGCCTGAATAGAAGCCCCAGGCAATCAGGCCGACGGTGATGGCGGTCAGCACGACTCGGACGGTCAGGGCATTGACCACGCGGTTGCCATGGCCATCGTCCTTGACCAGAAAGAACAGCCCGCTAAAGAGGCTGACCACAGTAGCCAGCAACATCAGGACGATCGCGATTTTCAGCATGCGTGACTCCGGGGGAAGGAAATGGGGGCTTTTTGCAGTATAGCCAGCCACGTGCAGAGGGAATGGCCATGAAGGCCTTTCGTCCCGGCCTGCTGCCCAGCATTCTGGTGCTGGCGCTGTTGCCTGGCCTGGTCAGCCTGGGCTTGTGGCAACTGAGCCGCGCCGAAGAAAAGCGCCAACTGCTCGACGCCCATCAGGCCCGCCAGCAGGCAAGCCCCATCAGCCTCGACACACTGGAACAGCAGGCAGAGCCCGCTTATCGGCGGGTCCGCCTGCAGGGCTATTTCGAACCACGTCACAGCCTGCTGCTGGATAACCGCCTGCGTGACGGCCAGGTCGGCGTGGAGTTGCTGCAGCCCTTCTATGACCAGCCCAGCGGCCTCTGGGTGCTGCTCAATCGCGGCTGGCTGGCCTGGCCTGATCGGCGCCAGGCACCGCAATTCAGCACCCCCGATACCCCCCTGCAGCTCACCGCCTGGGTCTACAGGCCCCTGGGCGAAGCCTTTCAGCTGGCCGGTGGCAGCACCGACAAGGGCTGGCCACGGTTGATCACCGAGGTGCAGATCGGCGAACTCTGGCAGGAGCTGGGACGCGGCGGCCTGCCCTATGAGTTGCGCCTGGAGCCCGGCCCGGCTTCGCTGCGCCTGGACTGGCCGGTGGTGGCCATGAGTCCGGACAAACACCTGGGATACGCCGTGCAATGGTTCGCCATGGCCCTGGTACTGCTGATCCTGTTTATCTATTTCGGTTTACACAATGCGCGGGAGACTCGCCATGAACCCAGCCATCACTCAGTCTGAAATTCCGCTCGACCAGCGCCGCCGCGGGCGTCTGCAACTGATCATGATCCTCGCGGTGGTGATCGCCCCCATGCTGCTGGCCAGCGCCATGTACCAGTGGCGCTTCTGGGTACCGGAAACCCGCAGCTACCACGGCGAGCTACTCGGCACCGGGCAGACCCTGCAGGATCTGGGTATCCGTGGCGCCAACACAGAACGCTGGCAGCTGCTGGTGACCGCACCTGGCGCCTGCGAGCGCGACTGCCAGGAGCTGGTGTTTCTCGCCCGACAGATCCATATCGGCCTCAATCGCGAAGTCAGCCGCGCCAGCCATGGCCTGGCCACGGCCACCCCGCTGGACGCCGAGTACGACGCCAAACTGCGCCGTGAGTACCCACAGCTGGCGCGTCTGCAACTGGACACCCGGGCCTACAGCCAGCTGGCTGGTCAGAGCGGCGAGCCGCAACTGTGGCTGGTCGACCCCCTGGGCAATCTGGTGCTCCGTTATGACGTGAACAGCCAGCCCAAGGGCATCCTCGATGACCTGCGCTTCCTGCTGAAAATCTCGCAAATCGGTTGAGCCTGACCAGACGAAGGAGCTGTTATGCGCAAACCCGGATACCGTTTTGCCCTGTTTGCCACCTTGCTGGCGGTGGTGGTGGTGGTCCTTGGCGCCTATACCCGGCTGACCCACGCCGGCCTCGGCTGCCCGGACTGGCCCGGCTGCTATGGTTTTATCGGCGTGCCCATGAGCGAGCACAAGCAGGCCATCGCCGAGGCGCGCTTCCCCGAGGCACCAGTGGAAGTGGCCAAGGGCTGGTACGAGATGATCCACCGTTACTTTGCCGGCACCCTGGGTCTGGTCATCCTCGGGCTGGCCGTGCAGGCCCTGCGCCGCCGTGATCAGGACGGGCAGCCGCTGAAGCTGCCGCTGTTCCTGCTCGGCCTGGTCACTCTGCAGGCGGCCTTCGGCATGTGGACCGTCACCCTCAAGCTCTGGCCGCAGATCGTCACCGCCCATCTGCTCGGCGGTTTTGCCACCCTGAGCCTGCTGTTCCTGCTGACCCTGCGTCTGTCCGGGCGCTTTGCGCCCCTGAATTTCAGCCCGCGCCTGCGTGCCCTGGCCGCCGCCGCATTGTTGCTGGTGATCGGGCAGATCGCCCTGGGCGGTTGGGTCAGCAGCAACTATGCGGCGGTGGCCTGCGTCGACCTGCCCACCTGCCATGGCGAGTGGTGGCCGGCCATGGACTTCGCCAACGGTTTCCACCTGACCCAGCAGATCGGCCCCAACTACCTGGGCGGGCAACTGGACAGCGATGCCCGCACCGCCATCCATATGAGCCACCGCATCGGCGCCCTGCTGGTCAGCCTGGTCCTGCTGTTGCTGGCCTGGCGCCTGAAAGCCAGCGGGCTGCCACATCTGGCCGGGCTGCTGCTAATGGCTCTGACCCTGCAGGTCGCCCTGGGCATCAGTAACGTGATCTTCCATCTGCCGCTGCTGGTGGCGGTGGCGCACAACCTGGGCGGCGCCCTGCTGTTGCTGTGTCTGGTCCTGATCAACTATCAGCTGCGCCTGTCCCTGCGGCAGTCCGAGCGCTATGCCGCGCCCGAACTGGCCGCGTTGGGCAAATAACAAGAACAATCAAGGAGAGACCCTATGGCTACTCTACTGCGCGAACACCAGGCCCACGCCAGCTGGCGGGACTATCTGGAACTGACCAAGCCACGGGTGGTGGTGCTGATGCTGATCACCTCCCTGGTCGGCATGTTCCTCGCCACCCGTGCCGGGGTGCCCTGGCAGGTGCTGATCTTCGGCAATCTGGGCATCGGCCTGTGTGCCGGCGCCGCTGCGGCGGTCAACCATGTGGTGGATCGGCGTATCGACTCGATCATGGCGCGCACCCTCAAGCGCCCGGTCACCGCCGGGCGGGTGTCACCGACGGCGGCCCTGGGCTTTGCCCTGCTGCTGGCCGTGGCCGGCATGGCCTTGCTGCTGACCTTTACCAACGAACTGGCCGCCTGGCTGACGCTGGCCTCGCTGCTGGGTTATGCGGTGCTCTACACCGGCTTTCTCAAGCGCGCCACACCGCAGAATATCGTCATCGGTGGCCTGGCTGGCGCCGCGCCGCCGCTGCTGGGCTGGGTCGCGGTCACCGGGCATATCAGTGCCGAGCCGCTGCTGCTGGTGCTGATCATCTTCGCCTGGACCCCACCGCACTTCTGGGCCCTGGCCATCCACCGCAAGGCCGAATACGCCAAGGCCGATATCCCCATGCTGCCGGTGACCCACGGTGAGCACTACACCAAGGTGCATATCCTGCTCTACACCCTGGTGATGTTTGCCGTCACCCTGCTGCCCTTCGCCATCCATATGAGCGGCCTGCTGTATCTGGCCTGTGCGGTGCTGCTGGGCGGGCGCTTCCTGTTCTGGGCCTGGGTGCTGTACCGTGACAGCCGGCCGCACGCGGCGATCAACACCTTCAAGTACAGTATCTGGTACCTGTTCCTGCTGTTTATCGCCCTGCTGGTGGATCACTATCTGCTGCTCAATATCTGAGAGCCTGTCTACGATCTGCTGCGCGTCGGCCCTGCTGCGTTAAAAACAGGCTCAGAATGCTCATTTACATCAGTAAACTCCGCTTCTTCGCCTGTTTTTGCCTTGCATGGCTCTAGCTCGCGAGATCGTAAATAGACTCAGAGGCCCCATGACCCGTACCCAGATCACCGTTTTCGTCCTTGTCGCCCTGGTTGCCCTGGTGCTCGGCCTGACCGTCAACAAAGTACTGAGCAGCAAAGGCCAGGGGGATCCCACGGTACTGCTCGACGCCGGTATCGTGCTGCTGCCGCAGAGCCGCAGCCTGCCGGCCCTGGAATTGCTCGACCAGAGCGGCCAGGTGGTGCAGACCGACCAGCTCAAGGGCCAGTGGAGCCTGCTGTTCTTCGGCTATACCTACTGCCCGGATATCTGCCCGGCCACCCTGGCCCAGCTGCGCCAGCTGCAAGGCCAGCTGCCGGAAGAAACCCGTGAACGCCTGCGTATGGTGCTGGTCAGCGTCGACCCCAAGCGTGATACCCCGGAGCAGCTGAAGAAATACCTGGACTACTTCGATGCCGGCTTCCTCGGCCTCACCGGAGAAGAAGCCAACCTGCAGAAATTCGCCAACGCGGTGAGCATTCCCTATATCCCCGCCGATACCAGCCAGGACAACTACACCGTGGATCACAGCGGCAACCTGGTGATCATCGACCCGGACGGCCGCCAGCGCGGCTTTATCCGCGCGCCGATCAACAACGCCAAGCTGGCCGCCCAGCTACCCGGGCTGATCTCAGGTTCCTGAGGCGCCCGGAAAAGAAAAAACCCGAAGCCATGGCTTCGGGTTTTTTGTTTAACGCAGCGGATCGATCAGCCGTTCTGGCGGATACCGGCTACCAGCCAGGGCTGGTTTTCACCCACTTCGCGCTCCAGGCGCCAGCTTTCGCTGAAGGCTTCGCCCTGGTCGAAACGCGAGGTCTTGGCCACACCGGTAAAGGTCAGGGTGGCCACGGTCTTGTCGCTCAGGTCATCCACACCGTCCAGCTGTACATCGAGGTTGTCGATATAGGTGGACTGGAAGCCATCACCGAGATCGGCGCGCTCACGCATGAGGAAGGCCAGCAGTTGCGGGGTGACGAACTCGGCAATCTTGTCCATCTCGTTGGCATCCCAGTGCTGCTGCAGGCTGAGGAAATGCTCACGACCGGCGCTGACAAAGCTCTGCTCGTTGAACCAGGCCGGGGCATTGATCACCGGTTTGATCGCTGCGGCACTGCCACCGAAGATCGAGCCGGATGCGGCCTGGCCCGGCATTTCCCGCTGCAGCGGTGCGCCATTGGCTGTAGCGGCCTGCTGGCGACGCGCGGCGAGGAAGCGGAACAGCAGGAAGGCGATCAGACCGAAGATCAGCATGTCCATGATCTGCAGCCCTTCGAAGCCGTCACCGAAGAGCATGGCGGCCAGCAGGCCACCGGCAGCGATACCGGCCAACGGGCCGAGCCAGCGCGATGCACCGCTGGCGGCAGCAGGCTGCTGGCGAGCGGTGCTGTTGGTGGCTGCGCTCTGCTGCTGAGTGGGGGCCTGACGGGCCTGGTGGCTGGGCGCCGAACCAAAGGATTTACCGCCACCCAGGCGCTTGGCCTCGGCGTCGAAACTGGCGGTACCGAGTCCCAGGCCAAGGAACATGGCCAGGGCGAAGCTAAGGAAACGCTGCATGCTTGTGCTTCTCTTGATGAATGGAACACTGCGCGGCATCTTGCCCGGCTCACTCGGCCCTGGCTAGCCACAGAATGTTTCGGCCTTTTGCCCGCCTGAGCGCTGGGGCTTACAACGCGCGGCAATACGCCTGGCAGAGCCTTGCCGCGCAGCTGGCCTAAATCAGAAGGCCGGTACCACGGCGCCCTGATATTTCTCCTCGATAAAGGCTTTGACCTCGGCGCTGTTCAGGGCCTTGGCCAGTTTCTGCAGGGCAACGTTGTCCTGGCTGTCGGCGCGGGTGACCAGGATATTCACATAGGGCGAGTCGCTGCCTTCGATCACCAGGGCGTCCTGGGTCGGCTTGAGCTTGGCTTCCAGGGCGTAGTTGGTGTTGATCAGCGCCAGGTCGACCTGGGTCAGCACCCGCGGCAGGGTGGCCGCTTCCAGCTCACGTACCTTGATGGCCTTGGTGTTCTCCACGATGTCTTTCGGCGTGGCGAGGATACCGGCTTCAGGCTTGAGGCTGATCAGCCCGGCCTTCTGCAGCAGGAGCAGGGCGCGGCCGCCATTGGTGGCGTCATTGGGGATCACCACATTGGCGCCCTGGGGCACGTCGGCCAGGCTCTTGTGCTTGTGCGAATAGGCGCCGAACGGCTCGACATGCACGCCGGCGATGCTCACCAGCTGGGTGCCGCGGCTCTTGTTGAACTCATCCAGGTAGGGCTGGTGCTGGAAGAAGTTGGCGTCCAGACGCTTCTCGGCCACCTGCACGTTGGGCTGCACATAGTCGGTGAACACCTTGATATTCAGCTCCACGCCCTCGGCGGCCAGGGCCGGTTTGACGAATTCGAGGATTTCCGCGTGGGGTACGGCGGTGGCGGCGACATTCAGGCTTTCGGCTTGAGCCGAGAAAGCGGCCAGGGCCGCAACGGCGGCGATCAGTTTTTTCATCATCAGACTCCTTGTGGGATCGGTTGGGAGCGGCGGGTGGCCGCGGTCTAAACGCTTTACTTACGGGAAAAATGCACCACCAGCTTGTCGCCGACGCTCTGCAGCACCTGCACCAGCACCAGCAGCAGAATCACGGTGACGGCCATCACGTCCGGCTGATAACGCTGGTAACCGTAGCGCACCGCCAGGTCGCCCAAGCCGCCGCCGCCGATCAGGCCGCTCATGGCGGTGTAGGACACCAGGGTAATGGCGGTTACGGTGATGGCCGCGATAATCCCGGGCAGCGCCTCAGGCAGCAGGGCGTTGACCACGATCTGCCGGGTGGTCGCACCCATGGCCTGGGTCGCCTCGATAATGCCGCGGTCCACCTCGCGCAGGGCGGTTTCCACCAGGCGCGCGAAGAACGGCGTGGCCCCCACCACCAGCGGCGGGATGGCGCCGGCGACACCCAGGGAGGTGCCGGTGAGGATCACGGTGAAGGGGATCATCACGATCAGCAGGATCACGAACGGCACCGAGCGCAGGATATTTACCAGCAGCGACAGCACCCCGTAGAGGGCCTTCTGTTCAAACATCTGCCGGGGGCTGGTCAGGAACAGCAGCACCCCCAGCGGCAGGCCCAGCAACACGGTAAACAGCATGGAGCCGCCGAGCATGCTCAGGGTATCCAGGCTGGCGTAGCCGATTTCCGTCCAGTCGACGTTGGGTAAGAAGCGAGTCAGTAGGGCGTCCATCAGCGCAGCACCTCCAGATGCACGTCGGCGGCTTCAAAGCGCGCCAGCGCGGCGTCGAGGTCGCCGCCGGTCAGGGCCAGGGTCAGCTGGCCGTAGGGGGTGTCCTTGATCCGGTCGATGCGCCCGGCGAGGATGCTGTAATCCACCCCGGTCTCACGCGCCACGGTGCCCAGCAGCGGTGCGTAGGTGGCTTCGCCCTGGAAGGTCAGGCGCAGGATACGCCCGGCGACATGGGCAAAATCATCGCGTTGCTCGTTCTCATCGATCTGCTCGGCTTCCTGCACGAAACGCTTGGTGGTGGCGTGCTGCGGGTGCAGAAAGACCTCGGCCACCGGGCCGGATTCGACAATCACCCCGGCATCCATCACCGCCACGCGGTCACAGACGCGGCGGATCACGTCCATCTCGTGGGTGATCAGCACGATGGTCAGGTTCAGCTCGCGGTTGATCTCGGCCAGCAGTTGCAGCACCGAGGCCGTGGTCTGCGGGTCGAGGGCGCTGGTGGCCTCGTCGCACAGCAGAATCTTCGGCTTGGTGGCCAGGGCCCGGGCAATGCCGACGCGCTGCTTCTGTCCACCGGAGAGCTGCGCCGGGTATTTATCGGCGTGATCCTGCAGGCCAACCCGGGCCAGCAACTCGGCCACACGGGCATTGATGGCGCTGCGCGGCAACTCACCGGCCAGTTTCAGTGGCAGGGCAACATTGTCCGCCACGGTCTTTGAAGACAGCAGATTGAAGTGCTGGAAGATCATCCCGACCTGTTGACGGAAGCGGCGCAGGCCGCTGGCGTCGAGGGCGGTGACGTCCTCGCCATCGATCAGGATGCGCCCGCCGCTGGGCTGCTCCAGGCGGTTGATCAGGCGCAGCAGGGTGCTCTTGCCGGCGCCGGAGTGGCCGATCAGGCCGAACACTTCGCCCCGGGCGATCTGCAGGTCGGTGGCGTGCAGGGCAGGAATGTCCTGCTTGCCGACACGGTAGGCCTTATGGACTTGTTGAAAGTCGATCACGAAAAAACCTTTTGGGTTCGTTACCAGGCCGGGTAGGCCGCTGCCTCGGGCGTCGGTCACCGACAGCGGCGGTGTTCGGGCGAGGCTGTTAAGGGGCGCTAGTCTAGCTGGCGCCGTTTAGGTCGCAAAAATCTTTGTGGCGCTATGGTTATAACCAGGTTGCATACCTATGCCGCTAACCGCCCTCGTCCAGCCATTCAGGCCCGGCGCCTGGGCCAGGCAAAGCTCAGCAAAAACAACGCGGCGGCACTCACCACGATGGACGGGCCGGCAGGACTGTCCTGATACCAGGATAGACTCAGGCCACCACAGACCGCGACGATGCCCAGCAGGCTGGCACCGAAGGCCATCTGCTCCGGGGTGCGGGCATGGCGTTGAGCCGCCGCCGCGGGAATGATCAGCAGGGAGGTGATCAGCAGCACGCCGACAATCTTCATGGCCACGGCGATCACCACGGCGATCAGCAGCATCAGGCTCAGGCGAATTGCGGCCACCGGCAAGCCTTCGACCCGCGCCAGTTCCTCGTGCACGGTGATCGCCAGCAGCGGCCGCCACAGCAGCGTCAGCAGCACCAGCACCAGGGCGCTGCCGCCGATGATCCAGGCCAGGTCCGTGGGGCCGACGGCCAGCAGGTCGCCGAACAGGTAGCCCATCAGGTCGATGCGCACATCCTGCATAAAACTCAGCACCACCAGGCCCAGGGACAGGGTGCTGTGGGCGAGGATGCCGAGCAATGTGTCCGAGGCCAGCGGTTGGCGGCTTTGCAGGGTCACCAGCAGCACCGCCAGCAACACGCAACCCACCGTCACCGCCAGGGTCGGGCTGACATCCAGCATCAGGCCCAGAGCCACGCCAAGCAGCGCGGCGTGGGACAGGGTGTCGCCGAAATAGGCCATACGCCGCCACACCACGAAGGAACCCAGGGGGCCGGCGACCAGCGCCAGAGCCAGGCCGGCGAGCAGGGCGTTGAGGAGAAAATCAGCCATGCTTGCAGCCATCTCCGTGGATATGGGGTTTGACCGGGCCTTTGATGCTCAGGCCTGCGGGTGCATCGCTGACCACCGCGCCATGCAGGTCGTGTTCATGGTCGTGATGGTGGTGGTAGATGGCCAGGCTCTTGGCATCCTGGCCGAACAGCTCGACAAAGGCAGGGTCACCGCTGACCTGTTCCGGGTGGCCGGAGCAGCACACATGGCGGTTGAGGCAGACCACCTGGTCGGTGGTGCTCATCACCAGATGCAGATCATGGGACACCATCAGCACGCCACAGCCATGGCGGTCGCGCAGCTGGGTGATCAGCCGGTACAACTCGGCCTGGCCGGCCACATCGACCCCCTGCACCGGTTCGTCCAGCACCAGCAACTCGGGCTCGCGCAGCAGGGCGCGGGCCAGCAGCACGCGCTGCAACTCGCCGCCGGAGATGCTCTGCAACGGGCTGTCGATCACCTGCTCGGCGCCCACCTCGGCCAATGCCGCCAGGGCCTGTTCACGCCGCACTCCAGGTACCAGGCGCAGAAAGCGCAGCACCGAGAGCGGCAGGGTGGCGTCCACATGCAGTTTTTGCGGCATATAGCCGATGCGCAGCCTGGGCTTGCGCCAGACGCTGCCACTGTCGGGCTTGAGCAGGCCGAGTACGGCCCTCACCAGGGTGGTCTTGCCGGCGCCATTGGGGCCGATCAGGGTGACGATTTCGCCGGGTTTTACGCTCAGCTGCACGTCCTGCAGCACCGCCTGACCGGCAAAGCTCACGCCGACACCCGCCAGACGAATCAGTGACTCGCTCATAGAGGCCCCCGACAGCCGGCACAGAGGCCGATCACTTCCACGGTTTGCCCTTCCACGGCAAAGCCAACCCCGGCGGCGCCGGCGACAATGGCCTCGCTGATGGCGGCCTGCTCCAACTCGATGGCCGCATGGCAACTGCGGCAGATGAGGAACTGACCCTGATGGGCATGCTCCGGGTGGCTGCAGCCGATAAAGGCATTGAGCGAAGCGATGCGATGCACCAGGCCATGTTCCAGGAGGAAATCCAGGGCCCGGTAGACCGTCGGTGGCGCGGCGCGGCGACCATCGGCCTCGCTCAGCACGGCGAGAATATCGTAGGCACCCAGGGGCTTGTGGCTGGCCCAGACCAGTTCCAGCACGCGTTTGCGCAGGGCGGTCAGACGCAGGCCCTGGCGCGCACAGATGTGCTCGGCCTCGGCCAGGGCATGGTGGACGCAATGGGAATGGTCGTGGGGGCGCGAAGCCAGAGGGGGCTGGGTCATGGGCAGGGACGGCGCAGGCAAGAGACGTTATTATATTACTCTTTCCTGCCCCTCAGAGTGTTCCCCGTGTCGCGTCTTTTTGTCACCCTAGGCCTTCTTTTCCTCAGCCTGAGCGCCAGCGCCCAGGATCAACCTCGCGTGCTGGTCAGTATCAAGCCGTTGCAGCTGATTGCCGCGGCCGTGCAGGACGGTCTTGGCAGCCCGGATGTACTGCTGCCGCCAGGCGCTTCGCCGCATCACCATGCCCTGCGCCCCTCGGATGTGCGCCGCCTGCGCGAAGCCGAGCTGTTCTACTGGATCGGCCCGGATCTGGAGAGCTTTCTACCCAAGCTGCTGGCCAGCCGCGACAAGCCCGCTGTAGCCGTACAGGGGTTGGCGGATATAAGCCTGCGCCATTTCGGCGACAGCCATACTGAACATCAGCACGGCCATGACGAGAATGGCCTGCACGCCGACAATGATCATCGCCCCGGCAGCCTGGATGCCCACCTCTGGCTGCTACCGGCCAATGCCCGGGTGATCGCGGCGCAGATGGCGGCCGATCTGAGCCGCCTTGATCCGGCCAACGCCCCCCGTTACCAGGCCAATCTGCAGGCCTTTGCCGAACGCCTGAGCACCCTGGACAAGCAGCTGCAAGCGCGCCTTGAGCCCCTCAAGGGCAAGCCCTACTTCGTCTTTCACGAAGCCTACGACTATTTCGAAGCCGCCTACGGCCTAAAGCATGCCGGGGTGTTCAGCGTACTGACGGAAATCCAGCCCGGCGCCCGCCATGTCGCCGCCATGCGCGAGCGTCTGCAACAGGCCGGCCCTAGCTGCGTGTTCAGTGAGCCGCCGCTGCGCCCGCGCCTGGCCCAGACCCTGAGCGCCGGTCTGCCGGTAACCCTGGCCGAACTGGACGCCATGGGGGGCGAGCTACAGGTGGATTCCCGGGGCTATGAGCAGCTGCTGGAAAACCTGGCCAAGGGGCTGGAAACCTGCCTGGGGCCACTCTAAGGCGAGCAATGGATAAGGGTGGAAACCGCTGCGCGACTTTCCACCCCGCCGCCTACAGGGCGAAAGGCAGCCCGATCTCGACCCGCTGACGCTGCGCCAGGCGCCGCTGGAACTCATCCGGATCATGGATCAGCACCTGCTGGCCGGCGAAGGACTGGGCCGCGATCAGCCGTGACAGCCAGAAACGCACGCAGGCGATGCGCAGCATGGCCGGCCACAGCTCGGCCTCGGCCGCAGTAAAGGGCCGCAGCGCCGCATAGGCGCCGAGCAGGGCCTGGGCGCGCTTGCCGTCCAGGCTGCCGTCCGCCTCGGAACACCAGTCGTTCAGGGCAATGGCCAGGTCATAGAGCATGGGCCCGGAACAGGCATTGTAGAAATCGATCACCCCGGCCAGGTGGTTGCCGTCGAACAGCACGTTGTCGCGGAACAGGTCGGCGTGCAGATTGGCGCGCGGCAAGGCGAGGATGCGCAGCTTGAGGCTGTGGATCTCGCCCAGGGCATCGCGCAGCAGCGGCAGTTGCGCCTCCGGCAGCTGCAGCGCCAGGCTCGGGCCCTCGCTGAGCATCCAGTCCAGGCCCCGGTCGCTCTGCCGCTCCAGCACCTGCTCGCGGGTGGCCAGGTGGATACGCGCCAGCAAGGCGCCCACTTCCTGGCAATGGTGCGGGTTGGCGGCCTGCACATGCTTGCCGGCCAGGCGCGGCTGCAACAGCGCGGGCTTTTCCGCCAGGCTGCGCAGCGCCTCGCCCTTGTCCGTGCGCAGGGCATAGGGCACCGGCAGACCAGCCTCATGCAACACATCCAGCAGTTCGATAAAGAACGGCAGATCGCTGCTGGGGCCGCGTTCGATCAGGGTCAGGACAAACTCGCCCTGTTCCAGGCTAACGAAGAAATTGCTGTTCTCGCTGCCTGCGGCAATGCCCTGGAAGTCACGCAGACGTCCCAGACCGTAAGGGGCGAGAAAGTCCTCAAGCTCATGGCGCTCAAGGGGGGTAAAGACTGACATCAGGAATTACCAGCTAAAGATTTCCCAGGCCGGAATCAACATATCCGGGCTGTCGGAGCGGACGAAATTACCTTCGCTACCATCGGCGCGCACCAGGAAGTAGGGCTTGCCGTTTTTCGGAATGACCTTGACCGCATAGAGGAAACCATTGACCCGGTATTCCTCGATGGTGCGGTCGCCGTCCTGGCGAATGGTTACATCAGGGTCGGCCGACACCGGGTCTTCGGCCTGCACGGCCAGAGTGGTAAAGGCCAACAGGCTGGCCAGCAACAGGCGATTGAGTGCGCGCATGGTAACCTTGCTCCTTTGATTGATGCGGCCATTCTACCGCCGCCACCGCCGAAAAGGTTGATCCCGCGCATGTCAAACGCTCCCCTGGTTCTGGTCGACGGTTCCTCCTACCTGTACCGCGCCTTCCATGCCCTGCCGCCGCTGACCACCTCCAAGGGCCTGCCCACCGGGGCGGTCAAGGGCGTGCTGAATATGCTCAAGAGCCTGCGCAAGCAGTACCCGCACAGCCCCTTTGCCGTAGTGTTCGACGCCAAGGGGCCGACCTTTCGCGACGCCATGTTCGAGCATTACAAGTCGCATCGCCCGCCCATGCCGGACGAGCTGCGGGTGCAGATCGAACCGCTGCATGCCAGCGTCAAGGCGCTGGGTTATCCGCTGCTGTGCGTGGACGGGGTGGAGGCCGACGATGTGATCGGCACCCTGGCGCGCCAGGCCGCCGCGGAAAAACGCGACGTGGTGATCTCCACCGGCGACAAGGACATGGCCCAGCTGGTCTGCCCCCACGTCACCCTGGTCAACACCATGACCGGCAGCGTCTATGACGTGGAAGGGGTGAAGGCCAAGTTTGGCGTCGGTCCCGAGCTGATCATCGACTACCTGGCCCTGATGGGCGACAAGGTGGACAACATCCCCGGCGTGCCGGGGGTCGGCGAGAAAACCGCCCTGGGCCTGCTGGTCGGCGTTGGCGGCGGCCTGGATGTGCTCTACGCCAACCTGGACAAGGTGCCGGGCCTGCCGATCCGCGGCGCCAAGACCTTGCCGGCCAAGCTCGAAGAGCACCGCGAGATGGCCTATCTGTCCTATGAGCTGGCCACCATCAAGCTGGACGTGCCGCTGGCCATCGAGATCGACAGCCTGCACCCGGGCGAGGCCGATGTGCCGGCCCTGGTCGAGCTCTACAGCGAGCTGGAGTTCAAGACCTGGCGCGACGAGTTGCTGCGCAGCAACCCGGCCGCCGCGGTCAAGCCCCAGGCGGTGCCGGCAGCCGATGATCTGTTTGCCCTAGCCCCCAGTGCCAGCGCCCCAAGCACGGCCCCGGCAACTGCCGCCGCCGCTCCCGAGCCGGCCGCCGAGGCATTGCCGGCACAGGCCCTGGGCGATTATCAGTGCATCCTCGACCAGGCCCAGTTCGACGCCTGGCTGGAGAAGCTCAAGCAGGCCAAGCTGATCGCCTTCGACACCGAAACCACTGGCCTGGATGCCCAGCAGGCGCAGCTGGTGGGCCTGTCCTTCGCGGTCAAGGCAGGCGAGGCAGCCTATATCCCGGTGGCACACAGCTATATGGGGGTGCCGACCCAGCTGGATCGGGACACTGTGCTGACCGCGCTCAAGCCGATTCTGGAAGACCCGGCCAAGGCCAAGGTCGGCCAGCACGCCAAGTACGATATCAATATCCTCGCCCATGCCAGCACGCCGATTACCGTGCAGGGCGTGGCCTTCGACACCATGCTTGAATCCTATGTGCTGGACTCCACCGCCACCCGTCACGATATGGACAGCCTGGCGCTCAAGTACCTGGATCACAGCACCATCCGTTTCGAAGACATCGCCGGCAAGGGCGCCAAGCAGCTGACCTTCGACCAGATCCCCCTGGAGCAGGCCGCGCCCTATGCCGCCGAAGATGCCGACGTGACTCTGCGCCTGCATCAGCAGCTTTGGGCCAAACTGCAAGCCCAGCCGAGCCTGGCCAAGGTGCTGCGCGAGATCGAGATGCCCCTGGTGCCGGTGCTGGCGCGGATCGAACGCCAGGGCGCCCTGGTGGATGCCAAGCTGCTGGGCGAGCAAAGCGTCGAGCTGGGCGACAAGCTTGTGGAGCTGGAGCGCCAGGCCTTTGCCATCGCCGGCGAGGAATTCAACCTGGCCTCGCCCAAGCAGCTGGGGGTGATCCTCTACGAGAAGCTCGGCCTGCCGATTCTCAGCAAGACTGCCAAGGGGCAGCCCTCCACCGCCGAGGCGGTGCTGCATGAACTGGCCGAGCAGGACTACGAGCTGCCCAAGGTGCTGATGCAGTACCGTAGCTTAAGCAAGCTCAAGAGCACCTACACCGACCGCCTGCCGGAGCAGATCAACCCGCGCACCGGGCGCATCCACACCAGCTACCACCAGGCGGTTACCGCCACTGGGCGCCTGTCCTCCAGTGACCCGAACCTGCAGAACATCCCGATCCGCACCGCCGAGGGCCGGCGCATCCGCCAGGCCTTCGTCGCGCCCAAGGGCTACAAGCTGCTGGCCGCGGACTACTCGCAGATCGAGCTGCGCATCATGGCCCACCTGGCCCAGGATGCCGGCCTGCTGGACGCCTTCCGCCATGACCGCGACGTGCACAAGGCCACCGCCGCCGAAGTGTTCGGCGTGGCCCTGGAAGAGGTCAGTACCGAGCAGCGGCGCAAGGCCAAGGCCATCAACTTCGGTCTGATCTACGGCATGAGCGCCTTCGGCCTGGCCAAGCAGCTGGAAGTCGACCGCAAGCAGGCCCAGGCCTATATCGATGTGTATTTCGCCCGCTATCCAGGGGTGCTGGCCTATATGGAGCGCACCCGTGAGCAGGCCGCCAACCAGGGCTATGTCGAGACCCTGTTCGGCCGCCGCCTGTACCTGCCGGACATCCAGGCCAAGAACCAGGGCCTGCGCAAGGCCGCCGAACGCACCGCGATCAACGCGCCGATGCAGGGCACCGCGGCGGACATCATCAAGCGCGCCATGCTGGCGGTGGATCAATGGCTAAGCCAGTCCGGCCTGGATGCACGGGTGATCCTGCAGGTGCACGACGAGCTGGTACTGGAGGTACGCGAGGATCTGGTCGAGCAGGTGCGCGAGCAGATCAAGACACTGATGAGCAGCGCCGCCGAGCTGGATGTGCCGCTGCTGGTGGAGGTGGGCGTGGGGGATAACTGGGATGAAGCGCACTAAGCGTTTTTATAACCACTGCGTCTAAAACACACTGAACTTTGCCTGCACCGCCCAGTCAGAGGAGTTATGAACGGTCGCGCAAGCCCCTTTCATTGCTCCTTGTTGTGTTAAGTGTTGGCAGATTCTGAACCCCGCCCTAGCGGTTCAGACGTTAAACCTCGAATCTTTCTCCCCATAGAGATTCGAGGTTTTTTTTGCCCGCTACACCTGGCAACTCAGCCTTCAATGCCCTCGTCCTGCTCGCCGCCCAGTTGCAGCCATTGCGCCAGTACCGCCTGGGCTTCTTCAATACCCAGGCGCTTGGGCGCCGAGAACAGCTGGATGCTGACCCGCTCACCCCAACGCTTGCGAATATCCTGCTGCACTTTAAGCAGGGCATTCTTGGCGGCGCCAAAAGCCAGCTTGTCAGCCTTGGTCAGGAGGATATGCATGGGCATGTCGCTGGCCACCGACCAATCCAGCATCAGCACGTCGAATTCGGTCAGCGGGTGACGAATATCCATCATCAGCACCACACCGCGCAGGCTTTCGCGGCTGCCCAGGTAGGCTTCCAGGTGCTTCTGCCAGTGTTGCTTGAGCGGGATCGGCACCTTGGCATAGCCATAGCCGGGCAGATCGACCAGGCGACGCTCGTCGTCCAGGCGGAAGAAGTTGAGCAACTGGGTGCGCCCCGGGGTCTTCGAGGTACGCGCCAGACTGGCGTGGGTCAGGGTGTTCAGTGCGCTGGACTTGCCGGCGTTGGAGCGCCCGGCAAAGGCTACTTCATGACCGAAGTCGTCCGGGCACTGATCGACCTTGGCCGCGCTGATAAGGAAGGTGGCCTGTTGGCAGAGGCCGATAATGGGGTTCTTGAATGACATCCGGGTATCCGCTAAAGCGTGCGTAAAAATAAAGGAAAAGGGGCAGTTTGATCGCAAAAGCCCTTGCGACATTTGCGCGCAGTCTGGCGAGCACCAAGCAGCGTCGTTTCCGTTTCAGTGACGCCAGTATATAATGGCGCAGATTTTGTGTGCGCTTTCTCCCATCCGCTGGACAAGTGTTCACGGGAACGATTTAGATCATCTGCCCCTAGAAAGCAGGACGTTCCCCTCCCTGATGAGGTTGATCTGATGAAAAAATTGCTGATTGTGGCTGGTGCCATGCTGCTCTCCCTGAGTGCCCACGCGGCCCAGGACCCGGAAGCCGTGTATGCCCGCTCCTGTGGTGTTTGCCATAACGGACAGATCCCCACCGCTCCACAAAAGGGCGATGCCGCGGCCTGGGAACCCCGTTTGGCCAAAGGCATGGACGCGCTGGTACAGAGCGTGACCAATGGCCTGGGCGCCATGCCGCCGCGCGGTCTGTGCATGGATTGCACGGCCGAAGATTATCAGGCTGTCATCAAGCTGATGACCGAGTAATCTGCGCCCCTAACCTTCTCTCTTAGCCGTAAATTGGATTAGCTGATGAACAAAGTACTCGTGAGTCTGCTGTTGACCCTGGGCATCACCGGACTGGCCCACGCCGCCGGCGACGCCACTGCAGGTCAGGGTAAAGTGATAGTATGTGGCGCCTGTCACGGTGCCGACGGCAACAGCGCCGCGCCCAACTTCCCCAAGTTGGCCGGCCAGGGCGAGCGTTACTTGCTCAAGCAGCTGAAGGACATCAAATCCGGTGCCCGTCCGATTCTGGAAATGACCGGCATGCTGGATAACCTGAGCGATCAGGATCTGGCCGATATCGCCGCCTACTTCGCCAGCCAGCAGATGAGCGTGGGCGCCGCCGACCCTAATCTGGTAGAACGTGGCGAAGCGCTGTTCCGCGGTGGCAAGCTGGCCGAGGGCATGCCGTCCTGCACCGGTTGCCACTCCCCGGATGGCGCCGGCCTGGCTGCCGCAGGCTACCCCAAGCTGGGTGGCCAGCATGGCGCCTACGTGGCCAAGCAGCTGACCGATTTCCGCGAAGGCAACCGCACCAACGATGGCGACAGCATGATCATGCGCGGCATCGCGGCCAAGCTGAGCAACAAGGATATCGAAGCCCTGTCCAGCTTTATCCAGGGTCTGCACTGATCCCCGCAGCGGGTAACGTGCTGAATAAAAAAGGGTGGCTCAGGCCGCCCTTTTTCGTTTTCGTCCTCGTTACAATGCAGGAACCTTTATCCGGCCAAGGCAGTCAAAGGCCTGGCATTTCCTGCCCCTGTATGCAGCCTAGGAGTCACGCATGCGTAACCTGATTATCAGCGCCACCCTCGCCACCCTGAGCCTGCTGGGTGCCGCCAGCGTTCAGGCGCAAACCCTGGATATCCAGGCCGGCAAGCAGTATGTGGAGCTGAAGAACCCCGTGCCGGTGTCCAAGCCGGGCAAGATCGAAGTGGTTGAGCTGTTCTGGTATGGCTGCGGTCACTGCTACCAGTTCGAGTCGAGCATCAACCCCTGGGCCGAGAAGCTGCCGGAGGATGTCAACTTCGTGCGCATCCCCGCCCTGTTCGGCGGCATGTGGAACGTGCATGGCCAGCTGTTTATCACCCTGGAAGCCATGAAGGCCGATCACAAGGTGCATGCCGCAGTGTTTGACGGCATCCACAAGCAGGGCCGCAAGCTGGCCACCCCGGAGGAAATGGCCGATTACCTGGCTGGCCACGGGATCGACCGCGAAGCCTTCCTCAAGACCTTCAACTCCTTTGGGGTGAAGAGCCAGCTGGAGAAAGCCAAGAAGCTCGGTATGGCCTACCAGATCACGGGCGTACCGGTGCTGATCGTCAACGGCAAGTACCGCTTCGATATCGGCAGTTCCGGCGGCCCGCAACAAGCCTTGCAGGTGGCTGATCACCTGATCGCCAAGGAACGCGCCGCGCAGTAGGCGCTCGCCATGATCAGTCGCTGGCAACCGCGCCGCCTAGCCGGAACCTGTGCGCCACAGGTCAATGCGGGGGGCGCCAGCGACTGCCTGGATGACGGACGTATCCGTCTACTCAGTTTCAATATTCAGGTTGGCATCAACACCCAGCGTTATCACCACTATCTGACCCGCAGCTGGCAGCACCTGCTGCCCCACGCCGGCCGTGCCGGCAACCTGCAGCGTATCGGCGCACTGCTCAGAGACTACGATCTGGTGGCCCTGCAGGAGGCCGATGGTGGCAGCTTGCGCTCCGGCTATATCAATCAGGTCGAACATCTCGCCCACCTCGGCGAATTCCCCTATTGGTATCAGCAGCTCAACCGCAACCTTGGCCATCTCGCCCAGCACAGCAACGGCGTGCTAAGTCGCCTGCGCCCCAGCGCCATGGAAGACCACCCACTCCCCGGCCCGCCAGGGCGCGGCGCCATCCTGCTACGCCTGGGTGAAGATGAGGAGGCCATCGCCGTGGTCATCATGCACCTAGCCCTGGGCGCACGCACCCGCACACGGCAGCTGGCCTATATCCGCGAGCTGATTGGCGACTATCGCCATCAGATTCTGATGGGAGATATGAACACCCATGCCAGTGACCTGCTGCAGTACTCCCCCCTACGTGACCTTGGCCTGGTGGCCCCGCAAATCGCTGCCACCTTCCCCAGCTGGCGCCCGCAACGCTGCCTCGACCATATCCTGCTCAGTCCCGAGCTGCAGCTGGAGCGCTGCGAGGTGCTGAGCCAGCCGATTTCCGACCACCTGCCGGTGGCGGTACAGATTCGTCTGCCCACGTCGCTGAGTCGCGCCACAACGCCTATGCTGCATAAGCCGTGATTGTGGAAGTACGCCATGAGCGATGATGCCCAGCGCTGGAAAAGCAAATACCTGGAAAGCCTGGAACAGCAGGAACGACTCGAAGGTCGCTGGAATGAGCGCCTCGACCTGTTGCGCCGCAGCCTGGTACGCAGTTCCCTGGCCGCCGAGGGCAGCGACAAGGCGGTCGACCAGTGCATGCAGGAGCTGCGCGACATTCTGCGCCGCGACGATATCGATGAGGGCCTGGGCAAGCTGCTGCCGCGCCTGGAAAAGGCGGTGCTCAACTCCGAGCAGCGGCGCCAGGAACGCAGCGAACAAAGCCTAGGCGGGTTACTCCAGCTGACCGAACAGCTGCTGAACCTCGACCCACCACAGGACGTGCGCAAGGCCCTCAAGCATTTCATCCGGGATATCGAAGAACGCGCGGGCCAGCCTGGCCAACTGAGCGCCTTGCTGACCGATCTGGGGCGCCTGCAGCAGCAGACCCTCAGCAGCCTGGCCAGTCATGAAGCGGTCCGCCCGGGCCTGTTGCAACGCCTGTTCGGCGGCCAGGCCAACGCGCCCCAGACCAGCGCCGCACCTGCACCATCATCCCAGGCAGAGTCGGACAGTCCACTCGACGAGCAACAGCTGACCAGTTCCCCTCCACCCAGCACGGCCCCGACGACACCGACGCAAGCCAGCAATAGCCCTGCCCCCAGCGCCGCCGACCCGGACTACGCCCTGCCCGAGCTGCCGGAACCGGGCTACAGCGCCGTGGCCGAACATATCAACGCAAGCCTGCTGGGCCTGCTCGACGAACTGGAGCTGCCGACCCACCACCTGCCCCAGGGTGAAGCCCTGCGCCAGCGCTTGCAGGGCGGCCTGAACTGGTACGAACTGGTGGTGGTGCTGGACGATCTGGCGGTGCTGATTCTCGCCGTCACCGACAGCGGCCAACGTGAGTTCGCCAGCTACCTCAAGCAGCTCAACGAGCGCCTGGCCTCCTTTATCGGCACCCTGAGCGAAGCCCACGAGGGCTACAGCGAATCCATCGAAAGCGCGCGCAGCTTCAATCAGGAACTGCGCGAGCAGGTCAGCGGCCTGCAGGCCAGCGTGCAGACCGCAGTCGACCTGGACAGCCTCAAGCAGGCCCTGGAAGCGCGCCTGGACGGCCTGCTCGACACCGTCAGCGAGCACCAGAAGCTGCGCGACGGGCGCGAGGAGGAAGTGAGCCAGCGCCTGCAGGCCCTGACCCTCAAGGTGGCGGAGATGGAACAGGAAGCCCAGAGCTTCCGCGACCACCTGGAAGAACAGCGGCAAAAGGCCCTGATCGACCCGCTCACCGGCCTGGCCAACCGCGCCGGCTGGAGCGAACGCCTGGAACTGGAGGTGGCGCGCTGGAAACGCTACGGCGGCGAACTGCTGCTGGCAGTGCTGGATATCGACCACTTCAAGCGGATCAACGACGATTATGGCCACCTGGCCGGCGACAAGGTGCTGAAAATCATTGCCGGGGAGCTGAACAAGCGCCTGCGCAAGACCGACTTCATTGCCCGTTTTGGCGGCGAGGAATTCGTCCTGCTGATCCCCTCCACTCCCCTGGATGGCGGTCTGCAACTGCTGCAGACCCTGCGCGAAGGCATCGAGCAGTGCCCCTTCCACTTCCGCAACCAGCGCGTGACCATCACCATCTCGGCCGGACTCACCGCCTTCGCCCCGGAGGAAAGCCCGGATCAGGTCTTCGAGCGGGCCGACCAGGCCCTGTATCGGGCCAAGAACGGCGGGCGCAATCGAGTCGAGCTGGGCTGATCGCCGTTCAGGGCCGCATCAGGCCACATGCTCCAGATAAGGCTTCCAGCTTTCGGGTATCTGCTCCAGCTTCGGATAGTCGAGGCTGCGCAAATGTCCGCCGGCCATCAGGAACGGTGTGTGCCGCAACGCCTGCGGTACCTCGCGCAACTCCGGCAGCCAGAGGCTGACATAGGCCGCCTGGGGGTCGTACTCGCGGGCCTGACGCAGGGTGTTGAATACCCGCTTCTGCCGGGGGTCGTTGCCGACGCCGGCGAGGTAAGCCCAGTTGCCCCAGTTGCTGGCCGCCTCGTAGTCGATCAGGTGCGCCTCGAACCAGGCCGCGCCATGGCGCCAATCCTGTTGCAGATCGTTGATCAGGTAGCTGGCGGCGATCTGCCGAGCGCGGTTGGAGATAAAGCCGGTGGCCGCCAGCTCGCGCATCGCGGCATCCACCATGGGCATGCCGGTGCGTCCCTGACACCACCGGGTAAAACGCTGATCCACCTGCTGCGAGGCGCCGGCCGTGGCCTGCAGCCCGCCACTGCGAAACAGCGCGCTGCCATGGCGCACCAGGGTCCAGCGGAAAAAGTCGCGCCAGAGCAGTTCCAGCCACAACCAGTAGGTGGAATCGTTGCGCTGGTACTGCGCTTCATGGCGGCGCAACTCGGCCACCACCCGGCGCGGTGACAGGCTGCCATTGGCCAACCAGGGGGAGAACTTGGAGGAATATTCGGTGCCGATCAGACCATTGCGGGTGTCCTTGTACTGACGCACGCCCTGGGTCGTCCACAGGTAGTCACGCACCCGCGCCAGACCGGCCGGCTCACCACCGGAGAAGGGAAAGGCACTGGCGGCTACCTGCATCGGTTCACCCAGGCCCAGCTGCGACAGGCTGGGGATAGGCTGCAGCAGAGCCTCGGCGCCATCGGGCAAGGGCGGCACATGCTCCGGGGCACGGCGCGGCTGGAACACCTGCAGGCGTTCCTCCACCTGGGTGCGGAACTGACTGAACACCACCGGCAACTGTTCCAGGGCACAAGGCAATTCGCCGCGCTGCAGCAGGTTGTTGCCCGGCAGCTGCTGCAGGGGCACATCCACCAGCGCCCTGGCCACACGGCCGATCTGCGCCCGCTCCTGGGGGGCGATCTCCTCCAGGGTCAACACCTGCTGCAGGTCGAGCTTGCTCACCAGCTCGGGAATCACCTGCTCGGGCGACCCGGACAACACCAGCAAAGCCGAGCCGCGCCGGCGCAAGCCGCTGTCCAGGGCCGCCAGGCTTTCCAGCAAGAACCGCGCTCGGTGCACACCCAGGCGCGTCATGCCGAATTCATTGCTCTCGAACAGGGCAGGATCCAGAACATAGACGGGCAACAGCTGCCGGGCACTCAGGCCCGCCTGCAAGGCCGGGTGATCATCCAGCCGTAAGTCCTGTTTGAACCAGAGCAAGGTGCGCATAGTGGCCGCCTCTAAACCGTACAAAAGCTGTACAACAAATATGACCTGTACAGTCTAATCCTAGCAGCTTTGCAGCCTGATGTTCTGTCAGCCGACCAACGTTGAGCTTTGTTGATTCAAAGGTACTGCGCTTGCAATCCGCCTGGAATGTACAAGTTTCGTCCAAGGCTTGGTCTGCACAATCCAGCAGCAAGAATCGAACGACCGACTTAGACTATGCACATTCCCAAGGAGTGCAGCATGGACATCTTCGGCATCGCCGTTCTGATCTTTCTGGTCACCGACCCCTTCGGCAATATCGCCATCTACCTCGCCGCCCTGAAAAATGTCGCGGCCAAACGCCGCCTCTGGGTGGCCGGCCGCGAGCTGCTGTTCGCCCTGGCCCTGTTGCTGCTGTTCCTCACCTTTGGCGACAAGGCCCTCAGCGCCCTGGGCCTGTCGCGGGAAGCCATCGCCATCGCCGGCGGCATCATCCTGTTCGTGATCGCCATGCGCATGATCTTTCCCGGCCCCCAGGGCCTGCTCGGTGATACCCCCGACGGCGAGCCGATGCTGGTGCCCCTGGCCACCCCGGCGGTGGCCGGCCCCTCGGCCCTGGCGGTGCTGATGACCCTGCGCAATACCCATCAGGGCCCGCTGTGGGAGCTTTACGCCGCGGTGCTGCTGGCCTGGGCAGCGACCGCCTTTATCCTCTTGCAGGCCTCCTTCCTGCAGCGCTTCCTCGGCCCCCGCGGGCTGACCGCGGTGGAGCGCCTGATGGGCATGCTGCTGATCATGCTCAGCGTCGACATGCTGCTGGATAACCTGCAAAGCGTGCTGCATATCGAATGATCAGACTTCTTCTCCTATCCCTGTTGCTGGCACTGCTGGCCGGCTGTGCCAGCGGCCCGAGCATCAATACCCAGTACCAGGCCCAGGGCCAGAACAGCCGGGTGCAGTACATCATCCTGCACTACACCTCCACCGACCTGGCCCACTCCCTGGAGTTGCTGACCCGGGGCGAGGTGAGCAGCCATTACCTGATCGCGGAGAACCCGGCGACCGTTTACCGCCTGGTGGACGAGGACCGTCGCGCCTGGCATGCCGGTGTCAGCCAGTGGCAGGGGCGTACCTGGCTCAACGGCACCAGCATCGGTATCGAACTGGTCAACCAGGGTTTCTATGACGGGCCCAAGGGGCGTTACTGGCAGCCTTTCGCCCCGGCGCAGATCGAGGCGCTGATTGTGTTGCTCAAGGACATTATGCAGCGCCATGAGCTGGCACCGGGCAGCATCCTCGCCCACAGCGATGTGGCGCCGCAGCGCAAGGTCGATCCGGGCCCGCTGTTTCCCTGGCAGCGCCTGGCCGAGGAAGGCCTGATTCCCTGGCCGGAAGCCGGCGCGGTGGCGCGCCAGCAGGCCCTGTTCGAGGCGCAGTTGCCGGATGTGGCCTGGTTCCAGCAGCAACTGGCCGAACACGGCTACGAGGTGCCGAACCATGGCCAGCTGGATCAGGCCACGCGCAACGTGATCGCCGCCTTCCAGATGAAATACCGCCAGGCCAACTACGACGGCGAGCCGGACAGCGAAACCGCCGCCCTGCTCTGGGTGCTGAACAATAGCGCCAGCCGCTGATTGACCAGGCAGCTAGCGCGGCAGGCTGGCGATCAGCCGCGAGTCCACCAGAGCTGCCGTACGGTGCACAGTGGCGGCCTGGTACTCGGGATCGGCGAGCATGCCGAGAAAGGCCTCCCTGGACGGGTAGCGCACCAGCAGCAGCTCGTCCCAGCACTCCTCGGCCGGCGCGATCAGGGCCAGTTGCACGGCAGCCAGCACCTGCACCTCGCCTCCTACCCCGCGCACCTTGGCCAGGGCGGTGCGACTGTAACGGGCGTAGGCTTCACGGCCAGTGCAGGGCGCCTCGCCACTGTCGCTCGGGTAGGCGGCCTGCTCGCGATAACGCAACAGGTTGAGCATCAGGATCGGGATATTGCTCGGTACGTTGGCAGCGAAGGCGGCCAGTTGCTCGCGGCTCGGGTTGATACTGGACATGACGGGTTCCCATGGATGGCATCGACACTCAGCCTCTGCCATGTCCATGAGCCCTGCAAGCTTCATTCACTGAATGGATGGCCCAGATGCGGCGGGTAGATCCTTGAGCCAGCGACTCAGCAATACCGGCTCGTCGTAGCGGAGCCCCTCCGGGGCTTCGACCACGCGTTTGATCATGTTGTCACCAAACAGCTGCTTGCCCTGGATAAAGTGCTCACCCACCTGCTGATTGGGGTTGCTAACCTGCCAGCCGAGCCGCTGCGCCAGCCAGATCCCGGCTTCGTAGTGGCTGACCCAGCGCTCGTCGGCCAGGCTCTTCAGGCTGGATGCATCGCCCTCGCGGGCCAGCACCAGTATGGGTACTTCGGCCACCTCGGGCAGTAGGTCGTTGTGCCCCCAGCGCCCCTGCTCGCCGAGCAACTGGCCGTGGTCGCCGGTAATCAGCAGGTAGCGTTCGCCTTCCAGCTGCTCGAACTGCTCGATGATCTCGGCCAGTACATCATCCAGATAGCCCACGGCGTTGTCATAGGCATTGGCCTGGCGTTGCTCGCGGGGCAGTTGGCGCGCGGTGGGCCATAGAGGCAAGGGCTCAGGATGTTGGTCGTAGTTTTCTTCATAGGGCAGGTGCGCCGTGCGCAGGTTGAGCACCACAAAATTGCGCTCGGCCCATTCCTGACGTGCCAACAGGTCCACCAGGGCATGGTCGTGACGCTTGAAAAAGAGCAGCGGATGATCCTCGCGAGTGATGGAGACATCCAGGTGACGGCTACCCAGATGGCTAAGCAACTTGGACTCCTGAGCCGACAGCCAGTGAGTCCGGAAGCCCGCCTCGCGAGCCAGAGAAAAGAGGTTGTGTGGCTGGCTGCGCAGCAGCTCGGCCTGACCCGGCTCGCGGATCAGGTTGAGCAGGTTGGGCAGACTGACGGCTGTAGAGACCCCGGCCGCGATGCCGGGACGGGCCAGCAACTGCCCTTGCTCGGCCAGACGATTGAGGTTGGGTGTGGTATTGCGTTCATAGCCCAGGACACCCAGACGATCCGTGCGCAGTGAATCAGCCACCACCAGCCAGACATGACGCGCTTCGCTGGGCTGCTGTTTCAGTACATAGGGCAGGAAGGGCGCTGGCGGCAGTGCATCTGCAGGACGAAAGGCCAGGCGCACGGCGTAAAAGGCAAAGGCGTTGAAGCTGTTGTGCAGACCACTACGGGTCGGCCCCGGCATAAAGGAGCTGAGATCACGGTAGGTGGCGCGATAGGGCTTGGCGCCCAGCACCAGGATGATGATCAGCAGCGCCCAGCGGCTGCGTGGTAGATCCATACGCGACGGTACCCAGCGATGCAGCGTGATCAGCGCGGCGTAAGGCAACAGCACCGCGAGCAGCACATGCCAGTGGTCGGCAAAGCTGTGCCAGCCGGTTTCCCGCACCTCGGCAAAATCGCTGAACAGGCTGGCAATATCGGGCCCGCTCAGAGGCTCGCCAAAAAAGGAGATATGGCTGAGCTGAATCAGCTGCATGCCGCCCAACAGCACCAGCAGGGCGGTGACCAGCCTGGGCATGGCCACCAGCCACAAGGCCAGGCTGAACAGCCAGACCACCACTACAAAACGCAGCTCCAGCTCGGCCTGGTTGGCAGCAGTGAACAGCTGCTGGATGAAGTCGTCTGCCATCAGCAGCAGGCTGCTCAGGGTCGTGAGCGCCATTAGCCGCAGAATACGCTGGCGTGTATCGGATGACGGGTTGAAGGGATTCAGGGTGAAGGACGCAAGGGATAGGGACATACCTGACTGCTCGACTCGGTTTTGGGCGATGCTAGAGACTCAGGACCAACAAGGTAAGTTCCCGCGCTGTAAAAGAGTATGTCAGGCCCCGCCAAGTGTTTATCCTGCACGGCATCGGATTGACCATTGCGGGGGATAGGGAGCAATGCTGAACGGCCTGTGGCTGGGATTTTTCGTGGTGGCGGCAGTGGCTGCCCTGGCACGCTGGCTGCTGGGGGGCGACCCTGCCGTGTTCGGCGCCATGGTGGAAAGCCTGTTCGCCATGGCCAAGCTGTCGGTGGAGGTCATGGTGGTGCTGTTCGGCACCCTGACCCTGTGGCTGGGCCTGCTGCGCATCGCCGAACAGGCCGGCCTGGTGAACCTGCTCGGGCGTCTGCTGGGCCCGCTGTTCGCCCGCCTGATGCCGGAGGTCCCGCGCGGTCACCCGGCCCTCGGCCTGATCACCATGAACTTCGCTGCCAACGGCCTGGGCCTGGACAACGCCGCCACCCCCATCGGCCTCAAGGCCATGCGCGCCCTGCAGGAGCTCAACCCCATCCCCACGATGGCGAGCAATGCGCAGATTCTCTTTCTTGTGCTCAACACCTCGTCCCTGACCCTGCTGCCGGTGTCGATATTCATGTACCGGGTGCAGCAGGGCGCCGAGGACCCGACCCTGGTGTTTCTGCCAATCCTGCTGGCCACCAGCGCCTCGACCCTGGCCGGCCTGCTGGCGGTCGCCCTGGTCCAGCGTCTGCGTCTGAGGGACCCGGTGGTGCTGGCCTATCTGGTGCCCGGCGCGCTGCTCTTGGGCGGCTTTATGGCGCTGCTTGCCGGCCTTAGCGTCACAGCCCTCGGTGCGCTGTCCTCGCTGCTCGGCAACCTCACTCTGTTTGGCCTGATCCTGCTGTTTCTGCTGGTGGGCGCCGCGCGCCGGGTGCCGGTGTACGAGAGCTTTATCGACGGCGCCAAGGAAGGCTTCGACGTGGCCAAGAATCTGCTGCCCTATCTGGTGGCCATGCTCTGCGCCATCGGTGTGCTGCGCGCCTCGGGCGCCCTGGATTTCGGCCTGGACGGGGTGCGCTGGCTGATCGAGGCCCTGGGCTGGGACACGCGCTTTATCGACGCCCTGCCCACCGCACTGATGAAGCCCTTCTCCGGCAGCGCGGCGCGGGCCATGCTAATCGAAACCATGCAGAACTTCGGCGTGGACAGCTTCCCCGCCCTGCTCGCCGCCACCGTACAGGGCAGCACGGAAACCACTTTCTACGTGCTGGCGGTGTACTTCGGCGCGGTGGGCATCCAGCGCGCCCGCCATGCCGTGGGCTGTGCCCTGGTGGCCGACCTGGCCGGGATACTGGCCGCCATTGCCGTGTGCTACTGGTTCTTTGGCTGACAGCCACACCGGGCGCCTTGGCGCGTAGGGTGGACATGGCAAAGCCATGTCCACCACTGCCGGCCTGCATGACGGACAAGCCTGGCGGCATTCCTGCCCCACGCCTGATCGATCGCCACCTGGCACCTTAGGTCAGACTCTTTGGCAGCCCTTGCCACAGCCTGCCGGCGCGCCAGGGCCTAGGCTTGCCACATGGTGGTTGCTGCGCCATGGGCTGAAACACTGGGTAGGCTGCGCCGTGCGCACCACAGGTCAAACTGCGCGGTGCGCGCAGCGCACCCTGCCAATCCGCGGCCAGCAACCTGTGAATGCTTTGTGCCCGGAGTTCCCCATGCGTGTCCTGATTACCGGAGCGGCCGGCTTTATCGGTCGCCAACTGCTCGATCAACTGGCTGTCCAGCATCCGGACTGGAGCCTGATCGCCAGCGATATCCGCCCCCTGAACCGCGCCGGCCTGCCGAGCAATGTCGAGCCCGTGCAGCTGGACATGGGCCAGCCCCTGGCCGTGCAGCAGTGCGTGGCGCACTGGCAGCCCCAGGCCATCGTCCACCTGGCGTCGGTGGTCACCCCGCCGCCGGGCATGAGCGCGGCGCAGCTGCACGCCATCGACGTGGGCGGCACCCGGGCTCTGGTCGAGGCGGCAGCGCGCGCGGGCGTCGAGCAGCTGATCGTCACCAGCTCCGGCGCCGCCTATGGCTACCACGCCGAGAATGCCGAGTGGCTGGACGAGCAGCAGCCGCTGCGCGGCCATCCGCACTTCGCCTATGCCAAGCACAAGCGCGAGGTGGAGGAGTTGCTGAGCGCGGCGCGGCAGCAGCATCCGCAGCTGGGCCAGCTGATCCTGCGTCCCGGCACCGTGCTCGGCAAACGGGTCGATAACCAGATCACCGACATGTTCAAGAAGCCCCGGGTGTTGGGCATTCGCGGCCGCGACAGCCGCTTCGTGTTTATCTGGGATCAGGACGTGGTCAGCATCATCATCCGTGGCCTGGAGCGACGCGCCTGCGGCATCTACAACCTGGCCGGCGACGGCGCCCTGAGCCTGCGCGAGATCGCCGGGATTCTCGGCAAGCCCTACCTGCCCCTGCCCGCCGGCCTGATCCGTGGCCTGCTGGCCGTGCTCAAGCCCCTGCGCCTGTCCCAGTACGGCCCCGAGCAGGTGGACTTTCTGCGCTACCGCCCGGTGCTGGCCAACCAGCGGCTCAAGCAGGAGTTCGGCTATACGCCGCGCTACAGCAGCCGCGAAGCCTTTATCGCCTTTCTCGACGCCCAGGGGATGCAGCATGCGTAACACCCTTCTCAGCCTCACCCTGCTCGCCGTCAGCCTGCCGGCAGGCGCCCTGCAACTGCAGATCAGCGACGCAGGCGGCCAGCCCCTGGCGCAGGCCATGGTCAGCCTCAAGGCCGAACGGCCCTGGCGCGCCGCCGGTGACGACAACGGCTACCCGCGTGAACGCAGCGAGCAGCGCATCAGCCCGGAGATCACCGGCTTCAGCGGCGCCGACGGGCGCCTGCAGATCGACTACGCCGAGCCGGTCAGCCTCAACCTGCGGGTGCGCGTACCCGGCTACCGTGACCTGCAACAGAACGGCGTGGCCCACGACGCCGTGCTGACCCTGCGCCTGCAGGCGGAAACCGACCCGGCCGCCCTGGCCGCCCAGCAGCCAGCCAACGCCTGGTTCGCCGCCCTCGACTTCGGCGGCGACGAGGCCCTGCGCAAGACCGCCCTGGAGCAGTGCGGCTTCTGCCACCAGCAGGGCAGCTTCTTTATGCGCCGCGAGCGCAGCCTGGAGGAATGGCAGCAGGTGCTGGAGCGCATGATCGCCTACGGCGCGCGCCCGGCCAGCAAGCTGGAACAGCCGCTGCTGGAGGTGTTCCACAAGGGCTATGCCGATCTGCGCCAGAACCCGCACAAGGTGCCCCGGGCCAAGCCCTGGGAGGACCACCTGAGCAGCAGCCGGATTGTCGAATGGCCCCTGGGTGATGCCTTCTCGCAGATGCACGACCTGCTGCTGCATTCCAACGGCAAGGTCTATGTCGGCGACAACCTGCAGGACCGCCTGTGGGAGATCGACCCGCGCACCGGTCAGGCCGTGGTCTACAAGACCCCGGTGGATAAGGGCGACGAGATCGGCGGGCTGTTCAGCGGCCGCCTGAAGACCTACCCCAAGCTGGAAACCACCGCCGGCATCCACTCCTTCGCCGAATCGCCGAAGGACGGCCATATCTTTATCACCCCCTCGCTGCAGCGCCGCCTGTTCGAGTTCGACCCGGCCAGCAAGACCTTTACCACCCACTATTTCGACCAGGGCCTGTACCCGCACACGGTGCGGATCGACGCCCAGGACCGGGTCTGGTTCACCCTGGCGCTGTCCAATCAGGTGGCGCGCTTCGACCGGGCCAGCGGCGAGTTCCGCCTGTATGACCTGCCTGCGCGCAGCACCAAGGAGTCCATCGGCCTGGCCCTCAACGGCGTGGTGCGCAGGCTGATGAACTGGGGCCTGCCGATGCACTGGCTGCCGGTGGACGAGCGGGTCAGCGGCATGCCCATGCCCTATGGCATCGATATCGCCCCGGACGGCAAGGTCTGGTTCGC
The DNA here is from genome assembly GCF_009763245.1 of Pseudomonas xionganensis. Classification (GTDB taxonomy): domain Bacteria; phylum Pseudomonadota; class Gammaproteobacteria; order Pseudomonadales; family Pseudomonadaceae; genus Aquipseudomonas; species Aquipseudomonas xionganensis. The sequence continues at coordinate 547,208 of NZ_WKJZ01000001.1, read as the reverse complement.
CCGCCTGCATGCCGACTCCATCGGCGTGATCGACCCGGCCGACGACAGCGTGCAGGTGATCGACACACCGTTCCAGGCGCCGCGACGCATGCGCGTGGATGCCGTGGGCGACCTGTGGATCAGCGCCTTCCCCGAGGGCAAGATCGTGCGCTATCGCCCCGCCGACGGCAGCTTTACCGACTTCCCCCTGCCCAGCGCGATCAATGACGTGGAAACCCCCTACTCGCTGAATGTCGACCGCCAGCGCCAGCAGGTCTGGGTCAACGGCACCAGCTCCGACACCCTGCTGCGCCTGGATATTGCCAGCGGCGAATGGCGCACCTACCCGCTGCCGCGCAAGGTCAGCTTTACCCGGGATGTGGAGATCGCCGCCGATGGCAGCATCTACACCAGCAACAGCGCCTTCCCCAGCTGGCAGATCGAAGACGGCCAGCCGACCCTGATCCGCCTGATTCCCGGCGAGTGATGGCAGCTTCGGCGGGTGCCCTGCGCCCGCCTGCCTTGTGGAGATTGCCGTGCCCGTCTACAGCCGCTGGGATCTGATCCGCTTCTTTATCGCCTGCCTGGCCGGCTTTCTCGCCGGGCACCTGACCAACTACACGGTGATCCTCTACGCCCAGGATGTCTGGGGCCGCGATGCCCTGGCCGGCGCCGGCTTCGCCCTGTGCTTCGGCGTGCCGCTGCTGCTGGGCTGGCCGGCCGGGGCCTGGTGCGACCAGCATTCGCCGCAGCGCATCGCCCAGCTGGCCCATGGCGCCTTCGCCCTGGCCCTGCTGGCGCTGGCCGCCGCCCACCGCTTCAACCAGTTTGGCGTGCCGCTGTACCTGCTCGGCGCCAGCTGCGCCGGGGTCGGCTGGGCCCTGCTGGCGCCGGCGCGCATGGCCCTGCTCGGTCGCCTGGCCGGCGCCGAGCAGGCCCGCCTGGCGGTGCTGTTCAATGCCCTGGTAATGCTCGGTTTTGGCCTGGCCCCGCTGCTGCTGGCCCTGGCCCGCCTGCAGGGCGGCTGGGAAGCGGTGCACGGCCTGGGCCTGGGCCTGTTTACCCTGGCCGCGCTGTTACTGCTGGGCCTGCGGGTGCCGGCCCTGGGCGGCGACGGCCATGTGCTGCAGCGCATCCGCCAGGGCCTGGGCTATGCCCTCGGCACCCCGCTGCTGGCCCAGGCGCTGCTCAGCGCCGTACTGATCTACCTGGCCATGGGGCCGATCCAGGTGATGCTGCCGCGCTTCGCCCAGCAGCACCTGCTGCTCGGTGAACTGGGCCGCGGCCTGTTTCTCGGCGCCCTGGCCCTGGCCCTGCTGCTGGGCGGCGCCCTGGCTTTGCCCCTGGCGCGGCGCTTCGGCCAGGGCCGGGTGCTGCTGGCCTGCGCCCTAGTCAGCGGTCTGGCTTTAAGTGCCCTGGGCGCCCAGAGCAGCCTGGCTGGCGCCTTGCTCTGCCTGGGCCTGAACGGCATGGGCGCCGGGATTGCGGTCAGCCTGATCGTCGCCCTGCTGCAGCAGGAAAGTGAAGCGCGGCTGCGCGGGCGCCTGCTCAGCCTCTACACCATCACCAGCCAGGTGGTGCCGGCCGCCGGCGGTCTGGGCGCCGGCCTGCTGCTGGAACAGCTGCCGGCCGACCAGGCCCTGCTCCTGTGCGGCGCCCTGCTCAGCCTGCTGTTCAGCCTGGCCGCCTGGCGCCTGGGGCGGTTAAGGGCCTATCGGCCGGCGTTGCCCGCTGCAGGTCTGGATATGGCCAGCTAAAGGCCCCAGGCTTGGCGCAGCGCCTGCAATGCCTCGGCGATACGCGCCTCCGGCACTGCGGCAAAGCCCAGCACCAAGCCGGCACGCTGGTCTTCCGGCTCGGCGCTATCGGCCAGCCAGTAGCCGCTCAGGGCATTCAACTCCACCCCCACCTCGGCCGCAGCGGCGATCAGCTCGCGTTCACGGGCCAGGCTGGTCACCCGCACGCACAGGTGCAGACCGGCCTCCACCGTCGGCAAGGGCGCGCAGCCCGGAATATTCTGCGGCCAACCGGCCAGCAGGGCATCGCGGCGACTGCGGGCGGCGCTGCGCATACGGCGGATATGTCGCTGAAAGTGGCCGGCGGCGATAAATTCGGCCATCACCGCCTGGCTGCCGATCTCCGAGTGGCGCATATCCAGGGCACGGCGGCGGGCGAAGGACTCAACCAGGGCCGGCGGCAACACCAGGTAGCCCAGGCGCAGCGCCGGGAAGGCGATCTTGCAGAAGGTGCCGACATAGAGCACCCGGCCCTGGCGGTCGAGGGCGGCCAGCGGGGCCAGGGGCGTTCCGCTGTAGCGGTACTCGCCATCGTAGTCGTCCTCGACTATCCAGCCGTCGTGGCCCTCGGCCCAGTCCAGCAGCTCCAGGCGCCGCGCCAGCGACAGAGTGACTCCGGTTGGATACTGGTGCGAGGGCGTGACATAGGCCAGGCGGCAATCCCCGGCACGCTCCAGCGCCGCGGTGTCCAGTCCCTCGCCATCCACCGGGATCCCCTGCAACTGCGCGCCGGCCACGGCGAAGGCATGGCCGGCGGCGCGATAGCCGGGGTTCTCGATGGCCACCCGATCGCCTGGCTCGACCAGCAATTGCGCACACAGGCTGATGGCCTGCTGGGCGCCGCAGGTCACCAGGATCTGCGCCGGATCGCAGTGCAGGCCGCGGCTGTTGCGCAGGTAGGCGGCGATCAGCTCGCGCAGCTGGGCGTCGCCGGCCGGATCGCCATAGCCCAGGCGCGCCGCCGAGGGCTTGCGCCAGAAGCGCGCGCTGAGCCGCGCCCAGGTCTCGAAGGGAAACAGGTCGAAGGCCGGCACGCCGACGCGAAAGGCCCGCGGCGCGCCCTCCAGCGGCTCGGGCAGATGGTGCCGCTGCAGGCGCTGCATGGCCGGGCGAACGGGTGTGGTGCCCACGGCGGCAGGCGCGCGCACCACCGCGGCCAGCTCGGCGACATAGGTGCCGGCACCGACACGGCCCTGCACATAACCCTCGGCATACAGCTGGTCGAAGGCGCGGGTCACGCTATTGCGGGAGATGCCCAGCAGTACGGCGAGGTCGCGGCTGGCCGGCAGGCGGGTGCCACCCACCAGGCGGCCATCGAGAATGCGCTCGCGCAGGGCCTGATACAGCTGGCGCGCCAGACCCTGGGCCGGGTCGAGGCGGATGCCGGAGAGGTCGACGGGAAGCGGCGTGGACAGCGGCATGGATTGGCCCCATGAAAGTCGCAAGAAGTGGATCTTACAACAGGCCAATCTTCTGCCTAGCATGGCCCCACCAGTTCAGGAGCCTACCCATGTACACACCCGCCGCCTTTCGCCAGGACGACCTCGGCGAGTTGCACCGGCAGATACTCGCCTGCCGCCTGGCCACCGTGGTCAGCCAGGGCCCGAGCGGCCTGCAGGCCAGCCATCTGCCGCTGCTGCTGGAGCCAGGCGAAGGCCAGTTCGGCACCCTCTACGGTCACTTCGCCCGGACCAACCCGCAGTGGCGCGACCTGGCCGAAGGTGCCGAGGCGCTGGTGATCTTCCAGGGCCCGGAGGCCTATATCAGCCCCAGTTGGTACCCAGCCAAGGCCGAGCACGGCAAGGTGGTGCCGACCTGGAACTATATCGCCGTGCATGCCCAGGGCCGCGCCGAGGTGTTCGAGGATGGCAAGCGCCTGCTGCAACTGGTCAGTCGCCTGAGCGATCACCATGAGGCCGGCCGCGCCCAGCCCTGGGCCGTCAACGAGGCACCGCGCGAATACCTCGACGCCATGCTGCGCGCCATCGTCGGCTTCGCCCTGCCCATCGAGCACCTACAGGGCAAATGGAAACTCGGGCAGAACCGCAGCGCCGCCGACCAGGCCGGCGTGCGCGCAGGCCTGGCCGCCAGCCTCGATCCCCGCGACCGCGAACTGGCCGCGCGGATATCCGCCGATCACTCAGCCGAGGCAGCCCCATGAATCCACGCCCCCTGACCGACTGGCAGCCCTGCCCGCTGCCGCAACACCAGCCCCTGGCTGGCCGCTTTGTGCGCCTGGAGCCGCTGGATGGCACGCGCCATGGCGATGACCTGTGGCTGGCCCTGCAGGGGCCGGGCAGTGATCCGGCGCTGTGGGACTATCTGCCCTATGGCCCCTTCGCCAGTCGCGAAACCTTCGACGCCTGGCTGACCGGCAATGCGCAAAGCTGCGACCCGCTGTTCTTTGGCGTGATCGACCTGGCCAGCCAGCGCGCAGTGGGTCTGCTGAGCTATCTGCGGATCACCCCCGGGGACGGCTGCATCGAAATCGGTCATATCGCCTTCGGCGCCGCCATGCAGCGCACCCCGGGCGCCACCGAGGCGGTCTGGCTGCTGGCCCGGCACGCCTTCGACGACCTCGGCTACCGCCGCCTGGAATGGAAGTGCAACGCCCTCAACGCCCGCTCGATGCGCGCCGCCGAGCGCCTGGGCTTCGTGTATGAGGGGCTGTTTCGTCAGCATATGCTGGTCAAGGGACAAAACCGCGACACCGCCTGGTTCGCCATGATCGACGGCGAATGGCCCGCGCGCCGCGCCGCCTTCGAACGCTGGCTGGCGGCGGATAACTTCGACGCTACGGGCCGCCAGCTGCGGCGCCTGGAGCAGCTGCGCAAAGGGCTCTAGACAGAGGACTGGTGGTGCGCACGGCGCACCCTACGGGGTTATTCGATTTCGAATAGACCGTGGCGGATCTGCGCGCCGGCCAGGCGCTGGCGGATATCGGCGTCGATGCGCGGATCGTCCGGGCTGTAGAGCATCACCTGGCGGTAGGCATTGACCCGGTTGATCTCCGTGCCCAGGTACTCCCACACCACGCGGGTGCAGGCCGGAGTGCGCAGGTCGCCGCTGGACACGCCGGTCTTGATGCCATTGAGGCGGGTGATACGACTCTTGTAGCTGGGGATCAGGATGGTCTGGCTCATCTCGTTGCCGGTCAGCGACTCGTAGTCCACCAGAAACAGCCGGTCCTGCAGGTAGAAGGCCGCGCCCAGGTAGCGGCAGCGCACCCAGTCCTCGGCCTTGCCCGTATCGGCGCGGGACGGCTCCTGGCGCTCCTGACGCTCGAACAGGTAGCTGCCGCGCTCCTCGCGCAGCTGCACCAGCGACAGCAGGATCTGCCCAGGCACCGACATGCAGTTGGAGTATTCGAAGTAGTAGCCGCAGTAACGCTCCAGGCTGCGCGAGTGTTCGCCCAGGGGCTGGAACAGCTCCAGCAGCGGGTCGACCCGGGGCCGCGCACCCTGGCCACTGCGGGCGCCGATCAGCTCGGCGAACTGCTCCTGCGGCAGGCTCAGCTCATAGGCTTCGACCCCGAAGAAATCGCAGATGCGCTTGAGGTTATGCGCCGTGGGCCGGCTCTGCCCGGCCAGGTAGCGATTGAACTGGGCGCGGTTGATCGACAGCGTGCGACAGACCTCGGCAATCGAGCGGTAGTGACTGCACAGCAGCTTGAGGTTGGGGCCGAAGTGATCGGACATATGACCATTCCAATTGACGCGGGTGACGCGATTCTAGCATCAACTCGCGCCAACTCGCCGCGACCTGCGAAATTGTCCGACCGGGCGCCTTGGCCAACTATTCGCCCCCCGCATTAATTCCTACCAGAACAACAAGAGAGACTCGCCTGCCATGCTCGATATTCTCAATGACCTGATCTGGAGCAAGCTGCTGATCGTGATGCTGATCGGCCTTGGTCTGTACTTCACCCTCGCCTCGCGTTTCGTCCAGTTCCGCTACTTCGGCCGCATGTTCCGCATCTTCAGCGAAGCCTTCCAGCGCCAGCCCGGCCAGCTCAGCTCGTTCCAGGCGCTGATGCTGTCGGTGGCCGGCCGCGTCGGCGCCGGCAATATCGCCGGGGTGTCGGTGGCCATCATGCTCGGTGGGCCCGGCGCGATCTTCTGGATGTGGATCGTGGCCCTGGTCGGCATGGCCACCAGCTACTTCGAGTGCTCCCTGGCCCAGCTGTACAAGCGCCGCGAGGCGGATGGCACTTACCGTGGCGGCCCGGCCTTCTACATCCAGCACGGCCTCGGCCAGCGCTGGCTGGGCATCGTGGTGTCGATCCTGCTGCTGGTGACCTTCGGCTTCGGCTTCAACGCCGTGCAGTCCTACACCGTGGCCACTTCGCTGCATGACACCTTCGGCCTGCCGACCCTGGTCAGCGGCCTGGCACTCACCGCCGTGATCGGCCTGATCATCTTCGGCGGCATCCAGCGCATCGCCAAGTTCGCCGACGTGCTGGTGCCGGTGATGGCCTTCTCCTATATCGCCATGGCCATCTTCGTCATCGGCAGCAATGTCGAGGCCATCCCGGCCACCTTCGCCCTGATCTTCAACAGCGCCTTCGGCCTGGAGCCGGCCTTTGCCGGTGGTATCGGCGCGGCCATCATCATGGGCGTCAAGCGCGGCCTGTTCTCCAACGAAGCGGGCCTGGGCAGCGCGCCCAACGTCGCCGCGGTGGCCGAGGTCAAGCACCCGGTGGCCCAGGGCATCGTGCAGTCGCTCAGCGTGTTTATCGACACCCTGATCCTGTGCAGCTGCACCGCCCTGATCATCCTGCTGTCGGGCGTCTACCAGCCGGGCACCGAGATGGCCGGCGTGGTCCTGACCCAGACCGCCGTGGCCAGCGTGGTCGGCGAGTGGGGCCGGGTGTTTATCAGCCTGGCGTTGCTGCTGTTCGTCTTCACCACCCTGATCTACAACTACTACCTGGGTGAAAACGCCTTGGGCTTCTTCAGCCAGAAGCGCGGCCCGGTGGTGGTCTACCGCCTGCTGGTGGTGGCCCTGGTGCTGTGGGGGTCGGTGCAGGATCTGGGCACGGTGTTCGCCTTTGCCGACGTGACCATGGGCCTGCTGGCCATCGCCAACCTCATCGCCCTGGCCCTGCTGTTCAAGGTCGGCCTGCGCCTGATGCGCGACTATGACAGCCAGATCAAGGCCGGGGTCGAGTCGCCGGTGCTGGACGCCAAGCAGTTCGCCGATCTGGATCTGGACCCGGCTGTCTGGGGCAGCCAGAACAGCCAGCCGGCCGAGCTGGATCGCGCGGAAATCGGCAACAGCGTCTATCAGCGGTAAGCTGCTGGCTATTGCCGTGAAGCAGGGGGCCTAGGCTCCCTGTTTTTTTAATAAGAACAATCAATCGAGACTTTTCCCATGGGTTGCACAAAACTCCTGGTGCTCTACACCGGCGGCACCATCGGCATGCAGGCCAGCGCCAACGGCCTGGCGCCGGCGTCCGGCTTCGAAGCGCGCCTGCGCGCCCGCCAGGCCGAGGAAAACCGGACGCTGCCGGAGTGGATCTTTCGCGAACTGCTGCCGCCGATCGACAGCGCCAATATGAACCAGCACAACTGGCTGGCCATGGTCGCGGCCATTCGCGCCGGCATCGAGCAGGACGGCTGCGACGCCGTGCTGCTGCTGCACGGCACCGACACCCTGGCCTACAGCGCCGCCGCCCTGAGCTTTCTCCTGCTGGGCCTGCCGGTACCTGTGGTGCTGACCGGTTCCATGCTGCCGGCAGGAAGCCCGGGCAGCGACGCCTGGGGCAATCTGTTCGGCGCAATGACCGCGCTGCAGGGTGGCCTCGAACCCGGTGTGCGCCTGTACTTCAACGGCAAGCTGCTGCACGGCGCCCGGGTCAGCAAGCTGCGCAGCGATGCCTTCGACGCCTTCCATGAACTGCCGCGCCAGCGCCAAGGCCAGCGCGCCGAGCAGATCCCCCTGCAGATCGATTACTGCCAGAGCCGGCAGCCGGTCAATCTGGCGGCGCTACCGCTCTACCCCGGCATCCAGGCCGCCCAGGTGCGCGCCCTGCTCGACAGCGGCGTGCAGGGCCTGCTGCTGGAGTGCTACGGCAGCGGAACGGGGCCGGCGGACGATGCCGAATTGCTGGGCGCACTCAAGGCCGCCCACGATCGAGGAGTCGTGCTGGCCGCCATCAGCCAGTGTCCCCATGGCCATATCGACTTCGGCGTATATGCCGCCGGCAGCGCCCTGGCCAGTGCCGGCCTGGTCAGCGGCGGCGGCATGACCCGCGAGGCGGCCCTGGGCAAGCTGTTCGCCTTGCTCGGTGCCGGCCTGAGCCAGGCCGAGGTGGAACGCTGGTTTGCCCTGGACCTGTGTGGCGAACGTGCCGATTGAAGCCTGCGCCTTTGCAGCTAGGCTGTAGGGGTCAGCCACTTAACAGAGGAGAACTGTCATGCCCGTGCGCATTCCCGTCGAGATACGCCCGATCACGAATGCCGACCACGCCGCCTGGCTGCCACTGTGGCAGGGCTATCAGCGTTTCTATATGACCGAGATTGACGCCGCCACCAGCGACACCACCTGGCAGCGCTTTCTCGACCCGGCCGAGCCGATGCACGCCGCCCTGGCCTGGCACGAAGGCCAGGCCATCGGCCTGGTGCACTGGATCTACCATCGCTCGACCTGGACGGTGGGTGACTACTGCTACCTGCAGGACCTGTTTATCGCCAAGGACGTGCGCAGCAGCGGCGCCGGCCGCCAACTGATCGAGCATGTCTACCAGGCCGCCCGCGCCCACGGCTGCTCACGCACCTACTGGCTGACCCACGAGAGCAACAGCCGCGCCATGCTGCTCTACGAGCGCATCGCCGAACGCTCGGGCTTTATCCAGTACCGCAAGCTGTTTTAAGCGGCGGGCGGTTATCGATCCACCTAATGTCACGGTGGATGTAAAAAGCGACATCCACCCTACGATCGCGCCGCATTTAGAACATGGATCAGCAGGCTTCCGTAGGGTGGATGGCGCTGTATCCATCCACCAAATGCCACGGTGGTCGTAAAGAGCACCATCTACGGCCAACTCAAGCCCGTAGGGTGGATCGCGCCTTATCGATCCACCGGATGCCAGGGTGGATTTAAAGCGCGATATCCACCCCAGGCCCCGACCGCTAGAACACCGACCAGCCAATCCGCTCGCTCAGCAGCTCCAGGGCCTTGATCCCGGCCAGGGAGTTGCCGGCGGCATTCAGCTCCGGTGACCACACACACACGCTGAAACGACCCGGCACCACCGCGACGATACCGCCGCCCACGCCGCTCTTGCCGGGCAAACCAACGCGGTAGGCGAAGTTGCCGGCCTCGTCGTACAGGCCGCTGGTGGCCATGATGGCGTTCACCTGCTTGGTCTGGCGTGGCGACAGGATCTGCTCGCCGCTGTGCTTGCAGTAGCCCTGGTTGGCCAGAAAGCAGAAGGCCCGGGCCAGGTCGACGCAGCTCATGCGCAGGGCGCAGCAGCTGAAGTAGCTGCGCAGCACCGCCTCCACCTCGTTATGGAAATTGCCGAAGGACTGCATCAGGTAGGCCGCCGCCGCATTGCGCGCACGGTGCTGGTACTCGGACTCGGCCACCCGGTTATCCACCAGCACCTCGGGGTTGCCGGCCAGGCGGCGGACAAAGTCGCGCATCGACAGTGCCGGGGCGGCGAAGCGCGACTGGTTGATATCACAGATCACCAGGGCGCCGGCATTGATAAAGGGATTGCGCGGCCGCCCACGCTCGAACTCCAGCTGCACCAGGGAATTGAACGGCTGCCCGGAGGGCTCATGGCCCAGGCGCTGCCAGATGGCCTCGCCGCTATGGCCGATGGCCTGCACCAGGCTGAACACCTTGGAAATGCTCTGGATGGAAAAGGCCGTGCGCGCATCGCCGGCGCAGAACAGCTGGCCGTCATTGCTGTACACCGCAATGCCCAGCTGACTGCCCGACACAGTGGCCAGGGCGGGGATATAGTCGGCCACCTTGCCCTGACCGAGCAGTGGGCGGACTTCATCGAGGATTTCATTCAACAGCGCTTGCATGCTCAGGCTCGCCACAAGGTCCGAGCGCGCCTCGGACGATGGCAGGTAGACGCCAACGCGGCACAGCGGATCACACCGCAATGGCTTCCCGGATGCCTTGGCAGCTAGATTCTCTGTCAACGAGCCGTAGGGTGGATGACGCTTTATCCATCCACCAAATTGCGACGGTGGATGAGAAAAGCGTCATCCACCCTACAAATCCCTGGCGTAGCGGAAGGTGCCTGTTAGAACTTTTCCGGGCGTAGCACTTCCACCTGAGCCAGGTAGCAGACCATGGCGAAGTTGGCGTAGTAGCGCGCCTGCAGATGCTCGGCGATGCGTTCGGCCAGATCGCGAGCGCAGATGATCTCCACGCGGATATTGCCCTCGGTGTCCCAGCCGGCGCTGCGCACGCCACGGCCACCACGACCACGGGCGTCGGAGATGGTCCAGCCGGGGGCGCCGAGCTGCTCCAGATCGGTGACCAGTTTCTTCTCCAGCGCTGCCTCGCAGATCACGGTCAGCAGGGTGCGGGTATGTGCGTCCATTTCAGAGCCCCCAGGCGATCAGTTGCTCGGCCAACAGCAGGTACAGCGGTATGCCGATCAGGATATTGAAGGGAAAGGTGATGCCCAGCGAGGCGGTCAGCGACAGCGACGGATTGGCCTCGGGCAGGGCCAGGCGCATGGCCGCCGGCACGGCGATATAGGACGCCGAGGCGGCCAGGGTGGCCAGTACCGCCGTGCCGCCCAGGCTCAGGCCCATAAAGCGCGCCAGCAACGCCCCCACTAGGGCGCCCACCAGCGGCATCAGCAGGGCAAACCCGAGCAGGCGCAGGCCGAACTGCCGGAGCGCACCGAGCTGACCGGAGGCGATCAGGCCCATCTCCAGTAGGAAGAACGCCAGTACCGGCTTGAACATGCTGGTGTACAACGGCTCCAGAGGCTTGATGCCCTCCTTGCCGGCAATCGCGCCAATCACCAGGCCACCGAGCAGCAGCATGATGCTCTTGCCGAGGAAGATTTCCCGGCCCAGCTCGCGCCAGTCGGTGTCCCGGGCCATGCCCTTGGCCAGCAGGATGCCGACCAGGATCGCCGGAATCTCCAGAATGGCCACGAACAGCGGCATATAGCTCTCGAACTCGATGCCCTTGGCCAGCATATAGGCCACCACCACGGCGAAGGTACCGGCGCTGACCGAACCATAGTGGGCCGCTACCGCCGCGGCGTTGATCCGATCGAAGCCCAGGCCGCGCAGCACGGCGAAGGCCAGCACCGGCAGGGCCACGCCCAGGCCCAGCACCAGCACCGACTGGCCGAGCAGCTGCCAGCTGCCCTGCTCGGCCAGCTCCACCCCGCCATGCAGACCGATAGCCAGCAGCAGGATGATCGACAGCGTTTCATACAGCGCCGGCGGCAGCTTCAGCTCGCTTTTCAGCAAACCGGCGGTCAGGCCGAAGACGAAGAACAGCACCACCGGATCCAGACCCACCGCGCACCTCCCCTGCTATTGGTTTCACCATAGACGCCCGCCGCGTCACATGGCCGTGAAGAAAAGGTTATGCCCCCAGCCCAGGCTGTGCTGAAACCCGGACCGTGCACCCTGCACACCAGCGGGGGGAGCTGGCGTATCAGGCTGCGCGGGGCATAACCGGAAAAAAGGGAGCCTTGCGGCTCCCAAGGGACTCAACCCATTACAGCGGGCTATTGCCACTGCGTCTGCAGGGTGCGCCATGCGCACCGCTGCTTCCTCGCCTGGGTTGGTGTGCACGGCGCACCCTACGGAGATGCGCGCGGCGCACGCCGCCCATCAATAAAAAAGAAGCCCCGGCAATCTGTTCAAATGCCTGTTCAACCAGCCCGGGGCTTCGAGGTTAACCTTCGATTTCCACCAGCACGTCACCGGGATTGACCCGGTCGCCCTTGGCCACATGCACCGCTTTGACCGTACCGGCAATTGGCGCCTGCACTTCGCTTTCCATCTTCATCGCTTCGCTGATCAGCACCGCCTGACCGGCCTTGACCACATCGCCGACCTTGACCAGCACCTCGACGATATTGCCCGGCATGCTGGTGCTGACATCCCCCGGCGCGCTGGCCTGCTTGCGCTTGCTGCCGCTACCGGCGACAAAGTCATTCAGCGGCTCGAACACCACCTCTTCCGGCATGCCGTCGATGGACAGGTAGAAGTGGCGCTTGCCGTCGCTCTTCACGCCGACCCCGGTGATATCCACGCGGTAGCTCTCGCCATGCACATCCACCACGAACTCGGTGGGCACACCCTCGCCACCGGCCGGGGCCACGCCACCGGCTTCGGGAATGGGCAGCAGGGCCTCGGGCTTCAGATTGCCGGCGGCGCGCTCTTCGAGGAACTTGCGCCCGATATCGGGGAACATGGCGTAGGTCAGCACATCCTCTTCGCAGGCGGCCAGGGCACCGATCTCTTCACGCAGCTTGGCCATTTCCGATTTGAGCAGGTCGGCCGGGCGCACTTCGATGACTTCTTCGCTGCCGATCGCCTGCTTGCGCAGCTGCTCGTTGACCTTGCCCGGCGCCAGGCCATAGCGGCCCTGCAGGTACAGCTTCACCTCGTTGGTGATGGTCTTGTAGCGCTCGCCGGCCAGCACGTTGAACACCGCCTGGGTGCCGACGATCTGCGAGGTGGGCGTGACCAGGGGCGGGAAGCCGAGGTCTTCACGCACCCGCGGGATCTCGGCGAACACTTCGTTGATGCGGTTGAGCGCGCCCTGCTCCTTGAGCTGGTTGGCCAGGTTGGACATCATCCCGCCCGGCACCTGATTGATCTGCACGCGGGTATCCACCGCGGTGAATTCGCTCTCGAACTGGTGGTACTTCTTGCGCACGGCGTGGAAGTACAGGCCGATCTCCTGCAGCAGGGCCAGGTCCAGGCCGGTGTCGAAGGGCGTGCCGCGCAGCGCCGCGACCATCGACTCGGTACCCGGGTGGCTGGTGCCCCAGGCGAAGCTGGAGATGGCCGTATCGATATGGTCGGCGCCGGCTTCGATGGCCTTGAGCTGACACATGGCGCCAAGCCCTGCGGTGTCGTGGCTGTGCACAAATACCGGCAGGTCGACTTCGGCCTTGAGGGCCTGAACCAGCTCGAAGGCGGAATAGGGGGTGAGCAGGCCGGCCATGTCCTTGATGGCGATCGAATCGATGCCCATGGCCTGCATGGCGCGGGCCTGCTCGACATAGGCCTTGACCGTATGCACCGGGCTGGTGGTGTAGGCGAGGGTGCCCTGGGCATGCTTGCCGGCGGCCTTGACCGCCTCGATGGCCACGCGCAGGTTACGCACATCATTCATCGCATCGAAAATGCGGAACACGTCGATGCCATTGACCGCCGCCTTGGCCACAAAGGCGCGCACCACATCGTCGCTGTAATGGCGGTAGCCAAGCAGGTTCTGCCCACGCAGGAGCATCTGCAGGCGGGTATTGGGCAGCGCCGCCTTCAGCTTGCGCAGGCGCTCCCAGGGGTCTTCCTTGAGAAAGCGCACACAGGCGTCGAAGGTCGCGCCGCCCCAGACTTCCAGGGACCAGTAGCCGACCTGATCGAGCTTGGGACAGATCGGCAGCATGTCGTCCAGGCGCATGCGCGTGGCGATGATCGACTGGTGGGCATCGCGCAGGATGGTATCGGTGACGGTGATTTTCTTGGGCTTGCTCATGGTCTGATTCCTTCCCCTACAGGCCGGCGTGGGCGGCGATGGCGGTGGCGATGGCGATGGCCAGGTGCGACGGGTTGCGCTTGATCGAGTAATCCAGCAGCTCCGGGTGGCTGTCGACGAAACTGGTGTTGAACTGGCCGCTGCGGAACTCCGGGTTGCGCAGGATTTCCTGGTAGTAGGGCGCGGTGGTCTTGACCCCCTGCACGCGCATGTCATCCAGGGCGCGCAGGCCGCGGTCCAGGGCCTCCTCCCAGGTCAGCGCCCAGACGATCAGTTTCAGGCACATGGAGTCGTAGTAGGGCGGAATGCTGTAGCCGGTGTAGATCGCCGTATCAGTGCGCACACCGGGGCCGCCGGGGGCGTAGTAGCGGGTGATCTTGCCGAAGCTGGGCAGGAAGTTGTTCTTCGGGTCCTCGGCGTTGATACGGAACTGCAGGGCAAAGCCGCGGTGGATGATGTCGCTCTGCTGCACCGACAGCGGCAAGCCGCTGGCGATGCGGATCTGCTCGCGGACGATATCCAGCCCGGTGATTTCCTCGGTGATGGTGTGCTCCACCTGCACCCGGGTGTTCATCTCCATGAAGTACACCTCGCCTTCGGCGAGCAGGAACTCCACGGTGCCGGCGTTCTCGTAGCCCACCGCTTTCGCCGCGCGCACCGACAGATCACCGATATAGGCGCGCTGCTCGGGGGTCAGCTGGGGGCTGGGGGCGATCTCGATCAGCTTCTGGTTGCGCCGCTGGATCGAGCAGTCGCGCTCGAACAGGTGCACGGTGTTGCCGAAGCTGTCGGCGAGAATCTGCGCCTCGATATGCTTGGGATTGACGATGCACTTTTCCAGAAAGACTTCCGCACTGCCGAAGGCCTTGGTCGCCTCGGAGATCACCCGCGGAAACGCCTGCTCCAGCTCCTCGCGCGAGTTGCAGCGACGGATGCCACGGCCGCCACCGCCGCTGGTGGCCTTGAGCATCACCGGGTAGCCGATACGCTCCGCCTCGCGCAGAGCCTCGGCGATATCCGCGACATTGCCTTCGGTGCCCGGCGTCACCGGCACACCGGCCTTGATCATGCTGCGCCGCGCCTCGGTCTTGTCGCCCATACGGCGAATCACTTCGGCCGACGGGCCAATAAACTTGATCCCACGTTCGGCGCAGATCTCTGCCAGTTCGGCGTTTTCCGAGAGAAAGCCATAGCCCGGATGCAGGGCGTCGCAGCCGGTTTCCACCGCCAGGTTGACCAGCTTGCGCGGGTTCAGATAACCGGCCAGGGGATCATCACCCACGCTGTGGGCCTCGTCGGCACGCTTGACGTGCAGGGCATGGCGATCGGCTTCGGCATACACCGCCACCGAGCGAATTCCCATCTCGGCACAGGCGCGCACGATGCGCACGGCGATCTCACCGCGGTTGGCAATCAGGATTTTCTTGATCACGGGCCAGCTCCCTCCGCTCAACGGGCAACCGCGCCAGGGCGTGCGGTCATGTCTTCACGCTACGCCTGGTAGCTGAATAACAAAAATTAATCTTTATTAGATTGAGCATTAGTAAAAGCTTATATTTGCCCACAAAGCCCCAGCCCAGACGGTTGCGCCATGCGTAAAGCCCTGTTGCGAATGACCCTGCGCCAGCTCCAGCTGTTCCGTGCGGTCTGCGCCCACCGCTCCTACAGCCGTGCCGCCGAGGAGGTGGCCCTGACCCAGCCGGCGGTCAGCCTACAGATGCGCCAGCTGGAAGAACTGATCGGCCAGCCGCTGTTCGACTATGTGGGCAAGAAGCTACATCTGACCGAAGCCGGCGACGCCCTGCTGCGGGCCAGCGGCGATCTGTTCGGCCGCCTGGAGAGCCTGGACATGCAGCTGGCCGACCTCAGGGGCTCGCTGCAGGGGCAGCTGAGCCTGGCGGTGGAATCCAGCGCCAAGTACTTCGTTCCCCACCTGTTCGCCGCATTTCGCCAGCAATACCCAGAAGTCAGCCTGCAGCTGGTGGTCACCAACCATGCCCAGGTCCTGCGCCGCCTGAGCGCCAACCGCGACGACCTGCTGATCATGTCCCAGGTGCCGAGCGATCAGGACCTGGAGTTCCTGCCCTTTCTCAACAACCCGATCATCGCCGTGGCGCCACCCGAACATCCGCTGTGCAGCTGCGGCAGCCTGAGCCTGCAGGAGCTGACCGCCTGGCCATTGCTGATCCGCGAAGCCGGCTCCGGCACCCGCCAGGCCTGCGAAGACTACTGCCACCAGAAGCGCGCCCACTTCCCCCAGACCCTGGAAGTGGGCTCCATGGAAGGCCAGTGCGAAGGGGTGCTGGCCGGCCTCGGCCTGGCCCTGCTGCCGCGCCACGCGGTGCGCCGCGAACTGGCCTGCGGCGCCCTGCACGAACTGCCGGTAGCCGAGCTGCCGCTGCTGCGCAGCTGGTGCCTGGTGCACCCGCGCAGCAAGCACCTGTCACCGGTGGCCCAGGCCTTCTTCGCCTTCGTGCGCGATCAGCGCAGCCTGATCAACCAGCTGGCGCAGCGCTTCGCCGAACCAACTGCCTGATCAGCGCCTGCCATGCCACGCGGGAATTGCGTATATGATATTCGCGTCCGTCCAGCCGCCCGGTACAGCAGCGTGCCCCTACCCAAGTTCAATGCGCCCAACCTCGGCATCACCCCGACCGCCTCGGAGGTGATCGCCACCCATCTGCGCGAGGCCATCGTCTCCGGGCATTTCGCCGAGGACGAGCCGATTCGCCAGGACGATATCGCCAAGCTGTTCAACGTCAGCAAGATCCCCGTGCGCGAGGCCCTCAAGCGCCTGGAGGCCGAGGGCCTGGTGCTGTTCCAGCGCAACAAGGGCGCCGTGGTCACGCGCATTTCCGAGCCGGAACTGGCGCAGATGTTCGAGGTGCGGGTGCTGCTGGAAGTCCAGGCGATTCGCCTGGCCGTGCCGAACATGAGCGAGGCCACCTTTGCCGAGGCTGAACGCATCTGCGCCGCCTTTCTCGGCGAGGACGACGTGGGCCGCTGGTCCGAGCTCAACTGGCAACTGCACGCCTGCCTCTACGAGCCGGCGCAGCGCCCCTTTCTGCTCAACCTGATCCGCTCCATCCACGACAAGCTGGAACGCTACCTGCGCATGCAGATGAGCCTGTCCGAAGGCAAGCAACGCGCCGACCAGGAACACCGCGAGATCATCGCCGCCTGCCGCGCCGGCGACGCCGAACGCGCCGCCGCCCTGATCGCCGAGCATATCAACGGCGTGTGCCAGACCCTGTACGCCCATCTGCCCAACCGGCTGACGCCGGGCTAGGCGGGAAGCGCATTACAGGCGGCTGTGCTTGTCTTTGGTGCAGGGAGGGTGAGGGACTGCTAAAGGCCAGAGCGGACGGTGATCCCAATAAATAAATCGGTCCCCTTTCCGCTCATGCAGCTTGCTGGAGAGTCTCTGCGGAAGGGGCAGGGCTCACTACCAACCCCCTTGAAAAGTCTCTCGTTTGAAAGCGCACACGCACGGCCATATTGGCCTGGCGTGCATTTCCTTAATCGATAGCGAGTTCTGCACCAAGAATTCAATATCACTCAGCGAAATCTCTATGCCCCTGAACTACTCACAGATGAATTTATCAATTAAACGGCGAGAGCGCATTTCAATATCACCAACAGCATCAAGCTTTGTCTCATCGAAGGAAATCTCATATCTGACTCCATTCCCGTAATAGTTCTCCAAACTACATCTTGCCCCAGAATTGCAGCCTATTATATATGAGTAGTCAACAGCCCCTTGAGGCACCAAGTAGTACTTAAACATTGAGGCTTTCAACGGCATTAGCCGTATATACTTCCCACTGTTTTCCTCCTGCACCCCAGTCACACCAAGAAGAATCTTCCATCGATTATCAATTGAACGCGAACCTTCCTTGGAGTAAGCAATTTTAAGCCCTAACTTCTTCGCTTCAATTTGATTAACCTCATCTCTTGAGAGACTATTTCGCGACTTAGAAAAGCCAACCCTCTCATCGTATAGAGACCAAGGTTCAAGATCCTCAAGATTCACGCTTAAAATAATCCCTATACTACTATCCGGATCCAGTGAATTAGCATAAACAAAATAGGCTTCAGGAACGCAAAAACTCGCCTCCCCAACCGTAACCTCATGCACTTTCATGCTTATCGAATTATTAAAAATAGCCCCGCCCCCATAAAAATAAAATACGCTTTCTCCCAAGCGCAATACAAAAACCACTAGCAGCGACAACACTAAAAGCACGAATAAAATTGCTTTTCTTTTCCCCAGAACGAAGCTCATCTCTTCCTCCAGAATATTATCCAAAAAAATATATACAAACCAAGAAGCACACAGCAAAAATCTCAAACCAACAAAATCCAAAGATTCAATCAATAATATCTGAACAATTCAAATAAATTCCCTCATTCTGGTAAACCACCCCATCGCAGGGCGCGACAGATCACCACTAGCTCCAGCCAAGACCATACGAAGATAGTCATTATTTCCACCCTCAACCGAATAATGTCGCGCATTCATATAAGCCACCTTTCGCAACCGATTAAATGCCTCTAACCGCCCCTGATTTTCTAGAGATCTATCCGCCTCGGAGCTGAGAACCTGAAAGGCCTGCTTCTGGCCGATTGCTGCTCGCCATGACAAAGGGCAATCGACTGCTCCCCCTGCCGGCTTTCGAGCTATGCCGATTTCGTCATCACCCTGAGTTAAACTCATCAAGCCGCCGGGCCCTCCCCGGCGGCACCCTTGCTGCATCTTCAGGGGTTCATGGGGCAGCACAGCATGCAGCGTATCCGCATTCTCGACTCACACACCGGCGGTGAACCGACGCGCCTGGTTCTAAGCGGTTTTCCTGAACTCGGCCGAGGCAGCATGGCCGAACGCCGGCAACACCTGGCGGCCGATTTTGATCAGTGGCGCGCCACCTGCATGCTGGAGCCGCGCGGCAGCGAGGTAATGGTCGGGGCGCTGCTGTGCGAGCCGGTCGATCCCAGCGCCTGTGCCGGGGTGATCTTCTTTAACAACAGCGGCTACCTGGGCATGTGCGGTCACGGCACCATTGGCCTGGTGGTATCCCTGGCTTATCTGGGCCGTATCGGGCCGGGCGAGCATCGGATCGAAACCCCGGTGGGTACCGTCAGCGCCACGCTGCACGAGGATCGCTCGGTCAGCGTGCGCAATGTGCCGGCCTACCGCTATCGCCAGGCGGTCGAGGTGCAGGTGCCGGGCTATGGGCGGGTGGTTGGCGATATCGCCTGGGGCGGCAACTGGTTCTTTCTGATCAGCGAGCATGGCCTACGCGTAGCCGGTGACAATCTGCCTGCCCTTACCGCCTACGCGGCGGCCGTGCAGCAGGCCCTGGAGGATCAGGGCCTGCGCGGTGACGACGGCGGCCTGATCGACCATATCGAGTTATTCGCCGATGACGATGTAGCGGATAGTCGCAACTTTGTGCTCTGCCCAGGCCTGGCCTACGACCGCTCGCCCTGCGGCACCGGCACCAGCGCCAAACTGGCCTGCCTGGCCGCCGACGGCAAGCTGCAGCCCGGGCAGATCTGGCGTCAGGCCAGCGTGATTGGCAGCCAGTTCGAAGCCAGCTACGAGTGGGCCGATAACGGCCGCATCATCCCCAGCATCCGCGGCCGCGCCCACTTGAGTGCCCAGGCCGAGTTGCTGATCGAGGCCGACGACCCCTTCGCCTGGGGCATTCGCCTGTGAGCCAGTCGGCTGACATCATCATCATCGGTGCGGGCATCATCGGCGCGGCCTGTGCCCATGAACTGGCCAGGCGCGGCCTGCGGGTGCTGGTACTGGATGCCGGGCGACGCGCGGCCACGGCCGCCGGCATGGGCCATCTGATCGTACTGGACGACAACCCGGCGGAACTGGCCCTCAGCCAATACTCGCTGCAGCGCTGGCGCGACTGGGGCCGAGACATGCCGGCAGACTGCGCCTACCGGCAGAACGGCACCCTGTGGCTGGCCGCCAATGCCGAGGAAATGGCCGTGGCCGAGGCCAAGTACCAGGTACTGCGCGAGCAGGGCCTGGACTGCCAGCTGCTCGGCGCCGCAGCCCTGCAGGCCGCCGAACCCGAGCTGAGCCAGACCCTGCATGGCGCCCTCAAGGTCGGCGGCGACGGCATCCTCTACGCGCCCAATGCGGCGCGCTGGCTGCTGCAGCATGCGCAAATCGAACTGCGCATGGCCAGGGTGGTGGAGATCGACCACCGGCGCGTGCGCCTGGACGATGGCGCCTGGCTCAGCGCCGAGGTCCTGATCCTGGCCAACGGCGTGTATGCCCGCGAGCTGTGCCCGGAGCTGCCGCTCCAGGCCAAGAAAGGCCATCTGCTGATCACCGACCGCTACCCGGGTCGGGTTAACCACACTCTGGTCGAGCTGGGTTATGTCACCAGCGCCCACAACGCCAGTGGCCCTTCGGTGGCCGCCAATATCCAGCCGCGCCCCACCGGCCAGCTGCTGATCGGGGCCTCGCGCCAGTTCGACAGCGAGGCCCCCGAGGTGGAACCCTGGATGCTGGGCAAGATGTTGCGCCGCGCGGTGGACTATATGCCGGGCCTGGCCGGGCTCAACGCGATCCGCGCCTGGACCGGCCTGCGCGCCGCCAGCCCTGATGGCCTGCCGCTGCTGGGTGAGCACCCGCAACGCCCGGGCCTGTGGCTGGCGGTCGGCCATGAGGGGCTGGGCGTCACCACCGCGCCGGGCAGCGCCGATTTGCTGGTCGCCCAACTGTTTGGCGAGACTGCGCCACTGGCGCCGGACGCCTACCTGCCGCAACGCTTTCTCGGAGTCGCCGCCCATGCCTGAACTACTCCTCGATGGCCAGCCGCTCAAGGTTGACGAGGGCACCACGGTGGCCGCCGCGCTACTGCTCGGCGGCGACGGCAGCAGCCGCACTTCGGTGAGTGGCCAGCGCCGTGCGCCCTTCTGTGGCATGGGCGTGTGCCAGGAATGTCGCGTGAGCACCGACGGCCAGCGCCGCCTGGCCTGCCAGACCCTGTGCCGCGATGGCATGCGTGTGGAGAGCCGACCATGAAGGTGGATATTCTGATTATCGGCGCCGGCCCCGCCGGCATGGCGGCCGCACTGGCGGCTGCGCCGAGCGGCGCGCGTATCGCCCTGCTCGACGACAACCCCGCCGTCGGCGGGCAGATCTGGCGCGACGGCCCCCAGGCCCATCTGCCGCCCCAGGTTCACGAGCAGCGCCGACGCCTTGCCGCCCAGAGCACTATCCAGCTGCTGACGGCCAGCCGGGTGATTGCCCAGGCCGGGCCCAAGCAGCTGCTGGTGGAAGACGCCGCCTGTGCCCGGGTGATCGAATACGACAAGCTGATCCTCTGCACGGGCGCGCGCGAACTGCTGTTGCCCTTCCCCGGCTGGACCCTGCCTGGGGTGACCGGTGCCGGCGGTTTGCAGGCGCTGATCAAGGGCGGCCTGCCGGTGGCCGGCGAGCGCCTGGTCATTGCCGGTAGCGGCCCCTTGCTGCTGGCCAGCGCCGCCACCGCCCAGGCCAACGGCGCCCGCGTGCTGCAGATCGCCGAACAGGCCAGCTGGGCCGCCGTGGCCGGCTTCGCCGCGCAGCTGCCGCGCTGGCCGCACAAGCTGCTGCAGGCCCTTGGCCTGTGGCATCCCGGTTACCGGGCCAGCAGCCATGTCATCGCGGCCCTGGGCGATAGCCACCTGCAAGCGGTGCGCCTGAGCATCAACGGGCAGGTCAAGGAAGTCCCCTGTGAGCGCCTGGCCTGTGGCTTCGGCCTGATCGCCAATACCCAGCTGGGGCAGGCCCTCGGCTGCCGTATCGAGCACAACAGCATCGCCGTGGATAACTGGCAGGCCAGCAGCCAGGTGGATATCTATGCCGCCGGCGAGTGTACCGGTTTCGGTGGCAGCGAGAAGGCCCTGGTGGAAGGTGCCATCGCCGGCCACGCGGCGGTCGGCGACCTCGCCGCGGCCCGCCACCTGTGGCCACAACGCCAGCGCTGGCAGGGTTTTGCCCGCGCCCTGCAACACAGCTTTGCCCTGGGCGAGCCGGTCAAGCAGCTGGCCACGCCCGACACCCTGATCTGCCGCTGCGAGGATATCGCCCTGGCCGATCTGCGCGAGCATGGCGGCTGGACCCCGGCCAAGCTGGCCAGCCGCTGCGGCATGGGCGCCTGCCAGGGTCGCATCTGTGGCGCCGCCACTCAGGTACTGTTCGGTTGGCAGCCGCCGGCACCCCGCCCACCCTTCAGCCCGGCGCGCATCGATACCTTGCTGCAACTGGGGCAACCCGAGTAAGCCGGCCGCCGCCTGTTCAGGCTGGCGGCCAGGCCTTATCCTGCGGGCAATTGCGGAGCCTGCCCATGTCCAACCCGAGCCACCCACTCGCCCTGCTACCCAGTAGCACCGCCACGGATATAGCCAGCCTGGTGAGCAGCCTGCAGGGCATCGCGCCGCTGCTCGACGCCCTGGCCGGCGTGGTGTTCTTTATCAAGGATCGCCAGGCCCGTTACCTGCTGCTCAACCAGACCCTGGTGCAGCGCCTGGGCTGCAAGGACAAGCAGCAGCTGCTCGGGCGCACCGCCGAAGAAGTCTTCCCCAGCCGCCTGGGTCCGCTGTACACCGCGCAGGATCTGCAGGTACTCAGCGCCGGTCAGCGCCTCGACAATCAGCTGGAGCTGCATCTCTACCCCGGCCGCCAGCCCGGCTGGTGCCTGACCCACAAGCTGCCGCTGCGTGATGCCCAGGGCGCCATCATCGGCATGGCCGGGGTGTCCTGCGACCTGCCCCACGCCAATGCCCAGCACCCGGCCTACCCCAAGGTGGCGGCAGTTGACGCGCATATCCGCCAGCACTTCGCTCGCCCCATCAGCCTGAATGAACTCACCGCCATTGCCGGGCTCTCGGTGGCCCAACTGGAGCGCCACTGCCAGCGCATCTTTCAGCTGAGCCCACGGCAGATGATCCACAAGGCCCGCCTCGGTGCGGCGACCCAGTTGCTGAGCGAGAACCTGGCCATCACCGAGATCGCCCTGCGCTGCGGCTACACCGACCACAGCGCCTTCAGCCGTCAGTTCAAGGCCCATACCGGCATGTCCCCCAGCCAGTACCGTGAGTCCCTGCAGCGACGCTGAGTGCGCCGCGCTTGTGCAGTCTTGCCACAGCCTGCTCCCTTAGGTAACACCGCCGTCACCCCGCTTCACAGCCGCGCCTGATCGACCGTTCTGCGCGCATCCCGCCCATTGGCCTTCAAGCCCCGTTTTTAAAGCCTTGCAGCCCCCATAAGAGCGCCAGGGGAGAAATGGCACGGCATTCGCATATCTAATATCGTATACGAAATCCGTAATACTCAAGCATCACTCCTAATCTGCCCCACGCACGAGAGAAGAGAGATACCCATGAAAAACCCGCTGATTCCCGCAGTCACTTTTGCCCTTCTGAGCAGCACACTCATCAGTAACGCCTATGCCGACAAGCTCGATGACATCATCGGCTCCGGCAAGCTGCGCTGTGCCGTGACCCTGGACTTCCCGCCCATGGGCTTTCGCGACGAGCAGAACCAGCCCGCCGGCTTCGATGTGGATTACTGCAATGACCTGGCCGGTGTGCTGGGGGTCAAGGCCGAAGTGGTCGAGACACCCTTCCCCGACCGCATCCCGGCCCTGGTGTCCGGGCGCGCCGACGTGATCGTCGCCTCCACCTCCGACACCCTGGAGCGGGCCAAGACTGTGGGCATGACCATGCCCTACTTCGCCTTCCAGATGGTGGTGCTGACCCGCGAGGACACCGGCATCGACAGCTATGCCGACCTCAAGGGGCGCCCGGTGGGCAACACCAGCGGCACCTATGAGGCCATCGCCCTGGAAAAGGACGTGAAGGGCTGGGACGGTGGCAGCTTCCGCGCCTACCAGAACCAGAACGACACCATCCTCGCCGTGGCCCAGGGTCATATCGACGCCACCGTGGTGACCAACACCGTGGCCGCTGCCACGCTCAAGTCCGGCAAGTACAAGGGCCTGAAGGTCGCCGGCGACGCGCCCTATGTGGTCGATTACGTATCCCTGGCGGCCAAGCGCAACGAGTACGGCCTGCTCAACTACCTCAACCTGTTCGTCAACCAGCAAGTGCGCAACGGCCGCTATCACGAGCTGTGGGCCAAGTGGGTGGGTGATGAAATCAGCCCGGCGACCCTGACCGTTCCTGGCGTGTACTACTGATCGAGCGCGCTCGGGAGCGATAGATATGACGGTGACAAGAATCCAGGGCCGCAGTCTTGTGGCCGGTCGCGGCCAGGGCAGCCTGCTCTGGGCCGACCAGGGCCTGAGCTTCTGGGGTGGCGTCGACCCGTTCAGCGCGGAGGTGATCGATCGACACCATCCGCTGAGCGGGCAATCCCTGGCCGGGCGCGTACTGGCCATTCCCAGCGGACGCGGCTCCTGCACTGGCAGCAGCGTCTTGCTGGAACTGATCCTAAACGGTCCGGCACCGGCGGCACTGGTGCTGGCCGAACCCGACGAAATTCTCACCCTCGGCGCGTTGGTCGCCGAGCAGGTATTCAACGTGCAACTGCCGGTGCTGTGCATCGGCCATGCCGCCTTCGCCGAGCTTGAACAGCATGCCGGGAGCAGCGTGCACATAGATGGTGAGCAGCTATTGCTGGCTGCCGATGCAGCGGCTGCCCCCTGGCAGCCCGAGCCCCTGGCGCCCGCCCAGCAGCGGCAAAGCTCACTGTCGTTGAATGCGCGCGACCGCGCCCTGCTCGCCGGCGAATACGGCCAGGCTGCCCAGGTGGCCATGCAGCTGGTGCTGCGCATGGCGGAACTGATGGGCGCCACCGAGTTGCTGGATATCAGCCAGGCGCATATCGACGGCTGCATCTACACCGGCCCGGCCTGCCTGCGTTTTGCCGAGCAGCTGCGCGACTGGGGTGCGCAAGTCTGCGTCCCCACCACCCTCAACGCCATCTCGGTGGACCAGCGGCGCTGGCGCGCCCTGGGCATCGAGCCGCGCTTCGGCGAGCCGGCCAGCGCGCTGGGCGATGTCTATATGGCCATGGGCGCCCAACTCAGCTTCACCTGCGCGCCCTACCTGCTGGACAGCGCCCCGGCGCTGGGCGAGCAGATCGTCTGGGCCGAATCCAACGCCGTGGTGTACGCCAACAGCGTGCTGGGCGCGCGCACCCTGAAGTACCCGGACTACCTGGATATCTGCATCGCCCTGACCGGCCGTGCGCCGCGCTGCGGAGCGCATCTGGACGAGGGTCGGAGAGCGGCCCTGCTGATCGAGGTGCAGTACCCGCCGGAGCCGGACGACAGCTTCTGGCCCCTGCTCGGCTACCACGTGGGCCTGCTCGCCGGGCGCAACATCCCGCTGCTCACGGGCCTGGAGCGCAGCGCCGCCAGCAGCGACGACCTCAAGGCCTTCGGCGCCGCGTTCGCCACCACCTCGGCGGCGCCCATGTTCCACATCGCCGGGGTCACCCCCGAGGCAGCGGATGTAACCCACAACCTCGGCGACCAGGCGCCGGCCCGGCAGCTGCAGGTGACCCTCGCCGACCTGCTGAACAGCTGGCGGGAGCTCAACAGCGCTGACTCGGCCGAGGTCAGCCTGGTTGCCTTGGGTAACCCACATTGCTCGGCCAGCGAGCTGGCGCGCCTGGCCGAGCTCTGCGAAGGCCAGCGCAGCCATCCGGACACCGTCCTGGTGGTGACCTGCGGCCGCGCCGTGCACGAACAGGCCATGGCCGCCGGCCATGTGACCACGCTGGAGCGCTTCGGCGCACGCCTGATCACCGACACCTGCTGGTGCATGCTCGGCGAGCCGGTGGTGCCTCCGGGCACCCGCAACCTGATGACCAACTCCGGCAAGTACGCCCACTACGCCCCCGGCCTGGTGGGTCGCCAGGTGCATTTCGGCAGCCTCGCCGCCTGCGTGGAGGCGGCCTGCAGTGGACGCAACGCCAGAGTGCTGCCCGCCTGGCTGGGCAGCCACCAACCCCTAGGGAGTCACTGATGTTCGATTACAGCTTCCACTGGCGCATCGCCTTCAAGGCCCTGCCGGATATGCTCAATGGTGCCTGGGTGACCCTGGAGACCGCCGCCCTGTCGATGCTGCTGGGCACCCTGATCGCCCTGCTGCTGACCCTTCTGCGCCAGCAGCAGAACCCGCTGCTGCGCGGGTTCGCCGAAACCTGGGTATCGATTGCGCGCAACACTCCCTCGCTGTTTCAGATCTACATCCTGTATTTCGGTCTGGGCGCCTTTGGCCTGCATGTCAGCTCCTGGCTGGCGCTGCTGGCCGGCATCACCTTCAACAACGCCGGCTACCTGGCGGAGAACTTCCGCGGCGGCCTCAAGGCGGTGCCCGATACGCAGATGCGCGCGGCCCGCTCGCTGGGCATGAATGCCTTCCAGGCCTATCGCCTGATCATCGTCCCGCAGCTGCTGCGCATCGTCTTCCACCCCCTGTCCAACCAGATGGTCTGGGCGGTGCTGATGACCTCACTGGGGGTGATCGTCGGCCTGAACAACGACCTGACCGGGGTGACCCAGGACTACAACGTCAAGACCTTCCGTACCTTCGAGTACTTCGCCCTGGCGGCGGTGCTCTATTACCTGATCGCCAAGACCATTGTGCTCAGCGCCCGGCTGATGGCCTGGCGGCTGTTCCGCTACTGAGGGCCACGCCATGTTTTCCACCAGTCTGACCGCCAGCGATCTGCTGTTTATGCTCCAGGGCGCCTGGGTGACCCTGCAGCTGACCGCCGCCGCCATGCTTATCGGCACCCTGTCCGGGGTGCTCTGCGGCCTGCTGCGCGCCGCCCTGCCACGGGCCAGCCTGCCCCTTGCCTGGGTGCTGGATGTGTTTCGCAGCGTGCCGCTGCTGATCCAGTTCGTCCTGTTCAACTCGCTGAAAAGCATCGCCGGCCTGGATATCAGCGCCTTCGCCGTCGGCTGCCTGGTGCTCGGCATCTACGCCGCCGCCTTCTGCAGCGAGATCGTGCGCAGCGGCATCCAGGCGGTGCCGGCCAACCTGCGCCGCGCCGCCCGCTCCCTGGGCATGAGCTACTGGCAGGACCTGCGCTTCGTGGTCCTGCCCCTGGCCACCCGGGTGGCCTTCCCCGGCTGGCTGAACCTGGTGCTGAGCGTGATGAAGGACACCGCCCTGGTCATGTGGATCGGCATCTTCGAACTGCTGCGCACCTCGCAAAGCGTGGTCACGCGCATCCAGGAACCACTGCTGGTGCTGTGCATCGCCGGCCTTATCTATTACCTCATGAGTCTGATGGTGGCCCAGCTGGGCAACCGCCTGGAAAAAAGGTGGCAGGAAAATGATTGAAATCGACAAGGTGCATAAATCCTTCGGCGACCTGGAAGTGGTCAAGGGCGTCAGCCTGACGGTGAACAAGGGCGAGGTGGTGTCGATCATCGGCGGCTCCGGCTCCGGCAAGTCCACCCTGCTGATGTGCATCAACGGCCTGGAGCCGATCCAGCGCGGCAGCATCCGCGTCGACGGCACCGAGGTGCATGCCCCGGGCACCGACCTGAACAAGCTGCGGCAGAAGATCGGCATCGTCTTTCAGCAGTGGAACGCCTTTCCCCACCTCACCGTGCTGGAGAACGTGATGCTGGCGCCGCGCAAGGTGCTCGGCCTGAGCAAGCAGGACGCCGAGGCCATGGCGGTCAAGCAGCTGACCCACGTCGGCCTGGCGGACAAGCTCAAGGTGTTCCCCGGCAAGCTTTCCGGCGGCCAGCAACAGCGCATGGCCATCGCCCGCGCGCTGGCCATGAGCCCGGACTACATGCTGTTCGACGAGGCCACCTCGGCGCTCGACCCGCAGCTGGTGGGTGAGGTACTGGACACCATGCGCCTGCTCGCCGAGGAGGGCATGACCATGATCCTGGTCACCCACGAGATCCGCTTCGCCCGTGATGTGTCCGACCGCGTGGCCTTCTTCCGCAATGGCCTGGTGCACGAGATCGGCTCGCCCGATCAGGTGATCGGCAACCCGCAGATGGCGGAAACCGCCGACTTCCTCAAATCGGTACTTTGATATGCGCTCGAGCAAAGTCATTCATATAGTCAGCTGCCACGCCGAAGGCGAGGTGGGCGACGTGATAGTTGGCGGCGTCGCTCCACCACCCGGCGACACCCTGTGGGCCCAGTCGCGCTGGATCGCCGAGGACCAGCGCCTGCGCAACTTCGTGCTGAACGAGCCGCGCGGCGGGGTGTTCCGCCACGTCAACCTGCTGCTGCCGGCGAAGAACCCGCTGGCGCAGATGGGCTGGATCATCATGGAGCCGGCCGACACCCCGCCGATGTCCGGCTCCAACTCGCTGTGCGTGGCCACCGTACTGCTGGAGACCGGCATCCTGCCGATGCAGGAACCGCTGACCCGGCTGTGTCTGGAAGCCCCCGGCGGGCTGATCGAGGTGCTGGCCGAGTGTCGCGATGGCAAGGTGCAGCGGGTCGAGGTGCGCAACCTGCCGTCCTTCGCCGACCGCCTGGACGCCCTGCTCGAAGTCGAAGGCCTGGGCACGCTCAAGGTGGACACCGCCTACGGCGGCGACAGCTTCGTGATCGCCGACGCCCGGACCCTGGGTTTTGCCCTGAGCGCCGACGAGGCCGCCGACCTGGCCGCCACCGGCCTGCGCATCACCCGCGCGGCCAATGAGCAGCTGGGCTTCGTTCACCCACTGAACAAGGACTGGGACCATATCTCCTTCTGCCAGCTGGCCGGCCCGCTGCAACGGGAAAACGGCGTGCTTTCGGCGGCGGGCGCGGTGGTGATCCGTCCCGGCAAGGTCGACCGCTCGCCCACCGGCACCGGCTGCTCGGCGCGCATGGCGGTACTGCAGGCGCGCGGCCAGCTGCAGGTGGGCGAGGCCTTTTTCGGCCGCTCGATTATCGGTTCGCAGTTCCACTGCCGGATCGAAGGGCTGACCGAGGTCGCCGGGCGTCCGGCCATCCTGCCGAGCATCGCCGGGCGCGCCTGGATCACCGGCACCCACCAGCACCTGCTCGACCCGGACGACCCCTGGCCCGAGGGCTATCGCCTGAGCGATACCTGGCCGGTCGAGCCCTGACAGCTGTTTTTCACGATTAGCTAACCGCGCTCTGAGCGGTGCGATAAACCGGGCCCAGGAGCCTGTCGGGCTTGACCGTTCGTAGCGAGGGAAAGCTCGGTTTGAGTCAGTTTTGTTGGTCTTTCGAGGCGAATAGCGAGCTATTAAACGAGAAAGAGCAGCAAAAATGGCCCCCTCCATCTAGAAGAGCGGCTTTTCCGCAGTAGAACAGTGTTAAGTCCGGCAGGCTCCCAGGCCTATCCCATGGAACCAAGGGCCGAATACGGCCATTTATCTTCGTATACGAAATACGTTTAATCTGCCCAGGAGGCAACAGCATGAGCAGCAACATCTTCACCGGCACCATCCCCGCCCTGATGACCCCTTGCACCGCCGAGCGCAAGCCGGACTTCGACGCCCTGGTGCGCAAGGGCCGAGATCTGATCCAGGCCGGCATGAGCGCCGTGGTCTACTGCGGCTCCATGGGCGACTGGCCGTTGCTCACCGAGGCCGAGCGCCAGGAAGGGGTGGCGCGCCTGGTCGCCGCCGGCATCCCGACCATCGTCGGCACCGGCGCGGTGAACAGCCGCGAAGCCGTGTCCCACGCCGCCCACGCCGCCAAGGTCGGCGCCCACGGCCTGATGGTCATTCCACGCGTGCTGTCCCGTGGGGCCTCGCCGGCCGCCCAGGAAGCGCACTTCGCCGCCATTCTGGAAGCGGCGCCGCAGCTGCCGGCGGTGATCTACAACAGCCCCTACTACGGCTTCGCCACCCGCGCCGAGCTGTTCTTCAAGCTGCGCCGCCAGTACCCCAACCTGATCGGCTTCAAGGAGTTCGGCGGCGCCGCCGACATGCGCTACGCCGCCGAACACATCACCTCGCAGGATGACCAGGTGATCCTGATGGCCGGGGTCGATACCCAGGTGATGCATGGCTTCGTCAATTGCGGGGCGACCGGCGCCATCACCGGCATCGGCAACGTCCTGCCGCGCGAAGTGCTGCAGCTGGTCGAGCTGAGCAAGCAGGCAGCCCAGGGCGACGCCATCGCCCGTCGCCGCGCCCTGGAGCTGTCCGAGGCGCTCAACGTGCTGTCGTCCTTCGACGAAGGCTGCGACCTGGTCCTCTACTACAAGCACCTGATGGTGCTGGGCGGCGATCCGGAATACAGCCTGCACTTCAACCCCAGCGATGCGCTCAGTGACGCCCAGCGCCACTACGCCGAGACCCA
This sequence comes from Pseudomonas xionganensis, assembly GCF_009763245.1. Lineage (GTDB taxonomy): Bacteria > Pseudomonadota > Gammaproteobacteria > Pseudomonadales > Pseudomonadaceae > Aquipseudomonas > Aquipseudomonas xionganensis. The sequence continues at coordinate 517,434 of NZ_WKJZ01000001.1, read as the reverse complement.
GTACAGGCTGTTCCGCCAGTGGTACGCCAACTGGTCGGCCGAACACAACCTCGCCTGATCGCCGAACCTCGGCCGACTGCGCCCGCGCTGCCGGCCGATCCGCCACGCCGGGTCGATCCGATCACCGGCCCCGCCAGGAGCTAAGCATGCCCACCATCACCGGCCACAACTTTATCGCCAGCGGCCGCAGCGCCGCCGGCGAGACTCTCCTGCACAGCCTCGACGCCAGCACCGGCGAGGCCCTGCCCTACAGTTTCCACCAGGCCAGCGAGGCCGAGGTGGACGCCGCCGCCCGCGCCGCCGAGGCCGCCTACCCGGCCTACCGCCAGCTGAGCCCGGAACAGCGCGCCCAGTTCCTCGACGCCATCGCCGAGGAGATCGATGCCCTCGGCGATGACTTCGTGGCCATCGTCTGCCGCGAAACCGCCCTGCCGCCGGCACGCATACAGGGCGAACGGGCGCGCACCAGCGGCCAGCTGCGCCTGTTCGCCCGGGTGCTGCGCCGCGGCGATTTCCTCGGCGCGCGCATCGACCGCGCCCAGCCCGAGCGCCAGCCCCTGCCCCGCGCCGATCTGCGTCAGTGCAAGATCGGCGTCGGTCCGGTGGCGGTATTCGGCGCCAGCAACTTTCCACTGGCCTTCTCCACCGCCGGCGGCGACACCGCCGCGGCCCTGGCCGCCGGCTGTCCGGTGGTGTTCAAGGCCCATAGCGGCCATATGGCCACCGCCGAACTGGTGGCGCTGGCGATTATCCGCGCCGCCGAGCGGACCGGCATGCCGGCCGGGGTATTCAACATGGTCTACGGCGGCGGGGTCGGCGAGTGGCTGGTCAAGCACCCGGCGATCCAGGCAGTCGGTTTTACCGGCTCGCTCAAGGGCGGCCGTGCCCTGTGCGACATGGCCGCCGCGCGGCCGCAGCCGATCCCGGTGTTTGCCGAGATGAGTTCGATCAACCCGGTGTTCCTCCTGCCGGCGGCGCTCAAGGCCCGCGGCGAGCAGATCGCCCGCGAACTGAGCGCCTCGGTGGTCCTGGGCTGCGGCCAATTCTGCACCAACCCAGGCCTGATCATTGGCCTGAGTTCGCCGGCATTCGGCGCCTTTACCCGCGAGTTCGCCGCGCGCATGGCTGATCAACCGGCGCAGACCATGCTCAACGCCGGCACCCTGAGCAGCTACGCGAACGGCGTGTCTGCACTGCATGGCCACCCCGGCGTGCGTCATCTGGCCGGCCAGCCGCAGCAGGGGCGCCAGGCCTGGCCGCAGTTGTTCCAGGCCGATGTCAGCCTGCTGCTGGGGGGTGACCCGCTGCTCCAGGAGGAGGTCTTCGGACCCTGCACGGTGCTGGTCGAGGTGGCCGATCTGCATGAGCTGCAACGCGCCGTGCAGGCGCTGCACGGCCAGCTCAGCGCCAGCCTGATCGCCGAAGCGGAAGACCTTGCCCAGTGTGCGACGCTGCTACCGCTGCTGGAACACAAGGCCGGGCGCCTGTTGCTCAATGGCTACCCCACCGGCGTGGAAGTCTGCGATGCCATGGTCCACGGCGGTCCCTACCCGGCCACCTCGGATGCCCGCGGCAGCTCGGTGGGCAGCCTGGCCATCGAGCGTTTTCTGCGCCCGCTGTGCTACCAGAACTATCCGGACGCCTTGCTGCCCAAGGCCCTGCAAAACGCCAACCCCCTGGGCCTCGAACGCCTGGTGGACGGGCAACAGACACGGGCGCCGCTGCTCTGATTTCGTGTCGGCACGGATAGGCGGTGCCTGTGATTTCAACCCGGCTTCGGCCGGGTTTTTTATGACGACCGGCTAATCCAGCAGCGCCTGCAGATCGTCATACAGCGTCTGCGTGATTTCCACGCCCTGCTCCAGGCTGTTAGCCCGGGCGGCATAACGACGCTGCGAGGGCAGGCGTGCGCCTTGCGCCTGCATGGCCATAAACAGGGCCTCGGCCCGGGCCAGATGCTGGGCGGCCTGCTCGCCAAGAAAGCGCTGCGGATCCAGGGCGATCAGCAATTCCCCGTGGTAGGGCAAGGCCTTGGAGCCCGCATCATGGGCGCTGGATTCGAGGCTGGTCAGATCGCCGATCAAGGGCCCTGCGATCAGCTCGATCATGGTCGACAGGGCCGAGCCCTTGTGCCCGCCGAAGGTCAGCATGGCGCCCTGGTCCAGCACCTCGGTGGCATCCGTGCTAGGCCGACCCTGGCGATCCACGCCCCAGCCGGGCGGCAAGGGCTCGCCCGAACGGCGGTGCAGTTCGATATCACCCCGGGCAATGGCGCTGGTGGCAAAGTCGAAGATAAAGGGCGGCTGCCCGGCACGCGGCCAGCCAAAGGCAATGGGGTTGGTGCCGAACAGCGGCCGACTGCCACCGGCCGGGGCCACATAGGCCTGGGTCGGGTTGCAGGCCAGGGCCACCAGCCCCAGCTCGGTCAGCGCCTCCAACTCGATCCAGAGGGCGGAAAAGTGCACGCAGTGATTGATCGCCAGGGCTGCGATGCCGTTGGTCCGGGCCTTGTCCGCCAGCAGCGGCAGGCCGGCGGCAAAAGCCAGCTGGGAAAACCCGCCCCGGGCATCCACCCGCACCACACCAGGCGCCTGGTCATGCACCTGCGGCTCGGCGCAAGGCTCGACTCTGCCAGCCTTGAGCGTCTGCACAATGCCGAGCAGACGCCACAGGCCATGGGAGCTGCAGCCATCGCGCTCGCCGGCCAGCACCGTGGCGGCGATGCTCTGCACATAAGCCTCACTAAACCCATGGCGGCGCAGTATGGCCTGCGCCAGTTGCTCGGCCTGGGGCAATGTCAGTCGCGGCATCAGCACACTCCTTGAGAACAATGCCCTCAAGCCTGGCTTATCGCGCAGCGTCCGACTTGATGCCTTTGCCCCGCTCCTATGCCGAATTCGGCACAGCCTGGGCCAGCCTGGGCTGCAGGCTACGGCTCATGTCCAGGTAATTGGCGGCGATCAGCTCCGGGTAGTCCACCAGCTCATGCTGCAGCTGGCGCTGCTCGGCGTAGCTCTCGATGGCGCGGCGGTATTCCATGCGGCGCTGGTCCAGCAACTTGCGCCGGGCCTTGGCATCGCCAAGTTCGCGGGATGGGGATTTATCCGAATAGCCAGACATAGGGGCAACTCCCAGGCTGAATAAGGGAGTACCAGCATCTGCCTGGGATATGACGCTTTGATGGCGCGCGCCAAGCGGGAGAAAATCTGCGGTGCCAAACCTGATTCAGGATTTTGCGAGCTAGAGTCCTGCAAGGCAAAAACAGGCGAGGAAGCGGAGTGTACTTTTGTACATGAGCATTCCGAGCCTGTTTTTAACGCAGCAGGGCCGACGCGCAGCAGATCCTGAACAGGTTTCAGTCCTCGGCGCTCTTATGCGACTTGGGCGACAGGCGCAGGCTGCGCAGGCTGCGCTTGACGCTCTTGAGGTGGTTGACCAGGCTCGGCCCGCGGGCCATGGCCACGCCCATGGCCAGCACGTCGATCACCACCAGATGGGCGATACGCGAGGTCAGCGGGGTGTAGATTTCGGTATCTTCCTGCACGTCGATGGCCAGGTTGACCGTGGCCAGGTCGGCCAGCGGGGTCTGGCTGGGGCACAGGGTAATCAGGGTGGCGCCGGATTCGCGCACCAGGTTGGCGGTGATCAGCAGGTCCTTGGAGCGCCCCGACTGGGAGATGCAGATGGCCACATCGCCGGGCTTGAGGGTCACCGCACTCATGGCCTGCATATGCGGGTCGGAATAGGCCGCGGCGGTGAGCAGCAGGCGGAAGAACTTGTGCTGGGCATCGGCGGCCACCGCGCCGGACGCACCAAAGCCGTAGAACTCCACGCGCTGGGCCTGGGCGCAGGCATTGATGGCGCGCTGCAGGGCCTCGGGGTCGAGCTTCTCGCGCACCTCGATCAGGGTGTGCAGGGTGGTGTCGAAGATCTTCAGGCTGAAGTCGGCCACCGAATCGTCTTCATGGATGGCGAACTGACCGAAGCTGGCGCCGGCGGCCAGGCTCTGCGCCAGCTTGAGCTTGAGGTCCTGAAAGCCGGTGCAGCCGATGGCCCGGCAGAAGCGCACGATGGTCGGCTCGCTGATGCCGACGCTATGGGCCAGGTCGGCCATGGAGCTGTGCATCACCGACGCGGGGTCGTGCAGGACGTGATCGGCCACCTTGAGTTCGGACTTGCGTAACAGGGGGCGCGACTGGGCGATATGCTGCAACAGGTTCACAGGCTTAGGCTCGGCATTGGGCTAACGAATCCATCAAGCACGCCGCATTGGCGCCATGACTCGGTTATGATCGGTGCACCACGGGTTGTAGTGGCCTTGTAGTTATACTACATGGACGCACTCACCGCACGGCTAAACCGAGTCGGAGTTCCCACCTTGAGCATCCCCTGCGACATGCTGGTGTTCGGCGGCACCGGCGACCTGGCCCTGCACAAGCTGCTGCCAGCGCTCTACCACCTGCACCGCGCCGGCCGCCTGCATCGCGACATGCGCATTATCGCCCTGGCCCGCAGCGCCCACAGCCGCACCGCCTTTCAGGCCCTGGCCGAGCGGCATTGCCGCGCCCAGGTGGCCCGTGCCGACTTCGACATGCAGACCTGGCAGGGCTTTGCCGACCGCCTCGATTACTTCGCCATGGACGCCAGCCAGAGTGCCGACTTCGGCCGCCTGGCCCGCCACCTGGGCGCCGCCCCCGAGCGGGTGCGCATCCACTACCTGGCCACCGCGCCAGACCTGTTCGAGGATATCGCCGCCTACCTGCACACAGCCGGGTTGGCCGGCGACAACGCGCGGATCGTGCTGGAAAAACCCATCGGCCATTCGCTTGAGTCGGCCCAGGCGATCAACGCCGCCATTGGCGCGGTGTTCGACGAGTCCCGGGTCTTCCGCATCGACCACTACCTGGGCAAGGAGACGGTGCAGAACCTGATGGCGCTGCGCTTCGCCAACGCCCTGTTCGAACCGATCTGGCGCGCCGGGCATATCGACCATGTGCAGATCAGTGTGTGCGAAAGCCTCGGCGTGGAAAACCGCGGCGCCTACTATGAAAAGGCCGGGGCCATGCGTGACATGGTGCAGAACCACCTGCTGCAGCTGCTCTGCCTGGTGGCCATGGAAGCGCCGGTGCGTTTCGACGCCGAGTCGGTGCGCAACGAGAAGGTGAAGATCCTCGAAGCGCTCAAGCCGATCAGCGGCCTGGACGTGCGCGACAAGACCGTGCGCGGCCAGTACAGCGCCGGCCGCATCGGCGGCCACGACGTGCCGGCCTACTACTTCGAAAAGAACGTGGATAACGACAGCGACACCGAAACCTTTGTCGCCGTGCAGGCCGAGATCGACAACTGGCGCTGGGCCGGCGTGCCCTTCTACCTGCGCACAGGCAAGCGCCTGGCGAAGAAAACCTCGGAAATCCTTATCCAGTTCAAGCCGGTGCCGCACCAGCTGTTCGGCGAAGGCGAAGCCAACCGTCTGCTGATCCGCCTGCAACCGGAGGAGCGCATCAGCCTGCAGCTGATGAGCAAGAGCCCGGGCAAGGGCATGCACCTGCAACCGGTGGAACTGGACCTCAACCTGGCTGACGCCTTCCACAAACAGCGCCGCTGGGATGCCTACGAACGCCTGCTGCTGGACGTGATCGAGGGCGACTCGACGCTGTTTATGCGCCGCGACGAAGTGGAAGCGGCCTGGCGCTGGGTCGACCCCATCCTCCAGGGCTGGCACCAGCACTATCAGAGCCCGCGCCCCTACCCCGCCGGCAGCAATGGCCCGGAACAGCTGCAGCACCTGCTGGAACGCCATGGCCGGCAGTGGATGGAATAGCCCACCACGCCCCTACGCCAGCTGCGCCTCGAACGCCTGCAGCACCGCCTCCGGCAGCTGCTGGCGCAAGCCCTCACCGCTGACCAGCAGCAACAGCGGCAGCAGGTGGCGCAGGGTACTGGGCTGCAGGCCGGCGCAGACGTCGGCCTGGCGTGCCAGAGGCAGGCCACCCAACACCTGGGCGGCGACGGTGAGGTTGCGGTCGGCGGCGGCCGCTTCGGTCAGCTTGCACAGGTAGCCGGTGGAAAAGCTGCGCAGGCTGTCGCTGATCAGCGGCATGTCGACGATATGCCGGGCGATCTGCAGCACATGCCGGGCATCGTTGATGCCGTAGATCAGCACGCGAATCTGCTTGGCCGACAGGCACTCGGCATAGCGCGCGGCGGTGGCGAAGGCGCCGTCGGCGCAGAGCTGACGGGCCACCTCCAGGTGCAGGCTGTCCGGCAGGCTGAGGTAGGTGTCGAGGATCAGCCGCGGGTCGAGATGGCGGGTCACCTGGGCGGCGAAGGCCACCGGCATGGCCAGGATCAGTTCGCGCAGCTGTCCGGCCGGCATATGCGGTGCGAGCTGCGCGGCTTTTTCCGGCCCCAGCTGCTGCACCAGGCTCAACTTGACCGCCAGCGGCGCCATGGCCTGGGAGGCCAGCAGCAGGCGCAGGCCGACACTCAGGTTCGCGGGTTTGGGCATTGCAACCTCCATCGCTCTGATCCAGACGCAAGCATTGCCCCTGGCGCTCGGCAAGACAGCCATCTTTGATTGGGTTGCAACAGCGGCCCGCGTCTGGGACTAGGAAGGGAGGAAACAGCTCAGTTGCTGTAGCGGTAGATGATCGGCTCAAACAGGCCGCTGGCATGGCCCTGGGCCAGGCACTGATTGAAGCGCTGGAGAAACCAGCCCATCTTCAGGCTCTTGGCGATACCCAGGTACTTGCTGTCGGTCTTGAACGGCACCGGCAGCGTACTGAAGGCCGCGCCCTGCAGAGTCGGGTTGCCCTCGGCCAGTGTGCGCACATCCACGCTGGAGCCGAGCAGGATGGCATCGATGCGCTTGCGTTCCAGCATGGCCAGGCCATTGCGCACGTCGTTGAAGCCGACGATGGTCAGGCGGCCATCGGCCACCGCCTGGTCGAAGGCGGTGCCGTAACTGGTGCCGATGCTGACTCCCACCAGCCTGTCACGCAGATCATCGAGGGTCTGGTAGGCAAACTCACGCCCCTGCTTGACCAGCAGCACGATGCGCTCGGTAAAGATCGGCTCGGAAAAGTCGAACAGCGCCTCGCGCTCCTGACTCCTGGACAGACCGATCACCCCACCGCCGCCACGCTCGGCATGGGTATAGGCGCGCATCCAGGGCAGCAGTTTGATCTGATAGGGCAGTTGCATCTCATCCAGGCAGTAGCGCGTGATCTCCACCACGATGCCCTTGGCCTGGCCGTTTTCCTCGTAGTACTTGGGGAAGCCATCGTAGGCCCCATAGACCATAAAGGTGTCGGCGCGGACAGGCATTCCAGCCAGGACCAGCAGCCCCAGAAGCAGGCGCAACAGCCGTGTAGCGCACATGAAAAGACCTCAGGCGAGGTGACAGGTCAGTTCACTCTAGCAGGCTGGCGCCCGTAGCGCCGGAAGTACAGCAGCACCAGCGGCAGCGCCAGCAGGCCCAGCAGGCCAGCCCAGGTAAACAGCCCGGCAAAGCCCAGTTGCTGGGCCAACCAGCCGCTGGACGCCCCCACCAGGCCGGCCAGCAGCAGTTGCACACTGGCCTGCAGGGTGAAGTCGGCGCCCTCGTGCTCGGCGCGGCACTGACGCATCATCGCCGCAAACAGCGCCACGGTGGACAGGCCATCGGCGATTTGCTCGAACAGGCTGACGCCATACACCAGCCCGACCTGAGCCCCCTGGCCCACCAGCAGGGCCATGGCGGCGATGCCAATGGCCTGCAGCAGCCCGCCCAGCAGCAGCGCGCGCAGGGCGCCGAGGCGCGCATAAAGCAGACCACCCAACAGGGCGCCGCCGATACCGGCCAGGCTGCTGAGCAGGGTCAGCTGGCCCAGGGCCGCATTGCTCCAGGCCTGGTCCACCAGCATCGGCTTGATCATCGGCGAGCCCAGGGCATCGCCCAGCTTGAATGCCAGCAGCACCGCCAGCCACAGGCCCATGCCCGGCTGCAGCAGCAAGCCGCGGTAATGCCGCAGGAGCAATCCGGGGCCGGCGGGTTCGGCCAGAGCCGGCTGGAACGGCAGGCGACGGCGCTCGTCGAAACGGGCGATGGGCAGGGTCATCAGCACCAGCAATCCGGCCACTAGGCCCAGGCTCAGGGCCCAGCCCAGCTGGTCGACAAACAGCAGCAGGCCGCTGCCGCTGACCAGCATGCCGATCTTGTAGCCGCCCACCTGCAGGCTGTTCCCCAGGCCGCGCCAGCGCTCCGGCAGCAGGCGCACGGTGAGGCCATCGGTGGCGATGTCCTGGGTGGCGGCGGCCAGGTTGATCAGCAGCAATAGCCCCAGCAGCAGCCACAGGCCGCTGCCGAACAGCCACTGCGGGCCGAGCAGGGCCAGGCCGGCGAGGATGCCGATCACCGTCAGCTGCAGCGGCAAGATCCAGCCGCGGTGATGGCCCAGACGCCTGGAGGCCATGCGGTCGATCCAGGGCGCCCACAGGGCCTTGAGCAGCCAGGGTAGGGCCAGCAGCTTGAGCAGGCCGATCAGCGCCAGGTCGACACCGTGCTGGCGCAGCAGCACCGGCAGGGAGTGGGCCAGCAACCCGGAAGGCAGGCCCTGGGCGCAGTAGAGCGAAGCCAGCAGGATCAGGGTGGCGTTGGCCGGACGGCGATCGACGGGCGACATGCAGAGCTCTCGCGGCAGATTAGGCGGCGACAGTAGCGGCTCAGGCCAACGCAGGACAAGCCTGAGTGCACGTCTCAGGATCGGTGCGCACGGCGCACCCTACGGAGCGCCGCGAGCTATAGAGGGAGCCCGGCCGACGCTGTCAGCGCGCCGGGGGCGGCAGCGGCAGAAAGGCGAAGGGCACCGGCAGCTTAAGCTGGCCATCGGCGGGCAGGTGTTCGCGGGTGAGCGCGACCATGGCGCGGATATTCTGCAGGCGCAGGCCCTGGGGCTGGTGCGGGTCGTTGCCGAAGAAGTCTTCCCAGTGGCCGAGCACCGCCAGGCGCGGCTGCAGGCGCTGCAGCAGTACCCGGGGATAGGCCGCAGCCTGGTTCCAGGCACCGACGCAGAGTACCGCCACATCCACCCGCTTGCTGTCCGGCAACTGCGGCGGCAGGCCCAGGGGCGGGCTGCTGGCGGCGTCCTGGTAATGGATGCGATAGACCGGCTGGCCCTGTTCGTCGAGCAGGTCCACCAGCCAGGCCAGGGTCTGGCCCTCGCGCCAGCCGAAGGTGCTACGCGGCAGTTCAGTCAGGTCCTGGTCATAGCGGCCGGTAAGCAGCTTGATGCCGAACAGGTGCGGCGCGTGCTCGCTCTCGATGGCCATGGCGCGGATGCGCCGCTGGGGCGAATGGAACCACTGCCCAGGCTCGGCGCCCCGGGCCATGGCCGCCTCGGCATCGACGATGCGCGAACGCGGGATCACGGCGGCGAGGATATGGCCCATGGTCTTGGAGCCATAGACCCGCGCCTCGGGGCTGTGGGTCTGGAGGATATGCGGCACATCCAGCAGGTGGTCGTAGTGGGCGTGGCCCACCAGCAGCATGCTGACATCGGCGGCCGGCGGCATCAGGCGGTCGATCCTGGCCGTGTCGGCCTCTACCCGCAGCGGCGGCTGGCCGAGGCTGGCGGGGTTGCTGAAGGACGGCGCAAACAGCAGCGCCTCACCTTGCCAGCGCAGCAGATAACCGCCCACCCCCAGGTATTGCAGGCTGGGCGGCGCCTGTTCGGCACTGCGCCAGAGCGGCAGATCCGCGGGGTTTTGCGCGCAACCGGCAAGCAACAACAGGGCAGCCAGAACCAGGGGGCGCAGCATGGGCAGACTCCGAGAGCAAAGCGCCCAGCCTAGGCCGGGGGTCGCGACGGGTCACCCAACTTAGGGCCGGTCATGCCCCCCCCATAAGCGGCCGCGCTACTGCGCATGCTCGCGCAGCAGCAGGGCGAACTGCTCGGCCGGCACCGGTTTGCTGATCAGGTAGCCCTGCAGCTCGTCGCACTGCTGGCTCTTGAGAAAGTCCATCTGCTCCTGGGTTTCCACGCCCTCGGCCACCACCTTGAGTTCCAGGCTGTGGGCCATGGCGATAATGGCGCGGGTGATGGCGGCGTCCTCGCTGCCCGGCGACAGGTCGCGGATAAAGGTCTGGTCGATCTTCACGTAGTCCACCGGGAAGCGCTTGAGGTAGCTCAGCGAGGAATAGCCGGTGCCGAAGTCGTCGATCGCCAGCTTGACCCCCAGGTTGCGCAGCTGGTGGAAGGTGGCAATCACGCTCTCGACATTGTCCAGCAGCTGGCTTTCGGTCAGCTCCAGCTCCAGGAACTGTGGTGCCAGGCCGGTCTCATCCAGCACCAGGCGCACCAGGCTGACCAGATTGCCCTGGCGCAGCTGATGCACCGAGAGGTTCACCGACACGCGGATCTGCGCCAGGCCCTGCAGCTGCCAGGCACGGGCCTGCTGGCAGGCCTGGCGCAGGACGAATTCGCCGATGGGGGCGATCAGCCCGGTTTCCTCGGCCAGGGCGATAAAGTCGCTGGGCGGCACCAGGCCCAGTTGCGGGTGGCGCCAGCGCACCAGGGCCTCGGCGGCGCCCAGGCGATCATCGGCCAGGCACAGCTTGGGCTGGTAGAACACCTCCAGCTGGCCCTCGTCGATGGCCTTGCGCAGCTGGTTTTCCAGCTGCAGGCGCTCCAGGGTGCAGGCCTGCAGGTTGTCGGTGAAGAACTGGAAGGTGTTGCCGCCCAGGTGCTTGGCGTGCTGCATGGCCATGTTCGCCTGGCTGACCAGGGCCGAGACTTCCCGGGCATTGTCCGGCAGCAGGCTGATGCCGACCGAGGCCGACACCACCAGCTCGTGGCCGCCCACGGTCATGGGCACGCGCAGCTTGGTCAGCAGGCGGCTGGCAAGCCGCGCCAGGCTGGACAGGCTGCCGTAGGAATCGAGGAGGATGGCGAATTCGTCGCCGGACAGGCGGGCCAGGGTGTCGGCCTCGGGCACCGCCTGGGTCAGACGCCGGCTGGTCTGGCGCAGCAGCTGGTCGGCCACCTCATGACCAAGGCTGTCGTTGAGCAGCTTGAAGCGGTCCAGGTTGACGTGCAGCAGGGCGATGCTGCGCCCACTCTGGCGGGCGCGCTGGCCGGCCTCGTGCAGGCGCTCCTTGAACAGGGTGCGGTTGGCCAGGCCGGTCAGCTCGTCGTAATGGGACAGGTAGCGCAGGCGCTCCTCGGCCTCGCGGCGCGACGACAGGTCGGCGAAGAAGCCGACGATATGGCTGACCCGGCCCTGGTTGTCGCGCACCACATTGAGTTGCAGCCACTGCGGGTACAGCTCGCCGTTCTTGCGCGTCTCGATCAGTTCGCCCTGCCAGCTGCCACGGCTTTCCAGCTCCAGGCGGATCAGCTGGTACTGACGGCGGCTCTCGCGGCTGCTCATCAGCACCGCCACGTTCTTGCCGACCACTTCTTCGCGGCTGTAGCCGGTGACCAGGGTGAAGGCCTGGTTGATCGCCAGCAGGCGGTAATGGGGGTCGAGAATGACGATGCCTTCGCTGGCCGCCTCGAACACCGTGGCCGACAGCCGCTGCTGCTCCTCCTGCACCTTGCGCTCGCTGATATTGCGCCGCGTGCCAAGCATGCGCAGCACGCGGCCATCAGGGCCCCACTCCACGGCGCGGCCGCGGTCCTCGATCCACACCCAGCGGCCATCGGCGTGCTTGATGCGGTATTCCACCTGGTAGCCGTCGCTGCGTCCCTTCATGTGTTCGACCAGGGCGCGGCGCAGCACCGGCAGATCATCCGGGTGCAGGCGCGGCTTGAGGTCGCGCAGCATCACCTGCACCGACTCGGGCGCCAGGCCGAAGATCTCCTTGAGCCGGGAATGGTGCACCTCGTCGCTTTCCAGGTTCCAGTCCCACAGGCCCAGTTCGCTGGCCTCGATAGCCAGGGCCAGGCGCGCCTGGCTCTTGCTCAGGGCATGGCTGGCGGCGTCCAGCTCCAGGGTGCGCTCGGCCACGCGCATTTCCAGCTCATCATGGGTCTGGCGCAATTCACGCTCAGCCCGGCGACGCTGTTCCACCTCCCGCGCCAGCTCGTCGTTCAGGCCATCGGCCTGCTGCTTGGCCAGCTGCAGGTTGCTGATCAGCGCCTGATTCTGAAAACGCTGCAGCAGGCTGCGCTGCACCAGGCGATTGACCTGCCAGGCCACCACCAGCAACGACGCCAGCAGAATCAGGCCGAGCAGGCCCCAGCCGCGCTGCAGGCTGTTGCCTTCCAGCAGCAGGTAGGCCACGGTGGGCAGCAGACAAGGCAGGGCGAAACTCAGAAAGGCCGCCAGGCTGACCGCATAGGCCACGCTGGCAGAGAGAATGGCCGCCGCAATCAGGCCGTAGACCACCACCTGCAGATGAAACACATCGGCCGGCACCAGCCAGATGGCGGCAAAGGCCAGGGTCAGCCCCGAGGCGCCGGCCCCCAGGAGAAAGCGCTGGCGCCAGCGCGGCTCGGCCTGCCGGGCGGGCGTGGTCTGGTTGAAGGCACGCACCTGCACCAGGCGCAGGCCGCCGAGCAGCCCCAGCCAGACCAGCCAGCCGGACAGCAGGCCATGGGCCTGGGAATCCCACAGCAACAGGGCACAGGCCACACCATTGAGCAGGGTAAAGAGAGTCGGCACCAATGAGCCCTGATAGAGCAAACGGGTGCGCTCGGCGGCAATGTCCGTGGCGAACTGCTGCATGATCTGCCGGGGCGATTCCGGCAGGTCCGCACTGGCCACGGTGGATGAAGTGGATGCGGTCACAGGCGATTTTCTTGTAATGGTTGCCTTGGCGTACCGGAGGTCTCTACAGCCAGGCGCAAAAAACGCCTCCGGGACACACGCGTCGGCGCAGCATACCCGAGCTAGACGCATCGCCCAAGATCCCCTGGCGGCCATTTGCCAGCCTGATACCCCTACTTTCGATCAGCGCCCGAGCCGCAACAGCCCCTTGCGGGGTGCCGACCGCTGATCGGCTGACATCGGTCGTGCTGGTTTGCCCTGCCCGGTCCCGCCCCATAGAATGCGGCGATGCAAAATGATCCCGAACTTCTCCTCGCTTCCCTCAACGATGCCCAGGTCCAGGCCGTGGCCGCTCCGCTCGGCCGGCAACTGGTACTGGCCGGCGCCGGCTCGGGCAAGACCCGCGTGCTGGTGCACCGTATTGCCTGGCTGATCCAGATCGAAAAGGCCTCGCCCCACAGCATTCTGTCGGTGACCTTTACCAACAAGGCCGCCGCCGAGATGCGCGCGCGCATCGAACAGATGCTCGGCATCAATCCGGCCGGCATGTGGGTCGGCACCTTCCACGGCCTGGCCCATCGCCTGCTGCGCGCGCACTGGCAGGAAGCGGGGCTGGCGGAGAACTTCCAGATCCTCGATTCCGACGACCAGCAACGCCTGATCAAGCGGGTGATCCGCGAGCTGGGCCTGGACGAGCAGCGCTGGCCGGCCAAGCAGGCCCAGTGGTTTATCAACGGGCAGAAGGACGAAGGCCTGCGCCCGCAGCATATCCAGGCCGGTGGTGACCTGTTCCTGGCCACCATGCTGAGCATCTACCAAGCCTACGAGGCGGCTTGCGCCCGCGCAGGCGTCATCGACTTCTCCGAGTTGCTGCTGCGCGCCCTCGACCTGTGGCGCGACAAGCCGGGCCTGCTGGAACATTACCAGCGGCGCTTCCGGCATATCCTGGTGGACGAGTTCCAGGACACCAACGCCGTGCAATACGCCTGGCTGCGGATGCTCGCCAAAGGCGGCGACAGCCTGATGGTGGTGGGCGACGACGACCAGTCGATCTACGGCTGGCGCGGCGCGCGGATCGAGAATATCCAGCAGTTCTCCGATGATTTCGCCGGCGCCCAGGTGATCCGCCTGGAGCAGAACTATCGCTCCAGCGCCGGCATCCTCAAGGCCGCCAATGCGCTGATCGCCAACAACCAGGGCCGTTTGGGCAAGGAGCTGTGGACCGAGGACGGCGACGGCGAGCCGATCAGCCTGTACTCGGCGTTCAACGAGCACGACGAAGCGCGCTATGTGGTGGAGTCCATCGAGGATGCCCTGCGCAAGGACGGCCTCAAGCGCAGCGAAATTGCCATCCTCTACCGCTCCAACGCCCAGTCGCGGGTGCTCGAAGAAGCCCTGCTGCGCGAGAAGATCCCCTATCGCATCTATGGCGGTCAGCGCTTCTTCGAACGCGCCGAAATCAAGAATGCCATGGCCTACCTGCGCCTGCTCGATGGGCGCGGCAACGATGCAGCCCTGGAGCGCATCATCAATGTGCCGGCCCGCGGCATCGGCGAGAAGAGCGTCGAAGCCATCCGCGAATACGCCCGTGGCCATGATGTCTCCATGTGGGAGGCGATCCGCCTGATGGTCGCCGCCAAGGCCCTGCCGGCCCGCGCCTCGGGCGCCCTGGCCGGCTTTATCGAGCTGATCGAGAACCTCGCCGCCAAGGTGCTGAGCATGCCCCTGCACCTGATGACCCAGACGGTGATCGAGCAGAGCGGGCTGATCGCCTATCACAAGGCCGAGAAAGGCGAGAAAGCCCAGGCGCGCATCGAAAACCTGGAAGAACTGGTCAGCGCCGCCCGCGCCTTCGAGAACGATGAGGACGAGGAGCTGACCCCGCTGCAGGCCTTCCTCAGCCACGCCTCCCTGGAAGCCGGCGACACCCAGGCGGCGGAGAACGAAGACAGCATCCAGCTGATGACCCTGCACAGCGCCAAGGGCCTGGAGTTCCCCCTGGTGTTTCTGGTGGGCATGGAAGAAGGCCTGTTCCCGCACAAGATGAGCCTGGAAGAACCCGGCCGCCTGGAAGAGGAACGCCGCCTGGCCTATGTCGGCATCACCCGGGCCATGCGCAAGCTGATGATCACCTACGCGGAAACCCGCCGCCTGTACGGCAGCGAGACCTACAACAAGGTGTCGCGCTTTGTCCGCGAAATACCGCCGCAGCTGATCCAGGAAGTGCGCCTGAGCAACAGCGTCAGCCGGCCGTTTGGCGCAGTCAGCCGCAACCTGGGCAACAGCAGCATGGGCGGTGAGAGTCTGTTCGCCGGCAGCGCCGTGCCGGACACCGGCTTCAGCCTGGGCCAGCGCGTGCAACACTCACTGTTCGGTGAGGGCACCATCCTCAACTTCGAAGGCGCCGGCGCCCAGGCGCGGGTGCAGGTGAATTTCGAGAGCGAAGGCAGCAAGTGGCTGATGCTGAGCTATGCCAAGCTGCAGGCGCTGTAACAGCTGGCCGTAGCGCTTATGTTTAGTGGCAAGGCCTGGACCTTGTAGGGTGGATGACGCTTCGCCCATCCACCGACTGCGATGGTGGATGAGAAAACGTCAGCCACCCTACCCCTGATTGCATTCAGCTACACGCTCAACTTTCCAACAACAAGGAGCCTCCATGATCCGCCGCCCTCTGCTGCTCGCCAGCGCCCTGCTCGCCGCCCTCGGCCTGAGCGGTTGCAAGGAAGAACCTGCCGCACCGCAGGCAGCAGCAACGCCTGCCGCCGAAAGCTTCCAGTGGAAGATGGTCACCGCCTGGCCGAAGAACTACCCGGGCCTGGGCACCGCCGCCGAGCGCCTGGCCGAGCGGGTCAAGACCATGAGCAATGGCCGCCTGAGCATCAAGGTGTATGCCGGCGGCGAGCTGGTGCCGCCGCTGGAGGTGTTCGACGCAGTGTCGCGCGGCACCGCCGAGCTGGGTCATGGCGCCGCCTATTACTGGAAGGGCAAGGTGCCGGCGGCGCAGTTCTTCACCGCCGTGCCGTTCGGCCTGTCCACCAGCGAAATGAATGCCTGGCTGAGCAAGGGTGGCGGTCAGGCGCTGTGGGACGAGGCCTATGCCCCCTATGGCGTAAAACCCCTGGTGGTGGGCAATACCGGCATGCAGATGGGCGGCTGGTACAACAAGGAAATCAACGCCCTGGATGACCTCAAGGGCCTGAAGATCCGCATGCCCGGCCTGGGCGGCGAGGTGCTGAGCAGGCTCGGCGCCACCACCGTCAACCTGCCCGGTGGCGAGGTGTTCACCGCCCTGCAGACCAACGCCATCGACGCCACCGACTGGGTCAGCCCCTACAACGACCTGGCCTTCGGCCTGCACAAGGCGGCCAAGTTCTACTACTACCCGGGGTGGCAGGAACCCCAGGCGGTGCTGGAACTGCTGATCAACCAGAAGGCTCTGGACAGCCTGCCGGCCGACCTGCAGGCGATCCTTACCGAGGCCGCCCGTGCCGCCAGCCAGGACATGCTCGACGACTACGTCTACCACAACGCCCTGGCCCTGGCTGAGCTGAAGCAGCAGGGCACCCTGCTCAAGCGCTTCCCCGACGAAGTGCTGGCCGCCATGCAGCATGAAAGCACCCTGGTGCTCGGTGAACTGGCCGCCCAGAGCGAGCTGAACGGGCGCATCTGGGCCTCGATGCAGGCCTTCCAGGCTCAGGTCAGCCAGATGCACCAGGTCTCGGAAAAAGAGCTGTACGACTGGCGCTAAGCACTCGTAGGGTGGATGGCGCTTTATCCATCCACCATCGCCCCGGTGGATCGGTACAGCGTGATCCACCCTACAGGCTACAAGCCACCCACAACGGAAGCCTCGGCTTCCGTTGGTCGTTTCCGGCCCAGCCCCGCAAATCACCGGCCATACTCGATAGCGAGGTAAGCCGATGAAACCCACACCTGTCTGCGCCGCACAGATACTCGATAGCGCCCTCAAGCTGGCCGACGTCTGCGGCTGGGAGCGCCTGCACCTGTTCGATGTGGCCGCCGACCTGGGCGTCGGTCTGGATGCCATCGCCCAGCATTACCGGGAAAAGGATCAGCTAGTGGAAGCCTGGTTCGACCGCGCCGACCTGGCCATGCTGAGCCGCGGCCAGGCACCCGATCTGCTGCCCCTGGAAGCTGGCCAACGTCTGGAAGAACTGCTGCTGGCCTGGCTCGACAGCCTGGCGACACACCGCTCAGTCACCGGACAGATGCTGCTGTACAAGCTGGAACCCGGGCATATCCACCTGCAGATCGGCGGCATCCTGCGCATCAGTCGCACCGTGCAGTGGTGGCGCGAGGCCGCCCGGCGGGAAACCCTGCACCTGTCGCGCATCGTCGAGGAAAGCCTGCTGACCGGCGTCTACCTGCGCTGCTTTGTGCACTGGCTGCGTCACCCCGAACAGGACCCCGCCGAGTTCCGCGCCCTGCTGCGCAGCCAGCTGCGCTGCGGGCCGCTGCTGTACCTGCTCAAGCAATAGCAGGCCGAACACCGCCGCTGTTGCACAGCGGCCATTCAGGCCGCCGGCAAGACCTCATCGGCCAACATCACGCAATTGCGCCCGCCATGTTTGGCCCGGTACAGCTGGGCATCGGCCGCTTCCAGCAGGTCCTCGGCACTCTGCGGGCCTCCGCGATAACCCACCACCCCACTGCTGACGGTAATGGCGATCTGCTCGCCATCGATCGCCAGGGGCTTGGCAGCCAGGGCCAGGCGGATACGCTCCAGGGCCTGGGCCGCCTCTTCGGCACTGGCCTCGGGAAAGAGAATGGCGAACTCCTCGCCCCCGACCCGCGCCACACTGTCGATATCGCGCACATGCTGCTGCATCAGCACGGCCAGTTGCACCAGCACGCCGTCACCCACCCCATGGCCATATTGATCGTTGACCACCTTGAAGTGATCCAGATCGAGCAACGCCAGGGCGCAGGGCCTGTGGGTACGCAGCACGCGCTGGTGCTCGGCAGCCAGCAGCGGAGTAAAGGCACGGCGATTGAGCAGACCGGTCAGCGGATCGTGCAGGGCTTCACTCTGCCAGTGGGCACGGGAGCTGTCGGCCAGCTGCAGCTGGCGGTAGTACAGGCCCAGGCACAGGGTCACCAGGGCACTGGTGATGACAAAACCCAGCAACATCAGGTGCGCCTCGGCCGACTCCAGGCCGCGGAACGGCCCAGGCTGGCGCGCCGCCACCGCCATCAGCGCCAGCATGCTGAGCAGCAGCACCAGATGCAGCCCCGCCAGGCGCACCTTGACCACCAGCCAGAGCAGCACCGGCAGAATCAGATAAAGCAGGGCGCTCAGGCCATTGAACGCCAACAGGATCAGCAGCAGGTTGCCCAGGCCCAGGATCACGATCCAGCGCCATTCCTCCGCGCTCGGCCAACCCTGCTCGCGCCAGGCCTGATACAGGGGGTAAACCAACAGCACACCGAGGCTGTCGGCCAACAACAGCGCCGGCCACAGCTGCATGGCGGCCTTGCCCGATAGGTAGCCGCCCCAGAACAGATTGGCGCAGATCAGCCCGGTGCCCAGCAGGGCCGGCAACAGGCACACGTAAAAACAGAAAGCCCCCAGTTCCCGGGCCCGCTGCAGCCCCTCGGGCAGGCGACGCTGCAACAGCCAGGCCGCCAGGCCCGCGCTCAGGCTGTCGCCACAGGCGGCCAGCAGGGCATGCAGCAAGCCCTGTTGCCAGCCTGGACCACTCAGCCCCGGGTAGTTGGCCGCCAGACTGGCCAGCAGCACCAGAGGCAAGGCGCCCCAGCCATGGCGCACCAACAGCACCAGGCCAATGCCGAAAGGCAACCAGATCAGGGTCATATTGCTCGGCTGCAGGGCGAACAGCTGCATGCCCAGGCGCGCACTCAGGTAATAAAGCAGTGCCAGCAGCACGGCAGACGCCCAGGAAGGCGAACGGCCAGCGCTCAGTACAGGCGGCATCGACACCTATAATCTCCCGGCGGCCTGGCCCAGGCCCTCCGCCTGTTTTCCACCGCCCGATAAAGTTTGAGCACGCCCATCCCCTGTGCTTAGCTGCATCTCTCAGCCTAGCCCGTCACAAGCCTTGGCAAAGAGCTAGCATGTGTTAATTACGCCACGCCCGGGAGCTCAGCCCCTTGATACAGGTCATCAACGGCCTGCACTGGAGAACGAAACGATGATTGGATACTGCACGGTCGGCAGCAATGATCTGGACAAGGCCAAGGCCTTCTACGGCACCCTGCTCGCCGAACTGGGCGCCAAGCCCCTGATGGACACCGGTCGCGCCGCCTTCTACGGCCAGAGCATGGGCAAGCCGATGCTCGGTGTCTGCCTGCCCTTCGACAAGCAACCGGCCAGCGTCGGCAATGGCAACATGGTGGCCCTGCCGGCCGGCTCCCGCGAAAACGTTGACCGCCTGCATGCCATGGCCATCGCCCTCGGAGCCAGTGACGAAGGCGCGCCGGGTGAGCGCATGCCGGGCTTCTATGCCGGCTATTTTCGCGACCTGGATGGCAACAAGCTGGCCTTTTTCCATATGGGCTAAGGCGTCGTGCAAAGCCTCTACCTGGATACCGAGTTCACCTGCCTGAGCCCCGATCGCCGCCTGATCAGCCTGGCCCTGGTGACGCCCCACGGGCCGGAGTTCTATGTGGAATTGACGGACGGCTGGCGTCTCGACGACTGCAGCGACTTTGTTGTCGAGGTGGTGCTGCCGCAGCTGGACCTGTCATGCCATGGCCAGAGCCAGGAAGCGGCCAGGCGCGCGCTGCAGGCCTTTCTGGCCAATAGGGGTGACTTGGAAATCGTCAGCGATGCCCTGGCCTGGGACGGGCCCCTGCTGCTGGAGCTGCTGGGCCCTGCGGGTTTGCCGGCGAATGTGCTGGGCTGCCGCGAACAGGCGGACCTGCTCAGCGATCTGGACGAGGCGCAGATTCCTCACCACGCCCTGCTGGATGCGCGCCTGATGGCCCGCGCCGGTTGATCAGGGCTGTGCCCCGACGGCCTTGTCGCCCCAGGCCTGGATCGCCTCGCGGCGCTTGCGGCTGTTGAGCAGGGCGCGGTCCAGCGGCTCGTTGTACAGATTCAGCCAGCTGCGCGAACCCGGCAGCATATTGGCCAGATCGGCCATGCCGCTCTTCAGGCCCTGCAGCACCCGTTGAAAGTCTTCTTCCTGGGCCTGCAGCACCTGACTGACCTCGGTGATGCTGTCGGGGTTTTCGGCGCGCGCGAACAGGCCGGTCAGTTGATTGGCCTGCTGACTGGCAAACAGGTCCTCCTGATGCTTGAGCGCCTCCTGCTGGGTGGCCAGCTGCGCCCGCAGCTTCACCACCTGCTGCTCCAGCGCCGCGATACGCGGTTCGTCACCGGCACTGAGCAGGGCGTAGAAGTTAAAGCCCACCGAGAGCAGCATCAGGCTGCCCAGTACCCCGGCCAGGGCCAGGATAAACAGGCGGTTACGCCGCCCTGCGGCTGTCAGCAGCTGCAGGCGCTCGTCCTCGCTGGGCGGGCTGTCGGAGTCCTTCGGAGCAGTACTGGACATAATCGAACCGTTTTCTGGCGTGTGAAAAATGGCGCCTTATACCCAGCACAATAGCACTGTGCCTGCTTTTTGCCCGCCGCCAGCTAGGGTATAAGACGCCCCCATCATCCACTGCATACGCGAGGCCGCCCAATGGAAGAAGTCATCGAACAATTGCGCGAACTCAACGAACCGGTACCGGTGCCCCTGGAACTGCCGGAGGAGGAAACCCTGGTGGAAGTCCAGGAGCAGATCCTGATTCACCTCCCCTTCGCCCTGCGCGAATACCTGCTCACCGTCAGTGACGTGGTCTACGGTCGCCTGGAACCGGTCACCGCCAGCGACCCGCAATCGCACACCTACCTGCCGGAAGTCGCCGCCACCGCCTGGGACCTGGGCGTACCGCGCTACCTAGTGCCGCTGTGCGAAGACCATGGCAACTACTACGTGGTGGAAGAAGACGGCACCGTACTGCTGTGGGAAGCGGAAACCGGCGAGATCAACGAGGACGAAAGCTGGGAAAGCGTCTGGCACTGGTGCCGGGATATATGGCTGGAAAGCTGAGAACCTATACGATCTGCTGCGCGTCGGCCCTGCGGCGTTAAAAACAGGCTCGGAAAGCCGCTTGCGGCTAACGCGCCTCAGCGCGACCCGAAGGGCGAGTGAAACGAGTAATGCTCATGTACAAAAGTACACTCCGCTTGATTCGCTGCGCTCACCCTGCGGGCCAGCCGCTGGCTGTTACTACGCTGCGCTGCGTTTCTCGCCTGTTTTGACCAGCCGGAGGCTGTTAGCCCCTTGCAGGACTCTAGCTCGCGAGATCTCGAATAAATAATGAGCGACAACGCAGAAGCCCAACAACCCTACGGCAGGTAAATCCGAAACACCCCGCCACCCAGGGGCCCGCCGTTGGCCAGCTCGATGCGCCCCTGCAGGCCCTGGCGCTGGTGCAAGGCGGCGATGCGGCCGGCGAAGTACAGGCCCAGGCCGGTGCTGCCGCTGCTCTGGTTGAGGCCAAGGACGTAGCTGGACTGCTGTTCGATCATGCTCGGCGGGTAACCCTGGCCATCATCGCAGATGCTCAGCACCAGAAACTCGCCTTCCTGCCAGGCACTCACCAGCAACTGGCTGCGGGCGTAGCGGATGGAGTTATTGATGATATTGGCCACCACCGAGCCGAGCAGTTCCTGATCGAAAAAGCCCATCAAATCGAAGCTGTCCACCTCGCAGCGGGCTTCGATCTGGCGGCTTTGCAGTACCTCCTGATGGCGCGCCAGCTGGGCTTCGATAAAGTCTTCCAGCTCGTGGTAGGCCGGGTGCAGCGGCAGCTGGTTGGCCCCCAGTTTGTACAGGCCGAGCAACTGCACCAGCATGCCGTTGAGACGGGCGAATTCGTAGTCGATGATGCCCTGCTCGCGCCCCTGGCGCAGCTCGGCCGGCAGCTGCGCCTGCCACTGGGCATGGCTCTGGGTGAGCAGGGCCAGGGAGTTCTTCATATCGTGCACGGTGGAGGCGATCACCGTGGCGATATCCAGGCCGTCGGGCTGCTCGCTCATTGACCGAAGGCCTTGCGCCGCAGTTGCTGATAGCGCTCGTGGCGGGGGTCGCTGGCCGGCATCATGCGCACCGCCTCCAGGCAGGCACGGCATTCTTCCAGCAGCTCGGCAGGGGGCTTTTCACCGCCCTGACGCAGCAACGACTGGGCAGTGTTGAGGGCGATACTGATGTTCTTCGGCTGCAGGGCCAGGGCCTGACGGAACAGCTTGAGGGCCTCGTCGAACTGCTTCTGCTGGTAGCAGCGCACGCCCTGGCGATTGAGCTCCACCGCCTCCTTGCCGCCACTGAGAATGCCGGCGTCGCTGGTCTGCTTGGCCACGCCCTGCATCACCGCCGGGTCGTCGCCATACACCTCCACACAGGTCTTCAGCAGCTGGTCGCTGGCCGCAGCCTGGCCCAGGTCACGCAGCTGGCCGGCCACCTGCAGGGCGGTGTCGGCGGCGAACAGCTCGGGCAGTTCGGCCATGGCCTTGACCGCCTCCTCGGTGAGTTTGGCGGCGCGGGCCGGGTCGCCGGACTTCTTCAGGCTGGCGGCCAGGGTCAGGCGCGAGCGCACCTGCAGGGCCGGGTCGCCGCTATAGCTCTTGTCCATTTCCCCCAGGGCCTGGTTGATCTCGACCTGCACGCGCTTGTCCAGGGTTGCGTCACCTGCCTGCTGGGTCAGGGCCTGAGCCAGACCCAGGTAGTTTTCCGGGCTCTTGAAGCGCGAGGTGCGGCCCATGTCCACGGCCTGGCGATAGGCCTTGCTGGCAATGTCGAAATCCTGGTTGTCCATGGCCAGTTTGCCCAGCTGCATCTGCCGGCGAATGGCCAGGGGCGAGAGCTTCAGCGCATCTTCCAGGGCCTGCTGGGCGCGCTGGCTGTCGCCCTGGGCCAGCAGCACGGCGGCCAGGCCGTCATACAGCGCCGGCATCATCGGGAAGGTCTGCAGGCCCTGCTCGAAGGTGGCCTGGGCGCGGCTCAGATCACCGCGCTTGTGCAGCAGCTGACCGAGCAGCACGTAGGCCCAGGGCAGCGGCCGCTCGGCCAGCACAGCGCTAAGCAGGCGCTCCAGTTCCTCATGGCGGCCCAGGTCGCGCAGGGCATTGGCCTTGTGCCGCAGACACAGCGGCGCATAGCGTTTGTCCTGACGGGCAATATCCTCGCAGGCGGCCAGCACCGCGGCGGCGTCCTGCTTGTCCAGGGCCTGGAGAATGGGCTTGAGCACCTGCTTGCGTTCCACCAGCTTGTCCAGGCGCTGAGCCAGGCTGGCGCGGTTGAAGGGCTTGGTCAGGTAGGCGTCCGGTTCGTGCTCCAGGGCGCTCAGGACCATGGCCTGGCTGCTCTCGGCGGTGACCATGACAAAGATGCACTGGTGGCTGATCAGCTTGCCGACCATCAATTCTTCCAGCACCTGCTGGCCATTCTTGCCGCTGCCCAGGTTGTAGTCGTGGAGGATGATGTCGTAGCGCTTGTTGCGGCACATCTGCAGGGTGTCTTCGCCACGGTCGGCCATGTCCACATCCTTGCCGCCCATGTCCCAGAGCATGGCCTTGACCGAGCTGCGGAAATCGGAAAAGTCGTCGACCACCAGAAAGCGCTTGTCGCTGTAATCCTGCATCGAACAGATCCTTATGCACACCGGCAAATATGCCTGAGTGTAGTTGCCCGTCAGAGGCTCGCCAGAGGTTGCTGAGCGAGGTATTCAATAATGCTCCAGCTCCAGCAGGTTAAGCAGAAACTGGCCGAAATAGCTCAGGTCCTGCTCCATGGCGGCCCGCGCCGCCTTGCCGTCGCCGGCCTGCAGCGCCTTGAAGGCCTGCTCGTGGAAGTCGTTGAGACGCAGTGACAGGTCGGCCTCGGTAAACAGGCGATTGAAGAAGGGCCCGACCTGCAGCCACAGGGACTCGATCATACGCAGCAGAATGGGGTTGGCGCAGGCGCGGTAGAGGGTCAGGTGGAACAGGCTGTTGTCGTCCAGATAAGCCTGCACCTCGCGGCGCTCCAGGGCCGCTTCCATGCGGCTAATGCAGTGACCAAGCAGCTCCAGTTCAGCGGCGCTCAGGCGCGGGGCCGCCAGCTCAACGGCCAGGCCCTCCAGACCCAGGCGCACCTGAAACAGCTGCTGGAAGCGTTCGCGGGTCATCTCCGGCACCCGCACCGAGCGCTGCGGCTCACCTTCCAGGGCACCCTCGGCGACCAGGCGCTGCAGCGCGCCACGCACCGGCATCGGGCTGGTGCCCCACTCGGCGGCCAGGTCGCGGATCTTCAGCCGCTGGCCAGGCTGGAAGCGCCCGGCCAGCAGGCCCTCGCGCAGGCGTTGATAGAGTTGTTCCTGCAGGTTCTCGGCCATGGTGTTAGCGTCCTTGCGGCGGGGCGGGCAGTTGGGAAAGGGTTAATAGGCAGTTACGCATGGAGTTCTCCAGATTTAGGATCTAAGCACCTGAACGAGCGAGCTAGAAGCTGGCAAGGCGAAAAGCGGCGAGGACGCGGAGTTTACAAGCTGTAAATGAGCAGTCCGAGCCGCTTTTCAACACCGCCAGATCGACGCACAGCCGTTCAGCAGGGGGCTTTGTTCTCGATCAGGCAATTGCCGCCATCCACGACCAGTACCTCGCCAGTGATATAGCTAGCCTCGCGCGAGGCCAGAAAGGCCACCGCCGCCGCCACTTCCTCGGGGCGCCCGGCGCGGCCGATCGGGGTGTACTCGGCGGCGTGACGCTCCTCGTCGGTGGACGAGCCGGTGGCGATCCAGCCCGGTGCCACGCTGTTGACCGTGATGCCCTGCTTGGCCACCTCCAGCGCCAGGCCCATGGACAGGCCGAGCATACCGGCCTTGGCCGCGCTGTAGGCGGCCTCGCCAGGGTTGCTGCCGCGGGTGCCGGTGGTCGAGCTGATATTGACGATGCGCCCGTAACCGCGGACGCGCATGCCCGGCAACACGGCGCGGGTCAGCAGAAAGGCGCTGGTCAGGTTGCGCGCCAGGGACAGGTTCCAGGTGGCCAGGTCCATCTCGCTGACCTCGGCAAAGGGCTCGGGGCTGCCCTGCATGGCCATGCCGGCGTTGTTCACCAGCACATCCACCCGCCCCCACTGCGCCTCGGCCCAGGTCGCCAGGGCTGCCACCTGCTGCTCATCGGTCAGGTCGGCGGCCATGGCCCGTGCTTCAATACCTTCTGCACGCAGTTCGGCGGCACGCTGTTCGATGCGCGCACTGCTGGCGCTCAGCAGCAGGCGCATGCCCTGCTGGCCGAGGCGGCGGGCGATGGCCATGCCGATACCGCTGTCACTGCCGGCCCCGCTGACCAGGGCGATTGCGCTGTCTTGCTGCATGATTCAGGACTCTTTGTGATCACAGATAAGGCTGAGACTTTACACAAAATGCCTTCCAAACACAGTATTGACAATTATGTGATCACAAATGACGATGTGCAGATATTCGAACGAGGTGTGCAACATGACTTCCAGTGGTATCAGCCCCGCCGCCGTAGAACGCTTCTTCGCCGCCGAACGCGAGCGTTTCTTGCAACGCAATCCCAAGTCCGTGGCCCTGGCCGAACGTGCGCGCCACTCGCTGTACGGTGGCGTGCCGATGCACTGGATGGCCGACTGGTCGACCCCGGTGCCGCTGTTCGTCGAGCGCGCCAAGGGTGCGCGCTTCTATGACGTCGACGGCCACGAGTACATCGACTTCTGCCTGGGCGACACCGGCACCATGTTCGGCCACTCGCCAGACCCGATCGCCAAGGCCATCGCCGAACAGGGCAACAATGGCCTGACCACCATGCTGCCGGGCGAGGACGCGGTGGTCTGCGGCGAGCTGCTGGCGGCGCGCTTCGGCCTGCCGTTCTGGCAGGTCACCGCCACGGCCACCGACTCGAACCGCTATGTGCTGCGCTGGGCCCGCGCGATTACCCAGCGCAAGACCCTGCTGGTGTTCGACGGCTGCTACCACGGCACCGTGGATGACGTGATGGTACGCTGCATCGACGGCGAAACCGTGCCGCGCAGCGGCCTGGTCGGCCAGGCCTACGACCTGACCCAGTACAGCCGCTCGATCCCGTTCAACGACGTGGCCGCGCTGGAAGCGGCGCTGGCCCAGGGCGACGTCTGCGCCCTGCTCTGTGAGCCGGCGATGACCAATATCGGCATGGTCCTGCCCGAGCCGGGCTTTATGCAGCAGTGCCGCGAACTCACGCGTAAATACGGCGCGCTTTTGATCATCGACGAGACCCACACCATCTCCACCGATATCGGCGGCTGCACCAAACTGTGGAACCTCGACCCGGACTTCTTCGTGGTCGGCAAGCCGATTGCCGGCGGCGTGCCGTGCGGTATCTTCGGCTGCAGCGCGGCGATGGCCGAAGCCATGACCGCCGCGCGCCAACGCGCCAGCGAGGGCAGCCATGGTCATGGCCACAGCGGCATGGGTACCACGCTGTCAGCCAACGCCCTGGCCATGCACTGCATGCGCGCCAATCTGGAACAGGTGATGACCCCGGCCGCCTACGCGCACATGCTGCCGCTGGCCAAGCGCCTGGCCGATGGCTTCCGTTCGCTGATCGGCAAGCACGACCTCAAGTGGTCGGTGACCGAGCTGGGTGCGCGCAGTGAGTTCCAGTTCTGCCCGGTATCACCGAAGACCGGCGCCGAGGCCGAAGCCGCGTTCCACGACGAACTGCAGATGGCCCTGCACCTGTACCTGATCAACCGCGGCATCCTGATCACGCCGTTCCACAATATGACCCTGTGCTGCCCGAGCACCACGGCGGAGGATGTGGACAAGCTGATCGCCATGCTCGACCAGGCCCTGACCGAACTGCTGGCCATTCCCGGCGCCCGAGAGTAAGGCCTGCTATTTCGTAGGGTGGATGACGCTCTTTTCATCCACCAACCCACACAACCCCGGTGGATGGATAAAGCGCCAACTACGCGCCCCGATCCACCCTACGCCACGGTGCACAGCGTGCACCCCAGGTGAGAGACCACCATGCAATTCGCCAATCCCCAGGAAGCCCATGACTTCCTCGCCGCCCACCCGGAAGTGCGCAGCATCGAGCTGATGCTGATCGACGCCAACGGCATCCCCCGCGGCAAGCTGCTGCACCGTGACGAACTGCTGGCCATCTACGAGAACGGCCGGCCGCTGCCCAGCTCGATCCTGGCGCTGACCCTCCAGGGCGAGGACGTGGAAGAAAGCGGCCTGGTCTGGGAAGTCGCCGACGCCGACTGCTGGACCTACCCGCTGCCCGGCAGCCTAACCCTGCAACCCTGGCGCACCGTGCCCACCGGCCAGCTGCAGGTGAGCATGCACCCGACCCAGGGCCTGCCGGCCGCCCCGGCCGACCCCCGCCACGTACTGGTGCGCGCCATCGACCGGCTCAAGGCCGACGGCTACCACCCGGTGATGGCGGTGGAGCTGGAGTTCTACCTGCTGGACAAACAGCGCGACGCCAATGGTCGCCCGCAGCCGGCGCTGCAGATGAATGGCGTGCGCCCGCAGGCGCCGCAGGTCTACGGCGTGTACGAGCTGGAGCAGTTGCAGCCCTTCCTCGACGACCTCTACGTCGCCTGCGAAGTGCAGGGCCTGCCGGTGCGCACGGCGATTTCCGAATACGCCCCGGGCCAGGTCGAACTGACCCTGGAGCACCGCTTCGACGCACTGCAGGCAGTGGACGAAGGGGTGCGCTACAAGCGTCTGGTCAAGGGCGTGGCCAACAAGCACGGGCTGCAGGCCTGCTTTATGGCCAAGCCGTTCGGCGACCTGGCCGGCAGCGGCCTGCATATGCATGTGAGTTTGGCCGATGAGCACGGCAATAACCTGATGGCCAGCGAAGACCCACATGGCACCCCGCTGCTCAAGCACGCCATCGGCGGCATGATGGCCACGCTCAACGACGCACTGGCGATCTTCTGCCCCAATGCCAACTCCTACCGCCGCTTCCAGGCCAACAGCTACGCGCCGCTGGCCAAGAGCTGGGGGGTGAACAACCGCACCGTATCCTTCCGCGTCCCTGGCGGCCCGGCCAAGAGCCGGCATGTCGAGCACCGCATCTGCGGCGCCGATGCCAACCCCTATCTGGCAGCGGCGGCGATCCTCGCCGGCATCCATCACGGCATCAAAAACCAGATCGACCCCGGCGAGGAAATCATCGGCAACGGCTACGAGCAGGCCCGCGAAACCCTGCCCACCGACTGGCTGACCGCCCTGCGCGCGCTGGAAAGCTCCAGCTGGGCCAAGGATGCCCTGGGCGAGGGCTTCCTCAAGGTCTACCTGGCGATCAAATGGGCCGAATTCCGCCAGTTTATGGGTGAAGTCGGCGAGCAGGACTGGCGCTGGTACCTCACTCATGCCTAACCCGTAGGGTGCGCCGTGCGCACCGGGCTGCCTGCGCGGGGCTTGCGGTGCGCGCGGCGCCCCCTACGCAAGACACGATTCTTTTTGCATACGGAGCCTCGCCATGCCGCAACCCGTCGTACTGATCACCGGAGCCGCGGGTGGCCTCGGCCGCGCCCTGGCGCAACGCTTCCACCAGGGCAACTGGCGGGTGGCGGTAACCGATTGCAATGCCGCCGGGCTGACCCTGCTCGGCCATGAGCTGCCCCTGGCCGCCTCCATCAGCGCCGACCTGGGCAACGCCACGGCTTGTCGGGATGTGGTGGAGCGGGTTGTCGCCGGCTGCGGCCGCCTGGATGCCCTGGTCAACGCCGCCGGCATCTGGCGCGAAGGCCCGGTGGAAAGCTTCAGCGAGGCCGACTACGACCTGCTGATGGCGGTCAACCTCAAGGCGCCCTTCTTTATGTGTGCGGCGGCCATTGCCCATCTCAAGGAGAGCCGCGGCGCCATCGTCAATATCTCCAGCGACGCCGGGCGCCAGGGCAACCAGAACGCCGCCGCCTACTGCGCCAGCAAGGGCGGCCTGACCCTGCTCGGCAAGACCCTGGCGCTGGATCTGGCGCCCTTCGGTGTGCGCTGCAACACCGTCTCGCCCGGTGATATCGACACGCCGATGCTGGCCTTCCAGGCCGAGCGTTACGGCAACGGCGACCCCCTCGGCTATTACCGCAGCCTGCTGGACAAATATCCCCAGGGTGAGCAGGCGCGCTTTATCCAGCCGGCGGAAGTGGCCGAACTGGTGTACTTCCTCTGCCAGCCTGGCGCGGCGGCCATCACCGGCGCCGACCTGGCCATCGACATGGGGCTGTCGGCGGGCATCTGAGGTGTCTGTTAGGCTGTGGCATACGTCAGTGCGTAACCCCCCAGCCTGGAGCCTGCATGGAACCGATCAACGCCCAACTGACCATGACCGTCCTGATGACCCCGGACATGGCCAACTTCTCCGGCAATGTGCACGGCGGCACCCTGCTCAAGTACCTGGACGAGGTGGCCTACGCCTGCGCAAGCCGCTATGCCGGCAGCTATGTGGTGACCCTGTCGGTGGACCAGGTGATCTTCCGCGAACCCATCCATGTCGGCGAGCTGGTGACCTTCCTGGCCTCGGTCAACTACTGCGGGCGCACCTCCATGGAGATCGGCATCAAGGTGATCACCGAGAATATCCGCGAGCGCTCGGTGCGCCACACCAACAGCTGCTTCTTCACCATGGTGGCGGTGGATGAGCGCGGCAAGCCGGTGGCGGTGCCCCCCCTGCAACCCCAGACCCGCGATGGCCACCGACGCCAGTATCAGGCCGAGCAACGCCGGCAGATCCGCCAGGAACTGCAGCAGCGCTACCAGTCCCTCAATACCCCGGCGATGGACTAATATCGCCCTCCCGTACTGCGGATAGCCCCATGATCGAGCTGTTTGATGTCTTCCTGCTGATGCTCTTTGCCGCCGCCTGCGCCTGGCTCTGGCGCGGCCATGGCATCCGCGAGCGCGCCCTGCTGCTGGCCAAGCAGCATTGCGCCAAGCTGGATATCGAGCTGCTCGATGGCGCCGTGGCCCTGCGCCGGCTGGCCTGGCAACGTGATGCCCGCGGCCATCGACGCCTGGCGCGCCTGTACGACTTCGAGTTCACCGTGACCGGTGAACAGCGTCTGCGCGGTCAGATCAGCATGTTCGGTCAACGCCTGAGCAGTATCGAACTGCAGCCCCATCCGGTGCTCACCCCGCAGCCTGCGCCAGTGGCGACCCAGGGTCAGAGCCAGGTGGTCCAGCTGGAGCACTGGCGCAACAAGACCAATTAACGGGTCGTTTCAACAGCCCTCAGCCACGGGGCAGCAAAAAGGCGCTGATGCGCTCGGCTGCTGGCGCCGGCTGCTCCTGCATAAAGCAGTGCCCCCCGGGCAGCACATGGGCACTGACATGGGCATTGCCGGCGCACCAGCGCGCCACCGACTTGGCCACGAAGGGGTAACTGCGCTGGCCGTAAAGCACCTGGGTCGGCGTGCTGACCTTGGCCAGGGAGGGCCACAGGCGCTTGGGAAAGGAGCTGAAGATATCCGCCTCGCGACTGGGGCGGCATTTCAGCTCCACGCCCTGGTCGCTGTCCTTCAGCGCGTGCTGGATATAGGCGGCGAAGGCTTCCTCGGTCCAGCCGCGGAACATCCCGCGGCCATGCAGGGCGGCATGCGCGGCGGCGCGATCCGGCCAGCTGCTGCGGCGCTGCAACGCCTTGCTGGCCAGGGTATTGCGCCGACTCAGGCCGACCACATCGGACAACGCCATCACCCCGATCATGGCCGGGCTGAACAGCACCGGGTCGAGCAGCACCGCACGGCCAAACTGCTGCGGCTGCTGGGCCAGCATCAGGCTGGTCAGCACCCCGCCAAAACTGTGGCCCAGGGCAAAACGCGGCACCGCGCCGAAGATCGCGTTGCCGGCAGCAAAGGCCTCCAGGGCCAGCTCGGCGCTGCGGTTCCAACCGTGGAAGCGGCCGCCGTGATCGCTGTCACCATGGCCCTGCACATCACACAGCCACAGGTCGAAATCCTCGGCCAACAGCTGCAGCATGGGCGTATAGACCCGCCCACAGTAGCCATTGCCATGCAGAAAATGCAGCAGCGGTTTGCCCGAGGGCGGAGTGTGCCAGCCGCGCAGGGTAAAGCCGGCACTGCAGAGATAAGACCAGGGCAGCAGGGTCATGGGGCTATCCACAGAAAAGAGGCGGCCAGTCTAGCAAGAGTGGGCCTCAGGCCAGTAGACAGCGCAGCATGCCCGCCTGCAACGCCGCCTGATCCTGGGCCTCGGCGAAGATCAGCTCCAACCGCGAGTCCTTGCGCCAGAGGCTGGGCTGCCAGGCAAGCGGCTGATCGGCGAGGGCATTGGCCAACTGCCAGCCCTGCTCCGTGTGCAGCACCAGCTTGGCCCGGCGCCAGGGCAGACTGGCCAGCCACTGCTGCACCCGCGCCATATCGAAGCGCTGATCGGGGTGCCAGCGCCAGCCAATGCTCCAGCCCTCGGCCTGGGCCTGCACCTGGCAGATCGGCTGGTCAACGCGATGCCACAGCTGCGGCAAAGGCGCAGACGCTTCGGGAAGCGTGTCAGGATCGGCACCCGGCTCGACCTGGGCCTCCAGGCCCGGCAGCTCTGCAAGCGGCAACTGGCCCTGGCTGGTCCAGCGCTGCGGCACAGGCGGCAGCTGGCGCTGGATACGCGCCTTGTCCGCCTCACTCAGCCCTTCGGCCTTGTTCAGCAGCAAGAGCCCGGCTTCGCCCAGACAGGCCTGCTGGCTGTCCGGCAGGGCCTGGCCGGCAGCCAGGGTCTGGGCATCCAGCACCAGCACCAGCGGCTGCACCGCCAGCACCCCGGCCCAGGGCGGCTGACGCAGCTGCCTCAGGAGTTGCTGAGGGTGACCCAACCCGGACGGCTCAATCAGCAGGCGATCCGGTTTGGCCTGGCGCAGCAACCGGCCGAGGCCAACCTGAAAGGGCACACCGTTGATGCAGCACAGACAGCCGCCGGCCACCTCGCCCAGGGCGAAACCCTCGTCGTCCGTGGTCAGCAGGGCCGCGTCCAGGCCGATCTGGCCAAATTCGTTGATCAACACCGCCCAGCGCTCATGGGCCGGCCGCTGCGCCAGCAGGTGGTGGATCAGGCTGGTCTTGCCGGCACCCAGGGGGCCGGCGATCAGGTGGGTCGGGATATTTTTCAACATGGGCCTATGGTGCGGCTTTGCCCGCCGGCCGAGAACCCCCGGCGGGCGCAGACTGGATAAAAACAGCGTGCTAGAGTCGCCGCTTCTACCCCTCCAGCCGCTTTATGTATTGAGGAGGCCGCCGATGCGTGCCGTTCTGCTCCTGGGCTTATCCCTGTTATCCACCCTGGCCTGGGGTGAAGCCTGCGTGGTGCATAGCCAGGGCCAGCGCCTGGAGATCAAGGTATGCCAGCAGAACCGCAGCATTCCGCCCAACCTGTTTCGCAGCGGTTTCTGCCAGCCGCAGCTGCAGGGGCAGAAGGTCGAGGTGGAGTTCCTCGAACAGTGTCCCATCGGCGCCTTCGGCGTCTGCCGCAATGCCACGGTAAGCGGTCTGTACCGGCAGGATATCCACTATTACGGTGTTGCCAGCGACGCCACCTACCTCAAGCCCTACTGCGAGCAGCAGAGCAAGGGCGTGTGGATGAGCTACTGACTTATTCGCACAGCGGCAACTCAAAGTAGAAGGTCGTTCCCTCGCCCACCCGGCTGTCAAAAGCGATCCGGCCATCCATGCGCTCCAGTAACTGGCGCGTAATGGCCAGCCCCAGACCTGTGCCACCCTTGCTTCGCGTGCTGGAGCCATCGGCCTGGGTAAACTTCTCGAACACCCGGGCCTGAAACTCCGGCGCTATGCCACAGCCGTGATCCTGAACGCTGACTCTGACCCACCCCTCATGCACCTGAATATCCACCTCCACCTGGGCGCCACTGGGAGAAAACTTGGCCGCATTGGAGAGCAGGTTGTTCAGCACCTGCTCCAGGCGCAACTCGTCGACCCTTACCTGGGCATCCGCCTGGCTGATCAGCTTGAGCTGCACCTTATGTTGCGCGGCATAGCCCTGGTTGTTACGCACGGCCATTTCGACCAGCGGCCGCAGCGCCATGGGCTGTAAATTGAAATCCATCTTGCCCGCCAGCAGCTTCTCCATATCCAACAGATCATTGATCAGTAAAGCCAGTTGCTCGCTGTTCTGCCGGGCGATCTCCAGCATCTGTCGAGCCTTGTCCGGCAACTCGCCCAGCACACCGCCGCCGATCAGCCCCAACGCTCCATTTATGGATGTCAGCGGCGTACGCAACTCATGGCTGACTGTGGAGACAAACTCGCGTTGCATCCTGGCCAGGCGCTGTTCCTCGGAAATATCTTCGACCATGGACCAGATCTGCCGATGGCCCTGGGCATTCTTCAACAGCAATCCTTTCACCCTTACCGGAAAGCGGCTGCCGTCCTTACGGCACAACTCCTTCTCGTAAGGACCGAAGCGCCCCTGATCCAGTAACAGGCTCAACTGCTGCAGTTCCTGAGCCTCGTATTCGCGAGGTGTCAGTTGCCAGTAATCGAGCTGGAGAAACTCCTCCTGGCTGTAGCCGCTGTCCCACAGTAACTGCTCATTGACCTCCAGAAAGCGGCCTGTTTTGACATCACTCAGGGCGATGCCGATCGGCGACAGCTCGAACAATCCCCGCAAACGGGCTTCATTGATCTGCAGGGCCTGAGCCTGCTGCTTGAGGTGCTGCACCAGGGCCGAACCCACATAGCCGATGCAGGCACTGAACAAGCCTATGACCAGGGCCATGACCACCCAGACAGCAGGCTGTTGACTGTAGGCCTGGTAATCATGGATCTGCAGGGGCAAACCCTGCTGGGTAGCCAGCAGGGCGAAGGCAAACACCCAGAGCAGAATCAAGCCGCTGAGCAGCAACACCGCACGAGGCGTGGCGAATAACCCGACCAGAAAAGCCAGGAACATCAGAAAACCGCGGGACTCGGCAACAGGGCCCAGCTGCAGGGTCGAGGGAGTGACGAACAAAAAGAACACCAGCCCCAGAATCACCAGGCGCCGTGCAATTGAAAGGCGTTCACGCAACAGAACAATGGCCCAGACCAGCAGGCAGGCCAGCAACTGCAGCACCATAAACGGCTGCCAGCCCATAAAGCTGGCACGCCAGAGCGACACCAGCAAGGCCGGTAAAGACATCAACGCCATAATCAGCACGATATTGCCGAATACACGCTGGCTTAGCTGCTCGAATGACTCTTGCGAATGTCCCGCACGCACCCAAAGCTGCATCCCGCCAACCTCCACCGAGAGACTCGTACCGTACAACTGGGAGACAAGAGTAAGAGAGAACAGCGGATGCACGTCAATCGGGATATGTCGCTAACCGGTAAACGCCTTTTCTTCCGATGCTGATCGACCTGTCAAAGGGAGCTTAGGACAGACTGGCTCCCCTGCCCAATCCCCGTCAGGCCAGCCAATCCAGCGTCATCAACAACCGCCGCTCACCGGCCGGCGGTTGCGGCGAGCGATGAATCAACCCGCCACCCTCATTACCAATCCATTTCTCGCCCTTGGCCAGCAGCACATGGCCGGCCTCGGCACGCTGGATCAGGCTCGGATCGCTGGGTTCGGCGGCAGGCTCACCCAGCCGCCGACGCGCCATCAGGCCCTCTGCCAGCCACTCGCTGCCGACCCCGGCATAGCTGGTAATCAGCCGTACCGGCACATGGTCGACGTGAAAGCGCGGGCACATGGCTTTGTCCAGGATGCGCAGGCGCAGACCGATGCGTTTGGCGTCGAACAGGCAGGCAAAGGCGCTGACCAGCCAGCTGACGTCCTGCAAGAAGGCCGCCTGGCCCGGCAGATCGCTGTAGCCATCAACCAGGCCACTCAGGCTCGGTTCGCTCTCCGGGCTGGCCAGCTCCAGCACCATGGATTGCCCCAGCGGCTCGCCCTGGGCCAACAGGGCATTGGCAAAGTCGCTGATCTGCGCGGGTAGCTGACGTTGCCACAGCGCCAGGTTGACGTGATCGCGCAGCACCTCGCCGAATACATCGATCTGCTCGCTGGCGATCTGCTGCAGCGGTTGGCGCAACACCTGCGCGAGCATCAGGCCGCCTCCTCATGCCAGGGGCCGAAGGGGTCGGGCAGCGCCAGCCAGGCCTCCACCCCCGCGGCCATTTCCGCATCGGTCAGCAGGCAGGCATCCAGCTCGGCCGTGAGCCGGGCGAAGTCGATGTGCTGACCGATAAACACCAATTCCTGGCGGCAATCGCCGACCTCGGCACGCCAGTGTTTCATGATGGCCTGCAGGCCTTCCTCGTCGGTCGGCCACTGCGCCTTGGGCACAAAGCGCCACCAGCGCCCGGCAAATCCATGGCGCATCAGGCCACCGGCCTGGGACCAGCTGCCGGCTTCCTGGTACTTGCTGGCCAGCCAGAAGAAACCCTTGCTGCGCAGCAGGCGGCCATTACTCCATTCGCGGTTGATAAAGTTGAAGAAGCGCTCGGGATGGAAGGGCCGACGCGCCCGGTACGCCGTGGAGGCGATGCCGTATTCCTCGGTCTCCGGCACATGCTCACCGCGCAGTTCCTTGAGCCAGCCCGGGGCCTGCGCCGCGCGCTCGAAATCGAAACGGCCGGTGTTGAGGATCTTTTCCAGCGGCACCGCGCCCATGGCCATGGGGATGATCTCGGCGTGGGTATTGAGGCCCTTGAGGATGGCCAGCAGCTCTTCGCGCTCGGCGCTGCTGATCAGGTCGATCTTGCTGATCAGCAGCACATCGGCGAACTCCACCTGCTCGATCAGCAGATCGGTGATCGAGCGCTCGTCCTCCTCGCCCAGGGTTTCGCCACGGCTGGCCAGGCTCTCGGCCTCGTGGAAATCGCGCAGGAAATTCACCCCGTCGACCACGGTGACCATGGTGTCCAGGCGCGCCAGATCGGCCAGGCTCTGGCCGTCTTCACCGCGGAAAGTGAAGGTTTCCGCCACCGGCAGCGGCTCGGAAATGCCGGTGGACTCGATCAGCAGGTAGTCGAAACGACCATCCCGGGCCAGGCGGCCGACTTCTTCCAGCAGGTCTTCGCGCAGGGTGCAGCAGATGCAGCCGTTGCTCATTTCCACGAGCTTTTCTTCGGCGCGGTTCAGGCTGACATCACGCTGAACTTCGCTGCCATCGATATTGATTTCGCTCATATCGTTGACGATCACCGCCACTTTCAAACCCTGGCGGTTTTTCAGGATGGCATTGAGCAAGGTGCTTTTACCGGCGCCGAGAAAGCCGGACAACACGGTTACGGGTAGGCGTTCTGGGGTCATGTTCGGGTCCTCGTTCAGTCACGGTCACGCTGGTGTTTTTCGCGCTGTTCCTGGCGCTCCTTGGCCTCGATGCACAGGCTGGCGGTGGGGCGCAGCAGCAGGCGTTTGAGGCCTATCGGCTCGCCGGTTTCCCGGCACCAGCCGTACTCGCCGCGGGCCAGGCGGTCGAGGGCCTCGTCGATCTTGTCCAGCAGCTTCTTCTCCCGCTCCAGCAGGCGCAGCTGCCACTGCCGCTGTTCCTCGGCACTGCCGATATCGGCCGGGTCGCTGCTGGTATCACGCTCGCGCAGGCCTTCGAACTCAT
This sequence comes from Pseudomonas xionganensis, assembly GCF_009763245.1. GTDB lineage: Bacteria > Pseudomonadota > Gammaproteobacteria > Pseudomonadales > Pseudomonadaceae > Aquipseudomonas > Aquipseudomonas xionganensis. The sequence continues at coordinate 481,085 of NZ_WKJZ01000001.1, read as the reverse complement.
CGGCAATGCGCGCCTGCAACTCGGCGCGCTGGCTGAGCAGCAAGGCGCGGAAGAACTGCTGCTGGGCGTCGTTCATATAGTGATCGGCTGGCTGGGCCAGCAGATCGTCCTGGGTAATCGGGCTCGTGCTCATCGGGTGAATTCACTGGTATGCGATTGCAATTGTTATAACATAACATTTGTCGCCACTTTCATGCTCAGGATTTCTGATGAACGCCCTTACCCTGCCGGATATCGCCAGCCAGGCGAGCCACCACGAACAGCGCCTGGACTGGGTTGGCATGGGCGAAATCGCCCTGCCCGTGCTGCTGGCCGGCCAGCGCATCAACGCCCGTGCCAGCGCCGGGGTCAGCCTGGACGACAGCGCTGCCCGCGGTATCCATATGTCACGGCTGTATCTGGCGCTGCACAGTCTGGAATCGCACAACCTGACCCTGGCCTTGCTGCAACAGCTGCTCAGCGAGTTTCTGCACAGCCACGCCGGGCTGTCGCAACGGGCCAGCGTGACCCTCAGCGGTGAAGCCTTGTTGAGCCGCCCGGCCCTGGTCAGCCCCTTGTCGGGATGGAAGGCTTACCCCTTCGAAGTGCGTGCACGCCAGGATGCATGGGGGTTTCACGTGGAACTACAGGTGCAGGTGGCCTATTCCTCCACCTGCCCCTGCTCGGCGGCCCTGGCCCGCCAGCTGATCCAGCAGCAGTTCGCCCAGGACTTCGCCGGCCAGCCGCTCAGCCATGAACAGGTGCTGGCCTGGCTCGGCTCGGCCCAGGGCATAGTCGCCACCCCACACAGCCAGCGCAGCACCGCCACCCTGCAGGTACGCCTGCACGGCGACTGTGCCGAGCTGCCGCTGGTCGAGCTGATCGACAGCGCCGAACAGGCCCTGGGCACGGCCGTGCAAACCGCGGTCAAGCGCGCCGACGAGCAGGCCTTTGCCCTGGCCAACGGGCAGAACCTGATGTTCTGCGAAGACGCCGCCCGCCGCCTGCATAGCGCCCTGCTGGCGCAGCCGGGCCTGAGCGCCTTCGCCCTGCGGGTGGTGCATGCGGAAAGCCTGCATGCCCACGACGCCATTGCCGAAAGCCGCTGGAACTGGAGCCCGGCATGATCCACTGCCACAACCTGCAATGGGGCCCTGCCGGCCAGCCGCTGACCCCGCCGCTGAATCTGTACCTGGCCCGCGCCAGCCTGACCGGGGTGATCGGCGGCAACGGTTGTGGCAAAAGCAGCCTGCTCAAGGTGATTGCCGGCATCGCCCGGCCCTTGCGCGGCCATATCGAGCTGAGCGTCGCGCCGCTGGGCGGGGTCGCCTACCTGGTGCAACAGCAGGCGCTGGATCGGCAGTTCCCGATCACCCTGCAGGATCTGGTCAGCGCCGGGTTATGGCGCAGCCGCCTGAGTCGGCCGCAACGTCAGGCGCGGCTGGAGCAGGCATTGGCCGACTGGGGCCTGAGCGCGCTGGCACAGCACAGTCTGCAGGCCTTGTCCGGCGGCGAATTGCAGCGCGCCCTGCTCGCCCGCCTGAGCCTGACCGATGCGCAGATTCTGCTGCTCGACGAGCCGGAAGCCGCGCTGGATGAACCGGGCCTGGCCCTGCTCTGGCAGCACATCGCCCGCTGGCAGGCTGAGGGCCGCACGCAGATTATCGTCAGCCATGCCCTCAGCCATATGAGCCAGCACCTGGATAACGCCCTGCTGCTGTCGCGCAGCGGCTGCATCTTCGCGCCGATTCGCGAGCTGATCGGCCAGCACTCGGCTCTGGAGCAGGTGGCGTGAGCCTGGAGCTGCTGTGGAGCCCCTTTGTCGATTTCGCCTTTATGCGCCGCGCCCTGCTGGGCGGCGCGGCCCTGGCGATCAGTGCGGCACCACTGGGTGTGTTTCTGCAGTTGCGGCGTTTAAGCCTGATGGGTGACGCCATCGCCCACGGCATCCTGCCTGGCGCGGCGCTGGGCTTCTGGCTGTATGGCCTGAGCCTGCCGGCGCTGACCCTGGGTGGCCTGGTCGCCGGCCTGGGCATGGCCGGGCTGGCCGCCTGGGTGACGCGGCGCACCGGCCTGCGCGAAGACGCCAGCCTGGCTGCCATTTACCCGATCTCCCTGGCCAGCGGTGTATTGCTGCTGGGCCTGGCCGGCAACAAGCTGGATCTGCTGCACCTGCTGTTCGGCTCGGTGCTGGCCGTGGACCCGCCAACCCTGAACGGCATGCTGCTGGTGTCCATCGGCAGCCTGCTGCTGCTCGCCCTGATCTACCGCTGGTTGCTGCTGGACAGCCTCGACCCGCTGTTTCTCGCCGGGGTCAGCCGCTTCGGGCCGCTGGCCTACGGGCTGTTTCTCGCCCTGGTGGTGCTCAACCTGGTGGTCGGTTTTCAGGCCATCGGCGCGCTGATGGTGGTCGGCCTGATGATGCTGCCAGCCGCCGCCGCCCGCTTCTGGAGCCGTCACCTGCCGCGCTTGTTACTGCTCGCCGCCGGCATCGGCGCGAGCTGCGTCTGGCTCGGTCTGCTGCTGTCCTACTACGCCAACCTGCCGAGCGGCCCGTGCATCGTGCTGCTCGCCGGCCTGGCCTACATCAGCTCCGTCGTGTTCGGCCCACAAAATGGGCTGCTGCGCCGCCCACCCCGTTTATCTCCAGCACCATAAGGAACCCACCATGCGCATCCTGATTGCCTTGCTGACCTTGAGTTTTGCCCTGTTCACACACGCCCAGGACAAGCTCAAGGTCGTCACCAGCTTCAGCATTTTGGCCGACATTACCCAGAATATCGCCGGCGATCGCATAGTGCTGCGCAATCTGGTCGGTGCCGATGCCGACGCCCACGTCTACCAGCCCAGCGCAGAGGATGCCAAAGCGCTGTTCGCCGCCGACCTGATCATCGCCAACGGCCTGGGCTTCGAGCCCTGGCTGGCGCGCCTGATCGCCAGCAGCGAAGCGCCCGGCACGCGCATCGATGCCAGCAGCGGGGTGCTGCCGCTGATGCTCGATGAAGACGGTGAAAAGGTTCCCGATCCCCATGCCTGGCAGAACCTGGCCAATGCCGAAATCTATGTACGCAACATCGCCAAGGCGCTGAGCCAGCTCGATCCGGCCAATGCACAGCATTACGCCTACCGCAGCGAGGCCTATATCAGCCAGATTCGCGCCTTGCTGAGTGAGGCCCGTGCCAGCCTGGGCCAACTGCCGCCGGCGCAGCGCAGCATCATCGCCAGCCATGACGCCTTCGCCTACCTGGGCCAGGCCTACGGCCTGAAATTTGTTGCGCCGCAGGGTTTGAGCACGGCCGATGAGCCCTCTGCCGCCGAGGTGGCTGCGCTGATCCGGCAGATTCGCGCCGACGGGGTAAAAGCCGTTTTCGTCGAGAACATCCGCGACCCGCGCCTGATCCAGCAGATCGCCAGCGAAGCCGGGGCCCAGGTCGGCGGTACCCTGTACTCCGACGCCCTGGCCAGCGAGGGGCCGGCCAGTACCTACCTGGGCATGTTCAAGTACAACCTCGACACCCTGCTGGCCGCGCTCAAGCCATGAACCTGTGGCTGCAACTGGAACAGGCCGGGCTGGGCGACAGCCGCCCCCTGGCAGAGGTGCTGGACGCCATGCCCTGGAATGCCGACGGCCTGATCGCCGCCATCGCCCAGCAGCACGACAGCGGCGAGGTGCTGATGCTGGCCTGGGTCAACCGCGCCGCCCTGGAAGAAACCCTGAGCACAGGCCAGGTCTGCTACTGGTCGCGCTCACGCCAGCAGCTATGGCGCAAGGGCGAAACCAGCGGCCACCGCCAGCGCCTGGTGGAGGCGCGCCTGGACTGCGACGGCGACGCCATTCTGCTGCTGGTCGAGCAGCAGGGCCCGGCCTGCCACACCGGTCGACCCAGCTGCTTCTACAACGCCATCCGCGACGCGCGGGTGTGCGTGATCAGCGTGCCGCAATGAAAAGCCTGCTACTGAGCCTGGTGCGGCTCTACCAGTACCTGATCAGCCCATTGCTCGGGCCACGCTGCCGCTTCCACCCCAGCTGTTCGCACTACGCCATCGAAGCGCTGCAAACCCACGGCGCATGGCGCGGCAGCTGGCTGGCCGTGCGCCGCTTGTTGCGCTGCCACCCCTGGCATCCGGGCGGCTACGACCCGGTGCCGCCCATCCATCGCTGCAATCAGGAACATCCCCATGACTGATCTGCTGATTCGCAACGCCCGCCTGGTCAACGAAGGCCGCGAATTCGACGCCGACCTGCTGGTGCGCCACGGCCGCATCGAAACCATCGCCAGCAGCCTGAGCGGCATAAATGCCAAGGTTGAGATCGACGCCGCCGGGCAGTACCTGCTGCCGGGCATGATCGACGATCAGGTGCACTTCCGTGACCCCGGCGCACCGCACAAAGGCAGCTTCGCCACGGAATCCCGCGCGGCGGTGGCCGGCGGTATCACCAGCGTGATGGACATGCCCAACACCAACCCGCCGACCCTGACCCTGGAAGCACTAGAAGCCAAGGAGCGGCGCGCGGCCAACTGCTCCATGGCCAACTATGGTTTTCACTTCGGCGTCAGCCAGGAAAACCTCGACATCGTCGCCGCACTGGCCCCCAACCGGGTGGCGGCGGTGAAGGTGTTCATGGGCGCCAGCACCGGCAATATGCTGGTCGACGACCTGCCCTCGCTGGAGCGGTTGTTCCGCGACTGCCCCACCATTCTGCTGACCCATTGCGAATACACCCCACGCATCCGCGAACGTGAACAGCAGTGGCAGGCGCAGTACGGCGAGCAGATCCCGGCCGACCAGCACCCGCTGATCCGCGATGCCGAGGCCTGCTACCAGTCCTCCAGCCTGGCCGTGAGCCTGGCGCGGCGCTTCGATACCCAGTTGCACGTGCTGCACATCACCACCGCCCGCGAGCTGAGCCTGTTCCAGCCGGGCCCGCTGGCCGGCAAGCAGATCACCGCCGAGGTCTGCGCCCATCACCTGTATTTCGATGACCGCGACTACGCGGCGCTGGGCCACCTGATCAAGTGCAACCCGGCGATCAAGACCCAGGCCGACCGCGACGCGCTGCGCCAGGCCCTGCTCTGCGGCCGGCTGGATATCATTGGCACCGACCACGCGCCACATACCCTGGAGGAGAAGCAGCGGCCCTACCTGCAGGCGCCCTCCGGCCTGCCGCTGGTACAGCACGCCCTGCCATCCCTGCTGGAGCTGGTGGCCGACGGCCAGCTGCCCCTCACCACCCTGGTGGAGAAAACCAGCCACGCCGTGGCACAGCGCTTTGCCATCGAGCAGCGCGGCTACCTGCGCGAAGGCTACTGGGCCGACCTGTGCCTGATCGAACGCCTGGCCGAGCCACGCCCGGTTGCCGCCGACCCGATCCTCGCCCACTGCGGCTGGACACCCTTCCAGGACCGCGCCTTCCGCCATGCCGTGCGCAGCACCGTCGTCTCCGGCCAGCTGGCCTGGCACGAAGGCCAGCTGCACAACGATTGCCAGGGGCTGCCGCTGCGCTACCAGCGCGGCTGAGCGCCCCGTTAACCGAACCTGATTAGAGACCCCCTATGCCCAGCATTACCCTGCCCGACGGCAGCCAGCGTCAGTATCCCCAGCCCCTGAGCGTCGCCGAGGTGGCCGCCGATATCGGCCCCGGCCTGGCCAAGGCCGCATTGGCCGGCCGCCTGGATGGCCGCCTGGTGGACACCAGCGCACTGATCGAAAACGACGCCCAGCTCAGCCTGATCACCGCGCGCGACCCCGAGGGCGTGGAGCTGCTGCGCCACTCCTGCGCGCACCTGCTGGCCATGGCGGTCAAGCAGCTGTACCCCAGCGCCCAGGTGACCATCGGCCCGGTGATCGAGGACGGCTTCTACTACGACTTCGCCTTCGAACGCCCCTTCACCCCGGATGACCTGGCGCTGATCGAGGCGCGCATGACCGAGCTGGCCGCCGCCGACCTGCCGGTCAGCCGCCGCGAGCTGCCACGCGACGCCGCCATCGCCCACTTCGAAGCCCAGGGCGAGCACTACAAGGCCGAGCTGATCCGCGACATTCCGGCCGGCGAAGTGCTGTCGCTGTACCGCCAGGGCGAGTTCGAAGACCTCTGCCGCGGCCCGCATATTCCGCGCACCGGCCATCTGCAGGCGTTCAAGCTGACCAAGGTGGCCGGTGCCTACTGGCGCGGCGATGCGAAGAACGCTGCGCTGCAGCGCATCTACGGCACCTGCTGGGCCACGCCGAAGGAACTCAAGGCTTATCTGACCCACCTGGAAGAAGCCGGCAAGCGCGACCACCGCAAGCTCGGCCCGCAGCTCGACCTGTTCCATTTCGACGACTGCGCCCCGGGCTCGGTGTTCTGGCACCCCAAGGGCTGGACCCTGTTCCAGCAGTTGATCGGCTACATGCGCCAGCAGCAGGACGCCGCCGGCTATGTCGAGGTCAACACCCCGGACGTGATGGACCGCAGCCTGTGGGAAACCTCCGGGCACTGGTTCAACTACCGCGAGGCCATGTTCACCACCAGCACCGAGGACGAGCGCGTGTTCGCCCTCAAGCCGATGAACTGCCCCGGCGCCGTGGCGCTGTTCGCCCGTGGCCTGAAGAGCTACCGCGACCTGCCGCTGCGTATGGCCGAGTTCGGCAAGGTGCACCGCTACGAGCCCTCCGGCGCACTGCACGGCCTGTTGCGCGTGCGCCACTTCACCCAGGACGACGCGCACATCTTCTGCACCGCCGCGCAGATGGAGCAGGAGTGCGCCGACACCATCGCCCTGGTGTTCGCCATCTACCGCGACTTCGGCTTCAACGAGGTGGCGGTCAAGCTCTCCACCCGCCCGGCCAACCGCATCGGCAGCGACGCCACCTGGGATCAACTGGAAGGCGCGCTGTCCGGCGCACTGCAACGGATGAACATCGACTACCAGCTCAACCCCGGCGAAGGCGCCTTCTACGGGCCCAAGCTGGAATTCGTCCTGCGCGACGCCATCGGCCGCGACTGGCAGTGCGGCACCCTGCAGGTGGACCTCAACCTGCCCGAGCGCTTCGATATCAGCTACGTCAACGAGCAGGGCGAACGCGAACGCCCGGTGATGCTGCACCGCGCCCTGTTCGGCTCACTGGAGCGCTTCACCGGCATACTTATCGAGCACTACAGCGGCCTGTTCCCGCTGTGGCTGGCGCCGCAGCAGGCCGCCGTGCTGACCATCAGCGAAGGGCAGAACGACTATGCCCGCCAGGTGCTGGCCCGCCTAAAGCGCGCCGGTTTGCGTGCGGCGGCGGACCTGCGCAACGAGAAGATCGGCTACAAGATTCGCGAAGCCACCCTGCAGAAAGTGCCCTACCTACTGGTGATCGGCGAGCAGGAAAAGGCCGAAGGCTGCGTCACCCTGCGCAGCCGCGCCGGCGACAACCTCGGCAGCCTGACGCTCAATGATCTGGTCGAGCGGCTGAGCACTGAGGCGCGCATGCCCGGTCAGGAGCCGCCATGCTGATCCGCAAGCTGTTCAAGTTCGAGAGCGCGCATATCGTGCGCGGCTGCAGCAGCCGGCTCTGTTCGCGCTCGCTGCATGGCCATTCCTACAAGATAGAAGTATTGCTGGAGGCCCATGCCCTGGATAACGGCCAGATGGTCTATGACTTCGGCCTGCTCAAGGGCGATGTGCGCGACCTGATCGACGCCTTCGACCACGCCGTGACCTTCTGGGATGGCGACGACGCCGACTATATCGCCAGCTGCCAGCGCTTTTCCGAGCGCTGGATCAGCCTGCCGGTATCACCCAGCGCCGAGCAGTTCTCGCGGGTGATCTTCTGCCTGGTGGACGGCCTGCTGCAGCTCACCGAGATGGTCAACGGCGAACAGGACGTGCGCCTGCACTCGGTGATCGCCCACGAAACCGACACCGGCTACGCCCAGTGCTTTCGCGAGGATGCCTACAACCCGCGTATGGTCGCGTTCGAGCTGGGGCAGATTGTCTTCGCCGAGCGCATCCGCCAGGAATGGGGCGACCCACAACTGTTCCAGCGTTTGCTGGATGGGCACGCCAGACGCAACCCACAACAGGTCTAAAGGGCTAAACTGACAGGCGACTATAACGGGTCAACCACCATGAGCACTGTCACCCCCCTGTTGCGCCCCTACCAGCCTGACGACCTCGACGCCCTGCTCGTCTTGTTCAATGCCTCGGTGCAGCAACTTGCCGCCAGCCACTATGACCAGACACAACGCCGAGCCTGGGCGCCCGAGTCAGTGGACAGGCAGGCCTGGGCCAGGCGTCTGGCCGCCCAGCAGGTGCTGCTGGGCGAATGCCAAGGCCAGATGGCCGGCTTTATCGGCTTCGACCTGGACGGTCATATCGACCTGCTGTTCAGCCACCCCGAGCATGCCCGCCAGGGCGTGGCCCAACGCCTCTACCAGGCCGCCGAGGCCGAACTGCGCGCCGCCGGCGTCAGCCTGCTGCACACCGAAGCCAGCCTGTTGGCCCAGCCCTTTTTTGCCCGCCAGGGTTTTGTTGTGGTGGAGCAGCAAGAGGTGCAACGCGGCGATGTCAGCCTGCCGCGGGCGCTGATGCACAAAGCACTGAGCGGCTAGCCTGTAGAACGGCGTCCCGACATCAACCGCGAGCGCGGCACTGCCAGCATCGCCCGCTTGAGTCCGTACGGCAGCTGCGACCTGGCAAAGCCCCGAAGGCATACACCTTTGGGGATATGGTCGACAGCTGGTCAGCATGGCAGTGTGGTGTTCAGCCCATGCCACCCCGGACCCACCCGTCATGCATATCCACGACTTCGCCGACCTGCTCAGCGCCGCCCAAGCCCAGCCCGAACCCCAGCGTCTGCTGCTGGTATTCGCCCGCGCCGAGCTGCCGGAGGATGCCAGCGAGGCTGAGTGTGAGGCCTTCGCCCAAGGCCAGGGCGGCGCGCTCAAGCCGGTGCTGTGCGTGGATAAACTGCCCACCGAGTTGGCGGACTTCACCAGTCTGTGTGCCGAGGCCGAGCGTACCGGCCAGACCTGGGACCTGCTGTTCGCCGCCGGCCTCAGCGGCCGCGCAGGCCAGGCGCCGAGCAGCGATGAAGCCGAGCAACCGCTGCGCATGATGGTCAGCGCCATCGAGGCCGGCAGCATTGGCAGCTTTATCGCCTTCGACCACAGCGGCGAGCCCCTGAGCCTGTACTGAGAGCATTCTCATTCAACCAACAGTATGGCTTGTTCATCCCAAGGGAAACTCTGAGAATACCCGTCTAGACCACTACCCCTGCAAGGTTGCATACATGCTTTCCTACCTGAAGGAACTGGCCAAGATATTTCCCGTCCAGGCGCAGTTGCACAGAATGCACTTGTTCGGTCGCGAGGCTGATGCCGAGCAGTTACTCCAAAGCCTGCACAAACAGCTTAGCCATCACTCCCATGACAAGCGTCGAATAGCCGAGGCTATGGATGATCAATATGCCCATCTGTTTCTAAAAAGCGCCGTCATTAACGGCTGGCGTACACGCATGCGTCTGACCCTCGGTTTACGGCGCAGTGAGCGCAAGGGCGGTGGCTACGAACGCGCGGTAGAAGAGTTGATCAATGCTGTACAGGCTCACCAGCGTGGCATCCCCACACCTCGAATTATCGCCTTCGGTTACAACCTCACTGTAATGGGCTGGGTCAGTGAGCTGTTTATCGTCAGCGAAAATCTGGCCGACCACATCAATGGGGAGAAATGGCTGGCCAGCCCCAGCCATGACCCACAAGAATTTGCCCGCCAAGCCACCGCCCTGATTGCCCAAATGGTCGGTGCGGATGTCATGCACCTCGATACCTGGGCAGCCAATTTCATGGTACCTGCAGATACCAGCTGCCCCTTGCAAGTGATTGATTTCGAGAACTGCCTGATCGGCACGCGCGGAGATGCTGCTGCCGCACTGGGTACTCAGTTTGGCTTGCTCTACCGCATTACTCTGCAGCGCTTCATCAGCGAAGCGGAATTTGATCAACTGGTCATGGACAAGTGCCCCACAGCCCCAGCGGCACGTGACACCTTTCTGACGAGTTATGCCCATGCAAAACAGCACAGCATGTCACGTAAAGAAGTGCGGCAGATTGTCTTGTCAGGCCGTGTAATACGAACCTAAGCCACTACCAGCCGCCGCCACCACCACCGCCACGCCCGCCACCGGACGAACCGCCCCCCGAGGATCCGCCGGATGACGAACTGGAGGGTGGCCGCGAGGTGCTGGCCGTGGCGCGGCTGAGACCGCCGGCCAGGCTGCTGCCCAGGGCCTTGGCCGACAGTGGTTCGCGGCTGCGGTACCAGCGTGGCTGATAGTCGCGCTGCGCCGGGTCGATCAGGCCGCTGGCCAGGGCCTCACTGAAGCGCGCCGTCCACTGTTCTTCCACCCCCAGGGCCATGGCGTAGGGCAGATGCTGCTCGTAAAGGGCGATGCTCATGGCGGGCGCCGCGCCGGCCCGGGCCAGGCTGTCACCCTCGGCCAGCTGCAGGTAGTTGCGGTAGCCCTCCAGCTGGTCGAGCAGGCGCCGGCCCTCCTGGGTCGGCGCCGGCAGGAGAAAGAAGAACAGCAGCACCAGCAGCACATAGGCCGCCAGCAACAGCAGCACCCAGGAATTGACCACCTCGGTGAGCAACCACAGGCCCACCGGGGCCGGCCAGAGAAACATCAAGCCGGCCAGGCTCATAAATAGCCGGCTCTTCCAGCTCGGCTGCCGCCAGGCCATCACCAGCATGCCCAGGGCCGGACCACCAAAGGCCAGGGCGAACAACAGGCCGGCAAAGGCCTGGCCCATCTCATCGCCACTGTGCAGGCTGAAAAACAGCATCAGCCCGCAGCCCAGCAGCGCCCACAACAGGCCCAGGGTCCAGCGTCCGTAGTTGCGACTGAACCACTGCTTGCCGGTGTCCAGCAGCAGGCTGGTCAGCTCGCTCAGCCCTTCACCCAGGCGTGACTGATAGCTGCCCCCCAACTGCAGCGGCGGCGCTTCGGCGTTGGCGAATACCGTATTGAGCCAGGCCTGCTCCTCACGCCAGGGCTGCCCTTCGCCACTACGGCTGAGCGAGTAACGCCCCTTGCGGGCATCATCCTCCAGCTGCAGACGCCCACCGATGGCCAGTTCGGTGATGCTGATGGCCAATGCCCTGGCCGAATCGAAGCCCTTGCTGAAACCTTTATGCCAGAGATAACCGGCGCAGGCCGGCCCCATGCCCTCGGGCGGAGCGAACAGCGGAATGATCAGGCCCTTGCGCGGATCACGTCCCAGCTTCCACCAGCTGCGCAGGTAGAACAGCAGCAGCCCCAGCAGCAGCCCGCCCCCCAGGGCCAGCCCCAGGTTATCGCGCAGGCCCTGCAGGGCCTGTTCTTCGGCACTGGGTCGTGCCACCAGACCCGCCGGCCAGTCCAGGGCGATGGTCAACCCCTGGTAAGGCGCCAGCGGCGCGGTGGTGCGCAGGCCGAATCGCGCCTCCTCCAGCACCAGCAACTCATGGGCTTGGCCCTGCTCGCCGGCCGCCCCGGTATAGGCGGCCCAGTTCTGAATCCGCGCCCCGGCGGGTAACTGCACCTCTACCGAGGCCGCCCGGATGGGAAAGCTCCAGCCATTGCCGGTGACGTTCCAGTACAGCTCGTCGCGTTCCGGGTGATGCAGCAGCTGGCGCTCGGTGCGGTAGCGCAGCTGGTACTCATAGCGCCCATCATTGAGCAGATGGTTCGCCGAGCCCAGGTAATAGCGCCGATAGGCGCCCAGGTTCTCTTCATGGAAAGGCTCGGGCCGACCATCGCGTAGGACCTCCAGCAGCTCGATGGGGGCATGCGCCTCAAGGCCGGAATCCAGCTGGTAGCGCACCGGCAGGTCGCGGTAGATGCCGCGGCGGATTTCCTGGCCCCGGGCCTGCACGCTGATGCGCTCAGTCACCAGCAGGCTGCCGTCGCGCTGCACCTCGATCCGTACGCTGAAATCCTCGATCAGCTCTTCAGCCAGGGCCGCAGGTGCCAACAGGCACAGCACCAGCAGCACACAAGCTCGCCATCCCTTCATCCTTTCCACTCCATTTGCGGCGGGCGCCCCTCGGCGCTGTCGTCCAGGGCGAAATACTCGGCCTCGGCAAAGCCGAACAACCGCGCCACCAGGTTGCTCGGCACCGAGTGCACGCGCACATTGAGTTCACGCACCGCGCCGTTGTAATAACGCCGGGCCATCTGGATATGCTGCTCGACCTCACTGATGTTGCGCTGCAGGTCGAGAAACTGGCCATCGGCCTTGAGCGTCGGGTACTGCTCGACCAGGGCGAACAGCTGGCGCAACTGGCTGCCCAGGTGCGCTTCCACCGGCGCCCGCTGGCCCAGGGGCGAATCGGCCAGTTGCACCGCCCGCGCCCGCTCCTCCACCAGCGCCTGCAGGGTCGCCTGCTCATGCTGCATGTAGTGGCGCACACACTGCACCAGCGCCGGAATCAGACTAGCGCGGCGCTTGAGCTGCACATCGATGCCGCTGGCGGCCTCGGCCACCCGGGCACGATCGGCTACCAGTCGGTTGTAGTAAAAGATCAGCCCGGCGGCCAGCAGCACCAGCACGCCCAACAGCCAGAATCCCAACCCTTGCATCGCCTTTCCTTGCGCTGAAATTGACTAAAACCCTAGCAGGCCGCGAGCAACATGGCGCCATTCACGCTATGGTCTGCCCTGAACCCGCACTGACGAGAGAGCCGATGCAGATCGAGTTACTGGAGATCCGCGACCACCTCAACCGTTTCCCGCCCTTCGACAACCTGCCCGAAGACAGCCTGGATGCCATCGCCCGCCAGGTCGAGGTGGCCTACTTCAAGGCCGGCACCGACATCCTCCTGTACGGCGCGCCCATCCATGAGCTGCACTATGTGCGCAGCGGCGCGGTGGAGATCTACCGGCGCAGCGGCGAGCTGTACAACCGCCTGAGCGAGGGCGATATCTTCGGCCAGGCCGGCCTGCTGCGCAGCAACAAGGTGCGGTTTCCGGCCCGGGCCATCGAGGATAGCCTGATCTACTTTATCCCCGGCGCCCTGTTCGGCCAGCTCTGCGAGCAGTTCGACAGTTTCGCCGAGTTCGTCGAGGCCGAGGGCCAGTCGCGGCTCAAGTCGGCGGTGGAGAGCCAGGGCAAGGCCAGCGGTCTGATCCAGCTCAAGGTGCGCAAGCTGCTCGGCCGCGCGCCAGTCTGCGCCAGCCAGGACACCCCGGTGCAGCAGGCCGCGCAACTGATGACCGAACAGGGCGTGTCCTCCCTGGTGATCATCGACACACCCCCCGCCGGGCAGGCCGCCGCGATGGTCGGTATCCTCACCGACCGCGATCTGCGTACCCGGGTGCTGGCCGAGGGCCTGCCTGGCAGCACCCCGGTCAGCCAGGTGATGTCGCCCAACCCCGTCACCATCCAGGCCGACGACAGCGTGTTCGAGGCCATGCTGTGCATGCTGCGGCACAATATCCATCACCTGCCGGTGGTGCAGCGGCGCCGCCCGATTGGCCTGATCAACCTGACCGACATCATCCGCTACGAGTCGCAGAGCAGCCTGTCGCTGGTCAATTCCATCTTCAACCAGAGCGACGTGGCCGGCCTGCAGAGCCTGCTGCCGGACCTGCGCGGCACCTATGTGCGCATGGTCAACGACCAGGCCACCGCCCATATGATCGGCAGCGCCATGGCCGGCATCGGCCGCGCCTTTATCCAGCGCCTGCTGGAGCTGGGCGAACAGCAGCTGGGCCCGGCGCCGGTGCCCTACTGCTTTATGGTGGCCGGCTCCATGGCCCGGGACGAACAGCTGCTGGTCACCGACCAGGACAACGCCCTGGTGCTCGATGACCGCTTCGACCCGGCCCAGCACGACGCCTATTTCGCCGCCCTGGCCCAGTTCGTCAGCGATGGCCTGGCCGCCTGCGGCTACAGCTACTGCAAGGGCGGGATCATGGCCAGCAACCGCCAGTGGCGCCAGCCGCTGCGGGTCTGGCGCGAGTATTTCAGCCAGTGGATCGAGCAGCCCAAGCCCCAGGCCCTGCTCAACAGCTGCATCTTCTTCGACCTGGACGGCGTCTACGGCGAAATCGAACTGGTGGACAACCTCAAGGAGCTGCTGGCGGACAAGGCCAGCGCCAGCCCGGCCTTCCTCGCCGCCCTGGCGCGCAATGCACTGAACCGCACGCCACCGCTGGGCTTCTTCCGCACCTTTGTCATGGAAACCGACGGCCAGCACCGCCATATCATCAACCTCAAGGGCCGTGGTACCGCGCCGCTGACCGACCTGATCCGCGTGCACGCCCTGGCCTGTGGCTCCAGGGCGCAGAACTCCCTGGAGCGCCTGGACGATATCGGCAAGACCAAGCTGCTGCAGCCCGAGGCCCTGGCCCAGCTGCGCTATGCCCTGGAGTTCCTCAGCATGGTGCGCATCCGCCACCAGGCCCGCGCCATCGAGGACGGCCTGGAGCCGAACAACTACATCGAGCCGGACAAGGTCTCCGCCAGCGAACGGCACAACCTCAAGGAAGCCTTTGGCGTGCTGAGCAATGCGCAGAAATTCCTGCGCTTTCGCTACCCGGGGCAGCCCGGATGAGCGCAACCCCGCCCCTCGACTGGGCGGCACACTTCGCCAGGCTGGCGGACAGCGCCCGCGACCCGCGCCTGCAGGCCTATTACCGCGCCGGCGCCCCGGCCGCCGACACGCCCCTGAACGAGCTGCCGCTGCTGGCCCTGGATGTGGAAACCACCGGCCTCGACCCGCAGCAGCACGCCATCGTCAGCCTTGGCCTGGTGCCCTTCGACCTGCGTCGCATCCGCTGCGCCGAGGCGCGCTACTGGGTGGTCAAGCCCAGCAGCGAACTGAGCAGCGAGTCGGTCACCTACCACCACATCACCCACAGCGATATCCGCCACGCACCCGCGCTGGGGCAGATCCTCGACGAGCTGCTGACGGCCATGGCCGGCCGGCTTATGGTGGTGCATTACCGCAATATCGAGCGTGGCTTTCTCGACCAGGCCCTGCGCCAACACCTGGGCGAGGGCCTGAGCTTTCCGCTGATCGACACCATGGAACTGGAGGCGCGCCTGCACCCCAAGCGCCAGCCCGGCTGGCTGGGCAAGCTGCTGGGCCGCCAGCCCACCTCCATCCGCCTGGCCGACAGCCGCCTGCGCTACAACCTGCCGCCCTACACCGCCCACCATGCCCTGAGCGACGCCCTGGCCACCGCCGAACTGCTGCAGGCCCAGGTGGCGACCCACTACTCAGCGGCTACAACCGTGGGCGAGCTGTGGAGCTGAAACGCCTCGGCCTCGAACCTGGCTGTCAGTGCTCGGGCCACGCTGCACATATCGGCATCCGCACGGAAGCGCCCACGAAACTGTCCATCAGGATCAATGATCGAAAAACCCGTGGAATGGGCCACCCGATAGTCATCCGGGTCTGCTGAAACCTTGAAGCGAGCGCCCAAGGCTCTGGCCAAGGTCGTCAGTTGCGCTTCATCTCCCGTGACACCGAGAAAAGCCGGGTCAAAGTGCCTGACAAACCGCCCCAAATCAGCCGGCGTATCTCGCCCTGGATCAACAGACACAAAGACGTAGGCAATCTCCGCTTCACCGATCCGATCAGGCAAGCCTCCCGCCAGCCTGGCCATTTGCCCCAACCCCGCCGGACAGATATCGGCACAGTGCATAAAGCCAAACAGCACAAGGCTCCAGCGCCCGCTCAGTGCGCTGTTGGCAAAGGCGCCCTGTTCGGATTCAAGCCGGAAACCCGGCACGCTGCGTGGTGCTTCCAGCCACTCGATGGCTTGCGACGCAATCGGCCTGGGGGCAACGAACGCCAGTACGGCGCCCAGCGCAAGCGCCAGACTCAACAGTGCAGCCGCAATAACCGGCTTACTCACCTTGCTGCGCCTTGGCGCTGTGATACAGCAACCCCAGGGCAAGCAACGCTGGCAGTGTCACACCGGCAAAATCCTCAAGCAGCGATGCAGGCCCACAGATACCGACCAGTACCTCCCATATGTGGAACAGTGCATGACCCACCAGCCAGGCGGTGGGCACCGCCCAGAGGATCAGCCGCTGTGCTGGGTAAAGCGCCCCGCAGACAAAAGCCGCACCGATCAGCATGTAGTTGATGCCGATATCCCGTAAAAAATGCTGATTGAACGGCCCTCGCTCCGGCACACCCGGCACCAGCCAGTACCAGGTCTCGGGGGCGAGGGTCATAAAGGCGCCGTTGACCAGCGCGGCCAACCCCAGCACCAACGCCAGGCCGGTGGAACATCTAGCCAACACGGGCAGTATCCTCCGCCGACACGGCATTGCGCGTGGGTACGAGCGAGGATTCGTTGACCTGAATCCGGCTGCAGGCCTTGCCATATCCCAGGGCGTATTTCAGTGCCGGATAGACCCGATAGGCGCTGATGGCATAGCCAATGGAGATAAGCCCCTGAGTGCCCCATAAAGCGACTATCTTTTCTCGCAAGTCATCCGCTTCAGGGCTATGGGCCAATACACAGTCAGTAAACTGCACCACCCAGGCAATCTCTTCAGGCAGCTTGTGCAGGTCTTTATCGATAATGGCCCGCACAATACGGGCGTCTATCTTGGCCTCCAGCGCCATATCCACCACCAGTTGGGTACAGGGCCCGCAGTCATCCCAGATAATCGCGCGAATCCGCGCGGCATACAGGGGTTCTGCAGGCAAACCGGCCGAGTGCGCGGCCATGGTCTGAAAGCCCATGAACTTTAGATAGGCGCCTAAGTCGGCTTGCAAGATATCCTGCTGATAACGAACGTCATAGTTATAGCGCTTCTTCATCGTCAGCAGCATTTTATTAAAGGCGTAGCGAATCATTAAGCTCACCGCTTTATTTAGGGATAAATATTTTTAAGTACGGGCACAGAGATAACTAGCGCCCGTGTCTATCTGTCTTATGCGGGATAATTAGTTGGCAGCACAGCCAAGGCCGAACGTTCATATGCCTGTACCGGCTTTAACAAGAGCAAATAGCTCAATACAAACAGCAGCGCACAGCTGTAGAGCATCAGTGAATAATTGCCCTTATCCAACAGACTGGAGGCGAGCAGTGGGCCTGTGGCCAAGCCAACAAAGGAAACGACTGCCGCCATGGTGGCAAGCCGACCACTGCCATCTATCTCTGCCGTTACCGCCAGCAAGTAGGCCTGAACGGCTGGCCAGGCAAAAAACAGCAAGGCCATTGCGCTGACGTACAGCGTCGCGTGCTGGGCGAAATCCAGTAACAGCGCCGCCATAAGCGACAGTGCCACACCCGTGACAACCCAGCTCAAGCGGCCCAGACGACTGCCCGTCACGACGGGCAACATGGCGCCTAGCAGGCCAAGCAAGCCGGTGATGGCGATATATGAACTCGCACGTTCTGCGGCGATGCCCGCTGCCAGGCCAATCAGCCCCACATAGGCCCAGATCGCGCTGGCGGCAACCTGATACAGCATAATGGCCGCCAAAAGTAAGAACGCGTTCCGATATTCCCCAAACAACGGTTGCGGCCGCTTACTCAATTCCTTGCTTAAATTAAGTCGAGGGAGAAGCGCTATAAACACAATACTTAACAGCGCGATGCTGGCCATCATATAAAAGACGGCATAGGCATTTATCAGTGCCTCAAGCCCAGGCAACAGATAAACAACCAACGAGCCAATACTGAACTGGACAAACAACAAAGTACCGAAGGAGCGATCGGGATTGTCCAGCCGTGCCAATACGGAAAACACCACACCAAGGCTTAACCCGCCTAATATCCCCGCTAAGAAGCGCCAGCCCAGCATGATGCTATAGCCCTCGATCCAGGCAGTCGCGCTATCCATTAATGTCAGCAGGGTTAAACAGGTCACCACGGCTGTTTTCCAGTTGACTCGGCGCACTAGAAAAATAGCGACCACACTGCCGACCAGGCCACCATAGCCATTCACCGCAACAATCTGCCCGGCTTCTACCTCACTGAAGCCTATACCGCCGGCTAATGCACTCACGACACCAGGCAGGAAATTGATATAGGCCAGCCCCGCCATGCAGATAAAAGCCAGGGCAAAGTAGGTCCATAGCGTCTTGACGGATAGTGTGTTCAACATAGCGCCTCACTTAAGCAATACGGCTTATTACTGGACGCTGAATATGATCCATCCGGAAAAGCAGAAAAACAGAACACCCGCCCTTTGACTCGTGAATAGTATTCACGAATATCCATGCTACTCTCGGCCGATAGCACACTGCATGTATTGAGTCAGTCATGGATAAACTGCGCTTATTGGAACTCTTTCTGGCCACCTGCGACGGTGGGAGCTTCGCGGCGGCAGCCAAGACCTGTGACACCGATCCGTCCACCGTCAGCAAGGCAATAGGCCGCCTGGAAGCTCAGCTGCAGCTGACCCTGTTCCAGCGCTCCACCCGCCAGTTGCGCATTACCACGGCCGGCCGGCGCTATGCCGCCACGGTGCGTAAGTTGATGCAAGACCTCGGTGCCTGCGAAGACGAGTTGAAGCAGCTGAATGACTCGCCCAGCGGGGCCCTGCGTATCAATTCGGCCGCCTGCTACGGCCACCTCTACCTTCGCCCGTTGTTACAGGCCTTCTGCCAGCGTTATCCGGCGATCAGGCTGGAACTTGAGATCAATGATCTGCACCTGGACATCATCGAGCATGAAATCGATGTCGCCCTGCGCACGGGTTATGTAAAGGACAGCCGCCTGGTGGCCCGGCGGCTCAGCCCCATGGACTTTCTGGTCTGTGCCTCGCCACACTACCTGGACACCCATGGTATACCGCGCAATGCCGAGGACTTTCATCAGCACAGCTGGATTGGTTTTCGCATCAAGGAAAGCCAACAGCTGCAGCCGATCTTCTTGCCCGACCCTCATGGCCAATACCAGCCCTATGAATTGGCGCGGCGTCATATCACCGATGACGGTGAAGCCATGGCGCATATGTGCGCGGATGGCCTGGGCTTTGCTCAGCTGCCGCACTTTCTGGCCAAACAGGGTTTGCACAGTGGCGCCCTGGTCTCCCTCTACCCTTACTACCGGCCACCGCAACCGGACAGCGGTGTATTCGCCATCTTCCCCAAACGCGAGTACCTACCGGCGAAGGTCCGGGTGTTTATTGAATTTATGACGGCTGCGTTGGACGCCATGGGCGAAGGCACTCACCATACCTGGGCTGAAAACCTCGACCCAGTTGTGAGCTTCCCGGCAACCCAGCCATAACATCCGCACAATAAAAAGCGCGCCCGAAGGCGCGCTCATGAACCACTCAGCAACAACGCTTAACGCGGCTCGCTCATCAATCCCTTGACGATGGACACGCAGCCCACCAGCAGCACGATGGTGAACGGCAGGCCCGTCGACACCGCCATGGCCTGCAAGGCCACCAGGCCGCCACCGAGCAGCAGGGCGATGGCGATCACTCCCTCGATGGTGCACCAGAACACCCGCTGCGGCACCGGTGCATTGACCTTGCCGCCGGCGGTGATGGTGTCGATCACCAGGGAGCCGGAGTCCGAGGAGGTGATAAAGAATACGATCACCAGCACGATGCCGATAAAGGAGGTGATGGCGGTCAGCGGCAGCTCGCCGAGCATGCTGAACAGCTTGAGTTCCAGCCCGGCCTGTTGCGCGCCGGTAAAGCCATCCACCAGCAGCTGGTTGATCGCGGTGCCACCGAAGGCGGTCATCCACAGCACCGACACCAGGGACGGCACCAGCAGCACCGAGACCAGGAACTCGCGCACCGTGCGGCCACGGCTGACCCGGGCGATAAACATGCCCACGAACGGCGACCAGCTGATCCACCAGGCCCAGTAGAAGGCGGTCCAGCCCTGGCTGAAGTTGGCGTCTTCACGGCCAATGGGGTTGGACAGCGCCGGCAGGTATTGCAGGTAGGCGCCGAGGTTGTCGAAGAAGCCGGTGAGGATGGCGAGGGTCGGCCCGGCGATGATGATAAACAGCAGCAGGGCCAGGGCCAGGCCCATATTGATCTGCGACAGGCGCTTGACCCCCTTGTCCAAGCCGGCGACCACCGAGGCCAGGGCGATGGCGGTGATGGCGATGATCAGCAGCACCTTGCTGGTATCCGAGGCTTCGATGCCGAACAGGTATTCGACGCCAGCGGCGGCCTGTTCCGCGCCCAGACCGAGGGAAGTGACCAGACCGAACAGGGTGGCAAACACCGCCAGAATATCAATCACATGGCCCGGCCAGCCCCATACCCGCTCACCCAGCACCGGGTAGAAGATCGAGCGAATCGACAGCGGCAGACCCTTGTTGAAGGAAAACAGCGCCAGGGCCAGGGCCACGATGGCGTAGATCGCCCAGGGGTGCAGGCCCCAGTGGAAGATGGTGGCGGCCATCCCCAGACGTACCGCCTCTTCGCTATTGCCCGCGGCGGCGCCCAGTGGCGCCCAGTCGCTGCGCAAACCGTCTTCGCCGACACTGATCCCGGCCATGGCCGAACTGTAGTGCGACATGGGCTCGGACACGCCGTAGAACATCAGACCGATGCCCATGCCGGCGGCGAACAGCATGGAGAACCAGCTGAGATAGGAGTAGTCCGGTGTGGCCTCCATACCGCCGATGCGCACCTTGCCCAGGGGCGAGACGATCAGGCCCAGGCAGAGCAGCACGAAGATATTGGCCGAGCCAATAAAGAACCAGGACAGGTTATTGGTGATCGCGCTGCGCAGGGCACCGAACAGGGGTTCAACCTGATTCTGCAGGGCCAGGGCGAGGATCACGAAGATCACGGCGGTGATGGCGGAGATGCTGAACACCTTGCCGTGGATATCCAGGGAGAAGGAAAACTGCCCCTGAATGTTGTCCTGACCGATCACATAGTCGGTGTCGATCAGATTGGCATCGCCACTGGGGGCCGGGATGCCGTCCAGATTTTCCGCATCTGGTAGCGGGGTCGTGTCAGACGAAGGGTGTTGGCCCATGGGGGGTTGCTCCTTTGACGTGTGGCACGCTTTACGCGCACGAGGACGGGATTGCCCTACTCGTTCGGTCGCCAGAATCGGCGACCTAGCCCTACAGGGTAACAGCCATGGGCCATGCCTGCAGGCAAAAGGCCAGATTCGGCGCGGCTTGGCGGGCAACGGCGCGACGATTTTCTGGTAAATGAGTCAATTTAACTGCTGCGGATACTTCCCCGAGTCACGGCCGATTGGCTATGGTTGCTATAGACCGGATGCCCTATTCCAATAAGAGTCTGCCCGATGAGAGTTGCCACACTGCTGGCCAGCATGGCTTTAGTACTCAGTACCTCGCTGCAGGCTCAGACCTTCACGATCGGGGTCGAACTACAGCCCTATATGCCCTACTCCAGCGTCGAGGAGGGCCGTTACTTGGGCTACGGCCGCGAGCTGCTGGACGCCTTCGCCGCCCAGGCCGGCCATGAATTCGTCTACCAGCCTTTGCCGGTGCGGCGCCTGCTCAGCGACTTTCTGCACGGCCGGGTGGACTTCAAGTACCCCGACAACCCGCGCTGGAATGCCGATATCAAGACCGGCCACGCCATTCACTACAGTCAGACCGCGGCGCCGGCCATCGACGGGGTGATGGTCAAGCCACAATACCTCGGCCTGGGAGAGCAGCGTATCCGCCGCCTCGGCACCCAGCGCGGCTTTACCCCCTGGCCCTATCTGGAAGATATCGAGGCCGGGCATCTCCTGCTGATCCAGGCCAACCAGATCGACTCACTGCTGGCCATGGCCCTCAATGATCGGGTCGATGCGGTCTATCTCAACCCCCAGGTGGTGGCCCATCAACTGGGCCTGATGGGCAAGAGCGGCGCCCTGGTATTCGACCCCAGCCTGGACTACCTGGACGATCACTACTTTCTCTCCAGCATCCAGCACCCCGAAGTAATTGAGCAGTTCAACGCCTTCTTGCGCGACCAGGCCGAATGGATCGAGGCACTCAAGTTGCGTCACGGCATTACCGACCAGGGCTCGCCAAGCCACGCTCACTGAGGCTGCAAGCCACCACAGTCCGCACCGACCCAGCGCCCATGGCTCTCCATGCGGGTGCTCTTGCCGCCGTGCATGCCACGGAACTGGCTGTGGAAGGCCTTGCCGTCGATAAAGCGGGTTTCCCCTTCACCGTCGCCATCCGGGCAGCTGAAACGGAATTTCCAGGCCTGGGCACTGCGCTCGACGATCTCATGGCGACAGCCGTCCTGCAGATCCGGCATGGCGAACTCTTCCCGGGCGATCTGCTCGGCACTGAGGCAGATACGCACGCCCTGATCGCCCAGCTGCACACCCTGCTGGGCCATCATCTGTTCCATCATCTGACGCTGCTCGGGGGGCAGGTTCTTCAACTGCTCCATCATCTGCTGCATGCCCGGCATGCTCTGGCCATCGACCTGCATCTGCTGCGAGCTGATCTCCCACAGCCCCGGCTGCAGATCGACCGCACTGGCCAGGCCTGGCGCCAGGCAAAGACCAAGGATCAGGGGGGTAAGACGTAGATGGCGCATGGCAGGGCTCTCCGCTAATGGCTGACCCTGCAAGCCTAGACCAGCAAGCCCCCCAGGCCAAAAGAACAAAACCCCCACAGGCCTGCGCCACATGGGGGTTCTCCTCTACAGCACCAGGGCTTGTGGCCTTGGGAGCAGACGGGGATTAACCGCCGTCCTGGCCCGCCGCAGCGGGGGAGCCTTGCTCACAGCTCCAGAGTTCCAACGCCGGCTGACTCGCTTGTGGCGGGCCGAGCCATGCACTCATCGAGTGGCAACGCTGGTTGAAACACAGTTGATAATCCCCTGCCTCGGGGGTTCGCCCCAAGCGCAGCGGTTGCAAGGGGGGTAGCTGACGCTGGTAATGCCAACTGCCCTCGCGCAGTTCGGCGCCGTCTGGAATCTCCATGCCGGCCCCGGAACCCTTGATCCGCGCCTCGCCGAGGAGCAGGCCCTCGGGCGTGATGCGGTAATCCTCTTCCCAACGCACCTTCTCGATGCTGTGTGTCCAGGCCAGGGTAAAGGCCGGCACGGGCACTTCGGCCCAGACCGCCCCAGCCAGGCCCAGACACAGGCCGATCATGCCGTGGCCACCTGGGCGCGGCGGGCGCGCCAGAGGTGCTGGGCGATAAACAGCGCCGCCAGGGCAAAGCCGATTTCATCGCTCATGGCCGTGGCCAGGATCAGGCTGGCGCCGGCCGCAAAGCCCAGGGCGCGCTCCCACCAACTCAGCGGCCGCTGCAAGAAGCCGGTGAACACCACACCCCAGATGCCCACCGCCAGGGCCGCCTTGCCCAGCACATAGAAGGTGGCCAGCAGGCTGTCGCCCTGCAGCATCAGTGCCGGGTCGTATACCGCCATAAAGGGCACGATAAAGCCGGCGATGGCGATGCGGACCGCCCACAGGCTGATCTTCAGGCCCTTCTCCTTGGCAATCGGCGCGGCGGCAAAGCAGGCCAGGGCCACCGGCGGGGTAAGGTCGGCCATGATGCCGAAGTAGAAGACGAACATATGCGAGACGATCAGCGGCACGCCCAGCTCCAGCAGGGCGGGCGCGGCAATCGAGCTGGTGATGATGTAGTTGGGGATGGTCGGAATACCCATGCCCAGCACCAGGCAGGTGAGCATGGTGAGGATCAGCGAGAGGAACAGGTTGTCCTGGCCGATGGCGAGGATATAGCCGGCGAAGGTGGAGGCCACCCCGGTCAGCGACACCACGCCGATGATCACCCCCACCAGGGCGCAGGCGATGCCCACCGGCACGGCATGCCGTGCCCCCTCCACCAGCGCATGCAGGCAGATGGTCAGGGTATCGCGCCCGCCCTTGATAAACCCGCACACCGCCACCAGCAGCGCGACGACGCCGAACACCACGCCGATGCCCAGTTGGAAGAAGCCGGCGCAGAGCACACCCAGGGCGATCCAGAAGGCGAAGCGCATGGCCGTGGACGACACCTGCAGGATGATCGCCGAGCCGAGAATCACGATGGCGGTCAGGGCCAGGCCGACCATGCCGGAGAACAGCGGCGTGCGCCCGGAAAACAGCAGGTAGATCAGGATAAACAGCGGGATCAGCAGGTACCAACGCTGCTTCACCGCGGCCCAGGGGTTGGGGCACTGGTCTTTCGGCAGGCCCTGCAGGTTGGCGCGTTTGGCTTCCAGGTGAACCATCCAGAACACCGAGCCGAAATACAGCAGCGCCGGCAGCAACGCCGCCTTGGCCACCTCGAAGAACGGCACGTTGATGGTCTCGGCCATGATAAAGGCCACCGCGCCCATGATCGGCGGCATGATCTGGCTGCCCATGGACGAGGTCGCCTCGACCCCGCCGGCAAAGGCCGGACGATAGCCGAAGCGCTTCATCAGCGGGATGGTGAACTGGCCGGTGGTGACCACATTGGCCACGCCGGAACCTGTGATGGTGCCCATCAGCGCCGAGGACACCACCGACACCTTGGCCGGCCCGCCGACCTTGTGGCCGAACAGGCCCATGGCAAAATCGGTGAACAGCTTGATCATCCCGGCCTGTTCGAGAAAGGCGCCGAACAGGATAAACAGGAAGATATAGGTGGCCGAGACATAGGTCGGCGTGCCGTACAGGCCTTCGGTGCCGAAGGCCAGCTGGTTGACGATCTGGTCCAGGGCGTAGCCGCGATGCATCAGGTCGCCCGGCAGGTACTGGCCGAACAGGCCGTAGGCGAGAAACAGGGCACAGATCAGCGGCAGGGCGATGCCCATGACCCGCCGCGCGGCCTCGAACACCAGCACGATCAGCACCAGGCCGATGGCCATATCGGCCTGGGTCAGATCCCCCGAGCGCTGGATCAGGTCCGCCTCGAACACCCACTGGTAGATCGCCGTGGCCATGCCGGCCAAACCCAGCAGCCAGGCCAGGGGTTGCCAGGGCCGCGCCTGGCCACGGGCCGGGTAGCAGAGAAACACCAGCAGCAACAGAAAGCCCACATGCACGGCGCGCAGGATCTGGCTGGACACCGGGTGGAAGGCCGCGGTGATGATCTGGAAGGTGGAAAACAGCAGCGCCACGGCCAGCAGCGCTTTCGGCCAGTCGGCGGGGCTGGCCGCCAGGCCTTGATGATGATCGCTCATGGAGCTAATGCCCTCGTTGGCGCATGGATAAGTTCAGAGTCGCCAACAAAACCTGCCGTGCAACGCACGCCGGTTTTATTCGCAGCTCTAGGACAGTGATGCCTGGGTAGGATGGGTTAGCCGCACAGCGGCGTAACCCATCGAGCGATGGTGAAGGCTGTCACCAGGCTCAGACCGTGCAGCATGGGTATCGCGATGCTCAACCCATCCTACCCGGCCAACCCTTCAACAGCCTTACAGCGCGCCGGCTTCCTTGTAGAAGCGCTCGGCACCCGGGTGCAGCGGGATCGGCAGGTTCTTGGCGGCGCCTTCCAGCTTGATGTCCTGGGCGGCGGAGTGGGCATTGCCCAGGCGCTCCAGGTTGTCGAACATCAGCTTGGTCATCTGGTAGGCCACTTCCTCGGAGACGTCCTCGTGGCTGACCAGGATGTTCTGGATGGCCACGGTGGGCACATCGCTGTCCTGACCGTCGTAGGTACCCGCCGGGATCGCGGCAGCCTGATAGGCGGCGTTATCGATCTTGGCAGTGACCTCGGCGGGAATCGCCACGAAGGTGATCGGCAGGGTCGCGGCCAGGTCGCGGATCGCCGCCATGCCCAGGCCCGAGGACTGCAGGGTGGCGTCCAGCTGGCGGTTCTTGATCAGCTCAACCGACTCGGCGTAGGGCAGGAACTCCACCTTGCCCATGTCCTCGTAGCTCAGGCCGGCGGCGGCGAAGATGGCGCGGGCATTGAGCTCGGTGCCGGACTTCGGCGCGCCGACCGAGATGCGCTTGCCCTTGAGGTCTTCCAGGCTGGTGATGCCGGACTCCTTGTTGGCGACGATCTGAATGTAGTTGGGGTAGGTGCCGGCAATGGCCCGCAGTTTTTTCAGCGGCGCCTTGAAGCCGGCCTCTTCCACACCATTCCAGGCGTCACTCACCGAGTCGCCCAGGGCCAGGGCCAGCTCGCCACGCCCGCTCTGCAGCAGGTTGAGGTTTTCCACCGAAGCCTTGGTCGCCTGCACCGAGGTCTTCGAGCCTTCGATGCCATTGCTGTACAGCTGCGACAGGCCCACGCCGATGGGGTAGTACACGCCACTGGTGCCCCCGGTGAGGATATTGATAAAGGTCGGCGCGGCGAGGGCGGCGGTGCTGGCAGTAAAGGCTGCGGCTGCAGCGAGCAGGCTGAGACGTTTGGTCAGTCGCATGGAGGTTCTCCGTCGTTGTTATGGCTTTATGCAGAGCTTTAACTCTAGACGCTGTTGACCAGCGCCAGACTGCGAAAGCTATTGCAGATGCCATGCCAGGCGCAGAAAGCCCGATCTAGAGCGGTTTTGCTCGATTAGACGGAGCGCGATAGGCGGAAAATCGCCTATCGCGAAAGGCGGCTAAGCGGAAAATTGCCGAAGCAGGACGCTCATGCGCCCCCAACAGCCGTGTAGGGTGGATAGCGCTTCACCTATCCACCGGCGGTGGTTGTATCGGTGGATGAAAAAGGCGTCATCCACCCTACGTACCTTGGCAGGTCCGCCCTACGGCTGCTCGTCGGGCAGGTAGTCGCTGCGCTGCAGGCCGTGGCGCTGCATCTTCTCGTTGAGGGTACGCCGGGGCAGCTGCAGCCGTTCCATCACCGCGGCGATATTGCCCTGGCACTGCTGCAGGGCAGTGTGAAGGCACTGGGCCTCGAAGGCTTCCATCTGCTCGGCCAGGGATTGCCCGACCACCTGCGCCTGTTCGCCTGGCTGCCCACCCAGTCCGAGGGCATGGCGTTCGGCGGCGTTGATCAGCTCGCGCACATTGCCCGGCCAGTCGTGGGCCTGCAGCCGGGCCAGCTCGCCCGGCACCAGCGGCGGTGCCTCGCGGCCATGGCGCTGGGCCGCCTGCTGGGCAAAGTGCTCGAACAGCAGGGCAATGTCCTCACGCCGCTCACGCAGCGGCGGGATACGCAGATTGGCCACGTTCAGGCGGTAGTACAGATCCTCACGGAAACGTCCGGCCTTGACCTCATCCAGCAGGTCCGGCTTGACCGCGCAGATCACCCGCAGATCGACCTGGATGCTGGTGTTCGAGCCCAGCCGCTCCAGGCTGCGCTCCTGCAGCACGCGCAGCAGCTTGACCTGCTGGGCCAGGGGCAGGCTCTCCACCTCGTCGAGAAACAGGGTGCCGCCGTCGGCATGCTCGATACGGCCGATGCGCTTGCCCTGGGCGCCGGTAAAGGCGCCGCTCTCATGGCCGAACAGCTCGCTCTCGAACAGCTGCTCGGGAATCGCCGCGCAGTTCAGGGCGACAAAGGGCTTGCTGGCCCGCGGGCTGAACTGATGCAGGCAGCGCGCCACCCGCTCCTTGCCGCTGCCGGTGTCACCGCGGATCAGCACATTGACCGAGGTGCCGGCCAGTTCGAGGATCTGCCGGCGCAGCGCCTCCATGGGTCGGGAGATGCCGATCAGCTCGCCTTCGATACGCCCGCGGTCGGCCACCTGCTGGCGCAGCTGGCGGTTCTCGCAAACCAGGCGGCGCTTGTCCAGGGCGCGGCGCACGCTGTCGAGCAGGCGTTCGGGGGTAAAGGGCTTCTCGATAAAGTCATAGGCGCCCTGGCGCAGGGCCTGCACCGCCATGGGCACGTCACCGTGACCGGTGACCAAGATCACCGGCAGGTCGCGGTCCAGCTGCAGCAGGGCATCGAGCAGCTGCAGGCCGTCGCGCCCGGGCATGCGCACATCGCTGACCACGATGCCCTCATAGTCGCGGTCGATCAGGCCCAGGGCCTGCTCGGCACTGGCACAGCACTGCACGACAAAGCCGGACAGCTCCAGCCACTGCTGCAGCGCCTCGCGGATCGCCGCCTCGTCATCGACCACTATCACCTTGCCGGACATAGCACCTCCTGGTTCCAGCGGCGCAGTGTAACGCCTAGTTTTTTATCGAGGGATTCAGCGTCACCGCGCCGCCCCATGGTGGATAAAAACAGCGTTATCCACCCTACGCCGCCATGCATCCGAGGTATCCAGTTTGTAGGGTGGATGTCACTTTTCACATCCACCAACGGGGCAATCCAGGCGGGTGGATACAGCGCCATCCGCCCTATCGATTTGCCGCCGCCGGCAGGCGCAACTCGAATACCGCACCGCGCTCGCCATTGCGCGCCTGCAGGCTGCCGCCCAGTTCGCGGACGATGCCGTAGGACACCGCCAACCCCAGGCCCAGGCCGGCGCCCACCGGCTTGGTGGTGTAGAAGGGCTCGAAGATATGCGCCAGGTCCTGCTCGGCAATACCACCACCGCTGTCGGCGATGCTCAGCACGCAGCTGTCGGCCTCACGGCGGATAGCGATCTGCAACTGCCGCTGGGGACTGTTCGCCATGGCATCCAGGGCGTTGTTGAGCAGGTTGAGCAGCACCTGCTCCAGGCGAATGGCATCGCCCAGCACCTGGGCGCCCTCGTCGATCTCGCTGTGGATCTGCACCTGCTCGCTGCGCAGGCGCGGCGCCAGCAACTGCAGGGCCTGTTCCAGCACATCGCCCAGGCCCAGGCGCTCGCTGAGGCCGGCCGGGCGCTTGCGGGCGAAGGTCTTGAGGTGCCCGGTGAGCGCGGCCATACGCTGCAGCAGGGCGTCGATCCGCTGCAAGCCCTCACGCACCTCGTCCTGCCGACCGCTATCGAGCAGCAGGCGCAGGCTGCCCAACTGCATCTGCATGGCGGTCAGCGGCTGGTTGATCTCATGGGCCATGGCCGCCGACATCTGCCCCAGGGCGGCCATCTTCGCCGCATGCACCAGGCCGTCCTGGGCCTCGCGCAGCTCGGCGGTGCGCAGCGCCACCTCGCGCTCCAGGCGCTCGCGAATGCCGGCCTGCAGACGCTGGGTCTTGCGCCGCTGGGCCAGGTACAGGAGCAGAAAGGCCAGGGTCATCCACACCCCGGCGGCGGCCAGGCGATAACTGCGCAGGCTCTCGCCGAGGTTGTTCGGCTCGCTCAGCAGGTGCAGGGTCCAGCCCTCCTCGGCCAGGCTCAGGCGCTGCCAGAGGTAGTCGCGCAGCCCCTCCGGGCCATCCACCCGGCGCCACTGGCTGCTCGCATCGAGCTCCCGGCGCAGCTCGCTGGGCAGCGGCTGCAAGGCCTGCTCGGCATACTGGCGCACCTCGGCCAGGCTCTCCTGGGTGGCGTTGCTCAGCGGTTGCAGGGCGCGAAAGCGCCAGGCCGGACGGCTGCTCAGGATCACCACGCCATGGCGGTCGGCCACCAGCAGCACGCCGCTCTGGCTGGCCCATTCGCGTTGCAGATCCTCCAGCTCAAGCTTGACCACCAAGACCCCGAGCAGGCGCTGATCCTCAGCGTAAACCGCACGGGAGAGAAAGTAGCCGGGAATCCCGGTGGTCACCCCCACGGCAAAATAGCGCCCGGCGCCCTGGGCCACGGCATCCTGAAAATAGGGGCGAAAGGCGTAGTTGTTGCCGACAAAGCTGCTCCACTCACGCCAGTTGCTCGACGCCAGGGTGGTGCCCTGGGCATCCAGCAGGTAGAGCACGGTGGAGCCGGCCGCCTGATTCAGGCGTTGCAGGCGCTGGTTGATCGCCCGACGCAGCAGGCGCTCGTCCGGCGCCCGCAGCAGGGCGCGGATATCGCTGTCCAGGGCCAGTACCTCGGGCACCGAGCGAAAACGCTCGACCAGGGTGTGCAGCGACTGCCCATACAACTGCAGCTGCTCGCGCGCCTCAACGCTGCGCGACTCCCAGGCGCGGCGCTCGGCATAGTGGCCAGCCAGCCAGACACTGGCCAGCAGACCACCGGCGATCAGCAGCAGGCGCAACACAACCCGGTAATGGCCCTGGCGTTGAGGCATGGGCAAGCATCCAGAAAAAGATGCGCCATATTAAGCCATGCCTGCCCGACAGGTCGCGGATGCCAGCGCCGTGTCAGCCGGCCACATGGAGATAGCCGCGATTAACACCTAAACTCTCGTCCATTGCATCCCAAGGATGCCCTTTTTCATTGATCTCGCCAGATTAGGGATAGCCATCTTGAACCTTCGCCCCCTGCTCCTTCTGTGTCTGCCGGCCGGCCTGTTGCTGAGTGCCTGCGATCAGGCCCCCGCCCCCCGGGAACAGGCGCCACGCCTGGTCAAACTCTTTACCGTGGAAGACCCGGCCGGTGCACGCCTGCGCGAGTTCCCCGCACGCCTGAAGGCCACCGAGGAAGCCGAGCTGTCCTTTCGCATCGGCGGCCAGCTGAAGACCCTGGAAGTGCTGCAGGGCCAGCGGGTCAAGCTGGGCCAGCTGATCGCCAGTATCGAAGACACCGACCAGCGCCTGCGGGTGCGTGATCGCCAGGCCAGCTATGACCTGGCCAACGCCCAGTTCCAGCGCATGGCCAAGCTGCTGGAGCGGCAGATGATCTCCCGCGCCGAGTACGACCAGCGCAAGGCCACCCTGGACTCGGCCAGTGCGGCGCTCAGCCTGGCCCGTCAGGAGCTGGAATACACCCGCTTGCTGGCACCCTTCGATGCCGTGGTGGCCAGCACCCATGTGGACAACTTCCAGGTGGTGCAGGCCAAGCAGCCCGTGGTCACCCTGCAAAGTGGCGACCAGCTGGATGTGCTGTTCCAGATGCCGGAAAACCTGCTGGCCAACCTCAGCCGCCGCGAGGAAACCCGCGACTATCACCCCAGCGTGGTACTCGACAGCCTGCCCGAGCGCGAATTCGAGGCGGTGTACAAGGAACACAGCACCCAGCCCGACCCCAAGACCCTGACCTATCAGGTGACCCTGTCCATGCCGCGTCCCGAAGGCCTCAACCTGCTGCCGGGGATGAGCGCCACGGTCAAGGTCGACTTCGCCCAGATCAGCCATAACCTGGGCAGCCGCCTGCTGGTGCCCGTGGAGGCGGTGTTCAGCCCGGACGACAGCAGCCCCGAGGTCAAGCAGGTGTGGGTGGCCCGCGAGCAGGATGGCATGCTACGCCTGACGGCGCGCCAGGTCGAGGTGGGCCAGCTGAGCCGCAACAGCATCGAGGTCCTCAGCGGCATCGAGCCCGGCGAGCAGATCGTTGCCGTGGGTGGCGCCGAGCTGGAGGAAGGTCAGGCGATTCGGCCCTGGGTTCGCGAGCGGGGGCTGTAAATGGATATCGCCGGTTATTTTATCCAGCGTCGCGTCACCAGCTGGCTGGTCACCCTGGTGCTGGGCATCGGCGGGCTACTGGCCTTTCTCGGCATCGGCCGCCTGGAAGACCCGTCCTTCACCCTGAAGAACGCCATGGTCATCACCAGCTACCCCGGCGCCTCGCCGCAGCAGGTGGAAGAGGAGGTCAGCTACCCGCTGGAGAACGCCATCCAGCAGCTGCCCTCGATCAAGAAGGTTACCTCCATCTCCAGCGCCGGGCTGTCGCAAATCAGCCTGGAGCTGCACAGCCAGTACAAGGCCGAGCAGATCCCGCAGATCTGGGACGAGCTGCGGCGCAAGATCAACGACCTGCAACCCAACCTGCCACCAGGGGTCAATCCGCCCCAGGTGCGCGACGACTTCAGCG
Organism: Pseudomonas xionganensis; assembly: GCF_009763245.1. Classification (GTDB taxonomy): domain Bacteria; phylum Pseudomonadota; class Gammaproteobacteria; order Pseudomonadales; family Pseudomonadaceae; genus Aquipseudomonas; species Aquipseudomonas xionganensis. The sequence continues at coordinate 449,536 of NZ_WKJZ01000001.1, read as the reverse complement.
ATGTGTTCGGCTTTTTCCTGCTGCTTACCGGCGAAGGCTACAGCGCCCAGGAACTGCGCGACTTCGCCGACTACCTGCGCCGCGAGCTGGTGCTGCTGCCGGGTGTGGGCAAGGTCAGCCTGGCCGGCGTGCGCCAGGAGCAGGTGCAGGTGGAAATCTCGCGCAGCAAGATGAGCAGCCTGGGCATCGCGCCGCAGCGTCTGGCCGAGGTGCTCAGCCAGCAGAACGTGGTGTCCAACGCCGGGCGCATCCTCGCCGGCAGCGAATCGATCCGCCTGCACCCCACCGGCGAGCTGCAGGATGTACGCGAGCTTGAGCGCCTGGTGATCAGCGACCCGGGCAGCCCGCAGCAGATCACCCTCGGCGATATCGCTCAGGTCAGCCGCGGATTCAGCGAAACCCCGAGCAACCTCTACCGCATGAACGGCCAGCCGGCCCTGACCCTCGGCGTGTCCTTCGCGCCCAAGGTCAACGTGGTGGACGTGGGCGCGGCAATCAATGCGCGTCTGGCCGAGCTGGACAACCAGCGCCCGGCCGGCATGCAGCTGCAGGTGTTCTACGACCAGGCCGCCGAAGTGGAAAGCTCGGTGCGCGACTTCGTGATCAACTTCGTCGCCTCGGTGGTCATCGTCATCGTCGTACTGCTGATCTTCATGGGCCTGCGCAGCGGCCTGCTGATCGGCCTGATCCTGGCCCTGACGGTGCTCGGCAGCTTTATCTTCATGCGCATGCTGGGCATCGAGCTGCAGCGTATCTCCCTCGGCGCCCTGGTCATCGCCCTGGGCATGCTGGTGGACAACGCCATTGTCATTGTCGAGGGCATCCTGGTTGGCCGTCAGCGCGGCCAGAGTACCCTGGAAGCAGCACGGGCCATCGTCAAGCAGACCAACCTGCCGCTGCTCGGTGCCACCCTGATCGCCATCATCGCCTTTGCCCCCATCGGCCTGTCTGACGACTCCACCGGCGAGTTCTGCCTGTCACTGTTCCAGGTGCTGCTGATCTCCCTGCTGCTCAGCTGGGTCACCGCCATCACCCTGACGTCCTTCTTCGCCAGCCTGTTCTTTCGCGATAACCAGACCCTGACCAGCCAGGATCAGGGCGATCCCTATGGCGGGGTGATCTTCACCGCCTACCGTGCCCTGCTGGACTTCGCCCTCAAGCGCCGTGGCCTGACCCTCGGGCTGCTGGCGGTGCTGCTGGTGGTGGCCATCGGCGGTTTCGGCAAGGTGCGCCAGAGCTTCTTCCCGCCATCCAACACGCCGATGTTCTTTATCGACCTGTGGCTGCCCCAGGGCACCGATATCCGCTACACCGAGCAACTGGTGGCCGAGCTGGATCAGCATGTACTGCAGCAGGAAGGGGTGACCACGGTCAGCAGCAGCATCGGCCAGGGCGCCCTGCGCTTTATCCTCACCTACTCGCCGCAGAAGCAGTACCCCAACTATGCCCAGCTGCTGGTGCGCACCGACAACCTGGAGCGCATCGAGCCGCTGATCAACCAGCTGGAACTGCATGTTGCCGAGCAGTACCCGCAGGTCAAACCCAAGTTCAAGCAGCTGATGCTTGGCCCTGGCAACGACAGCAAGATCGAAGCGCGCTTTATCGGTGCCGACCCCGATGTGCTGCGCCAACTGGGCAGTGAAGCCATTCGGCGGATGCGCCAGGACCCGGTGGCCAATGCGGTGATGCACGACTGGCACGAGCGCACCAAGCTGATCCGCCCGCAGTTCGCCGAGGCCCGTGCCCGCGAGCTGGGGGTGGACAAGCATGAGCTGGACGAACTGCTGCGCATGAGTTTCTCCGGCACCACGGTCGGCCTGTACCGTGACGGCACCCGTTTGCTGCCGATTGTCGCGCGCCCCCCCGACAGTGAGCGGCTGAATGCCGACAGCCTGGGTGACCTGCAGATCTGGAGCAGTGTGCGCGGCATCTACCTGCCCATCGAGCAGGTGCTGCAGGGCTTTGCCACCGAATGGGAAGATCCGCTGATCATGCGCCTGGACCGCAAGCGCACCCTCACCGTGCAGGCCGATCCGGCCCTGCTTAGCGGCGAAACTGCGGCCCAGCTGTTCCAGCGCATCAAGCCCGAGGTCGAAGCCATCCCCCTGCCCGAGGGCTACAGCCTGGAGTGGGGCGGTGAATACGAAAGCTCGCGCAATGCCCAGGGCGCGGTATTCGGCAGCCTGCCCCTGGGTTATCTGGTGATGTTTATGATCACCATCCTGCTGTTCGACTCGTTCAAGCGCGCCACCGTGATCTGGCTGACCGTGCCCCTGGCGATGATCGGCGTAACCCTGGGCTTTTTGCTCACCGGCATTCCCTTCGGCTTTATGGCCCTGCTTGGCCTGCTCAGCCTGAGCGGCATGCTGGTGAAGAACGGCATCGTCCTGGTAGATGAAATCCAGCTGCAGCTGGCCAGCGGCAAGGATGCCCTGCAGGCCGTGGAAGAAGCCTCCATCAGCCGCGTGCGCCCGGTTTCCATGGCCGCCCTGACCACCATCCTGGGCATGAGCCCGCTGCTGACCGACGCCTTCTTCCAGAGCATGGCGGTGGTGATCATGTTCGGCCTGGGCTTCGCCACCCTGCTCACCCTGGTGGTGCTACCGGTGCTTTATTGCGTGTTCTACGGGATCAAGGCGCAGGCCACGGCAGAGGCCTGAGGTGCTGGTGGAAAACCCTTCGCGGTTTTCCACCCTACCCTCGCGTGACGTGACGACGTAGGGTGGACAACGCGCAGCTTGTCCACCGACTTTGATCCCCTGCTAACCCGGTCTGGCGCGCCTAAAGCGCCGCCAGCCCGAGCGCAGGTCATCCAGCATCGGCACCAGAGCCAGGCTGATCAGCAGCAAGGCCAGCGGCAGGGTAGAGACATAGCCCAGGCGATTAAAGCCAAAGGCCCCGGCAATCCCGCCCATAAAGAAATACAGGGCCAGCAGGCTCAGCACCTGCAGGCGCTGACGATCGACCTGAACCCGGCCGGGCTTGTGTTCATGGCGGTTCCAGTACAGCAGCTTGCCCAGCTCGATGCCGATATCGGTGACGATGCCGGTGATATGGGTGGTGCGGATTTCCGCCCGCGACAGCTTGGTGATCAGGGCGTTCTGCAGGCCCATGATGAAGCACAGCAGCATCACCGTCAGCGGCACGAACAGCCCCTCGATGCTCGCCAGGGTGGCGCCGAGCAAACCGAAGCACAACAGCAACGCGGCCTCGCAGAGCAGCGGCAGGGCGTTCTCGCTGTGCAGGCGACGACGCCGCGAATAGTTGACCAGCAGGGTCGAGGCGATGGCCCCGAGGATGAAGGACAGCACCCCGCCCAGGCCGCCGAGCACCAGACCATAGGCGCCCAGGGCGATATGGTCGGCCATGGCCGAGACGATCCCGGTCATATGCGAGGTGTACTGCTGCACGGCGAGAAACCCGCCGGCATTGATCGCCCCGGCGACAAAGGCCAGGGCATAGCCCAGGTGCCGGTTGGCCAGCACGCTGCGTTTGCGCCCGGTCAGACGCCTGGCATAGCGGATTGGCATGGCGCCCGCCCTAGCAGTGGATTTCCGCGTTCTTGATACCCAGCTGGCGCAACTCGTCGATCAGGGCGTTGAGGTCGGCGAAGGACTCCACCTCATCCTGCTCATCGATCAGGAAATAGCTGGTGCCCACGCCCTTCTTCAACAGCACGATCCACTCCCGGGTATTGCCCGGGTTGGGGATCAGATGGGTGTCGAACTGCACCCCGGCGGCATGCCGGGCACGGATATCTGCACGCTTCATGTCCGCTCCCGTTATTCCACCGTGACGCTTTTCGCCAGATTGCGCGGCTGGTCCACATCGGTGCCCTTGAGCACGGCGACATGGTAAGACAGCAGCTGCAAGGGGATGGTGTAGAGAATCGGCGCCAGCAGGTCATGGATATGCGGCATGTTCACCACATGGGTGCCCTCGCCGTTGCGCATGCCGGCCTGCTGATCGGCGAAAACGATCAGTTCACCGCCACGGGCGCGTACTTCCTGCAGGTTGGACTTGAGCTTCTCCAGCAGTTCGTTGTTCGGCGCCACGGTAACCACCGGCATATCGCTGTCCACCAGGGCCAGCGGCCCGTGCTTGAGCTCGCCGGCCGGATAAGCCTCGGCGTGGATATAGGAAATTTCCTTGAGTTTGAGCGCCCCTTCCATGGCCACCGGGTACTGGGCGCCACGGCCGAGGAACAGGCTGTGGTGCTTCTCGGCGAACAGTTCGGAGATTTTCTCCACGGTCTTGTCCATGGCCAGGGCTTCGCCCAGGCGGGTCGGCAGGCGCCGCAGCTCGTCCACCAGTTCGGCCTCCAGGGCCTTGTCCAGGGTGCCGCGCACCTGGCCCAGGGCCAGGGTCAGCAGCATCAGGCCGACCAGCTGGGTGGTGAAGGCCTTGGTCGAGGCCACGCCGATTTCCGGGCCGGCCTGGGTCAGCAGGCACAGGTCGGACTCGCGCACCAGGGAGCTGGTGCCAACGTTGCAGATCACCAGGCTGGCCAGGTAGCCGCCCTGGCCCGGGGCCTTGTCCTTGGCGTTGCGCAGGGCCGCCAGGGTGTCGGCGGTCTCGCCGGACTGGGAAATGCTGACAAACAGGGTATCGGGCTGCACCACCACCTTGCGGTAGCGGAACTCGCTGGCCACCTCGATCTGGCAGGGAATGCCGGCCAGCTCTTCCAGCCAGTAACGGGCCACCATGCCGGCGTGGTAACTGGTGCCGCAGGCGACGATCTGCACGTTCTTCACCTTGGCGAACAGCTCGGCGGCCTGGGGGCCGAAGGCCTGCACCAGAACGTGATCGCTGCCCAGGCGGCCTTCCAGGGTGCGCTGCACTACCCTGGGCTGTTCGAAGATTTCCTTGAGCATAAAGTGGCGGTACTCGCCCTTGTCGGCGGCTTCCGCGCCTTCGTGGTACTGCACGCTCTCGCGCTCCACTGCCTCGCCATCCACCGTCCAGATCTGCACGCTGTCGCGCTTGATCTCGGCGATATCGCCTTCTTCCAGGTACATAAAGCGGTCGGTGACCTGACGCAGGGCCAGCTGGTCGGAGGCCAGGAAGTTCTCGCCGAGCCCCAGGCCGATCACCAGCGGGCTGCCGCTGCGAGCGGCGAGCAGGCGATCCGGCTGGCGGGCCGAGATCACCGCCAGGCCATAGGCACCATGCAACTGCTTGACCGCTACCTTGAGGGCGTCGGCCAGGTCGGCATAGCTCTTGAGGGTGTGTTCCAACAGATGGACGATGGTTTCGGTGTCGGTATCCGAGGTGAACACATAGCCCAGGCCCTTGAGCTGTTCACGCAGCTCTTCGTGGTTTTCGATAATGCCGTTATGCACCACCGCAAGCTCCTGGCCGGAAAAATGCGGGTGGGCATTGCGCTCGCTCGGCGCGCCATGGGTGGCCCAGCGGGTGTGGGCGATGCCCAGACGTCCGGCCAGGGGTTCGGCCTGCAGGGCGGCCTGCAGTTCGCTGACCTTACCCACCCGGCGGCGGCGATCGAGCGCGCCCTGCTCGGTCAGCAGCGCCACCCCGGCGCTGTCATAGCCGCGGTATTCCAGGCGCTTGAGGCCCTCCACCAGCACGGCGGTGATATTGCGTTCGGCGACGGCGCCTACGATTCCACACATGGTCTTCTCCTTAAGAGGCGGTCAGCGGCGCGATAATTAGCTGGATATCGCGCGCGCATAGTTGTTCGGCCGCCTGGTCATCCAGGCGCTCATCGGTAATCAGGGTATGCACGCTGCTCCAGGGCAGTTCCAGGTTGGGAATGCGCCGGCCGATCTTGTCGCTCTCGACCATCACCACCACCTCGCGGGCCACCTCGGCCATGACCCGGGACAGGCCGAGCAGTTCATTGAAGGTGGTGGTGCCCCGGGCCAGGTCGATACCGGCGGCGCCGATAAACAGCTGGTCGAAGTCGTAGGAGCGCAGCACCTGCTCGGCCACCTGGCCCTGGAAGGATTCTGAATGGGGATCCCAGGTGCCGCCGGTCATCAATAGCACCGGCTCGTGTTCCAGTTCGCGCAGGGCATTGGCCACGTTCAGCGAGTTGGTCATCACCACCAGGCCGGGCTTGTGGCCGAGCTGGGGAATCATCGCCGCGGTGGTGGTGCCGCTGTCGATAATGATCCGCGCATGCTCGCGAATACGCGCCACGCCGGCACGGGCAATGGCCAGCTTGTAGGGCGAGAGCGCCTGCGCCGCCTCACCGATCAGCTCCTGGGGCATGGGCACCGCACCGCCATAGCGGCGCAGCAGCAGGCCGTTCTTTTCCAGGGCGGCGAGGTCCTTGCGAATGGTCACTTCACTGGTGGCGAAGGCTTTCGACAACTCATCCACACTCACCTCGCCCTGCTCGGCGAGCAGAGCGAGAATGGTATGACGACGTTGCGGCGTATTGCGCTTCGACATGCTTAAGTTTCGATTCGAAAGATAATGGCGCGAATCAAAACCTAACGAAGCTTTCGAGTCAAGCGCGAATCGACGTAGGGCAAGCATGAATGCCAGTGGCAAGTCGTAGGGTGGATGACGCTTTGCTCATCCACCCACCAAGCAACACTGGTGGAAACGCTGCGCGGTTTCCACCCTACTTCATACCCTGAGTTACTTCTTGGTTGGCCGCTTCCAGCCTTCGATATTGCGCTGCTTGGCGCGGCCCACGGCCAGGGTATTGGCGGGTACATCACTAGTCACCACCGAGCCGGCGCCGGTGGTGGCGCGGTCGCCCAGGGTCACGGGCGCGACCAGGGCGCTGTTGGAGCCGATAAACACGTCCTCGCCCAGCACCGTCTTGAACTTGTTGGCGCCATCGTAGTTGCAGGTGATGGTGCCGGCGCCGATATTGGTCCGCGCGCCGATCTCGGCATCGCCCAGGTAGCTCAGGTGACCGGCTTTGGCGCCTTCACCCAGCACCGCATTCTTCAGCTCCACGAAGTTACCCACATGGGCCTTGGCGCCCAGCACTGCACCGGGACGCAGACGGGCAAACGGACCGCAGTCGGCACCCTCGCCCACTTCAGCCCCTTCCAGATGGCTGTTGGCCTTGACGATAGCGCCACGGCGCAAGGTGCTGTTCTTGATCACGCAATTGGGGCCGATCTGCACACCGTCTTCGATCACCACCTGGCCTTCGAGTATCACGTTGACGTCGATGCTGACATCACGGCCTACCGTCACTTTGCCACGCAGGTCGAAGCGCGCCGGGTCGATCAGGGTCACGCCCTGCACCATCAGGCGGCGGGCGGCGCGGTACTGGTAATGGCGCTCCAGTTGCGCCAGCTGGATGCGGTCGTTGGCGCCCAGCACTTCCATCTCATCAATAGCCTGTTCGGTGGCGACCACCAGACCATCGGCCACCGCCATGGCAATCACGTCGGTCAGGTAGTACTCGCCCTGGGCGTTGCTGTTGGACAGACGACCGAGCCAGTCGCCGAGTTTTTTCCCCGGTACGGCGAGGATGCCGGTATTGCCCTCACGGATCAGGCGCTGCTCGGCACTGGCGTCCTTGTGCTCGACAATGGCTTTAACAACGCCGGCCGGGTCACGCACGATACGGCCATAGCCGGTGGGATCGTTCAGATTCACCGTCAGCAGGCCCAACTGCTGCTCGCTGACCTGTTGCAGCAGGCGCTGCAGGGTGTCCACCTCGATCAGCGGCACGTCGCCATAGAGAATCAGCACGCGCTCGGCGCTCAATGCCGGCAGCGCCTGGGCCACGGCATGGCCGGTGCCCAGCTGTTCGCTCTGCAAGACGAAGTTCAGGTCATCCGCCGCCAGACCCTCGCGTACCCGCTCCGCGCCATGGCCGATCACCACATGGATACCCTGGGGCTTGAGCTGGCGGGCGGTGTCGATCACATGGCCAAGCATGGCCTTGCCGGCCACCGGGTGCAGCACCTTGGGCAGGGCCGAGCGCATGCGGGTGCCTTGGCCGGCGGCGAGAATAACGATATCGAGGGACATAAGTGCGGGTCCTGAACAGCCCGGGCAGTGGCCCGGGGTTAAACGATTGCGAATATGCTGCATCCCCGTAGGGTGCGCCGTGCGTACCATCAAACAGCTGGGCCGGTGCGCACGGCGCACCCTACAGCATGCCGGGTAAAAACTGCAGGCAAAGAAAAAGGGTAGCCAAGGCTACCCTTTATCCTGTCAGCATTGAAGCCGGTGGCTTAGCCGCCGAACTTCTTGCGCAACTGCTGGACGGTACGCAGCTGGGCTGCAACCTCGGCCAGGTGAGCGGCTGCGGAACCGTAGTCGAACTCCGCGCCCTTCTCGTGCAGTGCACGCTCGGCAGCCTTGAGGGCTTCCTGAGCGGCCGCTTCATCGATATCAGCAGCACGCTGCACGGTATCGGCGAGCACTTTCACCACATTCGGCTGAACTTCCAGGAAGCCACCGGAGATGTAGTAGACCTCGGCCTGGCCACCCTGCTTGATCAAGCGAATCGGGCCTGGCTTGAGATCGGTCAACAGAGGCGCGTGGCCGGGTGCAATACCCAGGTCGCCCAGGTTGCCGTGTGCGATCACCATTTCCACCAGGCCGGAGAAGATTTCTCCCTCCGCACTGACGATATCGCAATGGACTGTCATGGCCATATCTAACCTCACGTGAGCGCCCGTTGCCGGGCGCACCGATTACAGCTTCTTGGCTTTTTCGACGGCTTCTTCGATACCGCCGACCATGTAGAACGCCTGCTCCGGCAGGTGGTCATAGTCGCCGTTGAGAATGCCGCTGAAGCCCGCGATGGTGTCCTTCAGGGAGACGTACTTGCCCGGGGAACCGGTGAAGACTTCGGCCACGAAGAACGGCTGGGACAGGAAGCGCTGGATCTTACGAGCACGGGCAACCAGCAGCTTGTCTTCTTCAGACAGCTCGTCCATACCGAGGATCGCGATGATGTCCTTCAGTTCCTTGTAACGCTGCAGCACGTACTGCACGCCGCGCGCGGTGTCGTAGTGCTCCTGGCCAATGACCAGCGGGTCCAGCTGACGGCTGGTGGAGTCCAGCGGGTCAACGGCTGGGTAGATACCCAGGGAAGCGATGTCACGGGACAGAACGACGGTGGCGTCCAAGTGGGCGAAGGTGGTCGCCGGGCTCGGGTCGGTGAGGTCGTCCGCAGGTACGTATACGGCCTGGATCGAGGTGATCGAGCCGGTCTTGGTGGAGGTGATGCGCTCCTGCAGAACGCCCATCTCTTCGGCCAGGGTCGGCTGATAACCTACTGCCGACGGCATACGGCCGAGCAGTGCGGATACTTCGGTACCGGCCAGGGTGTAACGGTAGATGTTGTCAACGAACAACAGTACGTCACGGCCTTCGTCACGGAACTTCTCGGCCATGGTCAGGCCGGTCAAAGCGACGCGCAGACGGTTGCCTGGTGGCTCGTTCATCTGACCGTAGACCAGGGCTACCTTGTCGAGAACGTTGGAGTCCTTCATCTCGTGGTAGAAGTCGTTACCCTCACGAGTACGCTCACCCACACCGGCGAACACGGAATAACCGCTGTGCTCGATGGCGATGTTACGGATCAGCTCCATCATGTTTACGGTTTTGCCCACACCGGCACCACCGAACAGACCGACCTTACCACCCTTGGCGAACGGGCAAACCAGGTCGATTACCTTGATACCGGTTTCCAGCAGCTCGTTGGAGCCAGCCTGGTCGGCATAGGACGGCGCAGCGCGGTGGATTTCCCACTGCTCTTCTTCGCCAATCGGACCGGCTTCGTCGATCGGGTTGCCCAGCACGTCCATGATCCGGCCCAGGGTCGCTTTACCGACCGGTACGGAGATGGCCTTGCCAGTGCTGGCGACGTCCAGGCCACGCTTGAGGCCTTCGGTCGAACCCATCGCAATGGTACGTACCACGCCGTCGCCCAGCTGCTGCTGGACTTCCAGAGTGGTTTCAGCGCCCTGAACCTTCAGGGCTTCGTAGACGCTCGGTACCTGATCGCGGGGGAATTCCACGTCGATAACGGCGCCGATGATTTGAACGATACGTCCGCTACTCATCTTTGGTTCCTCTGAATATTTGAACCGTTCTTAAACCGCGGCAGCGCCGCCGACGATTTCCGAAATCTCTTGGGTGATCGCTGCCTGACGCGCCTTGTTGTAGATCAGCTGCAAACCGCTGATCAGTTCACCGGCGTTGTCGGTGGCGTTCTTCATCGCGATCATCCGTGCGGCTTGTTCGCACGCACTGTTTTCCATCACGGCCTGGTACACCTGGGATTCAACGAAACGAACCATCAGGTTATCCAGCAGGTACTGTGCATCCGGCTCGTAGAGGTAATCCCACAGGCCCTTCTGCACGCCTTCTTCCTCGACCGCGGCCAGGGGCAGCAGCTGCTGCACTTCCGGCTTCTGCGTCATGGTGTTGACGAACTTGTTCGACACCAGATACAGACGGTCGATACGGCCTTCGGTATAGGCGTCGAGCATTACCTTGACGCTACCAATCAGGTCGTTGAGCGAAGGCTCTTCACCCAGCTTGCTCACGGCTGCAACCACGTTGCCACCGAAACTACGGAAGAAGCTCGCACCCTTGCTGCCGATAACGCAGAAATCAGCCTCGACCTTGGCTTCACGCCATTCGTTCATGTTCTTCAGCAACGACTTGAACAGGTTGATGTTCAAGCCACCGCACAGACCACGATCGGTCGATACCAGGATGTAGCCGACACGCTTGACTTCGCGTTCCACCATAAACGGGTGGCGGTATTCCGGGTTGGCCTTGGCCAGATGGCCAATCACCTGACGGATACGCTCGGCGTAGGGACGACCAGAAGCCATGCGCTGTTGAGCCTTGCGCATCTTGCTGACCGCCACTTTTTCCATGGCGCTGGTGATCTTCTGCGTGCTTTTGATGCTCGCGATCTTACTGCGAATCTCTTTTGCGCCTGCCATTTCACACCTTTTGGTTCAAGCAGGCGGGGGCCGAGGCCCCCGCTGCGGTTACCAGGTTTGGGTGGCTTTGAACTTCTCGATGCCGGCTTTCAGGCCTGCGTCGATCTCGTCGTTGAAGTCACCCTTCTCGTTGATCTTCGCCATCAGATCGGCGTGATCACGGTTGAAGAAGGCAAGCAGCGCTGCTTCGAAAGCGCCCACTTTCTTCACGTCCACGTCCTGCAGGAAGCCACGCTCGGCGGCATACAGGGAAACGGACATGTCGGCGATGGACATCGGCGCATATTGCTTCTGCTTCATCAGCTCGGTAACGCGCTGACCGTGCTCAAGCTGCTTGCGGGTGGCTTCGTCCAGGTCAGAGGCGAACTGGGCGAAGGCCGCCAGTTCACGGTACTGAGCCAGAGCGGTACGGATACCACCGGACAGCTTCTTGATGATCTTGGTCTGGGCTGCACCACCGACGCGGGATACCGAGATACCGGCGTTGACCGCAGGACGGATGCCCGAGTTGAACATGGCCGATTCCAGGAAGATCTGACCGTCGGTGATGGAGATCACGTTGGTCGGAACGAAGGCGGAAACGTCGCCAGCCTGGGTTTCGATGATCGGCAGAGCGGTCAGGGAACCGGTCTTGCCCTTCACGGCGCCATTGGTGAACTTCTCGACGTACTCTTCGGAAACGCGGGAAGCGCGCTCCAGCAGACGGCTGTGGAGATAGAACACGTCGCCCGGGTAGGCTTCACGGCCTGGTGGACGGCGCAGCAGCAGGGAGATCTGGCGATAAGCCACAGCCTGCTTGGACAGATCGTCATAAACGATCAGCGCGTCTTCACCGCGGTCGCGGAAGTATTCACCCATGGTGCAGCCGGCGTAGGGAGCCAGGAACTGCAGGGCAGCGGATTCGGAAGCCGAAGCTGCAACCACGATGGTGTTGGCCAGGGCGCCGGTTTCTTCCAGCTTGCGCACCACGTTGGCGATGGTCGACTGCTTCTGACCAATGGCGACGTAGACGCAGCGGATGCCGCTGTTCTTCTGGTTGATGATGGCGTCGACAGCCAGGGCGGTCTTACCGATCTGACGGTCACCGATGATCAGCTCGCGCTGGCCACGGCCGACCGGGATCATGGCGTCAACCGACTTGTAACCGGTCTGTACCGGCTGGTCGACCGACTTACGCCAGATCACGCCAGGGGCTACTTTCTCGACAGCGTCAGTGGCCTGGGCATTGACCGGGCCTTTGCCATCGATCGGGTTGCCCAGGGCATCGACCACGCGACCCAGCAGCTCCGGACCAACCGGAACTTCCAGGATGCGGCCGGTGCACTTGGCGCTCATGCCTTCGGCCAGGCTGGTGTAGGCACCCAGGACCACAGCACCCACGGAGTCTTGCTCCAGGTTCAGGGCCATACCGTAGACGCCACCAGGGAATTCGATCATCTCGCCGTACATCACGTCGGCGAGGCCGTAAATGCGCACGATACCGTCGGATACGCTGACGATGGTGCCTTCATTACGGGCTTGAGCGGTCACATCGAGCGCGCCAATGCGCTGCTTGATGATTTCGCTAATTTCGGAAGGATTCAGTTGCTGCATGCCAGTTCCCTCAAATCAGGATTTCAACGCTTCGGCCAGCTTGTTCAATTTGCCGCGGACCGAACTGTCGATGACCAGGTCACCCGCACGGATCAACAGACCACCAATCAGGGCAGTATTGATAACCGGCTTGGGCTGGACAGTTCGATCAAGCCGCTTGGAAAGGGCGGCAGCCAGGGTTTGGAGTTGCTCCGCAGAGAGCTCGAATGCAGTCTGCACCTCGACTTCGAGGGTGCTTTCGGCAACGGCCTTCAACGCGGTGAATTGCTCAAGTACGACGGGGAGCAGCGACAGACGGTCATTGCTGCCCAGGGTGCCGAGGAAGTTGACGAAGGTTTCGTCAACCTGACCACTGCAGACCTGTGCCAGCATTTTCACTTTCTGATCGCTGGTCAACGCGGGGTTGCCCAGCTGCTGTGCCACTTCCGGGGTCTGCACGGCGGCAGCGGAAAAGGACAGCATGGCCAACCAGGCGTCTGCCTTACCGGCATTGCTGGCGAACTCAAAAGCGGCTTTGGCGTAGGGCCGACCAAGCGTAATGGTATTGATCATCGCTTGCCTCGCTTAGAGTTGGGAGGCCAGTTTTGCGACCAGATCATTGTGCGCAGAGCCATCCACGGAGGACTCAAGAATCTTCTCGGCGCCTGCAACGGCCAGAGCCGCTACCTGTGCACGCAGTTGATCCTTGGCACGATTCACTTCCAGATCGATTTCGGCTTTGGCACCGGCAATCAGCTTCTCACCTTCGGTGCGAGCCTGAGCCTTGGCTTCCTCAACGATCGAGTTGGCGGTTTTATTCGCCCGATCGATGATGGCGGCAGCCTGCTCTTTGCTCTCGCGCAGCAGTTGGGCGGCGCGTTCCTGGGCGAGTTGCAGATCGTGCTCGGCACGTCCGGCAGCATCCAGACCTTCGGCGATTTTCTTCTGGCGTTCTTGCATGGCACCGGTGAGCGGCGGCCATACGTACTTCATGCAGAACCAGACGAAAATAGCGAAGGCAATCGTTTGACCGAACAGGGTCAGATTAATGTTCACAGCGATCTACCTCGTACTTTCTCGTGTTCCGGGAGGAAATACCTGAAGAGGCAGCCCCCGGGTGGGTGGCTGCCTCCGAAATTCAGGAACTCTTAGCCGGCAACAACGAAGATCAGGTACATCGCGATACCAACACCGATCATCGGAACGGCGTCGAGCAGACCAGCCATCAGGAAGGTCTTGGTTTGCAGCTGCGGGCCCAGCTCAGGCTGGCGAGCGGTGGATTCCAGCAGCTTGCCGCCCAGCAGGGCGAAGCCGATACCAGTACCCAGGGCACCCAGACCGATCATGAGGGCAGCGGCGATGTAGACGAGTTCCATAGTTAGCTCCAGAGTTTCAGAAGTTAAGGTTTTGTGTTGAACAGGTTGCGGGTGTCATGTTGCCGATTAGTGATGATCTTCGTGCGCTGCACTCAGATACACCACGGTCAGCACCATGAAGATAAAGGCCTGCAGCGGGATCACCAGGATGTGGAAGATCGCCCATGGCACGTTGAGCCCGAACTGGATATAGAACGGCAGCAACGCGATCAGGATGAACACCACTTCACCGGCATACATGTTGCCGAACAGACGCAGAGCCAGGCTCAGCGGCTTGGTCAGCAGACCGATGATTTCCAGGAACAGGTTGAACGGAATCAGCGCCCAGTGGTTGAAGGGGGTAAACGACAGTTCCTTGGTGAAACCGCCCAGGCCCTTGACCTTGATGCTGTAGAAGATGATCAGGATAAACACGCCCAGGGAGATGCCGAAGGTACCGTTCGGGTCGGCGGTGGGCACGATCTTGAAGTAGGGCAGTCCCAGCACCGAAGCCAGACCGGGAATGTAGTCAACCGGGATCCACTTCAGGCTGTTCATCAGGAACACCCAGACGAAGATGGTCAGGGCCAGCGGGGCCACCACCGGGTTACGCCCATGGAAGGTGTCCTTGACGATGCCCTGCACGAACTCGATGCACATCTCGGCCATGTTCTGCAGACCGCCGGGAGTACCGGTGGTGGCCTTCTTGGCGGCCAGGCGGAAAATGAACAGGAAGATCAGTCCCATGAACAGGGACCAGCCCATGGTGTCCACATGAACGGCCCAGAAGCCCATGGCTTTCACGTCTTCCGGGGTCTGGGCGATGACCCAGCCTTTTTCCGGGTGGGCGCCATAGACCAGGTTCTGCAGGTGATGCTGGATATATTCTGCCGGGGTGTTTGCCATAAACGCCTCAAACGCTCTAATGCTTCAGAAGTTTTTTATCAGTAGTGGAGCGCTGGCGGCTGCCGCCACAGCCAGCAGGTACCCGACGAACAACGCCGCGATATCCAGCTGCCTAATGCCCACAAACACCAGTGCAAACAGCACTGCTGTGAGAATCCATTTACCCATTGCTCCGGACCAGATGGCCTGGACAATCTCTCTTGCCGAACGCGCGCCAAAATAACGAAAGGCTTTGTACGCAAAAAACGCATTCGGGAGAAGGGCGATCAAACCACCCAGTAAAGCCGAATAACTCGCGGTCATGCCCTTGCCGAGAAAAAACAGCAGAGCGACCAACAGACCCACCAGGGCCTGGACAAACAAAACAGGAAACCCGGGCTGCTGGTGAAACGGGGCTTTATTGCGAATGGCCACGTCAACCTTACACTTGATTCAAGCCGCGAATGACGAGCCTGAAGCTCACAAAATTGCGCGGGGAGTATAGGGTCCTACCTGTTAGGGATCAACCGTCCTGTAGTCGGAGTTCCCCCCTACTACAGATGGAATTGTTTCAACGAATGTGGGCCAGCACACCCTGCAGTTCATCCAGGGAGCTGTAACTGATCACCAACTGGCCCTTGCCCTTTTGCCCATGCTTGATCTGCACCGGTGAGCCCAGACGCTCAGCCAGACGTTGTTCGAGACGGGTAATATCGGGGTCGGCCTTGGCCACCACGGCGGGCTTGTCCTTGCTGTTCAACCACTGGCGCACCAGGGCTTCGGTCTGACGGACGGTCAGACCCCGTGCGACAACATGTCGCGCCCCCTCGGTCTGCTGTTCGGCGGGCAGACCCAGCAGGGCACGGGCATGGCCCATTTCCAGGTCGCCATGGGCCAGCAGGGTTTTCACTTCTTCCGGCAGGGCGATCAGGCGCAGCAGGTTGCTGATGGTCACTCGCGACTTGCCCACGGCATCGGCGACCTGTTGCTGGGTCAGCTGGAACTCCTGCTGCAAACGCTGCAGGGCCATGGCTTCTTCGATGGGGTTGAGGTCTTCGCGCTGGATATTCTCGATCAGCGCCATGGCGATGGCCGCTTCATCCGGCAGCTCGCGGACCATGGCCGGAATCTTGTCCACCCCGGCCTGCTGGCTGGCCCGCCAGCGCCGCTCACCGGCGACGATCTCGAAGCGGCCGCCGCCGATGGGGCGCACGACGATGGGCTGCATCACCCCATGCAACTTGATCGACTGGGCCAGCTCTTCCAGGGCAGTGGCATCCATGTCGCGGCGCGGCTGGTATTTGCCGCGCTGCAGCAGATCCAGGGGCAGGTGCTGCAGTTCGCGGCTGTCGACCTGGGCGGCTTCTTCCTGCAGGGCACTGACGCTGGTTCCGCCCAGCAGGGCATCCAGACCGCGCCCCAGTCCTCGTTTTTTGACAGCCATGGGAATTTCCTTATGCGGTTGCGGTGTGGGCGCCTGCGCGCTGACGGCGGACCAGCTCGCCGGCCAAGGCCAGATAGGCAATGGCCCCACGGGATTGCTTGTCATACACCAGCGCCGGCATGCCGAAGCTGGGTGCCTCGGCCAGGCGCACGTTGCGCGGGATGACCACGTCGTACAGCTTGTCGCCAAAGTGCTGCTTGAGCTGGGCGCTGACGTCGTTGGTCAGGCTGATGCGTGGGTCATACATGGTGCGCAGCAGGCCTTCGATCTTCAATTTCGGGTTGAGCATCTCGCCGATGCGCTGGATGCTGTTGACCAGGTCACTCAGGCCTTCCAGGGCGTAGTACTCGCACTGCATGGGGATGATCACGCCATCGGCGGCTACCAGGGCGTTGACCGTGAGCATGGACAGGGCCGGCGGGCAGTCGATCAGGATGTAGTCGTAGTTCTCGCGGATCGGCGCCAGGGCGTACCGCAGGCGACTTTCCTTCATCTTCATTTCCAGCAGCGAGACTTCGGCGGCGGTGAGGTCGCGGTTGGCCGGCAGCAGCTGATAGCCGCCGTGCTCGGAGAACTGCATGGCTTCGACCAGATTGCATTCGCCGATCAGCACGTCATAGATCGAGTGCTCCAGGGCATGCTTATCCACACCACTGCCCATGGTCGCGTTGCCCTGGGGGTCGAGGTCGATCAGCAGCACGCGACGCTTGGTCGCCACCAGGGACGCAGCCAGATTGATGCAGGTGGTGGTCTTGCCCACGCCGCCTTTCTGGTTAGCGATTGCGAATACCTTAGCCATGTTGCGTTCCCCCTAGACCGAGCGACGCAGTATCAGCAGATGGCGCTGACCTTGGCAACCGGGAACCTTGAGTACATGGGTGGCGCTGAGACGAAAGTCCGCCGGCAGGGCCTGCAGTTCGTCGTCCGGATGCACGCCCTTCATCGCCAGCCACTGGGTTTGCCCGTCACCGAGATGGCGGGTCCAGTTGCTGAAATCTTCCAGCGAGCTAAAGGCCCGGGAGCAGATGCCACTGAACGGCACAGCCGGAGTAAACGCTTCAACCCGGCTGTGGATAACCTGCAGGTTGTCCAGTTTCAGCTCCAGCTTCACCTGGGTCAGAAAGCGCGTCTTCTTGCCGTTGGAGTCGAGCAGGGTGAATTGCCGCTGGGGAAACAGGATGGCCAAGGGAATACCCGGCATGCCACCACCGCTGCCGACGTCCAGCCAGTTATCCCCAGCCTCGGCCACGAAGGGCGCGACCGACAGGCTGTCGAGCAGATGACGCGAGACCATTTCGTCCGGGTCGCGCACCGCGGTGAGGTTGTAGGCCTTGTTCCACTTGATCAGCAGGGCCAGGTAGGCGAGCAGCTGTTCGTGCTGCTGCGGGCTGAGTTCGACGCCCAGTTCGCGAGCCCCCTGGCTGAGCTCTTCGGCATGGCGCTGGGTAACTGACATCAGGCGCTGTGCTCCAACTGCTGACCGGCAGTGCGCTTTTTCAGATGGATCAGCAGCAGGGAAATCGCCGCCGGGGTGACACCTGGGATACGCGAGGCCTGGCCCAGGGTCTGGGGCCGGGCATTGCCAAGCTTGTGCTGGATTTCCTTGGACAGCCCGGAAATCCCGGCATAGTCGATATCGGTCGGCAGCAGGGTGTCTTCGCTGGCGCGCAGGCGAGCGATCTCATCCTGCTGGCGGTCGATATAGCCGGCGTACTTGGTCTTGATTTCCAGCTGTTCAGCCACTTGCGGGTCCACGCTGGGCGCCTGGCTCAGTTCAGCCAGGGTCGCATAGTCGATTTCCGGACGCGCCAGCAGGTTGAGCAGGTTGTATTCGTGGGTCAGTGGGGTGCCGAAACGACTGGCAATGGCATCGCCCAGCGGCGTGCCGGGCCGTACCCAGGTGCTTTTCAGGCGCTGTTCTTCCTGGGCAATGCCTTCGCGCTTGGCCTCGAAGGCGGCCCAGCGTTCGTCATCCACCAGGCCCAGCTCGCGGCCCTTCTCGGTCAGACGCAGGTCGGCGTTGTCTTCACGCAGGATCAGCCGGTATTCGGCCCGCGAGGTAAACATGCGGTAGGGCTCCTGAGTACCCAGGGTGATCAGGTCGTCGACCAGCACGCCGATATAGGCTTCATCACGGCGTGGGCACCAGCTGTCCTTGCCCTGGGCGCGCAATGCGGCGTTGCAGCCGGCCAGCAACCCCTGGGCACCGGCTTCTTCATAGCCGGTGGTGCCGTTGATCTGCCCGGCAAAGAACAGCCCGCCGATCACCTTGGTTTCCAGGCTGTACTTGAGGTCGCGTGGGTCGAAGTAGTCGTACTCGATGGCGTAGCCCGGGCGCACGATATGGGCGTTTTCCATGCCGCGGATGCTGCGCACGATCTCCAACTGCACATCGAAGGGCAGCGAGGTAGAGATGCCGTTGGGGTACAGCTCATGGGTGGTCAGGCCTTCCGGCTCGATAAACACCTGATGGCTGTCCTTGTCGGCGAAGCGGTGGATCTTGTCTTCGATGGACGGGCAATAACGCGGGCCGACGCCTTCGATCACCCCGGAATACATGGGCGAGCGATCGAGGTTGGCCGCGATGATCTCGTGGGTGCGCGCATTGGTATGGGTGATCCAGCAGCTGATCTGCCGTGGCTGCTGCTCGGGCTTGCCAAGGAAGGACATCAGCGGCGTGGGCGTATCACCGGGCTGCTCGGTCATCACCGAAAAGTCGACCGTCCTGCCATCGATACGCGGCGGTGTACCGGTTTTCAGGCGGCCAACACGCAGCGGCAGTTCGCGCAGACGCTGCGCCAGGGCGATGGAGGGTGGATCACCGGCGCGACCACCGGAGTAGTTCTGCAGGCCTATGTGGATAAGTCCACCGAGGAAGGTGCCGGTGGTCAATACCACAGAATCCGCGTGGAAACGCAGGCCCATCTGGGTCACTACGCCTTTGACTTCGTCATTTTCGACGATCAGATCATCGGCGGCCTGCTGAAATATCCACAGGTTGGCCTGGTTTTCCAGCGTTTCGCGAATCGCGGCTTTGTACAGCACCCGGTCCGCCTGGGCGCGAGTGGCCCGCACCGCCGGGCCCTTGCGGCTGTTCAGTACACGGAACTGGATGCCGCCACGGTCGGTAGCCAGGGCCATGGCGCCGCCCAGGGCATCGATTTCCTTGACCAGATGGCTCTTGCCGATACCCCCAATGGCCGGGTTGCAGCTCATCTGCCCGAGGGTTTCCACATTGTGGGTCAGCAGCAGGGTTTTCACCCCCATACGGGCAGCTGCCAATGCGGCTTCAGTGCCGGCATGGCCACCGCCGATGACGATCACCTGAAAACGGGAAGGGAAATCCACCACGCACCTCGTGCCTGTTGAGAAAGGGGGTTTTCGAAAGGCGGCAAGTATAGGGACTTAACCGATGTGAAAGAAGCCTTTTGCACAAAAAATAGCCAGCTGCTCCGGGCGGTGTACTAGGGATCAGGTAAATAAAGAATAAAAGAAAGAATTTTTATAAAGCCTTGTTTATATGTTTATTAAGTATGCAGCGCTTTTCTGTGGATAGATGGCTGCAGCCCTTTAACAGCAGGTGCTGTAGCCTTTCAAAAGGCTGTGATAATCCTGGCGTCTGCCTGTTCAGTTGCCGTACGCAAGCTGTGGATGAATAGGCACCTTATCCACAGACGCAGTTATGCGCTGGTTTATCACAGGCTTATGGGCATAGCTCAGGGCTGGTTTTCCACAGGGCTCAGGGGAATAAATAAGTGCTTGGGCGTGGGGAGAAGTTGCGGATGTGGCGCAGGATTCGATGCGCCGTAACCCATCGGGAATGTGGGGCTGGTGATGGGTTACGCGGCGTACGGGTCTCTGCGCTGACTGTATCTGAGATGACCTGCGCCGCTAACCCATCCTAGGGTCATTTACCGATGCAGAAACTGGAGAAGATCCGCCCCAGCAGGTCATCGGAACTGAACGCGCCGGTGATCTCACCCAGTGCCTGTTGCGCCATGCGCAGGTCTTCGGCCAGCAGTTCGCCGGCCCCGGCCAGGGTCAGTTGGGCGTGACCATGTTCAAGGTGGCTGGCCGCCTGACGCAGCGCTTCCAGATGGCGACGACGGGCGCTAAAACTGCTTTCCGCTGTCTGTTCGTAGCCCATGCAAGCCTTTAGATGTTCCCTGAGCAGATCCAGCCCCTCGGTGGATTTGGCCGACAAGCTGATGGTGATATGGCCATCAGCGCAGCTCTCCAGTCCGACGCTTTCTCCTGAGAGGTCGGCCTTGTTGCGGATCAGGGTGACCTTGGCCGGGTCGGGACGCTGGTCGAGAAACTCCGGCCACAGGGCAAAGGGATCGGCCGCTTCGGGGGCGGTGGCATCCACCACCAGCAGGATGCGGTCGGCTTCGGCAATGGCCTTTAGTGCACGTTCCACGCCGATGCGCTCCACCTGATCCTCGGTATCGCGCAGGCCGGCGGTATCGACTACATGCAGGGGCATACCGTCGATATGGATATGTTCACGCAGCACATCGCGGGTGGTACCGGCGATCTCGGTGACGATGGCCGCTTCACGCCCGGCCAGGGCATTAAGCAGGCTGGACTTGCCGGCATTCGGCCGGCCGGCGATCACCACGGTCATGCCGTCGCGCAGCAGGGCGCCTTGCCCGGCCTCACGTAGCACGCCCACCAGGTCGCTACGTACGCCATCGAGCAGATTCAGCACATGGCCATCGGCAAGAAAATCGATTTCTTCCTCGGGGAAGTCGATGGCCGCTTCCACATAGATACGCAGACTGATCAGGCGTTCGGTCAGGCCATGTACGCGGCGGGAGAATTCGCCCTGCAGCGAGCGCAGGGCATTGCGCGCGGCCTGTTCGGAGCTGGCTTCGATCAGATCGGCAATCGCCTCGGCCTGGGCCAGGTCGAGCTTGTCGTTAAGAAAGGCGCGCTCGCTGAACTCCCCGGGGCGCGCCAGGCGTGCACCGAGTTGCAGGCAACGACGCAGCAGCAGATCCAGCACCACCGGCCCACCATGGCCCTGCAACTCCAGCACGTCTTCGCCGGTAAAGGAGTTCGGTCCCGGAAAGTACAGGGCCAGGCCCTCATCCAGCACCTGCCCGGCCTCGGCGAAGAAGGGGCCGTAATGGGCATAGCGGGGTTTTAGCTCTCGCTGGCAAATGGCCCTGGCCAGTGCGCCGACCAGAGGCCCAGAGACCCGCACGATGCCCACCCCACCACGGCCCTGGGCGGTGGCGACGGCGGCGATGGTTTCGGTGACGCTGGGCATAGGGCTCTCCTGCAAACGACATAACAAAACGCCCCTGAAAAGGGGCGTTTGTTACAGCTTAGAAGTCATTGCAACTCAGGCACTGGCCGCCTTGGTTGCCGCTTCGATCTTGCGCGTAATGTACCACTGCTGGGCAATGGACAGGACGTTGTTGACCACCCAGTACAGCACCAGACCGGCCGGGAACCAGAGGAAGAAGAAGGTGAAGATAATTGGCATCATCTTCAACACCTTGGCCTGCATCGGGTCCGGCGGAGTCGGGTTGAGCTGCTGCTGAATAAACATGGTGGCGCCCATGATGATCGGCAGGATGAAGTAGGGATCCTTGATCGCCAGGTCGGTAATCCACAGCAGCCAGGGCGCCTGGCGCATTTCCACGGATTCCAGCAGTACCCAGTAGAGGGCGAGGAAGACCGGCATCTGCACCAGGATCGGCAGGCAGCCGCCCAGGGGATTGATCTTCTCCTTCTTGTACAGCTCCATCATGGCCTGGGACATCTTCTGCCGGTCGTCGCCATGCTGCTCCTTCAGCTGGGCCAGCTTAGGCGCCACCGCACGCATGCGCGCCATGGACTTGTAGCTGGCGGCCGAAAGCGGGAAGAAGATCAGCTTGATGATGATGGTCAGAAAGATGATCGACCAGCCCCAGTTGCCGAGCAGGCCGTGGATCGCTTCCAGCAGCCAGAAGATCGGCTGGGCGAGGAACCACAGGAAACCGTAGTCGACGGTCAGCTCAAGTCCTGGCGACAGCTCTTCCAGGTGACCTTGAAGTTTCGGTCCCGCATAGAGAATGGCGCTGGTTTCGGCTTGAGCGCCGGCTGCAACCTGAATGGACGGGCCGGTAAAACCGACGATGTAGTTGCCCTGGCTATCCTTGCGGGTCTGTACCTGGTTGGTGCTGTCTTTGCTGGGAACCCAGGCGGTAACGAAGTAGTGCTGCAGCCAGGCAACCCAGCCTCCTTGAACGCTTTCTTTAAAGGGTTGCTTGTCGATATCGCTCATCGACACTTTCTTGTACGGCTCTTCCGCCGTCCACAGCGCGCCGCCCAGGTAGGTGGCCGTGCCGGTGGCAGTGGTGGAGGACGGATCGCCACTGCTATCGCGCTTGAGCTGGGCGAACATATTGCCGCTCCAGGTCTGCCCGCTCTGGTTGTCGATCAGGTAAGTGATCGTCAGCTGGTAGGCCGCAGGATCCACACAGCCGGTCTTCTTCTGCTCCTGCTCGCGCGGTGAGCACTCCGGATTGAGCCCACGCTTGAAGGTAAAGCGCTTGATGTAATTGACGCCCTCTTCGCTCAGGGTCAGATCGACAATCAGGCTGTCCTGGCCTTCGGCCAGTTCGTAGCTCTGTTTCTCACTGGCCCACAGCGCTCGACCACTGGACTTGTCCGGAGCATTGACACCGATCAGGCCGCTTTGCGCCAGGTAGGTACGCTCGCCACCGTTATCGAACAGCTGGAAGGGCACGTCCGGACGATCCTGACGACGTGGGTACTGCGGCAGACGCAGTTGCACCACGTCACCGCCGCGCGGATCAATGGCCAGATCCAGTACGTCGGTCTTGACCCGGATCAGCTGATCGCTGACGGCGGCCGGCATCACGCTGGCGGCACTGGGTTCAACCACGGCGCTGGGGATATCGTCGGCGCTGCTTTCAGCACCTGGAATGCTGTCCGGCAAGGCGGGAATGGTCACATTGGCTGACTGCGCCTGCTGCGGCAGTTCTGCCTGCCCATAATCCTGATTCCATTGCAGGACCATCAGGTAGGACACGACTGCCAGGGCGACGATCAGGATCGAACGTTGAATATCCATGATTATTCGGCCATCGAAGAGGAACGGGAGGATTGCACGGGTGGAACCGGATCGTAGCCGCCGGGATTCCACGGATGACAGCGACCAAGCCGACGAGCAGCCAGCCAGCCACCGCGCAGGACACCATATTGCTCAATGGCCTCTTGCGCGTAGCAGGAACAGCTTGGATAGAAGCGACAGTGACTGGCCATCAAAGGGCTGATGGCGTAGCGGTAGAACTGGATGGGAAGCAGGGCCAGTTTACGCATCGGGACAGTCGCTTATCCCGGCTGGGGCAGTAACTGCGGGCGTGACCTTGCTGCGTGCCAGGCGTTTCCAGAGTTTGCCAAACTGTTCAGCCAGTTCGGTGTTTTCCAGATCGCCCAAGCCCTTGCGCGCTACCACCACGATATCCCAGCCCACCAGTTTGTCCTGGTTGAGGCGAAAGGATTCACGGATCTGGCGTTTCAGGCGATTGCGCTCAACAGCGAGCTTGACGCTCTTCTTGCCAATCACCAGGCCCAAACGGGGGTGATCGAGCTCGTTGTTGCGCGCGAGCAGCAGGACATTTTTGCCCGGAGCTTTACCGCTAGGGGAGTCGAAGACTGCCTTGAACTGTCGGGGGGTTAGCAGACGCTTTGCCCGACTGAAGTCTCGACTCACCACAAGAACGGGATTTAGACGGTCAGACGCTTACGGCCCTTGGCGCGGCGACGCGACAGGACAGCACGGCCGTTCTTGGTGGCCATACGGGCACGGAAACCGTGGGTGCGGGCGCGTTTGATAGTGCTGGGTTGGAAAGTACGTTTCATGGTGCGGTACCTGGGTGGTCGACTACGGGCCGGAATGGCCCCCGTTTTTAAGAGACCGGCAATTCTAGAGAAACCAGCGGGTCAGGTCAATTTCCAACCAGCGCTTTTCCTGAATAAAAGAATATAGTGAAGAAAATCTTTAAAGATGTTTAGTAGCGTTTAAAGCTATTAGTCGGCACATGAGCTGTGCATAAGTGCCTGCAGCCCTTTGCTGATGGGCGCTTTCCGGAACCTGAAGCCTGTCGAAAAGCTTTGGGGCAACTGTGTGATCAGGGCGTACAAGCTGGGTATGAAAGGCTGATTTACCCACAGGCAGGTTTTCAACGGGTCTGCCCACAGGCTTATATGCAGGGCTCAAGAACGTTTATCCACAGGTTTTATGAGTCCGTACAGGATTACCCCGTGAGTCAATAAGGCATTGATTTTCCTTGGCTGCATCGGCGTTTTCATGTGGATAACTTGTCTGCCCGGGACTACAATGGCGGCTTGTTTTTGCCTCACCGCCTTTCCATTAGGGGACGCCTGTGTCTGTGGAACTTTGGCAGCAGTGCGTGGAACTTCTGCGCGACGAACTGCCTGCCCAGCAATTCAACACCTGGATCCGACCGTTGCAGGTCGAAGCGGAAGGCGATGAGCTGCGTGTCTACGCGCCAAACCGCTTTGTGCTCGACTGGGTCAACGAGAAATACCTGACCCGTCTGCTGGAGTTGCTCGGCGAA
The DNA here is from genome assembly GCF_009763245.1 of Pseudomonas xionganensis. Taxonomy (GTDB): domain Bacteria; phylum Pseudomonadota; class Gammaproteobacteria; order Pseudomonadales; family Pseudomonadaceae; genus Aquipseudomonas; species Aquipseudomonas xionganensis. The sequence continues at coordinate 424,770 of NZ_WKJZ01000001.1, read as the reverse complement.
CGTACCAATGGCCTGGTCCCCGCCCTTTCCTTATTGATAGGTAGCAAGCGTGGCGCTGCAGCACGTTCTGTGGCGCCCAGCACGGCAGCTCCAGCAGCTGCCAGCGCGGCGCCGCTCAACGAGCCGCTGGCACAGACGTCCCGGCAGTCGAACACTCAGGACGCCTTTAACGCCAACACCGCGCACGTGCATGTGTCGCCGGCCAGCAGTCCCTCCCAGCAGCCGGCACGCACAGAACGGACCGTGCAGGTCGAAGGCGCGCTCAAGCACACCAGTTATCTGAATCGGACCTTTACCTTCGACAACTTCGTCGAGGGCAAGTCCAACCAGTTGGCCCGCGCCGCAGCTTGGCAGGTGGCGGATAACCCCAAGCACGGTTACAACCCGCTGTTCCTCTATGGGGGTGTGGGCCTGGGCAAGACTCACCTGATGCATGCGGTGGGCAACCATCTGCTGGCCAAGAACCCCAACGCCAAGGTGGTCTACCTGCATTCCGAGCGCTTTGTCGCCGACATGGTCAAGGCGTTGCAGCTCAATGCGATCAACGAATTCAAGCGCTTCTACCGTTCGGTGGATGCGCTGCTGATCGACGACATCCAGTTCTTCGCCAAGAAAGAGCGTTCTCAGGAAGAGTTTTTCCACACCTTCAACGCCCTGCTCGAAGGCGGTCAGCAGGTGATTCTCACCAGTGACCGCTACCCGAAGGAGATCGAAGGCCTGGAAGAGCGCCTGAAATCACGCTTCGGCTGGGGCCTGACCGTGGCAGTGGAGCCGCCGGAGCTGGAAACCCGGGTGGCGATCCTGATGAAGAAGGCCGACCAGGCCAAAGTCGATCTGCCCCACGACGCCGCCTTCTTTATTGCACAGCGCATTCGCTCCAACGTGCGCGAGCTGGAAGGCGCGCTGAAACGGGTGATTGCCCACTCGCACTTCATGGGCCGTGATATCACCATCGAACTGATTCGCGAATCGCTCAAGGATCTGCTCGCCCTGCAGGACAAACTGGTCAGCATCGACAATATCCAGCGCACCACGGCCGAGTACTACAAGATCAAGATTTCCGACCTGCTTTCCAAGCGCCGTTCTCGTTCGGTGGCGCGACCGCGTCAGGTGGCCATGGCGTTGTCCAAGGAGCTGACCAATCACAGTCTGCCGGAAATTGGCGATGCCTTTGGTGGGCGCGATCACACGACGGTATTGCATGCTTGCCGTAAGATTGCTGAACTTAGGGAATCCGACGCGGACATCCGCGAGGACTACAAGAATTTGCTGCGCACGCTGACTACTTAATCCGCGACTCCACTAGGCAAGGGACTAGACCATGCATTTCACCATTCAACGCGAAGCCCTGTTGAAACCCCTGCAACTGGTCGCTGGTGTCGTGGAACGACGCCAGACCTTGCCAGTGCTCTCCAATGTGCTGCTGGTGGTCGAAGGCCAGCAATTGTCCCTGACCGGTACCGACCTTGAGGTCGAGCTGGTGGGCCGTGTCACCCTGGAGGAGCCGGCCGAGCCAGGCGAGATCACCGTACCGGCGCGCAAGCTGATGGACATCTGCAAAAGCCTGCCCAGTGATGCCCTGATCGATATCCGCATCGACGAGCAGAAGCTGCTGGTCAAGGCCGGGCGTAGCCGCTTTACCCTTTCCACCCTGCCGGCCAACGATTTCCCCACGGTCGAAGAAGGTCCCGGCTCTTTGACCTTCAACCTGGTGCAGAGCAAGGTACGTCGCCTGATCGAGCGCACCAGCTTCGCCATGGCCCAGCAGGATGTGCGCTACTACCTCAACGGCATGCTGCTGGAAGTGCAAAGCGGTCTGTTGCGCGCGGTAGCCACCGATGGTCACCGTCTGGCCATGTGTTCCATGGAAGCGGCCATCGAACAGGACGGCAAGCATCAGGTTATCGTGCCGCGAAAAGGTATCCTGGAGCTGGCACGTCTGCTCACTGAGCAGGATGGAAACGTCAGCATCGTGCTCGGTCAGCACCACATTCGCGCCACCACTGGTGAGTTTACCTTCACCTCCAAGCTGGTCGACGGCAAGTTCCCCGACTACGAGCGCGTGTTGCCCCGTGGCGGCGACAAGCTGGTGGTGGCTGATCGTCAGGGCCTGCGTGAAGCCTTTAGCCGCACGGCGATTCTCTCCAACGAGAAGTACCGTGGCATCCGTCTGCAACTGGAATCTGGTCTGCTGAAAATTCAGGCCAACAACCCGGAGCAGGAAGAAGCCGAAGAAGAAATCCTGGTGGACTACAATGGCAGCTCTCTGGAAATCGGTTTCAACGTCAGCTACCTGCTCGATGTGCTGAGCGTGATGACCACCGAACAGGTGCGTCTGATTCTCTCTGATGCCAACAGCAGTGCCCTGGTGCAGGAAGCCGACAACGACGATTCCTCTTACGTCGTTATGCCGATGCGTCTGTAATAGTTGCATGTCCCTTACTCGCTTTGCCGTCACCGCGGTGCGCAACCTGCACCCGGTGACCCTCTCCCCTTCCCCGCGTATCAATATCCTTTCCGGCGACAACGGCAGCGGCAAGACCAGTCTGCTTGAAGCCATTCACCTGCTTGGCCTGGCCCGTTCCTTTCGCAGCACCCGCCTGCTTCCTGTCATTCAGTACGAACAGCTGGCCTGCACCATCTTTGGCCAGGTGCAGTTGGCCGATGGGCGGCAGAGCAGTCTGGGTATTTCCCGGGATCGACAGGGTGAGTTTCAGATTCGTATCGACGGACAGAATGCGCGTAGTGCGGCCCAGCTTGCCGAAACCCTGCCACTGCAGTTGATCAACCCGGACAGTTTTCGCTTGCTGGAAGGCGCCCCAAAGATTCGTCGGCAGTTTCTCGACTGGGGAGTGTTCCACGTGGAACCTCGCTTTATGCCGGCCTGGCAGAGGCTGCAGAAGGCCCTGCGCCAGCGGAACTCATGGCTGCGCCGTGGTACACTTGACGCCGCTTCACAGGCGGCCTGGGACCGTGAATTGTGCCTGGCCAGCGACGAGATCGATGCCTACAGACGGGCCTATATTCAAGCCCTCAAGCCGGTCTTCGAGCGTACCCTGAGCGAGTTGCTGGACCTCGAAGGTTTAACCCTGAGTTACTACCGAGGCTGGGACAAGGAGCGCGAGTTGAATGACGTGCTCGCTGCCAGCCTGATCCGTGATCAGCAACTGGGGCACACCCAGTCGGGCCCGCAGCGCGCCGATTTACGATTGCGCCTAGGCGCCCATAATGCCGCGGAGATTCTGTCCCGTGGCCAACAGAAGTTGGTTGTATGTGCCCTGCGCATTTCTCAGGGCCATCTGGTTAACCAGGCCAAGCGCGGCCAATGCATCTATCTGGTGGATGACCTGCCGTCAGAACTGGATGAGCAGCATCGACGCGCTTTGTGCCGATTGTTGGAAGATTTGCACTGCCAGGTATTTATCACCTGTGTAGACCATGAATTGTTGAGGGAAGGCTGGCGCACGGATACGCCAGTGGCCATGTTCCACGTGGAACATGGTTGCATCACCCAGACCCACGACCACCGGGAGTGAAGGCATGAGCGAGAACCAAACGTACGACTCCAATAACATTAAGGTCCTCAAAGGCCTGGATGCCGTACGCAAGCGGCCTGGTATGTACATCGGCGATACCGACGATGGCAGCGGTCTGCACCACATGGTCTTCGAGGTGGTCGATAACTCGATTGACGAAGCTCTGGCCGGGCATTGCAGTGAGATCGTCATCACCATTCACCCGGATGAGTCGATCAGTGTGCGCGACAACGGGCGCGGTATTCCGGTGGACATCCACAAGGATGAAGGTGTTTCCGCCGCTGAAGTGATCATGACCGTACTGCATGCGGGTGGTAAATTCGACGACAACAGCTACAAGGTCTCCGGTGGTCTGCACGGTGTGGGTGTCTCCGTGGTCAACGCCCTGTCCAAGGAACTGGTCCTGACTATCCGTCGTGGCGGCAAGATCTGGGAACAGACCTATGTGCATGGTGTGCCCCAGGCTCCCCTGGCCGCCGTGGGTGATACCGAAGGCACCGGCACGCAGATCCACTTCAAACCCTCGGAAGAGACCTTCGCCAATATCCACTTCAGCTGGGACATTCTGGCCAAGCGATTGCGCGAACTGTCTTTCCTCAACTCTGGCGTCGGCATCCTGCTCAAGGATGAACGCAGCGGCAAGGAAGAGCTGTTCAAGTACGAAGGTGGTCTGCGCGCCTTCGTCGAATACCTCAACCACAACAAGACGGCGGTCAACCAGGTGTTCCACTTCACCGTGCAGCGTGATGACGGTGTCGGTGTGGAGGTCGCTCTGCAGTGGAACGACAGCTTCAACGAGAATCTGCTGTGCTTCACCAACAATATTCCCCAGCGTGATGGCGGTACCCACCTGGCCGGTTTCCGCTCGGCCCTGACGCGTAACCTGAACGCCTATATCGAGCAGGAAGGCCTGGCCAAGAAGCACAAGATCGCCACCACCGGTGACGATGCCCGGGAAGGTCTGACAGCCATCATTTCGGTAAAAGTACCGGATCCGAAGTTCAGCTCGCAGACCAAGGACAAGCTGGTTTCCAGCGAAGTGAAAACTGCGGTCGAGCAGGAAATGGGCAAATACTTCTCCGACTTCCTGCTGGAGAACCCCAACGAAGCCAAGGCCGTGGTCGGCAAGATGATCGACGCCGCGCGCGCCCGTGAAGCCGCGCGCAAGGCGCGGGAAATGACCCGCCGTAAAGGCGCTCTGGATATTGCCGGGCTGCCAGGCAAACTGGCCGACTGCCAGGAGAAGGACCCTGCCCTCTCCGAACTCTACATAGTGGAGGGTGACTCCGCGGGCGGTTCTGCCAAGCAGGGCCGCAACCGCAAGACCCAGGCCATCCTGCCGCTCAAGGGCAAGATCCTCAACGTCGAGAAAGCCCGCTTCGACAAGATGATTTCCTCCCAGGAAGTCGGCACCCTGATCACCGCCCTGGGCTGTGGTATCGGCCGCGATGAGTACAACATCGACAAGCTGCGTTATCACAACATCATCATCATGACCGATGCTGACGTCGACGGTTCGCACATCCGTACCCTGCTGCTGACCTTCTTCTTCCGTCAGCTGCCGGAGCTGATCGAGCGCGGTTATATCTATATCGCCCAGCCGCCACTGTACAAGGTCAAGAAGGGCAAGCAGGAGCAGTACATCAAGGACGACGAGGCCATGGATGAATACATGACCCAGTCGGCCCTGGAAGATGCCAGCCTGCATGTCAATGAAAGCGCCCCAGGCCTGTCCGGCGGTGCGCTGGAGCGTCTGGTCAATGATTACCGCCTGGTGATGAAGACCCTCAACCGTCTATCGCGTCTCTACCCCATCGAACTGACCGAGCATTTCGTCTATATCCCGCGGGTGGAAACCGAACAACTGGCGGACAAGGCAGCCATGCAACAATGGCTAGGACTGCTCGATACCCGCCTCAAGGGCATGGAAAAGTCCGGCCTTGTGTACAAGACCAGCCTGCACGAAGACACTGAACGCCACCTCTGGTTGCCTCAGGTAGAACTGGTTTCCCACGGGGTTTCCAGCTACATCATCTTCAACCGCGACTTCTTCGCCAGCAACGACTACAAGACGGTGACCAGCCTCGGTGACCAGCTGAACAACCTGCTGGAAGACGGTGCCTATGTGCAGCGTGGCGAGCGCAAGAAACCGGTCAGCACCTTCAAGGATGCGCTGGCCTGGTTGATGGCCGAAAGCACCAAGCGCCACAGCATTCAGCGCTATAAGGGGCTGGGTGAAATGAACCCGGACCAGCTGTGGGAAACCACCATGGACCCGGACGTGCGCCGCATGCTCAAGGTGCGTATTGAAGACGCCATCGCCGCCGACCAGATCTTCAACACCCTGATGGGCGATGCGGTAGAACCTCGTAGGGACTTTATCGAGACCAACGCCCTGGCGGTGTCCAACCTGGATTTCTAATCCAATGCGCACATAAAAAACCGGCTTAAAGCCGGTTTTTTATGTGCTGACAAATACTTATGCACCAAGAGCGTAAATTTTCTGATTAGGTAAAAGCTATATAAATCAGCAGACTGCAAGCTGTAATGGCACTCTGCTGGTATTTGACGCACAGCTTATCCACAGAATGGATCAGACCACTTCAGTGGCTTCGCAGGGCACGCTGTTGGCGCTCAGGGAACCGATTTCCCGTTGTGCCTGGCTGACCCATTCAAAGGCTCGGTCGTTGAGCTCGGCGATGGCACGGGGGCCTTCGCCCTGGGCGTGCATCAGCGGGCCGATCACCACCTGGATGGTGCCGGGGGTCTTGCTCCAGCCGTGCTTGGGCCAGAAGTGCCCGGCATTGTGGGCAATCGGCAGTACCGGCAGGTTGGCGTTGACTGCCAGGGCAGCGCCGCCGCGGCTGAACTTGCCGATCTGGCCTGGGGGAATGCGTGTGCCTTCCGGGAAGATCAGGACCCAGGCGCCCTGCCCCAGGCGTTCATGGCCCTGCTTGGCCAGCTGCTTGAGGGCGGCCTTGGGGTTGCTGCGGTCGATGGCAATGGGCTTGAGCATGGCCATGGCCCAGCCGAAGAACGGCACGTACAGCAGCTCACGCTTGAGCACCTGGCTCAGGGGCTCGAACAGGGCGGAGAGGAAGAAGGTTTCCCAGGTGCTCTGGTGCTTGGCCAGGATCACGCAGGGCTGTTCGGGGATGTTCTCCAGGCCTTTGACTTCATAGTTGATGCCAACCAGAACCTTGGCCAGCCATACAGCGCAGCGGCACCAGTTCTGGATCACGAAGCGGTAGCGGGCGCGGAAAGACAGGAAGGGCGCAACGAAGACGCTGATGATGCACCAGACAAAGGCGCTGGATGCGAGAAGAAAGTAGAAAAGAACCGTTCTGAAGGCCTGCACTGTCGACATGGGTAGCGTTACCGTCGCAGGCCTGGGCCTGCTTTATAAGTGGAGGAGCTGGTCGGCGACTGCCGCCAGATCATCGAATACCAGGGTGCCCGCTGGCAATGGCTTGGCCAGGGTACGTTCGCCTTTGCCGGTCTTTACCAGAACCGGCTGACAATCGACGGCCCGGGCGGCGCTCAGGTCACCGCTGCTGTCGCCGACAAACCAGATGCCCTTGAGCATGACGCCATAGTACGCCGCTATCTGCTCCAGCATGCCAGGTTTGGGTTTGCGGCAGCTGCAGTCGTCATCCGGGCCATGGGGGCAGTGGACGATCAGGCCGAGTTCACCACCCTGCTCCGCCACCAGTTCGCGCAGGCGTGTGTGCATGGCCTGCAGGGTGGCTTCGTCGTAGTAGCCGCGAGCGAGGCCGGACTGGTTGGTGGCCACGGCCACGGTCCATCCGGCCTTGGACAAGCGAGCGATGGCCTCGATGGCCCCGGGAATGGGAATCCACTCGTCGAGGGATTTGATATAGGCGTCGGAGTCGTGATTGATCACGCCGTCGCGGTCGAGAATCAGCAGTTTCATAACGGCACAGCTTCGTAGGATGGGTTAGCCGCCATGCGGCGTAACCCATCGTATATGCAGGGTGATGGGTATCGCTGCGCTCCACCCATCCTACGATCAATTCAGGACGTAGGGTGGACAGGCCGAAGGCTTGTCCATCGCTTATCCCAAAACCGAGATATCGGCGACGCCAAGGAACAGGCCGCGTAGCTTGGCCAACAGGGCGTAACGGTTGGCGCGGACCTTGGCGTCTTCGGCGTTGACCAGCACGGCCTCGAAGAAGGCATCCACCGGCTCGCGCAGGTTGGCCAGCTGGCTCAGGGCCAGGTTGTACTGGCGCGCTGCCGCCAGGGGCTGCACCCCATGCTCGGCCTGCTGGATGGCGGCGTTCAGGGCAAACTCGCTGGGGTTGTCGAAGTAGTGGGCTTCGACACTGGCAGCCACCTGCCCTTCGGCCTTGGCCAGGATATTCGATACACGCTTGTTGGCGGCGGCCAGGGCTTCGGCCTGGGGCAGGCTGCGGAAGGCCTGCACGGCCTGTACGCGCTGGTCGAAGTCCAGCGGCGAGGTCGGGCTGACGGCGCGCACAGCCTGGTACACGGCCACGTCCACGCCTTCGTCCTCGTAACGGGCGCGCAGGCGGTCGAAGATAAAGTCCAACACCTGGGGCGCCAGGCCTTCGGCCTTGACCTTGCCGGCGAACTGCTCGATGGCGAAGGTGACGGCCTCGGCCAGATCCAGATCCAGTTCCTTCTCAATCAGGATGCGCAGCACGCCCAAGGCGGCGCGGCGCAGGGCGTAGGGGTCCTTGGAGCCTGTGGGCAGCATGCCGATGCCGAAGATGCCCACCAGGGTGTCCAGCTTGTCGGCCAGGGCCACGGCGGCGCCGGTCAGGGTGCTGGGCAGCTCGGCGCCGGCACCGCGGGGCATATATTGCTCGTTGAGGGCCAGGGCCACGTCTTGCGGCTCGCCATCATTGAGGGCGTAGTAGTAGCCGGCGATGCCCTGCATCTCGGGGAACTCGCCGACCATCTCGCTGGCCAGGTCGCACTTGCACAGCAGGCCGGCGCGGGCGGCGCGCTGGGCGTCACCCTTGATGCGCTGGGCGATAAAACCGGCCAGGGCGGAAACCCGCTGGGCCTTGTCGAACACGCTACCGAGCTGAGCCTGGAACACCACATTGGCCAGGCGCAGGTTGAAGCTTTCCAGCTTCTGCTTCTTGTCTTGCTTGAAGAAGAACTCGGCGTCGGTCAGGCGTGGGCGCACCACCTTCTCGTTGCCGGCCACGATCTGCGCCGGGTCCTTGGACTCGATATTGGCCACGGTGATAAAGCGCGGCAGCAGCTTGCCACCCGCATCCAGCAGGCAGAAGTACTTCTGGTTGTCCTGCATGGTGGTGATCAGGGCTTCCTGGGGTACCTCAAGGAAACGCTCCTCGAAGGCGCAGACCAGCGGCACCGGCCACTCCACCAGGGCGCTGACTTCATCCAGCAGCGCTGGCGGAACGATGGCGCTGCCCTGCTCGGCGGTGGCCAGCTGTTCGATGCGGGCGGCGATCTGCGCGCGGCGCTCGGCAAAATCGGCAATCACATAGGCGCTGCGCAGGTCTTCGGCGTAGCTGGCCGGGCTGCTGATGCGCACCTCATGGTTGGCGTGGAAGCGATGGCCACGGGAAATGCGTCCGGCCTTCTGGGCGAGGATCTCGCAGTCGATCACCTCATCACCGAACAGCATCACCAGCCACTGGCTGGGGCGAACGAATTCGGTCTTGCGCGCACCCCAGCGCATGCGCTTGGGGATCGGCAGCTCGTTCAGCGAGGTCTCGACGATGCCGGGCAGCAGGCCGGCGGCGGCCTGGCCCGGGATATGCTGGCTGAACTTGAGCTTGGGCCCACTGCGGTCTATATCGGCCAGGTCGACGCCACATTTCTTGGCGAAACCCAGGGCGGCCTGGGTGGGGTTGCCGTCCTTGTCGAAGGCAGCCTGCACGGGCGGGCCGTCGAGGTTCTGGGTGCGATCCGGCTGCTGGTTGGCCAGCTGCTCGACCAGCACCGCCAGACGCCGGGGTGCGGCGTAGTAGCGGGCGCCGCTGTAGCTCAGGCCGGCGCCTTTCAGGCCCTTCTCGATGCCTGCGAGGAAGGCTTCGCCCAGGGTCTTCAGGGCCTTGGGTGGCAGCTCTTCGGTGCCCAGCTCTACAAGAAAATCATGGGCGCTCATCAGTTGGCCTCCTTCAGGTTGTCGTCCGCCAGCAGGCCGGCCTCATTCAGCTTGCCCAGCACCTCGTCGCGCAGTTCGGCGGTGGCCATGGGGAAGCCCAGGCGGGCGCGGGCCAGCAGGTAGCTCTGGGCGATATTACGGGCCAGGGTACGCACGCGCAGGATGTACTGCTGACGAGCGGTGACCGAGATGGCGCGGCGCGCATCCAGCAGGTTGAAGGTGTGCGAGGCCTTGATCACCATCTCATAGGCCGGCAGCGGCAGCTGGACGTCCATCAGGCGGTTGGCTTCGCCTTCGTAGAAGTCGAACAGTTCGAACAGCTTGTCGACATTGGCGTGTTCGAAGTTGTAGGTGGACTGCTCCACCTCGTTCTGGTGGAACACGTCCCCATAGGTCACGGTGCCGAAGGGGCCGTCGGTCCAGATCAGGTCGTAGACCGAGTCCACACCCTGCAGGTACATGGCCAGGCGCTCCAGGCCGTAGGTGATCTCGCCGGTGACCGGGTAGCACTCCACCCCGCCGACCTGCTGGAAGTAGGTGAACTGGGTGACTTCCATGCCGTTGAGCCAGACTTCCCAGCCCAGGCCCCAGGCGCCCAGGGTCGGCGACTCCCAATTGTCTTCGACAAAGCGGATATCGTGCACGCTGGTGTCCACGCCAATCCGGCGCAGGGACTCCAGGTACAGGTCCTGGATATTTTCCGGGTTGGGTTTGAGCACCACCTGGAACTGGTAGTAGTGCTGCAGGCGGTTGGGGTTCTCGCCATAGCGGCCGTCGGCGGGACGGCGGGACGGCTGCACATAGGCGGCGTTCCAGGTCTCGGGGCCGATGGCACGCAGGAAGGTGGCGGTGTGGAAGGTGCCCGCACCCATTTCCATATCGTAGGGCTGCAGTACCACGCAGCCCTGCTCGGCCCAGTACTGCTGCAGGGCGAGGATCAAGTCTTGGAAGGTGCGCACGGCAGGCGTAGTCTGGCTCACGAAAAATTCACCTGTTGGCTGCGACAGAAAGGGCGGGAGTATACCCCAATCCGCGCCGCCTCCACTGCCCTGGAAGGCCCTATGCCACGCTGCTTTTGGTGCACCGATGACCCGCTGTACGTCGCCTACCACGACCACGAATGGGGCGTGCCGCTGCGCGACCCGCAGGCGCTGTTCGAATTGCTGCTGCTGGAGGGTTTCCAGGCCGGCCTGTCGTGGATCACCGTGCTGAAAAAGCGCGAACGCTACCGTGAGGTGCTGTTTGGCTTCGACGTGCAGCGCCTGGCCGCGCTGACGGATGAGTACATCGAACAGACCCTGATGCAGGATGCCGGGATTATCCGCAACCGCCTGAAGCTCAGGGCCGCACGGCAGAATGCCCAGGCCTGGTTGCGCCTGGATGATCCCGTGGCGCTGCTCTGGTCCTTTGTCGGTGGCGTGCCAAAAATCAATCACTTCAGTGAACGCAGCCAGGTGCCGGCGGTGACCGCCGAGGCCGAGGCCATGAGTCGCGCGCTGAAGAAGGCCGGCTTTACCTTTGTCGGCCCGACCATCTGCTACGCCTACATGCAGGCCGCCGGTATGGTGATGGATCACACCATCGATTGCGATCGCTACGCCGCCCTTTGCCAGGGCTGACCAGACGTTTGCTCTGGCGGTTACAATGAGCGCCTTTTGACCCTTGGAGTCCTGTGTGGAAAAGCTCAAAGGTGCCCTGGTGGTGGGCCTTCTGCGTGTGTTCGCCTTGCTGCCCTGGGGCGCCGTGCAGGTGGTGGGCGCGGCCATTGGCTGGCTGATGTGGAAGCTGCCGAACCGCTCCCGTGAAGTGGTGAGGATCAACCTGGCGGGCTGTTTTCCCGAGCTGACGGAACCGCAGCGCGAAGCCATGGTGGGTCAGTGCCTGCGTGATACCGGCAGGACCCTGACCGAAAGCGCCTGTTCCTGGATCTGGCCAGCCCACAAGACGCTGGGCCTGATCAAGCAGGTGGAGGGGCTGCCGGTGCTGCAGGCGGCCCTGGACCGGGGCAAGGGTGTGGTGCTGATCAGCAGCCACCTGGGTAACTGGGAAGTGCTGCTGCAATATGCCTCTTCCATCTGCCAGCCTGTGCTGTTGTACCGGCCGATCAAGATGCAGGCGGTCGATGAGTTGCTGCAGGAGAAACGAGCCCAGCTGGGCAGCACCATGGCCCCTTCGACCAAGGAGGGCATCCTTAGCCTGATCAAGGCCGTGCGCAAAGGCGGCGTGGCCGGTATCGCCGCCGATCCCGAACCGAGCCTGAGCAGCGGTGTATTCGTGCCCTTTTTCGGCGTCCCGGCGCTGACCAGCAAGTTCGTGCCGTCCCTGGTGCAGGGGCACAAGGCCGAAGCGGTTTTTATCCATGCCCTGCGTCTGGACGATGGCAGCGGCTATCGGGTGGTGATCGAGGCTGCGCCCGAGGCGCTCTATGGCGAGGATATCGAGGCGGCGGTCAGCGCCCTCAACCAGGGCATCGAAAAGCAGGTACGCCAGGCGCCCAGCCAATATATGTGGAACATGAAACGCTTCAAGAAGCGCCCGGCAGGCGAAGCCAAGTGGTATTGAACAGCGTCGATTTGCCCGTGGGGGGCGCTGTCGGCTAGTCTGCTGAAATCGACCCGGATGGATCCAGCATGAGCGACCAGCGTCATAATGTCCGCACCCCCCTCAAGGTTCGTCTGCGCATCGAGCACCCGCTGCATGGCGAAATGCTGGTGAGCACCCGGGACATCTCCGATACAGGGGTCTATATCCTGCTGGATCAGGCCCATGACCTGCTCACGATTGGTGAGCGGGTCAGTGGCCAGGTGCAGGGCTTGCCGATGGAGGCGCCGATCCTGCAGCTGGAGGTGGTGCGGGTCGAGCTGCTGGGCGTTGGTTTGCGCTTTATCAAGGATTGAGCCGTGCTCAGCCCTGCGAGTGCTTGTCCAGGCGCTTGAGAAAGACCGTCATTTCCTTTTCCGCCTGCTTGTCGCCCTTCTCACGGGCCACTGCCAGGCCCTGTTGCCAGGCCCCTCGCGCGTCATCCAGCAGACTCTGCTTTTGCAGGGCCTGGCCGAGCAGTTTCCACGCCGCCGAATAGCCGGGGTCCAGTTTCACGCAGCGTTGCAGGTGTTCGGCGGCGCGGGCGAATTCGCCGGTATCCAGATAGCCCTTGCCCAGGCCGAAACGCAGCAGCGCGTTATCCAGGCCCTTGGCCAGCATATTTTCCAGGGATTGGATACTCATGGCAGATCCTGCTTGATAGCCCGGATGCAATCCGGGGTCAGCGTGCCGGCTTGCCCGGATTGGCTTCGGACGAGTGATGGCCTTAGCAGGTTGTTGAAAAGCTACCTGCGTTGCCATCGCGGCGTTAAAAACAGGCTCACAGCCAACGGCTGAACGTGCTTTAGCACGGCCCCGAAGGGGTGAGCGAAGCGAATCAAATGCTCATTTACCACTTGTAAACTGCGCTTTTGACTCACTGCGTTCGCCCTGCGGGCCAGCCTGCGGCTGTTACTCCGCTTCGCTGCGTAGCGCCTGTTTTTGCCTTGCGCTGGCGGCCTCGTCAACGCTTTTCAACAGCCTGCTAGAAGAAGGTTAGCCCGACCTGGAACAGGCGTTCGGCGTCGCGGATATATTTCTTGTCGACCAGGAACAGGATCACATGGTCGCCGGACTCGATCACCGTCTTGTCGTGGGCGATCAGCACCTCGTCGTCGCGGATAATGGCGCCGATGGTGGTGCCCGGCGGCAGGGCGATTTCCTGAATGGCGCGGCCGACCACCTTGCTCGACTTGGCATCACCATGGGCAATCGCCTCGATGGCCTCGGCAGCGCCACGGCGCAGGCTGTGCACGCTTTCGATATCGCCACGGCGCACGTGGGTCAGCAGGGTGCCGATGGTGGCCAGCTGCGGGCTGATGGCGATGTCGATTTCGCCGCCCTGGACCAGGTCGACATAGGCCGGGTTGTTGATGATGGTCATCACCTTGCGCGCACCCAGGCGTTTGGCCAGCAGCGAGGACATGATATTGGCCTCGTCGTCGTTGGTCAGCGCGAGGAAGATATCGGCATCGTTGATGTTCTCCTCCACTAGCAGATCGCGGTCCGAGGCGCTGCCCTGCAGCACGATGGTGCTGTCCAGGGTTTCCGAGAGGTAGCGGCAGCGCGCCGGGTTCATCTCGATGATCTTCACCTGATAGCGGCTCTCGATGGCCTCGGCCAGGCGCTCGCCGATATGCCCGCCGCCAGCGATCACCACCTTCTTGTAGCTGTCTTCCATACGGCGCATTTCGCTCATCACCGCACGGATATGGGCCTTGGCGGCGATAAAGAACACCTCGTCGTCCGCTTCGATCACCGTGTCGCCCTGGGGCATGATCGCCCGGTTGCGGCGGAAGATGGCGGCCACGCGGGTGTCGACATTGGGCATATGCTCGCGCAGCTGACGCAGCTGCTGACCGACCAGCGGCCCGCCGTAGTAAGCCTTGACCGCCACCAGCTGGGCCTTGCCTTCGGCGAAGTCGATCACCTGCAGGGCGCCGGGGTATTCGATCAGGCGCTTGATGTAGTTGGTCACCACCTGCTCGGGGCTGATCAGCACGTCGACCGGGATCGACTCGTTGCTGAACAGGCCGCTGCGGGTCAGGTAGGCCGCCTCGCGCACCCGGGCGATCTTGGTCGGGGTGTGGAACAGGCTGTAGGCCACCTGGCAGGCGATCATGTTGATTTCATCGCTGTTGGTCACCGCCACCAGCATGTCGGCGTCGTCCGCGCCGGCCTGGCGCAGCACCGTGGGGAAGGAGCCGCGACCCTGTACGGTACGAATATCCAGGCGGTCGCCGAGGTCGCGCAGGCGGTCGCCGTCGGTGTCGACCACGGTGATGTCGTTGGCCTCGCTGGCCAGGTGTTCAGCCAGGGTGCCACCAACCTGACCTGCTCCGAGAATGATGATCTTCACAGCGTGCTCCGTTAGCCGCGGGGTGAGGCGGCGATCTTGATCAGCTTGGCATAGTAGAAGCCGTCATGGCCGTCGATTTGCGGCAACAACTGGCGACCATGGGTGGCCTTGAGGCCGAACGGACCGGGGATATCCAGCTCGCGGGCGCTAGGGGTACGGGCCAGAAAGGCGGCGATGGTGTCGCTGTTCTCCGCCGGCAGCACCGAGCAGGTGGCGTAGAGCAGGATGCCGCCAACTTCCAGGGTCGGCCACAGGGCATCCAGCAGTTCGCCCTGCAGCTGGGCCAGGGCAGTGATGTCTTCTGGTTGACGGGTCAGTTTGATATCCGGGTGGCGACGAATCACCCCGGTGGCCGAACAGGGCGCATCCAGCAGGATGCGCTGAAAGGCCTGGCCATCCCACCAGGCCTGGGTATCGCGGCCATCGGCGGCAATCAGCTGGGCATCCAGGCCCAGGCGTTGCAGATTCTCGCGCACCCGCGCCAGGCGCTTTTCTTCCAGATCCACCGCCAGCACGCCGGCCAGCTGTGGCTCGGCTTCCAGCAGGTGGCAGGTCTTGCCGCCGGGCGCGGCGCAGGCATCCAGCACCCGTTGGCCGGGGGCCAGATCGAGCAGGTCGGCGGCCAGCTGCGCCGCTTCGTCCTGCACGCTGACGCGGCCGTCGGCAAAGCCCGGCAGGGTGGTGACATCGCAGGCCTGCAGCAAACGAATGCCGTCTTGGCTATAGGTGCAGGATTCGGCCTCAAAGCCGACACGGCGCAGTTCGGCCAGGTAGTCGTCACGGCTGCCATGGCGGCGATTGACCCGCAGGATCAGCGGCGGGTGGGCGTTGTTGGCGGCGCAGATGGCCTGCCACTGCTCGGGCCAGTCGGCCTTCAGGCGCTTCTGCAGCCAGCGCGGGTGGGCCGTATGCAGAACCGGGTCGCGGTCGAGGCCGGCGATAATGGTCTCGCCGTCACGCTGGGCATTGCGCAGCACGGCATTGAGCAGGCCCTTGAGCGAGGACTTCTTCAGTTTGTCGACGCAGGCCACCGTCTCGCCGATGGCGGCATGGGCCGGAATGCGGGTGTAGAACAGCTGATACAGACCGATCAGCAGCAGCGCCTCGACGTCGCGGTCGGTGGCCTTGAACGGCTTTTGCAGCAGCTGTTCGGCGATCAGGGCCAACCGTGGCTGCCAGCGCGCGGCGCCAAAGGCCAGATCCTGGGCCAGACCGCGATCGCGGGCTTCGACCCTGTCCAGCAGTGGCGGCAGGCTGCTGCCCAGCGAGGCCTTGCCGGCCAGCACGCTGGCCAGGGCGCGGGCGGCGGCGAGACGCGGATTCATGCGCCCAACACCAGGCCAACGGCAAACTGCTCGCGGCGGCTGTTGTACAGGTCGCTGAAGTTCAGCGCCTTGCCGCCGGGCAGCTGCAGGCGGGTCAGGCGCAGTGCGCCTTGGCCACAGGCCACGGTCAGGCCGGATTTATCGGCAGCGAGAATAGTGCCTGGGGCACCACTGCCCTCGCCCAGTGTTGCCGCATGTACTTTCAGGGCTTCGCCATTAAGCGTGCTATGGCAGATCGGCCAGGGATGGAAGGCACGCACCAGACGCTCCAGTTCGATGGCCGGGCGGCTCCAGTCCAGGCGCGCTTCATCCTTGTTCAGCTTGTGCGCGTAGGTGGCCAGGCTGTCGTCCTGCACCTCGCCCTTGAGGGTGCCGGCAGCCAGACCGCTGATCGCCTCGATCACCGCCCGGGGGCCGAGCTGGGCCAGGCGGTCATGCAGGCTGCCACCGGTATCGTCTGCGGCAATGGGGGTGCTGACTTTCAGCAGCATCGGCCCGGTATCCAGGCCGGCTTCCATCTGCATCACGGTCACGCCTGACTCGGCATCGCCAGCTTCGACGGCACGCTGGATCGGCGCCGCGCCGCGCCAACGTGGCAGCAGCGAGGCATGGCTGTTGATGCAGCCCAGGCGCGGGGTATCCAGCACCACCTGCGGCAGGATCAGGCCGTAGGCCACCACCACCATCAGGTCGGGCTTGAGCGCAGCCAGTTCGGCCTGGGCGGCGGGGTCACGCAGGGTCTGCGGTTGGTACACCGGGATGCCATGCTCCAAGGCCAACTGCTTGACCGGGCTGGGTGTGAGCTTCTGTCCACGGCCGGCAGGGCGATCCGGCTGGCTGTACACCGCGACGATCTGATGGGGGCTGTTTAATAGCGCCTTAAGGTGCTCGGCGGCGAATTCGGGGGTGCCGGCAAAGACAATGCGCAAAGAATCAGACATGGGTTCTCACTGCTAGAAAGAAAAAGGCTTGCCGCAGCAAGCCTTTGCAATATCGAAGTCAGGCGCGCTGACGATGCTGTTTTTCCAGCTTTTTCTTGATCCGGTCGCGCTTGAGGTTGGACAGGTAGTCGACAAACAGCTTGCCATTGAGGTGATCACACTCATGCTGAATGCACACGGCGAGCAGGCCTTCGGCGATCAGCTCATAGGGCTGGCCATCGCGGTCCAGGGCCTTGATCCTGACCTTCTGCGGGCGGTCGACGTTCTCATAGAAGCCGGGCACCGACAGGCAGCCTTCCTGGTACTGATCCATCTCCTCGGTGAGCGGTTCGAACTCGGGGTTGATAAACACCCGCGGCTCGGACTTGTCTTCGGACAGGTCCATCACCACTACGCGCTTGTGCACGTTGACCTGGGTGGCGGCCAGACCGATACCGGGGGCGTCGTACATGGTCTCGAACATGTCGTCGACCAGCTGACGAATGGAGTCGTCGACCACGTCCACCGGTTTGGCGATGGTACGCAGGCGTGGATCGGGAAATTCGAGGATATTCAGGATCGCCATATGCGTTTGTGATGCACTTGTGGAATAAAGTCAAAATCCGCTGCTAAGATGATGAGCAGCATTGGAAAAACGGCTTCACGCCGCGTTCCCACTGGGTTCAGTCGCGGCGCTAGGGCGCTCCACGTGTAGACACATAATAAAGGGATTCACCGCATGAGGAAATCACTACTCGCCCTGCTGCTGCTTGCCGCAAGCGGCTTGGCCCAGGCAGAAGTGCAACTCAAGGACGGTCACCCAGACCGTTATACCGTGGTCAAAGGCGATACCCTGTGGGATATCTCCGGTCGATTTCTGACCCAGCCCTGGAAATGGCCGGAAATCTGGCATGCCAACCCCCAGGTGGAAAACCCCCATCTGATCTACCCCGGCGATCAGCTCAGCCTGGTATATGTCGACGGTCAGCCGCGTCTGATGCTCAACCGTGGTGAATCCCGCGGCACCATCAAACTGTCGCCGCAGGTGCGCAGCACGCCCATGGCCGAAGCCATCCCGGCCATTCCGCTGGAGGCGATCAACAGCTTCCTGCTGAGCAACCGTATCGTCGATACGCCTGAGCAGTTCGATGCCGCGCCCTATATCGTCGCCGGCAATGCCGAGCGCGTGGTCAGCGGTGCCGGTGACCGGGTCTACGCCCGTGGCCAGTTCGACGAGCGTGCGCCGGTGTATGGCATCTTCCGCCAGGGCAAGACCTATCTGGATCCGGATACCCAGGAATTTCTAGGGATCAACGCCGACGATATCGGCAGTGGGCAGATCGTCGCCGAGGAAGGCGATATCGGCACCATGCTGCTGACCCGCTCGACTCAGGAAGTGCGTCTGGCTGACCGTTTGTTCCCCACCGAGGAGCGTTCGATCAACTCGTCATTTATGCCCAGCGAGCCGGCCAATGAAATCAATGGGGTGATCCTCGATGTGCCCCGTGGCGTGACTCAGATTGGTCAGTTCGATGTGGTCACCCTGAACAAGGGCGCCCGTGATGGTCTGGTAGAAGGCAATGTGCTGGCCATCTACAAGACCGGTGAAACCGTGCGTGACCGGGTCACTGGCGAAGCGGTGAAGATCCCGGACGAGCGCTCGGGCCTGCTGATGGTGTTCCGTACCTACGACAAGCTCAGCTACGCCCTGGTGCTGAACGCCTCGCGTCAGCTGGCGATTCTCGACAAGGTGCGTAACCCGTAACACCCACAAGCCCCGCTTTCGCGGGGTTTGTTCTTTCTGCCTGCGCCGTTTCGGCGGCGTATTTGATCAAGGATGATCATCATGCCGCCGCCATGTGCCGCTCTCTCGTCTGCCGTCTCTCCAGCCGAACTCGAAGCCCGTCTGCGCCTGCACCTGTTGCCGGAGTTGGGGCCGCGGCGCTTTCGCAAACTGCTCAGCGCCTTTGACAGTGCTTCGGCCGCCCTTAGCGCGCCGGCCAGTGCCTGGCGTGCCCTGGGGCTGCCTGCGGCCTGTGCCGAGCCACGGCGCAGTGCCGAGATTGGTCAGCGGGCAGCGGCGGCCCTGGCCTGGCTGGAGGCGCCGCAGCAGCACCTGCTGATGTGGGATGATCCGGCCTACCCGGCCCTGCTGGCGGAACTGAGCGATGCCCCGCCGCTGCTGTTCGTTGCCGGTGATCCAGGCCTGCTGGAGCAGCCGCAACTGGCCATGGTCGGTAGTCGGCGAGCATCTCGGCCCGGACTGGACAATGCCCGGCACTTTGCCCGGAGCCTGGCCGCCGGTGGCTTCGTCATCACCAGTGGTCTGGCCCTGGGGATTGACGGGGCCGCCCATCAGGGCGCTCTGGAGGGCGGCGGCAAGACCATTGCCGTGCTCGGAACGGGCTTGCAGTGCCTGTATCCGTCGCGGCACAAGAAGTTGGCAGCCGATATTGTTGAAGGCGGCGGTGCAATGGTGTCCGAACTGCCACTGGATTGCCCACCCCAGGCCAGCAACTTTCCCCGGCGCAATAGAATTATCAGTGGCTTAGCGTTGGGCGTGTTGGTGGTCGAGGCCAGCCCCTCCAGTGGCTCGCTGATCACTGCGCGCCTGGCCGCCGAACAGGGGCGTGAGGTCTATGCCATTCCCGGCTCCATCCATCACCCCGGGGCGCGTGGTTGCCACCAGCTGATCCGTGAGGGCGCCGCCCTGGTGGAAAGCATCGATGATATCCTCGAAGCCCTGCGTGGCTGGCAGCATGCAGCCCGCGCACCCTGCGAGCAGGCGCCCGCTCCCGTTGCACATCCACTGCTGCAGCTGCTGCATGCCGCGCCCCACAGTAGCGAAGAGCTGGCGCTGGTCAGCGGCCTGTCCTTGCCCGAGGTGCTGGCAACCTTGACTGAGCTGGAGCTACAGGGACTGGTAGGTTGCGAGGGCGGGATCTGGTTGGGGCGTGGCGCCCCCTAGGTCAGTGCCATTCCCCTGTGCCCGTCATACCGGGTCAACAGATCCGCGGGTTTTGCCTGCCGCAAACCGAGCCGCTTGGATAAACTGCCGCCATGGTTTATCGGGAGTATTCAATGGTCAGCAATTGGCAGGTGCAGCAGGCGGCGCGCGTGGTGCGTCAGGGTGGGGTGATTGCCTATCCCACCGAGGCGGTCTGGGGACTGGGCTGCGATCCCTGGGATGAGGAGGCAGTACAGCGCCTGCTGGCCCTCAAGGAGCGGCCGGTGCACAAGGGTCTGATCCTGGTGGCCGACTGCATCGAGCAGTTCGACTTTCTCCTCGAAGACCTGCCGGAGATCTGGCAGCAGCGCCTGGCCGGCAGCTGGCCGGGGCCCAATACCTGGCTGGTGCCCCATCAGCAGCGCTTGCCCGAGTGGATTACCGGAGTGCATGACTCGGTGGCCCTGCGGGTCAGCGATCATCCCGGTGTGCAGGCGCTGTGTCGCCTGACCGGGCCGCTGGTGTCCACCTCGGCTAATCCGGCCGGGCGGCCAGCGGCGCGTTCACGGCTGCGGGTGGAGCAGTACTTCCCGCGTCAGCTGGATCATGTCCTGGGTGGCGCCCTGGGCGGGCGCAAGAATCCCAGCCTGATCCGCGACCTGCGCACGGGTGATGTGATCCGCCCGTCCTGAAGGCTTCCGCTTGCGTAGGGTGGGTTAGCGGCGCATTGCCACTCAATTGAAAGTTGTGCGGTGTGTGAGCGCTGCGTAACCCACCATCAGGTGCCGCAGATGGCCATGGTGGGTTACGGCGCGACAGGCATTGAACTGTGCCTGTGAAACCGGTTGGCGCGCCTAACCCACCCTACGGGTTTTACGGCAGCAAAATGGTCGAGCCGGTGGTCTGCCGGGCACTCAGGGCGGCTTGCGCGGCTGCGGCGTCCTTGAGCGCATGGCGATTGCTGATCTCGACCTTGAGCTGGCCGCTTTCGATCATGGCGAACAGTTCGTCGGCCATCATCTGCAGGCGCTGCGGGGTATCGGCGTAGCCGGCCAGGGTCGGTCGGGTGACGAACAGCGAGCCCTTCTGCGCCAGGATGCCGAGGTTGACCCCGGTCACCGCACCGGAGGCATTGCCGAAGCTGACCAGCAAGCCCCGGGGCGCTACGCAATCCAGCGAGGTTTCCCAGGTGTCCTTGCCGACGCCGTCATAGACCACCGGGCACTTGGCCCCGTCGGTCAGCTCCAGTACCCGCTGGGCGACATTCTCATGGCTGTAGTCGATGGTCGCCCAGGCGCCCTGCTCCTTGGCCCGTGCGGCTTTTTCAGCGGAGCTGACGGTGCCGATCAGCTTGACCCCGAGCGCCCTGGCCCACTGGCAGGCCAAGGAGCCGACCCCGCCCGCCGCGGCGTGGAACAGGATGGTTTCGCCACCCTTGAGCGGATAGGTCTGGCGCAGCAGGTACTGCACGGTCAGGCCCTTGAGCATGACCGCTGCGGCCTGCTCGAAGCTGATGGCGTCCGGCAGTTTCACCAGTCGCTCCGCTGGCAGCACATGCAGCTCGCTGTAGGCGCCCAGCGGCCCGGTGGCATAGGCCACACGGTCGCCGACCTGGAAGCCGCTGACGGCCGAACCCACCGCCTCGACAATGCCGGCACCTTCGCTGCCAAGGCCGGACGGCAGGGCCGGCGGCGGATAGAGGCCGCTGCGAAAATAGGTGTCGATAAAGTTCAGGCCAATGGCCTGATTCTGCACTCGTACTTCATTAGGGCCTGGGATGGCGGGGTTGTAGTCGGTGTATTCGAGAACGTCCGGACCGCCGTGGCGGTTGAACTGGATACGCTTGGCCATTTTCAGGGTCTTCCGCGATTGAATGCCTGGATGATGCCCGCACGGGCGTAAAGGTGCCGTTATCCAATCGTCTCCATTGACCGCCGTCAACTGCGGCCGTGGGGTGGCAAATGTTATGCTGGCCGCCCATTTTTCCCTGCGGCCACGTGCCGCCTGGCCTTACCCGCTTTCAAGGTGCTGCCGTGAGTGACCGTACTGAGGCCGTCAAAGCCTACCTGCTGGATCTGCAAGACCGTATCTGTGCCGCCCTGCAAGCCGAGGATGGCGGTGCCGAATTCTTCGAGGATGCCTGGCAACGTCCGGCCGGTGGCGGCGGTCGCACCCGGGTGATGGAAAACGGCGCGCTGATCGAAAAGGGCGGGGTGAACTTCTCCCATGTATTCGGCGACAGCCTGCCGCCCTCGGCCAGTGCCCACCGTCCGGAACTCGCCGGCCGTGGTTTCGAGGCCCTTGGTGTGTCCCTGGTGATCCATCCGGAAAACCCCTACGTGCCGACCTCCCACGCCAACGTGCGCTTCTTCAGCGCCGAGAAGGCCGGCGAAGAGCCGGTCTGGTGGTTCGGTGGCGGCTTCGACCTGACCCCCTACTACGGTAATGAAGAAGACTGCCGGCACTGGCACCAGGTCGCCTTCGAGGCCTGCGCGCCCTTCGGCGCCGAGGTCTATCCGAAGTTCAAGGCCTGGTGTGATCGCTACTTCCACCTCAAGCACCGCGGCGAGCCACGCGGCATCGGCGGGCTGTTTTTCGATGACCTGAACCAGTGGGATTTCGACACCAGCTTCGCCTTTATGCGCGCCATCGGCGATGCCTACCTGGCCGCCTATCTGCCCATCGTGCAGCGGCGCAAGCTGACTCCTTATGGCGAGCGCGAGCGTGAGTTCCAGGCCTTTCGCCGGGGCCGCTATGTGGAATTCAACCTGGTATTCGACCGCGGCACTCTGTTTGGCCTGCAGTCCGGCGGCCGTACCGAGTCGATCCTGATGTCGCTGCCGCCCCATGTACGCTGGGGGTATGACTGGAAACCGGAGCCGGGCAGCGAGGAAGCACGCCTGACCGAGTATTTTCTGACCGACCGTGATTGGCTGAAAGAGCAGCCGTAAGCCCTAAGCGGTAAGCCACAAGTCGAGCAATCACGCTTGTCGCTTGAGGCTTGCAGCTTACAACTGAGGAATCCCATGGACCGCTACGGCGTATTCGGCAACCCCATCGGCCACAGCAAGTCGCCGCTGATCCACGGCCTGTTTGCTCAGCAGACCGGCGAGCCACTGAGTTACGAGGCTCTGTTGGCGCCGCTGGAGGATTTTCCCGGTTTTGCCCGTGCCTTCTTTAACGAGGGGTTGGGCGCCAATGTCACCGTGCCGTTCAAGGAACAAGCCTTTCAACTGGCTGATGAACTGACGGCCCGCGCCCAGCGTGCCGGCGCGGTCAATACCCTGAAGAAGCTGGCAGATGGTCGCCTGCTGGGCGACAACACCGATGGTGCGGGCCTGGTGAGGGACCTCACAGTCAATGCCGGTATAGGCCTCAAGGGTCAACGCATCCTCCTGCTGGGCGCTGGCGGCGCGGTGCGCGGGGTGCTGGAACCGCTGCTGGCCGAGCAGCCGGCGGCCCTGGTGATCGCCAACCGCACGGTGCAGAAGGCCGAGCAGCTGGCCCGCGAGTTCGCCGATCTGGGCCCGGTGGTGGCCAGCGGTTTTGACTGGATCGACGCGCCGGTGGACCTGATCATCAATGGCACCTCAGCCAGCCTGGCCGGCGAGCTGCCGCCGCTTGCCCCCAGCCTGATCCAGGCCGGTCATACCCTCTGCTACGACATGATGTATGGCAAGGAGCCCACCGCCTTCAACCGCTGGGCGGCCGAACAGGGTGCAGCGCTGACACTGGACGGACTGGGCATGCTGGTGGAGCAGGCCGCTGAGGCTTTTTGCCTGTGGCGTGGGGTGCGCCCGGATACCGGCCCGGTGCTGGCCGAGTTGCGCCGCCTGCTGGCCGAAGCTTGAGGGCCGCACTTGGCATTTGGCGTGCAATGACCCTGCAAATCACTCTTTAGGCTACTTTCAGGCGAGGTGCGGCGTAGTAGGCTAATGCGCGAAAAGAAGGGCCCTGGCGGCGCTTCATATTGCTCACAAAAATAATTAGGAGCATCCCCGCAATGAGTTGTAAGCCATTGTTGCGCAAGCTGTTTTTCTGGTCTTTCGGACTGCTCGCCGGGCTCTCTCCCGCAGCCTTCGCCGAGGCGGTCAGTCCCCAGGAGCAGGTGCAGATCCAGGCCAGCCGAGTAACCAGTAGCCTGATGTTGTTACGGGGTGAGGGTTTCCAAAAGAAACATCAGGAGGCGCTGGAAGCCGATCTGCAGGCGCTGGCTGCCGCAGTTCAGAGCTTGCCGCAAAGTTCGGACACTCTGCGTAGTGCCCATCAGGAACTGGTGATCCAGATCCGTCGTGGTGTGTCCTTTGGCCCCAACGAGGACGACATGCCCTGGCGCTACCCGGAGGAGCTGAGCAAGGCCCTGCTGGGTGTCCTGGATGAGTCACGCAAGCTGGCGCCGGCCGGCAGCAGCGAACTGGCGGCCAAACTGGAATACCTCTCGGTGCAATACCTGAGCCGCTCCTATATGGGCAATTTCGAGATTGCCCGCGAGCAGACCGATATCTACCTGGGACAGGACGAGCGCAAGCTGATCCCCCAGGTTGACGAGGAACTGGCCGCCCAGCAGGGCAATGGCGAGCTGGCCAAGCTGAAAGTGCGCTGGGAATACCTCAAGGCCGCGCTGAGCGACCTCAACAGCCAGAGCAGCGCCCTGGCCAGCGCCTCGGGCCGGCCTTTCGCCCCGATCACCGTGTATCGCCACACCCGTTCGCTGACCAGTCAGTGGATGGCGATGTATTAAGTCCGTCTTCGATCTGCTGCGCGTCGGCCCTGCTGCGTTACAACGACCAACGGGAGTAACAGCCGCAGGCTGGCCCGAAGGGCGAGCAACGCGAGTAAAACAGGCTCGGAATGCTCATGTACAACAGTACACTCCGCTTCCTCGCCTGTTTTTGCCTTGCAGTACTCTAGCTTGCGAGATCTTGATTACGCTCTAGGCGTGAATCGATCAAGCAGTGGCTTTCTTCTCGCGAATACAGGTGGGGCCGGCGCGCTGCACCACCGCCTGCTCCACTTCCCGGCGCATACCCAGTAGAAAGGCGGCCTCGGCGACGACAAACAGTGGGCCGATCACCAGGCCCATGACATCGTCGACAAATGCCGGTTTACGCCCCTCGTAGTAGTGGCCGACAAACTGGATGACCCAGCCGAGCACAAACAGGCCGATGCCGCTGCCCAGCCACAGGCCGGTTGGCTGGCTTGCCAGGTTGGCCGCCGCCCACAGGCAGAGGCCCAGCAGGGCGCTCATCAGCAGGCCGAAGCGCAGGTCCAGGCGCAGGTAGAACAGCGCCGCCGCCAGGGCCACCAGGGTTGCCGGTGACAGCCACAACCCGGCCACCTCCACGGCCGGCCGCGCCAGCAGCACGGTGACCGCCAGCACGATCATGGGAATGCCGATAAAGTGGCTGGCGATATTGCGCCGGTCACGGTGATAGGCCGCATATTGGGCCAGGTGATCAATCAGGGTTTTCATGGTTATGCTGCTCTCGTTGCACACAAGGTGCAGGCATGATCGGCTGCGGCACGGCCATACTCTGTCAGCTAGGCGACAAAGCGTCGCAGCCATTTAGGAAACTGCATGTCCGATGCCTTGATTCATCACCCCCTGCTGCTGGCCGGCCACTGGTATGCCAGCCTGCCCGCCGAATTGCAGCAGGCCCTGCTGGGCATGGCCCGGGTGCAGCGCCTGAGTGCCGGTCAGCGCCTGTTCAGCCGGGGCGACAAGCCCAGTGGGCTGTACGCGGTGGTGGACGGCGCCATGCGCATCGGCGCGGTCAGCAGCAGCGGCAAGGAGGCGCTGCTGACCCTGGTGGAGCCGCCCTACTGGTTTGGCGAAATTTCCCTGTTCGATGGTCAGCCGCGTACCCACGACGCCTTCGCCGAAGGCCCCTGTACCCTGCTGCTGGTGCCCCAGGTCAGCCTGCTGGCCCTGCTCGATGCTCAGCCCCGCTACTGGCGCGATATTGCCCTGTTGATGAGCCAGAAGCTGCGCCTGGCCTTTATCGCCCTGGAGGAAATGAGCCTGCTGCCCGCCGCCCCGCGCCTGGCCCGGCGCCTGCTGCTGATGGCCGAGAACTACGGCGAGGGCGAACCGCGCCGCGTGCTGCATCTGGCCCAGGAACAGCTGGCCCTGATGCTGGCGCTTTCACGGCAGACCACCAACCAGATCCTCAAGGAACTGGAGGCCCAGGGTATTCTGCGTCTGACCTATGGCGAGATCGAGATCCTCGACCTCGGGCGCCTGCGCCAGGCTGCCGGATGAACTGGCGCGGGTCGGCTACTGTCCATAAGCAGTCTTGCCTGTCGAACGGATCATGCTGATGGCGTCCACGCGTATCGATCACTTGCCCGACGTCCTGGCCGGGCCGCTGCTGCGCCGCCTGGAGCCGACCCGCCTGGTGCTGTGGCTGGTGGCCAGCCGGCCGTTGCCACTGCAACTGTGCCTGCAGGCCGAGGGTGAGCCAGAGCGCGTCCTGGCGCTGGATAAGCACTGCCGGCAGCTGCCGCTGGGCCGATATGCGGTGCTGCACCTGATCGACCTGCCTATGCCTTCGGCGCTGCCGCAGGATGTGCGGATTGCCTACGACCTGCAGATCCTCGATCAGCAGCAGGCGCCGCGCGGGATGGCCGACTGGGCGCCGCATCTGCTGTATCCTGGGCGGCCCCGTGCCGACTTTGTGCTCAAGTCGCGGATCGACCAGCTGCTCCACGGCTCCTGCCGCAAACCCCATCACCCGGCGCCCGACGGCCTGCTCTGCGCCGATCGCCTGCTGGCCGAGTCCGGCGATGCCAGCCAGCGTCCGGCCTTGCTGCTGATGAGCGGTGATCAGGTGTATGTCGATGATGTGGCCGGGCCCATGCTCTGTGCCATCCACCAGCTGATCAAACGCCTGCAACTGTTCGACGAAGTCCTGGAGGGTAGCCTGGTCGCCGACAGCCGCGCGCTGTATCGCGAACCCCTGGGCTACTACCGGCGTGCCGAATTGCTGCCGGAGCTGAAGAGCAACCAGACCCTGCGTGACAAGTTCTTTGGCGGGGTGAAGAAGCCGATCTTCACCAGCAGCAATGCCGACAACCATCTGGTTACCTTCGCCGAGATGATTGCCCTGTACCTGCTGGTCTGGTCGCCCGTGCCCTGGACACTGCTCGACGAGAGCGAGCCGGCATTGGCGCCCGAGCTGCGGCCGCGTTATCTGGCCGAGCGCGAGCAGCTTGAGGGCTTTCGCCAGAGTCTGGGCCAGGCCGCGCGGGTCATGGCCCATCTGCCGACCCTGATGATCTTCGATGACCACGACGTCACCGACGACTGGAACCTGTCCGCCCGCTGGGAGCAGACGGCTTACAGTCACCCTTTCTCCAGGCGCATCATCGGCAACGCCCTGCTCGCCTACCTGTTGTGCCAGGGCTGGGGGAACCAGCCAGACGCATTCAGCCAGGTGCTGGAGCAGTTCGCCGCCTGGCTGCAGCCCGCGCAGGCAAGCGGTGAACTGCAGCCGCTGGGCCAGGATGAACTGATCGACAGCCTGCTGCACTGGCGGCACTGGCACTACGTGCTGCCCACCACCCCGGCCTTGCTGGTGCTGGATACCCGTACCCGCCGCTGGCGCAGTGAGCGGCGCCTGTCGCGGCCTTCGGGGCTGATGGACTGGGAGGCGCTGTGCGAATTCCAGCAGGCCCTGATTGATCACCCTGCCTGCATCATCGTTTCACCGGCACCGATGTTCGGGGTCAAGCTGATCGAGGGTATCCAGAAGCTGTTCACCCTGGCCGGGCACCCGCTGCTGGTCGATGCGGAGAACTGGATGGCCCACCGTGGCGCCGCCAGCGTGATGCTGAATATCTTCCGTCACTCGCGCACCCCGGGGGACTTCGTGATCCTGTCCGGTGACGTGCACTATTCCTTTGTCTATCAGGTGAGCATCCGCCAGCGCCGGGCCAGCCCGACCATCTGGCAGATCACCAGCAGCGGCATCAAGAACGAGTTTCCGCCGCGCCTGCTGGACTGGTTCGACCGCCTAAACCGCTGGCTCTATGCGCCCTGGTCGCCGCTCAACTGGCTGACCAAGCGCCGCCGTATGCGCGTCACTCCGCTGATCCCGCAGCGCAGCCGGGCCGGTGAGCGGCTATGGAATGGTGCAGGCCTGGGTCAGGTGGTCTTCAACGCTGACGGCCAGCCGCAGCGCATCCTCCAGCTCAACGCCGATGGCTCGCCGGCGGTGGCCTTTGTCGGTGAACGCGAGCCGCGTCAGCCGCGCGAGGTGCAAGACCCCAGCCCGGGTTAGGCCGCGGTATCGGTGAGCGGTGGATGCATAAAGCGGCAGCCACCCTAGGCCCGCCCGGCAGATAGTC
This sequence comes from Pseudomonas xionganensis, assembly GCF_009763245.1. Taxonomy (GTDB): domain Bacteria; phylum Pseudomonadota; class Gammaproteobacteria; order Pseudomonadales; family Pseudomonadaceae; genus Aquipseudomonas; species Aquipseudomonas xionganensis. The sequence continues at coordinate 396,624 of NZ_WKJZ01000001.1, read as the reverse complement.
GGTGAAATCCCGCAGCGTTTTCCAGCGTCTCTGCAGAGTCGCTTAGCGCAGCTTTTCCAGCATCTGGTAGTACCACATGCCGGCCGCCAGCATCGGGTTGCCCAGCTGGTCGCCCAACGGCACCTTGATGTGTTTGCAGGCGGCGAAGGTGTCGAACTGGCCGAGGCTGCCGGTCAGGGCGTTGGCCATGATCTCGCCCATGATATGGGTGGTGGCGATGCCGTGGCCGGAGTAGCCCTGGCAGTACCAGACGTTGTCCGAGAGCTTGCCCAGCTGCGGGATGCGGTTCATCACGATGCCCATGGCGCAGCTCCACTGGAAGTCGATCTGTACGCCCCTGAGCTGGGGGAAGGTGCTTTCGATGCAGGGGCGCAGCTCGGCGGCGATATCCCGCGAGTCGCGCCCTGAGTAGTTGCAGCCGCCGCCAAACAGCAGGCGGCCGTCGGCGGTCAGGCGGTAGTAGTCGAGGACGAAGCGGCAGTCGTAGACGGCCAGGTCCTGGGGGTTGAGTTCCTTGGCCAGATCGCCCAGGGGCGCGCTGGTGACGATGCCGCCCATGGCCGGGAAGATCATGCCCTTGAGCTTCTTGCGCTCCAGCTTGTGGTATACGTCGCCGGCCAGCAGCACCTGCTTGGCCTTGATCCGCCCGCCCGCGGTGACCACCGCCGGGTTGGCGCCGTGGATGATATCCAGCACCTCGGAATGTTCGAAGATCAGTGCGCCCAGGCTTTCCGCAGCCTTGGCCTCGCCGATGCACAGGTTGAGCGGGTGCAGGTGCATATTGCGGGTGTTCTTGATTGCCCCGCAGTACAGGTCGCTGGCCAGGTGCGCGCGTACCCCGGCGCCATCCAGCAGGCTGACTTCATCGCCCATGCCGCGGCGCACGGCTTCCTCATAGGACGCCTTGAGTTCATCCATATGCACCGGCTTCATGGCCGCATGCAGATGACCGTGCTTGAGGTCGCACTGGATGCCGTACTTTTCCACCCGGCTCTTGATGATCTGGTGGCCGCGCCAGCGCAGGTGCCAGATAAAGTCGTCCACCTCCTCGCCCAGGGTCTTGCGCATCTGCTTGGCCATGGCGGCGTCCCCCGACAGGCTGCCGGTGACCTGGCCGCCGTTGCGCCCGGTGGCGCCCCAGCCGATCTTGTGGGTCTCGACTATGGCCACCTTGAGGCCGCGCTCGGCCAGCTCCACCGCCGTGGCCACGCCGGTAAAACCGCCGCCGATGATCACCACATCGACACTGACCTCACCCTGCAGGGTCGGGTAGTCGGTTTCCTGGTTGAGGCTGGCGGCATAGTAGGACGGCGCGCGCTCGGCGGCGGGGACAACGGGGCTGACAGGGGCATTCATAGGGGTATTCCTTGTGCGGCGGCGTATCGCCAGGGGCGACACGGCGAGAAATGGTCGGCTGAGCCTGGGTTTGCTAGCAGGCCGGGGCATCCGGGGGGCGGGCATGGCGGCAGTGCCACAGGGCCCAGAAGGCGAGGATCAGCGGGAACAGTGGGTTGACCCGAGCCATGCCGAGGCCACGCATCCGCTGCAGGGAGGCATAACGACGATGGGCGCACAGATAGGGGGTAGTCATGACCAGCAGGCTCGCACAGGCTCAAGCGTGCTTTAAATCTGATTTTTATCATGCTTGGTTTTGTTCTAACTAAACATTAGCTGGCGTATGGCCTGGGCTCGACTAGGCTTGCCGGGCCGTTTGCAGGCTGCGCCCGGGTGGCCTGCACGTGCTGCGGGCTATCGACAAGGAGAAGCACATGAAGCATTCACAAGCCTTCTGGGATAAGGCGGCAGCGCGCTACGCCAGAAGCCCGATCAGGGACGAGCAGAGCTATCAGAAGAAGCTGGCGATCACCCAGGGCTACTTGCGCCCCGACTGGTCCGTGCTCGAATTTGGCTGCGGTACCGGGAGTACGGCCCTGGTGCACGCCGCCTATGTCAGACAGATTCTTGCGACCGATCTGTCCGCCCAGATGGTGGCGATCGCCCGGGACAAGGCGCGCCAGGCCGGCATCAGCAATGTCCGTTTCGAGCAGGGCACCCTGGATAGCCCGGCATTGACGGCGGCCAGCTTCGACGCGGTGCTGGGTCTCAATGTGCTGCACCTAGTGGAAGACACCGAGGCAGCTGTTGTGCGTGTCGCTCACCTGCTCAAGCCCGGCGGCATCTTTGTCAGCAGCACAGCCCTGATCGCGGAACTGGCGCGTTATTGGCGGCTGCTGATTCCAGCCATGCAAGCCCTGGGGCTGGCTCCTGCGGTGAGCCGTTTCGACAGGCAGGCGCTGCTGGCCATGCTGACCCGGGCCGGCTTTGACATTGACTACGAATGGCAGCCGGCCAAGGCGCAGCTCTTTCTCGTGGCGCGCAAGGCCAGGTGACAGCGGTGCATATACCGGCAGGCCATTCCGGCCTGCCGGTATCGATCTTTTCGTCGGCGCACTGATCGGCTGATCGCGGCTCTGCGCCCTCAGGGCTCGGGCTTGTAGCCCAGGCGCAGCCCGCCCCAGTGGCGACCCTGGAGCATGATCGGCACCGACAGGTCGTGCATCAGCTCACCGGTGTCGCGCATATAGGTCTGCAGCAACAGTGGCTGCTGGTGGCTGCCGCAGCGGATGCCGGTGCGGTCATTGAACAGGCGCTTGCTGCGGCTCTTCAGGCGGTCCACCTCGGGGTTGCCGCTGGGGGGGTGGTTGAAGGCGTTGTTGTGGGTTGGCACATAGCCCTCGGGCGTGCAGGCAATGGCGAATACCAGGCCTTCGTGCTGGCTCAACAGCGGCTCCTGGATGGCCGGTAGCACCTGGTCGGCGTAACGGTCGAAGCGGGTGCTGTAGCGGATCGGCTGGCTGCCGGCGATGGGCTGGTAGTGGCGGTCGAACAGGTCGCTGAGGCTGATGCGCCCGGCCTGGATATCCGCCTCGAACTGCGCGGCGATCTGCGCGGCCCCCTGGCGGGCCAGGTCGTAGATACGCTGGTGATAGTCATCCAGGCCGACGCCGGCCAGTTGCTCGCTGACCGTCTCGGCCTGCCCCACCAGCTGTTCGGCGGCGCCGCCGAGCTGACGGGTCTGGCCCTCGCTGTCACGCACATCGCCGCGCAGCTGGCCCACCGCCACCGACAGCTCGGCCAGGCGCTGGTGGTTATGGGCGGTGCCGCTGTTGATCTGCTCGACCTGCTCGGCCACCTCTTCCGCCAGGCCGGCGATGCCCTGCAGCTGCTCGCCGGTATGCGCCACCTGCTCGGCAGCCTGATCCAGCTGGCTGGCCTGCTGCTGGATATGGGCGACCACGGCCAGGCTCTGCTGGCGGATATCGGCGACCATCTGGCCGACCTCTTCGGTGGCGCTGCTGGTGCGCGCGGCCAGGTTGCGCACCTCGTCGGCGACCACCGCAAAACCGCGCCCCAGATCGCCGGCTCGGGCGGCTTCGATGGCGGCGTTCAGGGCCAGCAGGTTGGTCTGGCTGGCGATGGACTGGATCACCTGGGTCACCGATTCGATCTGTTCGGTGCGGCTGCCGAGGCCGTCGATCAGCTCGCGGCTGGCGGCGGTCTGGGCGCTGAGCTGCTGCATGGCGGCAATCGCCTGCTGCAGCTCCTGCTGGCCGCTGGCGCTGCTCTGGCGCACGTTCCGGGCTGCGCTCAGGGTCTGTTCGGCGCGGGCGGCGTTGTCCTGCTCGGTGTGGGTAATGGCTTCGGCGGCCTGGTTGATCTGCTCCACCGCATCCAGTTGCGACTGCAGGCGCAGTCCCAGTTGCTGCACGGTATGGGCCACCTGGGCGGCGGACAGGGCGTTGTGGCAGGTGTGGCGCGACAGCTCGCGCGTCAGTTCGCTGAAGGCATCCGCCGGCTGCTCGGCACCCTGTACCGGGTGGCCATCATGCTGGCGCTGCCAGGGGCCCAGCCAGGGCCACAGAGCCAGCAGCAGAAAGGACGGGATGCTGACAAACCAGGGCATCTCGCTCTGCTGGTACGCCAGCATCAGGCCGGCCAGGCCCAGGGCATGCAGCAGGCAGGCCTTGGGGTAATTGATAAACGCGGAGCGCATAAGCAACCTCGTTATTTTTATACTCAGTGCGCTGTTGCCGGGGGCAGCGGCTAGCCCGTGGGGCTGGCCCAAGGCATGGCGGGATAACCGCTGTGCGTGTGTAGGCAATCGGCCGGTGGCGTCGATTCTATAGACCATAGCGCTTGGTACTCCTGGCGACCAGCTTGAGTCAGCCCCGATTCGAGCACTCAAGCAGCCATCAGGCCATGACACTTTGGTCGCAAGCCACTGCGCGCAAGGGCGCTGGTCAATAGTTGGGAAAGGCCATGGGGGTTCAGCCTACAGGCTGTGGCGGCGGATAAAGCCCTTGTCCAGCCAATCCTTCCAGCGTCCATAGAGCTGGCCGCCGGCGCTATGGCCATACCAGTCCAGCAGTGCGCCGCCATCACCGGTGGCCAGCAGGGCCAGGCTGTGGCGCTGTGGCCGGTAGCGTTTGAGGGGCAGGCCGCGCAGGGCCGCGCCCAGGTTGGCGGCCAGCACCGGGCCCTGGCGCACCGCATACACCCCGCTCTTGCGCGCGCCGGCCAGGCTGGCGCAGTCGCCTGCGGCGAAAATCGTCGGATGGGTGTAGCTCTGCAACGTCGGCGCAACCAGCACGAAACCCTGCTCGTCGCAGCCCAGGCCACTGTGCGCCGGCCAGGCAAAGGCCTTGGCGCCGCTGGCCAGCAACAGGCGCCGGCCGCGCCAGACCGGTTCGTCGCCGCTGAGCAGGCAGTCGTTTTCGATGCGGCTGATCGGGCAGTCCTCACGCACCCAGACCCCGCGCTGGCGCAGGTGCCCGAGTGCGCGCAGGCGCAGGCCGGAGGACAAGCCATCGAGCAGGTGGCCGGCGCAGAACAGCGCCAGCTGCGGCACCTGGCCGGCCAGGGCGAGGGCCAGTTCGACCCCCGCCGCGCCGCCGCCGAGAATGGCCAGGGGCTGGGGGACGGCCTGCCACTGTTGCCAGCCTGCAAGGAAGTCGGCAAAGGGTTTGACCGCCAGCAGCTGCATGGCGTCGCCCTGTTGCGGTGGTGTGGCGATCTGCGCGCCGACATTCAGCGACAGCCAGCGCGCCTTGAGGCTGCGGCCATCGGCCAGTTGCACCTGCTGCTGGGCGGCAGACAGGCTCTGCACCGGGCTGATGATCAGCTCGACCTTGGCCGCGCGGCACAGCGCCAGTAGCTCGACCTGGCAGTCCGCTGCTGCGTGGCGCCCGGCCAGCAGCCCGGGCAGCATGCCGGAATACCAGGCCTGCGGCCCGGGGCTGAGCAGGGCGATGCGCCCCGGCGGGCGCTCGACCAGGGCCCAGCGGCGCAGTACCCCCAGGTGGGCGTGGCCGGCGCCGAGCAACAGCAGGTCGTAGTCGGAAATCACTTGGGCAGGTCCTGGGTTATCGATTAGGCGAGTGATCCGCGGGTGCATAACCCAGGCGGTACGGCGCAGGAGCCTGTCGCGCCGGCCGCCCTGCAAAGATCGCAAAAATAGCCCGGCTTGACCATGCCCGAGCGCGCCAGGATCGGCATTGCATGATGCAGTCCTGGCCGATTGCGGCGATGATCAGTGGCCCACACCCTGACGGAGTGCCGTAATGAACTGGCTGCACAATCGGATTCCCCCACCGCTGGTTGCCGCCCTGTGCGGTCTGTTGATGTGGCTCGGCGCCTGGCAATGGCCCAGCGGCCTGCAACTGCCCCTGGCCTGGCGTCTGGCGCTGGCCCTGCCGGTACTGCTGCTGGGCCTTGTCGTGTGTCTGGCCGGGGTGCTGTCGTTTCGCCGGGCCCGCACCACGGTCAATCCGTTAAAACCCGAAAGCGCGTCGGCCCTGGTCAATTCCGGGATCTACCGGTACACACGCAACCCCATGTACCTGGGTTTCGCCATGATGCTGCTGGCCTGGGCGCTGTTTCTCGCCTTGCCTGCGGCAGGGCTCGGGGTGGTGGCGTTTGTGCTGTATCTCAACCGCTTCCAGATCGGCCCGGAGGAACGAGCCCTGGACCGGCTGTTCGGTGAGGACTTTGCCCGCTACTGCGCCCAGGTGCGGCGCTGGATTTAGGGTGCCGCGCGCTGCAATTGCGGCGCGGCGAAATAGCTTTCTACGGACTCCCCGGTATTGTCGCTGTCTGCGGCGAATACCACGCCAAGGATTCGGCGTGGGGCGCTGCCAAAGGCGGCGATGGCGTCCGCGCGCAGATCGCGGCGCTCGCTTAGCCATTGCCCCAGTGGCGCCTCCGGGCCGCGCAGCACGCGCATCTCCACCGTCTCGGTATAGGCGCTGCGCGCATGGGTGCCGGGGGCGGCGCGGTTGTCCCAGACGTAGCTCAGGGTCGCCGCCGGCAGATCGGGGTCGAAGAAGGTGCGCGCCAGGCGCAGCTTCTGCCGGGTGACAAACGAGAGTGAATCCAGCGGGTAATCCAGCAGCACATAGACCCTTGCCGCGTAGTCATCGCCCTCGCGGGTGGCAAAGCGCGCCTTGTCCAGTTTCTGCTCGGTGCGCCACTGCCAGCTTAGTTGCCAAGCTTCTGCACCATCCAGATCCAGGGGATGCAGCAGACCGCCAGCGGCGGCATCGGCCTGGATACGCAGTACCGGCCGACCGTCCTGCTCGACCAGCGTGCGGACGGATGGCTTGAGCTTGGGGATATCCGCCAGCTTCCAGGGTGCCGACCATTCGCCAGTGGGCGGGCCGGCTGTCCAGGGCGTTAACGGGTTATCGGCCTGAGCCAGTGGCGCCAGTACCAGCAGCGCGAGCAATAACCTGCGCATCAGCTGCGGCGCCAGGTGTGAAAGCGCTCAACCAGGCGCAGCAGGCCTTGGGGGGCATGGGCCCGCTTCCACTCACCGGCCGCATACTTGTTGGCCTCGGCCATGGTCGGGTAGCTGTGGATGGTGCCGAGAATCTTGTTCAGGCCGAGGTTATGTTTCATCGCCAGCACATATTCGGCGAGCAACTCGCCGGCGTGTTCGCCGACGATGCTCACGCCGAGAATCTGGTCCTTGCCCGGCACAGTGAGCACTTTGACAAAGCCATGGGCGGCTTCGTCGGCAATCGCCCGGTCCAGATCGTCGATGCCGTAGCGGGTCACTTCATAGGCGATGCCCTGGGCCTGCGCCTCGCTTTCATTCAGCCCCACGCGGGCCACCTCCGGGTCGGTAAAGGTGCAGGCGGGAATCACCCGGTAATCCACCTTGAAGCGCTTGAAGCCGCTGAACAGGGCATTGACCGCCGCATACCAGGCCTGGTGCGCGGCCACATGGGTGAACTGGTAGGGCCCGGTGACATCGCCCACCGCGTAGATATTGGGGAAGCGCGTGGCCAGGTATTCGTCGACTTCCAGGGTGCCGTTGGGCCGCAGCGCCAGGCCCAGTTCCTCGGCGCCATAGCCGCTGACATTGGCTACCCGGCCCAGGGCCAGCAGCAGGCCGTCGAAGGCGATGCACACCTCTTCGCCGGTATCCAGACGGCGGGCGATCATGCGTTGTTCGCCGTCCACCACTTCGAAGCGTTCGGCGCGGTGTTGCAGGCGCACATCGACGCCGTCGGCGCGCAGGCTGCTGAGCACCAGTTCGCTGGCATCGGCGTCTTCGCGGGGCAGCAGGCGCTCGGCCAGTTCCACCTGGATCACCTGGCTGCCGAGGCGCTGGAAGGCCTGGGCCAGCTCGCAGCCAATCGGCCCGCCACCGAGCACCAGCAGCCAGCGCGGCTGCTGGCGTAGGCTCCAGATGCTGTCCGAGGTGTACGCCTGCACCTGCTCCAGGCCGGGAATCTTCGGCACCAGCGGCCGCGCCCCGGCGGCGATGATCAGGTTGCGGCTGGTCAGGGTCTGGCCATTCACTTCCACGCTCCAGGGCGAGAGGATCTTGGCTTCGCCCTGGATCACCTCGACGCCCAGGCCGGTGTAGCGCTCCACCGAATCATGGGGTTCGATGTCGGCGATCACCCGCTGGATGCGCTGCATCACCGCAGGAAAATCCACCGTACCCTGCACGCCACTAAAGCCCAGGGCCGGTGCCTTTTTCAGCTCATGGGCCAGCTTGGCCGAACGCAGCAGCGCCTTGGATGGTACGCAGCCGGTATTCAGGCAGTCGCCGCCCATCTGGTGCTTTTCGATCAGGCTGACCTTGGCCTTTACCGCCGCCGCGATATAGGCGCTGACCAGGCCGCCGGCACCGGCGCCGATCACCAGCAGGTTACGGTCGAATGTCCTGGGTTTGTGCCAGCCGGCATACACCCGCCGCGCCTGGATCAAGCCCAGCAGCTTGCGCGCGATCAGCGGAAACACCCCCAGCAGCACGAAGGCACCGAGCAGCCCCGGCGAGAGGATACCGGCCAGGGACTCCAGCTGGCCCAGCTCACGCCCGGCGTTCACATACACCAGGGTGCCCGGCAGCATGCCCAGCTGGCTGACCCACCAGTAGGTGCGTGCCGGCAGGCGGGTCAGGCCCATGGCCAGGTTGATCAGAAAGAACGGGAACACCGGCACCAGGCGCAGGGCGAACAGGTAGAAGGCCCCTTCGCGCTCCACGCCCTTGTCGATGCCAGCCAGGCGCTGACCAAAGCGCGCTTGCACCCAGTCGCGCAGCAGAAAGCGGCTGCTGAGCATGGCCAGGGTCGCGCCCAGGGTGGAGGCGAAGGACACCAGGATGAAACCCTGCAACAGGCCAAATAGCGCGCCGGCCAGCAGGGTCATCAGGGCCGCGCCGGGCAGCGACAGGGCGGTAACCGCCACATAGGCGAGAAAGAACAGCCCCGCCGATTGCCAGGGCTGCGCGGCCACCTGGGCATTCAGCGCCGTTTGCTGCGCCTTGAGTGTTTCCAGATTGAGGTACTGGCCGAGGTCGAAGACAAAGAAGCTGCCGAGCAGGGCGAGAATCAGGCCCATCAGGGCCAGTTTGCGGCTATTCATCAGTCAGCGCCTCCAGGGCGCACAGGCTTTGGCACAGGCTGAAACCAGCCAGCAGGGCGTGTTCGGGGCGATCGCTCAGTTGGCCGAGCACCCGTGCACGGTAGGACAACGCCGCCGGGCTATGGGCGGGCCACTGGCGGTCGAAGTCGGCGAGAAAGGCATCGTGGTGGTAGTTGAGCGGCAGGGCTTCGATAAACAGGCCATTACGCTCACAGCGGTACAACGCCGCTGGATGTGGCGTGGTGGCGATGCGGCTAAGCAGGCCGTAGCGGCCTCCGGCAAAGTTGGGCAGCCCGGCCGCGCCGTTATTGATCAGCGCGCCGTGCTCAAGGTTCAAGGCCACCGCCGAGCAGGTATGGCTGGTGGCCAAAACCTGGACGTTGTGTGCGGCAAACCAGTTATCCAGGTGCTGCTGGCGTGTCGGCTCGCTGAGGGATTCCCGCGAACAGCTCCAGCCAGCCAGGGACTGCTCGTCGCCATGGCTGATCGCCACGCGCTGCCCGGCCACGCTGACCTGCGCGGTACTCGGTCGCGCCGCCAGGCGTTCGGCCGTACCGGGCAAACCCTGCACGGTTTTATTCAATTCCTGCTGGATGGCATTGGAGCGCTCGACCACCGCCTCATCCACGCTCATCGGGTAGGCGCAGCCGCAGCCGGCGCCGCTGTCGTCGGCACGGCCCAGCTCGGTTTCGACATTGCCGCGCAGGGCCAGATGGGCACTGAGGCCCTGTTCGATCTGCTGGAAAATCTCGGGGTTGCGGTCAAACCAGTGCGCGTCGCCGTTAAATACCAGCCGCGCATTGGGCTCGGCGGCCAGGCGTCGTTGCAGCGCGGCCAGGGCCTGGCGATTGCCATAGAGGCCGCCGACCACATACAGGGTTTCACACTCAAACGCGGGCTTACCGCTAAAGGCATCCTTGGCCAGGCGGTAATCCAGCGGGCAATCGCGGCCGGCGCGCATCAGGCTCCAGCCCCCAGCCAAACAGAGGTAGGGTGCGCCGTGCGCACCAATTCCGCAGGCAGATGCCTGGTGCGCACAGCGCACCCTACGAGGCCAAGTCGCATCAGGCAGTCCTCCGCAACCAGCCGGGCAGCAGATAGCCGAGCACGCAGAGCCCCAGGCCATACAGGTTGGTGCCGAGCAGCAGGGCATACTTGCCATCGCCAATGGCCCAGCTTTGCGGAATCCAGCCCAGGGTCAGGGCCACGCCCAGGCCCAGGCCAGTCCAGAAACTCAGGTGAAAGCCCAGCCGGGTTGGCGTGGTCAGGCCGTGCAGGACAAACACCGGGGCCAGGCCGATCACCATGGTGCCGCTGATGGTGGTGGCCTTGAGGATATCGGTGCCGGCGATCATCGGCAGGTTGCCGAGCAGGGCGAACAGCACCATCACCGCCATGCCCACGCCAATGGCCTTCTGCCCGAGGTCGCGGCCGGCCAGTTTCGGCAATTCGCGCCCGGCCAGCTTGGCCAGGCTGGAGAAGGTCGAGTCCAGGGTCGAGCCGGCAGCGGAAACCATCACCACGGTCATCACCAGCAGTGCGCCGATGCCCAGGCTCTTGGCCAGGGCCGCCGGCACGTTGTCCGAGGCGGCGACGCCCACCAGCTGGGCATGCACGCCGATCAGGCTAAAGGCCAGGATGGCGATAAAGCCCAGCACCCCGGCGATCAGAAAGGAGCGGCGCATGGCCTTCTCCTCGCTGATAAAGCCGCGGTCGGTCAGCACCGGGTCATGGAAGCCATAGCTGAAGGCCTGCAGGCCGGCGACCAGGAGCAGATCGACGCCGGCATTCAGCGCCCAATTGCTGGTGCTGGCCAGCTCACGGGGTGAGTGCTGCGGCAGCACCAGGCCGAGCACCCAGACCAGGGCAATCACGAAGATCGCCGCCTGCGCCGCGTCGGTGAGGATCGAGCTGCGCAGGCCGCCGCGCAGGCTGTAGGCCAGGGTCACGGCGGTAAACAGCAGGGCGGCGGCGATAAACTCGACGCTGCCCGAGTCGCCGTAATAGCCGCCGACCACCGCGGTGTTGCTCCATACCTCGTTGAACAGGCGAATCAGAATTGCGGCGGAAAACGCCAGCGCCGCGCCCCGGCCGTAATGGCTGCTGAGAAAGCTCACCAGGCCGGTGGCCGCAAAGCGCCGGCGCAGGCGGTAGATGACGAAGCCGGTGAGCGGAATCGACAGCCAGTACATGGCATAGGCCAGGCCACCGACCAGGCCGTAGGTCGCCCCCAGATTGGCGGCGTTGGTCACCGATTTGGCGAAGATCCAGCTGATAAAGATGCTGGAGGTGATCAGCCAGGGGCTGGCGCTGCGGCCGCGGCTGTCCTCGCCATTGAAGAAACCGCCGAGGGTCACGGCGCGCGGTGCCAGGGCCAGCATCAGGGCGCCGTAGACCACGAGAAAGCCCCAGAAGAACAGCCCGGTGAGACTGGTGGGTTGCATGGATCGATCCTTAGTTAATGTTCAGGGCACTTGGGTGTGATTCAGCCGTAGGGTGCGCTGTGCGCACCAGCGCAAACTGCGGTGTATTGGTGCGCATGGCGCACCCTACTCATTCAGCGCGCCGCCACAGCTGGAGCCCTGGCCGGCGGTGCAGGCATAGCAATGGTCACGGGTGACAATGGGGTTGCCGGCAAGGCTGGCGTTCAGCAGGTCGCGCAGGTGCGGTCGGTCGCGGCCGATCACCTCGGGCAGTTGCAGTGGCAAGTCGAGCATCTGGTTGAAGTCGCAGTCGTACAGATAGCCCTGCCAGTCGACGCTGACCAGGCTGCGGCACATCAGCGGTTCGAGGTTTTCCGGCCGGTAGCTGTCGCGTAGCAGCTGCATATAGCCGTTGAACTGGCCCTTGCTGACCAGGGTGCTGCCAAAGCGCGCGATCGGCTGGTTGGTGATGCACAGCAGGTGGTTGAAGACGATACCGAAGTCCTCGGCCAGGTGGCGTTTGTAGTCGGCCTCCAGCGCCGCTTGCGGCGGCGGCAGGCTAGGCCCTTGCGGGTTGTACACCAGGTTGAGGATCAGGCCGCTGCCCGGTTGGCCGTAACCCAGGGCATTGAGCTGTTGCAGGCCCTTGATGCTGGCATCGAATACGCCGTCGCCACGCTGCTTGTCGACGTTGTCGCGCGAGTAGCAGGGCAGGGAGGCGGTGATTTCCACGCCCTGCTCGGCAAGAAACTGCGCCAGGTCCTCATAACCCGGCTCGCTGAGGATGGTCAGGTTGCAGCGATCGATCACCCGCAGGCCCTCGCGCCGTGCGTGGCTGACGATCTCGCGAAAGCGCGGGTGCATCTCCGGCGCGCCGCCGGTGAGGTCGAGGGTATGCACCGGGTGGGCGTCGATCACCTGGTGCAGCAGCGCCAGGCTCTCGTCGGTCATCGCCTCGGTGCGGGTCGGCCCGGCATTGACATGGCAATGCAGACAGCGCTGGTTGCAGCGGTAGGTCAGGTTGATCTGCAGCGCTTCCAGTTGGCCGCGGCGGATCGCCGGGAAGGCCAGTTGGTCGAGCAAGGGCAGCATGGCGTGCACGGTGGACTCCTGGACAAGGGCGGCCGGTGGCAACGTCCGGCTCTGGGTAGTGACTATAGAGACTGGTCGGGGATTTTTGTTACGCAGTCATTGAAAGGAATCATGAATACAATGCTGTACAGATCCTATACATTTAATGGATCTTGTAACAATCAAAGGTGCTTCCATGCTCGTACGCCTGACCTATGCCAGCCGCGCCAGTCACTCGGTCTCCGCCGAACTGATTCGTTCGATCCTCGAGAGTTCCCAGCGTAACAACCCGCCTCAGGGCCTGACCGGGATTCTCTGCTGCAACGCCGACTGCTTTCTGCAGGCCCTGGAAGGCCCCCGCGTCGCCGTCAATGCCCTGTACAACCGCCTGGCCGAAGACACCCGACACAAGGATCTGACCATCCTTGATTACGCCGAGATCGACCAGCGCCTCTACAGTAACTGGAGCATGGGCTGGGCCAGCGCCAAGCAGGCCAATCGCGAGCTGTTCCTCAAGTACTCGGGCAGCGATCGCTTCGACCCCTTTGCCATGAGTGCGGCGCAGATCGCCGGCCTGCTCGGCGAATTGCGCGACACGTTAGGCACCATCAAGGCACCTGTTCTCGACTAGAATTGCTGGGCGTCAATTCGCCAGCCCGCACCAGCAAGACGGGAAGCCTTGGCGCCTCGTGGTGGATTGAGGCTTCAGGATGATCCCGCTGTTCAGGTATGTACTGCTGATTCTGTTTACCGGCCTGTTTAGCGGCCAGGCGCTGGCTGCCTGGCCGCTGATGACCCTGAGCGCCGAGCAGTTGGCCTCGCCTGTCGAGGTGCCCGCCAGCCTGCTGCTGGAAGATCCCGGCGCCCAGCTCACCGCCAGTGAAGTGCTGGAGCGGATCGGCGAGCAGGGCCTGCGGGTCGAGGGCACCCCGCGCCTGGGCTACTCGGCCAGCGCCTGGTGGCTGGCCTTTGAGCTGCAGGCGCCGGCTGCCAGCAAGCTCAACCTGATTATTGCCCACCCCTTTCTCGATGATCTGGAAGTCTGGCTGTATGAGCGCGACCAGTTGGTGGCGCCTTTCTTCAGTGGCGATCACCGCCCTTTTCTGCAGCGTGGCGAACCCTATCCGCACTTTATGCTGAGCCTGCCGCGCCTGGGCGGCGGGCCCCATACCCTGCTGTTGCGGGTGCAGAGCGGCTCGGCCATCAGCCTGCCGCTGCAGCTGGTGAGTGCCGAGAGTAGCAGCCTGCTGTTGGCCCATGACTGGCTGCAGAGCGGGTTGCTGGTGGGCGCGCTGTTCAGCCTGGTGCTGCTCTATCTGATTCGTTTCAGCACCCTGCGCGAGCGGCAGCTGGTGTGGTTCTGCCTGACCCTGTTTGGCGTGGCCCTGTACAACGCCGCGGTGCACGGTCTGGTGACCTTGCTGGCGCCGCAGTGGCCCTGGCTGCCGATGCAGCTGGCCAATCTGGCCAACCCGCTGATGCTGCTGGGCAGCACCCTGTATATCGGTCATGCCCTCAAGCTGCAGCTGGGCTGGCTGGCGCCTGTGCGCAACCTGCTGTTTGTCCTGGTGCTGCTGGTCAGCGCCTGGACCATGCTCAGCCAGGGCCACTACCGTTCCTACCAGAGCCTCAATCTGCTGATCCTGCTGACCGGTGCCCTGCAGCTGGCCATGCTGTTGTTGGCGGTCAAGCAGCGCCGGCCCTATGCCCCGGGCTATCTGCTGGCCTGGAGCGCGGCGCTGCTGCTGTTGCTCTGGGTGCCCCTGGGGCGGATTGGGCTGATCCCGCCCTTGCCGGCCATCAACTATGTGCATGTCTACCTGCCGGTGATCACCCTGCTGCTGTTCAGCGGCATGCTCGACAAACAGCTGGAGCGCATTCGCCAGGCCCTGCTGGATAGCCAGGCCGAGGCGATCGGCAACCTGCAGCAGTATCAGGCGCTGTTCAATAGCAGCAGCGAGGGGATTTTCCGCTGCGACCCGAGCGGCCGGCTCTTGGAAGCCAACCCCAGTTTCTGCCGCCTGCTGGGCGTTTCGGCGCTGCCCGAGGGGCTGTTTATCGAGCATTTGCTGGGTGACGCGCAGTGGACGCGGCAGCGCAGCGCATTACAGCGTGAGCAGTCGGCCATCAGCCAGGAATGCCAGTTGCGCGGCTGTGATGGGCGCTTGCGCTGGGTGTATCTGTCATTGCATCCCCAGGGTGATTGCATCGAGGGGATTGTGGTGGACCTCAGCGAGCGCCATGCCCTGGAGGAACGTCTGCACTACCTGGCCGCCCACGATTCGCTGACCGGCCTGCTGAGCCGTCGCGAGCTGGAGCGCTTGCTGCAGGCCAGCTTGGAGCCGTCCGCCGAGGCGCGCTTCAGCCATCTGCTGTGCCTGGATCTGGATCAGTTCAAGCAGGTCAACGACCTCTGCGGGCATGCCGCCGGCGACCAGTTGCTGCGCCAGCTGTCCAGCCACCTGCAGCATCAGCTGCCGGCCGATGCCGCGCTGGCGCGGCTGGGCGGTGACGAGTTCGCCGTACTGTTGCGTGACGCCGATGATATGGCGGCGCAGGCCCAGGCCGAGCAGTTGCGCCAGTGCGTCGAGCAGTTTGTCTTTACCTGGGCCGGGCGGCCCTTCCGCCTGCAGGTGAGCATCGGCCTGCTGCAGCTGAATGCGGACATCAGCGACTGGCAGACCGCCCTGAGCTGGGCCGATAGCGCCAGCCAGCAGGCCAAGCACCAGGGGCGCAACCGAGTGCAGCAGTTCAATCCGGCCGATGGCGCACTGCTGGAGCATCAGCGCCAGCTGCAGTGGCTGACCCGTCTGCGCGAGGCGATCGACCAGGGCCATTTCGAGCTGTTCTACCAGCCGGTGGTGGCCCTGCAGGAAGCCGCTGCTGGATTGCGCTATGAGGTGCTGCTGCGCTATCGCGATCCGCGCAGCGGCGAGTGGATCAGCCCCGCGCAGTTCCTCGGTGCCGCCGAGCGCTATGGCCTGCTAGGGGCCATCGACCGCTGGGTGTTGCTGCACCTGCTGCAGTGGCTGGCGGACAACCCGCGGCACCTGTCACAACTGGCCCAGGTCAATATCAACCTGACCGCCAGTGCCCTGCTCAGTGGCGACTTCCATCAGTTGCTGAGCAGCGAGCTGCAGCGCCTGGGCATCCCGGCGCACAAGCTGTGCATCGAGGTCACCGAGATGGTGGCGCTGGGCGAGCTGGGGGTGTCGGCACAGTGGATCGAGCAGCTGCGCAGCCAGGGTTTGAAGGTGGCCCTGGACGACTTTGGCAGCGGTTTCGCCTCCTACGCCTACCTGCGCCATCTGCCCCTGGATATCCTCAAGATCGACGGCAGCTTTATCCAGGGTATTGAGCATGACCCGATCAATCAGGCCATGGTCGGCTCCATGCAGCAGATTGCCCGGCAGTTGGGCCTGCGCACCGTGGCCGAGTTTGTCGAGAGTGAGGCGGATCTGGCCTGTGTGCGTCGCCTGGGCATCGACTATGCCCAGGGCTATTGCATCGAGCGGCCGCAACCGCTCAGCCAGCTGGCGGATCCGGTACTGACGGCGGAGCAATTAAGCCTGGCTCTGGACCCCACGGCGGGGCGCTGAACCTGAAGGCGCTCAGGCCGCTGCCAGGGGCAGGCGCGCCAGCAGCTTCGGATCCAGCCTGAGCAGGCGCGCGCAGCGGGCTTCCAGCAATTCGCCGGGCAGCTGATGGCTGCCCAAGGTCAGGGCCTGGCTGACCAGGTTAAGCACCAGGGCTTCACGGCTGAATACCCCGCTGCCCAGGTTGTAGAACGCCGCGATCAGTTCACGCAGGCCGATGGGCAGGCGCCAGCGGATGCGCAGGGCCGAGCCGAAGCCGGCGGCGCGGCGCTGCAGCTGCTGCTCGATCTCGTCCTCGCCCAATGGCTCACCCGCATCCAGCCAGTCCTGCAGGCTGCGCAGCAGGGCCAGCTCGCCGATGTTGTGCAGCAGGCCGGCGGTAAAGCACAGCTCGGCATCCAGTTGCAGCTCGCTGGCCAGCCAGTGGGCCAGGTCGGCACACTGCTGAGCCCGGGCATAGGTGCTGGCGGCGCGCTCGGCCAGGTGCGGGTCGCGCAGCTGGGCGTTGCGCTGAATGGCCATGCCCAGTACCAGATTCAGGGTATGGGCCACACCCAGGCGCGGCAGGGCCTGGCGCAGGGTCTGGCAGGGCGCGCCCTGCTGCAGGGCGGCACTGTTGGCGGCGGCGATCAGGCGGGCGGTGATCTGTGGCTCGCGGCTGAACATCTGCTCCAGCTGGCGCAGGTCATAGTCCTCGCCGTTCAAACAGCGGCTGACCGCCTCGCGCACCTCGCCCAGCAGCGGCGCGCCCTGACCCTCTTCGCGCACGGCATCGAGATACTGCTCCAGGTTGGCGGCCAGAGGCGCCTGGGTCACGGGCTGGGCCGCAGGGTCGTGCGAGCCGAGCAGGGCATGCAGGCGCTGGCGCAGCTTTTCCGCATTGAAGGGTTTGGCCAGATAGGCGCTGGGCGCCAGCGGCCGCGCGGCGCGTACGCTGGCAGCATCCAGGCGCCCGCTGATCAGAATAAACGGCAGCTGCGTCGTCCCATCCAGCTGGCGCAACTGGCGCAGTAGCTGCAGGCCGTCCAGCCCGGGTAGCTCGCCATCGGCGATCACCAGCTGGGGCCGGCGCTTGCGGTAATGGCTCAGGGCCGCCTGGCCATCCTCGACTCGGGTGATCTGGGCGTCGGGGCGTATATCGCGCACCAGTTGAATCAGGAGATCGACCGTCCAGGCCTCTGCTTCTGCAATCAGCACATCCGGTGCCTTGACCAGGGAAACCATGTAAACCTCGGGGTAGGTGATGGCGAAATAATGGCGACGCCATGTTGACGCTGCGCAGTCTACCCATCGATATGGGTTAAACCAGCGCTGCCCGACGAAATGCTGAACACTTTGTCAGCTTTCTCGCCACGCAGTTTGAACTGTCCGACAATCCCCGTCCTTGACGTGGAGCAAGGGCACAAGAGCACTGCAATTGTCGGACAGAAAAGCGCAGTAAATGGGTTTCGCCAGGCAAAAAAAGACCCGCCAACGCGGGTCTCAAGCAAAACGCCCCGCCTGGTGAGCCGCGGGCATTTCGTTCGGCGCATAGGCGCCAATCATATGCAGAGTGGATGGCGCTTTATCCATCCACCGTTACAGCCATCTGGTGGATGAAAAGAGCGTCATCCACCCTACGGGTCGGGGCTTAGGCCAGTTCGTCGAAACACTCGGCAATGATGGCCAGGCCCTGGTCCAACTGGGCGTCCGGCGCGGTCAGCGGCACCAGGATGCGCAGCACGTTGCCGTAGGTACCGCAGGACAGCAGGATCAGGCCCTTGTCGCGGGCCTTGGCGACGATCTGGCCGGTCAGGGCGGCGTTGGGCTTGTGCAGGTCGCCGTTCTCGAACAGCTCCACCGCGATCATGGCGCCCAGGGCGCGCACATCACCGATGGCCTTGTGCTTGGCCTGGATGGCTTTCAGGCCAGTGACCAAGCGCTCGCCGACCGCCTTGCAGCGGTCCAGCAGTTTCTCTTCCTCGAACACTTCCATCACCGCCAGAGCCGCGGCGCAGGCGATCGGGCTGCCGGCATAGGTGCCGCCCAGGCCACCCGGGGCGATGGCGTCCATATACTCGGCCTTGCCGCATACGCCAGCCACCGGGAAGCCGCCGGCGATGGACTTGGCGAAGGTGGTCAGGTCGGCGGCCACACCCATCTGCTCCATGGCGAAGAAGGTGCCGGTACGGCCGGCGCCGGTCTGTACTTCGTCGGCGATCAGCAGGATGCCGTGCTGGTCGCACAGGGCGCGCAGGCGCTGCATGAAGGCTTTAGGCGCGACATAGAAGCCACCCTCGCCCTGTACCGGCTCGATGATGATCGCGGCGATATCGCGGGGCTCGGCGTCGTTCTTGAACACGCGCTCGATGCTGGCCATGGCGTCATCGACGCTGACGCCGTGCAGTTCACAGGGGTACTGGGCGCGGTACACGCCGCCGGGCATCAGGCCCATACCGGCGGAATAGGGATTGACCTTGCCGGTCAGGCTCAGGGTCATCATGGTGCGGCCGTGGTAGCCGCCGGTGAAGGCGATCACCCCGGCGCGGCCGGTGGCGGCGCGGGCGATCTTCACCGCGTTTTCCACCGCTTCCGAGCCGGTGGTAACCAGCAGGGTCTTCTTGGCAAAGTCACCCGGTACGCGTGCCGCCACCTTCTCGGCCAGTTCCACATAGGGCTCGTAGGCCAGCACCTGGAAGCAGGTGTGGGTCAGCTTGCCCAGCTGCTCCTGCACGGCAGCGATGATCTTCGGGTGCAGGTGGCCTGTGTTGAGCACGGCGATGCCGCCGGCAAAGTCGATAAATTCGCGGCCTTCGACGTCGGTGACGGTGGCATTCTCAGCCTTGTCGGCAAAGATCGGGTGGATCTGGCCGACGCCGCGGGGTACGGCGGCGTTGCGGCGTTGCATCAGGGATTCGTTGGTCTTGCTCATGCTGTCCTCGTCGGGAGTGCAGGTTGTTCAGGTGGTGGAAGACGCTGCGCGTTCTTCCACCCTACGGATTTAGGCCAGGCTTAGATTCCGAGGCACAGGTACTTAATTTCCAGGTAATCCTCGATGCCGTACTTGGAGCCTTCGCGGCCCAGGCCCGAGGCCTTCACACCGCCAAACGGCGCGACTTCATTGGAGATCAGCCCGGTGTTGACCCCGACCATGCCGTATTCCAGGGCCTCGGCCACGCGGAATACACGGCCCAGGTCGCGGGCGTAGAAGTAGGAGGCCAGGCCGAACTCGGTGTCGTTGGACATGGCGATCACGTCGGCCTCGTCCTTGAAGCGGAACAGCGGCGCCAGCGGGCCGAAGGTTTCTTCCTTGGCCACGGCGGCGCTGTTCGGCACGTCCACCAGAATGGTCGGCTCGAAGAAGCTGCCGCCCAGGGCGTGCGGCTTGCCGCCGGCCATGACGCGGGCGCCCTTGCTCACGGCGTCCTCGATATGCTCCTGGACCTTGGCCATGGCCTTCTCGTCGATCAGCGGGCCGGTGGTGGTGCCTTCGTCCAGACCGTTGCCGATCTTCAGCTTGGCCACGGCAGCAGCGAGCTTCTCGGCGAAGGCGTCATAGATGCCGTCCTGCACATACAGGCGGTTGGCGCAGACGCAGGTCTGGCCGTTGTTGCGGTACTTGGAGATCAGCGCGCCTTCCACTGCCTTGTCCAGGTCGGCGTCGTCGAAGACGATAAAGGGCGCGTTGCCGCCCAGCTCCAGGGACACCTTCTTGATGTCCTTGGCGCACTCGGCCATCAGCTGGCGACCGATTTCGGTGGAGCCGGTGAAGGAGAGCTTGCGCACGATGGGGTTGCTGGTCAGCTCGCCGCCGACTTCGCCGGCGCTACCGGTGACCACGCTGAGCACGCCATTGGGGATGCCGGCACGCTCGGCCAGGACCATCAGGGCCAGGGCGGAGAAGGGGGTCTGCGAGGCGGGCTTGATCACCATGGTGCAACCGGCGGCCAGGGCCGGGCCGGCCTTGCGGGTGATCATGGCGCTGGGGAAGTTCCACGGGGTGATGGCCGCGGTCACGCCAATGGGCTGCTTGATCACGATCAGGCGCTTGTCCGGCTGGTGGCCGGGGATCACATCGCCATAGACACGCTTGGCTTCTTCGGCGAACCACTCGATAAAGGAGGCGGCGTAGGCGATCTCGCCCTTGGCTTCGGCCAGCGGCTTGCCCTGCTCCATGGTCATCAGGCGACCCAGATCGTCCTGGTGCTCCATCATCAGCTCATACCAGCGACGCAGCTTGGCCGCGCGCTCCTTGGCAGTCAGCGCACGCCAGGCCGGCAGGGCGCGCTCGGCGGCCTCGATGGCACGGCGGGTTTCCGCGCTGCCCATCTTGGGCACGGTACCGATGATCTCGCCGGTGGCCGGGTTGTTGACCTTGATGGTCTGGCCGTTGTCGGCATCGAGCCAGACGCCGTCGATATAGGCCTGCTGACGCAGCAGCTGGGTGTCTTTCAGTTGCATGATGGTCTCCTCGAATCCGACACCCAGGCGTCGGGGGGTTAACAGTCACGGCGCTGGCAAGCAGTGGCCTGACTCTGCTATTAATGCAGTCCTGCGCATACTCTCGGGTCGGTCAGTGGCAGATCCTGGGAGTGGCGCAAGAGCGTTTGAAATCTCAAACGAATCCTAGGGTCAACCCGGGCAAAGGGCAATAGCCTGTTCGAAAAAATTAACGCATTTGCCTGCCATGTATCGCTTCCCGGCCCATTTCAGCGGCTTTTAACCTTCGTGCAGAATTGCGAACAAGGCGCCGCCATGGACGCCTGCCGGTGACATGGGTATGATGCGCACCGCAACGCACTCGTAGCTCAGCTGGATAGAGTACTGCCCTCCGAAGGCAGGGGTCGTGGGTTCGAATCCCGCCGAGTGCGCCAGTTTCAAGACAAAAGCCCTGGGCAGTGATGCCCGGGGCTTTTGCGTATTGGGGCTATTCGGCGTCAGGCTGGCGGCGGAAGAACAGGGTGACCTGACCCAGCTCGACGCCCAGTTTGCTCATGCTGGCGCGGTTGATCAGGGTGTCGCGATCCATCAGGAACATCCAGTCGTCGAAGCTGACCACATAGGTGCTGCCATCGACCGGCAGCCTGAGCTGGTAGCGCCAGTGCAGGGCATTACCCGCCACCTCGCCGCGGGCCTCACCCACCACGTCGTCTGCCGTGCCCGTCCAACGCTTTTCGCCATCGGGGGTCAGGGTCCAGACCCGGCGTTCGGTGCTGCCATCACTGTAGGCAAAGCGCTCGTCGAGGATCAGCTGCTCGCCCTGGCGATGGCTGCGGATGTCGACGTGAAAGCGTTTGATCACCTCGCCGGAGCGGTTCTGGAACATGCCCCAGGCCTCTACCGGGACGGCAAAGAACTCATACAGATCAAGGGTTGGCTGCTCTCGGGCGTAATCTTCGATCGACACACTGCTGCAGCTGCTGAGCAATACGCAGCAGAGAATCAGAAGCCAGTTTTTCATTGCGCACCTTCGGATATACCGGGTTGAAAGACAGTCCGCTGCTGCACGTGCACTGCAAGAGCAGACCCTTCGGTAATCCTATACAAGATTGTCGCTTTGTATATGATTTGTACATTGTTCTGCTCGGCTTATGTTTCTGCCGAGGTTCGACCCTGCTGTTTTCCTGCGCCCTGGCTATAGCACTCCGGCTGCGCGCAGTGCCGCGATCTGCTCCGCGTCCAGCCCGAGATGCCGGCTCAGCACCTGCTCGGTATGTTCACCCAGCAGCGGCGGGGCGTTACGGTACTCCACCGGGGTTTCTGACAGGCGCAGCGGGCTGGCCACCTGGGGGGTGCTGCTGCCCAGGCCGTTGGGCAGGTCGATGCGCAGGCCGCGGGCCTGGACCTGGGGGTCATTGAACACCTGGGCCAGGTCGTTGATCGGTCCGCAGGGTACGCCGGCCGCCTCCAGCTGGGCGATCCATTCGGCGGTGGTCTTGAACACCGTGGCCTGGCGCAGCAGGGGGATCAGCTCGGCGCGGTGTTCGACCCGCGCCTTGTTGCTGGTAAAACGCGGGTCATCGGCCAAGGCCGCACAGCCTGCAACCTCGCACAGCTTGCGGAACTGTCCGTCGTTGCCCACGGCGATGATGAAGTCGCCATCGGCCGAGGGGAAATCCTGGTAGGGTACGATATTGGGGTGGGCATTGCCCAGGCGCTTGGGCGCGACTCCTGTGGTCAGGTAGTTCATGGCCTGGTTGGCCAGGCAGGCGATCTGCACGTCGAGCAGGGCCACGTCGATATATTGGCCAATACCGGACTGCTCGCGCTGGTTCAGCGCGGCCAGCACGCCGACCGTGGCATACAGGCCGGTGAGGATATCGGTGAGGGCGACGCCGACCTTCATGGGGCCGGCGCCCTCCTCGCCTTCCGGGCGCCCGGTGAGGCTCATCAGCCCGCCCAGGCCCTGGATCATAAAGTCATAGCCTGCCCGCTTGGCGTAGGGCCCGTTCTGCCCGAAGCCGGTGATGGAGCAGTAGATCAGCCGTGGGTTGATGGCTTTCAGCGATTCGTAGTCGAGGCCGTAGGCAGCCAGGCCGCCGACCTTGAAGTTCTCCAGCAGCACGTCGCAGTTCTTCACCAGCTCGCGCACCAGGCGCTGGCCTTCGGCCTGGGTGAAGTCCAGGGTCACGGACTGCTTGTTGCGGTTGGCGCTCTGGAAGTAGGCCGCTTCGCGCGAATCCTGGCCGTCGGCGTCCTTCACATAGGGCGGGCCCCAGTGACGGGTGTCGTCGCCCGTGCCCGGGCGCTCCACCTTGATCACCTCGGCACCGAGGTCGCCAAGAATCTGCCCGGCCCAGGGCCCAGCGAGTACGCGGGACAGGTCGAGTACGCGGATATGCGAGAGGGCGCCGGGCATAAGAACCTCACGAACAGGTTCCCTCTTCCGCTTGCGGGAGAGGGTTAGGGAGAGGGTGCGTGATCGCATTCAGCCGCAGCCCTCTCCCCCGGCCCCTCTCCCATAAATGGGCGAGGGGAGAAAGCGTGCGGCGCAGGGCAGGCGTTAGAAGAACGCCTGCAGGCCGGTCTGCGCGCGGCCGAGGATCAGCGCGTGGACGTCGTGGGTGCCTTCATAGGTGTTGACCACTTCCAGGTTGACCAGGTGACGGGCCACGCCGAATTCGTCGCTGATGCCATTGCCGCCGAGCATGTCGCGGGCCAGGCGGGCGATGTCCAGGGCCTTGCCACAGCTGTTGCGCTTCATGATCGAGGTGATTTCCACCGCGGCGGTGCCTTCGTCCTTCATCCGACCCAGGCGCAGGCAGCCCTGCAGGGCCAGGGTGATTTCGGTCTGCATGTCGGCCAGTTTCTTCTGTACCAGCTGGGTCTGCGCCAGGGGGCGACCGAACTGCTTGCGGTCCAGGGTGTACTGGCGGGCGGTGTGCCAGCAGAACTCGGCGGCGCCGATGGCGCCCCAGCTGATGCCGTAGCGGGCGGAGTTCAGGCAGGTGAAGGGGCCGCGCAGGCCGCGCACCTCGGGGAAGGCGTTCTCTTCGGGGCAGAACACGTTGTCCATGACGATTTCCCCGGTGATCGAGGCGCGCAGGCCGACCTTGCCGTGGATGGCCGGGGCGCTCAGACCTTCCCAGCCCTTCTCCAGGACGAAGCCGCGGATCTCGCCGGCATCATCCTTGGCCCAGACCACGAACACATCGGCGATCGGGCTGTTGGTGATCCACATCTTGGCGCCGGTCAGGCGGTAGCCGCCGTCGACCTTCTTGGCCCGGGTGATCATGCTGCCCGGGTCGGAGCCGTGGTTCGGCTCGGTCAGGCCGAAGCAGCCGATATATTCGCCGCTGGCAAGCTTGGGCAGGTACTTCTGCTTGGTGGCTTCATTGCCGAATTCGAAGATCGGCACCATCACCAGCGACGACTGCACGCTCATCATCGAGCGGTAGCCGGAGTCGACACGCTCCACCTCACGGGCGATCAGGCCGTAGCACACGTTGTTCAGGCCGCTGCCGCCGTAGGCTTCGGGGATGGTGGCGCCGAGCAGGCCGGTTTCGCCCATTTCACGGAAGATCGCCGGGTCGGTCTGTTCATGGCGGAAGGCTTCCAGCACGCGCGGGGCCAGCTTGTCGGCGGCGAACTGGGCGGCGCTGTCGCGCACCATGCGCTCTTCTTCGGTCAGTTGCTGGTCGAGCAGCAGCGGGTCGATCCAGTTGAAGCTTGCCTTGGCCATGGTGAAAACCTCGAATGCAGTCAGTTAGGGGCTGTGCGGGGCGGCAAAGGGCCGCGGGCACGGTGCAGTGAGATTGAGCCTAGGCCCTGGATGGCGCCCAGGCAAACGAGGATTTTGCATGCTATTGTGCGTTTTGATCACTCCGAAACCGGTCATTTGCCCTTTTTCTGCACTCTATAGTGAGGCACCTGCATAGATGCGTCGCAAGATCCCCAGCACCGCGGCCCTGGTCGCCTTCGAGTCGGCGGCCCGGCACCAGAGCTTTACCAAGGCCGCCGAGGAGCTGAGCCTGACCCAGAGTGCCATCTGCAGGCAGATCGCCGGGCTGGAGGAGTTCCTCAATGTCGAGCTGTTCCGCCGCTCACGACGCGGGGTCAAGCTGACCGAGGCCGGGCTGTCCTATGCCCGGCGGGTGGCGGCGCAGCTGGATGCGGTGGAGCGCGACACCCTGGCGGTGATGGGGCAGCAGGGCGTGCAGAACCTGGAGCTGGCGGTGGTGCCGACCTTCGGTACCCAGTGGTTGCTGCCGCGGCTGAAGGACTTCCAGCGCCTGCACCCGGAGGTCACGGTCAACCTGACCAACCGCACCCGGCCCTTTCTGTTCGCCGACACCGAGTTCGATGCCGCGGTGTACTTCGGCGATGGCGACTGGTCCGGTACCCGCTCCCATCTGTTGATGCGCGAGAATCCCGTGCCCGTCTGCAGCCCGGCGCTGCTCGGGGGTGCCAGCGAGCTCAGCGCCGAGCAGATCGCCGCCCTGCCGTTGCTGCAGCAGAGCACCCGGCCCTATGCCTGGCGCCAGTGGTTCAACGCCCAGGGCTTGAGCATCGCCCGGGATATGAGTGGGCCGCGTTACGAGTTGTTCTCCATGCTGGCCCAGGCGGCCATGCATGAAATGGGCATTGCCCTGATTCCCCCCTTTCTGATCCGCCGCGAGCTGGAGGAAGGCCGCCTGGTTCTGGCCTCGCGCTACAACCAGCCCAGTGACAAGGCCTATTACCTGATCATTCCCGAGCGCAAGCTGGAATCGGCCGCCCTGCTGGCCCTGCGTGACTGGCTGGTGGCCGAGGCGGGCGCCTATGCACGGGATCAGGGTTTGAAATAGCCAACAGCGGCGCTGCCCTGGGCGGCAGGGGGGCGATTGGCTCTGCATCCGGTGGCGCGGCTCTGAAATGCGCCTCCCGGCGCTATTTTTGACCCCGTAGTCAGCATTGTGCCAAGCTACTTTCCCGGTACGGTTCTGAAACCCCTGGCTGTTGAATTTATTGCACGCTCACGCGGGTCAAGCGGCCGAATTCAGAGGCTTGGCTATGCTTGTCAGACAAGCCCGATCCTTCTAATGGCGCTGCATTTGCGCTGGCAATGGAAAACCCCGGTCAAGATGGACTGATTTGCCCTGAAAGGCTTGCGCTATATGGCCTGGACGCTTTTAGGTGAATGGTCAGTCGAAAAGTGTCTTGTAGTTGCTGCCAGGTTTTACTCCATAACGCCTTGAAGGCTTGGAACTTCCTCTGCAAAATGCCGCGCCCCGGTGTCTTGCGCCGGATTTGTGCTGATCCTCCCTATGCCCGCGTGCCATCCGCAGTGCGCCGGTTCACCAAAAAGATCACGCAGGAGAATTGAAGTGCACATCGGTGTTCCTCTCGAAACTCATGCCGGCGAAACGCGGGTGGCCGCGACGCCGGAAACCGTCAAGAAACTGATCGGCCAAGGCCATCAGGTCACGGTGCAAAGTGGTGCCGGCGTCAGCGCCAGCATCCCGGACAGTGCCTATGCAGCCGTGGGGGCGGTCATTGGCAATGATGCAGCGGCCTTTGGCGCCGATCTGGTGTTGAAAGTGCTGGCGCCTTCCGAGGTCGAGCTGGCCCACATGCGTGCAGGCAGCGTGCTGGTGGGGATGCTCAACCCCTTCTGCAACGACACCATCGCCCGTCTCAATGCCCGTGGTATCACCGCCTTCGCCCTGGAGGCCGCGCCGCGCACCTCCCGCGCGCAGAGCCTGGACGTGCTGAGCTCCCAGGCCAATATCGCCGGCTACAAGGCGGTGATGCTGGCGGCCAACCACTACCCGCGCTTTATGCCCATGCTGATGACCGCCGCCGGTACCGTGAAGGCTGCCCGCGTGCTGATCCTCGGCGCCGGTGTCGCCGGCCTGCAGGCCATCGCCACGGCCAAGCGCCTGGGTGCGGTGATCGAAGCCTCCGACGTGCGCCCGGCGGTGAAGGAGCAGATCGAGTCCCTCGGCGCCAAGTTCGTCGACGTACCCTTCGAGACCGATGAGGAACGCGAATGCGCCCAGGGCGTGGGTGGCTATGCCCGGCCGATGCCGGCGTCGTGGATGGAGCGCCAGGCCAAGGCGGTGCATGAGCGCGCCAAGCAGGCCGATATTGTCATTACGACTGCCCTCATTCCGGGTCGTAAGGCACCGACACTTCTCCATGAGAGCACAGTGGCTGAAATGAAGCCCGGTTCGGTGGTCATCGACCTGGCCGCGGCCCAGGGCGGCAACTGCCCGCTGACGGTCGCCGAGCAGGTGGTGGTCAAGCACGGCGTGACCATCGTCGGCCACAGCAACCTGGCGGCTTTGGTGCCGGCGGACGCTTCGGCCCTGTATGCGCGCAACCTGCTGGACTTCCTCAAGCTGGTCATCGACGGCGAAGGCAAGTTCCACCTCAATCTCGAAGACGACATCGTCGCGGCCTGCCTGATGTGCAATGCCGGCGAAGTCGTGCGCAAGAACGGCTAAGGGGAGCACTACCGATGGATATGATTTCCGACGGCATCTACAACCTGATCATCTTCGTGCTGGCCATCTATGTGGGTTACCACGTTGTGTGGAACGTCACCCCGGCCCTGCACACCCCGCTGATGGCGGTGACCAACGCCATCTCCGCCATTGTTATCGTCGGCGCCATGCTGGCCGCCGCCCTGACCGTGACCCCCCTGGGCAAGGCCATGGGCACCCTGGCCGTGGCATTGGCCGCGGTCAACGTGTTCGGTGGCTTCCTGGTCACCCGGCGCATGCTGGAAATGTTCAAGAAGAAAGCGCCGAAAGCGGCTGTGGAGAAGCACTGACCATGAGCATGAATCTGATCACTGTTCTCTACCTCGTCGCCTCGGTGTGCTTTATCCAGGCGCTCAAGGGCCTGTCGCACCCGACTACTTCGCGTCGCGGCAACCTGTTCGGCATGATCGGCATGGGCATTGCCGTGCTGACCACCGTTGGCCTGGTCTACAAGCTGGGTGCCGAGATTGCCACCACGGGCATCGGCTATGTGCTGGTGGGTCTGCTGGTGGGCGGCACTGTTGGCACCATCATGGCCAAGCGCGTGGAAATGACCAAGATGCCCGAGCTGGTGGCTTTCATGCACAGCATGATCGGCCTGGCGGCGGTGTTTATTGCCATTGCCGCTGTGGTTGAGCCGCAATCGCTCGGTATCGTGGCCAGCATGGCCGACCCGATCCCGGCCGGTAACCGTCTGGAGCTGTTCCTCGGCGCGGCCATCGGCGCCATCACCTTCTCCGGTTCGGTGATCGCCTTCGGCAAGCTGTCGGGCAAGTACAAGTTCCGCCTGTTCCAGGGCGCACCGGTACAGTTCAAGGGCCAGCACTGGGTCAACCTGGCCATCGGCCTGGCGATTCTCGGCCTGGGCCTGGCCTACACCTTTACCGGTGACGTGACCGCCTTCGCCATTCTGCTGGCCCTGGCCTTCGTGATTGGCGTGCTGATCATCATTCCGATCGGCGGCGCCGATATGCCGGTGGTGGTGTCGATGCTCAACAGCTACTCGGGCTGGGCGGCGGCCGGTATCGGCTTCTCGCTGAACAACTCGATGCTGATCATTGCCGGTTCCCTGGTGGGTTCCTCGGGCGCGATCCTCTCCTACATCATGTGCAAGGCGATGAACCGCTCGTTCTTCAACGTGATCCTCGGTGGCTTTGGCGGCGATGCTGAAGCGGCTGGCCCGGCCGGTGCTCAGGAAGCCCGCCCGGTGAAGTCCGGCTCCAGCGACGACGCCGCCTTCCTGCTGACCAACGCCGACACCGTGATCATCGTCCCGGGTTACGGCCTGGCGGTGGCCCGTGCCCAGCACGCGCTGATGGAGCTGGCCGAGAAGCTGACCCACCGTGGCGTGACCGTGAAGTATGCGATCCACCCGGTTGCCGGCCGCATGCCGGGCCATATGAACGTGCTGCTGGCCGAGGCTGAAGTGCCTTACGAGCAGGTGTTCGAGATGGAAGACATCAACTCCGAGTTCGGCCAGGCCGACGTGGTGCTGGTGCTCGGCGCCAACGACGTGGTCAACCCGGCGGCGAAGAACGATCCGAAGTCGCCGATCGCCGGTATGCCGATCCTGGAGGCCTACAAGGCCAAGACCGTGATCGTCAACAAGCGCTCCATGGCCAGCGGCTATGCCGGTCTAGACAACGAGCTGTTCTATATGGACAAGACCATGATGGTCTTCGGCGACGCGAAGAAGGTCATCGAGGATATGGTCAAGGCGGTGGAATAACGCCTGCCTGTCCAGTCTGACCCCAGAATGCCGCTCACCTGCCCGGTGAGCGGCATTTTTTATGGGCGCTCATCAGGCGGCGCTTCTGTCCGCCACTTGCTGTCCATTTGGTCAGGAAAAGTACTTGTTCCAGGGCTTAAGCTGAAAAACAGGTCAGCTGTCACATAAGTGCAATCTGCAACTGTACCTATATAAAGTCACTGCATTTAGTGCTAGTAGCCAGTGAATTTATCTGCTCATTCAATATGGTCAGGTCAAAGCACTTATGGCCAATACAGCTGAGGTAAAAACCGGCAAAACAGTTACAAAGCAAACTATCTATTTGTGCTGCAATTTCATTCAGCTGTGGCTACAGCGCAATGGGGGCAACGGCAATAATTTACCCATCGCAACACACCACTGACCCGCCACAAGCGGAAGGATGACCACCATGGAACGTACCCTCAGTTCCGACCTGTTTTTCGATCACAGCCACGCCTCTGCCGGCGCCCTGCCGCTGCGTATTCTCGCGACCCTCAGCCTGTGGCAGCGCCGCATCGTCAGCCGCCGCCAACTGGCGCGCCTGGACGCCCGCCTGCTGGCCGATGCCGGTATCAGCGAAGTGCAGCGCCAGGCCGAACTGCGCAAGCCCTTCTGGCGCTGATCAGCCCCGGACACCGATTTCTGCTCCTCCCAAGTTGGGACTTTTGAAAGCTCCACGTGCCAGTCGCGTCGGGGCTTTCTTTTTATCTGCGGTCAGCCGTTCTTCGACCTGTCACCCCTGCAGGGCCGCAACAGTCCGGGGATTCATAAGCAGTACAGTTTCCGGTTGATCCTGACTGAGCCATAACAATTGTGCCGCGCTGTCTCTGCCCAGTTGCCGACCTAGCCTGCACCATAAGCTGCCACCTCCCTTTCAGGTCAGGAGAGCAGCATGGAACGTACGCTCAAGCAGGCAGAGTGCCCACCCTTCCCCGCCCGTGCTTCGCTATGGCTGCGCGGTATTGCCCGTTTACTCGACTGGCGCCGCAACTGGCGTACGCGCCGGCAACTGGCCAGCCTGGACGCCCGCCTGTTAGCCGATGCCGGAATCACCGAGGCGCAGCGCCAAGCCGAGCTGGCCAAGCCGTTCTGGCGCTGACGGCAACCATGGGACACCTGGGCTGTCTACACTGACAGGCGTATGCCATTGCCCTTGTGTGGAGTACAACATGAAAAGATTAGTGTTCTGCGTCCCTTTGACCCTACTGCTGGCCACATCCGCCTCCGCCACCAGCTTTGTCGTCACCACCGACTCCCTGGTGGCGGGGATGATGTCCAGCAGCGAAAGCACTTCGGATATTTCCTCGTCCTTTGGCGATGACAAGATCGTCCTCGCCGCCCGCGATGATGCCGCCAGTTTTGTCGCCAGTGCCGGTGCCATTCGCGGGGTGCATCTGCAGGCGGCCCTGCAGCATATCCGCCAGCAACTGCCGCGCCTGCAGGCAGATGATCTGCAGCTGGCCGAGGCCATTCTCAGTCTCTGAATATGCCGCTGTTGAGGCGTGCGGAACTGTAGCCAAGGGTTATCATCCAAGGCTGCAGTTTGCATGCACACGAGGAGTAGCCCATGCGTAATTCCCTGATCGGCCTGACCTTGGCCGTAAGCCTGTTCAGCGGCGTCAGCCAGGCGCAAAGCGTGGTGGCTACCAGCAATATTCTGGTGCGCGCCCTGGATCGCAGCCTTAATTTCACCTCCGATACCACCACCTCGATTCGCGATATGAAGGTCGTGATCCAGGCCCGAGATGATGCCGCCAGCTTTGTCGCCAGCGCCGGGCAGATTCGCGGCGCGCAGCTGGAAGCGGCCCTGCACCTGCTGCGCAGTGAACTGACAGAAGCCCGTGAGGCTTCAGACCTGCAACTGGCCGAAGCCATTCTGGCGCTGTGAGGCCTGCAGCCGCCTGGCTGTATTTCGCGCTCTGGGTATGCAGCTGTAGTCAGGCGTCTCTGCGCCTTGAGCTGGAGCATGCCGGGTTAACCGCCACCGAGCGCCAGGCCAGCCAGCAATTGCTGGACGAGGCCCTGGCCAGCCTGCCGCCCAGCTTTATCCAGCGCCTGGATCGCCAGGTGCGGGTCAGTTGGCAGGCCGGCATGCGCCACGATGCTTATGGACGCACCGCCGGTCTTGACCGCATCGAGCTCAATGCCGGCTTGCTGGCGAGCCTGGAGCAGGGCGCGGCGCAACCCAGCGGTCGGCCCCACGGCAGTGTGCGCCGCGAGCTCTTGGCCACTGTGGTGCATGAACTGACTCACCTGTATGACCGCGCACGACTCTGGCCCAAGACCGAGCGCCAACTGCTGCAACACTGCCGCCAGCGGATGCACAACCTCGGGCCCGTCGGTTTGCCGGACAAGTGCCGCGGCCAGCATGCCCGACGTTTTACCCTCAGCGATGACCCCCGCCTGCTGGACCTGGCCGGCTGGCCGCAGCAGGTCGGCCGCCGCGGCCAGCGTGAGCGGGACAACGCCCAGGTGGCGCGCAGTCCGGATCGTTACGAGCTGAGCAGCCCGCTGGAGTTTGTCGCGGTGAATATGGAGTACTTTCTCCTCGACCCCAGCTATGCCTGCCGCCGCCCGTCCCTGGCCCGCTATTTTCGTGAGCACTTCGCCTGGGCGCCGGCGCAGCAGGAGCCCTGTGACGAAGGCCTGGCCTACCTGAATGCCGGTCGCGACTTTGCCCGTCAGCCCCTGGGGCGGCTCGACCCCGAGCGGGTCTATGCCATCGACTACCTGCTGGCCGAAGCCAACGAGGCCTGGGCCAGCCGCTGGGGCCACAGCATGTTGCGCCTGGTGATCTGCAAACCGGGACGGCCACGGGGGCCGGATTGTCGCCTGGATCTCGACCAGCATCTGGTCTTGTCCTACCGCGCCTTTGTCGGCGATGTGCAGCTGTCCAGCTGGGACGGCCTGACCGGCGCCTACCCGTCGCGGCTGTTCGTCCTGCCGCTGGAACAGGTGATCGAGGAATACACCAAGGTCGAGCTGCGCAGCCTGACTTCCGTCCCCTTGCAGCTGCCCCGCACGCAGCTGGAACACCTGGTCACCCGCGCTATGGAGCAGCACTGGAGTTACGACGGCGACTACTACTTTATCTCCAACAATTGCGCGGTGGAGACCCTCAAGTTGTTGCGCAGCGGCAGCGCCCACCCGCGCCTGCAGGCGCTGGACAGCATCCTGCCCAATGGTCTGCTGCAGCTGCTGGCCACGCGCGAACTGGCCGACCTGTCCGTGCTGGATGACGACGCGGAGGCCCTGCGCCTGGGCTATCGCTTTGACTCCTTCCGCGAGCGTTACCAGGCCATGTTCAGCGTGCTGCGCGAACGCCTGCCCATTGCCCAGCACAACGTCGAGGACTGGCTGGATCAGGCCGCCGCCGTCCGCCGCCCGTGGATCGCCCAGGCCGATCTGCGCAGCAGCGCCGCCCTGTTGCTGCTGGAACAGGCCGCCCTGCGCCGCCAGCTGCTGCTGGCCCAGGACGAACTTAAGCGCCGTTACCTGAGCGCACGCACGGCGGGTGATCCGAGCCTGAGCCGGGCCGGCGTGGCCCTGGAGCAGATCCTGGCCAACAGCGGCTTTCTCAGCCGCCCTGGGGAGTTACTCGATGGGGGTTACGGTCTGCCCCAGCCCGGTGAATGGCGCAGCCTGGAACGTGCCAGTGGAGAGCGGCAACAGCAGCTGCGCCGGCTTAGCGACGAACTCGATCAGGAAGTGCGCGAACTGCTGCAACCGGCGCGCCTGGTCGAACTGGATGCCGTCGAAGCCAATCTGCAGCAGCTGGGCGCGCATCTACGGACGTTGCACAAGGCCGCAGGCGGCGTGCAGTTACCCTAGGTTCTATAGGAAAAGTGCCTGCGCTCGACGACTTCTCGTACAAAGCCTAGGGCATGCCCATTACAGAATCTGCTCCTGCGCCTCCTCGGGCAGCTGCGGGTCCACCTGCAGCCAGGACAGGCGTCTCTGCACCCAGATATGCCGATCGGCCGGGGCCTGCTCGGGATGGTCGAGCGTCGCCACGCTGATATCCAGGCTGTGCGGACTGAGCTGGCTGAACAGGGTCAGCTGGGCGCCGCAGTTGGGGCAGAAGCTGCGCAGGCAGGTGGCGGTCGAGGCATAGCTGTGCGGCGTGCCGCTCAGCCACTGAAAGCTGGCCAGGGGCACGGTGAGCCAGGTGGTGAGAATGCCACCGGTAGTGCGCCGGCAGTCGCTGCAGTGGCAGTGGGCAATATCGCTCAGTGGTGCGCCGAACTGGTAGCGCAGCTGGCCACAGTGACAGCCACCACTATGAACTGGATGCATAACCGGTCCTCCTGAGATTTCCCCAGCCTAGGGTCTGTTGCCATTTCATTCACGGCCGCGCCGGAGCCAGTTTTTGCGCGAGGCAAGGCACGAGACACGAAGTTTGGTTGTTCCAAATGAGTGTCGAGAAACGCAGTATCGCGCAAAAACTAGCCCGGCCCCTCGGGTTGCGCGGGAAATGGCCCCCGCTGTTGTTGCATGACTTGGCAAGGGAATAACCATTACCCGCGTCCTGCGCCTAACCGGGGGCCATTTCTCGCGGCAACGCGGCTCGCGATGAAACGGCAACAGACCCTAACCGGTTGCCAGCCTTGCGTCGTCAACCTGTGCTGCCCAAGATAGGCGCTGATCTCTGGGCGGAAATTGCCATGCTGGAGTTGTTACTGGCCCTGTGGCCACTGTTTGCCTTGATCGTGGCCGGCTATCTGTTGCGCCGCGCCGATTTTCCCAGCGAGGCTTTCTGGCCGGGGGCCGAGCGGCTCAACTACTTTGTCCTGTTCCCCGCGCTGCTGTTCAGCAGCCTGGCCATGGCGCCGCTGGACAACCCGGCCCTGCCGCGCCTGGCCCTGGCGGTTGGCCTGGGTCTGGGGCTGGCCTGGCTGGCCCTGCTGCTGGTGCGCCGTATGTGCGGTTGGCCGGCGGGGCGTTTTGGCGCCTTTACCCAGGGCACCCTGCGTTTCAATACCTACCTGGGCCTGGCGGCGGTGGGCAGTCTGTATGGGGCGCCGGGCCTGGGGCTGGCCGCGCTGTTGCTGGCGCTGATGGTGCCGGCGGTCAACCTGCTGTCGGTCTGGTCCCTGACCGCCGAGCGTGGGGTCAGCGCGCGCAGCCTGCTGCTGCCGATCATCAAGAATCCCTTGATTCTGGCCTGCCTGGCAGGCGCGCTGGTCAACCTCTGCGGCCTGGGCTTGCCGGGTGGCACGGATCGCCTGCTCGCTCTGCTGGCCGCTGCCAGCCTGCCCCTGGGGCTGCTGTGCGTGGGTGCTGCACTCAAACCAGAACAGTTGCGCGGCGAGGTATCGGCCCTGGGTATCAGCAGTGCCATACGCCTGCTGGGCATGCCGCTGCTGGCCGGGTTGGTCGCCCACGCTCTGCAATTGCCGGCTCTGGAAAGCAGCGTGCTGGTGCTGTTCTTTGCCTTGCCCACGGCCCCCACTGCCTATGTGCTGACTCGTCAGTTAGGCGGCGACAGTCAGCTGATGGCCGGCATCATCACCCTGCAGACACTATTGGCGGCCGTCAGCCTGCCCCTGCTACTGAGGTGGCTCGGCTGAAGCGGTGTCCATGCTCTGCAGGTACTCATCAATCAGCCGCTGGTAGCGCCCACTGTCCTGCAGGGCGCGCAGCCCGTGGTCAAAGGTTTCGATCAGCTGCGGCCCGTACGGGTGGCTGCGCGGTACGATCAGGTGCAGGGTGCTGTTGCTGATGGCACGCTCGGAGCGCCGCAAACGGCTCGTGTCCACCGCGGCCAGGCGCAGCGCGGCATCTCCCAGGCGTCGATCGGAAATAAAGAAATCATCGCGCCCCAGCAACAGCAGGCGCACACACTCCTTGAGTCCTGTCGGTGAGTGGCGGGTCAACAGGCCCTGGTCGAGCATGTCCTGCAGCACCTTGGGTGGCGCCCAGCCCAGGGGATAACAGAGGCGCCGTCCCTGCAGGCTGGCTGGATCGTCAATTTCTATGGGGTCATCGGCGCGGCTGAAGATATGTTGCTCGGCAATAAACAGGGGCGCGGAATAAAGGTAAACCTGCTCGCGCTGTGGGGTCTTGATATAGGGAAAGGTGGCGTCGAACTCACCCTGCAGAGTTTTCAGATAGCCACGATTCCAGGGGCGCCAATGCATGTTGTAGGGCCGACTCTGCGCCTGCAGAGCGGCCTCAACCACCTGGGTCAGCATGCCGCCACCGGGCAGGTCTTGCCCGGTAAAAGGTGCGTAATCATCGCCGGTAACCAGGCGCAGGCTGGCCGCCTGGAGCGGCAGGCACAGCAGGGTAAGCAAGAGGATCGATGGAAGACGCACGGGCCAATCTCCATGGCGCCTGAGTCACTGGGGCTGTGCTGCAGTGTAGATGCTGGCACCTGGGTGCTGTGCAGTTTTAATCGAACAGCCCCAATTGCGTTAGGTCCGCGTGTGCTGCCCGGCTCAGGGGCGCGGTCGCCTGGGCCAGGCGCTCAGCCAAACCCGCCGCCCGCTCGGCACGGGTGGCCACGGCTTCGCTTAAGCGTGGCGGCAATGCCCAGATTTCCACCTTGTGTTTGGCCCGGGTGATGCCTGTGTAGAACAGGCTGCGCGTCAGCAATGGGCTGGGTTGTTCGGGCAGCACCAGCAGCACTTCGGCAAATTCCGAGCCCTGGCTCTTATGCACGGTCATGGCGAAGGCGCTGTCGTGGCTGGGCAGGCGCGCCGGGGCGAAGGGGCGGTAACCGTCCTCGCCTTCAAAGAACACGCGCAGGCCGTACTCGGTGTGCAGACAGATGCCGATATCGCCATTGAACAGACCGAGTGCGTAGTCGTTCTGCCGCACCATCACCGGCCGGCCGATATACCAGCGCTCGCGCACAGGCACCTGGCTGCGGCGCTTGATCCGCGCCTCCAGGGCTTCGTTGATGCCGGCCACGCCCCAGGCACCTTCGCGCTGGGCGCAGAGGGCGCGGAAGGTATTGAACGCGGCGAAGGCTGCCGCCGGATCGGCGCTTTTGGCGGCTGTCACATAAGGCGCATAGCCCTGATCCAGGCGCTCCAGCAGCTCGTTGGGCGTCGGCGCGGCATTCCAGGCCAGGTCGTGGCGATCTTCCTTGAGCAGGCCCAAGGTTCCAGCGACATCGCCGCCATTGATCCGCCGCGCCAGTTCACCAATGCCGCTGTCGCCGGCAAAACGGTGGCTGTGGGTCAGCAGCACCACGGCATCGCCCAGTTGCGAAGTCGGCTGGCTGACCGGCACTTGCTGGCCGGTGATGCGTTGCAGCTCACCAGCAGCCTGAGCGTCGAAGCCACGGCCCTCGCAGAGTTCGGCGAATACCGCCCCGGCTTCCACGGCGCACAGCTGGTCCTTGTCACCGAGCAGAATCAGCCGCGCCGTCGGCGGCAGGGCGTCGAGCAGCTTGGCCATCAGCGCCAGATCGACCATCGACGCTTCGTCCACCACCAGCACATCCAGTGCCAGCGGGTTGGCCGCGTGATGACGCACCTGCGGGCTGTCGCCGCGGTTGCCGAGCAGACGGTGCAGGGTGCGTGCCTCATCGGGCAGCGCCGCCTTGATCGTCTCGCTGACCGGCAATTCGGCCTTGGCATTACGGATCGCTTCAGCCATTCGCGCTGCGGCCTTGCCCGTAGGCGCGGCCAGGCCGATGGCCAGATGCTCGCAGCCGGGCTGCTCAAGCAATGCAGCCAGCAGGCGCACCACGGTGGTGGTCTTGCCCGTACCGGGCCCGCCGGAGATCACCGCCAACTTGCGCCGCACCGCTTGCGCGGCGGCCAGGCGCTGCCAGTCGGGTTGCTGTTGGTTAAAGGCAAATAGTCGGGTCAGGCTTTCACTAAGCTGGGCTTCATCCACCTCGGGGCGGTCGGCGGCGCGCTGCAGCAACTGTTCGGCCAGCTGACGCTCGTAGGCCTGGTAGCGCGCGAGATAGAGGCGGCCGTGCGCGAGGATCAGCGGTTTGAAAGCCCCCTCAGCACCGACCAACGGCGACACCTGCAACTGCGCCTGCCAGTCCGCTAGTTTCGGCAGATTGAAGGCATGTTCCGGCCAGGGCCGCTGCCCGGCCAGGCGCGCCAACGGCAGGCACACATCGCCCTTGTCCAGCGCCATGCACAGCAGCGCCGCCGAGGCCAAGACCACAGGCGACGCCTGCGGGTCGAGACGCTGCAGGCTGGCGACCAGGGCACGTTCCAATGGGCCGAGGGGTAGATCGGCAAGCGTCATAGTCCACTCCCGTAGGGTGGATGACGCTTCACCCATCCACCGTTAGCCGTGGTGGATGAAAACAGCGTCATCCACCCAACGCAACA
The DNA here is from genome assembly GCF_009763245.1 of Pseudomonas xionganensis. GTDB lineage: Bacteria > Pseudomonadota > Gammaproteobacteria > Pseudomonadales > Pseudomonadaceae > Aquipseudomonas > Aquipseudomonas xionganensis. The sequence continues at coordinate 359,595 of NZ_WKJZ01000001.1, read as the reverse complement.
TATCCCCGCCGGATCACCCAACAACATCAGCGCCCCTCCGCAAACAGGTTATCCAGCGCATCCAGCAGGCCATCGCCGGGCCGCGAGAAGTACACACCGGCCTCCGGCATGCCGCGCAGAAACAGGTAGTAGGCGCCGCCCAGCTGCTCATTCTGGAAGTCGTCCAGGCGCTGACGCAGAAAGCGCCGCAGCGCCACCAGGTAGATCAGGTATTGCAGGTAGTAGTGCTCGGCGGCCAGGGCCTGTAGCAGGCGTTCACCGCCGTAGTAGCTGGCGTCCGGGCCAAGCCAGTTGGACTTGTAGTCGGCGATATACCAGCGGCCGTCGTGTTCGAAGGTCAGGTCGATAAAGCCCTTGAGAAAACCCTTGAGGCTGTCGAACTCCAGTCGCGCCGCCGCCTCGCGCATCGGTGCCGCCAGGCCATGGGCCGGGTCGCAGAGAATGGCGCGCAGGCGCTGCACATCCAGCCCGGCCAGGGGGAAGGTAAAGCCCAGCTCCGGCAGGCGCCGCGCCGGATTGAGCGCAGCCAATGTCAGGCCCTGGCCATCCAGATCGGTATCCAGCACCTGTTGCAGCTGCTGCTGGGCGATCGCTTGCCAGTCGCTGCTAATGCCGTGGCCGCTCAGCCCCGGTTCGATCAGCTCATTTAGCGGCGCCTTGCCCCGTGCCCAGTCTTCCAGGATGGCGTGCAGGCAGGTGCCGGCCCGGGCGCCACGGGGGAAGGCGAAAAAGCCCGTGCCCGGCTCGCTGGCATCCGGCAGCACCAGGCCGTCGCGGTCCGGGGCCTCCATATGCATGCCGGCCGCAAGGCCCGAAAAGCTGCCGATACGCCAGGCGCTGTGCAGGCTGCGCTGCAATGTGGCGAGTTGCTGCGGCGCCGGGGCGCGTTGCTCGCCGGCGGCGCTGGCCTCGGTTGCACGCAGGGGCTGGAGGGTCATCTGACCCTGGCTGCTGGCGACCAGCTGCTCGATTTCGGCCCGCAGCCCCTGCGGACTCAGGTTTTGCAGGTGGCCGGCCAGTTCGGCCATGGCATCCTCACCGGGCAATGCGCGGCCGTGCAGCAGCCAGGCCAGGGCGCTGCTATGCAGGCCCTCGGGTTTGAGCGATCCATCGGTCTTTGGTTTGCAGTCCACCGGGCCCCAGTGCAGCCACAGGCGGTCGCGGGCGCGGGTCAGGGCGACGTAGGTCAGGCGCAGTTTCTCGGCGAAACGCTCATGACGAGCGCGTTCGCGGTGTGTGTCGAGCTGCTCGCTGCCTAGGTCCAGCAGCGGCGTGCCATCGTCGGAGTGACAAGAGATGTCCTCGTGCTGACGCAGCAGCGCGCCGTCCCACAGATAGGGGCAGAACACCAGGGGGTATTCCAGGCCCTTGGAGGTGTGGATGGTGACGATCTGCACCCGCTCGGCATCGCTTTCCAAACGCAGCAAGGCGTCTTCGCCATGGGCCTCGGCGCTGCGCTGGGCGTTGAACCAGGCGAGTAGCTGCTCCAGGCCGGGGCGTTGCAGGCTTTCGGTTTGCAGCAGTTCGGCCAGGTGCAGCAGGTTGGTCAGACGGCGCTCGCCATCGACCAGCGCCAGCAGCCGCTGGGCCACCTGTTGCTCATCCAGCCAGGCGCGGAAGGCGCGCATAAAACCTTGTTGTTGCCAGAGTTGGTGGTAGCGCTCGGCGGCTTCGCGCTCGCGGTCCCAGGCTTGGGCATCCTCGCTGCAGGCGGCCAGATCGGCAGCGCTGCGACCCAGCAGGCGGCTGGCCAGGGCATAACGCAACGCACCCTCGCGGCCCGGCTCGGCGTAAGCGGCCAGCACAGCGGACAGCTCATTGGCCTCTTCGCTGTGCCAGACGTTCTCCTTGCCGCGGCGCACGCTGGGCACGCCACGGGCGGCCAGCTCGGCAGCCACTTCGCCAGCCTGACGGTGACTGGCGACCAGCACGGCGATATCCCCGCCTTTAAGCGGGGTGCGCGTGCCGTCTTGCTCAAAATACGCCTCGCCACGGCTGCTGGCGCTTAGCACCGCCGCGATGCGCCGCGCCGTATCCTGTGCCACCAGCACGCCGGCCTCGCCCTTGCCCAGGTAATCGTTATCCAGCCAGACCAGCGCCAGCGGCGCGTCGGTTTCATCCTCAACACGCGGCAACACCAACTGCGCCCGCGCCTTGCTGCTGGCCCCGACCTGCTGATAGGCCAGGCCCGGCTCGGCAAAGGGCATGGGCCGGTCGAACAGCTGATTCAGTGCGGCGATCAGCTCGGGGGTGGAGCGGTGGTTGGTGGCCAGGCTGTATTGCCGCGCGGCTTCGCTGCGGGCTTTTAAATACGTGGCCAGATCCGCGCCACGGAAGGCGTAGATGGCCTGCTTGGGGTCGCCGACAAAACACAGATCGCCAGCGTCTTGATAGATACGATGAAACACCCGGTACTGCACCGGGTCGGTGTCCTGAAACTCGTCGATCAGCGCCACCGGATACTGTGTGCGCAGGGTGCTTGCCAGGTGCTCGCCGCCCTCACCCTGCAAGGCCTGCTGCAGTTTGTTGAGCAGGTCATCGAAGGCCAGCAAGCGTTGCGCCGCCTTGCACGCGGGCAGTTGCTCGTTGAGCTGATGGATCAAACGCACCTGCAGATCGATCAGGCGTTGCTCGGCTTCGGGTTGCGCCGCATCGAGGGCATCGCAAAGTTCCTGTAGCGAAGCGGCCAGCGGATTGGCCGGGGCTTCGCAGCCCTTTTTGCTGGCCTTGTTCAGCCCTTCGCGGGCCAACCGGCGGTGTGCTTCGGTTTTGCTGAACAACGCGGCGGCATCGCTGAAATAACCGTCCAGCTCGGCCTGCCAGACGCCCAGCTTGGCCGGGTTGCACATATTGCTCTTAAAGCCGTCGAAGGCTTTGAGCTGCGCCAGCCAGGCACCACTTTCACTCAGCCAGAGCCGCTGCGCCTGTTGCCAGGCGGCGCGCAGGGCGCCCATCTCGCTGCTGGCACCGGGCTGTGGCTCGATACGCAGATAGGGCTTGCCCAAGTGATTGCGCAAACGCTGGCGCAGAACCTGCGGGGTGATCTTCTGCTGCACCAGAAAGGCCGCCCATTCCGGCTCGGCGCTGGCCAGCTCGTGGCGCCACAGGTCGGCGAGCAGGGCGTCGATAATCTCGCGGTCGTCCTGGGTCAGCTCGTTATCGAAATCGCCCCCCGCTTCGAACGCGGCGTCCTGCAGGGCGCGCTGGCAGAAGCCGTGGATGGTGAAGATCGCCGCCTCATCGAAGCCATGCACCGCCAGCAGCAAGCGCCGATGGCTGGCGGCATCCGGGTACTGGGCGTGCAGGTCGTTGAGCAAGGCGTCGTCGCCCGGCCCCTGTTCATACACCACCAGCAACTCGGCCAGGCGCTTGCGGATACGCTCGCGCAGCTCGGCAGTGGCGGCAGTGGTAAAGGTCACCACCAGAATCTGGCTGACGCTGAGCTGCTTCTCCAGCAACAGACGCGCGTACAACGCGGTCAGGGTCCAGGTCTTGCCGGTGCCGGCGCTGGCCTCGATCAGCGAGCGGCCGGTGAAGCTGTCTTGCAGCAGGTTCAGGCTGGCGCTGCTCATGCTTCGTCCTCGTCACTGCCTTGCAGGGCATCCAGCGCTGGGCCGTAAAGCTGTTCGGCCAGCGCTTCAAAGCGTTCATCCAGCGGCTCACGGTCACGGAAGGCCAGGGCATTCCAGGGGTCCTGGCCTTCGCCGGTCATATAGTCATTGCCTTGCCACATCACCCGCGCTTCGCTGCGGGCGGCGTCAAGCGGCTCCTTGCGCCCAGGGTTGCGCCACTTGCGGGCAAAACCGTGGCTGCACTTGGCGAACAACGGCAGCGGCTCGCACAGGGCGCTTTTGTACGCCTCCAGCCAGGGCAACAGCAGCCCTCGGGCATCGGCCAGCGGTCCCAGCCGCCACTCGCTTTTCGGCGAGAGCAGTCGGCTGTCGCGATTGATACCAGGCGTGGCGGCGCAGTTAAGCAGCAGATGACGCAGCCAGAACGGCGCGAGCTCCCAGGCCCCCAGGTCGCGCAGGCGGTAGTCGAACAGGCCGGCGCTGGTCACCCCATCCAACCAGCCATGGATGCGTACGCCGGCCAGTTCCAGGTCCACCAGCAGCGGCTGCGGCGCATCCTCCGGGCGTTCGTCGAACAGGGTCGGGGCGAAGGCGCGGATCGGCCCGCGTATCTGCCCCCAATGCGCCTGACCCAGCTCGCCCACAGGCAGCCAGCCGGAGGCGGCGGCCACGGCGCGCTCCTGGCGCTCGCTCCAGCCGTTTTCGATGGCCTGCAAGGCCAGCTGGCGCAGGCCGTGCTGGCTGGTCCACTCGACGCTAAAGGGCTCGTCGCCAGCCAGGGTTTCTTCTGTCTGCGCCAGGCGCAGGCCGAGGCGCTGTTCCAGCAGGTAGCGCGCCGGGTGTTTAAAACAGTGGATCAGCTGACTGGGTTCGATGGTCAACCAGTCCGCATCCGGCTCTTCAAGGCGGCTGGCAAAGGGCTGCGGCGGCTCCACCGCCTGGCTTAGGCGCTGCGCCGCGCGGAACCAGGGCGCGGCAAAGCCGGCCTGCCGGTTGCCTGCGAAGTTGCCGGGGGCGAAGGGCTGCAGTGGATGATGGTGGGTGATGTAAGCGCTGGCTTTGTGCTCTGCGTAAGGCGCGATAGCCGTCAGGTCGACCACATCCAGCAATTCGCTGACCAACACCGAAGGCGGCAGCTCGGCATTGCTGCGCGGATCGCGGCCGACGTAGCTGAGGTATAGGCCGCCACGGGCCGAGAGCAGGGTTTCCAGCAGCAGGTAACGGTCATCCAGACGCCGCGCGCGGTCGCCACGCCGGGGCTTCTGGCTGATCAGGTCGAAACCGGCGGCTGGGGTACGCCGTGGCAACGCGCCGTCGTCCAGGCCGAGCAGGCAGACCAGGCGAAACGGCAGGCTGCGCATCGGCACCATGGTGCAGAAGGTCACCGCGCCGGTGAGAAAACCCGAGGCCGCACTGCCCTGCTCCAATGCGCTGGTCAGTTGCTGACGGATCAGCGCCAGCTCGATTGGTCGCTCGATCCCGGACGCCTGCGCCTGTTCCTTAAGCGCCGCACAGGCCTTGGACAGCAGCAACAGGGTGTCGCCGGCCTCGCGCTCATCGAACAGCAGGTCGATCAGCCCTTGCAGGCTGTCCGCCCACTCGGCCAATGATCGCGGCTTTTGCAGGCTCTGGGCCAGGGCGGCCAGGCGCTCGACAAAACCGGCCAGGCGCCCGAGTAGCTGGGCGCGGCCCCCTTCCAGCGCATCCAGCGGCCAGCTATCGCCCAGCAGTGGCGCGGCCTGGCCAGCCAGTTGCGGCGGTGCGGCAAAGCCCAGCAGCAGGCGATCCAGGCCCTGACGCCAGGTAAAGGCGGCGTCTGCCGGCAGGCCCAGCTGCGCGCGGTGGCTTTCATCGCGGCCCCAGCGCACCCCGGCGTCGCGCAGCCAGTCGCGCAGCAGGGGTAGGTCTTCTGCTTCGATACCGGCGCGAGTGGCGATGGCCGGCTGCTCCAGCCAGGTGAGTATTTCCTCGGCGGCAAAGCGGCTGTCCGGCAGCGCCAGCAGGTTGAGAAAGGCTTCGATCAGGGGGATTTCTGCACGCAGGCTGCGGTCGGCCAGGCTAAAGGGAATCCGTGGTACGCCTTCGCGCGGCGCAAACACCGCTTCGATATAGGGCGCGTAACGCTCGATATCCGGGGTCAGCACCACCACCTGGTCCGGGGTCAGCGCGGGTTCGGCGGCAAAGCGGGCGAGCAGCTGGTCATGCAGGATTTCCACCTCGCGCAGCGGCGAGTGAGCAACGTGCAGCTCCAGCGAGCGGTCGTCCTCGCGCAGCAGCAAACGCTCGTCGGCGCTGCGGGTACGCAGGCGCAGGATGTCGTTCTGCAGCGCCTGCAGCAGACTGGCGTCATGCAGGTCTTCATCTTCGGAATACAGGCCGATTTCCTGGCTGCCCTCGCTGGACGCCAGGCTGAACAGACTGTCGAAAAAGTCGCGGCCCTGCTTACCCAGGCTCGCCAATAACGGGTGGCCGACATCCAGATACCAATCGTCCGGACTGAGTTCAGGCTGCCTGGCTAACTCACGAATATCGCGAATCTCGCCCCAGGCCTCGCGGCAGGGGTTGAGGGCGAAGATGATCACCTGGGTGTGCCGCGCCAGGCCTTCCAGCACGCGCATATGGTGCGGCGGCAGCGAGCTGATGCCGAACACCAGCAAGCGCTCGGGCAGCCCGGCGATGGGCGTGGCGTCATACAGGCGGGTGAGCAGTTCTTCCAGCAGGCGCGCGCGGTGCGGGTGGCCGTCTTTGGTCAGTTCACGCCAGAGCAGCGCCTGCCAGGCCTCGTCCGGGCCGAGGTCGAGCAGCTGGTTGCGTTCCCAGGCGGCCAGCCAGTCGTCGCGATACAGCAGGTATTGGTCGAATACGTCGGCGATCTTCACGGCCAGTGACAGCCTTCGGCGTTCATCACCACCGTCCAGGTAATGCGCCAGGCGCGGTGCCTCACTCAGGTGAGCGGGCTCGCACAGCCAGTCATACAGGCGCCAGCTCAAACTGCTGGGACTGAACGCCGACTGCTCCGGCAGTTGCCCCAGGCACAGGCGCGAGAGATCCCAGACAAACCTGGCCGGCAGCTGCACCTCCAGCTGCATGGCGATGCCCTGCTTGCGCGCCAGCTCCAGGGTCAGCCAGCGCCCCATGCCCTGGCTCGGCACCACTACCAGGGCCGGGGCGAAGGGGTCATGCATGGGGGTGGCGAGCAGGCGGGTGGCCAGCTCACCGAGGGTTTCCAGGTCGGGGGCGTGATAAAGATTGAGCATGGTCAGTAGAGCGTCCTGTGCGAGGTGCTAGGTTAGCATGCGGCTTTAGTACGACAGCCTGTGTCGTACAGCAGCTGCTAGGCTCAATCGGCAGACAGAACACGCGAGCGAAATCATGGCGGACAGCAATCAACTGGATGTTTTTCCCTATCTGCAGGCGCTGTATGAAAAAGGCGGCTCGGATCTGTTTTTCAGCGTCGGCGCGCCGGTGCATATCAAGCTGGAAGGCATCAGCCAGGCCCTGGATGGGCGGGTGCTCAAGCAGGGCGAGGTGCAACGCCTGGCCTACCAGCTGATGAACCAGAAGCAGATCATGGATTTCGAGCGCGATCTGGAGATGAACCTGGCGGTGAGCATGCAGGCCGCCGGGCGGTTTCGCGTGAATATCTATTACCAGCGTGGCGAGGTGGCCATGGTGGTGCGCCTGATCACCACGCGCATCCCCGACTTTGCCACCCTGGGCCTGCCCAAGTTGCTGGAGAAACTCAGCATGCAGGATCGTGGCCTGGTGCTGGTGGTGGGCGCCGCGGGCTCCGGCAAGTCCACCACCCTGGCGGCCATGCTGGATTTTCGTAACCGCCACAAGGGCGGGCATATCGTCTGCATCGAAGACCCCATCGAGTTCCTGCACAGCCACCAGAAGTCGATCATCGACCAGCGTGAGGTGGGCCTGGACACCCACAGTTTCAACGATGCCCTGCGCAACGTGCTGCGTGAGGCGCCGGACGTGATCATGCTCGGCGAGATCCGTGATGCCGAGACCATGCAGCACGCCCTGCACTATGCCGAAACCGGCCACCTGTGCCTGGCCACCCTGCATGCCACCAGCAGCAGCCATGCCATCGAGCGTATCGTGCGCTTCTTTCCCGACGAGGCCCGCAAGCAGGTGCTGGCTGATCTGGCGCAGAACCTGTTGGCGGTGATCGGTCAGCGCCTGGTGCCGGGGGTGAGCCAGAAGCGCGTGGCCGCCATCGAACTGATGCTGGGTACGCCCTATATCCGCGACCTGATCCAGCGTGACCAGCTCAGCGATCTGCGCGAGGCCACGGCGCGGGCGCTGGAGCAGGGTTTGCAGACTTTCGACCAGCACCTCTATCAGCTGCTGGAGGCTGGGCGTATCTCGATGACTGAGGCGTTGAAGTTCGCCGATTCGCGCACCGACCTGAGCCTCAAGGTGCGTCTGGAACGGGGCTTTTCCGCCGAGGACAGCGAGCAGAAGGTGTTGCGCGATTTCTGATTGGCACTGGCGGCCTGCCGATTCGCGGCCTATAGCTCATACAGAGGCGGAAAAATTTCTGATAACCACCGCCTGCCGCCAGGGAGGCTGTGGATATGCTCACCCTGCTCAATCTGCTCTCGGCCATCGCCCTGCTGATCTGGGGCACCCATATCGTCCGCACCGGCATCCTGCGGGTCTACGGTTCGCACCTGCGCAAGGTGCTTAGCCACAACGTCAGCAAGCGCCCGCTGGCCTTTGCCGCCGGAATCGGTGTCACCGCACTGGTGCAGAGCAGCAATGCCACCGCATTGCTGGTGACCTCCTTTGTCGCCCAGGGGCTGATGGCCCTGACCCCGGGGCTGGCGATCATGCTCGGCGCCGATGTCGGCACCGCCCTGATGGCCCGGGTGTTGACCCTCGACCTGCACTGGTTGAGCCCATTGCTGATCTTTCTCGGGGTGATCTTCTTTCTCTCCCGGCGGCAGACCCGGGCCGGTCAGCTGGGGCGGGTGGCCATCGGCCTGGGCCTGATGCTGCTGGCCCTGGAGCTGATCGTCGCCGCCGCCACGCCGATCACCGAAGCCCGCGGCATCCGCGTACTGTTCGCCTCGCTGACCGGCGACCTGCTGCTCGATGCCCTGGTCGGCGCCCTCTTCGCCCTGATTTCCTACTCCAGCCTGGCCGCCGTGCTGCTTACCGCGACCCTCACCGGCGCCGGCCTGCTCAGCCTGCCGGTGGCCATCGGCCTGGTGATCGGCGCCAATATCGGCAGCGGCGTGCTGGCCTTTCTCACCAGCAGCCTGCAAACCCCGGCCGGGCGCCGCGTGGCGTTGGGCAGCCTGCTGTACAAGGTGATCGGCCTGTTGCTGGTGATGCCCGTGCTGAACCCGCTGGTGAACTGGCTGGATGAGCTGAACTGGCGCCCGGCCGAACTGGTGATCTTCTTTCACCTGCTCTACAACACCCTGCGTTGTGTGCTGATGCTGCCGACGGTGGGACTGATGGCGCGCTTCTGCAACTGGTTGCTGCCGGATCGTCCGGATGTCAGCGGTGTGGCCCGTCCGCGCCATCTGGACCGCACGGCACTGGACACGCCGAGCCTGGCCCTGGCCAATGCGGTGCGCGAGACCCTGCGCATTGGCGATCTGGTGGAAACCATGTTGCACCATCTGCTGGAGGTGCTGCGTAGCAATCAGCCGGCCCTGAGCAAGGAACTGCGTCGCCTGGATGATGATGTCGATGCCCTCTATAGCGCGGTCAAACTGTACCTGGCCCAGGTCTCGCGTGACGCCCTGAGCGAACGGGACAGTCGGCGCTGGGCCGAGGTGCTTGAGTGGGCGGTGAACCTGGAGCGGGCCGGCGGCATTATCGAGCGCATGCTTGGCAAGGTGCAGGATCAGAAGACCGCGCAGCGCCACGGGTTTTCCGACAGCGGCCTGGAGGAACTGGCCGGTCTGCATGCCCAGCTGATGGCCAATCTGCGCCTGGGGCTCAACGTCCTGCTCTCCGGTGATGCCGAGAGCGCGCGTCAGTTGCTGCGCGAGAAGCGCCGCTTCCGCGCCCAGGAGCGGCGCCTGGCCCACGCCCACGTCGGCCGCTTGCATCGTCAGGTGGTGCAGAGCATCGAAACCAGCGCCCTGCATATGGAACTGATCGGTGATATGCAGAGGCTCAACTCGCTGTTCTGTTCCAGTGCCTATGTGGTGCTGGAAAGCGGTGAGACCGGGGCGTTGCACCCTGAGCAGGGAGGGGATGAATAGGCAGGCATCGACTTGGTCTATACCACCAAACCTTGGTTGGGTGGTGGGCTGGATGGGCAGTGCGCTTTAGTTGATGGGCGAAGTTGCAACAGTTTTGCCATCAACTCTCGCTAGTAATGCTCAACTCCAACAACAAAAGAGCGCCTGCCCCTATGAAAACCCTTAGCACTCTGGCCATTGGTCTAGGCCTGTCCTTTGCCGCCAGCCAGGCCAGCGCCTGGTCGCAACCCACCCACAAGAATATCGTCAAGGACGCCCTGGGCTTTATGAACTCGGCCCACGCCACGGCCGAGATGAAGCGTGCCTACCAGTTCTACGTCGGCGCGGCCGGCAGCGAGGCCCGCGCCGGGGAAATCCTCGGCCAGGCCGCCTATGACGTCGACGACTTCAAGGACACCCGCCTGGGTGGCTGGTGGGTCGGTTACGAACACGCGCCGGTGTATGGCGCGGCGGCCTCCATCGTCAACTACACCTCCTACTGGCACTTTATCAACATGGGTCGCCAGGGCGACGCCCATGGCAACGACCACGGCGGCTACGACTACCGCTACCGCAAGGTGGACGGCAGCTGGAGCGGCGACGTGGACTGGTACGCCATGGTCTACCTGTACAACCGCGAGCTGAAGAAGAGCGATTTCGACACCACCGAGGCGCACTACCGCCAGGGCACTTACTCCAACTGGCAGACCCATTACGGTGATTTCCAGACCGCCGCCTTCCAGCCCATCGACAACCTGGCCAAGTACTGGTTCGATCAGTTCAAGAACGCCCCGTCGCTGCAGACCATCGGCTATGCCCTGCACGCCACCGGCGATGTGGCCCAGCCGCACCATGCCTGGGTCACCTCCGGCAACGGCCATTCCGGTTGGGAAGGCTGGGTGGACGACCACTACTTCCGCGAAGGCCTCAACGACCTGAGCAAGGTCGCCAGCCGGGTCGGCAGCTACGACCCGCAGCGGCCGATCCGCGATCTGATCACCCAGACCGCCCAGATCGCCTACCAGCGCCCCGAACCGCTGTACGACACCAGCTACAGCACCCGCCTGCGGGTGGCCCAGGAGCTGATCCCCGAGTCCATCGCCCTGACCGTGGCGGTGCTGACCAAGGGCGCCAACAACTTCCACGGCCAGGGTGGCCTGTAAGTGCGGCGCCTGAACAGCGCCCTGCTGGCACTGGGGCTGACCGGCATCTGCCTGTCGGCCCTGGCCGCCCAGGACTTGCGCATCAACGAGCAACGCCTGCCCGGCAAGAGCGTGGCCCTGCTGGAGCAGGCCATGACCCGGGTCAAGTTCAATACCGACCTGCGCCGCCTGCGTCTGGGTCTGGCGGAGAACCACCTGCTGGCCCGTGAGGTGGAAAGCGAGTTGCAGGACAGGTATCGCCGCGAGCTGGACGCCCTAGTGGAGGTGGAGGCGGCCAACCTGATCGAACAGGTTTACGGCCGCCAGTTCGCCCAGGATGTGCGCCCCTATCTGCGCCAGCCTCAGCCCCTGAGCAGCCAGCAGCTGCGCGCGATTCTCGCCGCGCCGCAGCAGGGGGTGGTGCTCGACAGCCTGCAGCTCAGCCCCCAGCAACAGGCGCAGGCCAAGGCCCTGGTGCTGATCCACTGGCAGTTCCCCGGCGGCCCCGAGCGCCAGCTCGACCTGCTGCAGCTGTACCAGGGCGACAACGTGCAGGGCCAGGTGGAGCTGCAACAGGGCAACCTGCAGTACCTGGCCGAAGCGGTGCGCCAGCGCGCCTGGCGCGATTTTCTCTGGCATCAGCTGCAGCATCAGCAGGGCTTTAGCGAGGCCGAGATGGCCGGCCTGCGTCAGCTGGTGCGGGACAAGCTGGTGCGTCATCAGTACCTGCACCAGCTGGGCCTGCACAGCGACTTCCACCACGAAACCCCGAGCCTGCGCGCCCTGGCCCGCCAGGTCAGCGACGCCGACGCCGAGGCCTATTACCAGCGTCATCGCCAGCAATTCCAGAACGTCACCCGCGTCGAGGCGGCGCATATTCGCCTGGCGGATCAGGCCACGGCGGATCGCGTGCACGCCGAACTGCAGCAGGGCCTGGATTTCAGCGAAGCGGTGCAGCGCCACTCCACCGCAGCCAGCAAGAATCTGACCCCGCCGGGGGATCTGGGCGAGATCCGCGCCGACACCGAGGGCCTGGACTTTCTGCGCAAGACCGCCTTGCTGCAGAAGACCGGCACCACCTCGCTGCCGATGTGGATCGACGGGGCCTTCGAGATCGTTCAGGTGCGCGCCCGCGAGGACCGTCAGCTGCCCCTGAGCGACCCCAGTGTGCGTTATGAAGTGAACCAGGCCGTGGCCAAGGAACAGCTGACCCGGCAATTCCAGGCCCGGGTCGATGCCCTGTTGGCCGGGGCCCGGGTGGAGGGGTTATGAGCAACGCATGTAGGGTGCGCCGTGCGCACCGACAGCACGGCGCTATTGGTGCGCACGGCGCACCCTACGGTCAGGCGTTTGTCGACTGCGGGAGGACGCCATGAAGGCCTGGATACTGGGCGCCCTGCTCTGCCTGAGCGCCTCGGTCAGCCTGGCGGCCTGGTGGGGCCTGAATATGCAGGCACTGCAGACACCCCAGGCACTCAGGCCCGCGATAACGTCCGACAGCGCATCGCGCCCGGCACCCCCGGCGCCAACCATGGTGCCCATCGCACCCGTCACAGCCCCCTCAGGCCCGATGGCCAGCGAGCTGGTTGTCGAACCTGAGGAAGAACCCAGCCTGAATATCGAAGAAGCCCAGATGCTGATGCAGCTGATGGCCGAGCAGGGCGACCCGCGCAGCCCGGTTCTGGGCGAGCGCCGGCCGCGTCAGGCGGCGAGTGCCGAGCAGCTGGCCGACCCCGAGCAATACCGCGCTTTCGAGGAGCAGCACAGCCGCGCCCTGATCATGGCCTATGCCGGTGGGGTCAAGCAGATCCCGGCGATCCGCCAGCGGATCGAGCAGGAAGCCCAGGCCGGCACCCGCAACGCCGAGGAAATCGACGAAGCCCGCGCCGCCCTGCAGCAGCTGGAGATGCTGCAGAGCAAGCTGCAACGCGAGGCGCCCGAGCTGTTGCCCTGATCAATCCCCTGCCGGCGCGTTGCTCGGCCCAGCCTGCGCCGGCTCGGCACCACACCAGGCATACCAGGCAAAGAACAGCGCCATCAGCAGGTAGCCGTGAACGAAGTCCGGGGCGGCGTACCAGGCCAGCTTGGGGGCGTGCATCAGGCCGACAAAGGCCATGGCCGCGGCGATCAGGGCGAACGCCGTGGCCTGGCGGAACTGGCGGTCGATCACCGCCACCGTCATGGCGCCGAGCAGAATGGCGCTGAACATGGCGCCCTGACCCAATGCGCCGATAGCCGTGGAAATGCCCTCCACCACCTCCGGCGCGCCGCGGTTGAAGCGGGTCATCAGGTAGTTGGCGAAATACGGCAGCATGGCCAGGGCCACCGCCGGGTAGTAGCGGGCGTGGTTGCTGTTGAACGCGGTGGCGATCATCGACATGCCGACGAACACCAGAATCGGCGCCACCACCGCCACCGGGATCAGCGCGGCGATAAAGGCGATCAGACCGAACATGGTGGCGATGCCGTACACCGCGCCATTAAGGATGCTGTAGCCGCGCCCGGCACCCATCCACTTCGAGCCCACGGTGGCGATATACACGGTGGTGGGGAACACGCCGCCGAACAGCGCGCCGAGCATGGTGCCGACACCGTCCACCGCCTGGCATTCGCGCACGCTGTAGCTGTCGCCGGCGGCGCTCATGGCCTCGACGTTGTTCATGGTCTCGATGGCGTTGTACAGGGTGATCGGCAGGATCACCGTCATCAGTGCCAGCATCGTGGTGAACAGCAGGCCGAGGCCTTCGTACCAGGCCAGGTTGGGCAGCAGCGGGTAGAAGCCCAGGTGGGTGAAGGCGTCGCTGAACTTGCTGCTGTCGGCGGCGCCGACCAGGTAGGCCAGGGCGGTGCCGACGACGATGGCAAACAGCGAGGCGGGCAGGCGAAACGGCATGCTGATGCGCGCCACCAGCCCGACTATGGTGATGGCCAGCACCAGCAGGCCGATCATGGGAATTTCCAGGGTCTTGAACAGCATCTCGCCGGCGATAAAGGTCAGCGCCACCCCGGCTACTGCGCCGAGCATGGCCGGGCGCGGCAGACGTTTTTGCACCCAGCCGCCGATCAGGCTGATGGCCGCCTCGATGGCGCCGCTGATCAGGCAGGCGGCCACCGCCACCTTCCAGGCCAGTTCGGCGTCGCCGGTGAGGTTTTTCGCCGGCAGCAACACGCCGAACAGGAAGACGAACATCACCGGGGTGCTGATGCCGTAGGACAGCGCCGTGACGTCGGCGCGGTTTTCCTTGCGCGCCAGGCGCGCGGCGCTCCAGGCGTAGTAGAAGTTGCCGGCCATCACCGCCACTGCGGCGCCGGGCAGCACCTGGCCAAACACGATCTCGGCGGGAAAACCCATGCCGAGCATGCTGATGGCGATGATCACGAAGTTGGCGATGTTGTTCTGGAACAGGGCGAAGAAGGCGTCGGTGTCTTCCTTCTTGTACCAGGGATAGTGAACCTGGGGTGTCGACATGGCATGCCTCTAGTTGTTGTGTTTTGTACACAGTCTTGTGTACAGGCGCTTGGAGTCTAGCAACGCTGCAATATCCTGACCACAAGCTCAGAAACATCCGCCTGAGGCGCCCTGGGCCAAGGTTATCCTGCTTTGTGGCGTCAGTCATACAAGGTGCGAAAGCCTGGCATCGGCCTGTGTGTGGTGATTGTCGAATTAGAAGATTGGCCACACGGGCGAGCAAATCGAAGCCTGAATCCCTACAATCGCCGGAATTCGGGATCATCTAGATGGTCGCTGAGGTGTGCGCAACGCTGCCCATCTCGCCAGGGCCATGGAAAGGAAAGGCATGATTAGAAGCATCACCCGCCTGCTCAACAGGCAGCGACTGATTCGGCGCATTCGTGGCGCCGGCAAGGATCTTGAGGCCACCGGGTTTCGCGTGCGCAATCTTGGGGCTTTTCTGGCTGACCTGGCACGTAGTGACATTGAGCATGTTGTCCTGCATTGGCCTGACAGTTTGGATCTGCAGGCCACACCTTCAGTGGGTGACGATGCCGAAGAAGTGCTGTTATTGCTGGATATCTGCGCCCGTGGCCCCCAGGGCTTTGCCCGCGTGGCCGCTCGACATATGGCCAACGATGGGGTGCCCTGCCGGTTCTACTGCAGCATCGGCTCCCGCGGGTTTGCCTTTATGCGCTACCCCTACTATCCACCATTGATGGCAAGGCGCCTGCTGGCCACCCGGGTGCGTGACCCTCGGGGGTTTTATCGCCTTGTCGGGCTGGCGCATATCCAGTCGTTGGTCTATCACCTGCTCTATGCCAAGGCCGCGGGGCTGTGCCGAACGGACGAGGCCAGCGAGCGGGAAAGTCTGCAGCCGCTGTTGCAGCGTTTGCAGGAAGAGGCTGAAAAGGCGACCGTCAGCTTGCCGCAGCCGCTGACATTGGGCGCTCTGCATGGCTGGCTGGTGCAGCACAACAGCGACATGCCCTATGACCTGAAAGTACGCTGGCCGCTGAATGCGGGTTGGCTGGGTGGCCTGATCGAGGCCGAACAGCAGGGGTTGTTGGCCCCCGTGCCGGGCTACCATTACTTCTGCGTGCTGGCTCTGCGTGCCGATGTGCTGGATGCAGGTTTGCAGGCTGCGGCGCTGCAGCGTATTGGCGAGAAGTTTGCGGTGCGTGAGGTGATCGAAGTCGAGCCCGATATGGCGCGTAACGTGGCGGCTCAATTGCGTGGTGGCAACTGGATGGAGGGGCGTTATGGGGAAGAGCTGTTGCCCCGGATTTTCCTGCTGTGCGATGACCTTGAGCCAGTTGCACCGGCCGAGCGCATTACCGATTACCCTCATCTGGACAACCTGAACATGCTGTGGAAGCACCAGCTACGCGGCGAGTTGTCCGAGCAGGCGGGCAAGAAGATGCACGGCGTGCATTGCAGCGACAATCATGCTGAGGCGCTCTACATGTTGCGTGTTCTGCAGCGCTTTGGTTTGACTGCCTAAGCGCTGGCATTGCAAACGCTGCGGGCCGCTTTAGCGGCCACATAGCCAAATGAAAAGCCCGGCACCTGGGGGCCGGGCTTTTGCTCAACCTGGGCTAGGTCGTACGCCGACGCCGTTGCAGCCAGACGATCAGGCCGAACAGCAGCAGGGCCGGCAGCCACATCAGCTCCTTGGCCCAGCGGTCCGTGGGGGCCTTGACGCTGAGGATCTGCTGGTCGAACTCCAGGCCCGCCTCGGCGGCGGGGCTGGCGAAGGTCACGCTGTCCACCAGCAGCTTGTCGCCGTCCTGGTAGGTCAGCAGGCCGAGCTTCTCCAGGCGCTGCTCACCGGTTTCGCCACTGGGCACCGGCAGCAGCAGGCTGAACTCGCGGGGGTCGCCCACCTCGTTCTCGCCCAGCACACGCAGGCGCAGCTGGCTGCCGTCTTCCACCGAACCCAGGGCCTGGGCCAGTTCGCTCGGTGCAATCTCCACATAGGGATCGTGCAGCTGGTCCATCCAGAAGCCCGGGCGGAACAGGGTAAAGGCCACCAGCAACAGCAGCAGGCTTTCGTACCAGCGGCTTTTGACCAGGAAGAAACCCTGGGTCGAGGCGGCGAAGATCAGCATGGCCAGGGTGGCCACGGCGAAGATCAGCAGCCCGTGCCAGAAGTCCACGTCGATCAGCAGCAGGTCGGTATTGAAGATAAACAGGAACGGCAGCACCGCCGTGCGCAGGCTGTAGTAGAAGGCCTGGATACCGGTCTTGATCGGGTCGCCCTTGGATACCGCTGCCGCGGCGAACGAGGCCAGCCCCACGGGCGGGGTGACGTCGGCCATGATGCCGAAGTAGAAGACGAACAGATGCACGGCGATCAGCGGCACGATCAGCCCGTTCTGCTGGCCCAGGGTGACGATCACCGGCACCAGCAGGCTGGACACCACGATGTAGTTGGCGGTGGTCGGCAGGCCCATGCCCAGGATCAGGCTGAAGATCGCCGTGAGCACCAGCATCAGCAGCAGGTTGCCCATGGACAGCAGCTCGACCAGATCGGCCAGCACCAGGCCGACCCCGGTCTGCGACACCGCGCCGACGATCATGCCGGCCGCCGCGGTGGCGATGCCGATGCCGATCATATTGCGCGCCCCGGCGATCAGGCCTTCGCGCAGGTCGACCACGCCATCGATAAAGGTGCCGTGGTCGTGGCTGCCGTCGTGGCGCATCCAGCTCAGCAGCGGGCGCTGGGTGAGCAGGATGATGATCAGCATCACGCTGCCCCAGAAGGCCGACAGCCCCGGCGACAGGCGCTCGATCATCAGGCACCAGACCAGCACCACCACCGGCAGCAGAAAGTGCAGGCCGGAAAGCAGCACGGCGCGGGTCTGGGGCAGCTCTTCCAGCGGCGCGTCCGGGTCTTCCGGCGGCAGCACCGGTACGCTGGCGGCGATCTTCAGCAGGCCCAGGTAGACCAGCGCCAGCAGCGCGCCGATCACCGGCAGGGCGTAATCGCCCAGGGCCGGCTTGAGCCAGCCGAGGCCGTAATACACCGCCAGGGACAGGCCGCTGATCAGCGCCGCACCGAAGGCGAAGCCGGTCAGGCGGCGCAGCCAGGGCTTGGGCTGGGCGGTGCCGATGGGTTGCAGGCCGAGCTTGAGCGATTCCAGGTGGACGATATAGAGCAGGGCGATATAGGAGATGGCCGCCGGCAGGAAGGCGTGCTTGATGATCTCCACATAGGGCATGCCGATGTACTCGACCATCAGAAAGGCGGCGGCGCCCATCACCGGCGGCATGATCTGGCCGTTGACCGAGGAGGCCACTTCCACCGCGCCGGCCTTCTCCGCGGAGAAGCCGGTGCGCTTCATCATCGGGATGGTAAAGGTGCCGGTGGTGACCACGTTGGCGATCGACGAGCCGGAAATCATCCCGGTCATGCCCGAGGCCATCACCGCCGCCTTGGCCGGGCCGCCACGGAAGTGGCCGAGCAGGCTGAAGGCCAGCTGGATAAAGTAATGCCCGGCACCGGCCCGCTCCAGCAGCGCGCCGAACAGCACGAAGAGAAAGACGAAGCTGGTGGACACGCCCAGGGCGATGCCGAACACCCCCTCGGTGGTGATCCACTGGTGGTTGGCCAGGGCGTTAAAGCTGACCCCGCGGTGCGCCAGCATGCCCGGCATATAGGGCCCGGCCAGGCTGTAGAGGAGAAACACCAGGGCAATGATCGCCAGCGGCGGGCCCAGGGCGCGGCGGGTGGCCTCCAGCAGCAGCGGGATACCGATGCAGGCGGTGACCAGATCAGCGCTGGTCAGGCTGCCGGGGCGCAGGGCCAGCTGCTGATAGAAGATAAACAGGTAGGCGGCGCTGGCCGCGGCCACCAGGCCCAGGGCGATATCCAGCAGCGGCACACGGTCGCGCGGCGAGGACTTGAACGCCGGGTAGGCGAGAAAGGCCAGCAGCAGGGCAAAGGCCAGGTGGATGGAGCGGGTTTCGGTGTCGTTGAGCACGCCGAAACCGAAGACGAAGGGCAGCGGCGAAGCGATCCACAGCTGGAACAGCGACCAGAGCAGGGCCAGGCCGGCGATCACCTGGGCCATGGCGCCCACGGGCAGGCGCGCGCCGACATCCTGGGCGATCAGTTCTTCGGTGGACAGTTGCTTGTCATGCATGGGGGCGAACCTGCATTCGGAAAGACGGAAAATGGCAAAACCCGCGGCCTTGCGGCGCGCGGGCTGCTCAAATCAAGCGTAGTGCAAGGTGGCCGCAGCGGACTGCGACCACAGCGGCTTACATCCAGCCGCGTTCCTTGTAGTAACGCACCGCACCTTCATGCAGCGGCGCGCTCAGGCCCACCTTGATCATGTCTTCTTCCTTCAGGTCGGCAAATGCAGGGTGCAGACGCTTGAAGCGATCGATGTTGTCGAACACCGACTTGACCAGCTGGTAGACCACTTCCGGGCTGGCCTTGGCCGAGGTGGAGAGCACCGCCTTGCCGCCGATGGACGGGGTCGGCGCATCGTTGCCCTTGTACAGGCCGCCGGGAATATCGGCCTTGGTGTAGTAGCTCTTGGCCGCCAGCAACTGGTCGATCTCGGCGCCGGTGACCGGTACCAGCACCGCGTCGGTGGTGGTGGTAGCTTCCTGGATCGCGCCATTGGGATGACCGACGAAGTAGGTCATGGCGTCGATATTGTTGTCACCCAGGGCGCTGGCCTGTTCGGCCGGCTTGAGTTCGGCGGCGAGGGCGAAGGCGGAACGATCCCAGCCCTTGACGGCCATGATCTCTTCCAGGGTGTCGCGCTGGCCGGAGCCGGGGTTGCCGATATTCACCCGCTTGCCCTTGAGGTCATCGAAGCTGGCGATATTGGCGTCGCGGCGGGCGAGGATGGTGAACACCTCACTCTGCAGGGAGAACACCGCGCGGATGTCTTCCATGGCACCTTCGGCCTCGAAGGGGGCGACGCCGCTCATGGCCTTGTACTGGTGATCCGACTGCATGATGCCGAAGTTGAATTCGCCGCTGCGGATGCCGTTGACGTTGGCCACGCCACCGCCACTGGCCGGGGCGTTGCACTTGATGCCGTGCTCGGCGGCGCCGCGGTTGAGGAAGCGGCAGATGGACTGGCCGGCTACGTAGTACACGCCGGTCTGGCCGCCGGTACCGATGGTGACGAACTGCTCTTCAGCCTGTACCGCGCCGCTCAGGCTGGTGGCGGCGAGTGCGGCGGACAGGGCCCATGCCAGGGATTGGCCTTTCATGGTGAGGTCTCCTTTGGGTTTTATTGTGAGCCTGGCCCGCCTTGTGGGCGGCGGCCAGGGTGCAAGAGTCTAACCATTTGGTCAGGCTTGGGGCAGCCCGGGGGGGCTGACCGGGTAACCGGATGTGTAAGCATAGACCCTGCTGCCCAGGCTGAAAGACGCTGCGGGCTATCCCCGGGGCACGGCTTTGGGCAGAATCGCCGACATGAACAGAGCCCGATCCGATCTAACCCAGGCCTCGGTCAGTGCCAGCCTCAGTCAGGCGGTACTGCATGCCGCCAGTCGCCTGGGCCTGGGGCGCGAGGCGCTGATGGAGCAATGCGGCTTCGATCCGGCGCAGTTGAGCGATCCCGACGCGCGCATTCCCTTCGCCACCCAGGAGCGGCTGTGGCAGGCCCTGAGTCGTCTGCCCCTGAGTGAACCGGGGTTGGCCGTTGGCAGCAACCTGGCGCCGGGGCCGTTCAGCGTGCTGGGTTACCTGTTGCAAAGCAGCGCGACCCTGGGCGAAGCCCTGGCGGCGGCGCTGCGCTACCAGCGCCTGGTGGGTGAAGGTGGCGAAGTGCAGTTGCTGGAGCGCGAGCAGGAGTTGCAGCTGCTGTACCGCCCGCTGCACCCGGACCTGCCGGCGACCCGCACCCGGGTGCTGGCCCTGATGGCCTGCTGGGTGCAGATGTTCCAGCCGCTGCTGGCGGAGTTTCGTCCGTTGCGCGCGCAGTTCGTGCATGACGAACCGGCGGATCTGGCGCCCTACCAGGCGATCTTTCCCTGCCCGTTACAGTTTGCTGCCGACGATTACGGCATTGTGCTGCCCAGGGCCCTGGCCGATGCGCCGCTGATCCAGGCCAACCCGCCGTTGCAGAGCCTGTTGCGCCAGCATGCCGAGGCCCTGCTGGCGCGGCTTCCCAGCGAGGGGTTAAGTGCTCGGGTGGTGGTGCTGCTGGGTGAGCAGCTGGCCCGGGGCGAGCCGGATCGCCAGCAGCTGGCGCGCAGCCTGGCCCTGAGCGAGCGCAGCCTGCAGCGTCATCTGGCCGAGGAGGGCAGCAGCTATCAGCAACTGCTCAACGACACCCGCCGCCAGCTGGCCGAACGCTACCTGCAGGACGGCCAGCTGCCCGCCACCGAGATCGCCCTGCTGCTGGGCTATTCCGAACCCAGCGTGTTCTTCCGCGCCTTCCGCCAGTGGAGCGGCATGACCCCCGGAGAATATCGCCAACGTCATGCCCGCCAGGACAGCTAGCCGGCTGTTTCAGCAGAGTTCGGGGTTTTTCGCACAGCTGCCATAGCCTTCGGCGTGCATCTGCTCCAGGGCCTGCTGCAGGCGCTGCACCACCTCGTCCGGGGTGTCCTTGTTGAGCGCCAGATAGAGCTGCGAGGTCTCGAAGCTGAGCCGGGTTTCCAGCCCGTCGACACCCTGCTCGCGGGCATAAAAGCGCCAGACCGGGTCGGAGGTGGCCCACAGGTCGATCTGCCCGCGCAGCAGCTTGCGGATATTCTCCTGATCGCGCAGGGCGTTCAGCGGGGTGAAGCCCAGGCGCTCCAGATGCTGGCTGACCGCCGCGCTCTGGTAGGCACCAATGCGGTAGGCCTTGGCCTCTTCCAGATCGGCTGGGCGCGGGCCGCCGTCCCTGAGGCCGACCAGCACGCTCTGGTACTGGGCAATCGGCCCGACCCACTTGAACAGCGGTTTGCGCGCCTCGCTCAGGGAGGTGGAGAACAGCCCGTGGTTGGCCTGGGTCATCGCCTGCTTGTAGATGCGATCCCAGGGGAAGCGCAGAGTCAGGCTGTAGTCGATGCCGGCGCGCTTGAACATTTCGCGCACAATCTCGGCACTGATGCCCTGGATCTTGTCGCCGCGGGCGAAATTCTTGCCGTTCACGGCCATATTGAAGGGCGGAAAATTCTCCGTCAGCAGGGTCAGCTTGTAGTCGGGCGGCAGGGCGGCCTGGCTCAGCGGGCTGCACAGCAGGCCCAGGGTCAGGGCGGCCAGATGACGGCGGCGCGAACGCCAGAAGGTTTTAAGCGGCTGCAACATGCGTTTGTCCCTTTTTATTGTTGTAGGGCATCACGAAATGACGCCGTCGCCCGGCCCGGATAGGGCAGGGCGACGAACGCCAGGGGTGCTCCGGTGCGAGAAAGCCCGCCCAGTCAGGCGGTAACGAAGGGGTGTGCCGACACGAATACCCGCCACGGCCAGGGCCGTGGCAGGGAAAATCGCAACCGCCCGACTGGAGGGGCTGTTCGGGCACTAGGACGTCGGGGGTGGCCCGCTGTCCTGAGGAGAGAGACGACCGAGGTCGAATAGATTCATGAGGTCACCCTGTGTGGTTGCTTTATAGGTATGCCCTGGATGCCTGTGGCATCTCGTTGGCTGCCGGTTTCCTTCCGGCTATGCCGATGCGCCGGGTAGGCGCATAAGCCCCACACATCCCTGTGCGGGTGTTGCTCTGCTCTTTCGCGCGTAGGGTGCGCCGTGCGCACCAGAGGCGGCTCCGGTGCGTACGGCGCACCCTACAAGCCTTTTCAGCCTGCGACCGTGACTTATGCCTTTAAGGGCACCAGACGCGGCGCGATCATGTTCTCGGGACGCAGGATATCGGCCAGTTCGGCGTCGCCCAGCAGCTTCTCCTCGCGCACCAGTTCCAGCACGCCGCGGCCGCTGTCCAGCGCCACCTTGGCGATACGGGTGGCGTTTTCGTAGCCGATATAGGGGTTCAGCGCGGTGATCAGGCCGATGGAGTTTTCCATCAGCTGGCGGCAGTGGGCTTCGTTGGCGCTGATGCCGTCGATGCACAGCTCGCGCAGCATATCCATGGCGCGGGTCAGCAGGCGGATCGAATCGAAGATCTTGTAGGCGATCAGCGGTTCCATCACGTTCAGCTGCAGCTGGCCGCCTTCGGCCGCCATGGTTAGGGCCAGGTCATTGCCGATCACCTCGAAGGCCACCTGGTTGACCGCTTCCGGGATCACCGGGTTGACCTTGCCGGGCATGATCGAGCTGCCTGGCTGGCGCGGCGGCAGGTTGATCTCGTTGATCCCGGTGCGCGGGCCGCTGGAGAGCAGGCGCAGGTCGTTGCACATCTTCGACAGCTTGACTGCGGTGCGCTTGAGCATGCCGGAGAACAGCACGAAGGCGCCCATGTCGCTGGTGGCTTCGATCAGGTCGGCGGCCGGGGTCAGCGGGTGGCCACTGATAATCGCCAGGCGCTTGACCGCCATCAGCTGGTACTGCGGGTCGGCGTTGATCCCGGTGCCGATGGCGGTGCCGCCCAGGTTGACCTCGGTGAGCAGGGTCGGGGCCAGCAGTTTCAGGTGCTGCAGGTCTTCGCCCAGGGTGGTGGCGAAGGCGCGGAATTCCTGGCCCAGGGTCATGGGCACGGCGTCCTGCAGCTGGGTGCGGCCCATCTTCAGCACATGGCCGAACTCCAGGCCCTTGGCGGCCAGGGACTGGATCAGCTTGTCCAGGGCGGTGAGCAGGCTGTCGTGGCCCAGCAGCAGGCCCAGGCGGATGGCGGTCGGATAGGCGTCATTCGTGGACTGCGCCATGTTCACGTCATTGTTCGGGTGCAGGTACTGGTACTCGCCCTTCTCATGGCCCATGGCTTCCAGGGCGATATTGGCGATCACCTCGTTGGCATTCATATTGGTCGAGGTGCCGGCGCCGCCCTGGATCATGTCGACCACGAACTGATCGTGAAACTCGCCCTGGATGATGCGCGCACAGGCGGTGCTGATCGCGGTGTGCTTGGCGGCGGACAGATGACCCAGCTCGCGGTTGGCATCGGCTGCTGCCTGCTTGACCATGGCCAGGGCGACCACCAGCTTCGGGTAATGCGACAGGGTGACACCGGACAGGCGGAAGTTCTGCACGGCGCGCAGGGTCTGGATGCCGTAATAGGCATCGGCAGGTACGTTAAGGGTGCCGAGCAGGTCTTTTTCGAGGCGAGTTGATGCAGCAGCGGACATGATAAGTGCTATCTCTAGGGAATACGGCATAAGCCGCGATGGCCCGTAGATTAGGGGCTGTGGCCTGGTCGTGGCCAATGCTGTTAAACGCTGGGTCATGCATAATCGGCATAATGTCGGTGTGACCGCGCTGTGCTGGCAGACGTGGGGTGGATGCTGTTTTAGCCATCCAGCACAGGGCGTAGGGTGGATGACGCTTTACCCATCCACCACAATCGATCCCGGCGGCGCGGTGGATGAAAAGAGCGTCATCCACCCTACAAAACAGGAGAGGCGATGAACCTGGAAAGCAAATGGCTGGAAGACTTCGTGACCCTGGCCGCCACCCGCAGTTTTTCCCAGGCGGCGGCCCGGCGCTTTGTCACCCAGCCGGCCTTCAGCCGGCGCATCCGCAGTCTGGAAGGTGCCCTGGGCCTGTGCCTGGTGGATCGTAGCTGCACGCCCATCGAGCTGACCGAATCCGGCCAGCTGTTTCTGGTCACCGCGCGCAATATGGTCGAGCAGCTGGGTGAGGTGGTGCGCCATCTGCACAATCTGGAGGGCCAGCAGGGCGAGATGCTGCAGATTGCCGCCGCCCATTCCCTGACCCTGGGCTTCTTCCCCGAGTGGATCGCCCGACTGCGCCGCGAGGGCCTGCCGCTGACCACGCGCCTGGTGGCGACCAACGTCGGCGAGGCGGTGCACTCGCTGCGCGATGGCGCCTGTGACCTGATCCTCGCCTACTACGACCCGGATGCCTCGCTGCAGATGGACCCGGAGATCTTCCCCTCCCTGCACCTGGGGCGGACCGAGATGCTGCCGGTATGCGCGGTGGGCGAGGACGGCGAGCCACTGTTCAGCCTGGACGCCGGCCACAGCGTGCCGCTGCTGGCCTACAGTGCCGGAGCCTTCCTCGGCCGCTCGGTCAACCTGTTGCTGCGCCAGCGCGCCCTGCGTTCGACCACGGTGTACGAAACCGCCATGGCCGACAGCCTGAAAAGCATGGCCCTGCAGGGCATGGGGGTGGCCTGGGTGCCGCGGCTGTCGGTGACCGCCGAACTGGCCCGCGGCGAGCTGGTGGTCTGCGGCGGTGAGCAGTGGCAGGTGCCCCTGGAAATCCGCCTGTACCGCTGCGCCTTGGTGCGCAAGGCGGCGGTGCGCCTGCTCTGGCGCAAGCTGGAAGGTGGGGTGGGCGCCGCCTGACGCGCAGGTGGTTTTTCAACTTCTGCTAGCGGGCGCCGGGCGAGGTGCCGGTCACCGCCTTGTAGGCGGCGTAGAAGGTGCTGGTGGAGCGAAAGCCTGCCGCACGGGCCTGTTCCAGCACGCCCAGGCCGGGATCGCTGGCCAGCACATGGGCGATGCGCGCGCGGTTGACGTACTGGTAGAAGGTCAGCCCCAGGCCCTGGTTCAGGGCGTAGGAAATCTGGTTGCGGGTGTAGCCGCAGGCCTCGGCCACGGCGGGCAGTGACAGGCCCGGGTCGAGGTAGGGCTGTTGCTGCTGGAAATACAGCGCCAGGTCGTTGAGCAGATAACCCAGGGCGCGCGGGCCCAGGCCGATCTTGCGTGCGGCGTTCTGCGGCTTTGCGCTGCCGGCCGGTTGCTGCACCAGGGCGTATTCGTTGATCTCGATTATCAGCCCGTCCACCACCCGCACCGCATCGCAGGCCGAGAAGCTGAGCAGGGCGCTGCCCTCGGCCGAGCGGATCACCTCGCGATAGCGGACAAAGGCGGTGTCGCCATCGACCCTTGGACGATCAAGGTATTCCAGGCTGTCCAGCGCGCTGCGCGCGATGATCGCGCGGACATGGCGGCGCAGGGCTTCGCCCTGGAAGCTGCGGCCGCTGAAGTGCTCGATAAACTGCATCTCGGGGTGGTACAGCGCTTCCACCCCGGCGACATCGCCGCGTCCCCAGCAGGCATTGTGCTGGTCGACGATACGCAGGGTTGCGCTGCTCAGAGGGTCACGCGGCATGCTCTCTCCGGTTCGGGGAACTGCCGCGCATACTAGCCCAAGGTAGGGATCAGCGCAGTGCGCTGGCGGCGGCTTCCTGGACGCTGCCGGCTTCCTGTGGCGGGTTCTCGGCGACTTCACGGATGGCCTCGGCAATGGCCCGGCAGCTGAACTCGAACACCTCCGGCGTCATGGTCAGGGCCGGCTGCAGGCGGTAGTGCCACTTGCCGCGCTGGCTGATGCCGAGCACCCCACGGCGCAGCACGGCATGGTGCACGGCGTACTGGAAGGCCGGCGCTGGGGCGTGGCTGGCCTTGCTCTGGACGAACTCGATGGCGGCCATGGCGCCGACTGCGCGCACGTCGCCGACCTGTTCGATTTCCTCCTTGAGCGGGCGCATGTGCTCGTAGAACAGGTGCTCCAGCAGACGGGCGTTTTCCAGCACGCCACCAGCCTCGATCAGCTCGATGCCGGCCAGGGCGCCGGCGCAGGCGGCCGGGGCAAAGCCGTAGGTGCTGCCCAGGTGCAGATCGGTCTGCGCCATCACCTGGTCGGTGCCGAGGATCGCCGCAATCGGCTGGCCGCCGGCGGCGAAGGCCTTGCCCAGCAGGATCAGGTCGGGATCGATGTTGTGCCAGCGCTGCATGGCGAACATTTCGCCGCAGCGGCCCATGCAGGTCTGCACCTCATCCAGGCACAGCAGCCAGCCCCAGCGCTTGCACAGCGCGCCGAGGCGGTCCCAGAAGGCCTGCGACGGTGCATGGATGCCGCCTTCGCCGAGCACCGGCTCGATCAGCACGCCAGCCACCTGGCCGGGATGCACCTGTTGCACCAGCAGGTACTCCAGGTAGTCGAGCACCTCGCAGTCGTCGAACGGACCCGGGCCCTTGCGGAAGGCGGAACGGAAGCGATTGGGGTAGGGCACCATGACCACCCCGGAGACAAACTGGGTGCGCCCCGAGGAAACGTTGGACAGGTCGCTGGAGGCGCCGGCGGTCATATAGGTGGACTCGCCGTGGTACTGGCCGCCGAAGGTGATGATCAGCGGACGCTTGCTGGCCTCGCGCATGAATTTAACCGCGCCTTCCACCGCCAGGGTGCCGGACACCGAATATTCGACCCGGTTGATTCGTCCGGGGGCGATCTGCGCCAGCTTCTCCACCAGCGGCAGGGCGGCGTCGTTGTTCAGCCAGCCGCTGATCTGCATGCCGTGGCGGTCCCAGGCCTGGGCCATGGCCTCGCGCACCGAGGGCGGGGTCGGGCCGTAGGGCGAGGCGCCCCAGGCTGACAGGTGATCGGCGAAACGGTTGTTGTCGGCATCGACAATCAGATCGCCGCGGCGGCTGCGTTGCACCAGCGGGTAGATGCTGTGGTCGGCGTTGCTGCCGGTCATATGCGGGGTGTAGCGGGCAAACAGCTCGCGGCTCTTCGGCCCCGGCAGGGCGGTGACGACTTCTGGCAGTTCGATGTGCTGAGACATGGCGGGCTCCTCGACCTTGGGTTTGCGCCAGTCTGCCAGTGTTTCGATGCAGCGGATTTTCGTGCGGATCCGCGCGAAAACCGCGGTGTTTGTGCAAGGCGCCGTCTCAGGGCGTCGTGGGGACTTCCAGTCGGTACCCCATACCGCGCACGGTATGGATCAGCTTGACCTCGAAGTCGTCGTCGATCTTGGCGCGCAGGCGGCGAATGGCCACCTCGATAACATTGGTGCCGCTGTCGAAGTCGATGCCCCAGACCTGGGACGCGATCAGGGACTTGGACAGCGCCTCGTCACGGCGGCGCAGCAGCAGTTCGAGCAGCACAAACTCGCGGCTGGTCAGCTCGATGCGGCGCCCGCCACGGCTGGCCTTGCGCGAGATCAGGTCGAGTTCGAGGTCGGCCACCGCCAGCCGGGTTTCCTGGGGTTGGCTGCTGCGGCGGCGCAGCAGGGTATTGACCCGTGCCAGCAGCTCGGTGAGGGCGAAGGGTTTGATCAGGTAGTCGTCGGCGCCCAGTTCCAGGCCCTTGACCCGATCCTCGACCAGATGCCGGCCACTGAGCATCAGCACCGGCACCTGATTGTCACTGGTGCGGATGCGGCGCAGTACTTCCAGGCCGTCCATGCCGGGCATCATCACATCGAGAATCAGCAGGTCATAGCTACTGCTCTTGAGATAGGCCAGCACATTGACGCCGTTGGCCACTGCATCCACGACAAAGCCCGAGGCCATCAGGCTGGTGCGCAGGTAGGCGCGCAGCTCGTTATCGTCTTCGGCAATCAGCAGCTTCATGGCTTGAACCCTGGTTTCTATCCTGTGCGGCACAGGCGCTGTGCAGGCAGCGCCGGGACTTGAGCAAGCTTACGCCGATGTAATGATGATGTCAGTTTGACGTCATGCTTCCGGCACTACACTCGCGTCCCTTCACCTTAGCCGAACGGCGCCGCCGCACACCAGCCCGGCTCCGACCGGGGCCTTGCATGGCCCCTTGCCTTCCGGAACCTTGAATCATGTCCCATACCCCCGCCTTTGGCCTGCGCAAATGGATCTGGCGCGCCTTTCTGCAAAGTGCCCTGATCCCGTTGCTGCTGGTCGAGACGGTGCTGATTGGCGCCTACCTGCTGACCAATAGCGAAATCCGCGATGCCCAGATCGGCCACCTGCGTGAAACGGCGCTGGGCGATCTGCAGACCACGGCGCGCCGCGAGTCGCACATCGTGGGCGAGCAACTGGTGCGGATCGACGCCCTGGCCCGGCTCTACACCGAGCTGACGGCCAAGGCCCTGAGCAGCCCGGCTGCGGCGGCCGCCGACAACCTGGCCCTGAGTGCCGAGGGGGTGCGCTACAGCCCGGAGGACCTCGGCGGGGCTGCGGTGTTCTATTCCAATGCCACCCCGGCGGCGCGCCAGGATCTGGACAAGGTCGCCCGCCTGAGCCGTCTGGACCCGTTGATGCAGCAGATCCAGGCGCAGAACCCGCTGGTGGCCAGCATCTACTTCAACAGCTGGGACAGCCTCAACTACATCTATCCCTGGTTCAACACCCCGCAACAGTACCCCCATGACATGGTCATCCCCGACTACAACTTCTACTACCTGGCCGATGCCGGGCGGAACCCGACGCGGGATGTGGTCTGGACCGATGTCTACCTGGATCCGGCCGGCCATGGCTGGATGATGTCGGCGATCGCGCCGGTCTACCGGGGTGATTTCCTTGAGGGGGTGACCGGGCTGGATATCACCGTCAGCGGCCTGCTCAGTGAAATTGGCCAGCTGCAGGTGCCCTGGAATGGCTACGCCATGCTGGTGGGCAAGGACCTGAGCATCATGGCCATGCCGCCGGCCGCCGAGGAGGACTTCGGCCTGGACGAGCTGACCCGGCACAGTTACGAGGAAGCCATCCGCCGCGAGCTGTTCAAGCCCGAGGACTTCAACCTGCACCAGCAGGCGGCCACCCGTGGCCTGGCCGAGGTCATGGCGCGGCAGCCGGAGGGCGTCGAGCGGGTGTTCTTCAACGGGCGTGCCCATCTGGTGGCCTGGTCGACCATTGCCCAGACCGGCTGGCACCTGCTGACGGTGGTCGAGGAAGCGGATGTGTTCGCCCAGACCAACAGCCTGGCCAGTCATTACCAGCAGATCGGTTATCTGCTGATCGCCGGTCTGGTGCTGTTCTACCTGCTGTTCTTCAGCTTTATGTGGCTGCGCAGCCTGAAGCTGAGCCGCCAGCTGCAAGGCATGATCGCGGGCATCTCGGCGATGATGAAGGAGATCGGGGCCGGCCACTGGCGCCCGGCGCACGCGGCCATGGCGATCCGTGAATTCGAGGAAGTGGCTGAGCATGCCCTGAGCATGGGCGCGCAGCTGGAGCAGAGTGAGCAGGCGCGCAGTCTCACCCAGCAACGCCTGGAACTGGTGCTCGACAGCGCCACCGAGAGCCTCTGGGAGTGGGACCTGGCCGCGCAGCAGGTGCAGCTGCGCGGGCGTCTGGTGACCCGCCTGGGGGTGGGTGACCACTTCAATGACCCTGCAGCCTTTATGCAGCGTGTTCATCCCGAAGACCGCGAGCAGATCGAGGCCGTGCTGGCCGAGCTCGACCGGGGCAGCCGCGATGAGTACCAGACCAAGTTCCGTATCCGCGATGCCTCGGGCCAGTACTACTGGCTGCTCAGCCGCGGTCGGGTGCTGGCGCGTGATCCGCACACCGGCGCGGTCAGCCAGTTGGCCGGTACCCATATCGACATCGACGACCTCAAGCGCGTCGAGGAGGAACTGCGTCGGGCGACCCTGCAGGCCCAGGAAGCCAGTCGGGCCAAGTCGCGCTTTATCTCCAGTGTCAGCCACGAGCTGCGCACCCCGCTCAATGCCATCCAGGGCTTTGCCCAGCTGATGCGCATGGAGCGGCAGAGCGGTGCGGGCGCCGAGCATGCCGACTACCTTGATGAGATCCTCAAGGCCAGCCAGCACCTGGACCAGCTGGTGGCCGACGTGCTGGACCTGTCCGCCGTGCAGGCCGAGCGCCCGGAGCTGGTCTTGCAGGTGGTGGATGTGGGGCCGCTGATGGCCGAATGTGCCGATCTGGTACGCCTGCAGGCTCAGGATCAGGACCTTGCCTTCAACCTCGACCGACCCGCCCAGCCCGTGCAGGTCATGGCCGATCCCCGGCGCCTGCGCCAGGTGCTGCTCAACCTGCTGGCCAACGCCCTCAAGTACAACCGCCCGGATGGGCAGGTGACGCTCAGCTATCAGGTGGCGGCGGGGCATATCCGCCTGCTGGTGGAGGACACCGGCCTGGGTATTGCGCCGGCGCTGCAGGCCCAGTTGTTCGAGCCCTTCCAGCGCCTGGGGCGGGAGAATTCGGCAATCCAGGGCACCGGCATCGGCCTGGCCCTGTGCCGCGAGTTCGCCGAGCTTATGGGCGGTCATATGGGCCTGCACAGTGAGCCGGGCATCGGCAGCAGCTTCTGGATCGAGTTGCCCCTGGTCGAGCAGGCCGAGCAGGTGCCTGCCGTGCGCGCGCCGGCCGTCACCGATCTGCCACGGCTGTTCTATGTCGAGGACAACCCGGCCAGCCAGTTTCTGGTGCGCAAGGCCCTGGCCGACCTGGCCGAGGTGGAGGTGATCGGCGATGGCCGCGAGGCCCTGGAGTTGTTGCTCAAGGAGCCGCCTGCACTGCTGTTGCTGGATATCAACCTGCCTGGGCTGGATGGCATTTCGCTGCTGGGCGAGT
Organism: Pseudomonas xionganensis; assembly: GCF_009763245.1. Lineage (GTDB taxonomy): Bacteria > Pseudomonadota > Gammaproteobacteria > Pseudomonadales > Pseudomonadaceae > Aquipseudomonas > Aquipseudomonas xionganensis. The sequence continues at coordinate 328,880 of NZ_WKJZ01000001.1, read as the reverse complement.
TACGCCGCAGCCCGCAGGGGCGTGCGTTGCCGGTGATCATCCTGAGCGCGATGGATGACCTGCAGCGCCTGCACGAACTGGACTGCCAGGGCCTGCTCGGCAAGCCCCTGGACCTTGAAGAACTGCGCGGCCTGGTGGGCGCTCTGCTGCATGAGACGATCGAACATGCTTAATGATTTCCGTTCTGCCCAGGTTGTGGTGATTGACGACATTGCGGCCAATCTGCGCCTGCTCGAATCCAGCCTGCGCGCCTTCGGCCTGCGTCAGGTGCAGGGCTTCAGTGATTCGGCTGCCGGGCTGCAGTGGTTGCAGAACAACCCCTGGGATCTGCTCCTGCTCGACCTCGACATGCCGCATCCCAGTGGTTTCGAGATACTCAAGGCCCTGGCCGGGCGCGACCGCATGCGTCAGCCGGTGATTATCGTGACGGCCCTGGGGGATCCTCAGGATCGCCGCCGTGGCCTGGTGCTGGGCGCCAACGATTACATCTGCAAGCCGCTCGACCTGCCCGAGCTGCTCTTGCGGGTCAACAGCAACCTGCAACTGAGCAGCGCCCGACGGGCCTTGCTGGAAGAGCGCGACGGGCTGGAACGCAAGGTGGCCGAGCGTACCCGCCAGCTGGAGGAGAGTTTTCAGGCGGTGATTCGCGGGCTGACCCGGGCCGCCGATTACAAGGACAATGAAACCGGCAACCACATCATGCGTATCGGTGCCCTGGCGGCGCGGATGGCGCAGGCCCTGGGTAAGCCGGCGCCCTGGGTTGAATTGCTGCGCCTGGCGGCGCCCATGCATGACGTCGGCAAGATCGGCATCGCCGACTCGATCCTGCTCAAGCAGGGGCCCCTTACCGCCGAGGAGCGTACGGTCATGTGCCGTCATGCACAGATCGGCCACGATATTCTGCTGGATCAGGCGCGCTCACCCTTGCTGGACCTGGCTGCGGAAATTGCCCTTCATCACCATGAGAAGTGGGATGGCACGGGTTACCCGCGTGGGCTGGCCGGGGAGGCTATTCCGCTGTCGGCCCGGATCGTGGCCATTTGCGATGTGTACGACGCCCTGCGCGCCAGCCGGCCGTACAAGCAGCCCTGGAGTGCCGAACGGGCCCAGACCTTTATCCGCGAACAGGCCGGCCAGCACTTCGATCCCCATCTGGTGGAAGTGGCCTGCGAGCTGTTCGATGAATTCGAGGCGGTGCAGCGGGAACTGTCCGAGCCGCCCTGTGCGTCAGTCGGCTAACGCCATGGGCCCGGCCAGCCGTGCTGCCTCGGCCCGGAGCCCTGGCGTTTGCAACCAGGGTACTGGGCCGAGGGCGTTGGCTCAGGTGCCCGACTTGATTGCCGTCCAGATCCGCGTGCGGATGCGCTCGATGGCGCGCGGCAGGGGCTGCAGCACGTAGAGGGTTTCCTGGGCTTCGGCGGTAGGCGTCAGGCCGGGGTTGTCGCGGATCTCGCTGCTGACCAGCTGCATGCCACCCTGGTTGGGGTTGGGGTAGCCGAGGAAGTCGCTGATCGGCGCCACCACTTCCGGGCGCAGCAGGTTGTCGAGGAACTCATGGGCCTCCTCGACGTTCTTCGCGCTTTTCGGGATCACGAAGGAGTCGTACCACAGCGGCGCGCCTTCCTTGGGCAGGCGCCAGTCCACCACCACGCCGTTGCCGGCTTCCTTGGCGCGGTTGGCGAACTGGTAGAAGCTGCCGGAGTAGCCGATGGCCACGCAGATTTCGCCGTTGGCGATATCGTTCATGTACTTGGCCGAGTGGAAGTAGCGGATATGCGGGCGGATCTTCAGCATCAGCGCGTTGGCCTTGTCGTAGTCGGCCGGATTGCTGCTGTTGGGATCCAGGCCCAGGTAGTGCAGGGCGATGGGCAGGATCTCGCTGGGCGAGTCGAGCATGGTCACGCCGCACTGGGCCAGCTTGCTGACGTATTTCTCATCGAAGATCAGGTCCCAGCTGTTGACCGGCGCATCCTCGCCGAGGGCCGCCTTGACCTTGTCCGGGTTGAAGCCGATCAGGGTGGTGCCATACATATAGGGCACGGCGTACTGGTTGTCCGGGTCGTTGGTACGGATCAGCTCCAGCAGCTTGGGGTCGAGGTTCTTCCAGTTGGGCAGCTTGCTCTTGTCCAGCTTCTGGAACACCCCGGCCTTGATCTGGGTGTCGAGGAAGGTGTTGCTGGGCACCACCAGGTCATAGCCGGAGTTGCCGGTGAGCAGCTTGGCCTCCAGGGATTCGTTGGTGTCGAACACGTCCCAGGTCAGCTGGATGCCGCTTTTTTCCTGAAATGCCTTGGGCACCTCGGGCAGCATATAGTCCGCCCAGTTGTAGACGCGCAGCTCGCGCGGTTTCTGCTCGGTGGTCTGTGCCTGCACGGCCGTGGCCAGCAGGGTGGCGCCGCAGAGTGCGGCGCCCAGCAGGTGTTGGATTGTTTTCATTGTGTCTCACCCTTTTCAGACGTTTTGAACGTAGGGTGGATGGCGCTTTATCCATCCACCACAGGTACGTGTGGCGCCAACGGTGGACGAAAAAAGCGTCGTCCACCCTACCGGCTACCGGCCCTCGAAACCTTCCAGCACATTCACCGCGTTGACCCCGATGGCTTCCACCGCATAACCGCCTTCCATGACGAACAGGGTCGGTTTGCCCAGGGCGGCGATGCGCTTGCCCATGGCCAGGTAGTCCGGGCTGTCCAGCTTGAACTGGGAGATCGGGTCGTCCTTGAAGGTGTCCACCCCGAGCGACACGATGATCACCTCGGCGCCGTACTCGGCGATGCGCTGGCAGGCATCGTCCAGCGCCGCGCTCCAGACGGCCCAGGGGCTGCCCATGGGCAGCGGGTAGTTGAAGTTGCAGCCTTCGCCGGCGCCCTCGCCGCGCTCATCCGCGTAGCCGAGGAAGAAGGGAAACTCCTCGGCCGGGTCGCCATGGATGGAGGCGAACAGCACGTCGTCGCGCTGGTAGAAGATGTCCTGGGTGCCGTTGCCGTGGTGGTAGTCGACATCGAGGATGGCCACGCGCTGGCGGCCCTGGTCGAGAAAGGCCTGGGCGGCGATGGCGGCGTTGTTCAGGTAGCAGTAGCCACCCATCAGCTCGCCGGCGGCGTGGTGGCCTGGCGGACGGCACAGGGCAAAGGCGCTATGGGCGCCGTTGGCAATTTCCTGCTGGGCGCTCAGGGCCACTTGCGCGGCGCTGTAGGCGGCCTGCCAGGTACCGGCGGTAATCGGCGCGCCGCCATCGAAGCTGTAGTAGCCGAGCTGGCCGTGCAGATCCCTGGGGATCACCGCGCGCAGGGTGCGCGCCGGCCAGGTGAAGGGCAGCAGATCGCCCTTGCCGCCTTGGCCGACCCAGCGGCTCCAGGCATTTTCGAAGAAATCCAGGTAGGCGGTGCTGTGGATGCGCTCGATGGGCGCGCGGCCGAAGTCCAGGGGCGGGCGCACCTCGCCAATCTGGCGGTCCTTGACCCGCTGCAGGATATGGTCGGCGCGTTGCGGCTTCTCGAAGCAGGGCATCAGCTGGCCATCGATCAGCTCGCAGCTGCCGTGGTGCAGGTGATGGTCGTCGCTGTAAAAGGTCAGCATTGGCTGGCTCCCAGGCTGGTTGTTGTGCTTGTTCTGGGATTCATTGTTCGCCTCGCGGGCGGGTTGAAGAACGCTGATAACGGCCAAAAGGGGATCGATATGGCCAAATAAGCTGGCCGGAGGCGATTTTCAGGGGCGTGGCGCGATAGCACTGGGTCGGTACGCCACTTTACGGTGGGCAACGCTGCGCGGTTGCCCACCCTACGGATTTGAAGAGCATAGGGGCTAACACGCAGTTCTGTAGGGTGGATGGCGCTTTACCCATCCACCAGGCCCTGGCAAAGCGGTGGATGAAAAGAGCGTTATCCACCCTACGATATGCTCAAGACCGGAAGCGGCTGGGTGGCACGCCGCTCCAGCGCTGGAAGGCATGGCGGAAGCTGGCGGTTTCACTAAAGCCCAGGTATTCGGCGATGCGGCAGATGGGCCAGTCTTCCTGGCCGAGCAGGGTCTTGGCGCGTTCGAAGCGCAGCTCGTCGAGCAGTTCCTGGTAGTGGGTGCCCAGCTCCTGCAGATGGCGGCGCAGGGTGCGCGGCGAGCAGTGCATCTGCTGGGCCAGGCGCTCCAGGCCGGGGGGCTCGGTCAGCTGTTCGGCGAGCAGCTGGCGGATGCGCCCGAGCCAGGCCTGGCGTGTGGTGAATTCGGCGTTCTGCTTGCGGCAGCGGGCCAGCATCTCGTTGTGGGTCACCGGGTCGGCCAGGGGCAGGCGCTGGTCCAGCCAGGCGGCGGGGAAGGCAAAGGCGTTGCGCTGGGCGTTGAAGCCCAACGGGCAGGCGAAGCTCAGGGGGTAGCGCTCGCTGTAGGCCGGTTCGGCATAGCGGAACTGGGCGGCGCTCAGGGGCAGCGGCTGGCCCAGCAGGTCATCGCAGATCAGCTTGAGCGAGGCCAGGCACATTTCAACGTTGAACACTTCCAGTTCGGCGGCGTGGCGATAGTCGGCGGCGCTGACCCAGGCCAGTTCACCCTCCACCTGCAGGTCCAGCCGGAAATAGGTGCCGAGCAGGGCCGGGTAGTGCAGCATCAGGCGCCAGGCGTCACCAAAGGTGGCACTGGACAGGGCGGCGTAACCCACCATGCCATAGGCCGAGACGTGCATGCGCCGACCCAGCTCCAGGCCCAGATCGGCGCGCAACCTGAGGGCGTTGGCGCACACCTGCAGCTCCTGGGTGCGGGTGATGCGGGTGTCGCTGCAGCCCAGGTCAGCCGCGGCGATGCCGCTGCCGGCCAGGAGCTGATCGGTCAGCTCGGGCTGCTCGACGAACAGGCCGAGAATCAGGGACACCACATGCAGGGTGGTGAGGTGGGCGTGCAACATCGGGGGCAACCGCATCCGTTTGTCCAGCCTGGAACAAGGCAAGAAGTATGCCGCAGCACGGGGCTTATCAGCGGATGGGACAAGGCGCAGGCGCCTCGGGGACGCCTGCGCCAGGGGCTCAGCGATTACGCAGGAAGGCGTTGATAAAGTCGCCCTGGTTGGGCTCTTCGGCGTGGGTGGTAAAGGTCAGGGTGGTGTTCTGCTCGCGCAGCTGGATGCGTTCGCCAAACTGGCACTGCACCTGCTGGATGCCGGCGACCCGCTCTTGGTGCGGTGCGCCGCGTTCGCACAGGTTGGCAGCCTGGCGCACCACTTCGCCGCAGAAGCTCGGCACGCTCAGGCGCATCAGTTGCTCGTCGTCCAGAGCGCTCCACTCGACCCGGGTGCTCAGCGGCGTGCCGCAGGCCTTGGAGGCGTCCTGGTCGATCTGTTGCAGTTGCGCGGTGAAATCAGTCACACGTTGCTCGCGGTCGAAGCGCGCCAGCTTGTCCTGCACGCCCTGTTTCTTCTGCTGCTGGTACAGGGCCAGCAGCTTGGCCGGTTTGGCGGCCTGGGTCCTGGTTTCGTTGAAGCTCAGCTGGAAACCGTCGGTGCCGGGCAGGTTGAGCTGATAACGCGGGCTGCCCCAGGCATTGCGCTGCAACAGCAGGTTGTAGTCGCGACCGTCCAGGCGGGTGCGGTAGTCGCGCTCGTCATTGCCACGCTCCTTGATTTCGGTCAGCAGCACAACGCCGTCCAGCGCATGGTTGATGCCGCTGACCTGTACCAGAGCCTGTGTGCCGTCGCTGCTGGGGGCCAGCGTCAGGCTGATACCCTGACCAGCGTCGAATACCTGGGGATATTTGGCCAGCTCCAGGGCAGCGGCGTTGAGTGTGAAGAGGGTGCTGATCAACAGCAGTGACAGCCTTGTCATGATGGCTTCCTTGCAGATAAATGGGCCGGGCAGTATAGCGGCCGGGGCGACTGGGTTCTGTGCGCGAAGTCCGGCCAGGGCTTTGCCCACGACAAACGGTTATGGCAGATGCTCGCCAGCCCTGGCTTTGCGGTATACTGCGCGGCCCTCGGCCGGCACCACCCGGCCCGACTTCGCAGACAAGCCACGCCGGTTCTCCCGCGTGGCTTGTTGGTTTTTGCCGCGCCTGCGGGCGCCCGACAAAGAAGAGGCACGTTGATGAGCGCACTGGTAGGCGTGATCATGGGCTCCAAGTCCGACTGGTCCACCCTTAGCCACACCGCCGAGATGCTGGACAAGCTGAGCATCCCTTACGAGGTCCAGGTGGTGTCCGCCCACCGCACCCCGGATCTGCTCTTCCAGTACGCCGAACAGGCTGAGGAGCGCGGCATTCAAGTGATCATCGCCGGTGCCGGCGGCGCCGCCCACCTGCCGGGCATGTGCGCGGCCAAGACCCACCTGCCGGTGCTCGGCGTGCCGGTGCAGTCGGCGGTGCTCTCGGGCGTCGATTCGCTGCTGTCCATCGTGCAGATGCCCGCCGGTATTCCGGTGGCCACCCTGGCCATCGGCAAGGCCGGTGCGGTGAATGCGGCGCTGCTGGCGGCGAGCATCCTCGGTCACCAGCACCCGCAGTTCCACGAGCGCCTCAAGGCGTTCCGCGCCGAGCAGACCGAATCTGTTCTGGAAAACCCGGACCCACGCGAGGCCTGATGCGATGAAGATCGGTGTAATCGGTGGCGGCCAGCTGGGCCGCATGTTGGCCCTGGCAGGCACCCCGCTGGGGATGAACTTCGCCTTCCTCGACCCGGCGCCGGATGCCTGCGCCGCCGCCCTGGGCGAGCATATCCGCGCCGATTACGGCGATCAGGATCACCTGCGCCAGCTGGCCGATGAAGTGGACCTGGTCACCTTCGAATTCGAAAGCGTGCCGGCCGAAACCGTGGCCTTCCTCTCCCAGTTCGTCCCGGTCTATCCCAGCGCCGAGGCCCTGCGTATCGCCCGCGACCGCTGGTTTGAAAAATCCATGTTCAAGGATCTGGGCATTCCCACCCCGGAGTTCGCCGATATCCAGTCGCAAACCGATCTGGATGCGGCCGTGGCCGCCATCGGCCTGCCGGCAGTGATGAAGACCCGCACCCTGGGCTATGACGGCAAGGGACAGAAGGTGCTGCGCAAGCCCGAAGATGTGGTCGGCGCCTTTGCCGAACTGGGTAGCGTGCCCTGCATCCTCGAAGGCTTTGTGCCCTTTAGCGGCGAAGTATCCCTGGTGGCGGTGCGTGCCCGCGATGGCGAAACCCGCTTCTACCCGCTGGTGCACAACCGCCATGACAGCGGCATTCTCGCCCTCTCCGTGGCCAGCACCGATCACCCGCTGCAGAGCCTGGCCGAAGATTACGTCGGTCGCGTGCTGGAAAAGCTCGATTACGTCGGCGTGCTGGCCTTCGAGTTCTTCGAGGTGGATGGCGGCCTGAAAGCCAACGAGATCGCCCCGCGCGTACACAACTCCGGGCACTGGACCATCGAAGGCGCCGAGTGCAGTCAGTTCGAGAACCACCTGCGCGCCGTTGCTGGCCTGCCGCTGGGCTCCACTGCCAAGCTGGGCGAGAGCGCCATGCTCAACTTTATCGGTGAAGTGCCGCCGGTGGACAAGGTGATCGCCATTGCCGACTGCCATCTGCATCACTATGGCAAGGCCTTCAAGGTCGGGCGCAAGGTCGGCCACGCCACCCTGCGTTGCGCCGATCGCGCCACCCTGGATCAGCAGATCGCAGCGGTCGAGGCCCTGATCGCCAAGGCCTGAGCCGGCTCGACGGGGCTGCCACCCAGCCCCGTCGAGGAACCTCCAATGCCTCGTAGCGTCAAAGTGCCTGCAACTTTCTGCGCTTAAGCCAAATCCAGACATGGAGGCTCGCCATGAGCATTCTCGGCATTATCTTTATCGGCCTGATCGTGGGCCTGATCGCCCGCTTCCTCAAACCCGGCAACGACAGCATGGGCTGGATCATGACCATCCTGCTTGGCGTCGGTGGTTCCATCGCGGCCACCTATGGCGGCCAGGCCTTGGGCATTTATAAGGTGGGCGAATCCGCCGGCTTTATCGGCGCGGTAGTGGGCGCGGTGATCCTGCTGATCGTCTATGGCGCTCTGAAAAAGGGCTGACCTATTGTGAGCACCACCATGCGTTACCTGCTGCTGCCCCTGCTGCTGGCCTCGACCCTGGCCGGCGCCGAACTGCCGGAAACCGACTGGCTGGAGCTGATGCCTGAAGCGGATCGCCTTGCTCTGGAAGCCATGCCGGAAATCAGCCATGACGGCCCCGAACTGGACGGCGCCTTTTATAGCCCTGATGGCCTGCGCCAGCAGGCCCGGGACCTGCCGGCGGTGATGTACTCAAGCAAGACGGTGGCCGCCTTCGACAACCAGCCAATCCGCCTGGGCGGCTACCCGGTGCCCCTGGAAACCGACGCCCGCGGCCATAGCACCCTGTTCTTTCTGGTGCCCTATCCCGGTGCCTGCATCCATGTGCCGCCACCGCCGCCCAACCAATTGGTGCTGGTGCGCTACCCCAAGGGCATCGAACTGGAAGACATCTACGCCCCGCTCTGGGTCAGCGGCACGCTGAAGATCGAAGCCGTCAGCAACGACCTGGCCGACGCCGCCTACGCCCTGGATGCGGCGCAGGTGCGGTTGGTGGAAGAGGCGGACCTTTAAGGCGCGAGCCTCTCAGCAGCGGCCTACCCAGGTGGCGCCGGCTCTGGGCTCCTGGGGGGCGCTCAGCAGGTCTACTGGCAGGATCAGCGTGTCTGCCAGCAACGACAACGGAAAGTCGAACAGGTAGATGACGGTGGGGATAAACAGCATAAAAGAGCCCACCACCACATAGCACTCCAGATCCTCTGCGGTGCGCGTTACCCCTGAATAGACATGCCCCAGTTGCCCGTCCTCCTTGGAGCGAAAGGTGCCGCAGCCGGATAGCAGCGCGCCGAGCAGGATACCCAGCAGCAGATGACGATAGGGGGTAGGCATGTTGTTGTCCTTGCTCTGTCTGCAAACCTGCAGAGCTGCTGCCGAGGTCGTGAGCCCGGCAGCAGGTGGGTTTCAGTTGACGACTTCCTGGGCCAGTTCGCTGGCTTTTTCCAGCCAGGCGGGTTGGCTTGGTTGGGTGGGGCTGTCCGCCGAACCCAGCAGGCCCATGGCCTGGCCCAGCAAGCCGCTGAAGTCCCCGCTTTCCTCGGCCTTTTTCAGGGCCTTGGCTGCATCGGCGGCCTTGAGGATGGTCTGCAGTTCCGGGGTGCTGGCGGTGCGCTCGCTCAAGGGCTGCGGCAGAGGCAGGGCATTGGCCAGCGCCACGATGCTGCCGGTGTCCTGGGTAAAGGCGCGCAAGGCGTCCATACCCTGCTGCATCGGCAGGGCGATGCCGGTCAGGCTGTCGAAGGCGGTGATATCCGGCAATTCTGGCAGCTCGACCTTGCCGCGCAGCACCGGTATGCCCAGCGAAGGCAGGGCCAGGCCGATCAGATAGCGCGGGTCGCGGCGCTTGATGCTCAGGCCGATACTGGCCAGGGCGATGCCCACACCGATCACCTGGCCGGCGCGGGCCAGCAGGGAAAGGTGCTTGTTCGACTCGTCATCGAAGAACACCGCGCGGTAGCGGAAGTAGTCGCTGAACACCTCACGGCCATTGATCGCCGAGTTCATAAACCAGGCGCGTGAGTCATGCACCTGGTCGTCATACAGGGCAATCACCTGCGCAGCCTGCTCGTTGGCCGGCGTATCAAGGGCGCTGAACAGCTTCGGGTAGTTCCTGTCACCCAGCAGACGCATACGCTCGTATTCACCGGCCTCATCCTGCTCGTTGGTCAGGTAGACCAGGCCGCCAAGCAGGGCGTTGACCAGGGTGGCGGTCTGCAGCTCCCAGTCACCCTGGCCATCGCCCTCGCGCATATTCCACTCGGGGATATAGTCGCGACGAAAATCCAGGGCGGCGTTGCGTAACTGGCGCTGCTCCAGGGGCGGGTCGTATTCCTTATGGGTATTGAAATTGACCTGCGAACCGGTACGTTTTTCGTAATCGGCCTTGATCCGCTCGGCCTCGGCCTTTTTCCGCGCTGCCTGGGCCTCGGCCTGCTGGCGCTGCTCTTCCGTGCGGTAATGGCGTTGTTTAGGCTGGGCGCCACGGGCCTCGGCGTCCTGCTCCATCTGCAGTTGGTGCAAGTAGGCGAAGGCCTCGCGCTCTTCCTTGGTCATGTCCTTGGCATTATCCCCGGAGATATGCCGGTAGAACGGCTGCCTGTCCATGCTGCCATGGACAAAGCGATCGATGCGCCAGGCGGTGATCATCTCCGCCTCCTTGGCCATTACCACTTCCAGTGGGCCGGAGCTCAGTTGGGCTTGCCAGGCGTTAAAGCGGGTGATGAGCGCCTCACTAATTGCAAAGGCACCAAGTGTGGCTCTATCCATTTTGAGCCAAGGGGAAGTGTCACTTTGTTCTGGACTGAGAGCCATTTCTGGTACTTGAAGAGGGGCTCCTACTTTAAAAGCCTCGCTATACATATGGTGCAGGGCGATCTGCGACAGTACATGTTGGCTGCCATCGCGGGCCTTGCCCTGATCACCCGGCGGGTAGCCACCGCCCACGTCGGAATGCACTCCCGGATAGATATATTCAAAGGTGCCGGCGCGATAACGGGAGGGTGAGAGTTCATTACGCGGATCGTCCTTGCGTCGAATCGAGTCCAGGGGGAAGCAGCCGCGCTGCTCATGGGCCGCCACCAGATGCACGCAACGTTTTAGAAATTGCGGGGAGTCCGGCAGGCGCATGCTGTCGTCGGCCCAGCTCATATGGCCTGCGGCAAAAGGTGCCAGATAGGCCAGGCCCACCGAGGCCACGGTATCGAACAGGCCGAGAAAGACGATGCTGATCGGCAGGCCGGCAAAGAGATAGCGGTTTTCGCCGCCGTCCTCGACCTTGGTCAGCAGCTCCAGCCAGTTGGCAAAGGTGCGGGCCTGGGCTGCGCCGCGGGAAAATCCATAGACAAACAGGCGAATGGCCTTGATCTCCGCCGCGCTGCCCTGTTCCCGCTGCTCGGCCAGCTTGGCTTCCAGTTTGCCAAGCGGCTCCTGCAGGGCGGCCTTGCGCCGGGCATTGCCGTCCAACAGGCCCAGGGTAAGGGTTTCCTTAAGTCTGCTAATGCCCATGGCCTGTACTAGGTCATAGGCTTTTTCCATCGATAAGGGAGGCTCACCACAGGACTGTCCAATGGCATCGAGCAGCCGGGTGATGCCCCAGTTGATACGGTTTTCGCCGCCCACCGCCATGGTCAGGCCCGCCCCTTGAGGTGCGTACTCGCCTATTTCCTTAAACTCGGTACCCACGCCTTGCATGTAGTAGCGGTAATAACCTTCCTTGTGCTCTTCAGGGTTCTCCTCGCTGCCCAGACTCGCTCGGAATAGCCGTGCCACATTGGTGGTGGTCGGTGGGCGGGCGATTGTGTCCGAGGGCTCATGGTTATTGGTGCCATCGAAAAACAGACTGATATTCAGTGCCTTGACACACGGTGGGCTGGGGGGGGCTTCACCCGCTTTAGCGGCCGCAATACGGGCATCGCACCAAGCCTGACGTTCTGCGGCTTTCTGCTGGCGCAGATTGACGGTGACATCGTCAGGGGTTCTGGGTAGCAATCCCTCTAGCGGGAACTTTGGCGTATGCGTCAGGCTTTGCGGGGCCGGCCTTCCTGGCTTTAGAGCTATTGGTTCGTACATTGGCTGGGCTCTTCCATATTGAGCAAGTAATGATAGGGATGGCTGGGCATGCGCAGCGTATCGGTGCCGGCGGCGACCTTGATCTGGTTGCAGGGCAGAAAATGCACGTTGACCACACCTAGACGCTCATAGGGCGCCACTTCGACTACAGCACGGTGGCGGGTATATTGGGCACGGTGTGCGGCGGCGGCCTTGTGCCATGCCTCAGAGTATCTAGGAGTGGGCCAGTATTTAGATGCACCTACATTGGGATCTTTTTCCCACTCCACCACCACGGTCATCCCCGGCCGCCACTTAACAGGCAGGCTGGCGCAGCAGGTTTGGCCTCCCCCGCTATGGGGGTTGATATTGGCCCCGCCGCTGCCATTGACACTGAAGTGGTTGATAGCCGCCGAGGTGTGGTTATAGCCCTCGATAGGCGCACCCAGGCGTTGTGGGGTTTGCGCGGTGCAGGCGGTGATGGTCAGGCTGCCCAGTAGCAGGGCAAACAAAGCGACCCAGCGAGAGCGTTTGGGGGCTGTCAGAGGTTTGTACATTGGCTGGGCTCTTCCATCTTGAGCGGATATTGGTAGGGGTGACCGGCTAGGCGCGGACGGGTGGTACCAGCGGCGACCTTGATCTGGTTGCAAGGTAGAAAGTGCACGGTCACCACGCCCAAGGTTTCGTAGGGCGCCACTTCGACTACAGCGCGGTGGCGGGTGTATTGTTTTGCGCTTTCATTCATGCGCCTATTCCAGGCATCTGAAAACATGGGTTCCGGCCATTTGCTGTATGCGTATGGGTTAGGATCTTTTTCCCACTCCACCACCACGGTCATACCCGGCTGCCACTTAACCGGCAGGCTGGCGCAGCAGGTTTGACTGCCGCCTCCGCTATTCGGACTCAGGTTGGGTCCGCCGCTGCCATTGACGCTGAAGTGGTTGATGGCGGCCGAGGTGTGGTTATAGCCCTCGATAGGCGCGCCCAGGCGCTGTGGGGTTTGCGCGGTGCAGGCGGTGATGGTCAGGCTGCCCAGTAGCAGGGCAAACAGAGCGACCCAGCGGGAGCGTTTGGGGACTGTCAGAGGTCTGTACATTGGCTGGGCTCTTCCATATTGAGCAAGTAATGATAGGGATGGCTGGGCATGCGCAGCGTATCGGTGCCGGCGGCGACCTTGATCTGGTTGCAGGGCAGAAAATGCACGTTGACCACACCTAGACGCTCATAGGGCGCCACTTCGACTACAGCACGGTGACGGGTGTATTTGGCACGGTGTTCTGCCATACGTTTACGCCAAGCATCAGTAAAAGGTGCTTCTTGCCACTTTCCATAAGCAAATGGATTTAGATCTTTTTCCCACTCCACCACCACGGTCATACCCGGCTGCCATTTAACCGGCAGGCTGGCGCAGCAGGTTTGGCCGCCGCCACTACGGGGTCCGATATTGGCCCCGCCGCTGCCATTGACGCTGAAGTGGTTGATGGCCGCCGAGGTGTGGTTATAGTCCTCGATAGGCGCACCCAGGCGTTGTGGGGTTTGCGCGGTGCAGGCGGAGATGGTCAGGCTGCCCAGTAGCAGGGCAAGCAAAGCGACCCAGCGGGAGCGTTTGGGGACTGTCAGGAGTTTGTACATTGGCTGGGCTCTTCCATTTTGAGCGGGTATTTGTAGGGGTGACCGGCTAGGCGCGGACGGGTGGTACCAGCGGCGACCTTGATCTGGTTGCAGGGTAGAAAGTGCACGGTCACCACGCCTAAGGCCTCATAGGGCGCCACCTCAACTACAGCGCGGTGGCGAGTATATTGGGCGCGGTGCTTTGCCATACGTTTACGCCACGCATCTGAGAACACTGGCTCAGGCCAGTTTTTGGAGGCACCTACATTGGGATCTTTTTCCCACCCCACCACCACGGTCATACCCGGCTGCCACTTAACCGGCAGGCTGGCGCAGCAGGTCTGACTACCGCCGCCGCTATTGGGACTCAGGTTGGGTCCGCCGCTGCCATTGACGCTGAAGTGGTTGATGGCCGCCAAGGTGTGGTTATAGCCCTCAATAGGCGCGCCCAGGCGTTTTGGGCTTTGTGCGGTGCAGCCAGCCATAGCCAGCAGGCCCAGGGCCACAAGACGCTGAGCCCTGTTCATATCATCGCCCTGGCCGGGGCAGTGGCGGAGTTTTGCGCCAGCCAGTCGAGCACAAAGTTATCGCGTGTGGCATCGAAGCAGCCGGCGCGGTCGGCGGCCAGTTGGCCGTGGACCAGATGGCGGATCAGGCTTTCCTGTTTGGCCAGGCCATAGTCCTGGGGTTGCAGGGCGTAGTCGCGGCACAGCAGTTCGGCGCCGGTCCAGGCCACCAGGCTGGCCACCTGGGGGTTGCTTAGCTGCAGTGGGGGCAGGGGCTGCTGCAGTGTCGACGGTGACCTGGGCATACCCGGCAGCAGGGCCGGCGCGCCATCGCGGTCAAGCCAGTGCCAGGTGATGACGGGGGCATGAAACTGTGCGCTCTGCTGTGGGTCGAGCATGTCGCAGATGGCCAGGAACAGACGTGGATCGTAGTAGCGCAGCAGGCCGCTGCTGCGACCCTGGTTCCACTCGGCCTGCAGGTGCTGGCTCAGATGCTGGGCCAGATCTGCAAAGGGCCAGGCGCTCAGCAGGGCCAACAGGCGCTGTTGGCTGAGCAATGTTTCGTCCACTTCGCTCAGCCATTGCCACTGGGCAGTAGTGGCCAGGCTGATGCGCAGCAGGATCGGCCCCTGTTCGGCCAGAGCCGCCTCCGGTAGGCCCTCCAGCAGCAGCGCCTGGGCTGGCGGCTGGTTCAGTGCCTGCAGGTTGTTTAGCAGGGGGTACTGCAGGGCGGTGGCGTCGATCAGCAGGTCAAGGTGTTCAAGTCTATTGGCCTGAGCCCGCTCTTTCAGCGATTCCAGCCAGGCGTGGGTGCTTGTGTTCATGGTTCTCCCTCCATGGCGCCCTTAACGGGGTACCAGCCCCTGTACCTGGCTGCGGGCCTGGCGCAGGCATTCTTCGCACACCACCGGCTGTGGCTTGTCCTGGCAGCTGCTGAGCAGGCGGCTGTTTTGTAGCGGCTCGACAGCGCCAGGTTGTGCATGCTCCAGCAAACTCCCGGCCTTGTCGCTATCCGCCATCCCCGGCAGTACCGGCGGTTTGATTTTGATCCCCGAGCCCTTGCCCGGTGCGCCGCCGGCGTTGATCTTGGCCAATGGGCCGAGCAGGGTGATGCCGCCGGGGTCGAGTTTGATAAAGCTGCCGCCGGCCTTGAGGGTGAGTTCGCTGCCGGCTTCGATGACCATCTTCTGCCCTGCCTTGAGGTGGATTTCGCGGCCGGCCTTGGTCAGTTGTGCGGTGCCGAGTTTGAGGTGCTGGTTTTGCCTGACGGTGAGGTGATCGTCGGGTTTGACCTCGACCTTGCGCTCGGCTTTGACGGTCAGGTGTTCCTCGGCTTTGAGCTCGGTGTAGCTGTTCTTTTCCACACGGTCGTGGCGCTCGTTACCGACGCGGATCTTCTGGTCGTGTTCGATGTTTTCGTCCCAGTCGCGCTGGGCGTGGATATAGATCTGCTCGGCGCCTTTTTTATCTTCGATGCGCAGTTCGTTGCAGCCGCCACCGCCCGGGGTGCTGAGGGTTTTGAATACGGAGCGGGTCTTGTTGGCCGGCAGGTCGTAGGGCACCACATGCTCGGCGTGATACAGGCAGCCGGTGACCAGCGGTTGGTCGGGGTCGCCTTCGAGGAAGGTCACCAGCACTTCCATGCCGATGCGCGGAATGGCGATGGCGCCATAGCCGTCACCGGCCCAGCCATGGGCCACGCGCAGCCAGCAGCTGGTGGTGTCGTCGGCCTGGCCCTCACGGTCCCAGAAGAATTGCACCTTGATCCGGCCGTATTCATCGCAGTGGATTTCTTCGCCGGCAGGACCCGTGACCACGGCGCTCTGGCTGCCCAGCACGCGGGGTTTGGGATGGGCCAGGGGCGGGCGGTAGGGGACATCCCAGGGGGTGGCGGTAAAGTGGTTGCGGTAGCCCTGCTGGAAATCAGCGTGATCTTGGCCCTCTCCCCCGGCCCCTCTCCCGGAGGGAGAGGGAGGCGAAAAGTCGGTGATGGATTCCTCCAGCACCTGCGGTTGTTTGCCCAGGTGGATCACTTCATGCAGCAGCCAGAGGTCGTTGTAGTCCTGGCGCGGGTGGTCGGAGAGTTCCAGCAGGTGGCCGCTAAGCAGCTTGGGTTGGTCGCTGCGGCCTTCGGCCAAACGGTAGTCGGCGCGGTGGCGCTGCAGAGCGCGCTGGCTCAGGTGTTTGCCGCGGGTGCGCTCGGTGTAGCGGCCGGGGTAGTCGTAGTCTTCCAGATCGGGCAGGGGCGCGGCTTCGGGGTCGCGCTCGGCCTGGTAAGCGCTGTCCAGTTTCAGGCGCGGTTTCTCGAAGTCATAGTCGCTGCGGCTGACCCGGCTGGTGCGGGTTTCCAGGCGTACGGCAAAGCGCTTGATCACCGGCTCATCGGCGACCATGCCGTTATCCTGCAAGTAGGCGGTGGGCTGGCCGAGCTTGCCGAAGGCGCTCTGCTCGTCGCCAAACACCAGCACATGGCCCTGGGGACTGTGCTGGAAGTGGTAGTGGATGCCCTCTTCCTCGCACAGGCGCTGGATAAAGTGCAGGTCGCTCTCGTCGTACTGCACGCAGTATTCACGCGCCGGATAGACCGTAGGGCCGAGGAGGAACTGATAGCCGCCCTGAACGATGCCGTGCTCCTCCAGCAGCGTGGCGACGATCTCGGGCACCGTCAGGTGCTGGAAGATGCGCTGGTTGCTGCGCAGGGCCAGGTAGGCCAGTTGCGGCACCAGGCTGAGGCGGTAGCGGGTCAGGCGCTTGCCGGATTCGCCCTGGGCCACCTGAAAGATCAGGCCATGGATGCCCAGGCCATCCGGGCTGAAGGCGAGAAAGGCCGGCTGGTGCAGCAGGCTCTGCAGGTCCAGGTCGGGGCGTTCGCTGATCAGCTCCAGCTCGAAGCGATAGGGTTGGCTGATGGCCTCGCGGCCGCTGAATTCGAGCACCTGCAGATCATGCTCGACCGAGGGAATGCTCAGGCTGAAATGGGTTTCATTGGCCGGGTTGAACATGGTGGTTTCCTTTAAGGGCAAAGTCTTCCATGGGGAGGGCGCCGGTTAGCGCCCCAGCCAGCGTTGCCAGCGGGTTCGGGGGCGGGGCTGGAAGGCCTGCAGCAGTTCGGCGCTGTCGATACAGCGCGCCTGTTCGTCAAAGGCCAGAGCCGTGCGCAGGGCCGGCCAGACGGCGGCAGGCAACTGCGTCGGGCACTGCAGCACCTTGTCCAGCTGCATGGCCTTGGCCTGTTTGGCGCTCAGGCGGCGGAACGGGTGGCGGCCGCTGGCCAGTTCATAGAGCACGCAGGCCACCGCATAAACATCGGCGGGGGCGCTCAGGGCGGCGCCATCGAGCAGTTCCAGGGCGGCGTAGCGCGGTGTCCAGGCGCTGAAACGATTACGACACAGGCGCGGCAGGCCGGGCAGCAGGCCTTCCACCGGCTGGCCCAGACCATAATCGAACAGGCGCAGGCCGTCTTCGGCGAGCATCACATTGCTCGGTTTGAGATCGCCATGCAGCACGCCCAGCTGGTGGGAGTGGCTGAGGGCGTCGAGCAGGGGCACGGCGATGCCCTGCAGCTCGGCCCAGGGCAGACCTTCTGGGCGCTCGCTGAGCAGCTGATCGAGGGTCAGGCCCTTGAGCAGCTCCAGGGTGAGGAAGGCGCGCTGGCTCGCTACATCCACCTCGAAGCCGAACAGGCGCACCACATGGGGATGGGTCAGGCGCGCAGTCAGGGCGAATTCGCTGTAGAGCAGGGCGTTGGCGTCCGGGTATTCGGCGAAATCGTCGCTCAGGGTCTTGAGCGCCACATAGGGCTCAGGGTCGCCGAACTGTTCGCGCAGCAGGTCGCGGGCGCGATACACCGCGCCCATGCCGCCGACCCCGAGCAGGCGCTCGATCTTGTAGCGCCCACCGAGCACCTCCGGCAGCTCGCCGGGGGCGCGGGGTATCCGCTCCGCAGCGACCTGCGAGGGGGCGGCGGTGGCGGCCAGGGCAAAGTAGGTGAGGTCGCTGGCGGCGGCCGGTGCCGGGTCGAGCAGGGTTTCGCTCATGCGGGGTTCCTCATTGGCGGATCACCACGGCGCTCAGGTTGTCCCGCGCCGGGCCGTCGAGGGCCTGCTGGAACAAGCGATTGAGCGTGAGCTGTGGCGAGGGCAGGCTCAGGGCCGCGCTCAGATCGTCGGCTGACAGCCCCTGGTACAGGCCATCGCTGCACAGCAGAAAGGCATCGCCGGGCAGCAGCTCCAGTTCGAGGATCTCCAGCTTGAGTTCCTCGCTGGCGCCGATGGCCCGGGTCAGGGCGTGGGCGGCCGGGTGACGGGCGGCCTCCTGCGGCGCCAGGCCCTGTTCGTCGATCAGTTGCTGCAACAGCGAATGGTCGCGGCTGAGCTGGTACAGACGCGCACCACGCCACAGGTAGCAGCGGCTGTCGCCGGCCCAGACGCAGGCGGCGCGGTCACCCTCGATCAGCAGGGCGACCACGGTGCTGCCGATCACCGGGTCGGGGCGTGCGGCGGTGACCGTCAGCTCCTGACCCAGGCGGCGGTTAAGGACGTGCAGGCGCTTGCGCAGCTCATTCAGGCGCTGCTGCAGGTCGCCTGCGCTGGGCTCGGCCAGCTGCTCGACGATCAGGCGGCTGGCCAGGGCGCCGTTCTGGTGCCCGCCCATGCCATCGGCCACCACCCACAGGCCCTGCTCGGGCAGGGCCAGGAAGGCGTCCTCGTTGCGCGCGCGTACCTTGCCGGTGTCGGTGCGCGCGGCGCTGCGCCAGTGGCGTACGGCCAGTTCGCTCATCACAGCTTGGCCGGCAGCTCGAAGCTGCGCAGCAGGCCGAGGTCGAAGGGGTTCGGCGAGCGCTGGCTGTGCAGCAGGTAGTTGGCGCGCAGGCCGCCCAGGTCGGCCTTGAGCATCAGCACGTCGCGGCCGCTGTGGTAGTCCACCTGCATCAGGTCGAGCAGGCGGAACAGCGACCAGGGGCCGCTGTTCTTCTCGATACCGACGCGGCGCCCGGTCAGCTCTTCCACCGCCAGGCTGGTGCGCCCTTCGCTGCCTTCGGCCGGCCAGCTGAAGGCGGTCTGCAGAATGGGGCCGTGGCGGTATTCCATCTGCTGATTGCCGAAGCGGAAGTCGGCGCGGCTGAGGCTGGAGTCCAGGGAATAGGGCTCCAGCTTGAACAGCACCTTGGGCTCGTTGGGGTTTTCGGCGAAGAAGCTGCGGCGGATGGTTTGCGCATGGCTCATCTGCTGCAGGAACTCCCCCGACAGCGGCAGGCCGCGACCATCGACCCGGCGCAGCTGGTACTGGCCGGCGCTGCCGCTGACGAAGGGCTTGAGGTAGCCGTCGAAGAAGCGTTCGGCAATGCCCTGGGCCTTGAAGAACTCGCGGAAGTCGGCAATGGCCACGTCGCTTTCGCTGTGGGCGCTGAACGGGTAGCGCTGCTGCAGCGAGCCCTGGTAGGCGGCGTACAGTTCGCTGCGGTAGCGCTGGTTGAGGTAGTGGTAGGCGTCAGCGAGGACCATGCCCCAGCTGTCTTCGGCGAGCAGGCCAAGCCAGTTGCCGACCGGCTGCGGCAGGCGCGCGGCGCTGCTGCGCACCTCATTGATGGCATCGCGACGGCCACCCATGCGCGCCTTGGCCAGTTCGAAGGCGGCCTGTTGTGGCGCGCTGGCGTGGGCCAGGCTGGCCAGCTGCAGTTGCAGGGCATCCAGGGCCTGCAGGCTGTTGTCCAGCTCGGCACTGGGGGCACCCTCATCGTCGAGCAGGCGGTGCAGCGGCTCGAAGCGCCGCTCCAGGGTCTTGCGCGCGGTGTCCGGGGTGTTTTTCAGCAGGGCTGCCTGGGTCTGCTCGGCGGCCGAGCTGGCCAGTTTGGCGACCTTGCCCAGTTTGCCCTTGGCCCCTTTCAGCGCATCGGCGGCATCCGCAGTGGCGTCGGCGGCTTCGGCCAGGCCCTTGAAGCGGGTGTTCTCGCGCACCTCGCTGAGCAAGAGCAGCAGCGGCGAGCTGGCGGCGCTGAGGCCGGCCAACTGGCGTGCGCCCTGGCTGGCGCTGCTGATCGGCTGCAGGCTGAGCTGGGCCAGGGCCTCACCCCAGTAGTTGGCATAGTCGCGGAAGTACAGCTGCTCCAGTTCCACCATCAGGCGGCCGAGATCGGCGGCGCTGAGGCTGTCGCTTTCGCCCAGCACCCAGTTGTCACGCAGGATGTCGCGCACCAGGTCGGAGCCCTGGGCGACGAACATCTTCTGGTAGCCGCGCTGGGTATAGAAACCGGGGAAGCTGTGCTCGGCGCCGAGGAACAGATGGCCCTGGGGCCCCAGTTTCTGGCTCAGGCGATAGTCCGGCAGGCTGCGGGCCTGGTCGCGCAGCATGCGGTAGACCACGCTGGCCAGGGATTCGCTGCGCAGCACCTTGCGCGCCTCGGCCACCAGATTGGCGTCCAGCTCATAAGGGGTGAAGGACTCGGCCAGCAGGCGCTCGAAGTGCTGGTTGAGGCCGCGTTGCCCGGCGCTGTTGCCGGCATAGCGCAGCGACCAGTCGGCGGCCAGCCACTCCTGCAGGAAGACCGGGTCGCGGCGCTCCTCCAGATTGAGCATCAGGTAGGCGCGCAGGCTGTTGAGCAGGCGCTCGCGGTCGTTCAGGTTGGCCCGTACCTGGGCCTCCAGCTGACGGCCGACCCGGCTCAGTAGCAGGTGCTCCAGTTCGCCACGGTAGGCGCGCTGGACGCTCGGCTCGACCGGTTCGCCCTGGTACAGGCCACCGCGCTGCAGGTAGGACACCTCACCCTTGGGCGGGAACACCTGGGTGGCGGCGTAGCTCTGGTCCAGGGCCTTGAGAGTGCGCAGGGCGTCGTCCTGGGGGCTCAGGTTTTGATGCTGTTGCAGCAGTTGCTGGGCCAGATCGCGCAGCTGTTCCAGGCGCCCGTGGTTGGCCGAGAAGCCGCTGGCCCAGACCAGGCCGAACAGCGCCAGGCAGGCGAAGGCGCCGGCATACAGGGCGCGCTGGCCCCAGTCGATGCGCCGCACTTCCTTCTGGTCCAGGCTGGCCAGGTCGGCCTCGGGGAAGATCACCCGGGTCAGCAGATGATTGATAAAGCGCGCGCGGCCGCTGCGGAAGGTCGGCAGGGCACTGCCGGCCAGGCCCAGGTTGCGACCGATGCCGGCGGTCAGCGGGTCCAGCTGCTCACCCAGCTGCGGCGCGCTGGTCAGGTAGAAACCGCGCAGCTGGCTGGCGCGCTGGTAGCGGTTGCCGCTGAAGGCCAGCTCGCAGAATAGGCACAGGCGCTCGCCGATCAGGCCCAGCTGGTGCGGGAAGTCGAGGATGCGCCCGCGACGCTGGGTATCGCGCTCCTGGTGCATGCGCAGGATCACCTGGCTGTTGAGGCGGCGCAGCAGCTCTTCGAACTCATGGCGCAGCACCTGGATATCGCTGCTGTTCTGCTCCTTGCGCAAACTGGCACCGAGCACCTGATCGCTTTCCTCGCGCGACAGCTGGTCGAAGAACTCGTCGAAGCCGAGCACCTTGTCGGCCTTGCTCAGCACCAGATACACCGGCACATCGGCGCCCAGGCGCTGCTGGATATCCTGCAGGCGCTGGCGGGTCTGCCGGGCCAGGTTTTCCAGCTCCAGCTCGCTGCCACCCTGCAGCTGCTCCAGGGGGATATTGACCAGTACGCCATTGAGCGGGCGGGCGCGGCGCTTGCGTAGCAGCTCCAGCAGAGTGCCCCAGCCGCGGCCATCGACCTGCGGGTCGGGCTGGCTCAGGTAGCGTCCGGCGGTGTCGATCAGCACGGCGTGATCGGCGAAATACCAGTCGGCGTAACGGGTGCCGGACACATCCTTGGTCAGGCGCTGCTGGTCGCCGCGGTTGAGCGGGAAGTCCAGGCCGGAGAAGTCCAGCAGGCTGGTCTTGCCGCTGCCCTGGGGGCCGAGCAGCAGGTACCAGGGCAGCTCGTTGCGCCACTTCTCGCTGCGGCCCCGGTACAGGCTGGAGCGCTTGAGGGTGTGCAGGGCCTGCTTGAAGCGGCTGCGCAGTTCGCTCTGTTCTTCGTTGATCAGGTCTTCGCGGCGCAGGCGCTCCTGGGCCTCGGCGTCATCTTCCTCGGCCTTCTTGCGCGCGCTGGCACGCCAGCTGACAAAGACCATGGCCAGGCCCCAGCACAGGAACAGCAGGCTGATGCTCAGCAGGCGGCTGCTGGCCGACTCCCAGAACTTGTAATCGTTGACCGCCAGCAGCGGGCCGACGAACCACACCAGCAGCGCCAGGACCAGCACCAGGCACAGGCTCCAGACCCAGGTCTTGCGGAAAAAGGCGGCTAACTTGCCGAAAAAACTCTTCATTACCGATCATCCATGCTGATACCCGCGGACGGGTCGAGTTGCTCATAGGGCTGCAGAATCGTTTCGCGCTGCTCGCCCAACACCCAGGCAAAACCGCCGTACATCACCGCCAGGCAGACCAGGGTGAACAGCGCCACCAGCCACCACGGGACGATGCGGATCAGGCGCCGGCGGGTGTCCTTGAGGCCCTGCCAGTGCGGCGAGATTTCCCGTGGTACGTCGCCGCGCATCTGGCGGATCTGCCGGTACAGGCTGTCACGCACCGCTTCCAGTTCGAGCATGCCGCGCGGCAATACGCGGTATTTGCCCTCGAAGCCGAGGGACAGGCACAGGTACATCAGCTCCAGCATCGGCAGGTGCTTGACCGGGTTGCGCGACAGGCGTTCGAGCAGCTGGAAGAACTTCTCGCCACCGAAGGTTTCGTTGTGGAAGGAGGACAGCAGGCTGATCTGCGCCCACTGGCTCTCGTTGCCCCAGGGCGTGGTGACCACCGCCTCATCGACCACGGTACAGAGCACATAGCGGGCGGCCATCACCTGGCTGCTTTCGGCGCCGTCATGCAGGGCGCGGTGCTCGAACAACTTGATGGCGCTGGACAGCCGCTGGTTGAGCGCCTGCATATCTTCGGCCTCGAAGCTGTGCTTGAGCCGCACCACCTCCGAGAGCAGGCTGGCAGCCGCGGCCACCAGGGGGTTGAGGCTGACATTGAAGGCCTCGGCTGGGCGCAGGCGGGCGGCGTAGATCATCCGCTCCTCCAGCTGCTCGAAGCGGGGCGGGGCGCTGAAGTCGGTCAGCGGGCTGTGTTCGGCGGCGTCGCCGCGACGGTTGAGGATGACGGTCTTGTCGTCCTGGCCGTATTCCATTTCCTTGGTGCTCATCATCAGTTCCTGATCGCCCAGAATTTCAGCTCAAGCCCGGAGAACTCCCCGGACACGTGGAAGGCGAAGCCGCCGGAGCGCTCCAGTTGCGCCAGCTCCTCGGAGCTGAGTTCCAGGGCGAAGTAGGTCTTGCCCGAGTGGAAGGGGATCTGCCGCGGCGCCACCGGCAGGGGTTTGACCTTGATCCCCGGCAGGTGCAGGTTGACCAGTTGGCGGATGCGCTCCACCGGGCCGACCTTGAGGTGCGCCGGCAGGCGGTTGCGCAGCTCTTCGGAGTCGCACTGGGCGCTGGCGGCGAGGACGAAGCTGGAGGTGCCGAGCAGCTTGTGGTCGTGCAGCGGCGACACCTGGATGCCGTACTGACGCTGTTGCAGCAGCAGCTCGATGGCATGCTGCTCCAGCACCATGGACAGCACCTGACGGATCGCATCCATCAGCTTGCGAAAGCTCAGGCCCTGGTCGCTGTGCAGGTAGCGGCTGTCCAGGCGCGGGCGCTTGATCTCGCTGGAGAAGGTCGACAGCTCGCCGAGCAGGCCGAGCAGCTCGCGGTAGATCTCCTCCGGGTGCACCTGCTCGATGCCCAGGTAATGGCGCAGCACCGGCTCGAAGCGGTTGATCAGCTGCAGCATCATAAAGTCGCCGAATTCGGCGCCGCCCACCTTGCCGGTGGCGCGGATACGTTCGGCGAGGATATCGCCGCGGTGGGCGAGCATGCTGATCACTTCCTTGAGGCAGCTCAGCAGGTAGCCGGAAGCCTGGAAGTTGACGTAGGTGGGGATAAATTCCGGGTCGAGGCTGATCACCCCGTCCGGCGTGGTGTCCAGCACGTCGCACAGCTTGAGCTTCACATAGGCCTGGTCGCTCTGCTGTTCGCCGAGCAGCAGGCGGAAGTCCGGGCGGCCGCAGCTGACCTGGCTGGTGGCGCTGTCGCCGGCGTTGGAGTCGACCACTTCCTCGTCGAAGGCGGTGTAGCGCGCCAGCACGTCCTGCTGCTCCGGGCGGCGGCTCTCGATATGGTTGCCGGTGACCAGGGGCAGGGCTAGGTAGATCGGCGTGTTGCCGGTATTGGGCGGCACATCCAGGGCCAGGGGTTCGCGCTCGGCGCCGATATCGAACAGGCTGCCATCGGGCAGGATGCCACTGGCCTTGCTCAGCACCAGCTTGCCCATATTGAGGAACTGGCGGTCGATCTCCAGCTCGAAAAAGCCCCAGGCATAGCTGGACAGCTTCTGCGTGCGGATCTTCAGCTGCTGGTCGTAGTAACGGTCGTTCTGCTGGAAGTGCTGCGGGCGCAGCAGCATGCCTTCCTGCCAGACCACTTTATGCATGGTCATGGCTCAGTCCTCGTCCTGAATGGTCTGGATACCCTGGGCATCCAGGCGCAGTTCGCTGCGGTTACGCTGCTGCTCCTGCAGGGGGATGACCAGGCGCCAGTGGCTTTCCGGCAGATCGCGGTAGGCGGCCAGCACGCCGACATAGCGGCTGCCTGGCTGCACCGAGAGTTTCAGCTCGCGGGTTTCGCCGGGGCGCAGCTCCAGCTCTTCCTGCACCACCATATCCGGGGCCAGGGCTTCCTTGGGGCGCTGGTAGAGGCTGAAGAAATCGGCATTCTCGAAGGCCACCGGATGCTTGAGTTCGATCAGGCGTAGCACGATGGGCGAGGGCCGGCCGTGCAGGTCCGGGTTGAGCGCTTCACTGCCCGCAAGGGTCAGGTCGAGCTTGGTCATCTCCGAATAGGGCGACAGTGCCGCGCAGCCGGTCAGCCCGAGAACGGCGGCCAGCAGGGCGAGCAGGGTAAGGCGGGACATGGCAATCATCCTTGAACGTCGGTGTTGAGGGTGGCGATCAGGCGAACCTGTTCTTCATAGCTGTGGGCGAAGTCGCGGGCGAACAGGCGTTCACTCCACTCATCGTTCTGTTCCAGGGCACTGTGCAGGCGGCGGTAGGCGCGCCAGCGGCTGCCGGCGGTGGCGATCAGCGGCTTGCGCCCCTCACGCTCGAAACGCAGGCTCAGCTGCTCCGGCGACAGCTGCTGGAACATGCCCTTGAGGGCGGCGCGGCTGGCGGCGAGCAGGGCCACCTGATGGGCCTGCAGGTCGCGGAAACCACGGCTGATGCTCTGTTCCGCGCTGAGGGCGCCGGGCTTGCCGCCGCGCAGCAGCGTGGTCAAGGCCTCCGCGCTGTCGGCGCTGTGCTTGAGCGGGTTATTGCCGGCGCTCTGCACCGTGGTCAGGGCCAGGCGCAGCTCATTCTTCAGCTCGCTGCGGGTGCGCAGGGCCTGCTGCAGGCTGCCGACGCTCTGCTTGAGCAGCCTGGCGGCATTAATCGCCAGGGCTTCGCGAGCCTCGTCGTCGAGGTCATCCAGACGTACGCCCAGGGCTTCGCCGAACTTGTCCCAGAAGCTCGGCGGCAGGCGAACCGGTTCCGGCGCAGGCTGGGCCACGGGCGCTGCCTTGGGCTCGACCAGCTGCGGTACCAGCAGGTTTTCCTCGTCGATCTGCGCATAGTCGCGCTGCTGCGCCGGCGCCACCTGGGGGCGGATAATGGCGGTCAGGTCATCCACCTGGGCGTAGACGCGCTCCTGCTGGTCGAGGGCGGTCAGCGGGTCGAGGTCGAGAAAGGCATCGTCTGGAATAATGCTGCCGGCCGGCTGGGCATGACCGATATCGCCCTCGAACAGGGCTGGATCCTGGATCAGCCGCGCACGAATCTCGAAGTCGCCCAGGCAATACACGCTACCATGCTCGATGCGCTGGGGCTGACCCTTGCGCAGGCCGGCGCCGCTGTCCTTGAGCTGGATGCCATTGCTGCTGGTATCGGTCAGAAAGAACGAACCATCGCGATAGCTCACCTCGGCATGGCGCCCGGACAGCACGCGCTTGCGATCCGGAATCACCCAGTCGCAATCCTCGGCCCGGCCAATAATGCCGCCGGCCTGCTTGAAGGTTTTGCTGGTCAATAGACCTGGCACGAACTGCTGTGCACTGACCACATCGAAAACCAGTTCCATGGTTGTTAACTCCTTGCGGTCAGTTGCCGCGGCTTACTGCTTGCGGTTCGCCCAGGGGGCGGTAGTCATCGTCGCTGAACTTGTAGTTGCCGCTGCAGGCGGACAGGCATAGGGCCAGGGCGAGCAGGGTGGTGTACTGAATATGTTTCAAGGATCCCTCCGTTAATATGTTGATGATTAAGTTATGTTCTTCCAGTCAGTGATTTTTATACTGCACCAATGGGCGTCAGTAATTAGTTATGAAATGGAAATATATGCCTCTTCTATTTATAAGGGTGCAGGGGCCAAGTACAGAACCATTTCCAGTAGGGGACATGCTGGCGGCCATTCCGCTAATCAGCATGTAAAGAGGATCGCAAACAAAAAGATTTGTGCGGCTTGTGTGGGAAAGTGCTTTTTCGAGTACGTTGTCTTTAAAGTACAAACTGTATTTTTCTTTTCCGGTAGGAATGGCCAGCGGAATCGTTACGAGCACATGTAGTGCTATACCGCTCCAGCGTAGTTCCGGCTCGTAGTAAGTCCACACCGTATAAGGTCCTATGACTTTGATTTCATCAGGCTTTCCCCAGGCCTTCAGAATTCTTGCATCGTCGTACCTTTTTTCTACTGAGCCTCCGTAATTATAAGAGATTTTACGACTTGTATTATTGGCTCCGCTTTGAAATGAAATGGGTACAGCACTGCTCGGTGTGTTTAAGTACGCTGGGTAATCCATAGTTGCGATTGCGCCTATCCCAATGCATCCAGAGACAGTTAGTCCTGCGCATATGGAAAATATGGATTTGATCAATATTTTTTTATTTGCGTGAATAGCGGCTTTTTGAGCTAATCGTAAGAAGCCAATATAGGGCAGAGTCATTATTGCCAAGGGTTTCATGCGTCCATTCCATAAAGCTTGAAGCTTTTTTCTAGGCGCGTGAAAACACAGCCGGACCTATATAGGGCTGGTGAGTAAATACAGTTCAGGCTATCGCTGAGCATAGGCTTTCTGCCTGTCGGGTGAACGTTCCATGTCAAACGGTGGCAATTTTCAAGGGCGACATTCGGTCTGTCGTTGACGTCGTCCACGCTATAGCTATCGAATGGTTCTAATGGTGAACGGGGTTCGCCGTAATGACCCGTATGCTTCATGCAATCCTCCAGAGCGACCAGGCTTTCAGCGCCTCGCTAAAAATCACCAGTCCCAGTACGGCCATGCCCAATTTAGGTAGTAGCGGCGCTGCAAGTAACAGAGGAATGGACGGAAGCAGAAAACACAGGCGAAAGGGGGTCTGCGCAAGGCCGAGCAGGCGAGCCATTCGCGTTTGGCACAGAAACAGGACACATGACACCAGGACGGAGAGCTGCAGCAGCCAGGACAGGGAGACCATGGCGATGCTGGCACTGCCGTGCTGTTCGAGCAGGTGCCAGGTGGCCTCTAAATCACTGAAGTAGGGCCGACGACCGGCGCGCCAGCTGCTGACGCAGTACCAGGCGATATAGCAGGCGTCGAGGCTGCCCCAGAGCAAGTAGGTGATGCGCTCTTGCGCGCTTATGGCGCGTTCTGGCTGCGGGTGAACAAGCCGCGACCGTATCTGGCCTCGAGCAATTAAGCTCTGGCGGCTGATGGAAAGGCGTTTAAGCATCTTCTTCGCCGGACCAATACCAAAGCGTCGCGCCCCAGCGTGAATCGTCGAAAGCCGGCATGATTTCGCCTTGCTTGAAGACGCGCCGAGAACTGGCTTGGGCCGGGGTAAACCAGTAACCCGCTTTGGGGCATGGCTGTCCAGATTCAACGCGACCGGTCTGCGTAGAGTTAGGTGATGAACTGAAATTACGGGCATAAGCGACCAAGTCTTTGGGGTAGACCATATGATCGACTGCGCTGTCGTCGATATCATAAAGGAAGGCAATAGCAGCTGCTTCGAAGGCCCAGTAGCCGTAATAACTACCCTCGTCACCGTCGATATCTAGGTGGGTGTCATGCCAATTGGTTTGCTTGTCTTCAAAAGCGCTATACCACTGGCCGCAATAAAACTTCAGTAATGCGGATGCCTCTTCTTTAGTGGGCGCATAAATAGCTCGGATTAGTGGCGTATAAAGATCGTGATACCACTCATCTAGGTCATGGCGGTCAGGTAAAACTTTGCGTAGTAGGTCTTCATACAGTGTGTCTTCACCGGCATAACCCGCGTTGTCTAACAAGGCGACAAAGCGCTGCAGCAAGTCTATTCGATGCAGCAAAATGCAGAGACTTATAACCTGTACGCACTCTTCGTATTGTCCAGGCCAATTGTCGATGGCGAGGGGAGAAATATTGGTTACTTGCTCATAGTCGGCGAGGGCGCTCTGGTAGCGTTCAAAGTTTAGAATGACCTTTTCGAGCGGTTGGATAAGTGACTCTATTGGTTCTCCAGCGGTGTAGCGAATGATTAGCGCGCTTAACGCATCCTGCTTGTATTCGTTGGCTTTAAGCGATGCCTCCTGGCCAGGAGCGTCTTCTTCTAGGTCTTTGTCGTGCCAGAACTCTTCTGACGAGTCATAAAGGGAGACGAGGCTCTTGTAGTAGCTCTCAGTAATGAAAGGTTGTCTTCTGTTCATATCAGGCTTCGATCTTCAGGGACGGCATGCTGCCGTACTTTCTGCTGAGTGAACTCTTACGTTTGTTCACCGCTTTCTTGACTTCCTGCTCGCTGTAGTGGAAAGCGGAATGCTCGCCATGATCGGCGTCCGTCCCGCCAGCGAGTCGCACTTGAGCATGTTTTTTTGGGCTGCCAGACGGGTGGTATAGCGGAGCGAAGAACAGGTGCCTGCTGTAAGAGAGGATCACTTCGCGATACAGGTGAGCACCTACTTGTTTTCTCAGGCAGGCAGCGACCCACTCCTTGCTCATCTGTACTTGGACTGCCTTGGGGCTTGATTCAGCTGTATCAGCGGAGCGCTTGTTTGGAGCGTTGTTCGCGCTTTTCCCGGATGATTTCTCACTGCTCCGCCTGCCTGGGCGCTTGCTTGGAGCGGAGTCCGGGTTGTCTTGTGCAATGGGCTCCAGCAATTCACTTGGGTCAGTCAGGCCTGAAACTCCTAACTTGGAGGTGATACCTGGTTTGCGCGTATTGTTAAGCTTGCGCAGGAACTTTGGTGCATCCTCAT
Organism: Pseudomonas xionganensis; assembly: GCF_009763245.1. Lineage (GTDB taxonomy): Bacteria > Pseudomonadota > Gammaproteobacteria > Pseudomonadales > Pseudomonadaceae > Aquipseudomonas > Aquipseudomonas xionganensis. The sequence goes on along the minus strand of NZ_WKJZ01000001.1, from coordinate 299,840 downwards.
CCTTGCTCGCCTTTGCTTCGACAATGGCGAACTTCTTCCCACCGTTCGTTGCCGGATCGGCGCGCCAAACAGCATCGATACCGGTGCCGTTGGCACCATCGGTTAGTTTGTAAAGCACGTGGGGCGATTTAGGGCTGCCGCCTTTAGAAAGCTTGCCCATTTTGCTGGCGCTGGGCTTGCCTTCCAGCCACTGGCCTTCGGCTCCCTTGTCGTGACCATCCCAGTCTTTGCCCCAGCCAAACTCCTCGGCGCAGATGTAGTCGGCGATATGTTCGCCGCTGACGCCTAAACCTTCGTTGGTCAGGCTGGATAATGTTTGGGTGCCGAGGCTGGAGTTATCTATTTTGTTGGAGTGTGTCTGGCTCGCACCGTCTTTGCCTTCTGCGGCCACTTGAGCATCTTTGGCGGCCGGTTTTTGTCCTTGGCTGGTACCTCTCCCACTCGCCGCCGCCGCGCTATTACGCTGCATGCGTTTCCACTTATTCAGGCGCTTCTCTACGATGCCGATCAGCATTGGCATGTTGTCGCGTGAGCTGGCCAGCACCGTTAATACGGATGACTGCAACCAGATCGGAAGGCTCTGGAAGGCTGATGATCCCTTTACCCCAGCAATAATTTCATCCAACTCTGCACGTAGCGCTCCAGCGTTGAATACCTGTGAAAGCAGCTCTTCAGGGCTGGTCTTGACACCGCACTCCTGAAGAACGAAGCGCAGTAGGTCAAACAGTACAGGCGCAAAGCGCTGAGGGTCTCGATTGACAATACGCAGGCTTTTTTTCAGGCCGTCACCCGGCCCGGGAATCCAGCCAATAATGGCCATGAGTAAGTCAAACTGTGCGTCTTCTTTGCCTGGATCGGTCTTTTCGTTATAGAGCCGAATGGATGACTCAACTGTGTCATAGGCATCAATCGCTTGACCGAGAAAAGGTACGGCACCGAGAGCAATACCTGTAGCCAGTTCGGTGAGTGCTTCGTTATAGGCCGCCTGATTGCTGTCTTGATCTTTTGTACTCATGCCAGCCTCCCTGCTGCTTGCTCAACCAGCGCCTGCAAGTCCACTTGGTTAGGGTCAAGTCCAAGTTTGCGCAAGTCGTTTTCGATACTTTCTTCAGTAACCTCGACTGCCTTGATGGGCTTGCGTACGAACGGGCGAGGGTCTTCGCCGTACCACACCTTGGCCGGCCCAGGCGGTACATCTTCTAGGCGAGCGAAGCCATCAGCGTCCAATACACCCTCGCAGACGGATCCGTCTGTAAACTCGACGCGATAGGCGGCCCCAGGTACAGGTTCCAGATTTCTGTAGTGCAGGTTCAATTCCAACCAGGTGGGGTTGGCGTTAGCCCTGTCGAGTAGATTGCCCGCCTTATCCTGATCCGCCGCCCACGGAATGACCGGCGGCAGAATGCTTATCCCGCTGCCCTTGCCCGGCGCACCACCGGAGTTGATCTTGATCGTCGCGCCGCTCAGGGTGACGCCGCCCGGATCGAGTTTGAGGAAGCTGCCGCCGCCTGTGGCGGTGAGTTCCATGCCGGCGTCGATCACCACTTTGTTGCCGGCGTAGTAGTGGATTTCATTGCCGGCTTCGATGAACTGGCCGACGCCGACTTTTACGTGCTGGGTGTTGGCCACGCTCAAGTGGTCGTTGCTGCGGGTTTCCACCTTGCGGTCGGCGTGGGTGGTGCGGTGTTCTTCGGCCTGGAATTCGCTGTAGCTATTGGCCTCGACCGTGTCGTGGCGCTGGTTGCCGATACGGATTTTCTGGTCGTGTTCGATGTTCTCGTCCCAGTCGCGCTCGGCGTGCAGGTAGATCTGCTCTTCGCCCTTCTTATCTTCGATGCGCAGTTCGTTGTAGCCACCGCCGCCAAGGCTGCTGAGGGTCTTGAATAGGCTGCGGGTCTTGTTGGCCGGCAGCTCGTAAGGCACCACATGGGCGGCGTGGTACAGGCAGCCGGTGATCAGGGGCTGATCGGGGTCGCCTTCGAGGAAGGTGACCAGCACTTCCATGCCGACACGCGGAATGGCGATGCCGCCGTAGCCATCGCCGGCCCAGCTGGAGGCTACGCGCAGCCAGCAACTGCTGCTGTCGTCGCCCTGTCCCTCGCGATCCCAGTGAAACTGCACCTTGACCCGGCCGTACGGGTCGCAGTGGATTTCCTCGTTTATCGGGCCGGTGACCACGGCGGTCTGGCTGCCGAGGATCTTGGCTTTGGGGTGGCGCAGCGCCGGGCGGTGCGGCACATCCCAGGGGGTGGCGGTGAAGTGGTTGCGATAGCCCTGCTGGAAACCGTCCTTGGCCTGGGTATGGCTGGTGATGGACTCTTCCAGCACCTGGGGCTGTTTGCCTTCATGGCTGACTGCGGTCAGCAGCCAGAGCTGGTTGAAGTCTTCGCGGCTGTGTTCGCACAGGTCCAGGTAGTGGCCGCTGCGCAGCAGGGGCTGGTCGCTGTCGCCACGGGCCAGTTCATAGTCGCTGCGATGGCGTTCCAGGTTGCGTTTGGCCAGGTGCTTGCCGCGCTCGCGTTCGACGAAGCGGCCGGGGTAGTCATAGTCTTCCAGGTCCGGGCTGAACTCGCTGGCGAAGGCGGCTTCCATCAGCAGGCGCGGCTTTTCGAAGTCGTAGTCGCGGCGGGTGACCCGGTTGCTGCGGGTTTCCAGGCGCAGGCCGAAGCGTTTGACCACCGGGTCGGTGGCGACCAGGCCGCTGTCCTGCTGGTAGGCGGTTGCCGGGAGCTTGGGGAAGACGCTCTGGTCATCGCCAAACACCAGCACATGCCCGTCAGGGCTGTGCTGGAAGTGGTAGTGGATGCCTTCTTCCTCGCACAGGCGCTGAATAAAGTGCAGGTCGCTCTCGTCGTACTGCACGCAGTACTCGCGCTGCGGGTAGACCGTGGGTCCGAACTGGAATGTGTAGGCATCGCTCTGGATGCCGTGCTCTTCGAGCACCTGGCTGATGATCTTTTCCACGCTCAGGTGCTGGAAGATGCGCTGGTTGATGCGGTGCGCCAGGTAGGCCAACTGCGGGCGCAGGGTCACGTGGTAGCGAGTCAGGCGCTGCCCGGAGTCACCTTGGGCGATGCGGTAGATCAGGCCGTGAATGCCTGTGCCATTGGGGCTAAGGGCGAGGAAGGCCGGGCGATGCAGCAGGCTTTCCAGATCGAGATCCGGGCGCTCGCTGATCAGTTCCAGCTCGAATACAAACGGCTGGCTGATGGCTTCATGGCCGCTGAATTCGAGCACCTGCAGATCGTGGCTGACGCCTTCGATGCTCAGGCTGAAATGGGTCTGGTTGGCGTTATGGAACATGCTCTCTCCTTAAGCCTTACACGTCAGCCGGGCTGATATTCAGCCGCTGCATGCGGTACAGCAGGGTGCGCCGGGGCAGGCCCAGCTCGCTGGCGGCACTGGTCTGGTTGCCGCGGTTCTTGCGCAGGCAGTCGAGCAGCAGGCTGCGCTCGACCCGCTCCAGGCGTTCGCGCAGGTTCATGCCGCTGCTGTCGGGTTGTTGCGTGTGCTGCAGGTCGAAGTGCTCGGGCAGCAGCTCACCGCCCTCGCATAGCAGCACGGCGCGCGCGATCAGGCCCTTGAGTTCGCGCACATTGCCGGGATAGGCGTAGCCCGCCAGGTAATCCAGCGCCGCCTCTGACCAGCGATAGGCATCGCGCTGCAGGAAGCAGGCGGCCTCGACGGCGAAGTGCCGCGCCAGGCGCAGGATGTCCTCGCCGCGGGCGCGCAGGGGCGGCAGCTCGATGGGGAAGTGCGACAGGCGATAGAACAGGTCTTCGCGAAAGCGTCCTTCCTCGACCAGGCTGCGCAGGTTGTGGTGCGTGGCCGAAACGATGCGTACATCGACCTTGTGTGTGCGGGTCGAACCCAGGGGGCGCACTTCTCCTTCCTGCAGTACGCGCAGCAGTTTGGCCTGCAGGCTTAGCGGCATATCGCCGATTTCATCGAGAAACAGGGTGCCGCCATTGGCCGCATCGAACAGGCCCTGGTGGTCGCGGTCAGCGCCGCTGAAGGCGCCCTTGCGGTAGCCGAACAGCTCACTCTCCAGCAGGTTTTCCGGCAGCGAGGCGCAGTTCTGCACCACAAAGGCTTTGCTGCGCCGGGAGCCACAATCATGGATGGCGCGGGCCACCAGCTCCTTGCCGGTGCCGGTTTCGCCGGTCAGCAGGACGCTGACCGCGTTATGCAGCACCTTGCCGATCAGCTGGTACACGCTGCGCATCGCCGGGCTGTCGCCGATCAGGCCGTAATTGCTGGCGCAGGCGGGCGTGGGCGGCGCTGCGACCTCGCTCTGCGGTGCGCGCAGGCGCTGCAGCAGGTGCAGCTGGGCGATGGCGAAGCCGCCCAGTTGGCCCAGGGAGTCGGCGAAGCCCTGCAGCTCGCGGGGTTTATGGCTGGCGATAAGGAGCAGGCCGTTGACCTGTTTGTGCTCGTCCAGCAGGGGTTGGCACAACAGGCTGCGCCAGGGCTGGCCGCTTTCCGGGAGGAAGCCGACGCTGTGCAGGCTGCTGTCCAGTTCGTTGAGGCTGAGTTGCTGGTTCTGGCACAGGCAATACTGCAGCAGCTGCTCGCCGTCATAGTCGCTGGGCAGGCTGGCCTCGGCACGGGGTTGCAGTTGGCCGTCCTGCCATTCAGCGCTTAGGGTCAGTCGGGTGTGGGTGGCGTCGAGCAGGTACAGCTGGCTCAGCTCGCAGTTGGCCAGCTGGGCGGCGGCTTCCACCAAGCCGCCGAGCAGCGTCTCGCTGTTGGCTTGGCGCGCCAGTTGGGCGAAGCGCTGCAGCAGCGCCTCGGCATAGCGCAGCGGCTGGGGAATCTGGCTGAACATCAGCGACTGGTTAAGTGAACTCACAGACCACCGCTCCTTCGCCGTTCAGGGTGGCGCGTACCTGCTGCACGGTTTCACCGCTCGCCATGGCGTCGAGCAGGCGGTCGACCACCAGCGGCTGCAAGTGCTGGTCGATCAGGTGGTCGATCAGACGCGCGCCGCTGTCGCCATGGGTGCAGCGCTCGGCCAGGTGCTCGACCAGGCCGTCGCAGTGGCTGAAGGCGAGCTGGCGACGAGCCAGGCGCTCGCCGAAACGGGCCAGCTTGAGGCCGACCAGTTGGCGCAGCAGGTCGCTGTCCATGGGGTAGTAGGGCACCACGCGCATGCGGCCGAGCAGGGCCGGCTTGAAGTGCTGGGTGAGCTGCGGGCGGATGGCCAGTTCCAGGTCCTCGGCAGCCGGGCGCTCGCCGCCGGCACAGAGGCTGGCGATGCGCTCGCTGGCCAGGTTGCTGGTCATCAGGATCAGGGTGTTGCGGAAGTTGATCTCGCGCCCTTCGCCGTCGTTGGCCACGCCCTTGTCGAAGATCTGGTAGAAGACGTTCATCACGTCCGGGTCGGCCTTCTCCACCTCATCCAGCAGGATCACCGAGTAGGGCTTCTGCCGTACGGCTTCGGTGAGCATGCCGCCTTCGCCGTAGCCGACGTAGCCGGGCGGCGCGCCGATCAGACGCGAGACGGTGTGTTTTTCCTGGAACTCGGACATGTTGATCACGGTGAGGAAGCGCTCACCGCCATACAGCAGGTCGGCCAGGGCCAGGGCGGTCTCGGTCTTGCCCACGCCGCTGGGGCCGACCAGGAGGAACACGCCCACCGGCGCATCGGGCCGGTTGAGGCCGGCAGCGGTGGCGCGCATGGCCTTGTCCAGCGCCTGGATCGCCTGCTCCTGGCCGCGCACGCGCAGGCGCAGGTCGTCGGCGAAGGTGATCACCTTGCGGTTGTGCTCGCGCGCCAGCTGGCTCAGCGGCACCCCGGTCCAGTGGCTGATCACCTCGGCCACCAGGCGCGGGCAGACCTCGAAGCTGACCAGGCGCTCGCCAGCCTGGGCGGCGGCCAGTTCGGCCTGGAGGGCGCGCAGTTCGGCTTCCAGCTCTTCCAGGCTCGCACGTGGCTCGTCGGTTTTCTCTTCCTCGCCAGCAAGACGCGCCGCGGCGCACTGCTTGCGCTGCTCCAGCAGGCGCTCGGCCAGCTCACGCTGCACCGCCCAACGGGTTTCCAGCTGCTCCAGCTCGGCGCGGGCGGCGACCAGGCGGGTTTCCAGGGCATCCAGGGCTTCGCCGTCGATGGCAAGACCGGCGTCCAGGTCGCGGCGCATGGCCTCGCCCTGGCGCTCGCCCTCGGCGATCTCGCCGCGCAGGCGCTCCAGCGCCTCGGGGGCGGCGGCCAGGCTGATGCGCACGCGGGCGCAGGCGGTGTCGAGCACGTCCACCGCCTTGTCCGGCAGCTGACGGCCGGCCAGGTAGCGCGCCGACAGCTCGGCGGCGGCGACCACCGCGTCGTCGCGCAGGTAGATGCCGTGGCTCTTTTCGTACACCGGGGCCAGGCCGCGCAGGATGGTCACCGCCTCGTCGACGCTCGGCTCGTGCAGCTGCACCGGCTGGAAGCGGCGGGCCAGGGCCGGATCCTTCTCGAAGTACTTCTTGTATTCGCTCCAGGTGGTGGCGGCGATGGTACGCAGCTCGCCGCGAGCCAGGGCCGGCTTGAGCAGGTTGGCGGCATCGCCGCTGCCGGCCTGGCCACCGGCGCCGATCAGGGTGTGGGCCTCGTCGATAAACAGGATGATCGGCTTGGGCGAGGCCTTGACCTCGTCGATCACGCCCTGCAGGCGGCGCTCGAACTCGCCCTTGACGCTGGCGCCGGCCTGCAGCAGGCCGAGGTCCAGGCACAGCAGCTCGACGCCCTTGAGCACCTGCGGCACCTCGCCGGTGGCGATGCGCAGGGCCAGGCCCTCGACGATGGCGGTCTTGCCCACGCCGGCCTCGCCGACGACTATGGGGTTGTTCTTGCGCCGGCGAGCGAGGATATCGACCATCTGGCGGATTGCGCCGTCGCGGCACAGCACCGGGTCGAGCTTGCCGTCGCGGGCCTGCTGGGTGAAGTTGTGGGTAAAGCGCGCCAGGTTCGACTCGCCCGGCGCCGCCGCTTTGCCGCCCGCGGCCTGCGGCTGCTGGCTGAGGGCGAAGTCGCGCAGGCGCTCGGCATTGAGCGTGCTCAGAAGCGCCTGGTAACGGCTGCCGGCGTAGCGCATGGGGTTGCGCAGCAGGGCGAGGATCAGCGCGGCCTGGTCGATCTGGCTGGCGCTCAGTTCGAGGTTGGCCACCAGCAGGGCGTCCTGCAGCCACTGCACCAGTTCGGCGCTGAATACCGGGTTGCGCGACTCGCTGTGCTCGCCACGCGGCTGCAGGGCCTGGGCCAGTTCACCGGCGTCCAGTTCGGCGTCCTGCAGGGCGCGCGCCAGCAGGCTTTGCGGGCGTTGCAGCAGGCCCAGCAGCAGGTCCTCGACCAGGATCTTGCTGCCGCCACGGATCACGCAGCGCTCGGCGGCGCTTTCCAGATCCTGTTTGCTGGGGGCATCCAGGGCTTGCACCAGTTGCTGTAAGTCGACGTTGATCATATCCATCTTCCTTAATGAGCCTTGCTGCCGAGGGTGACCAGGCCGTCGGCGTTGTCGCGGCCGAGCCAGGTGGTCCAGCCCAGCAGGCAGGGGTTGCCTTCGCCCAGTCGTAGGTCGCGGATTTCGTCCTGACGCAGTTCCAGGCGGATGTCGTAATCGAGGGGGTCGCGCAGGGTGAAACGCACCAGCGCGCACAGGGGTTGATAGCCGCTGCCAATGGGCAGGAATTCGTGAAAGCGCGCCCAGTTCAGCTGGCGGATATGGATGCGGAACTTGCCGCCGCGATCCCGTACCCATTCACCCAGCACCAGGTCTTCGCCGAGGCGGCTGTTGCCCAGGCCGAGGCGGTTGCGCTGCTCACCGAGGATCTCCACCTGGCGCTCCAGGCACTGCTCGATATGCAGGTCGGCGTGCTTGAAGTAGTAGCGCAGCACCGATTCGATCAGCGCCGCCGAGTGGGCGCGCAGGCTGAGCAGGCCAAGGTAGGGCAGCAGGCGCTTCCAGTTCAGTTCCGGGGCGCTGCGGATGCTCTCGCCGTCCAGGCCGATCAGGGCGAACAGCTGGGCGGAGAAGCGATCCGTGGCGCCACTCTTGAAGCGCGCGTGATAGCGGTATTTCTGCCAGGTGGGCAGCAGCAGGCGTTGCAGGCGGTTGTTGAACAGGTCGAGAAAGTCCCGCGTGGGGTTGCCGTCGATGCTGTCGCCCAGGGCCTGTTCGCCATAGAAGGCCGGCAACGGTGAGCCGCCGCCGAACAGACTGACCAGGTTGATGCGCAGGCGCGCGCGCAGCTCGCCCTGTTCCTCGAAGAACTGCACCTGATCGATATCGCTGCCGGGAAAGCCCAGGCTCGGGTTGGCCTGGAACTCCAGGCGCTGATACAGCGCCTCGTCGTCCAGCAGCGGGTCGGCTTCGCGCAGCCGTTCCAGCACCAGTTGCACACCCTGAAACAGGCTGTACTCGCGGATGCCGGCGCTGAACCTGTTCAGAGCAGGGGCTGTTGCCCCATGCGTGGCGTCCATTGGTACACCTCTCCCTGGGTGCTCTGTACGCGCAGCTCGTGGTACGAGTTGAGGCTGGCGTACAGGGCAAAGAATTCATTGAGTACCGAGGCAAAGAGGAACATGTCGCCCTCGCCCAGGTAGTGTTGCGGGTTCATCGTCAGCAGGGTGCGCACCCCGCGTATCGGCAGGCCACGGTGCAGGCGATCGACATGCTGGTGGGCGATGCTGTGCATGCCGGCGAGCATGTTGCGGCTGACCTTCTCCGCGTGCTGGTCGTAGTAGCGCGGCAGGTCGTAGGTTTCCAGAATCACCTTGAGCGCCTCGACATTGGCCAGCGACAGGTAGTTCAGCGACATATTGCTGATCAGCTTCCACAGAAAATCGCGGTGCAGCGGCGGTGCATAGCTGGGCGTGACCGCGCTGATATTGCGGAAGGTGAGAAACTCCGGGGTGTCCTCGCTGGGCAGGCAGATATCGCCCAGGCCGAGCTGGCGCGGCAGGTTCTGGTTGGTGCAGGTCAGCTCGATGGACAGCGTCTCGTGCTGGTCGAGGTTGCGCAGGCCGAAGCTCAGGTAGGTCTCCAGGCCGTCGCCGAGCAGCGAGGGTTGCTGGCGCACGCTGTAGTGCGGACGGGCATGGGGCACGTCGAAGCTGGGGTCGTGCTCGAAGGACTCGAACGGCACGTACTCCTCGTAACCCTTGCCACCGGGTTTCCAGCCGGTGACCCGATCCACCGAGAACACCCCGCAGTGCTGCGAGTCGAGTTCGGCCGGCAGCAGCAGGTACTGATCCTGTTTGCCGTCCAGGCGGATCGGGATGGCGTCGTGCTCGAACAGGTTGACCACCGGGGTGCAGTACAGGCGCACATTGTCCAGGGTCGGACGGATGCGCTGCACGCCGGCCTTGTGGATATCGAAACGCAGCTCGATGCCGCGCGCCTGCTTGAGCAGCTCTTCGGGCTGGCGGGCCAGCACGTCCAGGCCGTTGAGATCGACAAACAGGAACTTGTCCTGGAAGGCGAAGTATTCCTGCAGGTGGCGATAGCCGCGGAAGGTATTGAGCGGATAGGGGATCAGCGCTTCATCTTCGCCGAAACCCACCGGCTGTACCTGGCTGGCGGCCAGCTGCAGGGTCGCGAGGGGTTGCGCGTAGGCATCCTGCAAAGGTTTGCCGGCACCATCGAGCAGCACCAGCTGGATGCCGCCGAGGTGACGCAGCAGGCTGAGGTAGAGCATCTGGCTGATATAACGCTCGCCCGCCAGGTGCAGGCGCAGGCGCTTGAGCTGGATATCACCGATATGCCCATCGGCGCTCATGCCCAGGCGCAGGCTCAGCACTGCGCCGTCGCCCTTGACCGAATACTCCAGGTGCTGCAACGCCAGGGGCAGCACCTCGGTGGCGAAGGCGGTGCGGAAACGGCAGGTCACACCCTGGATCGCCCTGGCCTCCACCGGCGTATGCCGCGGCACCGGCAAGGCGCCGCCGGGGCGCTTGAGCGGATCGAACTGGAGCATGCTGAAGGCCGGCAGCGGGCGCATATAGTTGGGCCACAGCAGGTGCATCAGCGAGTGAGTCAGCTCCGGCAGCTCGTCATCGAGCTTCTGCCGCACCCGCCCGGTGAGAAAGGCAAAACCCTCCAGCAGGCGCTCGACATCCGGGTCACGCCCGGCCTGGCCGAGAAACGGCGCCAGCGCCGGATTGCGCTCGGCAAAACGCTTGCCGAGTTGGCGCAGGGCGGTGAGCTCGCTCTGGTAGTAGTGGTTAAAAGACATTAGTTGGCCTTCTCCATGGCCGATTCGATGCAATGCCAGAGGTCATCTGGCGCCTCTTCTTCGAGGTTGGCGAGATGCTCCGGCTGCAGGGTCAGATGCGGCAGCACCATCGGCTCTGACGAGCACCCATGCATGCTGATCCAGCCACAACGGCGCGTGCGATAACCGGGGGCGCTGACCGAAAGCCTGGTCCAGCAGCGTGGCGCATCGGCCTGCAGGACAATCAGGCGATAGTCGCGTTGCTCGGCAAAGGCAAAACGGCCTTCGGCGTCGCTGACCGTTTCATCGCCCCAGAATTCGTCGCTGCCGATATCCAGCTCAATTTTGGCGCCCACTACGGGCTGCCCCGTTTCGGCAGACAGTACGCGGCCCTCGATGGCAGGGTTTCGGGTCACCGAGTGTGGATAAGGGACGCAGGCACCCAGAGCCGAGAAAGCGGCGAGCATGAGAGAAATGCCCACCTTCCCTTGAGGAGAAAACTCGGACTGGCAGGGATGATGAAAAGACATCAGGCAGGGGACTCCGTGTCGTTGACGGCAAAGGCTTCCTGCAATTGCACGTATTCACGCCAAGCTTCTGGGTGGGCGGGGTCTTGCAACCACTCGTTGCGCTGCTCCTGAGTCAGAGACTGCCAGTAAGGCCACCAGTAGTGCTGCCACCAGTAATCGAGGCTGCCTTGCAGACTGACCAGTCCACCTGCATCGATATTGGGGAAGACCTGCCATGGCGCAGGAGGAGACAAATCGGGCAACGCCTGTAGCAGATCAGTGCTGTTGCTCACCAGCAGAAGCGTGGTTCCTTCGCCGATGGACTCGGTTTGCAGGGATACTGCTTCCTGACCTCGACGATAGGTCTGGAAACGACCGCTCTGAGCGCGCTCTAGGAAACCAAGCTCTGCAATCCGCTGCTCCATCCGTGAAACCACCTCGGCGATCACATGCGCATTCAGTAGATAGGCACCCAAACCATTGGCTGCCAGGGAGGTAACTCTCGGGTAATGACGCATAGCCTCCTCCGGAATGAAGACTTCGCGAGGAGGGTAGAGAGGCAGCAGTGGCTTCAGCTCGGCATTGACTCCTTGATTCCGAATTTGCTCGGCCGAAGTCTTTCTACGAAGGAATGCGAAGAAATTCATGCTCAGTTCTCGTAGATATGGTCAGCGACCCAATCGGCGCCAAAGTAGCCCGCGGCACCGAAGATAATGCCGCCTACCAAACCAGTAGCGATCAACCCTGGGCCTGTTTCCACGCCCAATGCCGCTCCCGCTAAACCTCCAACCTTGAAGCCCGCCCATGCAGCGCCCCAACCACCGGCCTGGCGTACCAGCTCGGCGCTGATTGGCTTGGCACTCCCAACCCGAATGGACTCCTGAGTGGCAGTTGTAAGGTCATAGGCTGTCAAAGCGATTCCCAGAACCTGTACAACACGGGCCGTCCGCACGAGCCCCTGTGTGGCGCTCAATGAGTTGGGGGTGAACACGGCGCTAGCCGGAACTCTTTTCCCTTCGATCAATACTTCTTTGTCAATGTCGCGAACATAGGACGCTATCTGGTCGATACGTTTCGCCAGATGGGGATGCTGTGCCTTGTACTGCGCCAGGTCTCGCAGAATCTCGTCCGTGGTTACCAGGCGAGCCCCAGCCTGCTGGATCTTCTGCACATCGATGAAAATGCTGCGTCCCTCAAAACGGGGAGAACCTTCCGGAAAGATAGAGCTGGTCGAAATGAACGACGACTGGTTCTTGCCCATCACATGCTCTGCAACGCTTACGGAGGAGCCAGGGCTTTTAGGTATTAGCCCGTAACGTTCGGGATGGGTTTCCGAAAGCATTTGCAGAGGAGAAAGCTGCATGTTTGATAGATAGGGGCTTTTGCTCGACGCGTAGATCTTTCGCACGAGAAAGCCATCTCTTCCAGGCTCTTCGACGATCACGAAGAAAAATGCACGTGCCGGCATCAGATATCCTGGCAAGTCCTGCAACGAACCAGCTTGTTGGCTCGTTTCCGCTGTGCACTGGAACTGGCTCATGCCTGCCCCCACAATTCCAACGCATGCACACCCACTGAAACTTGGAGCTCTTGTTTACCAGCGGTGAAGATGCGAGGCGTTTTTCCGGACTCGTCAGTGAACCCTTTGTAAATACGTCCTTCCGCATCACGAATATGATAGGGAACGCTCGCCAGAGGTTCTCCAGAGTCACTGAGAACACGGAACTGCTCGTCAAAGGCCCCCGTTATTGCTAACGGTGATATCCCAGAAAACGCCGCCCCACCCCCACTAGTGCCAATCAAAACAGTCCCAGACCCTGCCACCACCACATTGCCATGGCTGCCCACCGAGCCGAGTACCGCCGCCGGCTTGCCATTGATCAGTACGGTGGGAATCACCGCGCTGGCCATGGCGCCGCCGCAGGCGGAGGGGTCGCCCATGCGGGCGGCCGGCAGGCTGTCGAAGAGCACGTCGGGGGAGCCGGCGGCGATCGGGTTGGTGCCGTGGCCGGGAATCGGGCAGGCGGTGGGATCGCTGAGGCGGGCGGCGGGTTTACCGGACATGGGCGCTCCTTAATTGACCTTGACCTGTCCGCTGCCATCCAGGCGCGCGGAGAAACTGACTTGGCGTTTGCTGCCGTCCACTTCCAGCAGGCCTTCGATGGCGAAGGCCAGGCTGAGTGGGTCGTGGTCGCGGGGCAGGGAAATCACCCGCACCTGGTGCAAACGGGGTTCGTACGCTTCGATAAAGCGTTCGATGGCGATACGCGCCTGTTGCAGCGAGTCGTGCAGCGACAGGCGCATATCGTTCAAATCGGGCAACCCGTAGTCGGGCAGCGTTTGCACGCTGCCCGCCCGGGTGCTGAGCATCTTGGCCAGGTGGGTTGCCACCGACGCCATCACGGCGACCTCGCGGTCCCAGCCAGCACGCTGCTTGGCTTCGCCGCCGAGGCGTTCGAACAGGCTTCCGTACCCGGCCACGGCTGCTTACTCCTTGTCCAGCTTGCCGACCAAGGACAGGGTGAAATCGGCACCCATGTACTTGAAGTGCGGGCGCACGTTGAGGCTGACGCGGTACCAGCCCGGCTCACCTTCCACGTCGCTGACGATCACCTGGGCGGCGCGCAGCGGGCGACGGCTACGGACTTCGGAGCTGGGGTTTTCCTGGTCGGCGACGAACTGGCGGATCCACTTGTTGAGTTCCAGTTCGAGGTCGGTGCGCTCTTTCCAGGCGCCGATCTGCTCGCGCTGCAGCACTTTCAGGTAGTGGGCCAGGCGGTTGATGATGAACATGTAGGGCAGCTGGGTGCCGAGCTTGTAGTTCAGTTCGGCGGTCTTGCCTTCTTCGCTGATGCCGAAGAACTTGGGCTTCTGCGCCGAATTGGCGGAGAAGAACGCGGCGTTGTCGCTGCCCTTGCGCATGGTCAGGGCGATAAAGCCTTCTTCGGCCAGCTCGTATTCACGACGGTCGGAGACCAGCACTTCGGTGGGGATCTTGGTCTCGATCTCGCCCATGCTTTCGAAGTGGTGCAGCGGCAGGTCTTCCACCGCGCCACCGCTCTGCGGGCCGATGATATTCGGGCACCAGCGGAACTTGGCGAAGCTGTCGGTCAGGCGGCTGGCGAAGGTGTAGGCGGTGTTGCCCCACAGGTAGTGCTCGTGGCTGCCGGCGACGTTTTCCTTGTAGACGAAGCTCTTCACCGGGTTGTCTTCCGGGTCGTAGGGGTTGCGCAGCAGGAAGCGCGGCACGGTCAGGCCGACGTAGCGGGCGTCTTCCTGCTCGCGGAAGCTCTGCCATTTGGCGAACTGCGGGCCTTCGAAGTGATCCTTCAGGTCCTTCAGGTCCGGCAGGCCGGTAAAGCTTTCCAGGCCGAAGAACTTCGGCCCGGCGGCGGCGATAAAGGGCGCGTGGGACATGCTGGCGACACTGGAGACGTACTGCAGGGTCTTGATGTCCGGGGCGCTGGGGTCGAAGAAGTAGTTGGCGATCAGGGCGCCGACCGGCTGGCCACCGAACTGGCCGTACTCGGCGGTGTAGATGTGCTTGTACAGGCCGGACTGGTTGATTTCCGGGCTGTCTTCGAAGTCGTCAAGCAGATCCTGCTTGGAGGCGTTGAGGATCTCCAGCTTGATGTTCTCGCGGAAGTTGGTGCGATCGACCAGCAGCTTGAGGCCGCGCCAGGAGGATTCCAGGGCCTGGAACTCGGGGTTGTGGAGGATCTCGTCCATCTGCCGGCTGAGCTTGGCGTCGATCTCCGCGATCATGCGGTCGACCATGGCCTTCTTCACCGGCTCGCCGTCGTTCTGCGGCTTGAGCAGCTCTTCGATAAAGGCCGACACGCCGCGCTTGGCGATGTCATAGGCTTCGTCGTCCGGGGTCAGCTTGGTTTCGGCGATGATGCGGTCGAGGATGCCGAGGTCGGCGGCGCTGTGGCTGCTTTCAACTGCTGCACTGGTGCTCATGAATTAGCTTCCTTGTTAATGGGTTCAGGAGTTCAGCTGGGTGTGCGCGGCCAGGCCCAGTTCGCCGAGCACGCGGTCACGCGAGTCGTCGTCGGAGAGCACGCTTTCGATCGCCTTGCGGAAGGCCGGGGCGTTGCCCAGCGGGCCTTTGAGGGCGACCAGGGCGTCGCGCAGTTCCATCAGCTTCTTCAGCTCCGGGACCTGCTCGACCAGGTTGGCCGGGTTGAAGTCCTTCATGGAATTGATCTTCAGCTCCACGGCCAGCTCGTCATCGCTCGGCTCGTCCTGCAGACGATTGGGCACGCCGAAGGTCAGGCTCAGCTCCTGCTTGGCCAGCACTTCATCGAAGCTGTTCTTGTCGATGCTGATGGGCTTGCGGTCTTCGATCTTGCGCTCGTCGGCGCGCTGGGTGAAATCGCCGAGCACCATGAGTTTCAGGGGCAGTTCGATCTCTTCCTGGGCACCGCCGGTGGCGGGTTTGAAGGTGACGTTGATGCGTTCCTTGGGGGCTACCGAGCCTTCTTTGGCCATGGTTGTTCTCCTTTGCGTTGATGGCCCGGGGGCCTTGGGGCGTGTTCAGGGCAGGCGACGAGGCGTCATCTGGCCTGAGCGCGCCTAGTCCAGCACCACCTCAAGATCGAGGTGGCACAACCTGCGGTAGATCTCATCCTTGTGTTCACGCACCGCATGGTTTTGCGGCAGCAGTTCGCAGCAGCTGTGCAGCATGCGCAGCACGTCGAGGGCGAGATCGGGTTCCCAGTCGCCTAGGCCGGTGGCCTGCAGCGTCTGATCCAGCGATTCCAGTTGGGTCTTGGCCAGTTCGTACTTCTTCGCGCTGTAGCACAGCCGCGCCAGGGTCAGTTGCCAGAAGAAGCGTTCGCGGCCGCCGCGCGCCTTGGCCAGGCCGAGCTTGAGTTGCTGCACGGCGGATTTCAGGCCGTCCTTGCGTAGCTTGGGCAGCACCTGCTGCAGCGCCTCTTCCCAGGGCGGGGTGGCGCCCTGCTCGCTGGCTGCGGGCTTCTTCTCGGTTTCCGGGGTCTGCAGATGGGGCAGCACATGGGAGCTGAGCCAGGCGCGGGTCTGGGCATCGGCGAAGGGGCTGCCGTCGTGGAAGCGCAGCTCTTCCAGGCCGCTCATGCGCTGCATAAACAGCGCCAGCTGGATTTCCACTTCGCGCATGGCTTGCTCGGCGTCCAGCTCCTGCAGGCACTGCCAGACCAGATGCTGGCCGTCGAGCCAGAAGGGGGCGCGGGCGATGCTGGCTTCCAGATCCACCAGCAGGTCGGCGTATTGGCCGTTGAGGTAGCGCTCCTGGTAGCTGGCCAGCTTGTCCGCCGGCAGCCCGCGCAGGGCGGTGATCTGTTCGGCGTTGCGCTCCGGCAGGCTGTCGATGGGCAGCCACAGCAGGGTGCGGGCCAGGCGCAGGGCGCGCAGGTCGCTGGCCTTCTGCTTGAGCCAGTAGGCGCACAGCGGTCGCGACTGATCCTGCAGGCTGCGTAGGCTCTTGTGCGCGTCCTTCTCGTTGTCGATGGGCGCGCCGGGGGTGAGGATCTGGCTGGCGGCCTGCTTGACCTGGGCAATGGCCGCACTGACGGAGCCGGGTTCCGGCTGGCCCTGGCTGGCGCGCTTGACCAGTTCATCCAGGCGCCGGCACAGCGGCAGCAGCAGCGGTGCGTCTTCGCCCAGGTGCTCGGCCAGGCAGCCTTCCAGGGCGCGCAATTGCTCGGCCAGGCTGCGGAACAGGGCCAGTTGCTCGCCAATCGGCACATGCTCGGCCAGGGCCTGCTCCAGGCGCGGGATCAGCCAGCTGATGGCGGCGGCGCGGGTACGGGGTTTGCGGGGGTGCAGCTCGGCCCAGTGATTCAGGCACAGGTAGTGCAACAGGCTGAAACCGGCCTGCAGACCGGGGAAGGATTCGCGCTGGTACAGGCCCCAGATCAGCCAGGCGGCGACGCGCAGATCCTTGGAATGGGCGCTGAGGAGGGTCTCGCTGTGTTCGCGAACCTTCTGCCAGTCGATACCGCCGGTTTCGTGCAGGGCAGTGGCTTTGCTCAGCTCGTTTTCCAGCACTTCATATTCGCTGGAATAACGCACATCACTGCCGGCAAAGTTCCCTTCATTAATAGGAAGTTTGGCCAGCTGCAAATAATGGGCAGTGAGTTTGCTTGAATAGGTCATTCCATGACTCTGATTATTGGCGCAAATAAATTGGCGAGCTTGGGGCCGCTTATTTATCCGTGGCGCCCGTCCTGTAACATTCAAGTGCGCAACTTTTTGCGCACTTGAATGTGCAACAAATTGCGCATATCCCTTGTGAGGTGGGCATCCTAGCGGCATGAGGGAGGGTGGGCAACCGCTGAAAGTGTGAAATATGTATCAGGGATACATATTGATCTAATAATGTTTGGGACGATTGTTCTGATTTGTTTTTGCGAACTGGAGCACAAGTAATATGGGGCGGGAGATATGTAGGTAATCAAGTTTTGTAGTTGTAGGAAATAACTTACTGGCAATTTAGTGGCGCGTCACATTAATTGTGCGGTGATGGCACTTTAGTGTGACGCGCTCCTGTGTCAGGTGGCCCGATATATGTCAGGGCCTGGCGATAAGTCCGCTGGCCGCTCAGGCCTTGAGCGTCTCGCTGCTCAGGCTCAGCTCCAGGCGATGCTGCTCGCCCGGCGCCAGCAGTCGTATGTCGTCCAGCACGTTGGCGTGCTCGATACAGAGCATGCCTTGCCAGGCGTCACTGGCGAATTGGCTCAGGCGCTGGCTCTTGTCGATCCAGGGGTTCCAGAGCACTGCCGAGCGCGTGCCGCTGCTGTGCAGGCGGATGCGTCGCTGCCAGGCCGGGTCGAGGATGTCGAGCCGGGCCGGAGTGTCCAGGTAGATGCGGTCGGTTTCACCGGCAAAGGTCAGTTCGCCCTGCTGTTGCAGGCGTTGCCAGTCCTGCAGGGTGTCGATATAGGGGCAGCCGTCGAGGCCCGCGATCCGGACCTGGCGGATATCGCTGACGGCGAAGTAGCTGTGCAGCGCCTGGCTGATGGCCAGGGAGTCACGGCCCAGGTTGTGGCTGTCGAGCGCCAGGCTCAGCTGTTGATCCAGGCGGATGCTCAGACGCAGTTCCGCGGCATGGGGCCAGCCGGGTAGCGGCTGGGTGCGCGTGTCGAAGGCGAACGTCAGGCTGACCGCGCCGTCCTGGCTGTCGATGCCCAGCAGCTGCCAGTCCAGATCCCGCACCAGGCCATGGAAGGGCGCTGGACTGTCGCCCTGGTACTGCTGCTGCACCGCGAGCGGGTTGCGCCGCAGGTCGCCGAACCAGGGCCAGCAGATCGGCACCCCGCCGCGCACACCCTGACCGCGCTGGTAGGCGGCCTGGGGGCTGAGCCAGATCAGCGGCTGCTCGCCATCGCGCTGGTAGCTGAGAATCTGCGCGCCCTGCTGCGCCAGCAGCAGCTCGGCCCTGGCGGTGCGTACCCGCCAGCAGGTCAGTTGATCGAGTTCCAGCCGCTCTACCTGGGGCTGTTGCATGGCTGTGTTCCTTATCCGGTCGTATCAATAAAGTGTGAACCGCCACCCCGGCAAAGGCCAGGTGTAATGACCTGGCGCATTGTTGCGTGGGCCCCGCTGACCTAGGCTGAAAGCGAATCGAGGAGGGCGGGATGAACAAAGGCTGGATCGCATTACCCCTGTTGCTGAGCCTGGGCGCTGCCTTCTGGTGGTGGAATCGGCCGCAGCCGCTCGAAGTGGCTCTGCTCGCTGTCGAGCGCGGGGCGGTGGAAAGCCTGGTGGCCAATACCCGCGCCGGGACCCTCAAGGCCTGCCGGCGTACTCATCTGTCGTTCAACCAGGGCGGGCGGGTGGAGCAGCGCCTGGTTGAAGAGGGGCAGCGGGTGGCGGCCGGCGAGGTGCTGATGCGTCTGCGCCAGGATGAATTGCAGGCTCGGGTCGAGGAGGTGCAGGCGCGCCTCCAGGGCCTGGCCAATCAGCGTGAGCAGCGTTGCCTGCAGGCTGATCTGGAGCAGCGCGATCATCAGCGCCTGGCCAGCCTGCAGGCGCGCCAGCTGGTGGCCGAGGATCGGGTCGACCAGAGTGCCACCCGTGCCCGTCTGGCCCGGCTGGCCTGCAGCGCCAGCGCCACGGCCATGCGTGAGGCCGAGGCCAACCTGGCCTTGCAGCGCGCCCTGCTGGACCAGGCCACCCTGCGCGCGCCCTTCGCCGGCATAGTGGCCGAGATCAATGGCGAAGTCGGCGAGTTCGTCACCCCCTCGCCGCCGGGCATTCCGACCCCGCCGGCGGTGGATCTGATCGACGACAGCTGCCTGTATGTCGAGGCGCCCATCGATGAGGTGGACGCCGCCCGGGTACAGCCCGGCATGCCGGTGCGCATCAGTCTGGATGCCTTTCGCGGCCAGCACTTTGCCGGTCAGGTGCGGCGTATTGCCCCCTTTGTCCGCGACCTGGAGCGCCAGGCGCGTACCGCCGATGTGGAGGTGCGCTTCGAGCCGACGCCGACTGAGGTGGCGCTGCTGACCGGCTACAGCGCCGATGTGGAGATTCTCCTGCAGCAGCGCGCCGACACCCTGCGCATCCCCACCGAGAGCCTGCTGGAAGGCGGCCGGGTGCTGCGCTACGACCCGGTCGCCGGGGTGCTGCGCGAGGTGCAGCTGACCCTCGGCCTGGCCAACTGGCGCTGGACCGAGGTGCTGGCAGGCCTGAGTGAAGGCGACCGCATTCTCGCCAGCCTGGAGCAGGACGGCCTGGGCGACGGCGTGGCGGTGCGCCCTGCGCAGGCGCCCGCGCCATGATCCGCCTGCGTGGCGTCAGCCGCTGCTTTGTCCTCGGCGATCAGCAGGTCAAGGGTCTGGACGAGGTGAGCCTTGAGGTGGCCAAGGGTGAGTACCTGGCGGTGATGGGCCCGTCCGGCTCCGGCAAGTCGACCCTGCTGAATATCCTCGGCCTGCTCGACGCCCCGGATGCCGGCGAGTACTGGCTGGCGGGCGAGGCCACGGCCAGCCTGGACGAGAATCGCCGGGCGCAGTTGCGCAGCCAGCATATCGGCTTTGTATTCCAGTCCTACCACCTGATTCCGCGTCTGACCGCCCTGGAGAATATCGAGTTGCCGATGCTCCTGGCCGGCATCGAGCCGGCCGAACGCCAGCGCCGCAGTGCGCGCCTGGTGGAGCGGTTGAATCTGGGCGACAGGGTCAAACACCGCCCGGCCGAGCTGTCCGGTGGCCAGCGCCAGCGGGTGGCCATTGCCCGCGCCATGGTCATGCAGCCGGCGCTGCTGCTGGCCGACGAGCCCACCGGCAACCTCGACAGCCACTCCGGGGCCGAGGTGGTGGCGCTGCTGGAGGAGCTGAATGGCGAGGGTCTGACCCTGCTGGTGGTGACCCACGATGCCGCCCTTGGCGCCCGCGCCCGCCGCTGTTTGCGCATGCGTGACGGGCGCATTATCGAGGATGTGCAGCAGGGCCCCGGCGATGCGCGGCGCTGACGGCCTGGGCCTGATGCTTGGCGCCCTGGCCGGGCACCGTTCGCGCAGCCTGATGCTGCTGCTGGCCATGGCCATCGGCGTGGTGGCGGTCAACCTGCTTACCGGCCTCGCCGAAGGCGCGCGGCAGTTCGTCATCGGCGAGTTCGCCATGCTCGGGCGCAACACCCTGATCGTGCTGCCCGGGCGCAAGGAAACCACCGGCGGTATGCCGCCGATCACCGGTCTGGCCACCCGCGACCTGACCCTGGGCGATGCCGAAGCCATCGGCCGCCTGCCCAGTGTGCGGCGGGTGGCGCCGTTGCAGGCCGGACAGCTGGAGGTGAATGTCGGCAACCGGGTGCGCGAGGCCTTTACCCTGGGCACCAGCCATGAATTCTTCGCCATCCGCCAGCTCAGTGTCGGCCAGGGCCAGGCGCTGCCGCCCTTGCCGCTGGATCAGGCCGAGGCGGTCTGCGTGATCGGCGCGGCGCTCAGGCGTGAGCTGTTCGGCACGGGACCGGCCCTGGGCCAGTGGCTGCGCGCCGGCGACCGGCGCTTCCGGGTGGTGGGCATCCTCAGTGAGCGCGGCGAATCCTTAGGCATGGATTTCGGCGAGATGCTGATCATTCCGGTGGCCAGCGCCCAGGTGTTGTTCAACCGCGAAGGGCTGTTCCGGGTGTTTGCCGAAGTGCGCGGCCCGCAGTTTCTGGACAGCGGCAAGCGGCAGATCCTCGCCACCATCACGGCCCGCCACGAGGGCAAGGAGGACGTCACCCTGATCAGCCAGGACAGCATGCTGGCTGCCTTCGACGGCATTCTCGGCGCCCTTGGCCTGGCCCTGGCCGGTATCGCCGCCATCAGCCTGCTGGTGGCCGGCATCCTGATCATGAACGTGACCTGGATCGCGGTGAACCAGCGCACCGCCGAGATCGGCCTGCTCAAGGCCCTGGGCGCGCGGCCGGCGCAGGTGCGCCTGCTGTTCGTCGGCGAAGCCGCGCTGCTGGCCCTGGCCGGCGGGCTGATCGGCCTGGGCCTGAGCGAGGCGCTGCTGTGGCTGGGGCGCCAGCTGTGGGAAATTCCGCTGCAGACGCCGCTGTGGGCGCGCCTCGGTTCACTGCTGTTGGCCATGCTGGCGGCGCTGCTGTTTGCCTGGCTGCCGGCCAACCAGGCGGCGCGCCTGGAACCCCTGGCGGCCCTGCGCCCACCGGGAGCGCGGGCATGAGAAGTCATGGTACGCACGGCGCACCCTACGGGTTGGGCGCGTTATCCGGGGTAGGGGGCGCCGTGCGCACCGAACAGGCGGTGCGGCCATGATGCGCTGGCAGGATGGTCTGCGCCTGTGCCTCGGCACCCTGACCAGCCGGCCGCTGCGCAGCCTGCTGACTCTGCTCGGGGTGGCCATCGGCATCGCCGCGGTGGCGCTGCTCACCGCCATGGGCGAGGGCCTGCGCCTGTATGTGCTGGACAACTTCTCCCAGTTTGGCACCCGCATCATCGCCATCCACCCGGGCAAGACCCAGACCGGCGGCCTGGGCGGCATCCTCAGCAGCGTGCGGCCGCTGACAGTCAGCGATGCCGAGAGCCTGCGCCGCCTGCCCCATGTGCAGGCGGTGGTGCCGATTATCCAAGGCAGCGGCGATATCCAGTACGGTGTGCGCAGCCGGCGCACCGAGGTGATCGGCGGCGGTTATCAGCTGGCCGAGGCCTGGGGCTTTCGCCTGGCCCTGGGGCAGTTTCTGCCGGCGGCCCGCGACGGCCGCTCGCCGCCCCAGGTGGTGCTCGGGCACAAGCTGCGCCACGAGCTGTTCGGCAGCACCAACCCCCTGGGCGAGCTGGTGCGGGTCGGTGGCATGCGCTTTCGGGTGGTGGGGGTGATCGAGGAAAAGGGTCAGCTGCTCGGCTTCGACCTGGACGATATCGCCTATATCCCGGTGGACTGGGCGCAGAGCCTGTTCAACCGCGAGGGGCTGATGGAGATCAACCTGATGTTCACGGCTGGCACCAGCTCCCAGGCCCTCAGCGCGCGCATTCGCCAGACCCTGATCGAGCGCCATGGCCGCGAGGATTTCAGCCTGACCACCCAGGACGACATGCTCGCCAGCCTGGATCGCATCCTCGGCACCCTGACCATCGCCATCGCCGCCCTGGGCGGCATCAGCCTGCTGGTGGGGGCGGTGGGCATCCTCACCATCATGACCACCACGGTCGGTGAGCGCACGGCGGAGATTGGCCTGTTGCGCGCCATTGGCGCCACGCCGCGGCAGGTGCTGGGCCTGTTCCTGACCGAGGCGGCATTGCTGTCCCTGGCCGGCGGGGTGCTGGGCCTGCTGCTGATGGGGTTGTTGCTGGTGGCGCTGCTGCTGGCCCTGCCGGGGCTGCCGCTAAGCCTGGCGCCGGGTTTTCTGCTGTTGTCCCTGCTGTTCTCGGCGCTGATCGGCCTGCTCGCCGGCATTGCCCCGGCGCGCCGCGCTGCGCAGTTGCACCCGGTGGATGCGCTGCGTAGCGAGTAGGGTCACTGCGTAGGGTGCGCCGCGCGCACCGAGGCACACACGGCTTGCCGGTGCGCACGGCGCACCCTACGGGATCAGGCGGCTGCCGGCCTTACTTGCCGTACACCTGCTCCGGCAGCCAGGTAATCAGCCCCGGGAACTGGTAGGCAATTACCAGCAGCAGCAACTGGATCAGGATAAAGGGCAGCACACCCTTATAGATGGTGCTTGTGGGCACCGATGCCGGTGTGACCCCGCGCAGGTAGAACAGGGCGAAGCCGAACGGCGGGGTGAGGAAGGAGGTCTGCAGGTTCAGCGCGATCATCACCCCCAGCCAGATCGGGTCCAGGCCCATGGCCAGCAGTACCGGGCCGACAATCGGCACCACCACGAAGGTGATCTCGATAAAGTCGAGGATAAAGCCCAGCAGGAAGATCACCAGCATCACCAGGAAGAAGGCGCCGAGCACGCCGCCGGGCAACTGGGCGAACACCTCCTCGATCATGTGCTCGCCGCCGAAACCACGGAACACCAGGGAGAACAGCGAGGCGCCGATCAGGATCATAAAGACCATGGCGCTGATGCTGGTGGTGCCGTAGGCCACCTCGCGCAGCTGGCCAAGGTTCAGCTTGCCCTTGTAGGCGGCCAGCAGCATGGCGCCCAGGGCGCCGAGGGCAGCTGCCTCGGTGGGGGTGGCGTAGCCGGCCAGGATCGAGCCCAGCACCGCGCCAATCAGCAGCAACGGCGGTACCAGGGCGTTGATCAGCTTGCCCCATTCGATCGGGCCCAGCTCCTCTTGCGGCAGGGCCGGTAGCTTCTTCGGCTGGAAGATCGCCACGGCGATGATATAGGCGATATACAGGCCCACCAGCAGCAGGCCCGGCAGCAGCGCACCGACGAACAGGTCGCCCACCGACACGGTCTTGGGCGAGAAGATGCCCATCTTCAATTGCGCCTGCTGGTAGGCGCTGGACATCACGTCGCCCAGCAGCACCAGGACGATGGACGGCGGGATGATCTGCCCCAGGGTGCCGGTGGCGGCCAGGGTGCCGGTGGAGATGGCCGGGTCATAACCACGGCGCAGCATGGTCGGCAGGGCCAGCAGGCCCATGGTCACCACGGTGGCGCCAACGATACCTGTGCTGGCGGCGAGCAGCGCGCCGACCACACAGACCGAGATGGCCAGGCCGCCGCGCAGGGTACCGAACAGCCGTGACATGGACTCCAGCAGGTCTTCGGCGACCCGGGATTTCTCCAGCATCACGCCCATAAACACGAACAACGGCACCGCCAGCATGGTCTGGTTGTTCATGATGCCGAACATGCGGTTGGGCAGGGCGCTGAGGTAGCCGCCGTCGAAGGTGCCAGTGAGCACACCGATGCCGGCGAACAGCAAGGACACCCCACCCAGGGTAAAGGCCACCGGATAACCGGCCATCAGGGCCGCGCAGATGCTGATAAACAGCAGGATTGCCATCAACTCAACCATGTTTCACCTCCGGCGCAGGCAGGCGGCCGGCGATGATATAGAGCGCCCGGGTCAGATTGGCCAGGCCCTGCAGGACCAGGCTGATCACCAGCAGCAGGATGATGCTTTTCTGCAGGTAGACGAACTTCAGCCCACCCGACTCGCTGGAGCCTTCCAGGGTCGACCAAGCGTTGCTCACGTAGTCCCAGCTGGCCCAGCCGAGGAACAGGCACATGGGCAGCAGGAACAGCAGGTTACCGAGCAGCTCCACCAGGGCCTGGCGACGGCCGCTGAACTTCTGGAAGAAGATGTCCACGCGCACATGGCCGTTGGTCTGCAGGACCCAGGCAGCGGCGCCCATAAACACCAGGGCGTGGGCATAGAGCACGGCTTCCTGCAGGGCGGTGGCGCCGATGCCGAAGCCGTAGCGCAGCACCACCACCACCGAGGTGCCGAGTACCAGGAACAGGGTCAGCCAGGCGCAGCACTTGCCCAACAGGGCATTGAGCGTGTCGATCAGCTGGGCGAGCGCAAGGGGGAGAGGCGTTTTCGCGGACATTGGCAGTCCTTGTGGTTATGGGTGGCTGGAGCAGGCAGGCCGGCGATTCTAGGCAGGCCCGGGTTTATCCGGCAATGCAACTACAACTTTAGTCGCATGAACTAGGCTTGAGGGTCACTTACCCCTATGTTAGACATGCCCGGTCAGGTCGTAGCGATCCTCTGGTCTGACCACTACAACAATAAGGAGCCTCACATGAAGCGTCGTCAAATTCTCGCAGCGGCCGGTGTTGGCCTGGCTGCCAGCGCCCTGGCCGCCTGCAAACAGGAAGCCGATAGCAGCGCCAAGCCTCAGGAGGCAACCCCTGCGCAGACCTTCAACTGGAAGATGGTCACCTCCTGGCCGAAGAATTTCCCTGGTGTTGGCGTCGGTGCCGAGCGTTTCGCCAAGCTGGTCGAGGAGATGAGCAACGGCCGCCTGAAGATCAAGGTGTATGCCGCTGGCGAACTGGTCCCGGCCCTGGAGGTATTCGACGCGGTATCGCGCGGCACTGCCGAGATGGGCCACGGCGCGCCCTATTACTGGAAGGGCAAGGTGCCGGCGGCACAGTTCTTCTGTGCCCTGCCGTTCGGCCCCAATGCCCAGGAAATGAACGCCTGGCTGCACCGCGGCGGCGGCATCGAACTGTGGGAGGAGGTGTACAAGCCCTTCGGCGTCCTGCCCATGGCCTGCGGCTCCACCGGTGTGCAGACCGCCGGCTGGTTCAACAAGGAAATCAACAGCGTTGAAGACTTCCAGGGCCTGAAGATGCGCACCCCGGGCCTGGGCGGCGAAGTGCTGACCAAGATGGGCGGCACCGTGGTCAATATGCCGGCCGGCGAGATCTTCACCGCCATGCAGACCGGCGCCATCGACGCCACCGAGTGGATTGGCCCTTACAACGACCTGGCCCTGGGCCTGCACAAGGCCGCCAAGTACTACTACACCCCGGGCTGGCAGGAGCCCAGCGTGCTGTTCGAGCTGGACGTCAATATCAAGGCCTGGGAAACCCTGCCGGCCGATCTGCAGGCCATCGTCCGCGCCGCCGCCCGCGATGTGAACGGCGACATGCTGGATGACTACAACGCCAAGAACATGGAAGCCCTGGAGCAGCTCAAGGCCGATGGTGTGGAAGTCCGTCGTCTGCCGGACGAGGTGCTGGCCAAGCTCAAGGAAGTGGCCGCCGAAGTGGTCGACGCCAGCGCCGCCGCCGATCCGGTGGCGAGCAAGGTGTGGGCGCAGCAGAAGGCCTATCTGCAGCGCCTGTTCGACTATGCCGAAGCGAATGAGAAGGATATCTACAATATCCGCGGCTGATTGCCCCGCCACCCCCGAACGCCGGCCTTGAGCCGGCGTTTTTTATGGCCCGATCCTCGCGCTGCCGCCCCGGCCATCACGCGCCACTCAGCTTGCGGGCATCTCGGTGAATGAACTCCTGCCGCGCCCCGGCTGTCTGTCAGCTGTCGGCCCCTTGGGGTGTCTGGCCTGGCCATTGGCCATGCTCAAGCGCCATTGCCGCCTGCTTGTGCGGCTGTTCAAGGCATTCGCCTGGCCGACGCTGATCGCCCCCATTCGAGGGTTTTGTCCTACTGCCATGTGAAGATTGCCCTATGTCCCTATCCCATCCGTTCCCCTTGCGCGTTTCCCCTCTGGTGCGCCGCACCTGGCTATGCGCCGGCCTGCTGCTGGTCGGCAACGCTGTCCATGCCGAACAGGCGCCCGGTAATCAGCGCTGGGTCAGCGATAGCCTGAATACCTACGTGCGCAGCGGGCCCACCGATGGCTACCGTATCGTCGGCACCCTGGTGTCCGGGCAGAAGGTCGAACTGCTGCGTAGCCAGGGCGATTACAGCCAGGTGCGCAGCGAGAACGGCAATGCCGTGTGGATTCCCAGTCGTGACCTGCAGGAGGTGCCCGGCCAGGCCGAACGCTTGCCGCAACTGGAGCAGAAGGTGGCCGAGCTCAGCGCCGAACTGGCCGGCATTAATGACAGCTGGAAGGCCCGTGTGCAGGGCATGGAGGAAACCCTGGAGGCGCGCAAGGCGCTGGTCGAGGAAACCCAGGCGGCCCGTGCGGCCCTGGACAGCGAGCTGAGCCAGGCCCGCGCCGAGCTGCGCGAGCTGCAGGCACAGTTGGGTGAAGAGAACCAGCAGGTGCTGATGCGCTATATGGTCTACGGCGGCAGCATCGCCGGCGCCGGGCTGTTTGCCGGGCTGATTCTGCCGACCTTGCTGCGGGTGCGACGCAAGCGCAACGATCAGTGGGTCTGATGAACCGACCGGCAGGCTGCGCCGTGCATCCTGCCGACAGCCTTAGCGGCGTGCCGGTACCGGGCGGGTACGGCCGCTGCCGTCGATGGCGACGAAGACGAATACCGCCTCGGTGACCTTGCGCCATTCACTGGACAGCGGGTCGTCGCTCCACACCTCCACCAGCATCTGGATCGAGCTGCGTCCCACTTCCACCGTCTGGGTGTAGAAGGACAGCTGCGCACCCACCGCCACCGGCACCAGAAAGGCCATGCGGTCGATGGCCACGGTGGCCACCCGGCCGCCGGCCACCTTGCTGGCCATGGCGGTGCCGGCCAGGTCCATCTGCGACACCAGCCAGCCGCCGTAGATATCGCCGAAACCATTGGTCTCGCGGGGCAGGGCGGTGATCTGCAGAGCCAGATCGCCTTGCGGGATGGGGTCTTCCTGTTCGAAATCGTGCATCGGATAGGCTCGCGGTGCGGTTGTTGTTATTGGCGCTGGCCCGCAGGGTCACGGGGTTTGCGAGTATAGCGACTGAACAGTCGCAGGGCGACCATGGCAATAGGCTGGCAGGCGGGGGCAATCTTTGCTGCGGTCATCTAATTGTCATATTGGTTTCATAGAGTCGTCACGTGGCCTAAAGATACTTGGCCCCGTTCAATCCAACACTGTTCTGCTTAGGAGTAAGGCATGAAACTCAAGCGTTTGATGGCGGCC
Source organism: Pseudomonas xionganensis (assembly GCF_009763245.1). Lineage (GTDB taxonomy): Bacteria > Pseudomonadota > Gammaproteobacteria > Pseudomonadales > Pseudomonadaceae > Aquipseudomonas > Aquipseudomonas xionganensis. The sequence continues at coordinate 272,237 of NZ_WKJZ01000001.1, read as the reverse complement.
ATGACTTTTGTCGCCGCTGGCGTCGCTACCGCCACTGCGGTTGCTGCTGTCGATCCGGCTCTGCCGAGCTACGAGAAAACTTCCGGTGTATCGGGCAACCTGTCCAGCGTCGGTTCCGATTCTCTGGCCAACCTGATGACTCTGTGGGCTGAAGAGTTCAAGAAGGAATACCCGAGCGTCAACATCCAGATTCAGGCCGCCGGTTCCTCCACCGCGCCACCCGCCATGACCGAAGGCACCGCCAACATGGGCCCGATGAGCCGTCCGATGAAGGACAGCGAAATCCAGGCCTTCGAAGAAAAGTATGGCTACAAGCCGACCGCCGTACCGGTTGCGATCGACTCCCTGGCTGTATTCGTGCACAAGGACAACCCGATCAAGAGCCTGTCCATCGAGCAGGTTGACGCCATCTTCTCCAGCACCCGCCTGTGCGGTGGCGAGAAGGACATCACCACCTGGGGTGACGTCGGTCTGACCGGCGAGTGGGCTGCCAAGCCGCTACAGCTGTTCGGCCGCAACTCGGTATCCGGCACCTACGGTTACTTCAAGGAAGAAGCCCTGTGCAAAGGTGACTTCAAGGCCAACGTCAACGAGCAGCCGGGTTCGGCCTCGGTGGTGCAGTCCATCTCCAGCACCCTGAACGCCATCGGTTACTCGGGCATCGGCTACAAGACCTCCAGCGTCCGTGCCGTACCCCTGTCCAAGAAGGGCGGTGAGGCCTTCGAGGCCAACGAAGAGAACGCCCTGGCCGGCAAGTTCCCCCTGGCGCGCTTCTTCTACGTCTACGTGAACAAGGCACCGAACCAGGCCCTGAGCCCGCTGGACGCCGAATTCGTCAAGCTGATGCTGTCCCGTCAGGGCCAGGAAGTTGTGATGAAGGATGGCTACATCCCGCTGCCGGCCAAAGTGGCCGAGAAAGCCCTGAAGGATCTGGGCCTGTAAGGCTCAAGGCACAGGCAGGGATGCCAAGGATCCACCTTGTGCGGCGCCGCTAAGCGCCGCCGCACAGGCCCAGGATCCTAATGCCAGGACCGCGCCCGCCCTCTTCGGAGTGGTGGGCGTTGTCATGTCAAACGCTTGTAATCTTTCTGTCATACAAGCCCGTTAGATTGGCAACCCTGAGCAGCCGTACGCGCTGCAACTGTAGGTCGCGCAGAGACTTCCTCGCATGAATGACTTGGCTAAAGAACAGCTCAACGGTCCGAAAAACCCCCTGGGGCTGGACTTCAACACCCCGGCGCTGCAGCGCAAGCGGCGCATGCGCGCTTTTAAGGATCGTCTGGCCAACTGGTATGTGTCCATTGGCGGTCTGGCCGTGCTGGGCGCCATCACCCTGATCTTCTTCTACCTGGCCCATGTCGTGCTGCCGCTGTTTCAGGGCGCCGATATCGAGTCGCGCAAGGCCCAGCAGCCGGCCTGGCTGGCCGAGGCGGCCGCGCCGCTGATGCTGGCCATGGAGGAACAGAATCAGGTGGCCATGCGCCTGGCGGCTGACGGTGTGGTGCAGTTCTTCGACGTCCGCAGTGGCGAGGCCATGCAGGCGGTCAATCTGCCACTGCCGGAAGGCGTGGCCATCCGCTCGCTCAGTGAAGACCAGCCGGGTACCCGTCGTGTCGCCCTGGGCCTGGACAACGGCCAGGTGCTGGTGCTGCAGCACAGCTACAAGGTGACCTACCCGGACAATGTGCGCACCATCGCGCCGCTGATCGAGTACCCCTACGGCGAAGCGCCGATCACTCTCGATCCCCAGGGCCGCGCCCTGGAGCATGTGGCCATCAACCTCAACAGCGGCAGCCTGATGCTGGCCGGTGCCACTGGCGCCGAGCTGCACCTGCTGAGCCTCAGCCGTGAAGAGAACCTGTTCACCGGCGAGGTGACCCTGAGCGAGGAGCGCATTCAGCTGCCCCAGGTTTCCGATGCCATTCACAGCCTGCTGCTGGATCCGCGCCAGCTGTGGCTGTACGCGATCAATGGGCAGTCCACCGCGGATGTCTTCGACCTGCGCAAGCGCAACCTCAATGGTCGCTACGAGCTGCTCAAAGACAGCAGCAACCGCATCACCACCGTGACCAGCCTGCTGGGCGGTATCTCCATCATGTTCGGTGACGCCAAGGGCGGCATCCAGCAGTGGTTTATGGTGCGTGGCAACGAGGGCACGCCGACCTTCCAGAAGGTCCGCAGCTTCCAGCTCGGCGATGCCTCGGTGACCCAGATCCTCCCCGAGGAGCGGCGCAAGGGCTTTATGGCCCTGGATGCCGAGGGGCAGCTGGGCGTGTTCCACAGCACCGCGCAGCGCACCCTGCTCAAGCAGCAGGTGGCCGAGGGCGCCAGCCTGGCGGGCCTGTCGCCGCGTGCCACCCGTGTACTGGTGGAGCACGAGGGCAGCCTGCAGCGCTATGTGATCGACAACCCGCACCCGGAAGTATCCTGGAGCGCGCTGTGGGGCAAGGTCTGGTACGAGAGCTATCAGGAACCGGACTATGTCTGGCAGTCCACCTCGGCCAACACCGACTTCGAACCCAAACTGAGCCTCTCGCCGCTGGCCTTCGGTACTCTCAAGGCAGCGTTCTACGCCATGCTGTTGGCCGCGCCGCTGGCCGTGGCGGCCGCCATCTACACCGCCTACTTTATGGCGCCGCGCATGCGCACCAAGGTCAAGCCGGTGATCGAGCTGATGGAGGCGCTGCCGACGGTGATCCTCGGCTTCTTCGCCGGCCTGTTCCTCGCGCCCTTCCTAGAGAACCACCTGCCCGGCATCTTCAGCCTGTTGATCCTGACGCCCATAGGAATTCTGCTGACCGGCTTCCTGTGGACCAAGCTGCCGGCCAGCATCCGCCACCGCGTGCCGGAAGGCTGGGAATCGGCGCTGCTGATTCCGGTGATCCTGGTGGTCGGCTGGATTTCCTTCGGGCTGAGCGGTCATGTGGAGAACGCCCTGTTCGACGGCAATATGCGCCAGTGGCTGACCAATGACCTGGGTATCCCGTTCGACCAGCGCAACGCCCTGGTGGTTGGCCTGGCCATGGGGTTTGCGGTGATTCCGAACATCTACTCGATCGCCGAAGACGCCGTGTTCAGCGTGCCCAAGAGCCTGACCTTCGGCTCCCTGGCCCTGGGTGCCACGCCCTGGCAGACCCTGACCCGGGTGGTGATTCTCACCGCCAGCCCGGGCATCTTCTCGGCGCTGATGATCGGCATGGGCCGCGCCGTGGGCGAGACCATGATCGTGCTGATGGCCACCGGTAATACGCCGATCATGGACATCAACATCTTCGAAGGCATGCGCACCCTGGCGGCCAACGTGGCGGTGGAAATGCCCGAATCGGAAGTGGGTGGTACCCACTACCGGGTGCTGTTCCTCGCCGCGCTGGTGCTGCTGATGTTCACCTTTGTGATGAACACCCTGGCGGAAGTGATTCGCCAGCGTCTGCGCACCAAGTATTCGAGCCTGTAAAACATGCCTGCGTAGCAGGCCAACTGATGCCCCTCTCCCGCATGCGGGGGAGGGTGCCCGAAGGGCGGGAGGGGGTAGCGTGACAGCCACGAACCCTCTCCCCCGGCCCTTCTCCCGCAAGCGGGAGAGGGGAGGAAAGAATGATTTCATTCAAGGTGTGATGCCGTGAAACAGAACAACCTGAAATCCTGGTACAAGAGCGGCGCTCCGGGCGTGTGGATGAGCGGTGGCGCAGTGGCCATCGCCATCATCATGACCATCGGTCTGCTGCTGGTGATCGCCAGCCGTGGCCTGGGCCACTTCTGGCCGGCCGATGTGGTCGAAGCCGATTACAGCATCCCCGGGCAGGCGCCCAAGGTGATGGCCGGCGAGATCACCCAGACCGAGGAAGTGCCGCGGGCGCGCCTGGCGGCCAGCGGTCTGCCGGTGGCCGAAGAGGGCGGCGAGTTTATGACCCGCCAGTTGCTCAAGGTGGGTAACCGCGAGCTGTTCGGCGCCGACTTCAGCTGGGTGATTGGCGAGTGGCTGAGCAACCCGCGCACGCCCGCCGAGCTGATGGTGGTGGAGCGCCGCGAGTGGGGCAACATGTATGGCTACCTGATCAACGTCAAGGAAAACGGTCAAGTGGTCGCCGAGGGCGAGGCCGCCTGGGACGAGCTGCAGAAGCGCATCGAGCGGGTTGAGCAGCTGCATGCCCAGCTGGCGCGCCTGGAGAAGAAGGACATCGGCCGGATCAACCACGGCATGGAGCGCATCCGTCTGGAAGGGCGCAAGCTGGAGCTGCAGGGCAAGCTGGATGCAACCGCCCAGGCCGCCCTGGACGCGCGCCGCGCCGTGCTGGATGCCGACTACAAGGTGCTGGAAGCGCAGATCGTCGAGCTCTATCAGCAGTTCAACCGCGACAGCATGACCGTGCGCGTCAGCGATGGCCGCGAAAGCAATATCGTCCTGGGCAAGGTGGTGCGCGCCTTCCGCCCCAATGCCATGGGCCCGCTGGACAAGGTCGGCTTCTACGGCATCAAGCTGTGGGAGTTCGTCAGCGACGAGCCGCGCGAGGCCAACACCGAGGGCGGCATCTTCCCGGCCATCTTCGGCACCGTGCTGATGGTGATGCTGATGGCCGTGCTGGTCACCCCCTTCGGTGTGATCGCCGCCGTGTATCTGCGCGAATACGCCAAGCAGGGGCCGCTGACCCGGGTGATCCGCATTGCGGTGAACAACCTGGCCGGTGTGCCCTCGATCGTCTATGGCGTGTTCGGCCTGGGCTTCTTCGTCTATGTGCTGGGCGGCTCGATCGACAGCCTGTTCTTCCCTGAAGCGGCGCCGGCGCCGACCTTCGGTACCCCGGGCCTGATGTGGGCCTCGCTGACCCTGGCCATCCTCACCCTGCCGGTGGTGATCGTTGCCACCGAGGAAGGCCTGGCGCGGATTCCCCGTGCGGTGCGCGAAGGCTCCCTGGCCCTCGGCGCAACCAAGGCCGAGACGCTGTGGAAGGTGGTGATCCCGATGGCCAGCCCGGCCATGATGACCGGCCTGATCCTCGCCGTGGCCCGTGCCGCCGGTGAGGTGGCACCGCTGATGCTGGTGGGCGTGGTCAAGCTGGCGCCGTCCCTGCCGCTGAACGGCAACTACCCTTATCTGCACCTGGATCAGAAGATCATGCACCTGGGCTTTCATATCTACGACGTCGGCTTCCAGAGCCCCAACGTCGAAGCTGCGCGGCCGCTGGTGTACGCCACGGCGCTGCTGCTGGTGATCGTGATTGCCACCCTGAATTTCAGTGCGGTGTATATCCGCAACCACCTGCGCGAAAAGTACAAGGCGCTGGATCACTAATTCTGCTGCAGGCGGCACGCTGCAGGCATCAGGCGAGAGCCGGCCTGCAACCTGCAGCTTGAAGCCTATAGCCTCCGAAGGAGACTGTTATGCAACATGAAACCCATACCCACGGTATCGATATGGCGGCCCTGGGCCGTGACAAGCAGAGCCTCAATCTGGCCGCCGAGACCACGGCGATCGAGGTGCCGGGCCTGGATCTGTTCTACGGCGAGAAGCAGGCGCTGTTCGACGTCAAGCTGAACATCCCCAAGCAGCGCGTGACCGCCTTTATCGGCCCGTCGGGTTGCGGCAAGTCGACCCTGCTACGCACCTTCAACCGCATGAATGATCTGGTCGACGGCTGCCGCGTGCAGGGCGAGATTCGCATCGACGGCCGCGATATCTACCGCAAGGGCGAAGACGTGGCCGAGCTGCGCCGCCGCGTGGGCATGGTGTTCCAGAAGCCCAACCCCTTCCCCAAGAGCATCTACGAGAACGTGGTGTATGGCCTGCGTATCCAGGGCATCAACCAGAAGCGCGTGCTGGATGAGGCCGTGGAGTGGGCGCTGAAGAGCGCGGCGCTGTGGGATGAAGTGAAAGACCGCCTGCACGACTCGGCCCTGGGCCTGTCCGGCGGCCAGCAGCAGCGTCTGGTGATCGCCCGTACCGTGGCGGTACAGCCGGAAGTGCTGCTACTCGACGAACCCTGCTCGGCCCTGGACCCGATCTCCACCCTCAAGGTGGAAGAGCTGATCTACGAGCTGAAGTCCAAGTACACCATCGTTATCGTTACCCACAACATGCAGCAGGCAGCGCGGGTGTCGGATTACACGGCGTTTATGTACATGGGCAAGATGATCGAGTACGGCGATACCGACACCCTGTTCACCAACCCGGCCAAGAAGCAGACCGAGGATTACATCACCGGTCGTTACGGCTGATGGCCATGTCAGAGTGCGCTGGACTGCGTCGGCGGAACTTGCCGTACTACTTGTACTGTCTGCGTTCCGCCTCCTTGCCCAGCACCCTCTGCCAAAGCCCATCCACCTGACAAATTAGTAGGGTGCGCTGTGCGCACCATGGCCATCCAAGCCGGCAGCCTTTGCGGAGCGAACCATGATCAACAAAGAAAACCTTACCCAGCATATTTCCCAGCAATTCAACGTCGAGCTGGAAGAGGTGCGCAGCCACCTGCTGGCCATGGGCGGCCTGGTGGAGAAGCAGGTCAACGATGCGGTCACCGCGCTGATCGACGCCGACTCGGGCCTGGCCCAGCAGGTGCGCGAGGTCGATGACCAGATCAACCAGATGGAAAGCAATATCGACGAGGAATGCGTGCGCATCCTCGCCCGCCGCCAGCCGGCCGCCTCCGACCTGCGCCTGATCATCAGCATCTCCAAGTCGGTGATCGACCTGGAGCGTATCGGTGACGAAGCCACCAAGATTGCCAAGCGCGCGATCCTGCTGTGCGAGGAAGGCGAGTCGCCACGGGGCTATGTCGAGGTGCGGCATATCGGCGATCAGGTGCGCAAGATGGTGCAGGAGTCGCTGGATGCCTTCGCCCGTTTCGATGCCGACCTGGCCCTGTCGGTGGCCCAGTACGACAAGACCGTGGACCGCGAATACAAGACCGCCCTGCGCGAGCTGGTCACCTACATGATGGAAGACCCGCGCTCCATCTCCCGGGTGCTCAACGTGATCTGGGCCCTGCGCTCGCTGGAGCGCATCGGCGACCACGCGCGCAATATCGCCGAACTGGTGATCTATCTGGTGCGCGGTACCGATGTGAAGCACATGGGCCTGGCCCGTATGCAGGAAGAAGTGCAGGGCGGCAACCGCAACTGAGAGCTGTGCCACCAGGCTGACCGATAAAGGGCGGTATTTCGGTTGGCCTTTGGCCAGCAGGCACGACTATGCTTAAGGCCATTACAACAGGAGTGGCCGATGAGCAAAGTCAACGTACTGGTGGTGGACGACGCGACCTTTATCCGTGATCTGGTGAAGAAGGGCCTGCGTGACCACTTTCCCGGCGTGCAGATCGAGGAAGCCGTCAATGGGCGTAAGGCCCAGCAGCTGCTCGGTCGCCAGAACATCGACCTGATCCTCTGTGACTGGGAAATGCCGGAAATGTCCGGCCTGGAGCTGCTCAGCTGGTGCCGCGAGCAGGACAACCTGAAAACCATCCCCTTTATCATGGTCACCAGCCGCGGTGACAAGGACAACGTGGTGCAGGCCATTCAGGCCGGCGTGTCCGACTTTATCGGTAAGCCCTTCTCCAACGAACAACTGGTGACCAAGGTCAAAAAGGCCCTGAGCCGCGCCGGCAAACTGCAGGCGCTGATGACCGGCCACGGGCCGAAGATGCTCAGCACGGGCCTGGCCAATGACTCGCTGTCGGCCCTGACCGGCGGCAAACCGGCCGAGGTGGCCAAGCCCAAGCCGGCCGCCGCCGCGCCGGTGGCTGCCGCCGCCTTTGCCGCCCAGCCGGCGGCCAAGGCGGCCAGTGCGCCGAGCGGGCGCGGCCAGGGCCAGTTGCGTCTGCCCAGCGGCAGCATGGCCTGCGTGATCAAGGCCCTGAGCCTCAAGGAGGCGCTGCTGGTGGTCAAGCGCAGCGAACAGCTGCCCCAGGTGCTGGAAAGCGCGGTGCTCGATCTGGAGCAGGGCGAAGCGGCGGAAACCGCCCGGCTCAATGGCTACCTGCATGCGGTGGCGGCACTGGAGCCCAAGCCGGATAGCGAATGGCTGCAGCTGACCTTCAAGTTCGTCGACCGTGACCCGCAAAAGCTCGACTACCTGTCGCGGCTGATCGCCCGGGGTACGGCGCAGAAGCATTTCAGCCCCGGCGCCTGACAGCTAGCTGTAGGGTGGATGTCGTTTTTTACATCCACCCTGTGCCATTGATGGTGCACTCCGTAGGGTGGGAAAACGCTGCGCTGTTTCCCACCCTACAGGGGTCATTGAGTGTCTGGGTGGAACAGGCCCAAGGTTGCCTGCACGCTTTGCGGGCCAGCCATGGCGGTGAGCCGGTTCACAGCCTGACCGTCGGTGTCTGGCACGGCCTTGCCGGCGCTGCTAGCCTTGTAGATCCGGGTAGCAAAAAGCCATAAGAATCGAGTCGCTATGTCAGGCCGTCTGCTTTTCCTCTTCTGTCTGCTGACCTTTACCGGGTCTGCCAGCGCTTTGACCATCTACAAGTACGTCGACAAGCATGGCGTGGTGACCTATAGCGACCAGGCAGTGCCCGGCGCCCAGGTGTTCGTCTTCAGCGACCGCATGGTTGAGCGCCTGGATAACCAGGTGAAGCTGGAAACCAAGAAGCACGAGGCGGGCGAGACCCTGCTGGTGCGCAACGACCTGTATGCCCCGGTGCAGATCGAGCTGCGTCTGGAGCAACTGGATAACGTGGTGGGGGCGCCGGCCAAGCCGATCAACTGGGTGGTGCCGCCGCGCAGCCATATCCGCCTGGCTACCCTGGCCCCGCGCGATGCCGGCAAACCCCTGCGTTACAAGCCGAAACTGCGCTACGCCCTGGGCGATCCGCGCCTGGTGCCGACGCAGAACCGCTACCCGCTGCCCTGGCGCGGTGGCCCCTTCCGCCTGACCCAGGGCGCGGGTGGCAAGTACAGCCACTACACCCCCAAGGGGCGCTACGCCATGGATATCGCCATGCCCGAGGGTACGCCCATCGTTGCGGCCCGCGCTGGCATGGTGGTCAAGACCGAGAACAACCAGAGTGGTCGCGGCAACAACCCGGCCGGCAACTTCGTGCGCATCCTCCACGACGACGGCACCATGGGCGTGTACCTGCACCTGATGCAGGGCTCGGTCAAGGTGCGCGAGGGGCAACGGGTGGCTACCGGCACCCTGCTGGCGCGCTCCGGCAATACCGGCAACAGCACCGGCCCGCACCTGCACTTCGTGGTACAGCGCAACGTCGGCCTGGCGGTGGAGTCCATCCCCTTCGATTTCACCCAGCCGGTCAACAGCCTGCCCAACTTTGCCGTGGGTGGCGAATAGCGCGCCTGTTGCCATTCGCCTGGATGCCTTCCGCGGGGGTGGCTAGCGAAAAGCCAGGTCGCGCAGGAACAGGGTGATGGGCGGGAACATGATCAGCAGTACCGACATCAGCAGCAGAATCATGAAGAACGGCAGGCTGCCCCGGATCACTTCAAAGTAGGGACGGCGAAACACCGCAATGGCCGTGAAGATGTCACAGCCAAAGGGCGGCGTAGCCGAACCGATGGCTGCCTGCAGGGTGATGATGGTACCCACCAGCACCGGGTCCAGGCCGGACAGGCGCACGGCCGGGGCGAAGATCGGCACCAGGATCAGCATCACCACGATCGGGTCGACGAACATGCAGCCGATAAAGAAGGCGATCGAGATGATGATCAGCAGTTCGGTGGGTGAGGCCTCCAGCAAGCCGATGCCGCTGAGGATCTGCTGCGGAATCTGAGCGAAGGAAATCACCCAGGAAAAGGCCGAGCCGGCTGCCACCAGGATGAACACCACGGCGGTGATCATGCCGGTGGACAGGGCGATGCTCGACAGGTCACTGAGTTTGACCCGGCGAAAGATCAGGACTTCCAGAATCAGGGCATAGAGTACCGACACCGCGGCTGCCTCGGTGGGGCTGAACACCCCGGTGTAGATGCCGCCGATGGTCATGACCGGCAGCAACAGCGGCAGAATGGCGCGGCGGCAGGTGCGCAGGCGCTCCAGCCAGCCGAGTTTTTCACTGCGTGGAATGCCGGCCAGGCGTGCATAGATGTAGCAATAGCCAGCGAGCAGCAGCATCAGCAGCAGGCCCGGGCCGATCCCGGCGATAAACAGCTCGGCGACCGAAGTGCCGGAAACCACCCCATAGATGATCATGCCGATGCTCGGTGGAATCAGCAGGGCGATATCCGAGGCGTTGATGATCAGCGCCATGGCGAAACTGTCCTTGTAGCCCTGTTGCAGCATCTTCGGTCGCATGATGCTGCCGACCCCCACCACGGTCGCCTGGGTCGAGCCCGACAGGGCACCGAACATGGCGCAGCTCAGCGCCGTGGTGACCGCCATGCCCCCGCGGACATGGCCGACGAACGCCATGGCCACATCCAGTAATCGGTTGGCCGTGGCGCCGCGGGTGATGATGTCGGCGGCCAGGATAAACATCGGCACGGCGACCAGGGCCGATGGCCGAATACCGGCAATCATCTGCTGGATCAGGAACTCCGGCCCCATATTGAAGAAGAACAGAAAGCCCGCAGCCGCAGCTGCCAGCAGGGTGGTCATCATGGGAAAGCCTGCCAGCAGCAGGACCAGCATGATCAGCAGAAGGGCGGTGGTCATATCCATGCGGGCGAACTCAGGCTTGCGGTGGAAGAGGCGCGTCGATGTGCTGCTGCGGCGCTTCACGGCGCCCGAGCAGAACCAGCAGCTGGACAAAGGCATGGCGCAGGAACTGCAGCCCGCTCATGCCCAGCCCCAGGGGAATCACCAGGTAGATGTAGTGCAGCGGCAGTTGCAGGGCCGAGGAAGCACGGCCGACGCGCGCAGCTGACTGCACGTAGCCGATGGAGGCCCAGGTCAGCCAGCACAGCAGCGCGGCAGTCAGCAGGTGGATCAGCAGCAGGCTGGCCGCCGCCGGCTTGCCTGTCAGCTGCTCGATAAAGGCGCTCATACTGATATGGCGATTGTGCCGGGCAGCGTAGCTGCAGCCGACGAAGGTGACGAAGATGATCAGGAACTGATTGAGCTCTTCGGAGAAGTACAGGCTCTGATTGAACAGATAGCGGCCAAAGACATTGGCGACCGAGTTCAGCGCCATCAGCAGGATGGCGCTGGCGAGGATAAAGGCCTCGAGCTTTTCCAGCAGCCAATCCAGTTTAGACAACCAAGGCATTGCCACCTCCTGCCTGTAGCCGTGGCGACAGGCATTTTTATTGTTGTGGAGGCTCGACAGTATCGCCGGCTAAAAATCATGTCAATTAAATATTTGAATCATTACAAATCTGTCAGTTTTATTGCTCTGACATGATTTTCGTGCTGCTTCAGAATACGAAATGCATGGGCGGCGGGATTTCTTCCATCAGTGTATTCAACGTGCTCAGTCCGGCCTGGACGCGTGCGCGGCTCTGCTCGGCGCCCAGGCTGATGCGCACATAGGGGTTGTTGCGGTCGACGCTGACCAGGAAGGGCTCTGCCGGAAAGATCATCACGCCTTCCTGGCGCGCACGCCGCACGAATTTGTCCGGCTGCCAGTGCTCCGGCAGCTCAGCCCAGATATGCATGCCGTTGGGGTGGGCCTTGTAGCGACAGGCGCTGAGGAGTTCGCTGGCCATTTGCTGGCGGGCGGCGAATTCCTGTTGCTGGAAACCGATCATGCGTTCCAGGGTGCCGTCCTGCATCCACCAGCTGGCGATCTCGAACGGCATCAGGGTGGCCATCCAGGTGGTGCTGCGCAGGCGGCCGATGGCCTGCTGCACCAGGTGCGGCGGGGTGACCAGATAACCGGCGCGCATGCCGGGCAGGGTCACCTTGGTCAGGCTGGTGGCATAGAAGCTGCGCTCCGGAATCAGGGCCGACAGGGGTGGACTGCGATCCGGCTGCAGGGCGCCGTAGACATCATCTTCCACCACCGTCAGGTCATAGCGCCGAGCCAGTTCGGCAATCTGCTGGCGGCGTTCCAGACCCATGGTGTTGTTGTTCGGGTTGTTCATGGTCGGGGTGCAGAACAGTACCCGGGCTCCGCCCTGGCGGCAGGCGGCCTCCAGGGCTTCGGGCAGCAGACCCTGGTCATCGGCGGCCACACCCTTGAGCTTGAAATGCAGGGTTTGCGCCAGTGCCAGCAACAGCATCCCTGTCTCATGCTCGCAGAGTACCGTATCACCCGGGTTGAGCACGGTGGCCATGGCAATGGTCAGGGCATGGGCGGTGCCATTGCAGAACAGCATGTGATCGGGATCGGCCGGCATCTTCTGCTGCTGCGCCAGCCAGTTGCAGACCACCTCGCGGTGCTGGGTCAGGCCCTGGGTGGGGTGGAAGGACGTGATGAAGTCGTCACGCCCCTCCCGGGCCAGGCGCTCCAGGCCCTCACGATACAGTTTGACGTGACGGGCGGTGCACACCGGGTGGGCGGTGGACAGGTCAATGCCGCGGTTGGGGTCCTCATGTTCGTCGGTGGACAGGTAGTCCGACTCATGGCTGACGTGGCGGCTGCGCACGAAGGTGCCGCTCCCCACCTGAGCGTAGATGACGCCCTGCTTCTCGGCATGGGCATAGGCATTGCTCACCGTCTGCACGCTAACGCCCAACACCTCGGCCAGTTCGCGGTGGGTGGGCAGTTTGCTGCCGGGCTGCAGGGCGCCGGCGTTGATTGCCTCGTTGAGGGCGTTGCCGATGGCCAGGTATTTCGGCTGACCGGAGCGGATAAAGGGCTTCAGGTCTATTGTCATAGTTCAATAAAGTCCTTGACGAAAAATGTACTGGTATTAAATATGTGTTTCGTGCGGATTGACCTGCATTTGATGCGGTCACTCTAGCAGGTTTCAGTACATTGCATAACCGCTCGACCTGTTCGGGCGGCCGGATAAGGGCCTGAACGCCCCGGCGTTCAATTTCGAGATGCTGTCATGAGTGAAATCGCGTTGAATTTCAGCCGTGAAGAGTATGCCCAGCGCTTGGCCAAGGTGCGTGCTGCCATGGCCGAGCGGGGGATCACCACGCTGATCGTGCATGATCCATCCAACATGGCCTGGCTGACAGGCTACGACGGCTGGTCGTTCTACACCCCGCAGTGCGTGGTGGTTGGTCAGCAGGGCAACCCGCTGTGGTACGGCCGCGGCATCGATGCCAATGGCGCCCGGCGCACCGTCTACCTGCCGGAAGAGGACATTGCTTCCTACAGCGACCGCTATGTCATGAACCCGCCCCATCATGCCCTCGACTATCTGTGCCAGGAGATCCTGCCGGCACGGGGTTGGACCCAGGGTGTGGTGGGCGTGGAAATGGACAACTACTACTACAGCGCCACCTCGCACCAGGCTCTGCAGCGCGGCCTGCCCCAGGCACCGCTAGTGGATGCCACCGGTCTGGTCAACTGGTGCCGGGCGATCAAGTCGGGCCAGGAAATCGAATACATGCGGGTGGCCGCGCGGATCGTCGAGAACATGCACCGCGCGATCATCGACATGGTCGAGCCGGGACTGCCGAAGAATGTGCTGGTAGGTGAAATCTACCGCGTAGCCTGCGTCGGTCACGATGGCAAGTTTGGTGATTACCCGGCCATTGTGCCCATGCTGCCCTCGGGCAAGGATGCCTCGGCACCGCACCTGACCTGGGACGAGCGCCCGTTCAAGAAGGGCGAAGGCACCTTCTTCGAGATCGCCGGTTGCCACAAGCGCTACCACTGCCCCTTGTCGCGTACCCTTTACCTGGGCGAACCGTCGGCGGCTTTCCGCAAGGCCGAGGAAGCGATCAATGCCGGTCTCGAAGCCGGCCTGGCGGTGGCCAAGCCCGGCAACACCTGTGGTGACATCGCCCGGGAGCTGAACAGCACCTTGCGCCGTTACGGTTACGACCGTGGCGACAACCGCTGTGGCTACCCGATTGGTCTGAGCTATCCGCCGGACTGGGGCGAGCGAACCATGAGCCTGCGCGAGAGCGACACCACGGTGTTGCAACCTGGTATGACCTTCCACTTCATGCCGGGCCTGTGGCTGGACGACTGGGGCCTGGAAACCACCGAAAGCATCCTGATCACGGAAACCGGCGTGGAAACCCTCTGCGACTTTCCGCGTCAGCTGTTCGTCAAGGCCTGAAGGGGGAGTACGCATGAACATATCCGTTGAAGCAGAGTTGCAGGCCAACCGTTGCACCCCGGCCGTCGAGATGCGCCCCAGCACCATCAGTGCCACGGTGGATTTCGACCGGGATGGCGTGCAGCACGGCTTTCTCAAGTTGCCCTATTCCCACGACCAGTCGGCCTGGGGCTGCATCATGATTCCCATCAGCGTGGTGAAGAACGGTGAGGGCCCCACCGCCCTGCTCACCGGCGGCAACCATGGCGACGAGTACGAGGGCATCACCAGCCTGCTCAAGCTGGCCAGTGAGCTGAGTGCCGAGCAGGTGCGCGGGCGCGTCATCATCGTGCCGGCGATGAACTACCCGGCGGTGCAGAATGGCAGCCGGACCTCGCCGATCGACAAGGGCAACATGAACCGCTCCTTTCCCGGCAACCCGGCCGGGAGCATGACCGAGCGGATCGCCGACTACTTCCAGCGCTACCTGATTCCCCTGTGCGACTACGCCCTGGACATTCACTCCGGCGGCAAGACCCTGGACATCCTGCCGTTCGCCGCGGCCCATCGGTTGCCCGATGCGCAGCAGGAGGCCCGCTGCATCGAGGGTGCCCGCCTGTTCGGCACCCCGGCCAGCATGATTCTTTTCGAGCTGGATGCGGCCTCGCTGTACGACACGGCGGTGGAGGTCCAGGGCAAGGTGTTCGTCACCACCGAATTGCGTGGGGGCGGCACCAGCACCCCGGAAACCATGGCCCTGGCCGATCGCGGCGTGCGCAACTTTCTCAAGTTCGCCGGGATCCTCGACGGTGAGCCGGAGTTGCCCGAAGCGGCGCCCCTGCAACTGGATATGCCCGATGCCAGCTGCTATGTGCAGAGCACCCATCGCGGCATCCTCGAACTGACCCTCAGCCTGGGTGAGCCGGTGCGTCAGGGCGACCTGGTGGCGCGGGTGCATGCCTTCGAGCGCACCGGTACACCGGCCGTGGAATATCGTGCGCAGCGCGACGGCCTGCTGGTGGCCCGGCGCTTTCCCGCACTGGTGGACATTGGCGATACCCTGGCGGTAATCGCCGACATCGTCGAAAGCTGAAAGCCGCTGTGGCGGCCGCTCTTCAATGACAATAACAGCAAGCGGAGACCTCACCATGTACACACTCAATGCACTGAAAAAAGCGGCCCTGGCGGCCGCCATGGGCCTGGCCCTGGCCGGTCAGGCCAGCATGGCCGCAGCCGAAGAATGGAAGTTCGCCCTGGAGGAAATCAGCGGCAGCGTGCAGGACGCCTATGCGCAGAAGTTCAAGGCACTGATCGAGGAGAAAAGCGCCGGCAAGATCAGCGTCACCGTCTATCCCTATGGCGCGTTGGGCGAATCGGAGGATCTGACCGAGCTGGTGGCCAATGGCGTGCTGCAGTTCACCCATGGCTCTACCGGCATCCTGGGCTCGACGGCGCCGGGCATGCAGGTGTTCTCGGTGCCTTACCTGCTGTCCCAGGACAACCAGGTCAACCTCAAGCTGCTCACCGAAAGCCCGACCATCTACGGACCGGTGGCCGACAAGCTGAAAGCCCGTAACCTGCGCCTGCTGAGCATGTACCCGGAAGGCGAGATGGTCTGGAGCACCAACAAGGAAATACGCCAGCCGGCCGACTTCGCCAATGTGAAGATGCGCGTGATGGCCTCGCCGATGCTGGTGGAGACCTACAAGTCCTTTGGTGCCGTGCCGACGCCGCTGCCCTATTCGGAGGTCTACGGCGGCCTGCAGCTGAAGATGATCGACGGTCAGGAGAACCCCATCTTCGCCATCGAGGAGATGAAGTTCTACGAGGTCAACGATGTGCTGACCTGGTCGGGTCATCAGCAGTTCACCGTGGCCGTACTGTCCAGCGAGTCCTGGTACCAGGGCCTGCCGGCCGAGCAGCGGCAGATGATCGATGAAACCGTGGCGGAACTGGCGCCCTATATCTTCGAGACCCAGGCCAGCTACAACAAGGAGCGCCTGCAGAAGATCCAGCAGGCCAAGCCGGGTATCAAGCTGGTGCACCTGACTGAGCAGGAGCAGGCCGCCTTCCGTGAAGCCAGCCAGCCGCTGCGCGACAAGCTGGTGGACCTGGCCGGCCCCGAGGCGGGTGCGGTGCTCAAGGCTCTGGAAGCGGAAATTGCGGCGCTGGAGCAGCAGTAAACCGGTTGCCGGCGGCCCGAGCGGCCGCCGGTCTGTTTTGCCATGTGCCGGTTTTCCCGGGTCGCGCGTACATCCCCCTGAGTCCAGCCCTGGACGGTGCGCGCGTGACGCCTCGGCACATGGCCGTTTACCTGGAGCGCGGCATGCGTCTTGACAGCTATGACCTGAAAATCCTGCGCATCCTGCAGGTCAACGGTCGCATTACCAAATCCAGTCTGGCCGAGGCCATCAATCTGTCCGTCAGCCCCTGCTGGGAGCGGGTCAAACGCCTGGAGGACGCCGGGATCATTCGTGGCTATGGCGCCCAGCTGAACACGGAGATTCTGCTCAAACGGGCTGCGGTGATGGTCGAAGTCAGCCTCAAGCAGCACAGCCGCGAGGCCTTTCAGCGTTTCGAGAATGCCATGCAGGCCTGCCCCGAAGTCACCGAGTGCTACGCCACGGGTGGCGGCATCGACTACATCGTCAAGGTCATGGCCTGCGACATCGATCAGTATCAGCGCCTGATCGATCAGTGGCTGATGAGCGACCTGGGCATCGAGCGCTATTTCACCTACATCGTGACCAAGACCGTCAAATTGAGCGAGCCGGCCGTGTTGGCCGACCTGCGCGACGCAGACTGAGCAGGTATCCCGGGCCTGCTCCCTCCCCCTGCCGGCGACCTTCGCCGGTGCTGTGATCCACCCGCTTGGCAACCCCCGTACGGCTTATGCGTCCTGTCCCTGGTCAAGGCGGTTGGGTCCTTGGCGTGTCTGTCGGGTGCGGCGTCATGGCCCCAGGACAGGTTCGCCGCAGCGTTGCAAAAAAAACCGCGAAATAGCCCGGGCAAAGGAAAAAAACAGGGTGCGCGGCGCCGCTTTACAGAAAAAACCGGGAGGCAATCCCCCCTAGAGTGGAACCCGTAATCACGAACCAAATCGGCGCGATCCCCAGCGATCGTCCGAGCACGCTGAGGGGCGTTGACCATGCACACACTCGAAGATCCGCGTCTGATTCGCCAGCTGGCCTATGTCAACGGCAAATGGGTCGCCGGCCATGACGGTCAGGACGAAGCCGTCATCGACCCGGCCACCGAAGAAACCATTGGCCGCTGTGTCCTGCTGGATGCCAGCCAGATCGAGGCCGCCATCGACGCTGCCGAGGCCGCCTTGCCCGCCTGGCGAGCCCTGTCGGTGGATGCCCGTGGTGCGATCCTGAACAGATGGCATGACCTGCTGCTGGCCAACAAGGAAGACCTGGCCCGTCTGATGACCCTGGAACAGGGCAAGCCGATCGATGAGGCCCGGGGCGAGATCGATTACGCCGCCTCTTTTATCCGCTGGTTCGCCGAGGAGGCGCGGCGCGCTTACGGCGAGACCATTCCCAGCCACATTCGCAACGCCCAGCTGGGCAGCGTGCGTGAACCGATCGGTGTCGCCGCGCTGATCACGCCGTGGAACTTCCCCTGCGCGATGATTACCCGCAAGGCCGCCGCCGCCCTGGCGGTGGGGTGCACGGTGCTGGTCAAGCCGGCCGGCGAGACGCCGTTCTCCGCCCTGGCCCTGGCCGAACTGGCCGAGCGCGCCGGTTTTCCCGCCGGGGTGTTCAATGTCATCACCGGCGAGCCGGAGATGGTCTCGCAGGTGCTGTGCGCCAGCGACAAGGTCAAGGCCTTGTCCTTCACCGGATCGACCCGGGTCGGGCGCCTGCTTCTGCAGCAGGCCGCGGCCACGGTGAAAAAATGCTCCATGGAGCTGGGCGGCAACGCGCCCTTTATCGTGCTGCCGGACATGGATGTGGAAGAGGCTGCACAAGCCGCCATCGATGCCAAGTTCCAGACCACTGGCCAGGACTGCCTGGCGGCCAACCGCATCTTCGTGCACCGCTCGCTGTACGAGCCCTTCCTCGCCGCCTTCGCCCGGCGCATGGCCGAGCTGACCGTGGGCAACGGCCTGGTCCGTGGCGTCAACCAGGGGCCGCTGATCAATCGCAAGGCCGTGCTCAAGGCCCAGGAACTGGTCGATGACGCCGTGGCTCAGGGCGCGCGACTGCTGGTCGGTGACCAGCGCCAGGCGCCAGGAAGCAACTTCTTCATGCCGACCCTGCTGGCCGATGTGACGCCGCAGATGCGCGTATACCGCGAGGAAAACTTCGCCCCGGTGGCCGGGGTGCTGGCCTGGGACGATCTGCAGCAGTTGATTGCCCAGGCCAACGACACCGAATACGGCCTGGCCGCCTATGTCTACGGCCACGACATTCGGCCGGTGTGGGCACTGTTGCGCGGCCTGGAGTTCGGCATGGTCAGCGTCAACTCGGTGAAGATGACCGGCCCACCCGTGCCCTTCGGTGGCGTCAAGCAGTCCGGTCTCGGCCGCGAGGGCTCGCGCCACGGCCTCGATGAATACAGCCAGATCAAATACTACTGCCTGGGCAACCTGCCCAGTGCCAGCGGTAGCTGAAAACGACAGCGGGCTTCGCGCGCCATGCGCTGCCTAGCCTGCGCTTGCCAGGTCTTCAGTGGGGTCGACTCCACTGAAGCCAATCACGAATGAGTTCCAAGAGGGCACTGCCATGACCATCGACACCCAGAAGATCATCGAGATCGACCGCCAGAACGTCTTTCACGCCTCCACCCATCTCAAGCAGCATGCCCATGGTGAAAGCCCGGCACGTATCGTCACCGGTGCCCAGGGCATCCGCATCCGCGATTCGCTGGGCAACGAGTTTATCGACGGCTTTGCCGGGCTGTACTGCGTAAATATCGGCTATGGCCGCACGGAAATGGCCGAGGCCATCTACAAGCAGGCCAAGGAACTGGCCTACTACCATACCTATGTCGGCCATACCACCGAGGGCATGGCGACCCTGTCCGAGCGCATCGTCAAGCTCGCCGGCCAGGGCATGAGCAAGGTCTACTACGGCATGTCCGGCTCGGACGCCAACGAGACCCAGCTCAAGCTGGTCTGGTACTACAACAACATCCTCGGCCGTCCCGAGAAGAAAAAGGTGATTTCCCGTGACCGTGGTTATCACGGTTCGAGCATCGCCTCGGGCTCCATGACCGGCCTGCCGGTGTTCCATGCCCATTTCGACCTGCCGCTGGAGCGCATCAAGCACACCGTGGCCCCGGTCTACTACCGGCGCCCGGACGACGCCATGAGCGAGCTGGAGTTTTCCCGCTACTGCGCGCACAAGCTTGAGGAGATGATCCTCGCCGAAGGGCCGGAGACGGTCGCGGCGATGATCGGCGAACCGGTGCTCGGCACCGGCGGCATCGTGCCGCCACCGCAGGGCTACTGGGCGGAAATCCGCAAGGTGCTGGACAAGTACGACATCCTCCTGATTGCCGATGAGGTGGTCTGTGGCTTCGGTCGCCTGGGCGTCGATTTCGGTTCCCAGTACTACGAGATGAAGCCGGACCTGATCACCGTGGCCAAGGGCCTGACCTCGGCTTATCAGCCGCTGTCCGGGGTGATCGTCGGCGAGCGCGTGTGGCAGGTACTGGAGCAGGGCACCGACACCTACGGCGCCATCGGCCATGGCTACACCTATTCCGGTCACCCCATGGGCATCGCCTCGGCCATTGCCAACCTGGACATCATCGAGCGCGAAAATCTCACCGGCAACGCCCGCGATACCGGGGCCTACCTGCAGCAGCGCATGCAGGCCACCTTCGCCGAGCATCCCCTGGTCGGCGAGGTGCGTGGCATCGGCCTGCTGGCGGCCCTGGAGTTCTCCAGCGACCGCAGCAAGCGCCAGCACTTCGACCCCAGCCTCAAGGTCGGCCCGCAGATTTCCGCAGCCTGCCTGGAAGAAGGGCTGATCGCCCGGGCCATGCCGCACGGCGACATCCTCGGCTTCGCCCCGCCGCTGGTGGTCACCCGTGGTGAAGTGGATGACATCGTGGCGCGCGCCGAGCGGGCCATCAACAAGGTCACCGACAAGCTGATCACCAGCGGTGCCTGGAACGCCAAGTAAGCACCGGCCGACTGAAGCCACCCCAGCGGTGGCTTCAGGGCATTGTCTGGATGAATGCACAGATGAGCGAACAACTGACACTCAAGGACATCTACCTGGCTCGCCAGCGGATCGCCGGGCTGGCCCTGCGTACGCCACTGGTGCGCTCGGAATCACTTTCACGACGCTGGAACTGTGACGCCTGGTTGAAGCTCGACAACCTGCAGCCTACCGGCGCCTTCAAGCTGCGCGGTGCGGCCAACGCACTGCTCGGCCTGGACCCGGCGCAGCGAGAGCGGGGCGTGGTGACCATGTCGACCGGTAATTTCGGCCGCGGGCTGGCCTATGCCGGTAGGCGCCTGAACATTCCGGTGACGGTCTGCATTTCTCGCCTGGTGCCGGACAACAAGGTGGCTGCGCTGCGCGCCAGTGGCGCCGAGGTGGTGATCCATGGCGACTGCCAGGACGATGCCGACTGCGAGGCACGTCGCTTGCGCGATGAGCGGGGCCTGGCCTATCTGCCACCGTTCGACCACCCACTGGTGATCGCCGGTCAGGGCACCTGCGGGCTGGAAATCCTCGAAGAGCAGCCGGAAATCGACATGATCTTTGCCGGCCTGTCCGGCGGGGGACTGATCGCCGGCATCGGTCTGGCGGCCAAGAGCATCAATCCGGCGCTCGAAGTGATCGGCGTGAGCATGAACGAGGGCGCGGCCATGCTGGAAAGCCTGGCCGCCGGCCATCCGCTGCAGGTGGCGGAAGTGTCCTCGCTGGCGGACAGCCTGGGCGGTGGCATCGGCCTGGACAACGCCTGGACCTTTGCCATGACCCAGCGCTACATGGACCGCGGCTACAAGGTCGATGAAGTGCAGATTGCGCGCGCCATGGTACAGCTGCTGCGCGAGGACAAACTGCTGGTCGAAGGGGCTGCCGCAGTCGGCATGGCCGCGGTCGAGCAGCATCGCCTGGACTTGAGCGGGCGCCGCGTGGCCTTTGTCATCAGTGGTCAGAACCTATCCACCACCACCTTTGCCCAGGCCTGTCGCCTGGCAGGAGAGCCACCCTATGCAGATCTATAACCGCGCGCAGATTGCTGAAAAGGTACGCCTCGATCACGCCGCGCTGGAGGCGGTCGAGGCCGGCTTTGCCGCGCTCGGGCGGGGTGAGGTGGAAATGCCGCCGATTCTCAGCATGAACATTGCCGAGAACAACGGCGAAGTGGACGTGAAAACCGCGCATATCCATGGCTGGCCACGCTTTGCCATCAAGATCAGCCCCGGCTTTTTCGACAATCCCGCACTGGGCCTGCCGAGCCTCAATGGCTTGATGCTGCTGTTTTCGGCCAAGACCGGTCTGGTCGATGCGGTGTTGTTCGATGAGGGCTACCTGACCGACATCCGCACCGCGCTGGCCGGTGCGGTGGCCGCCAAGTACCTGGCGCGCGAGGCGGCGACCACGGTGGCGGTGATCGGTGCCGGGCTTCAGGCCGAGTTGCAGGTGGCGGCGTTGCGTCTGGTGCGTGATATCCAGGCCGTGCATGTGCATGCCCGCGATCCGCTCAAGGCGCAGCAGTATGCGGCCCAGATGCAGGCCCGCCACGGCTTGCCGGTCACGGTTCACGCTAGCGCGGCGGCGGCCTGCGCCGCAGCCGATATCGTGGTCACCACCACGCCGGCGCGTGAACCCGTGCTGCACTGGCACGATCTGCCCAGGGGTGTGCATGTCACGGCCATGGGCTCGGACAACCCGCACAAGCAGGAGCTGGAGCCAGCCATCCTGGCAGGCGCCGATGTGCTGGTGGTGGATCGCCTGAGCCAGTCCCGGGCCCTGGGTGAACTGCACCATGCCCCGGATCTGGCGCGGGAGGTGCTGGAGTTGGGAGCGCTGGTGGTCAGTGGCCGCTCGGCGCGCAGCCGGGATGACCAGATCACGGTGTGCGACCTGACGGGCACCGGCGTGCAGGACACCGCCATCGCCAACTATGCCGCGCGTCTGCTTGAAGGAGCCTGAGATGATTGCGTCCTTCGCGGCATTTCAGGCGTTTCAGCGTAGTTTCACCTACCCCGCCAGCGTGGACGACGGCCATGTGCGCATCGGCCTGCTGCAACTGGCCAGTGACTTCACCCTGGAGAATGAGTGGCGCCAGCTGCTCGGTGAACGGGTCGAACTGTACAGCACCCGTACCCCCTGCAGCCCGGCCGTGACTGCGGAGGGCCTGCGCAGCCTGGCGCGGGGGCTGACACAGTCCTGTGAGCAACTGGTTCCCGGCATGCCGCTGGATGTGCTGACCTTCGGCTGCACGTCCGGCAGCATGCTGATTGGCGAGCAGGAAATCGCGCGCCTGATCAACCAGGCGCGCCCCGGGGTGCCGGTCAGCAATCCGTGGAGCGCGGTCAAGGCCGCCCTGCGTGGCCTGGGAGCACGGCGTATCGCGGTGCTCACGCCCTATATCAGCGAGGTCAATTACCCGTTTTACCAGGGCCTTGAGCAGGCGGGGCACGAAGTGGTGGCGTTCGGCAGTTTCGAAGTCCTGGCCGACGCCGAGATTCCGCGTATACCCGCCGCGTCCATCGAGGTGGCCGCCCAGGCTCTGTTGGTGGGGCAGCGGGTCGATGCGCTGTTTCTCGCCTGTACCAACCTGAGAACCCTGACACTGCTGGACGGCCTGGAAAAGCGCCTGGGCCTGCCGGTGGTGTCCAGCAACCAGGCGCTGTTCTGGCATGCCCTGCAACTGGCCGGCTGCGTGCACCGGCCCCAGGGCTTTGGCAGCTTGCTGGCCGACAGCCGGGCAGCGGGCTGAACCCCGCTGAGCGCAGCGGACACCAAATCATGCCTGGAGGCGGGCACCATGCAGGACAGACAAAAAGGCGTGCTGTTGACGACACTGGGCATGCTGATTATTTCGCCGGATGCCCTGGTGCTGCGCTGGCTGGATTCGCCGCCGCTGCAGATACTGGCCTGGCGGGGACTGATCATGGCGACCGGCCTGGCCCTGTTGTTGAGCTGGCGTTACCGCGGCCGCCTGCTGACGGCCTTGCACCGTTGCGGCTGGACCGGGGTGGGTTGTGCGCTCTGCTACTGCTTCAGCACCCTGTGCTTTGTCAGTGCCGTCAGCCTGACAGGGGCCGCCAGCGCCCTGGTGATCTTCAGTCTGTCGCCGCTGCTTGCCGCGGCCCTGAGCTGGGTCTGGCTGGGCGAGCGTCTGGCGCTGCGTACCTTGCTGGCCATTGGTCTGTGTCTGGCGGGCGTGCTGCTGATCGTCGCCGATGCGCCCAGCGGACAGAGCCGCAGCGGTACGCTGCTGGCCCTGGTGGCGGCCACTCTACTGGCCGGCAACCTCAGCCTGGCGCGCAGTCAGCCGGGCATTGACATGAGTCCGGCGCTGATCCCGGGGGCTTTGCTGGTCTCGCTGCTGGGCTTTGTGTTCGGCGGTACGCCTGCCCTGGCATTCAACCAGTGGCTGGGGCTGGCGCTGATGGCCGGTGTGCTGTTGCCCCTGGCCTTTATGCTGATCCAGCTCGGGCCACGCTGGATCAGTGCCACGGAGGTGGGCTTGCTGTTGCTTCTGGAGGTGGTGCTGGGGCCGCTGTGGGTCTGGTGGCTGCTCGACGAGGCACCGAGCCGCACGGTATTGCTGGGCGGCGCGCTCATCCTGGTCACCCTGCTGGTACACAGCCTGCACGGTTGGCGCCGGCGTCCGCCGCCGGTGCTGGCCTGAGGTCAGTCGAGCCTGAGGACCTTGGCCAGGACGATCTTCGGCCCTTTCATCTTCTTGACGATAATGCGCAGGCCTTCGACTTCCAGTGCCTCCTCTTCCTCGGGCATGCGCTTGAGCGTCTCGTAGACCAGCCCCGCCAGGGTTTCCGCCTCGATAGGGTCGAGATCGACGCCGAGCAGGCGCTCGACCTTGGCCAGCGGGGTGTCGCCGCGCACCAGCAGCTTGCCCGGCTGATAGGCGAGGATGCCGCGTTCGGCCTTGTGGTGTTCGTCCTGGATATCGCCGACCAGGGCTTCCAGCACATCTTCCATGGTCAGATAACCGATCACCTTGCCGTCGGCCTCCTCGACCAGGGCGAAGTGCGAGCCGCCCTGGCGGAACTGCTCCAATAGCTGTGACAGCGGCATGTGCCGGCCGACCCGTTCGATGGGGTGCATCAGATCGCCCAGGCGCAGCGCCGAGGGCAGCATTTCCAGCAGCGACAGGTGCAGCAGCAGATCCTTGATATGCAGCACACCGACAAAGCTTTCGCTGGCGTTGTCGTAGATCGGGTAGCGGCTGTACTTGTGCCGGCGGAAGGTGCTGAACACCTCGTCCAGGCCGGCATTGAGCTCCAGGGCTACCAGGTCTTCGCGGGAGTTGGCCCAGTCCACCACTTCCAGCTCGCCCAGCTCCACTGCCGAGGCCAGTACGCGCATGTCCTGATCGCTGGGGGCGCTGGCGCGGCTGGAATGCAGGATCAGCTTGAGCTCGTCGCGGCTGTAATGATGCTCGTGATGAGGTCCGGGCTCGCCCTGGCCGGCGATGCGCAGAATGGCGTTGGCGCTGGCATTGAGGACGAAGATCGCCGGGTACATCAGCCAGTAGAACCCGTACAGCGGCGCGGCAGTCCACAGCGACAAGCGTTCGGGCTGGCGGATGGCCCAGGACTTGGGCGCCAGCTCGCCGACCACGATATGCAGGTAGGACAGGCTGGCGAAGGCCAGGAAAAAGGCAATGGCGCTGACCAGCCCGGCTGACTCGACGCCCAGCGCGCCGAGCAGGGGCCTGAGCAGCTCGGCGAAAGCCGGCTCGCCTACCCAGCCCAGGCCCAGGGAGGCCAGGGTGATGCCCAGCTGACAGGCCGACAGGTAGGCGTCCATCTGGTTGTGCACGGTGCGCAGGATATGCCCGCGCCAGCCGTGCTGATCGGCCAGGCTTTCCACCCGGGTGGCGCGCAGGCGCACGATGGCGAACTCGGCGGCAACGAAGAAGCCGTTGAGCAGCACCAGCAGCAGGGCGAAGAGCAAAAGGCCGAAGTCGGCGAAGTAGTGTGCGGCGGAAAGACTCGTGGAAGGGTCCATAAAGACTTGAGTGGCTGGCAGATGCCTAAAGGGTGGGGGCAGTGCGCGCGCTTTGCAAGGGGGGCGCGTTATTGGCCGCGGCGCACGGCTTGTTGCGGCGGGAAGTGGCAGGTAAAGGTGCTGCCCTTGCCCAGCTGGCTGTGGATATCCAGGCGCCCCCGGTGGCGCAGCAGCACATGCTTGACGATCGCCAGGCCCAGGCCGGTGCCGCCGGTGTTGCTGGCACGGCTGGAATCGACCCGGTAGAAACGCTCGGTCAGGCGCGGCAGGTGCCTGGCCTCGATGCCCAGGCCGCTGTCGCGGACCGCCAGATGGGCGCCCTGTTCGTCGCCCCACCAGCGAATATGGATTTCGCCTTCATCCGGGGTGTACTTGACCGCATTGAACACCAGGTTGGAAAAGGCGCTGCGCAGCTCCGCCTCACTGCCCTTGAGCTTGAGGTGCGGGTCGGCTTCCAGGCTGATGCGGTGATGGCGCTCGCCGGACAGGGCCTGGGCATCATTCTTGATGCTCAGCAGCAGCAGGTCCACCGCCACCGGCTGGTTGTCCGAGGGGTAATCGGTGGCTTCCAGCTTGGCCAGCAGGAGCAGGTCATTGAGCAGGTTCTGCATGCGCCCGCCCTGCTGCTGCATCTGCTGCAGGGCGCGCAGCCAGCGCGGATTGACCGCTTCGACATTGTCCAGCAGGGTTTCCAGATAGCCGGCGATCACCGTCAGCGGCGTGCGCAGTTCGTGGGACACGTTGGCGACGAAGTCCTTGCGCATCTGTTCCAGCTGATGCAGGCGGGTCACGTCGCGCACCAGCATCAGGTGTTCGCTGTTGCCGTACTGGGTGATATGAAACTGCAGGCGAATGCGATCGTTGACCGGCGAGGGCAGGTCCAGGGGTTCGCCGTAGTTGTTGCCTTCGAAGTACTCGATAAAGCGCGGATCGCGCACCAGGTTGGTGATCTGCTGGCCGCTGTCCTGGGGCGTTTTCAGGCCCAGGAGTTTTTCCGCGGCGATATTCCACCACTCCAGATTGCCGTTGCGGTCGAGCATGATCACCGCGTCCTTGAGGGCGGCGGTCGATTCCTGCACGCGGTCGATCACCGCCTGCAGACGGCCGCGGGCCTTCTGATCACGGCGCTGCAGGTGGTAGATGCTGTCGAACACTTCTCCCCACAGGCCATAGCCATCGGGGGGCGGCTCGTCCTGCTTGCGGGTGCGCAGCCACTTGTGCAGGCGCAAAAGCTGCTGCAGGTGCCAGCCAAGGTAGATCGCCAGGCCTAGGGCCATGGACCAGCCATATTCGCCTGTGATCAGGCCGAGCAGCAGGCAGCCGGCGATCAGCAACAGCAGGCGACGTATCAGGGGGGCGCGCCAGTCTTGATTCAATTAGAGCTCATCCGCGATCAAATCCATCGGCCGGGTACGGAGCGATACCGGCAATCCTAACAACTTTGCCTGATCAGCTCTTGGTGGAGAAGCGATAGCCGGTGCCGCGAACGGTCTGCACCAGGTTCTCGTAGGCCTCGCCCAGGGCCTTGCGCAGGCGGCGGATATGCACGTCCACGGTGCGCTCCTCGACATACACATTGCCGCCCCAGACCTGGTCGAGCAGCTGGCCGCGGGTGTAGGCGCGCTCCTGGTGGGTCATGAAGAACTGCAGCAGACGGTACTCGGTGGGGCCCATCTCGGCCGGTTTGCCATCGATGGTGACCCGGTGGCTGATGGGGTCGAGCAGCAGGCCGCCGACTTCGATCGGCCCTTCGCTGTCACTGGGCCCGGCACGGCGCAGCACGGCCTTCAGGCGGGCGACCAGCTCACGGGGGGAGAAGGGCTTGGTGATGTAGTCGTCGGCGCCGACCTCCAGACCCTGGATCTTGTTGTCCTCTTCACCCTTGGCGGTGAGCATGATGATCGGGATATCGCCGGTCAGTTCATCGCGCTTGAGGCGCCGGGCCAGTTCGATACCGCTGGTGCCGGGGAGCATCCAGTCGAGCAGGATCAGGTCGGGCTTGCGGTCGACGATGATGGCATGGGCCTGCTGGGTGTTCTCCGCTTCCAGGCACTCGTAGCCGGCCATTTCCAGGGCCACGGCGATCATTTCGCGGATCGGAGCTTCGTCATCGACGATCAGGATGTTCTTGCCAACCATGAATCAAGCCTCGGGTCATCTCGCTGTAATGAGCTGCATTAGATAACGGAATTATTGCAGCGATATGACAACTGCGCGGCAGGGCTGTCTAGCCGCGCAAGGCGAAATCCAGGGCGATCCCGACAAAGATCGCCAGGCCGGCCCAGTGGTTGTGCAGGAAGGCGTTGAAGCAGGCCATGGGCTTGCGGTTGCGCGTCTTGTGGTACTCCCAGGCAAAACAGGCCGCGGCCACGGCCAGGCCCAGGTGGAAATACAGGCCCAGTTCGAAGCGCGCCCCGGCCAGCAGCAGGCACAGCAGGGTCAGGCCCTGCAGGCTGGCGATAATCAGGCGGTCGGCGTCGCCGAACAGGATGGCGGTGGATTTCACCCCGATCTTCAGGTCGTCGTCGCGGTCGGCCATGGCGTAGTAGGTGTCGTAGGCCACGGTCCACAGCAGGTTGGCGATATACAGCAGCCAGGCCTCCGGCGGCAGGCTGCCGGTTTCGGCGGTAAAGGCCATGGGCATGCCCCAGGAGAAGGCCGCGCCCAGCACCACCTGCGGGTAGAAGGTGTAGCGCTTCATAAAGGGGTAGCAGGCGGCCAGAGCCAGGCCACCGAAGGACAGCCAGATCGTCGTGGCGTTGGTAAACAGCACCAGCACAAAGCTCATCGCCACCAGCACGGCGAACAGGATCAGCGCCTCGCGTGGCTGGATCTTGCCGCTGGCCAGGGGGCGTGCCTGGGTGCGTTTGACGTGGCCGTCGAAGTTGCGGTCGGCGTAGTCGTTGATCACGCAACCGGCAGCGCGCATCAGGATCACCCCGCAGACGAAGATCAGCAGGTTCTTCACGCTCGGCACGCCTTCTGCCGCCACCCACAGCGCCCACAGGGTCGGCCACAGCAGCAGGTAGATGCCGATGGGCTTGTCCAGGCGCATCAGCTGGACGAAGTCCCAGGCGCGTGGGTGCAGACGGTTCAGGGATTGCAGCAGGCGGGTATACATGGCGCGTCTCCGTGCGGGTTGCGCGGATTATAAGGGGGTTGTTGGCGTGGGGTCTGTTGCCGTTTCATCGCTCCGGCGCGGCCGCGAGTGAAACGGCAACAGACCCTAGTGTGATAGCGCTTTACCGATCCACCATGGCGGTGGATGAGGAAATCGTCATCCACCCTACGGGTCGATACCGGCGTGCTGCCAGAAGGCTGGCAGAAACACCTCGGCCACCAGCACTCCCAGGGCGCCCCGGCTAAAGCAGGAGCGCCGTGCCCACAGGCGCTCGCTGCGCACCTCGGCCGGTAGCCAGGGCGCCGGGTAGTGGCAGGCCTGCAGTTCGCCGCGGTCGAAGGCGCGGTCGCTGAACAGCAACTCGCCCAGGGAACGGCTGCCCAACTCCGCCAGATTCAGGCCGGAGCCTTCCAGGGCGCTGCGCGCCGCCACGCTGCGGGCGAACACCCAGGGCTGGCCGTGGCCGCGCAGGTACACCTCGCGTACCCAGCCCTGGCTGCCTGGCGCCACGTTCAAAGCGCTGCATTCATCGCTGCGCAGGCGCTGCCAGCCTTCCTCCAGGGGCGTCACGGAGAAGCCATCCTCGGACAGGACGGTGAGGCGCCGGGTCAGCGAGTCCTGGTTGAACAGCCAGTCGCGCACCCCGGCTGCCGGGGCGGGATGCAGCTGCGCGGCAGTCAGCCAGCGCGGCGGGTGAGCAAGGGCGGCGTGGGGCACGGTGGCTCGGCTCCAGTGGGGGAGGCGGGCGAGTCTAGCATGGGCTTGTTGGCCTGGGTCTGGGCCACGCTCGGCGCGACCCTACTTTGGTTGGCCCACCCAGGGCGCTATTCATCGCCCGGCGGCTTGGCGCCTGGAGCCACATAAGGTAGTTTGCCCCGCGCAATAGCCGTGAGATTCGCCAGAGGTCGTTATGAAGAAGTGGCAATGTGTGGTCTGTGGACTGATTTACGACGAGAGCCAGGGCTGGCCTGATGAAGGCATCGCCGCCGGTACGCCGTGGCAGGATGTTCCGGACGACTGGCTGTGCCCGGATTGCGGCGTCGGCAAGATGGATTTCGAGATGATCGAAATCGGCTGATAGCGGTTTTCCCTACGGCGACCTGCGGGTCGCCGTTTTTTTATGGCTGGCCACTCTGCTGGCCGCCGCCAGACGCCGTGCAAACGCGCCCAGGGATTTTTCTTTGCACCCCATTGCCACGCCCTTGGCAGTCAGCAGGGGCTGGGCTAGCGTGCAGGCACAGACCCGGTTTTTCACGGAGGCGTGCGATGCGCAAATGGCAATGTGTGGTATGCGGCTTTATCTATGACGAGGCTCTGGGCCTGCCCGACGAGGGACTGGCGCCGGGAACCGCCTGGGAAGATGTACCGCAGGACTGGCTCTGCCCGGATTGCGGCGTGGGCAAGGCGGATTTCGAGATGATCGAAATCAACTGAGCGGCCAATGTTGATCGAGAGTGAGGAAGGCAACGCATGAGTGCACCTGTGGTAATAGTCGGGACCGGCCTGGCCGGTTACAACCTGGCCCGAGAGTTTCGCAAGCTGGACAGCGCCACGCCGCTGCTGCTGATCACAGCCGACGATGGCCGCTCCTACTCCAAGCCCATGCTCTCCACCGGCTTTGCCAAGAACAAGGATGCCGATGGCCTGAGCATGGCCGAACCGGGTGCCATGGCCGAGCAGCTGAATGCGGAAATCCGTACCCATACCCGCATCACCGCCATCGATCCGGCGCAGCAGTGCCTGTGGATTGGCAGTGAGGCTGTGCCCTATCGCGACCTGGTGCTGGCCTGGGGTGCCGAGGTGATCCGTGTGCCGGTGCAGGGTGATGCCGCAGAAAGCATCCTCTCGATCAATGATCTGGAAGATTACGCGCGCTTTCGCGCGGCGGCGGCGGGCAAGCAGCGGGTGCTGATTCTCGGTGCCGGCCTGATTGGCTGCGAGTTTGCCAATGACCTGAGCGCGGGTGGCTATCAGATCGAACTGGTGGCCCCCTGCGAGCAGGTGATGCCCGGTCTGTTGCATCCGGCCGCGGCGGCCGCGGTGCAGGCTGGCCTGGAAGGCCTGGGGGCGCGTTTCCACCTGGGCCCGGTGCTGGCCAGCCTGCAGCACAAGGACGGCGGCCTGCAGGCGCAGCTGTCCGATGGCACGCTGATTGACTGCGATCTGGTGCTGTCCGCCGTGGGCCTGCGTCCGCGTACCGAGCTGGCGACCGCTGCCGGTCTGGCGGTGAAGCGCGGGGTGGTGGTGAACCGCCTGCTGCAGACCTCCCAGGCCCATATCTATGCCCTGGGCGACTGTGCCGAGGTTGATGGCCTCAATCTGCTCTATGTCATGCCGCTGATGAGCTGCGCCCGGGCCCTGGCCCAGACCCTGGCCGGCACGCCGACGGCAGTCAGCTACGGGCCCATGCCGGTGACGGTAAAGACCCCGGTCTGCCCCCTGGTGGTGTCGCCGCCGCCGTCGGGCCTGCAGGGCGATTGGTCGGTGGAGGGCAGCGGCGCAGACATCAAGGCGCTGTGCCGGGATGCCGCCGGCAACCTGCTGGGTTATGCCCTGACCGGTACGGCCGTGCAGGAAAAGCTGGCCCTGAATAAGCAGTTACCGCCCCTTTTGGCATGATCGTCGGTCGTTCTGTCTGATTTGCCCTGAAAATGCCCGTTCAAAGTGTCGGACAAGACTGGCGCCACTGCCAATGGCATGCCATCCTCCTTGGGTCTGCCGCAGCCTAGAGCTGCTGCGGCGCCTTGGATTCTGCTCGCGCAGAGCAGCCCGGACACAACAACAAAAAACCGTAAGAGGCATTTATGCGTAAACCGGAACTCGCCGCCGCCATCGCCGATAAGGCGGATCTGACCAAAGATCAGGCCAACCGTGTACTCAACGCCGTACTGGAAGAAATCACCAGCGCCCTGAACCGCAAGGACAGCGTCACCCTGGTGGGTTTCGGCACCTTCGTGCAGCGCCACCGCGGTGCCCGTACCGGCAAGAACCCGCAAACCGGCCAGCCGGTGAAGATCAAGGCCAGCAACACCGTCGCCTTCAAACCGGGCAAGTCCCTGAAAGACGCGGTCAACTGAGTCGCCATTTCCGGGGCCGCAACGGCCCCGGAGCCGGTCATGACACCCACCGCAAGACCGGGCTGTAGTCCCGCGCAAAAACCACTACAATGCGCCGCCATTTCATACTCCCTCAGAGGCCGTGCGCATGAAATTCCGTTTTCTCCTGTGGATGCTGGGCCGCCTGATGGCCAAGGCCAGCCGCATCAACCCCGAGTTCCAGAAACAACTGGAAGGCCGTGACATGGTGTTCCAGCTGCACACCCTGGATGGCAAGGTGGCCCGTCACTTTATCGTCAAGGATCAGCGCATCAGCAGCAAGCGCGGCCCGGCCAACGAGCCGGCCTTTGCCCTGGGCTTCAAGGATGCCGCCTATGGCTTCGCCACCATGAGCGCGAAGAACAAGCAACTGGCCTTTATGCAGGGCATTCAGAACAAGGACATCCAGATCCAGGGCAACCCGGCGCTGGTGATCTGGTTCCAGGGCCTGACCAAGTATCTGATGCCGAAGAAACCGGCCAGCCAGAAAGCCGCCTGATCGACACCAGCATGCCGCTGCGCTGGCCGCGGCGCCCGCCATTGGGTAGGCTGGGAGCAGTTTTCCCGAGAGCCTGCCCATGCGTTTGTTGACCCTTTCCCTTCTGCTTGCCAGTGGCCTGGCCCAGGCCGTGGCGCCCAAGGCCGAGTCGTTCGCTCCGGTTTTCGAGTTGGCGGGTATCCGTCTGCTCTGTGAGCAGAGTGCCCCCCTGGTTCAGCGCGGCCTGGATCAGGCTGAGCAAAAGCGGCTGGCACAAGCCTTCGCGGCCGATGCCCTGTGTCTGGATCTGGCCAAGCGCCTGGCGAAGAAAATCGACCAGGCGCAGCTGGAGCAGGCCCGCGAGTTGCTGGAAAGCCCCCTGGCCCAGCGCTTTACCGAAGCCGAGCGCGCCGTGGGTGCAGATGCCGGCGCCGAGCTGGCGGCCTATCGCGAGCAGCTGGCGGCTCGTCCGCCGCGGCAGGAACGTCTGGACCTGGTGCGGCGCCTGGATGCCGCGGCCCACACCACGGTATTGGCCACGCTGCTGCGTTATGAGGCGGGCAAGACCCAGGCTCTGCTGGCCCTCAGGGGCCGTGGTGAAAGCATTGACGAGGCCTCGCTGAGCAGCCAGACCCAGGCCCAGGAAGAGGCCTTGCGCGCTTCCAGTGCGGCGGCGGTGGAGTCCTTTATGCTGTATGCCTACCGGCGTATGCCCAGCCAGCAGCTGAGCGATTATGCCGCCCTGTATGAGCAGCCCGCCGTGGCCCTGCTGCTCGACAGCAGTGTGGTCATCCTGCCCGAGCTGTTCGCCGCCCGCCGCGAGCAGTTGAGAAAATAATTGCCCGCATGCATAAACAAGGCTCTGTACCAATTGTGTGTTGCGCTCACCTTCGCCACTGCGCATGAGAGCGCCTGGGGCCGTAGGGTGCGCCGTGCGCACCAGCCATTTGCCGCCTGAGTTGGTGCGCACAGCACACCCCACCTATTGCCGTCTTTCTAGCTGACTCAGGTATACCCAGCATGAAAAAGGGGCCTTCCGGCCCCTTTTTCATCAGCGCTGTCTATCAGTGCAACGGATGAAACTGCGCCGCCAGTTCGCGCAGCGCCACTTCCGCCGCCAGTACCTTGTCCACCGCCTCATTGGCCTTGTCGCGGCTGATGCCGAGGTTGTCGAACAGGCTTTGTGGGATTTCGCCCTGGGGGCCGGCGCCGATGCCGCGATTGCGCAGCAGACGCAGCGACAGGCACACCAGATTCGGATAGGCCGCATGAGGGCCGGCGTAGTCGGCGTCATGCTGGAAGCGCAGGGCGCTGGCCAGTTCTTCCGGCATATCCCAGTAGCGCATCAGCCAGGCGCCGATCTGCTCGCGGGTGATGCCCAGCAGATGCTGCTCGATATGGCTGTGGCTCAGGTGCGGGTTGACCTCCAGGTGGCGGCAGATCAGCGAGAAATGCGGCGGGAAGACGTGGGCCAGAACCAGATAGCCGAAGTTGTGCAGCAAGCCGGCGAGGTAGGTCAGCCCGGTTTCCGGGCGTTGCGCACGGGGGATGGCACGGGTCAGGCCCTCGATCACCGCGGCGCTGTAGATCGCCTGCTGCCAGTAGGGCGTGGCCTGTTGCGGTTTGTCCTTGGGCAGGCTGAGGGTCTTGCCCAGGGCCAGGCCCAGGGCCAGGTTGATCACCAGGTCGAAGCCCAGCACGCGGACGATGGCGTCCTCTACCGAGCGGATCTTGCCGGGGGCGGCGTAATAGGGCGAGGCCGCCCAGCTGACCACCTGGGCGGCCAGGGCCGGATCGGTTTCCACCACGCCGGTAATGTCGTCCACCGTGGCATCCGGGTCGACCCGCAGTTTGATGATACGTTGTGCGGTTTCCGGCAGCGGCGGGATTTCGATGGTTTCTTCCAGGCGCTGCTGGATGCGCCGGGCGGTAAAGGCCTGCACCGCCTGGGTGATCTCGGCGCGGTCGTCGTCGGGACGATCCAGGTTCAGGCGGATATTTTCCAGCGGTTCGCCAAAGCGGGCGGCGCTGGCCTTGCTCAGCAGGCGCTTGAATGGCTCGGTGGCCAGCTCCAGGAGGATGCCCGGAGTGCCGGACTCGATATACAGGCTGGGCACCTGTAGCAGGCGCTCGTCATACAGGCAGGGCGAGCTGGTCAGCGGCGGCAGCCCGGGCAGCACTTTCAGGTTGTGTTTGCCGAGCATGCGCTCCAGGCGCTCCGGCTTGACCGCGGTCAGCTGGCGTCCGGTCAGTTCGGTCAGGCGCGCCAGATCGAGCAATTGGCTCTGCGGGAATAGCACCAGCAGGGCGCCGACGGCATCGTCGAGCAACACCGCCTGCAGGCGCTGGGCCGCTGGCAGCGACGAATGGTCAGGCTGGATGCGATAGCTTAGGCCGAGCTTTTCCAGCAGCTGCAGGATCACCGCGGGCGGCTGGGGCGCGGTGTCGGTGGCGTGGGCGAGTTCAGTCATGGCGATATCCGGATTGGGCAGCATTGGGGCAAGTATAAACAGCGGGTCTGTGGGCTACCGGTCGAGGCGACGGTTGCCCTGTGCACTGGATCACACTTGGCCATATTGTTGGCCGTGACGCAACCAGCGCTGCAGCAACGGGCTGACATGCCCGGGCCAGTGTTCCAGCAGGGCGCCGGCGGCGTCGCGCACGGCGGGCAGCAGATCAGCATCGCGCATCAGGTCGGCCACCTTGAACTGCAGCAGGCCGGTCTGGCGGGTGCCAAGCATTTCGCCGGGTCCACGCAGTTCCAGGTCTTTCTCGGCAATCACAAAGCCGTCGCAGGTTTCGCGCATGATCCCCAGGCGTTCGCGGCCCAGTTGCGACAGCGGCGGGTGATAGAGCAGCACGCAGTGGCTCGCCGCACTGCCGCGGCCAACCCGCCCGCGCAGTTGGTGCAGCTGGGCCAGGCCGAGGCGTTCGGGGTTTTCGATAATCATCAGGCTGGCGTTGGGCACGTCCACGCCGACCTCGATCACCGTGGTGGCCACCAGCAGCTGCAGTTCGCCACGTTTGAACGCATCCATGACTGCGGCCTTTTCCGCCGGCTTCATGCGCCCGTGGATCAGGCCCACACGCAGCTCGCCCAGGGCGCTGGAAAGCTCTTCAAAGCTGGTTTCGGCGGCCTGACAGGTAAGCTCCTCGGATTCCTCGATCAGGGTACAGACCCAGTAGGCCTGGCGCCCTTCACGGCAGGCGGCGCGCACCCGCTCGATCACTTCGATACGGCGGCTGTCGGCGATCACCAGGGTATTGACCGGGGTTCGCCCGGGCGGCAGCTCATCGAGGATCGAGGTGTCCAAGTCGGCATAGGCGCTCATGGCCAGCGTTCGCGGAATGGGCGTGGCGGTCATGATCAGCTGGTGCGGGCACATCCGTCCGCCCACGCCTTTCTGCCGCAGGGCCAGGCGTTGCTGCACGCCGAAGCGGTGCTGCTCGTCGATGATCACCAGCGCCAGTTGGGCGAACTTCACCTCGTCCTGAAACAGCGCATGGGTGCCCACCACCATCGGGCAGCCGGCGGCGATCTGCTCCAGGGCGCTGGCGCGGGCCTTGCCCTTGAGCTTGCCGGCCAGCCAGGCCACTTCGATGCCCAACGGCGCCAGCCATTTGCTGAAGTTGAGAAAATGCTGCTCGGCGAGAATCTCGGTGGGCGCCATCAGCGCCACCTGATAACCGGCCTCCAGCGCCTGCAGCGCGGCGAAGGCGGCGACCACCGTCTTGCCCGCGCCCACGTCGCCCTGCACCAGGCGCAGCATGGGCTCGTTCTGGGCCAGGTCGTAGGCGATCTCGGCACCGACCCGCTGCTGGGCGCCCGTGGGGGTGAAGCCCAGGTTGTGCAGAAACTGTTGCGGTAGCTTGTGCGCCTTGGGCAGTGCTGGCGCCGCCTGGGTGCGGATCTGCTCGCGCAGGCGTTGCAGCGACAGCTGATGGGTCAGCAGCTCCTCGAAGGCCAGGCGGTGCTGGGCCCAGTGGCGACCTTCGGCCAGCTCTTCCAGGTCAGCGTCCGGCGGTGGCCTGTGCAGGTAGCGAATGGCCTGGTCGAGGGGGCTGAGCTGGTAGTCCCGGGCCAGTTCGCTGGGTAGCCAGTCCGGCAGACTGTACGGACCGAGACGGGCCAGGGCCTGTTCGCTAAGGCTGCGCAGGCGTTGCTGGGTCAGACCTTCGGTGGTGGGGTAGATGGGCGTCAGGCACTGTTCCACGGCTATCGGCTCGCTGCCCGATAGCGCACGGTATTCCGGGTGGTAGATCTCCAGGCCCGAGGAGCCGGGGCGCACCTCGCCGTAGCAGCGCAATTGGGTGCCACGCTTGAGGCCTTCCTTCTGCGCCTGGCTGAAGTGATAGAAGCGCAGCGAAAGGGTGCCACTGCCGTCCTGCAGCCTTACCAGCAGGCTGCGCCGCCGGCCCATCACCACATCGGCGCCCGCCACCACGCCTTCCACCACGGCGTCCTGGCCGGGACGCAGGGCGCCGATCGGGGTGATGCGGGTGCGGTCCTGATAGCGCAGCGGCAGGTGGAACAGCACGTCCTGCAGGTTTTCCAGGCCGACCTTGGCCAGCTTCTCGGCCAGCGCCGCGCCCACGCCCTTGAGCGCGGTCACCGGCACCGCTGCAAGTTCGCTCAAGTCGGGCCTCAGGCGTTCTGGGTCTGTGGCTTGGCCACCGAACACAGGCGGATGGAGTCAGTCAGCACCTCGATGGCCTTGGGCCGTGGGAAGCTGGCGCGCCAGGCAATGGCCACGGTGCGAAATGGCGCGGGGGCGCTCAGCGGGCGGATCTCGATCACCCCGGGGGCGTAGTGATGGCTGTCCACGGCGGAGAACGGCAGGATCGACACACCCAGGCCCGAGGCGACCATATGGCGGATGGTTTCCAGGGAGCTGGATTCCACCGTGGTGTGCTTGGCGTTGTCTTCGCCGCCCTTGCGCAGGCTAGGGCAGGCCTCCAGCACCTGATCGCGGAAGCAGTGGCCCTCGCCCAGCAGCAGCAGGCTCTTGTCGTTGAGCAGCTTGGGGTCGATGCTGTCCAGCTGCGCCCAGGGGTGGCCGGCCGGCAGCAGGGCGTAGAAGGACTCATCGTACAGCGGCTTGGTCAGCACATCGGCTTCATGGAAGGGCAGGGCGATGATGATGGCGTCCAGTTCGCCGTTGCGCAGCTTGTCGCGCAGCACATGGGTGAAGTTTTCCTCGATATACAGCGGCATGTCCGGGGCGACCCGGTGCAGTTGCGGAATCAGATGGGGAAACAGATAGGGGCCGACCGTGTAGATGGCGCCGATCTTCAGTGGCGCGGTCATCTGGTTCTTGCCGGCCTGGGCCAGTTCGCGAATGCTCTGGGCCTGTTCCAGCACCTTCTGCGCCTGGGTGACGATGCCCTCGCCGACCGGGGTCAGGCGCACCGCGCTCTTGCTGCGCTCGAAGATCAGCACGCCGAGCTCGTCTTCCAGTTTCTTCACCCCCACCGACAGGGTCGGCTGGCTCACATGGCAGCGCTCGGCGGCGCGGCCGAAATGCTGTTCCTGGGCCAGGGTGACGATATAGCGCAGTTCGGTGAGGGTCATAGTGTTTATCCATTGATTTGCCGCTAAGCATAGCCTTTGTATTGCAATAGACCAACCGCGCTACACTCAGGCTTTGGTCTGGGGAGGGGATGGATGAACGCTTCGCTATTGATCGCCGGTTGTGGCGATGTGGGCACGCGTCTGGGTGTACGCCTGGCGGCTGAGGGCTGGTCGGTATACGGACTGCGCCGTTCGGTGACGCAGCTGCCTGGCGCGATCGTGCCTGTGGCCGGTGATCTGCAAATGGATGAGTGTCCATCCGCCTGGCCGACCGGGAAACTGGACTATCTGGTGTATTGCGCCGCCGCCAATTCGCATGACGAGGCCGGCTATCGCAGCGCCTATGTCGAGGGATTGCATCGGGTGCTGGGCTGGCTGGCCGAGCATGGTCAAACGCCCAGGCGCCTGCTGTTTGTCTCCAGCACCGGGGTGTATGGCCAGCAGGGCGGGGAGTGGGTCGATGAGGGCTCGCCGGCCGAGGCCGCGGGCTATTCCGGGCGGGTAATGCGTGAGGCCGAGCAGCTGGCATTGGGCAGCGGCCTGCCCGCTACCTGCGTGCGCCTGAGCGGCCTCTACGGGCCAGGGCGCGAGTGGTTGCTGGGTCAGGTGCGCCAGGGCTATCGGGTGGCCAGCGAGCCGCCGCTGTATGGCAACCGTATCCATGTGGACGATGCCGCCGGCCTGCTGGCCTACCTGCTGCAGGCCGACCAGCGCGGTGTAGTGTTGGAAAACTGCTATATCGGCGTCGACGATGAGCCTGCGCCGCTGGATCAGGTGGTGGCCTGGCTTCGTGAGCAGCTGAATGTCACGCACTGGAGCGATACGGCCCAGGTGCGCCGCGCCGGCAGCAAGCGTTGCAGCAATGGCCGCGCCCGGGGGCTGGGCTGGGCGCCGCAGTATCCCAGCTATCGAGAGGGGTATCGGGCCATTCTGGGCGATGCAGGCCTTCTAGAAGGCCTGCAGCTTGAATAAGGCGGGGCCTGAAACCCCGTCAGAGGGGCTTACTCGATGACCAGAATCGCGTCCATTTCCACTTGGGCGCCCTTCGGTAGCGCGGCTACGCCGATGGCGGCGCGGGCCGGATAGGGCTGCTGGAAATAGCGGCCCATGATCTCGTTGACGGTGGCGAAGTGGGACAGGTCGGTGAGGAAGATGTTCAGCTTGACCACGTCCTTGAACGAGCCGCCAGCGGCTTCCATAACGGCCTTGAGGTTCTCGAACACCTGCACGGTCTGGGCTTCGAAGCCTTCCACCAGTTCCATGGTCTTGGGGTCGAGGGGGATCTGCCCGGACATATAGACGGTATTGCCGGCCTTGATCGCCTGGGAGTAGGTGCCGATGGCGGCGGGGGCCTTGTCGCTGGTGATAACAGTCTTGCTCATTATGTTCTCCTGGTGAGGGTGGGGTGTGGGCTTGTGCCCAGCATGGCTATGTCGTCGGCGTATCGGCTCTGCTGTCAGGCCCGTACGCGGTTGATATGAATGACGCCCTTGAGGGCGCGCAGTTTGCGGATCACCCGGGCCAGATGGACGCGATCATGCACGCTGACGATCAGCTGCACCACGCTGATGCGACCGTCCCGTTCGTCCATGCCGATCTTCTCGATATTGCCGTCGGCGGCATTGACGCTGCTGGCCAGCAGGGCGATCAGGCCGCGCTGGTGTTCCAGTTCGACGCGCAGCTCGACATTGAACTCGCCGGTAACGTCCTTGGCCCAAGACAGCTGGATGCATTTCTCCGGGTTGTGCCGGATTTCGCCGATGTTCTTGCAGTTTTCCAGGTGCACCACCATGCCCTTGCCGGCCGACAGGTGGCCGACGATGGGGTCGCCGGGAATGGGCGTGCAGCACTTGGCGTAGCTCAGCACCAGACCCTCGGTGCCGCGGATGGCCAGCGGACCTTCGCTGCTCGGGCGTTCGTCGCCGCTGTCGGCGAGCAGGCGGCGGGCCACCACATAAGCCATGCGGTTACCCAGGCCGATATCCTCCAGCAGATCCTCGATCACCTCCAGGCGATATTCGCCCAGGGTGGCCTGGATGCGTTCGGCGCTGATCTTGTCCAGGTGGCTGTCCAGCCCGGTCAGCACCTTGTTCAGCAGGCGCTCGCCGAGGCTGATGGATTCCGAGCGACGCTGCTGCTTGAGGGCGTGACGGATATGGGTGCGCGCCTTGCCGGTGACCACGAAGTTGAGCCAGGCCGGGTTGGGGCGGGCGCCGGGGGCGCTGACGATTTCCACGGTGGAGCCGCTCTGCAGCGGTTCGGACAGCGGCGCCAGGCGGCGGTTGATGCGGCAGGCGATGCAGGTGTTGCCGACGTCGGTATGCACCGCGTAGGCGAAATCCACCGCCGTGGAGCCTTTGGGCAGCTCCATGATCTTGCCTTTCGGGGTGAAGACGTAGACCTCGTCGGGGAACAGGTCGATCTTCACGCTCTCGATAAATTCCAGCGAGTTGCCGGCGCGCTGCTGCATCTCCAGCACGCCCTTGACCCATTGCCGCGCTCGGGCGTGGCTGCCCTTGGGCTGGTCTTCCTCATTGGACTTGTACAGCCAGTGGGCGGCGATGCCGTTGTTGGCCAGCTCTTCCATCTCGCGGGTGCGGATCTGGATCTCGATGGGCACGCCGTGCATGCCGAACAGGGTGGTGTGCAGCGACTGGTAGCCGTTGGCCTTGGGGATCGCGATGTAATCCTTGAAGCGACCCGGCAGCGGTTTGTACAGGTTGTGCACCGCGCCGAGCACGCGGTAGCAGGTGTCGACCTTGTCGACCACGATGCGGAAGGCGTAGACGTCCATGATCTCGTTGAACGCCCGGCGCTTGCCGCGCATCTTCTGATAGATGCCGTAGAGGTGCTTCTCGCGGCCCATCACTTCGCCTTCCATGCCTTCGCGGGCCAGGCAATGGGTGATCGACTCTTCGATCTTGTTGACGATTTCCTTGCGGTTGCCGCGGGCGCGCTTGACCGCGGCGCGGATGCGCTCGGAGCGCATCGGGTGCATGGCCTTGAAGCCCAGGTCCTCGAACTCCACGCGCATGCTGTGCATGCCCAGCCGGTTGGCGATGGGGGCGTAGATTTCCAGGGTTTCCTTGGCGATGCGTCGGCGCTTCTCGCCGGACAGCACTTCCAGGGTGCGCATGTTGTGCAGGCGGTCGGCCAGCTTGACCAGAATTACCCGGATATCCCGGGCCATGGCCATGGCCATCTTCTGGAAGTTCTCGGCCTGGGCCTCGGCCTTGGTCTCGAAGTTCATCTGGGTCAGCTTGCTGACCCCGTCCACCAGCTCCGCCACGGATTCGCCGAACTGGGCGTCCAGGGCTTCCTTGGCGATACCGGTGTCTTCGATCACGTCATGCAGCATGGCGGCCATCAGGCTCTGATGGTCCATATGCATATCTGCGAGGATGCTGGCCACGGCCAGCGGATGGGTCACGTAGGGCTCGCCGCTGCGGCGGCGCTGGCCGTCGTGGGCCTGCTCGGCGTAGAAATAGGCGCGACGCACCAGGTTGACCTGGTCGTCGTCGAGGTAGGTCGAAAGTCTGTCGGCGAGGGCGTCTATGCTCGGCATGGTGTTTCTCCCTGCCGACTTAGAGGTGCCTGCGCCGTATGACTTCGACCCGGCATCGGCTTACAGAGGCTCGTTGGCCTCTTCCTCGAAGGCGGCGAACAGCGGCTCTTCTTCAACGATCTCGTCCTGGGCGATCACGTCATAGTCCACCAGGCCGCCGGCGATTTCACGCAGGGCCACTACGGTGGGCTTGTCGTTTTCCCAGGCCACTTTCGGCTCCTTGCCGCCGGTAGCCAGCTGGCGCGCGCGCTTGGTGGCGAGCATAACCAGCTCAAAGCGGTTATCGACGTTGTCCAGGCAATCTTCAACGGTCACGCGAGCCATGGTGTTCCTCGTAGCATATGCAAAATAGAGCTGTGCCCAAATGGGCGAGCGGACTGGATAGTCTAGTTAAGCCCGTGGGGCCGCCGCAAGCGTTAAGCTACGGGCGGCACGAAAAATTCCGGGCCTGGCCTGCTGTTGCCTAGGCCAGCAGCTCGCTGAGCAGGCCGGCGTGGCGCTGCTGTTGCGGGCCCTGCAGCAGCTGGTTGGCGCGGAAGATGGCCTTGAGGTCGCTCAGGGCATGGGCGAAGTCGTCATTGATCAGGATGTAGTCGTACTCGACGTAATGACTCATCTCGCTGACCGCCTCGCGCATGCGCCGTTCGATGATCTCGCCGCTGTCCTGGCCGCGATTGGTCAGGCGGTGGCGCAGGGCTTCCTGGGTCGGCGGCAGGATAAAGATCGATTTGGCCTGGGGCATCAGCCGGCGCACCTGCTGGGCGCCCTGCCAGTCGATCTCCAGGATCAGGTCAAAGCCTTCGGCCAGGGTCTGTTCGACCCACTTCTGCGAGGTGCCATAGAGGTTGTCGAAAACCTGGGCATGTTCGAGGAACTCGCTGCGCTCCAGCATGGCGCTGAACTGCTCGCGGGCGACGAAGTGGTAGTTGACCCCGTCCACCTCGCCCGGGCGCATGGCGCGGGTGGTGTGCGAGACCGAGACGCGAATCTGCGCCTCGCTGTCGATCAGCGCCTTGACCAGGCTGGTCTTGCCCGCGCCAGAGGGGGCAGAAATGATATAGAGGGTGCCGGTGGTGGTAGCCATTAGAGCTTCCTGAACAAGTCTTGTGGGGCTTGAAAACGTAGCGAGCGACGGCTAGGCAAGGCGAAGTCAGGTTTGAAAGCGGAGTTTACGTCTGTAAATGAGCATTTCGAACCTGAGTTCAACGCGGCATAGCCTAGCGCAGTAGTTTTCATTCGATATTTTGTACCTGTTCGCGCATCTGCTCGATCAACACTTTCAGATTGACCGCGGCCTGGGTGCTGCGCGGGTCAAAAGCCTTGGAACCCAGGGTGTTGGCTTCGCGGTTGAGTTCCTGCATCAGGAAGTCCAGGCGCCGGCCGGCGGCGCCGCCACTCTTGAGGACCCGGCGCACCTCGGCCACATGGGTGACGAGGCGATCCAGCTCTTCGGCCACATCGCTTTTCTGGGCAAGAAGAACAAGCTCCTGCTCCAGCCGCTGGGGATCCAGTTCGGCCTGCATCTCGGCGCAGCGGCTGATGATCTTCTGCCGTTGCGTGGCGAGCATCTGTGGCACCAGTTCACGCAGGGCTGCCACTTCCTCGGCGATGCTGTCCAGGCGCTCATTGAGCAGCTTGGCCAGCTCCGCGCCTTCGCGCAGACGGCCTTGCTTGAGCTCGTCCAGAGCCTGGCCGAACAGGCCCAGAGCGGCCTGATTGAGCGCCTGCGGATCGGCGGCATCGGCCACCAGCACGCCGGGCCAGCCCAGCACTTCCAGGGGGTTGAGTGGTGCCGGCTGCTTGATCAGGGCGGCCACGCTTTCTGCCGCCAGGACAAGCTGGCTGGCGCGCTGCAGATCGACCTGCAGGGCCTTGCCGCTGCTGTCTTCGTTATAGCGCAGGGTGCATTCCACCTTGCCGCGGGACAGGCCGCTGCGCAGGGCCTCGCGTACCGCGCCTTCGAGGTCACGGAAGGCGTCCGGCAGGCGCAGATGGGGCTCCAGATAGCGGTGGTTGACCGAACGCAGCTCCCAGCTCAGGGTGCCGCCTGCGCCGGCCTGTTCGGCACGGGCGAAGGCCGTCATGCTGTGGATCATGGGTAAACCTCGCGTTATATCCGACTCGAATGACCGACCCGATGGCTGTGGCGTCGGGTCGGCATGACGGTATGGCTAAAGGGCGAGATTGTAGCGCAGTGCGCTGCCTGGCCCAATTCGGCATGGCGTGTCGGGCTCAGGGCCCTATAATGCCGACAGATTTCTCCACTCCAGCAGGTAGTTCTTGATGAAACGTCCCAGTGGCCGCGCCGCCGATCAGTTGCGCTCGATTCGCATCACCCGCAACTACACCAAGCATGCCGAGGGTTCGGTGCTGGTGGAGTTTGGCGACACCAAGGTGATCTGCACCGTCAGCGTCGAATCCGGTGTGCCGCGCTTTCTCAAGGGCCAGGGCCAGGGTTGGCTGACCGCCGAGTACGGCATGCTGCCGCGCTCCACCGGCGAGCGTAACCAGCGCGAGGCCAGTCGCGGCAAGCAGGGTGGGCGTACCCTGGAAATCCAGCGTCTGATCGGTCGTTCCCTACGCGCGGCGCTGGATATGTCCAAGCTGGGTGAGTTCACCCTGTATGTCGATTGCGATGTGATTCAGGCCGACGGTGGCACCCGCACCGCCTCTATCACCGGCGCCATGGTGGCCCTGGTTGATGCCCTGAAGGCGATCAAGAAGCGTGGCGGCCTGAAAAATGGCGATCCGCTCAAGCAGATGATTGCCGCGGTATCGGTGGGCATGTATCAGGGCGAGCCGGTGCTGGATCTGGATTATCTGGAAGACTCGGCAGCGGAAACCGACCTCAATGTGGTGATGACCAGTGCCGGCGGCTTTATCGAAGTGCAGGGCACTGCCGAAGGCGCGCCGTTCCAGCCGGCCGAGCTGAATGCCATGCTGGCCCTGGCGCAACAAGGCATGAGTGAATTGTTCGCACTGCAGCAGGCGGCTTTGGACGATTGATCTAGCCTGAACCATAAACCAAGGAGATGCAGCATGAGCGATGAGACCCAGACGCCCCAGCAGACCCCCGGCCAGGAAGCTCGGCAATGGGCGATGTTCTGCCATTTCGCGGCCTTTCTCGGCCTGGTGTTCCCGTTCGGCAATCTGCTCGGGCCGCTGATCGTCTGGCAGATCAAGAAGGATCTCGATCCCTTTGTCGACGCCCAGGGTAAGGAAGCGCTGAACTTTCAGATCAGTGTGACCATTGCGATGCTGATCTGTCTGCTGCTGTCGGTGGTGCTGATTGGTATTCCGTTGATGGTGCTGGTGGGTATTGCCGCGCTGGTGCTGACCATTATTGCCGGGATCAAGGCCAATGAGGGGCAGGCTTATCGCTATCCCTTCGCCTGGCGTCTGGTGAAGTAGGGCTGTAGCGAAAGGCAAAAAAGCCGACCACTGGGTCGGCTTTTTTCTGTGCCCTGGCCAGCAGCTAGACGCTAAGTGTCCAGTCGTAGTCGACCATCAGCGGCGCATGCTGGGAGAAGCGCGGTTGGCGCGGCAGGCGTGCGCTGCGTACGGTCCGGCGCATGCCCGGAGTGAGCAGCTGGTAGTCGAAGCGATAGCCCAGGTTGAGCAGCTGCGCCTGTTCATTGTCCGGCCACCAGCTGAACTGATCGCCTTCGCGGTTGATCTCACGCAGGGCATCAACATAGCCCATCTGGTTGATCACTTCGTCCATCCAGGCCCGTTCTGGGGCGAGGAAACCCGGCTGCTGCTGGCAGTCGCGCCAGTTCTTCACATCCAGTTTCTGGTGCGCCACATAGAGCGAGCCGCAATAGATGTATTCACGGCGCTTGCGGCGTTGCTTGTCCAGATAATGAGTGAAGTCGTCCATAAACTTGAACTTCTGGTTCA
The DNA here is from genome assembly GCF_009763245.1 of Pseudomonas xionganensis. Classification (GTDB taxonomy): domain Bacteria; phylum Pseudomonadota; class Gammaproteobacteria; order Pseudomonadales; family Pseudomonadaceae; genus Aquipseudomonas; species Aquipseudomonas xionganensis. Next base: position 227,268 of record NZ_WKJZ01000001.1, on the reverse strand, counting down.
GGTTTTCGTCACCGTGCAGGCCGGATGGCAGCAGTAGACTGGCAATGCTCACTTTGTCGAAATCGGCCTGCAGGTAGCGCCCATAGCGGTCGGCCATTTCAAAGCCGAGGCCGCTGATTACCGCCTTGGGTTGCAACCGCGAATAGAGCGCCACGCCACCCTGGCTTGGCACTTCAGCATCGCAGGCATAGAGGAAATAGCCATCCAGCTGGAAGGCCTGGTCGTCCAGTTCAAAGGCGGAGGCGCGGGTGTCCTGCAGGCAGATCACGTCGGCATTCTGTGCTTGCAGCCAACTGAGCAAACCACGCTCGACTGCCGCATGAATACCATTCACGTTCACACTGATGATCCGCATAAATGGCCCCCAAAATCACGTGCGTGTATGATAACCGAGCTCATCTTTATTAGCTAAATTCCTTGTTGCCCGGGGCTTTTCATGCAGGCGTACCAGCGCGAGTTTATTCGTTTTGCCATCGAGCGCGGGGTTCTGCGCTTCGGTCAGTTCACCCTCAAATCCGGGCGGATCAGCCCTTACTTCTTCAATGCCGGGTTGTTCGACAGCGGTCAAGCCCTGGCACAGTTGGGGCGTTTCTATGCTGCCGCCATCGTCGATAGCGGTATTGATTTCGACGTGCTGTTCGGCCCGGCCTACAAGGGCATCCCCCTGGCTGCGACCACCGCGGTGGCCCTGGCCGAGCACCATCAGCGTGACCTGCCCTGGTGTTTCAACCGCAAGGAAGCCAAGGACCATGGCGAGGGCGGTACCCTGGTCGGTGCACCCCTGGCCGGCCGCGTGCTGATCATCGATGACGTGATCACCGCCGGCACCGCGATCCGCGAAGTGATGCAGATCATCCAGGCCCAGGGCGCCCAGGCGGCCGGTGTGCTGATTGCCCTGAATCGCCAGGAGCGGGGCCAGGGCGAGCTGTCGGCGATCCAGGAAGTGGAGCGCGATTACGGCATGCCGGTGGTCAGTATTGTGTCCCTGCAGCAGGTGCTGGAATATCTGGCCGAAGATGCTGAACTCAAGCAGTACTTGCCGGCGGTTGAAGCCTACCGTGCCGAGTACGGCATCTGAACCCAGCTCAAGAAGAAGGTGATGGCCCCATGCGCAAACCCGTCCTGACCTGTTGTGCGCTGTTGTTCGGCTCGCTCCTGCCGGTGCTGGCGGGGGCCAGTGAGTTGTACCGCTACACCGACGAGAAGGGCACCACGGTGCTTAGCCGTCAGGGGGTGCCGCCGGAACATATCGCCCGTGGCTATGAGGTGCTCAACAGCCAGGGGCGCGTGGTGCGGGTAGTGCCGCCGGCGCCCAGTGCCGAGGAAATGCAGGAAATTCTGGCCGAAAAGGCGCGGGCCAAGAGCGATGGGCAATTGCTGCGTCTGTACAGCAATCTCGATGACGTGGAGCGTGCTCGTGAGCGCAAGATGGCCGAGCTGGACAGCCTGATTGGCGTGGCGCGGGGTAATCTGCAGTCGGCGCGGGTGCATCAGGGCAATTTGCAGGGGCAGGCCGCCGAGCATGAGCGGGCCGGGCGCCAGGTGCCCGAGCATCTGCTGGCGCAGATTGAAAACCAGAAGGCCGAGCAGGAACGCCTCAAGGCCGACATCGAGCGTTACCGCCAGGCGCGTACGGAGGCGGATGCGGCCTTCGATGCTGACCGTGATCGGCTTAAGGTCTTGCTCGACAGGCGTCAGTGATTGGACCTGAAGCCATCTCGCCGTAGCGGATGATGGCCGTTGCTCTTGACCAAGGCCCTTGAATCAGCCGAGCTGAGGCGGCTGATTCAAGGGCCTGTCTGCTCAGTGACGCTTGCGATTGGTGATCAGGGTACCGACGCCGCTGTCGGTGAAAATCTCCAGCAACACCGCGTTGGGCACCCGGCCGTCGATGATATGGGCGCTGTTGACGCCGCCCTGCACCGCCTCCAGAGCGCAGCGGATCTTCGGCAGCATGCCGCCATAGATGGTGCCATCGGCGATCAGGTCGTCGACCTGTTCGGTGGTCAGGCCGGTAAGCACTTCACCCTGCTTGTCCATCAGGCCGGCGATATTGGTCAGCAGCATCAGCTTCTCGGCTTTCAACGCTTCGGCCACCTTGCCGGCGACCAGGTCGGCGTTGATGTTGTAGGACTCGCCGTCACTGCCCACGCCAATCGGCGCGATCACCGGGATAAAGTCGCCCTTGACCAGCATATTGAGCAGGTCGGTGTTGACCCCGGTAACTTCGCCGACATGACCGATGTCGATGATTTCCGGCTGGGTCATCTCCGGGGTCTGACGGCTGACCTTGAGCTTCTTGGCGCGGATCAGGCCGGCGTCCTTGCCGGTCAGACCGATGGCGCTGCCGCCGTGCTGGTTGATCAGGTTGACGATGCTCTTGTTGACCTGGCCGCCAAGAACCATTTCCACCACGTCCATGGTGGCCGTGTCGGTGACGCGCATGCCGTCGATAAAGTGGCTTTCGATGCTCAGACGCTTGAGCAGATCACCGATCTGCGGGCCGCCGCCGTGTACCACCACGGGGTTGATGCCTACGGCCTTCATCAACACGATGTCACGGGCGAAGCCTTCCTTCAGTTCTTCGCTTTCCATGGCGTTACCGCCGTACTTGATCACCAGGGTCTTGCCGACAAAGCGGCGGATATAAGGCAGTGCTTCGGACAGTACCTTGGCGACATTGCTGGCGGCATCGCGTTCGAGGGTCATGCAGGGCTCCAGTAAGCGTTATGCGGATCAATCAAAAGGTCAGGTTGAGGTCGGGTACGGCGCTGTACAGTTGGGCGCGGAAGACCTCCTTGATGCGGTCGAGCTCCTCCTGGGTTTCCGCCTCGAAACGCAGCACCAGAACCGGTGTGGTGTTGGAGGCGCGGACCAGACCCCAGCCCTTGGGATAGTCGACGCGAATGCCGTCGAGACTGGTGATGTTGCCATCGCCCCAGTGACCGTCGCGTTGCAGGCGCTCGATGATGCTGAACTTGCTCTTCTCGCTGACCTGGATATTGATCTCCGGGGTAGCGATATCGTTGGGGAAGGCGCTGAACACCTGCTCGGCGTTGCGCTTGTCCTGGCTGAGGATCTCCAGCAGACGGGCGGCGGCATAGATGCCATCGTCGAAGCCGAACCAGCGTTCCTTGAAGAAAATATGCCCGCTCATTTCTCCAGCCAGCAGTGCGCCGGTTTCCTTCATCTTCTTCTTGATCAGCGAGTGGCCGGTCTTCCACATCACCGGGCGGCCGCCGTAGCCGCTGATCAGCGGGGTCAGGCGGCGGGTGCATTTGACGTCGAAGATGATGTCGGCGCCGGGGTTGCGCGACACCACGTCCTTGGCGAACAGCATCAGCAGGCGGTCGGGGTAGACGATGGTGCCGCTGTTGGTCACCACGCCGACGCGGTCGCCATCACCGTCGAAGGCCAGGCCGAGATCGGCGTTTTCGCTTTTGACCTTGGCGATCAGGTCGGTCAGGTTCTCCGGCTTTCCCGGGTCCGGGTGGTGGTTGGGGAAAGTGCCGTCTACCTCGCAATAGAGCGGAATCACCGAACAGCCCAGGGCCTCTATCAGTTGCGGGGCGATGATCCCGGCGGCACCATTGCCGCAGTCGATCACTACGCGCATGGGCTTGGCCAGGGCAATGTCGTCGCGGATCTGTTTGAAGTAGCGCTGCAGTACATCGACCTGCTCGGCGCGGCCGACGCCGCTGGCCAGGTCGCCTGTATCCAGGCGGGTCTTGAGGGTCTGGATCTGCTCGCCCGCCAGGGTATCGCCGGCGATCACGATCTTGAAGCCGTTGTACTCGGGCGGGTTGTGGCTGCCGGTAATCATCACCGCGGATTTGCCGGCGAGGATGTTGGCGGCGTAATAGACCACCGGGGTCGGCACCATGCCGACGTCGCTGACGTTGCAGCCGCAATCGAGCAGACCCTGGATCAGCTGCTGCGTCAGCTCCGGGCCGGACAGGCGGCCATCACGGCCCACGGCCACATTGGCCTCGCCCTGGGCCAGACTCTGCGAGCCGATGGCGCGGCCCAGCCAGTAGGCGGTTTCGGCACTCAGGCCGGCCCCCATGACGCCGCGAATGTCATAGGCGCGGAATATTTCCTCGGGCAGCTTGGGCGGCAGGGCCTGTGTCGGCGCGCTGGGTATGTCGTCGAGGCCGAGCAGGTCGGCATCTTCGTCGAGGATGTCGAAATCGAGAATATCGGTGTCCTGAAACAGCGGCTCGACCAGGGGTTCGCTGGCGCTGGCGGGTGCGCTCGTGGAGGCACTGGCCTGGGGGCTGGCGGCCTCCGTGCTGCCGACGCTGGGCGCGGCGCGGCGCGGCAGGCGGGCCAGGGTCTGGGCCAGGCTGTCGAGAATCGGCAGGCGCAGGCTGAAGGATTTCACGGCCTTGCCGGAGGCCAGTTCCTGCACCAGTTGCGCCAGCTGCAGGACGTCGGCGTGCAGGCGTTTATGCAGGTCGCTGTGCAGCAGAAGCAGGCCGAGCAGGCCACCGAGCAGCGCCAGCAGGCCGGCCAGGGCCAGCCAGATGGGCGCCAGTATGGGGCTGGTCAGGGCCGTGCCGGGGCTGAAGCTGAGGGTCCAGTTGGGATTGCCGCTGGCAAGGCTCTGCACCTCGCCGCCGGGCTGGCCACGCTGCATCAAGACTTGGGTCGGGGCATTGGCAAACTGCTGGCGCAGCTGGATCTGTCCGGCATCGCTGGGCAGGGGGGGCAGGCTGGTCAGCAGGCGCTCCAGATCGACGGCCAGCAGCAGGGTGCCCTGAATCGGCGCGCCGTCGTTCGTCCGTAGTGCTGCTGCGCTGTAAACCAGCCAGCGCTGGCCCACTTTGAAGGCTTCCGGGGCCGGGTTCTGACCGCTTTCAACCCGGCGCAGCATATCCAGGGCGGCAAAGTTCATCGGTGCCTCGCGGCCCATGTCCTGCACCGCTTGGTTACGCAGGTTTAGATGAGCGTCGACCACCCCGTGCCAGTGGCGCAGCGCGCGTTCGGCGCTGCGTACCTGGTTGTTGTCACCGCTTTGCAGGGCTGGCAGCAGGTCGGGGTTGCTGGCCGCGCTCTGGGTGTCGGCGGCAAGCTGCTTGAGTGCCTGCTGCAGGGATGCGGCCTGGCTGCTGCCCCAGGCCTGGCTGAGTTTTGCCAGCTGTTGTTGCTGGGCGCTGCTCAGCGGGCCGAACCAGAGCAGGGTGGCGGCCAGGAGCAGGCCGCCCAGAACTGCCAGCAGGCCGGGCAGCAGCGCCTTTAGGGGTGAAGTCGAGGCTGGACTGCGGCGACTCTCGGTACTGGCCTCGACGGTGGCGTCCTTGGCGGTGCGCTTGAAGAGTTTCATGCTGCGTCGTCCCCTTATGATTCGTCCTGAAGCAAGTTAAGCCTATATCAGTGACTGCCCGAGTGACCGAAGCCGCCGGCGCCGCGCTGGCTCTCGTCGAATTGCTCGACCAGTTCGAAGTGCGCCTGCACCACCGGCACCAGGATCAGCTGGGCGATCCGTTCGCCGACAGCGATAGTGAAGGCGCTCTGCCCGCGGTTCCAGCAGGACACCATCAGTTCGCCCTGATAGTCGGAGTCGATCAGGCCGACCAGGTTGCCCAGCACGATGCCGTGCTTATGACCCAGGCCCGAACGCGGCAGAATCATCGCCGCCAGGCCGGGATCACCGATATAGATCGACAGGCCGGTGGGGATCAGCAGGGTCTGCCCCGGCTCCAGGGTCACGGCTTCCTTGAGCATGGCACGCAGGTCGAGACCGGCCGAACCCGGGGTCGCGTACTGTGGCAGGGGGAATTCACTACCCAGGCGCGGGTCGAGGATCTTGGCTTGTAAGGCGTGCATGGCGGACTCGTTCTTAATATGGGGTGGTTCAGGCGCGGGGCAGGCGCTCGGCGATAAAGTCGATCAGCTGGCGGGCAATCTTGCTCTTGCTGGTCTGGCCGAAGCTGCTCAGACGCAGTTCACGGTCGATGATGGTGATGGCGTTTTCCTCACTGTTGAAGCCGATGCTGGGGTTGGCCACATCATTGGCAACAATCAGGTCGAGGTTCTTGTCACGCAGCTTGCGCGAGGCGTATTCCAGCAGGTTCTCGGTCTCGGCGGCGAAGCCGACACTGAACGGGCGATCACTGCGCCCGGCCAGGGTGGCGAGGATATCCGGGTTGCGCACCATTTGCAGGAGCAGGCCGTCGCCACTGGCCGGGTCTTTCTTCAATTTGTGCTGGGCGACCACTTCCGGGCGGTAGTCGGCCACCGCGGCAGCGGCAATCAGGACATCGCAGGGCATCGCCGCTTCACAGGCGGCCAGCATGTCGCGGGCGCTGGTGACATTGATGCGCTCGACCCGTTCCGGAGTCGGCAGATGCACCGGGCCGCTGACCAGGGTCACCTTGGCGCCGGCCTCGGCAGCCGCTTCGGCCAGGGCGAAGCCCATCTTGCCGGAGCTGTGGTTGGTGATATAGCGCACCGGGTCGATGTTTTCCTGGGTCGGCCCGGCGGTGATCAGCACATGCAGGCCGCTCAGGGCCTGACCCTGGAAGCAGTCGGCGGCGCACTGGGCCAGTTGCTCGGCTTCCAGCATGCGCCCTGGGCCAATATCGCCACAGGCCTGCTCGCCGGCCGCCGGACCGAACAGCTTGAAGCCGCGCTGGCTGAGCAGTTGAGCGTTGGCCTGGGTGGCCGCGTCGCGCCACATCGCCTGGTTCATGGCCGGGGCCAGGGCCACCGGGGCATCGGTGGCCAGCACCAGGGTGGTCAGCAGGTCATCGGCCACGCCCTGGGCCAGGCGCGCCATCAGGTCGGCGGTGGCCGGGGCGATCAGCACCAGGTCGGCCCAGCGCGCCAGTTCGATATGGCCCATGGCGGCTTCGGCGGCCGGGTCGAGCAGATCCAGGCCCACCGGGTTGCCGGACAGCGCCTGCAAGGTCAGCGGGGTGATAAATTCACGACCGCCCTGGGTCATCACCACGCGCACCTCGGCGCCCTGATCCTTGAGGCGACGCACCAGTTCAGCGCTCTTATAGGCGGCGATGCCGCCCCCCACCCCAACGATTATGCGTTTGCGATAAAGCCGCTGCATAGGCCTGCCTTTTATAGAGGTGAATGTGCGCCGCGGTGCTGGCGCTTCCCCAGGCCGGGCACCGCGCAAAAACTGCGCTACGATAGCACAGAGGTCGCGCTGGAGCAGCGGCCCGGGACGCCTGCCCGCCAGGGCTGGCAGGCAGCATGAGTGGACAGGGAGGTGCCATGAGTATTCGTGATTGGCCGGCGGCGGAGCGGCCGCGGGAGAAGCTGTTGAGTCAGGGGGCGGGCAGCCTGACCGATGCCGAGTTGCTGGCGATCTTTCTGCGTACCGGGGTGGCCGGGCAGAGTGCGGTGGATCTGGCCCGTCACCTGCTGGGCGATTTCGGTGGGCTGCGTGCCTTGCTGCAGGCCGATCTGTCATCGTTCAGCCAGCGCCTGGGGCTGGGCCCGGCCAAGTTCGCCCAGTTGCAGGCGGTGCTGGAAATGGCGCGGCGGCATCTTGCCGAGCAGTTGCGGCGCGACTCGGCCCTGGAAAGCCCGCAGGCGGTGCGTGACTACCTCAAGGCGCAATTGCGCCACGAGCCCCATGAGGTCTTTGGTTGCCTGTTCCTCGATGCCAAGCATCGGGTGCTGGCCTTCGAGGCGCTGTTTCACGGCAGTATCGACAGCGCCAGCGTCTATCCACGGCAGGTGGTCAAACGCGCTCTGGCCCATAACGCCGCGGCGCTGATTCTGACTCACAATCATCCTTCCGGGGTGGCCGAGCCAAGCCAGGCCGATCGGGTGCTGACCCGGCGCCTCAAGGAGGCACTGGAGCTGATCGACGTGCGTGTGCTCGATCACTTTATCGTCGGCGAGGGCGAGCCCCTGTCCATGGCCGAGTACGGTTGGCTGTAAAAGAGAATGGGGTGACGAATGGTCGAAGTGCGGATGAGGCCCTTGAGGCGGTGCTGGCTGTGCCCTGGAGGACAATCGGCATCGTGTAAAAAACACAGTCGGCCTTGTTGCTGTTTGGGCTTTCTGGTATAAAGCAGCGCTCTTTTGTAGGGGCCCGGTTCTTGCGCTTTCAGGTACGGCCGGTAAGACCCTCGAGATACGCGGCGCCAAGCGCCAATGACATTGAGTTTAAGCGGCCAACCCATGCCGGGTTGGGCATGTGGTTTTAGAGGGCTGAGGCATGTCGAGAGTCTGTCAAGTTACCGGTAAGGGTCCGGTAACCGGGAATAACATTTCCCACGCAAACAACAAAACCCGTCGTCGTTTCCTGCCGAACCTGCAGCACCATCGCTTCTGGGTTGAGTCGGAAAACCGTTTCGTGCGTCTGCGCGTTTCTGCCAAAGGCATGCGCGTTATCGACAAGCGTGGCATCGACGTAGTGCTGGCCGAGCTGCGCGCTCGCGGCGAAAAGGTTTAAGGAGTTAGTCATGCGTGAATTGATCCGTTTGATCTCGAGTGCCGGTACTGGTCACTTCTACACTACCGACAAAAACAAGCGCACCACTCCCGACAAGATCGAAATCAAGAAATTCGATCCGGTTGTGCGTAAGCATGTGATCTACAAGGAAGGCAAGATCAAGTAATTGATCTGCTGACTTGTTGAAAAAACCCGCCTGGTGCGGGTTTTTTCTTGCCTGCAATTTGGCTCAGGTTGCGCGGGGGGCAAAAATCGTCAGGAACGATTTTTGACATCGCATCGCGACGGTTCCCTCAGGGGGCGCCAGGCGCAAGAGCCACAAAAAAGTGTCGGGAGCACTTTTTGACGTCACGTAGCGACGGCCCCGCAGGGGTGGCCGCCATGGAGGGCCGGCCACAAAAAAAGCCCGCACAAGGCGGGCTAAAGGGTGACACAAGGAGTCGTTGCTCAGGCCTTGGCCTGCTCGAAGATCACATAGACCTTGCGGCAGTGCTCCAGCACTTCCCAGGTGCCTTCCAGGCCCGCCGGGATGACGAAGCGGTCGCCGGCGCGTACGGTCTTGGCGTTGCCGGCGGCATCGCGGATCACCGAGACGCCTTCGAGAATTTCGCAATACTCGTGCTCGCTGTAGCAGATGGTCCACTGCCCGGGGGCGCCTTCCCAGATGCCCACGTTGAACTGGCCGCAGGGGCTGCCATAGTGGTTGCGCACGCTCTGCGCCGGGTCGCCCTTGAGGATTTTCTCCGGTGCCGGGCGGTAATGTTCGGCAGCGGTTTGGGCTTCGGCGAAGTCGATAATCTGGTCGATATTCATCTGTTGTTCCTTGTGGGTGGTCAGTGGGCCTGGCGGATTGCGTCGGCGAGCTTGTCGATCAGGCTATCGATGTGGTGCTTTTCCACGATCAGCGGTGGCGACATGGCAATGGTATCGCCGGTTACCCGCACCATCAGATCGTTATAGAAGCACTGCTCGAACACCTGGTAACCGCGCTGGCCGGGGCCGCGGCTGTTGGCCGCCAGTTGCACGGCGCCGACCAGGCCGGTGGCGCGGATATCCAGCACGTTGGGCAGCTCGCGCAGGCTGAACAGGGCCTGCTGCCAGTAGCTCTCCAGCTCGATGGCTTTGCTGAACAGGCCTTCCTGCTGGTAGATATCCAGGCTGGCCAGGGCCGCAGCGCAGGCGACCGGGTGGCCGGAATAGGTATAGCCGTGGAACAGCTCGATGCCGTCCGGCCCCTGCATAAAGGCGTCATGGATCCGCTCATCGACGAACACCGCGCCCATGGGGATGGCGCCGTTGGTCAGGCCCTTGGCGGTGGTGATGATGTCCGGGGTGACGCCCCAGCGCTGGGCGGCGAAGGCGTTGCCGACGCGACCGAAACCGGTGATCACTTCATCGAAGATCAGCAGGATGCCGTGTTTGCGGGTGATTTCGCGCAGGCGCTGCAGGTAGCCCACCGGCGGCAGGATGACCCCGGCCGAGCCGGACATCGGCTCGACTATCACGGCAGCAATATTCTCCGCGCCATGCAGGGTCACCAGGCGTTCCAGTTCGTCGGCTTTCTCTACGCCGAATTCGGGCAGGCCGACGCTGAAGGCATTGCGGGCGATGTCCAGGGTGTGGGGCAGATGGTCGACCCCGGGCAGCTGCAAGGGAAAGGCGCGACGGTTGTTGACCATGCCGCCGACCGAGATGCCGCCGAAGCCGACACCGTGGTAGCCCAGCTCGCGGCCGATCAGGCGGGTGCGGCTGCTCTGGCCGATGGCGCGCTGGTAGGCCAGGGCGATTTTCAGGGCGGTGTCTGCCGACTCGGAACCGGAGTTGGTGAAGAAGATCTTGTTCAGCCCTGCCGGGGCAATCTCGGCCAGGCGGCTGGCCAGCTCGAACGGCAGTGGGTGGCCCATCTGGAAGGTCGGGGCAAAATCCAGCTTGGCGATCTGCTTGCTCACCGCCTCGGTAATCTCGCGGCGGCCATGGCCGGCGTTGCAGCACCACAGGCCGGCGGTGCCGTCGAGAATCTTGCGTCCGTCGTCGCTGGTGAAATACATGCCTTCGGCTCTTTCCAGCAGACGCGGCTTGGCCTTGTACTGACGGTTGGCGGTAAAGGGCATCCAGAAATCATCCAGGGTGTTTGTTTTTCTGATCGTTTGTTCGGGGCTGTAGCTGGTCATTCTGGTCACCCGCAGGCGCGAATAAGGCGTTGGTGGACGGTTTTGCGCAGTCTATGTTTAAAAAAACGAACATGACAAGAGGGTTTTGCTGGCTTGTGTCAAAAATATTGAAAATACCCCGTGCTCTGGTTTAGTGTTGCCGACAGGCCAAGGTGTGGATAATGCCTTGCAGAATTATTGACAGTGCCAGTGGCGTGCCCGCGGCATTTTTTACCGATAGAGGATGCTCGAATGACTAGCCTGACTCGTGCCGACTGGGAGCAGCGCGCCAATAACCTGAAAATCGAAGGCCGTGCTTTTATCCACGGTGAGTTTCGCCCGGCCGTGTCCGGGGAAACCTTCGACTGCATCAGCCCGGTGGATGGTCGCCTGCTCGGCCAGGTAGCCAGCTGTGACGCTGCCGATGCCGAGCTGGCCGTGAGCGATGCCCGCGCCACCTTCGAGTCCGGTGTCTGGTCGCGCATGGCTCCGGCCCAGCGCAAGCGCGTGATGATTCGCTTCGCCGACCTGATGGATCAGCACGCCGAAGAACTGGCGCTGCTGGAAACCCTGGATATGGGCAAGCCCATCGGTGATTCCCTCAGTGTCGACGTACCGGGCGCCTCCCGCGCCATCCGCTGGAGCGGTGAAGCCGTCGACAAGATCTATGACGAAGTGGCGGCCACTCCCCACGACGAACTGGGCCTGGTGACCCGCGAGGCGGTGGGTGTGGTGGCGGCCATCGTGCCGTGGAACTTCCCCATGATCATGACCGCCTGGAAGCTCGGCCCGGCCCTGGCCACCGGTAACTCGGTGATCGTCAAACCGTCCGAGAAATCCCCGCTGACCGCCCTGCGCATGGCGCAGCTGGCTCTGGAAGCCGGTATTCCGGCAGGCGTGCTCAACGTGCTGCCGGGCTACGGTCACACTGTGGGCAAGGCTCTGGCCCTGCATATGGACGTGGACACCCTGGTGTTCACCGGCTCGACCAAGATCGCCAAGCAGCTGATGATCTATGCCGGCGAATCCAACATGAAGCGCGTCTGGCTGGAAGCAGGCGGCAAGAGCGCCAATATCGTCTTCGCCGATGCGCCGGACCTCAAGGCCGCAGCGGAAGCTGCGGCGGCGGCGATCTGCTTCAACCAGGGCGAGATGTGCACCGCCGGTTCGCGCCTGCTGGTGGAGCGTTCGATCAAGGACAAGTTCATGCCCATGGTGGTGGAAGCCATGCAGGGCTGGAAGGCCGGTCATGCCCTGGACCCGGACACCAAGGTCGGCGCCCTGGTCGATGCCGGCCACCTCAATGCCGTGCTGGGCTATATCGACGCCGGGCACAAGGATCAGGCCAAGCTGCTCTGCGGCGGCAGGCGCACTCTGGAGGAAACCGGCGGTGTGTATGTCGAGCCGACCATCTTCGACGACGCCCATAACGCCATGCGCATCGCCCAGGAAGAGATCTTCGGCCCGGTACTGACGGTGATTCCGTTCGACAGCACCGAGGAAGCCATCCAGATCGCCAACGACAGCATCTATGGCCTGGCAGCCGCGATCTGGACCAGCAACCTGTCCAAGGCGCACCTGGCGGCCAAGGCGTTGCGCGTCGGCAGCATGTGGGTCAACCAGTACGACGGCGGCGACATGACCGCGCCGTTCGGTGGCTTCAAGCAGTCGGGCAATGGCCGCGACAAGTCGCTGCATGCCTTCGATAAGTACACCGAGATCAAGGCCACCTGGATCAAGCTGTAAGTATGCAGGACGGGCTCCGGGCCGTCGGCCATGCTGCGTTGCGTCCTCGCTTTTAATGCTCACGTACTGCAGTACGCTGCGCTTAAAGCTGCGGGGCGCCTTGTCTGGCCTTAGCCCAGAAGATCTTTGGCGCTGCTGGATGCGCCAGTGGTTTAAAGGGATTTCCCTTAAAGGTCCGCCCTTCGGGGCCGGCTCTGACGAGCCACACCTGCGGCCGGGTTTCCTAGGAAACTCGGCCGTTTGCTTTTGCCGGCCATCTATACGGAAAGGATATGGCTATGCGTTGGGCAACCTATTTCGCCGTCACGGCGGCGGTCATTATTGTCGGGCTGGCGCTGGGGGTGACCCTGCCGCTGGTGTCTCTGCGCCTGGAGGCCTGGGGCTATGGCAGCTTCGCCATCGGCGTGATGGCCGGTATGCCGGCCATTGGCGTGCTGCTGGGGGCACGGTTGACCGGGCGCCTGGCCGGCTGGTTCGGCACGCCGCAGACCCTGCGCCTGTGTCTGCTGGCCAGTGCCGGCTCGGTGGCGCTGCTGACGCTGATGCCGAGCTATCCGCTGTGGCTGTTCCTGCGTCTGCTGATCGGTATTTCCCTGACCGTGGTGTTTGTGCTCGGTGAAAGCTGGATCAACCAGCTGGTCGAGGACCGTCTGCGTGGACGCCTGGTGGCCTTGTATGGCACCGGTTTTGCCCTCAGTCAGCTGTGCGGGCCACTGCTGCTGACCGCGCTGGGTACCGAGGGCGATCAGGGCTTCTGGTTATCCGCCGGCCTGCTGGTGGCCGGCAGCCTGCTGCTGCTGGGGCATGGCGGTGCGCCCCAGGTCAATGCCGAGAGCGCCTCGGGCAAGGGGTTGGGCAAGTTCTGCCGCAACCTGCCGGCGATTGCCTGGGCGGTGGTGCTGTTCGCCGCGTTCGAGGCCATGGTGCTGACCCTGCTGCCGGTCTATCTGCTGCGCGAAGGCTTCGCCCAGCAACTGGCACTGATCATGGTCAGTACAGTGGTGGTGGGCGATGCGGCGCTGCAGTTGCCGATTGGCTGGCTGGCCGACCGGGTGCCGCGGCAGACTCTGTTCCGTTGTTGCGGGGTGGTGCTGCTGGCCTCCAGCCTGAGCATTCCGGCGTTGCTGCATACGTCGCTGATCTGGCCGGTGCTGGTGCTGTTCGGCGCCAGCGCCGGGGGGCTGTATACCCTGTCACTGATTCTGGTCGGCCAGCGCTACCGCGATGATGCCCTGGTGCGGGCCAACGCGCATATCGCCCTGCTCTGGGGTATCGGCTGCCTGCTCGGGCCGATGTCCACCGGGGCTGCCAGCCAGTGGATCAGCGGTCATGCCCTGCCCATGCTGATGGCCCTGGGCGCGGCCGGCTTTGTCTGGCTGGCCTTTCAGCGTGGCGCTTTTAGTGAGGTGGCCGGGGCGCGTCAGCCTGGCTGAGCGCTCCGTGCGGGATCACACCAGCTCTTTCAGCCGATGCCAGAGCATGCCCAGGGCCAGCAGGGGCGAGCGCAGGTGCTTGCCGCCGGGGAAGGTCATATGCGGCACCTGGGCGAACAGGTCGAAGCCGCGGCTTTCCTGGCCAGCGATGGCCTCGCCGAGCAGCTTGCCGGCCAGGTGGGTGGCATTGACCCCATGGCCTGAGTAGGCCTGGGCGTAGAACACGTTGGCCTGGTTCTTGAGCCGGCCGATCTGCGGCAGGCGGTTGGCGCCGATGCCGATCATGCCGCCCCACTGGTAGTCGATGCGCACGTCTTTCAGGTGCGGGAACACGGCCAGCATCTTTGGCCGCATATAGGCGGCGATATCCGCCGGGTCGCGGCCGGAGTAGTGGCAGGCGCCGCCGAACAGCAGGCGGCGGTCGGCGGACAGGCGGTAATAGTCCAGGGCCACGCGTTGATCGCACAGGGCCATATTCTGCGGAATGATGGCGCGCGCTTCGGCCTCGGAGAGCGGCTCGGTGGCAATCACATAGCTACCGGCGGGCAGTACCTTGCCCCCAAGCTGCGAGTTGAGGTCACCCATATAGGCGTTGCAGCCCAGCACCAGATTGGCTGCGCTGACGACGCCGCTGGCCGTGTGGACCTTGACTCGGGTGCCGTAGTCGATGCGTGTCACGGCGGAGTTTTCATGCAGCTGCACGCCCAGGCTCTGGGCCGCGGCGGCCTCACCCAGGGCCAGGTTAAGTGGGTGCAGGTGCCCCGAACCCATGTCGATCATGCCGCCGACATAACGGTTGGAGCCCACCACCTCGTGCATCTGTTCCGGCTGTAGCAGGCGCATCTCGTGGCGGTAACCCAGCTGCTTGAGTTCGGCCATGTCCTCGGCGAACCCCTCCAGGTGGCTGGGCTTGTTGGCCAGGTCGCAGTAGCCCCAGGTCAGGTCGCAGTCGATATTGAACTGCTCGACCCGGCGGCGGACGATCTCTACGGCCTCCAGGCCCATTAACTTGAGTTCACGCACGCCATCCTGTCCGATCACATTTTCGAACTGCTCGACGCCATGACCGACGCCGCGGATCAGTTGACCGCCGTTACGCCCACTGGCGCCCCAGCCGATTCTGCGTGCTTCCAGCAGCACCACCGAGAGGCCCTTCTGTGCCAGCTCGATGGCCGTATTCAGGCCGCTGAAGCCGCCGCCGACAATGCACACGTCGGCCTGTACCTCGCCCCGCAGCGGGGGATAGTCCAGTTGGCGATTGGCGCTGGCGGCGTAGTAGGAGGCGGCGTGTGCGGGGCTATGCACCGGAGCATGGGCGCGGGCGTTCATGTGTGAAATCCTGATTATTATGTTTGGAAAACTTTACGAAGAATAAGCGCGTGCTTTGTCCGAAGCCAAGGGGGCAATGGCCAAATAAACAGAATTTCGTCAGTTAAGTCGGATCTGTGGTCATGAATACGGCAGGTGGCGGCTACTATGGCGGCCATTCAGGCCAGGGGCGCGTTATGAGCTGCACCAACCGCAAGATCGATCAGCTGCGTTTGCAGATCCCCCGCTTTGCCTGCGAGCCGGGTTGCCATGACTGCTGTGGGCCGGTTACCGCCTCGGCCGAGGAGCTGGCGCGGCTGCCGGTCAAAAGCATTGCCGAGCACGACGCGGCCCTGGCCGAGTACAACTGCGTGCACCTTGGGCCCCAGGGTTGCGAGGTGTATGCGCAGCGGCCACTGATCTGTCGCCTGTTCGGCACCACCGCCAGCCTGCCTTGCCCCCGTGGGCGCGGCCCCGAGCAACCGACCGGGCCGGCAGTGGAGGCGCGGGTGCATCGGCTGATTGCCACGACGCGGCAGCGCCTGGTGTGACATCACGATGGAAAACGCTGCGCGGTTTTCCACCTGGTGAAGCCCTCAGTCCGGCACCGGCAGGCTCAGGGATTCCTTCACCTCTTCCATCACGATATAGCTCTTCGACTCACGCACGTGGGGCAGCTTGAGCAGGATGTCGCCGAGCAGCTTGCGGTAGCTGGCCATCTCGTTGATCCGTGCTTTCACCAGATAGTCGAAGTCGCCGGACACCAGGTGGCACTCCAGCACATGGGGCAGCTTGAGCACGGCGCGGCGGAACTCCTCGAAGGTATCGCCGGACTTGTAGTCCAGGCTGATCTCGACGAACACCAGCAGGCTGGCCTTGAGCTGCTGCGGGTTGAGCCGGGCGTGGTAGCCCATGATGATGCCCTCGCGCTCCAGGCGGCGAACCCGCTCGGTGCAGGGGGTGGTGGACAGTCCCACCCGTTCGCCCAGTTCGGTAAAGCTGATGCGCCCGTCTTCCTGCAGGATGCGCAGGATATTGCGGTCGATCTTGTCCAGCTCGCGACGGCTTTGGTGCTGGGTGCGCATGGTGGATACCCCTCTGCTGAAGGCGTTTTTGCCAAGAATTCTCGCCAAATATAGCTAGTTATATAGTGAATTGCACTGCTCGTCTCTTCTTATACTGCGCCCATCTTGGGTATTGCCGTCGCGCCGTCGCGCGTCGAGGAGAGCAGCATGCGGGTTATGGTTCTGGGTAGCGGTGTGATTGGTACGGCCAGTGCGTATTACCTGGCTCGTCAGGGCTTCGACGTGGTGGTGGTCGATCGTCAGAATGCCCCGGCCATGGAAACCAGCTTTGCCAACGCCGGCCAGGTTTCCCCCGGCTATGCCTCGCCATGGGCGGCTCCAGGCATCCCGCTGAAGGCCATCAAGTGGCTGCTGCAGAAGCACGCACCCCTGGCGATCAAGGCCACTGGCGATATCGACCAGTACCTGTGGATGGCGCAGATGCTGCGTAACTGCACCGCCAGCCGCTATGCGGTGAACAAGGAGCGCATGGTGCGCCTGTCCGAGTACAGCCGCGACTGCCTCGACGAACTGCGTGCCGAAACCGGCATTGCCTATGAAGGGCGTACCCTGGGCACCACCCAGCTGTTCCGCACCCAGGCCCAGGTCGATAACGCCGCCAAGGATATCGCCGTGCTGCAGGCTTCCGGTGTGCCCTTCGAGCTGCTCGATCGCGATGCCATTGCCCGTGTCGAACCGGCCCTGGCCGGGGTCAAGCACAAGCTGGCCGGCGCCCTGCGCCTGCCCAACGACCAGACCGGCGACTGCCAGATGTTCACCAGCAAGCTGGCTGAAATGTGCATCAAGCTGGGCGTGGAGTTCCGCTTCGGCCAGAACATCCAGCGTCTGGACGCCGTGGGCGACCGCATCAATGGCGTATGGATCGACGGCAAACTGGAAACCGCCGATCGCTATGTGCTGGCCCTGGGCAGCTACAGCCCGCAGCTGCTCAAGCCGCTGGGCATCAAGGCGCCGGTCTATCCGCTCAAGGGCTACTCCCTGACCGTGCCGATCACCAATGCCGACATGGCGCCGACCTCGACTATTCTGGACGAGACCTACAAGGTGGCCATCACCCGCTTCGACAACCGCATCCGCGTGGGCGGCATGGCCGAGATCGCCGGTTTTGACCTGTCCCTGAACCCCAAGCGGCGCGCCACCCTGGAAATGATCACCGGCGACCTCTACCCCGAGGGCGGTGATCTCAAGCAGGCCGAGTTCTGGACCGGCCTGCGTCCGGCCACGCCGGATGGCACGCCGATTGTCGGTGCCACCACCTTCCGTAACCTGTTCCTCAACACCGGTCACGGCACCCTGGGCTGGACCATGGCCTGTGGTTCCGGTCGCCTGCTGGCCGACCTGATCGGCAACAAGCGTCCGCAGATCAGCAGTGAGGGCCTGGATATTTCCCGCTACTCGCGCAAGCGCCCCGAAGTTCAGGTCACGCCGCAGCCGCTGCGTACCTGATAGGCTGCGCCCCCGTTTTTCAGGAGAGTTCAACTATGTCGATCCAACGTCTGCACGTGGAAAAGCGCTACAGCGAAGTGGTGATCCACAACGGTACCGTCTATCTGGCTGGCCAGCTGGCCGATGACTACAGCGGCGATATCCGCCAGCAGACCCGCGAGACCCTGGCCAATATCGATCGCATGCTGGCCGCGGCTGGCAGCGACAAGTCCAAGATTCTCTCCGTGACCATCTACCTCAAGGACATGGGCGCTCACTACGAGGGGCTTAACGCCGAGTACGACGCCTGGGTCGCCGAGGGCGCTGCTGCCGCGCGTGCCTGTGTCGAGGCCAAGATGTACAAGCCCGAAGTGCTGGTGGAAATGATGGTGGTGGCGGCTGTTTAAGCCGCCACGGCTCTGTTTGCGATAAGTACTTGCCCGGCATCACACCGGGCTTTTTTATAACCTGGCCATTTGCAGCCTGAACCGGATCTGTTCGAGAACACCATGCGTCCTGCCCGTGCCCTGATTGACCTCAATGCCCTGCGCCACAACTACCAGCTGGCCCGTGAACTGACCGGGGCCAAAGCCCTGGCGGTGATCAAGGCCGATGCCTATGGCCATGGTGCGGTGCGTTGCGCCCAGGCCCTGCAGGAGCAGGCCGATGGCTTTGCCGTGGCCTGTATCGAGGAAGCCCTGGCCCTGCGTGAGGCTGGTATCCGTGGGCCGATCCTGCTGCTGGAAGGTTTCTTCGAAGCGGATGAACTGGCGCTGATCGAGCAGCACGACTTCTGGTGCGTGGTGCATGACCTGTGGCAGGTCGAGGCCATCGAACGCAGTGCTCTGCAAAAGCCCCTGACCCTCTGGCTGAAGATGGACAGCGGCATGCACCGCGTCGGCCTGCACCCGGCTGACTATCAGGCCGCCTACCAGCGCCTGCTGGCCAGCGGCAAGGTCGGCAAGATGGTGCTGATGAGCCACTTCGCTCGGGCCGACGAACTGGATTGCCCACGCAGCCAGGAGCAACTGGCGGTGTTCGAGCAGGCGCGTCAGGGGATTGCGGCCGAGGTCAGCCTGCGCAACTCGCCGGCGGTATTGGGTTGGCCCAAGGTGCCGAGTGACTGGGTGCGCCCCGGCATCATGCTGTATGGCGCCACACCCTTCGAGCAGGCCCAGGCCGAGGCGGCCCGCCTGCAGCCGGTGATGACCCTGGAATCGAAGATCATCAGCGTGCGCGAGCTGCCGGCCGGTGAGCCGGTGGGCTACGGCGCACGCTTTGTCGCCGAGCGGCCAACCCGGGTCGGTGTCGTCGCCATGGGCTATGCCGATGGCTATCCGCGCCATGCGCCCACCGGTACCCCGGTGGCGGTGGACGGCCAGCTGACCCGCCTGATCGGCCGGGTGTCGATGGATATGCTGACGGTGGACCTGACCGATCTGCCGGCTGCCGGCCTGGGCAGCCGGGTCGAACTCTGGGGCAAACAGGTGCTGGCCAGCGACGTGGCCATGGCAGCCGGCAGTATTCCGTACCAGATTTTCTGCAATCTGCGCCGGGCGCCGCTGCTCTATCTCGGGGATTAAAACGCTCGTTTGCCTAGGAATTCTATTCGCCTGTTGTAAATACTGAACGCTATTGCCATGATAGGCGCACTTTGACCTATCTTCCCTAGGGGGACTCCAGCATTGGACGTCGGTGTTCGACTGCAATCCATTCGCAAACTCAAGGGCCTGTCCCAGCGTGAACTCGCCAAACGGGCCGGCGTAACCAACAGCACCATCTCGATGATCGAGAAGAACAGCGTCAGTCCTTCGATCAGTTCGTTGAAAAAGGTGTTGGCCGGTATTCCCATGTCGCTGGTGGAGTTCTTCTCCCTGGATGTGGAGCAGGACAGCCAGGCTCAGGTGGTCTACCGCGCGGCCGAACTCACCGATATCTGCAGCGGCGCCATCACCATGAAGCTGGTGGGCAAGGCGCATCCCAGTCGGGCTATCTCCTTTCTCGATGAAACCTATCCCAGTGGTTCCGATACGGGCGACGAGATGTATGCCCATGAGGGCGAGGAAGCCGGCATGCTGGTTTCCGGCAAGCTGGAACTGACCGTGGGCAGTGAGGTGTTTATCCTCGAACCGGGCGACAGCTACTACTTCGAAAGCAGCAAGCCGCATCGCTTCCGTAATCCCTTCGAGCAGCCGGCGCGCCTGATTAGTGCCACCACACCGGCGAATTTCTAAATAACCCTGCGACAATCTGGGTTGTTTCGGCCTGGTCGGCTTGCCGTTATACTGACGCCCGCCCGCGAAACCGTGGCCGCGGGCGTGACTAGCCACGATGAGGGTGTACCGTGAATCTAATTAAGAAAATGCTGGTAGCGCCGGCTACTGTGTTGGCCCTGTGGGCAGTAACCGCTCAGGCCACGACCGATGAGGCCATTGCCGAGCGTCTCAAGCCGGTAGGCGAAGTGTGCATTCAGGGGCAGGAATGCAAAGGCGTCGGTGCCGTTGCAGTCGCCGCTGGTGCTGCGCGTACTGCCGACGATGTAATTGCCAAGTACTGTGGCGCCTGCCACACCCCGGGCATTCTCGGTGCGCCGAAGATCGGTGACGCCGCGGCCTGGAAGGCCCGCGCCGATGCCAAGGGCGGTATCGATGGCATCCTCGCCACCGCGATCTCCGGCATCAATGCCATGCCGCCGAAGGGCACCTGTGCCGATTGCTCGGATGACGAATTGCGTGCCGCAATCCAGAAGATGTCCGGCCTGTAATACGCCAGACTCTGCTGTAAAAAAGCCGCCTGTCCAGGCGGCTTTTTTATGTCTGCGTGTCAACGACTGTCGACCAGTCAGGCTCAGTCAAGAAACTCGACCTGGCCATCCTTGAGCGAGGCGATACGCGCCAGGGATTCGACCCGATAACCCTGGGCATCCAGTTCGGCGCGGCCACGCTGGAAGGACTTCTCGATCACCACGCCGATACCGGAGATGCTCGCGCCGGCCTGGCCGATCAGGTCAATCAGGGCGCGGGCTGCGTGGCCGTTGGCGAGGAAGTCGTCGATCAGCAGCACATGGTCCTGCGCGCCCAGATGCTTGGCCGAGATGGCCAGGGTGCTTTCGGTCTGTTTGGTGAAGGAAAACACCTTGGAGATATACAGGTCGTCCTTGAGCGTCAGCGACTGGTACTTGCGCGCGAAGATTACCGGCACGCCCAGTTCCAGGCCGGCCATCACCGCCGGGGCGATGCCCGAGGCTTCGATGGTGACGATCTTGGTAATGTTCTGGCCAGCAAAGCGCTGGGCGAACTCATGACCGATCTGCTGCATCAGCGCCGGGTCGATCTGGTGATTGAGAAAGGCATCGACCTTGAGCACCTGCTCGGAGAGTACGGTGCCTTCTTCGCGAATCTTCTGTTTTAGCGCTTCCACGCGGTTACCCTCTTGGTTCTTTTTGGTGCCCGGTCTACGCCGGGATAAATAATGCAGCTGGTCGTGTCACCGACGCAGCGCTGTAGGGTGGATGACGTTTTTTTCATCCACCGGTGCGCTTTGATGGATGGGTAAAGCTCCACCCACCCTACGCCGTGGTCGATCATTTCTTTAACATGGCGCGCATATTGGCCAGGGCCGAGTTGCCGGTGGCGGCCTTGACCTCGGCGGGGGCGTCTTCCAGGCCTTCCCAGACCAGATCCTCGGGTGGCAGCTCGTCGAGAAAGCGGCTGGGCGAGCAGTCGATGACCTCGCCGTACTGCTTGCGCTTGGCGGCGAAGGTCATGGTCAAGTTGCGTTTGGCCCGGGTGATGCCGACATAGGCCAGGCGCCGCTCTTCCTCCACCGTATCGGCCTCGATGCTGGAGCGATGCGGGAGGATTTCCTCCTCCACCCCGAGGATATAGACGGAGGGGTATTCCAGGCCCTTGGAGGCGTGCAGGGTCATCATCTGCACGCCTTCGGCGCCTTCTTCCTCTTCCTGCTGACGTTCCAGCATGTCGCGCAATACCAGCTTGCCGATGGCGTCTTCGATGGTCATGTCGCCATCTTCGTCGCGCTCCAGGGTGTTCTTCAGCGCATCGACGAGGAACCAGACGTTGCCCATGCGCGCGTCGGCGACCTTGTCGTTGGAGGCGTTCTGGCGCAGCCAGTTCTCGTAGTCGATATCCATCACCATGCTGCGGATCGCCGCAATCGGGTCGTTCTGCGCGCACTCCTGGCGCACCCGGTCCATCCAGCGGGTAAAGCGTTGCAGGCGTTCGGTAAAACGCGCGTCCAAGTGTTCGCCCAGGCCGATCTCCCCGGCGGCGGCATACATGCTGATCTTGCGTTCGGTGGCGTAGTTGCCGAGCTTTTCCAGGGTGGTGGAGCCGATTTCCCGGCGCGGCACGTTGATCACCCGCAGAAAGGCGTTGTCGTCGTCCGGGTTGACCAGCAGGCGGAAGTAGCTCATCAAATCCTTCACCTCCTGGCGGGCGAAGAAGCTGGTGCCGCCGGACAGGCGATAGGGGATCTGATGGTGCTGCAGTTTCAGCTCCATCAGCTTGGCCTGGTAGTTGCCGCGATAGAGGATGGCGTAGTCGCTGTAGGGGCGGCCGGTGCGCAGGTGCTCGGTAAGGATCTCCAGGGCCACCCGCTCGCATTCGGCGTCCTCGTTGCGGGTGCGGATCACCCGGATTGGGTCGCCCATGCCCATCTCGCTCCACAGCTGCTTTTCGAAGGCGTGCGGGTTGTTGGCAATCAGGATGTTGGCGCACTTGAGGATACGGCTGGTGGAGCGGTAGTTCTGCTCCAGCATCACCACCTTCAGGGACGGATAGTCTTCCTTCAGCAGCATCAGGTTTTCCGGGCGGGCGCCGCGCCAGGCGTAGATCGACTGATCATCGTCGCCGACCACGGTGAACTGGTTGCGCATGCCCACCAGCAGTTTTACCAGCAGGTACTGGCTGGCGTTGGTGTCCTGGTATTCGTCCACCAGCAGATAGCGGATGCGGTTCTGCCACTTTTCCAGGATGTCCTTGTGTTCCTGGAACAGCATCACCGGCAGCAGGATCAGGTCGTTGAAATCCACTGCGTTGTAGGCACGCAGGGTGCGCTGGTAGTGCAGGTAGACGATGGCGGCGGTCTGCTCCTTGGGATTGCGCGCGCCGGCCAGGGCCTGCTCGGGCAGGACCAGGTCGTTCTTCCAGCTGTCGATCAGGTTCTTGATCTCGTCCGCGCCGTCATCGCCGGAATACTCCTTTTGCATGATGTCGGTGAGCAGGGCCTTGATATCGCCGTCATCGAAGATCGAGAAGCCGGGCTTGTAACCCAGGCGCGCGTATTCCTTGCGGATGATGTTCATCCCCAGGTTGTGGAAGGTCGACACCGTCAGACCGCGGGCTTCGGGGCCCTTGAGCAGGCTGCCGACGCGCTCCTTCATCTCCCGCGCGGCTTTGTTGGTAAAGGTCATGGCGACGATATGGCGGGCCTGGATGCCGCAGTTCTGCACCAGGTGGGCGATCTTGCGGGTGATCACGCTGGTCTTGCCGGAGCCTGCGCCGGCGAGCACCAAAAGAGGGCCGCCGACATAGTTCACGGCCTCTTGTTGCCGGGGGTTCAGTCGGGACATGGGATCAATCGCTGGGAAAAGGCCGCGCATTTTAGCAGGCATTGCGCCCTGTGCCGCGACCGTCTGGAACTGTGCACAGGCGCACACAATGGCAGAGTGCCAGGCTTGGCTAATTCCAGTTATCCAGTACTCTGGTGCCACTTGTCGGTGCTGCATAGCCCCGGCCCAGGCATAGGGATGTGTCTGTATATAGACGCCTCAAGGCGCGTTCGGGTGTTTAAGCACCGACCATCTTTATGTTTTTGGGGGTTGTTTGTCCGCGTCCGTCGAACCTTTGTGCCTGCTCCTGCTGGCTGACGCGCCAACCTGGCCGGCGTTGTTGCGTTCGCAGGTGGAGGCTCTGGGCAAGGACTATGTGCTGATCACCGCGCCATCCTGGGAAGCGGCCCGCGGTCTGTTCGACAGCACCTTTATCGGCGTGCTGCTTTGCCCGCCGCATCTGCTGCCGGCAGCGTCCGTCGGTCCTCAGGCCACTATCCTGTTATTGGAAGAAGAGCCGGAGAGCCCCCCGGAACAGGCCGCCGACTGGCTGGTGCGGCCTCAGCTGACGGCAGAAACGCTGCGCCGCTGTCTGCGTTATGCCCGCGAGCGTCGGCAGCTCAGCGTTCGTCTGGAGCACCTGGCCGAGCAGGATGCGCTGACCGGCATCGCCAACCGCCAGGGCTTTCAGAGTTTGCTGCAAGCGCGCATGGCCGAACAGGGCGGCCAGGGCCTGGTGCTCGGTCATCTGGATCTGGATAACTTTCATCATGCCAACGACGCCCTTGGCTACCAGGGCGGCGACAGCCTGATTCTGCAAGTGGTGGCGCGGCTCAAGACGCATCTGCAGAGCGGTGATCTGCTGGCCCGTCTGGGCAGTGACGAATTTGCCCTGCTGCTCGATTGTCGCAGTGATCCGCAGCGCGCCGAGCGCCTGGCCGTGCGCATCGGCGAAGCGCTGGGCGAGCCCTACTGGGTGGAAGGCGAGAGCCTGCTGCTGGGCTGCAGCCTGGGTCTGGCCCGGGCCGGCGCGGACAACAGCGGCGACAGCCTGATGTGGCACGCCCATATCGCCATGCAGCAGGCCAAGAGCCAGCAGGGCTGCAGCTTTCACATCTACGATGAGCGGATCAACCGTGGCGCGCGCAACAAGGCCGAGCTGGAAGGCGAGCTGCGTCGCGCCTTGCGCCGCGACGAACTGGAGCTGCACTACCAGCCACGCCTGTGCCTGCGTAGCGGGCGGGTGGTGGGATTGGAAGCGCTGGTACGCTGGCAGCATCCCCAGCATGGCCTGCTGGTGCCGGGCGAATTTGTTCCTTTGGCCGAAGAAAGCGGGTTGATCATTCCCCTGGGCTACTGGGTCATCGCCCGCGCCCTGCGTGACATGCAATGGTTGCGCGGGCGTGGTCTGGAGGCGCTGCATATGGCGGTCAATCTGTCGTTCCGCCAGTTTCAGGACAGCCAGCTGCTGTCGACCCTGAGTCGTCTGATCAGCGAACGTGGGGTCGAGGCCCGCTGGCTGGAGTTCGAGCTGACCGAAACCGCGGTGATGCGCCGCAGCGAGCAGGTGCAGCAGACCATGGACGCCCTGGGCCGACTGGGGGTGCGCTTCTCCCTGGATGACTTCGGCACCGGTTTCTCCTCCTTCGTCCACCTGTCCAGCCTGCCAATCACCCTGCTGAAGATCGACAAGAGCTTTGTCGCGGGTATGGGTGAGCGCGCCGAGCACCGGCAGCTGGTCAATGCCATGGTCAAGCTGGCGCAGAACCTCAGCTTGCAGGTGGTGGCCGAAGGGGTGGAAACCCCGGAGCAACTGGCCCTGCTGCGCCAGTTCGGCTGCGATCAGGTGCAGGGCTATCTGATCAGCAAGCCACTGCCGCTAAGCGAGCTGGCGCGCTTTCTGGTGTTTGGCCAGCGTCAGTCAGTGCTGGCCGTTACGCCGTCCTGACACGTAGGGTGCGCCGTGCGCACCGCCTATTCCTGGGGGCAAACCCACGCAGGGTTGTCCAGTATGAAGCCCTGCTGCTACGACAGGCAGGCCTCGCCTGGCGCCTGGCCGGGGCGCTGCAGTTGCGCGGTTTTCCACTGGAAACCCAGCACCAGGCCGCTGGCCGTGACCGCCAGGCCCGCCGCCAGCCCCCACCAGATACCCGGCGCGCCCCAGCCCATCGGGAAGGCGAACAGCCAGGCCAGCGGTGCGCCGACGCACCAGTAACCGGTCAGGCCGATCAGCAGGGTGGTGCGGCCATCGTTCAGCCCGCGTATCGCGCCCATGGCGATGCTCTGCAGGCCATCGAACAGCTCGAACCAGGCGGCGATGGCCAGCAGGCTGATGGCCAGGGTGACGATCTCGGCGAAGGCCGGATCATGGCGGTCGAGGAACAGACCGATGATCGCCTCCGGCAACAGCCAGAACAGCAGGGCGAACAGCAGCATCAGCGCCGCTCCCAGGCCCATGCCCAGATGGCCGCTGAGGCGCGACAGGGGTAGGCGCCCTGCACCGTAATGCAGGCCGACGCGGAAGGTCACCGCGTAGGACAGGCCCTGGGGCACGATAAAGGCCAGGGCCACCGTCTGCATGGCGATCTGATGTGCCGCCAGCTGCACGCTGCCCAGGGCGCCCATGCACAGGGTGGCAAAGGTGAACAGCCCTTGCTCGGCGGCGTAAGTGCCGCCGATGGGCAGGCCCAGGCGCAGCAGGGCGCGCATCTCCGTCCGCTGCGGACGGCCCAGGCGCAGCCTGTAGGGGCGATAGGTGGGCGCCAGCAGGATATAAAGGCCTAGGGCCAGGGCCATGGCGCTGCTGACCAGGGCGGTGGTCATGCCGATACCGGCCAGGCCCAGGCTGGGCAAGCCGAACCAGCCCTTGATCAGGGCGTAGTTGATGATGAAGTTGGCCGCCGTGCCGGCGATGCTGATGGCCATCACCGGGCCGGGGTGGCCGATGGCGCTGGTGAAGCCGCGCAGGGCCATGAAACACAGGTAGCCAGGCAGGGCCAGCGACAGCGGGCGCAGGAACTCCATGGCCAGGCCGGCGGCATCGGGGGCCTGGCCCAGGTGCGGCAGCAGCGGGCCGAAGCTGTTCAGGCACAGCGCGCTGACGACGCCCAGCAACAAGGCCAGCCACAGGCCATTGTGCAGCAGGCGGGTGACGCCCTGTGGGTCGCCAGCACCGTGACGGATGGCGACCAGGCTACCCACGGCGGCGATCACCCCGGTGCAGAAGATCGAGAAGATGAAATAGCAGGTGGCGCCCAGGGCACCACCGGCCAGCTGCTGTGGGCCGAGCATCGCCATCATCAGCGTGTCGGTGAAAATCATCAGCGCATGAGCCAGCTGGGCGGAGATCAGGGGGCCGGCCAGGCGCAGCAACGCGCCCAACTCGTGGCCAAGGACATTCTTCATGATGAGTAAAACTTCGCTAGGGGAGGCTTCCCCAGGCTGTCAGGGGATAGGTAATGGAGGCTATTCTCTGGCTTGATCCTGTTGCTCACAAAAGGAAAATAGCCATGCCAGGCATGACTAATACTCATGGTTTGCAGCGATGAACCGGCGCCTGCCGCCGCTCTATGCCCTGCGCGCCTTCGAGGCCGCGGCGCGGCATGCCTCCTTTACCCGCGCGGCCGAGGAGCTGGCCATTACCCAGAGCGCGGTAAGCCGGCATATCCGCACCCTGGAGGAGCACTTTGCCTGTCGCCTGTTCGAGCGCCGCGGGCGCAGCCTGCAGCTGACCGATCCGGCGCGCGCCCTGCTGCCGGGGTTGCGTGATGGTTTCGATGCCCTGGAACGGGCCTGCACGGCCCTGCGCGCCGATGATCAGGTGCTGCGCCTGAAAGCCCCCTCGACCCTGACCATGCGCTGGCTGCTGGGGCGCCTGTCGCACTATCGCCTGGCCCATGCGGACAGCGAGGTGCAGCTGACCAGTGCCTGGATGGACGTGGACAAGGTGGATTTCCGCCACGAGCCCTTTGACTGCGCCGTGCTGCTGTCCGATGGCCAGTTCCCCGAGGAGTGGGACAGCGTGCTGCTGTTCGAGGAATGGCTGATCCCGGTGTGCGCCGCTGACGATGCTCAGGCCGGGCCCTGGTCGCTTGAGCGCCTGCGCGAGGCGGAGCAACTGCACCCGACGCCAGACCGTCGCGACTGGCGCCAGTGGTTGCAGGCCACCGGTCTGGCCGAGCAGGTACCGCTGAAAAGCGGTCAGCTGTTCGACATGCTGGAGCTGGGCATCGTTGCCGCGGCGCGGGGCTATGGGGTGTCCATTGGTGACCTGCTGTTGATGGCTGAGGACGTCGGCGCCGGCCGCCTGGGCCTGCCCTGGCCGACAGCGGTGTTCAGTGGTTGCAGCTACTACCTGGTGTGGCCCAAGACCCACCGCGCCCAGGCCCGCCTGCAGCGCCTGCGCGACTATCTGCTGGCGGAGCTGGCCGCCATTGCCCTGCCCGAGGTTGCGCGTGTTCAGGGTTGAACAGCTGTCGGCCCGTGAAAATTCATGCGTAAAAAAAAATGGACTCTCCGTGACAGGCTTTCACAGAAAAATAAATTAAAAACAATGAGTTAAAAGTGAAACTGGGTTTCCGTGAGAGCGCTTTATGGCCTTTTTTCTAAACATTTCCCGCTTAATTGTTTGACATATTTTACGGCTTTGGCAGACTGGCGACAGGTTTTCAGCAGCGCCAGGCCGGTTTGGTGTGGCCTGGTAGCGCGCCTCGCCACTGCGCAGGAGCGCTATGACCTGCAGCAAACAGGAAGTCGTGTGGCACTTGCCCCCTTCCTGCACAACAACGGCAGCTGTCGGCTGCCTCAAGGTGATGTATGTCCAACCACAATGCGAACACTTTCACTGCCAAGCGCAAACCCGTTGTCCTGATGTCCATGGGCGCCCAGGAGCGCAAGGGCCACGCCTATCAGGTCATGACCCACAAATACATAACGCCCCTGGCTGAGATTTCCGGTTGCGTGCCGCTCCTGGCCCCCAGTTGCTGCGGCGTCGATGACCTGGAGCAGTACCTGTCCATGGTCGATGGCGTCTACCTGACCGGTGCCGGCAGCAATATCGACCCGATTCTCTATGGCCAGGACAACCTGACCCCGAACAAGGGCCAGGACAAGGATCGCGACCTGTTCGATATTCCGTTGATCCGTGCGGCGATCGAACGCGGTATCCCGCTGTTTGGTATCTGCCGTGGCATGCAGGAAATCAACGTGGCCCTGGGCGGCGATATCCACCAGAAAGCCTACGAGGTCCCTGGTTTCAACGACCATCGTGAAGACTCCAATGATCCGGTCGAGGTGCAGTACAGCGACACCCACAAGGTGCGTCCGGTTCCTGGCAGCTGGCTGGCCGAACTGATCGGCGAAGAAGAGTTTCCGGTCAACTCCCTGCACGGCCAGGCCATCGATCGCCTGGGTGAAGGCCTGGAGCCACTGGCCCATGCCGAAGACGGTCTGATCGAGGCCATCCATATGCCCGGCGCCAAGCAGTTTACCGCCGCAGTGCAATGGCATCCGGAGTGGCGTGCGACTGAAAATCCCTATTCGGTGAAGCTGTTCCAGGCCTTTGGCGAGGCCTGCCGCCAGTACGCGGCGCAACGCGATCAATAACAGCAACCGCTGAGCAAAACGCCCTGCACCGCAGGGCGTTTTGCTTTCTACTGCAGATGGCCAGGGCGATATTGCAGCGCTTCGGCCAGATGCTGGCGCTGGATATCCATGGCGCTGTCCAGATCGGCCAGGGTGCGTGCCACCTTGAGCACCCGATGGGCGGCGCGCAGGCTCAGGCCCAGACGTTCGCAGGCACTTTCCAGCCATTGCCGCTCGCTGTCCGGCAGGCCGCAGTGCTGCTGCACACCGTTCAGGTCGAGGTGGGCATTGGCGCAGCCCTGGCGCTGCAATTGGCGTTGCCGTGCGTGCTCGACCAGGCTCGCCGCCTCGGCGCTGCTCGGGCCTGGCGCAGCATCAGGCTGCAGGCGGGTGCTTTCCCGGGGGACATTGAGGTGCAGGTCGATGCGGTCGAGCAGCGGCCCGGACAGCTTGTTGCGATAGCGCTGGATCTGCTCAGGGGTGCAGCGGCAGCGCCCGGACGGGTCGCCCAGATGGCCGCAGGGGCAGGGATTCATCGCCGCCACCAGCTGGAAGCGAGCCGGGAAGCGTACCTTGTCCCTGGCCCGGGCGATGACGATTTGCCCACTCTCCAGGGGTTCGCGTAAGACTTCCAGCACCTTGCGATCGAATTCCGGCAGCTCATCGAGAAACAGCACGCCCTGGTGCGCCAGGGTGATTTCCCCCGGTTGTGGGCGACTGCCGCCACCCACCAGCGCCGGGCCGGAAGCACTGTGATGGGGCGTTCTAAAGGGGCGCTGGGGCCAGGCGCTGAGCGGGGTATGGCTGGCCACCGAATGAATGGCCGCCACTTCCAGGGCTTCCTGCTCATTCAGTGCGGGCAACAGGCCGGGCAGGCGGCTGGCCAGCAGGGTCTTGCCGGTGCCAGGAGGGCCGCTCAGCAGCAGATTGTGCGAGCCGGCGGCGGCTACCAGCAGGGCGCGTTTGGCCGCCAGTTGACCCTGTACCTCGGCCAGGTCCGGGTAGGGTTGCACCTGCCGCAGCAGGCCCCGGGCGGTATAGGGCGCCAGCGGCTGGCTGCCATTGAGGTGCGCGGCCAGTTGCAGCAGGTGCTCAACGGCGATCACCGTCAGGCCCGAGGCCAGGCTGGCTTCCTCGGCATTGGCCGCCGGCACCAACAAGGTGCGTCCGGCGGCGCGGACGGCCAGGGCGGCGGGCAGTACGCCCTGGACTGGGCGCACCGCGCCGGACAGGGCCAGTTCACCCAGGCATTCCAACTGCTCCAGCGCAGCAGCCGGCACCTGGCCGCTGGCGGCGAGGATACCCAGGGCAATCGCCAGATCAAAGCGTCCACCATCCTTGGGCAGGTCGGCGGGGGCCAGGTTTAGGGTGATACGCCGGGGCGGGAACTCGAACGCGCAGTTGAGGATGGCGCTGCGCACCCGGTCCTTGCTTTCCTTGACTGCAGTTTCCGGCAGGCCCACCAGGGTCAGGGACGGCAGGCCATTGGCCAGATGGGCTTCGACCGTGACGGCCGGGGCTTCGACCCCTACTTGAGCACGGCTATGGACGATGGCCAGGGACATGATCGCTCCTTGATCGGTCCCGCCGGGATTAGTCGGCGGGTGGGTTCTGCTTGGCTTCCAGTTCGGCCACCTTGGCTTCCAGGGCTTCGAGGCGGGCGCGGGTGCGGGCCAGGACTACCATCTGGCTGTCGAACTCTTCCCGGCTGACCAGATCGAGCTTGCTGAAGGCGCTCTGCAGCAGGACTTTGAACTGGGTTTCGAATTCGTTGCGCGGCAGCGGCGTATCGCCATTGAACAGGCGCGAAGCATGGGCGCCGAGGGCGTCGAGCAGGGCTTTAGGTGGCAGCATGACGGGTTTCCTGAATCATGGGGCGCCAGTGTAGCACGGGCCTGTGGCTGGGCTGGACGTCAGGGGTGGGGTGCTGTGCGCACGGTTTTTGCGCGTGCGGCCTGTCGTGCGTGCACTGTTTCTGTGCGTGACTTTGCCGGGAATTTCACCGAAAACCCGATCAATTTGCTTAATTCATTGAAATAAAAGCTTTTTCCAAGAATTGGCAAGCTTTCTGCTTTGTTCCCCGCGACGCATGCACCGATGCAGTTCCAATGCGTCAGACGAAGCGCAGCGGTGTTTCGTCGGGAGCGGTTGGTGGGTATCGGCAAGGCCAGGTACGGCCGGTTGATGCATTACAAAAGCCAGACACTGCGCTTAGACTTGGCACGGGTTCGTAATTCCTGGGGCAAGTCCACCTTACACGGGAGAGAGTTACATGAAGCTAGTCACTGCCATCATCAAGCCGTTCAAGCTGGACGACGTCCGCGAATCTCTGTCGGAGATCGGCGTGCAGGGCATCACCGTCACTGAAGTCAAAGGCTTCGGTCGGCAGAAAGGTCATACCGAGCTGTACCGCGGTGCCGAATACGTGGTCGATTTCTTGCCGAAAGTGAAGATCGACGTGGCCATTGCTGATGATCAGCTGGACGCCGTGATCGAGGCCATCACCAAGGCCGCCAACACCGGCAAGATCGGTGACGGCAAGATTTTTGTGGTCAACCTGGAACAGGCGATCCGCATCCGTACCGGCGAAACCGATACCGACGCGATCTAAACGCCCTTCGAACCCCACGCCCCAGGAGTTAAACCATGACTCTGCGATTTTTCGCAGGGCTAGGAGCCCTTTTGTCGCCGATTTCAGGCTTTGCCCTGGATTCGCTGGCAGAACCCGCAGGCAGTGTGTCCTTCACTGCCGCACTGTGCCTGACCCTCACCGGTCTCGTGCTCTTCCTAGTCATGGCTATGCCTGGTCGCGCTGAATTGAAGGTCAAGGCCCTGATTCCGGCTGATCAGAACAACGAGCGTGGCAATAACCTGTAAGACACGAAAGACGTCCGCCGCCAACACGGACGCCTAACCGAATAGCGCGAAACAGCGCAACGGCACGAGGTGAATCATGGATAACACAGCATTGACTGCATTGCAGTACGGGTTTGATACCTTCTACTTTCTGATTTGCGGCGCCCTGGTGATGTGGATGGCAGCGGGTTTTGCCATGCTCGAATCCGGCCTGGTGCGCGCCAAGAACACCACCGAGATCCTCACCAAGAACGTGGCGCTGTATGCCGTGGCTTGCGTGATGTACCTGCTGATCGGTTACCACATCATGTACTCCAGCCCTGAGGGCGGCATCCTGCCGAGTCTGGGTTTCCTGATTGGTGATGAAAACAGCGTCGAGTCGGTTCTGGCCGGCGGTGACGATGCGCCCTACTACTCGGCCCGTTCCGACTTCTTCTTCCAGGTGGTGTTTGCTGCGACCTGTATGTCGATCGTCTCCGGTGCCGTGGCCGAGCGCATGAAGCTGTGGGCCTTCCTGGCTTTCGCCGTGGTCATGACCGGTTTCATCTACCCGGTGCAGGGCTTCTGGAAGTGGGGCTCGGGCTTCCTCAACGAAGCTGGCTTCCTCGACTTCGCCGGTTCCGGCATCGTGCACATGGCCGGTGCTGCTGCTGCCTTGGCTGGCGTACTGCTGCTCGGTGCTCGTAAGGGCAAGTACGGTGCCAATGGCCAGGTCAATGCCATCCCCGGCTGCAACCTGCCGCTGGCAACCCTGGGTATGTTTATCCTGTGGATGGGCTGGTTCGGCTTCAACGGTGGCTCGCAGCTGAAGATGAGCACCATCGAAGACGCCAACGCCGTGGCCCAGGTGTTCGTCAATACCAACATGTCCGCTGCCGGTGGCCTGATCGCCGCCCTGATCGTGGCTCGCATCCTGTTCGGCAAGGCCGACCTGACCATGGCCCTGAACGGCGCCCTGGCTGGCCTGGTGGCCATCACCGCCGAGCCGCTGACCCCGAGCGCCCTGCAGGCCTCGCTGATCGGTGCCGTGGGTGGCGTGCTGGTGGTGTTCTCCATCCTCGCCCTGGACAAGATCAAGATCGACGACCCGGTCGGTGCCATCTCGGTACACGGTGTGGTGGGTGTCTGGGGTCTGCTGGCCGTGTGCCTGACCAATGGCGATGCCAGCCTGGGCGCTCAGCTGTTGGGTATCGGCGCGATCTTCGCCTGGGTCTTCGGCGCCAGCCTGCTGGTCTGGTTCGTGATCAAGCTGGTGATCGGCCTGCGCGTCAGCGAGGAAGAAGAGTACGAAGGTGTGGACCTGTCCGAATGCGGCATGGAAGCCTATCCGGAGTTCACCAAGAACTGATTGATTCAGTGTTAGACCAAGGGCGCCTGCGGGCGCCCTTTGTTTTTTTTGCAGGCGCGCTAGAATGCGCGCCGTAAAGCGTGTTTGGCCCTGGCGCGAGCCCGCGCCCAAAGCAAGACCCGTTGAATTTTTTCCGGCGACGTTAGAAAGCTGACGCAGCTGGGCTATAACTACTCTGCTTTTCGCAAGTCATGAGGTTGAACATGAGCGACGAAGATCTGGAACAGGACGAGCTGGAAGGTGTAGACGAGGACGACGGCGAAGAGCTGGCGGCCGCGGACGACGGTGACAGTGTCGATGACGATGGCGACGACGAGGTCGTCCCGGCCAGCAAGAGCAAGAAGGCCAAGGCTGCTGTCGAGGTCGAAGAACTGCCCAGCATCGAGGCCAAGCAGAAGGAGCGCGATGCCCTGGCCCGGGCCATGGAAGAGTTCCTCGCCCGTGGCGGCAAGGTGCAGGAAGTCGAAGCCAATGTGGTGGCCGACCCGCCCAAGAAGCCGGACAGCAAGTACGGCAGTCGTCCCATCTGATTGACTGCCCGAATCGCAAACCCGCAGGCCAAAAGCCTGCGGGTTTTTTATTGGTCGCTACGCCCAGCTATGCAGCAGTGCCGGCAATTCGGCCAGGCTGGCGATCTCGGCATGGGGGCGGTGGCTGGCGTCCCAGATCTTGCCCTGGGGATTGAACCAGATGGCGCGCAGGCCGGCGGCCTGCGCGCCGGCGATATCGTCGCTGGGGTGGTCGCCGATATGCACCGCATGCTCGGCGGCGATTCCGGCGCGTTTGAGGGCTTCTTCGAAAGGCTTGGGGTCGGGCTTGCCCACCCCCAGTTCCTCGGCGCACAGGGCGAATTGGAAGTAGTCGGCCAGGCCCAGGCGGCGCACGTCGGCATTGCCGTTGGTGATTACCCCGAGCTGATAGCGGTTGGCCAGGGCTTCCAGGGTCGGGTGCACCTCGGCGAACAGCTCGACCTGGTGGCGGGCGGCGAGAAACACCTGAAAACCGGCTTCGGCCAGGGCCCGGGCGTCCTGTTCGGGGTAGCCGGCCTCGCTCAGGGCGTGGAACAGGATGCGCCGGCGCAGCTCGCTGAGGCGGTGCCTGAGCATGGGGTCGGCTTGCAGCAGGCGGGCGCGGATGGCCCACAGGTGTTCCACCGGCACGGCCCCCAGGCGCGGGGCATGCAGGGCCAGCCAGTTGCGCAGCGCCGCTTCGGCGTCCTGCATCACCGGGGTGACATCCCACAGGGTGTCATCGAGGTCGAAGGTGATCAGCTGAATGCTCATTCTGTACTGCCTTTGCGTTTGGCCCGGGGGTGTGCCTGGTCGTAGACCTTGGCCAGGTGCTGGAAATCCAGGTGGGTGTAGACCTGGGTGGTGGCGATATCGGCATGCCCGAGCAGCTCCTGCACGGCGCGCAGGTCCTGGGAGGACTCCAGCATATGGCTGGCGAAGCTGTGGCGCAGCATATGCGGATGCAGGTGTTGACCCAGCTCGCGTACGCCGGCCTGGCGTACCCGCAGTTGCACTGCACGAGGGCCGAGGCGGCGGCCCTGCTGGCTGATAAACACCGCGCCATCGGCCGGCTTGGCCAGGGCGCGCAGCGGCAGCCAGTGTTCCAGGGCCTGGCGGGCCATGCGCCCCACCGGCAGTTCACGGGTCTTGTTGCCCTTGCCGATCACCCGCACCAGGCCGGCGGGCAGGTCCAGGCCGTCCAGATTCAGGCCGACCAGCTCCGACAGGCGCAGCCCGGAGGAATAGAACAGCTCCAGCATGGCCTGGTCGCGGCGGGCGATAAAGTCGTCTTCCAGGGCCCCATCGAGCAGTTGCGCGGCGCGGTCGGTGTCCAGGGTGCGGGGCAGGCGCCGTTCGCCCTTGGGCGGCATCAGGCCGCTGGCCGGGTCGCTCTCGCACAGGCCTTCGCGCAGCAGATAGCGGTACAGCCCACGGGTGGCCGAGAGCAGGCGCGCCAGGCTGCGGCTGGATTGGCCCTCCAGGTGCAGGCGGCCGAGCAGGCGGCGCAGGCGTGGGGTGTCCAGCTGGCGCCAGTCGCTCAGGCTCTCGCTGGTGCAGAAGGCCAGCAACTTGGCCAGATCCTGGCCGTAGCCGCTCAGGGTATGGGGTGACAGCTGGCGTTCGCTGCGCAGGTGTTCAAGGTAGGCGTCCAGTTGGTCTTGCATGGCAGCTCCCGGTGGGCGCGGCATCAGGTGCGGTAACGACCCTGGCGGATGAGCAACGCGTCATCCACCCTACGTCTGCCCGTGTTATGCGGCTATCTGACCGAACGCAGCGGCTGGGCAAAGCCCGGCACCACGCGGGCCAGCACTTCGGCGATATAGCCGAGGAAGAGGGTGCCGAGCGAACTCTTGTAATGCTGCGGGTCGGCGCTGCCGATGGCCAGCACGCCATGCAGGCCCTGGTGGCTGAGACTGACCACGGCGGCCGAGCCGACCTGGCTGCCCTGCTCGCCGAAGAGGAAACTCAGTTCGTGGTCGCGCAGTACGCCGCAGATGGTCTTGCCGCCGGCCAGCAGGCCGCCGATGGCCTGGTGCGCCTCGGCGCTGCTGACCGAGCGACCCACCGGCAGGGCGGCGTCGCTGAACAGGATCAGGCTGACAAAGGGCACCTGAAACTCGCGGCGCAGGCTGTCTTCCACGGCGCTGACCACTTCTTCCAGGCTGGCCGCATCGAGCAGGTCGAGCACCAGGCGGCGGGTCTTGTCGAACAGGCGGTCGTTGTCGCGGGCCACGTCCATCAGTTGCGACAGGCGGTGGCGCATCTCGATATTGCGTTCGCGCAGCAGCTTCACCTGGCGCTCGACCAGCGACACGGTGTCGCCACGCTGGTGCGGAATGCGCAGCTCGGGGATCAGCTCGTCGTGATCTATAAAGAACTCCGGATGCAGGCGCAGGTAAGCTGCGACCGTTTCCGAATCCAGTGGCTTGGGTGAATCCTGCTGGTCTGTCATAGGCGAACCTGTCCTTCGTACACCCGTACGGCGGGGCCGGTCATCATAACGGGCTGGCCGGGGCCTGCCCACTCGATGGAAAGGCGGCCGCCGGGCAGTTCGATCTGCAGCGGCGAATCCATCCAGCCCTGGCTGATTGCCGCCACTGCGGCGGCGCAGGCGCCAGTGCCACAGGCCTGGGTTTCCCCTGCGCCGCGTTCCCACACGCGCAGCTTGGCCTGCTTGCGGTCGATCACCTGGAGGAAGCCAATATTGGCTCGCTGCGGGAAGCGTGGGTGGTGTTCCAGCTTCGGCCCCAGCTCATGTACCGGCGCGCTGTCGACGTTATCCACGCGCAGCACCCCATGGGGGTTACCCATGGACACCGCGGCCAGTTCGACCTGCTGGCCGTCCACCTCGACCGGGTAGCTCAGGGCCTGCTGCTCGGCCTGGAACGGGATCTCTGCCGGGACCAGGCGCGGCGGGCCCATATTGACCCGTACCTGGCCGTCGGCGCGCACGTCCAGTTCGATAATGCCGCCCTTGGTTTCCACGCGGATCTGCTTCTTCACGGTCAGGCGCTTGTCCAGCACGAAGCGGGCAAAGCAGCGCGCGCCGTTGCCGCACTGTTCCACTTCCGAGCCGTCGGCATTGAAGATGCGGTAGCGAAAGTCCACGTCCGGATTGCTCGGTGGCTCGACGATCAGCAGCTGATCGAAGCCCACGCCGGTGTGGCGATCACCCCAGGCCTTGGCATTCTTCGGCTGGATATGGGCGTGCTGGCTGACCAGGTCGAGGACCATAAAGTCGTTGCCCAGGCCGTGCATCTTGGTAAAGCGCAATAGCATCGGTCTTACTCCGGCAGGCGGCTTTCGCCCGCAAAGAGTTCGCCGAGCGTCTCGCGGCGACGCACTTCGAAGGCCTGTTCACCATCCACCAGCACCTCGGCGGCGCGGCCACGGGTGTTGTAGTTGGAGCTCATGACAAAGCCATAGGCGCCGGCCGAACGCACGGCCAGCAGGTCGCCTTCGGCCAGCACCAGCTCGCGGTCCTTGGCCAGGAAGTCGCCGGTCTCGCAGATCGGCCCGACAATGTCGTAGTTACGGCTGCCGCCGGCGCGTGGCTGTACTGCCTGCACGTCCATCCAGGCCTGGTACAGGGCCGGGCGGATCAGATCGTTCATCGCCGCATCGACGATGGCGAAATCCTTGTGCTCGGTGTGCTTGAGGTACTCGACGCGGGTCAGCAGCACGCCGGCGTTGGCCACGATCGAACGGCCCGGTTCGAACACCAGGGCCAGATCGCGACCGGCAATACGCTCGCGTACCGCCTTGATGTAATCGCCGGCCAGTGGCGGCTGCTCGTCGCGGTACTGCACGCCGAGGCCACCGCCCAAATCCAGATGCTTGATGCGGATGCCGCGCGCGGCCAGGCGGTCGATCAGCACCAGCAGGCGATCAAGGGCATCGAGGAAGGGCGGTAGGGTGGTCAGCTGCGAGCCGATATGGCAGTCGACCCCGACGATCTGCAGATTGGGCAGCTCGGCGGCGCGGGCGTAAACGGCCTCGGCCTGCTCGATATCGATGCCGAACTTGTTTTCCTTGAGGCCGGTGGAAATGTACGGGTGGGTGCCGGCGTCCACGTCGGGGTTGACTCGCAGGGAAATGGCGGCGGTCTTGCCCAGCTCGGCGGCCACCAGCTGCAGGCGCTCCAGCTCTTCGGTGGACTCGACGTTGAAGCAGTGCACGCCCACTTCCAGGGCGCGGCGCATATCGTCGCGGCTCTTGCCGACACCGGAGAAGACGATCTTGCTCGCCTCCCCACCGGCGGCCAGCACGCGCTCCAGCTCGCCACGGGAGACGATGTCGAAACCGGCGCCCAGGCGCGCCAGGACATTCAGTACACCGATATTGGAGTTGGCCTTGACCGCGAAGCAGACCAGATGGGGCATGCCGGCCAGGGCATCGGCATAGGCGTGATACTGGGCTTCGATATGGGCGCGGGAGTAGACGTAGGTCGGCGTGCCGAAGCGTTGGGCGATGGCGGACAAGGCCACGCCTTCCGCGAAGAGTTCACCGTCGCGGTAGTTGAAGGCGTTCATAAACCGTCCTTATTCGCTCTGCTGGGTGTCTTCCGGAAGGTACAGCGGGCCTTTCTGGCCGCAGCCGGTGAGCAGGGTGGTGACGGCAACCAGCGCGATCAGGGCAGTGAAGAGGCGCTTCATGGGCAGATCCTTGTAAAAAGCATGATTGCGCCGGAGTATACCGGCCCCCCGGCGCCTTGCCTATGCGCTGGGGTTCCCGTCTGGCGGGGCTTTGCCTGTATCTTAGGGGCACTTTGCAGTGCCATCGCCACAGGTTTAAGGAGCGCGCATGGAACACCCCGCCCCCCTGGGCAGCTCGGTATCGGTTGCCTACCTGCAGGGATTGCTGGATTACCTCGGGCGCCAGGGCCTCGACAGCCAGGCCCTGCTGGCCAGGGTGCAGCTCAGCCCGCAGATTCTGGCCCAGCGCGATCAGCGTATCGCCGCCAGCGCCTACCTGGAGTTGCTCGGCCTGGGCGTAAAGCTGACCGGCGACGACTGCCTCGGCCTGCACCTGGGCGAGGCGGTGCGCCCCGGTTATTACGGCGTGCTCGGCTACCTGATCATGAGTTGCGCGACCCTGGCCGACGCCCTGCATCGCCAGGCCCGCTATGCTGCCCTGGTGGGTAACCTGGGTCGCGTCGACCTGGCCGACGAGCCGCCCCGGGCAGGTCTGGAGCCCCAGGTCGCGCACAGCTGGCAGCCGCTGCTGGCGCAGCAGCAGCGCCAGCTCAGCGAGGAAACCCTGGCGGCCTGGGTGACCTTCGGTCACTGGATCAGCGGTCTGGATATTCCGCCCACCGAGGTGCGTTTCCAGCACCCGGCGCCGGCCGATATCACCGAGCATCAGCGCATCTTTCGCTGCCCGGTGCTGTTCGGCCAGGCCGACAATGCCCTGGTGTTCCCCAGGCGTTTGCTGACCACGCCCCTGGGTCAGGCCGATGCCCAGGTGCGGCTGATGCTGGATGCCTATGCCGATCGCCTGCTGGTCGAGATCCAGCAGGGCCATAGCGTGCTGGACCGGGCGCGCCTGGAACTGGCCCGGCAGTTGCCGGAAGCCGGGGCGGATCTGCAGCAGATTGCCGCGCGCCTGGCCCTGAGTCCGCGTACCCTGCAGCGGCGTTTGCGCGAAGCCGGGTTATCCTTCAACCAGCTGGTGGACGAAACCCGCCAGCAACTGGTGCTGCATTACCTGCGTGACCCGGCCCTGGAACTGGCGGAGATCGCCTTTCTGGTCGGCTTCAGCGAGCCCGGCTCCCTGGCCCGTGCCTTTCGCCGCTGGACCGGGCAGAGCCCCGGCGAATACCGGCGCCATCTGACGTTATGAAAGCTACTGCGCTCGGTTATGCCGCGTTGCAAGCAGGCGCGGAAAGCCACTTGTGGCTAACGCGCTTCAGCGCGGCCCGTAGGGCGAGTGAAGCGAGTTTTGCTCATGTACAGACGTACACTCCGCTTCCTCGCCTAC
Organism: Pseudomonas xionganensis; assembly: GCF_009763245.1. Taxonomy (GTDB): domain Bacteria; phylum Pseudomonadota; class Gammaproteobacteria; order Pseudomonadales; family Pseudomonadaceae; genus Aquipseudomonas; species Aquipseudomonas xionganensis. The sequence goes on along the minus strand of NZ_WKJZ01000001.1, from coordinate 187,846 downwards.
TTGCGCCTTGCCTAACCGTCGCTCGTCACGCTTTCATAGCGTCAGATATTCGAGACTTTTGTAGTCGCTGATTTTTTTTGAGGTAAGTCTGAATGAGTTTGAGTGAAGCGCGGTTCCACGATCTGGTCGATGCCACCCAGCAGGCGGTGGAAGACATCTTCGATGACAGCGATCTGGACCTGGATCTGGAAAACTCCGGCGGGGTGCTGACGGTGCGTTTTGAAAATGGCACTCAGCTGATCTTCAGCCGTCAGGAGCCGCTGCGTCAGCTGTGGCTGGCGGCGCGTTCCGGGGGCTTTCATTTCGATTACGACCAGGCCAGCGAGCGCTGGATCTGCGACAGCAGCGACGAGCAGCTGGGCGAGATGCTGGCGCGCATCACCCTGGAACAGTCGGGTGCCGATCTTGAATTCGACGAACTCTGAGTCGACCGACACGGTGGCTTCACCCTGTCGCCGCCAGTGCTGCCTGGACGAGCAGGATATCTGCCTGGGTTGCGGCCGCTCCCTTGCGGAGATACTGGCCTGGGGCAAGGCCGATGGTGCCGGCAAGCGGGCCATCTGCGCCGCCGCCCAGGCCCGTCAGGAGCGGCGTGGCAAAGCCTCATGACCCGGCGGTCTTGTTTATTTGAGTGGCTGTGTTAGGGTCGCTGTAACACCGGCAAAACCCCATCTTCGTGATGGGGTTTTGCTTTTTTCATCGGTGGCAAAAGCCTTGTTGGCTACCTACTGCTTAGGAGATATGCACGCACCATGACCAGCGCACCCTCGATCACCATCACCCGTCTCGACCTGCAGCGTCTTGAGCACCTGCTCGACAGCCTGGACGATCACGGCCCGGGCGCCATCGCCCTGCAGGCCGAACTGGATCGCGCCGAGGTGGTGGGGCACAACGAGGTGCCGGCCGGGGTGGTGACGATGAACTCGCGGGTGCATTGCCGCGAGGAGAGCAGCGGCAAGGACTACCACCTGACCCTGGTCTACCCCCAGGATGCCGGCGGTGAAGGCAAGGTGTCGATCCTCGCCCCGGTGGGCAGTGCCCTGCTGGGCCTGTCGGTGGGCCAGCATATCGACTGGCCGGCCCCCGGCGGCAAGCAGCTCAAGCTGACCCTGCTGGCGGTGGAATATCAGCCGGAAGCGGCGGGCGAGTACAGCCAGCCGGCCAACTGATCAGGCCTGCTGAAGGGCATGATTCAGCGCTTCTTCCAGTCGGCTCTTGTAGCGCAGGTAGTGCACCGTCTGCGCCTGACCCTCGCCCAGCACCGCGGACAGGTCCAGGTCGGTGATATAGCAGGGGTAGCGGCCACCGCCCGAGCGCTGGGCGAGGATATGCTCGGCCACGGCGGCGTAGAGGTCGCCGGCATATTCCAGCTCGGAAAATTCCCGATGGTTGCAGTACAGGGTGATATGGGCGCGCCGCCCGGCCACCGGCTCGACGATCACCTGCACGTCATAGAAGGGGTGGCTGATCGGTGCGCTGGGCGCCGGGCGTCGTTCCAGACGTTGCGCCCGTAGCGGCGCGTCGGGCTGCACCTGGTAATAGAGAATATCCAGACTCTGCGCGCTTTCCGGACTGTCCAGGGGCAGCAGGGCGTTGCGTCGGTACAGCACCGACTGCAGAAAGCGCTGCAGCGGCGTGAGCAGGCTCTGTTCGTCACGGAACGGTACCTGCTGGCGCCACAGACCGTTGTGTTCGTCCAGCACGCTGATTTCCGCCAGGGCGTTGTGCTCATGCAGGCGATAGAACACCTGGATGCAGTTGGGCTGGCCCATGGGCAGGATCAGCGCCAGATCCTCGCCCTCCAGGGCACTGCGATCCAGGCGCAGCTCGCTGTAGCGTGGCTGGTCCTGACCCAGGTGTTCGATCAGTGCCGGCAGATCCTTGAGCGCGTGATGGCGCACCCGCCCCGGCACCAGCTCCAGCAGGTGATAGTGCTGGCGGATGCGCAGCAGGTAGCGGTTGAGCTGGCCGGCCTGGAAGCTGCTCAGGGTTTCGCGAAAGAGTTCCTCGACCCGTTCGGCAATCGCCGTGGCGCGGTTACGGCAGAAGCAGCGTACCTGCAGCCGGGGCAGCTGACCGCCCGGCGGGAGGCTGTTGAGGAAGTCCTGCAGGCAGTCGAGCAGGGCATTGGGGCCGTCGTAGCGGCTGACCAGCAGTTCGTTCCAGCTGTTCAGGCTGACCTGATCGAGGGTCTGGATCAGGTTCTCGCGCACCCCGGAATAGCCCAGGGCGTCGACCCGTTCGGTGGTCATATGCACATTGAGCTGGCTGAACTGCTTGAGCGGGTCGAGCCCGACATTGACCAGCAGCAGGACTTCCCTGGGCGCGCTGGCGCGCTGCAGGGCGGTTTCGTCCACCGCAGGCAGGGGGGTGGGGATGACCTGCTGCAGGCTGGCCAGCAGATTGGTCAGTTCGAAGTCGTTGAGGTCGCTGGCGCCCGGGTGTAGCGACAGGCGCGTGCTGGCGTCGATCACGCCGTTGCGCTGGCACCAGGCGAGCAGCTCGATCAGTTCGCGGGCCCGCTTGAGTGGAGCGAAGTCTTCCAGATCCTGGGCGGCGATGGTGCCGTTGTACAGGGCCCACTGGTGTTCCTCGGGGGCCTCCGGGCTGGCCGTGCGGGCCAGGGTTAGGACATCTTCGGCCAGGTCCGGGGCGATGCCCGGGTTGATAAATTCCACCTTGCCGGCCTTGCGCTCGAAGGCGGCATACAGGCGCCGGCCCAGCACGCCGAGGTCGCGGCTGTTGAGCGAGGTGCCGGCCTGTTCGCTGCGGGCGAAGGCGGAGAGAAAGCGGTAGCTGTAGGTCAGCTCGTTGACCAGCATGCGCCGTTCGCTGCTGACCTGGCGCACCTTCCACTGGCTGCGGCTGTCGAGCATGGCCAGCTGGCGGGCATCCCAGTTCCAGTCACGGGTCAGGCGTTCCAGCAGCAGACGTTGCCAGCTCTTGCGGTTGTTGCGCGGCGGGCGGCTGAGTTTCTTGTCCACCTTGAGGTACAGGCAACGACGGATCAGCTCCAGGCGCTCATGCTCGCCGCGGGCCTTGAGGTATTCCTCCAGGCGCCGGTACACCACCACATAGGGGTCGAGCTCATCGACATCCAGCTGGTTGGCGAACACCGCCTGCTTGTAGCGCAGCGACAGGCAGTGAACCCTGGGGTGCTCGCTGGCGTAGACCTCGGTCAGCAGCAGCTTGAGCACCGACTTGTAGGGCGACTCGATGCCCTTGTACAGCTGCCACATGCCGGCGCCGATAAACTCCTCGGGCGGGATGCGCGCCAGATGGCCGAGGTCGAGCACGTCCTCGGCACGGATAAAGCGCTTGGCCAGCAGGGTGCTGGTGTAGTGCTCGTAGCGTTGTTCCTCGTAGACCGGCACCAGCCACCACAGCGGGGTGCGTCCGGCCAGCCAGATGGCGGTGCGATAGAACTCGTCGAGCAGCAGATAGTGCTGGGTGGTGCCGCAGTCGTCGGAGGTCAGACGGGCGTCCCGGGCGCCCTGGGTAAAGCGCTCGGGATCGATCAGGAAAAAGTGCGCCTCGGCGCCCAGGGTGGCGGCCCAGTTCTCCAGCAGGGTGCATTTCTTCTGCAGCTCGGCCAGCGCCTGGGCGCTGAGGTTGGCGGCATGGCACAGCCACATGTCCATGTCGCTCTGCTCGGCCTGGGCCACGGTGCCCAGGCTGCCCATCAGGAACAGACCATGCAGGGGCAGGGCCTGCTTGCCGCGGTAGGGCTTGTAGGCGAAGGAGCGGGTCAGGCGCTGCACCTCGGCGAGCAGTTCATCATCCGGCTCGAAGCCGCTCAGCCCGGCCGGGGTGGCACCCGAGACGTAGCCAGGCAGCAGCGGATGATTGACGTGCAGCAGCAGCGGCAGCAACTTCAGCACCAGCTGCTGGCGCGTGGACAGGGCCTGCATGGCGCGCTGCAGGCGCCCGCTGTTGACCTTGAGAAAACGCGCCCGCAATTGCGCCAGCACCTTGCGGTCGATGCCTTCGTCAATATCGGGGCGGATTTCCTGGGAGCGACTCATGACTGGGCTCTGTCGTCTGTTGCTCGCAAGCTTACGACAAGGTGGCCGCGCGGGTGGATCATCTTGCGCCGGTTTTTGCCCCGCCTGGTGCCGTATTTGCGCCGCCAGGCGGGATCAGCGCTTGTCTTCAGACGGCTTCGCCTACCTTGAGGATGGTCAGCAGGCCTTGCGCATGCTCGGCGGCATCGCGGCCCAGGCTGGTCAGGTAGCCACCATCGGCCAGGGTGATCAGGCCCTTGTCATGCAGGCGCTGGGTGGCGGCAATGGCGCTGGGGGCGGCGCTGTGGTGCACCTTGAGCCCCTCCTGGGTATTGCCCAGGTCAAACAGGGCGAGAATTTCCAGTTCGGCAATCAGCTCGGGGGAAAAGGCCATGGCGGCTCCTAGTTGTGCGGCGGGGATAGGGGCAGTGTAGTCGCTGCCCGGGGTTTGTCTCGCAGTGTGAGTCACCCGCCTGTTTGCCGGGGCCTATTCGCTCCCTTCGGGCAGCTGCGGCAGGGCGCGCAGACCGCGTTCGTAGCGGGCGGCGTCAAAGGGGCGGTCTTCACGCAGCATGCAGTCGATCTCGTCGGCCAGCACCAGGGCCATCATCTCCAGGCTGTCCTCGCGGGCATAGCCGACCAGGCTCAGCTTGTTCAGTACGGCCTGGACACAGGCCGGCTCGCCAGCGGCCAGCTGGTTTTCCACGGCCTGGATCAGGGTGGCTTCGGCAAAGTCTTCGTCGTCGTGTTCGCTCATGGTGCCTCGTCTGCTGCAGGGCTGGGTGTGGGCTGGTAATAGCGCTCGGTCAGGCTCTTGCCATGGCGCCGGCCGAGCAGCCGGCGCAGGGTGCCGTCGGCAAGCATGGCGCGGATATGCAGGCTTAGCCAGTCGATGCTGGGCTGGTCCAGGGTCAGGCGCGAGAGGTACAGGCCGACGCTGAAGGCATCCGACTCCGGCACCTGGATAATGCGCAGCTGCTCGCCCAAGGCCAGGTCGTCCAGTTCCTTCTGGTAGATGCCGGCGGTCATTATCGTGGCCTGGATACGCCCGGCCTGCAGCTGGCGGAACAGCATCTGCGCCGTGTTGGCCAGCTGGATGCGCTGCTGGGCCTGCAGCGGGGCCAGGCGCTGGTCGAAATAGGGGCCGTTGGAGTGACCGCGGATCAGGCCGATGGTGATGCGCGGGTCGGCCAGCAACTGTTCCAGGCTGTCGATGTGGGCGCCGTGGCGGCGGTCGAGCAGGATATCGTTGCGGTTCTTGAAGTATTCGATAAACACGCCCTGGCGGTCGCGCTCGGCGGTGCGGATGGTGGGCGAGACGATGTCCAGTTGCTGCATGCCGGCGTCATGCCAGGCGCGCATGCGTGGCAGCGGCCAGAGCTGGAAGGTGCAGCCGCTGCGGCGCCCAAGCTCTTCGTAGAAATCGAAGGAGGAGCCGGCCGGTGTGCCGTCATCCAGCAGGTAGTAGCTGTAGCCGATCTGCGAGATGCCCACGCGGTAGGCATGGGAGCAGTTGCGGTCGGCCCAGGCAAGGCTGCTGAACAGCAGGCAGAACAGAAGCACAATGGCGGGCATGGCGACTCTTGCTTGGGTGCCGGGCAGCGGGCCGGTGGCATGGACCGGCCCTGATCTGCGCAGCGGGTTAGCGGCTGGCCAGCAGCTCGCGGCCACGCGCCACGGCGGCGCGCACCTGGTTCGGCGCGGTGCCGCCGATATGGTCGCGGGCATTCACCGAGCCTTCCAGGGTCAGTACGGCGAACACGTCCTGCTCGATCTGATCGCTGAACTGGCGCAGCTCGTCCAGGCTCATCTCGGCCAGATCCTTGCCGCTGTCCACGCCGTACTTCACTGCGTGGCCGACGATCTCGTGGCAATCACGGAACGGCAGGCCCTTGCGCACCAGATAGTCGGCGAGATCCGTGGCGGTGGAGAAGCCGCGCAGCGCCGCCTCGCGCATGATTTCGCGCTTGGGTTTGATCGCCGGCACCATGTCGGCAAACGCCCGCAGCGAATCGCGCAGGGTGTCGGCGGCGTCGAACAGCGGCTCCTTGTCTTCCTGGTTGTCCTTGTTGTAGGCCAGCGGCTGGCCCTTCATCAGGGTCAGCAGGCCAGTCAGGGCGCCGAATACCCGGCCGGTCTTGCCACGTACCAGCTCGGGCACATCGGGGTTCTTCTTCTGCGGCATGATCGAGCTGCCGGTGCAGAAGCGATCCGGCAGGTCGATAAACTGGAACTGGGCGCTGGTCCACAGCACCAGCTCTTCGGAGAAGCGCGACAGGTGCATCATCGCCAGCGAGGCGGCGGCGCAGAATTCGATGGCGAAGTCGCGATCCGAAACACCGTCCAGGGAGTTGCCGCCCACGGCATCGAAGCCCAGCAGCTCGGCAGTGATTTCGCGCTGGATCGGGTAGGTGGTGCCGGCCAGGGCCGCCGAGCCCAGGGGCATGCGGTTGGTGCGCTTGCGGCAATCCACCAGGCGCTCGTAGTCGCGGCTGAGCATCTCGAACCAGGCCAGCAGGTGGTGGCCAAAGGTCACCGGCTGGGCGGTCTGCAGATGGGTGAAGCCCGGCATGATGGTGTCCGCCTCGGCTTCCGCCAGGCCCAGCAGGCCCTGCTGCAGGCGGGTGATCTCGGCCAGGATCAGATCGATCTCGTCGCGCAGCCACAGGCGGATGTCGGTGGCCACCTGGTCGTTGCGGCTGCGGCCGGTGTGCAGCTTCTTGCCGGTGACGCCGATGCGGTCGGTCAGGCGCGCCTCGATGTTCATGTGCACATCTTCCAGGTCGACGCGCCAGTCGAACTGACCGGCTTCGATCTCGCCCTGGATCTGCGAGAGGCCCTCGATGATGGCATCGCGCTCGTCGCCTGTGAGCACGCCGACCTTGGCCAGCATGGTGGCATGGGCGATGGAGCCCATGATGTCGTGGCGATACAGGCGCTTGTCGAATTCCACCGAGGCGGTAAAGCGGGCGACAAAGGCATCGACAGGTTCGCTGAAGCGGCCGCCCCAGGATTGGTTGGTTTTTTCAGTGCTCATGGGCTTCACTCGGCTGGTGCGCAAAAACGGGCTGGCACAGCGGCCAGCAAGACGGAAAAGTGTGCGGATAATAACAGGCTGCACGGCAAAGTCGCCGCGTCGCTTTGTCGGGGGGCGACTGCTGCCTAGATCACATTTCTGCTGCCCTGGCTGCATTTCGCTGCTTATTTTTGCCCGCCTGCAGGTCATCGGCTTGCGGCCGCGGCGGGCCCCACGGACACTGCATGGATGAAAACAAGAAAATCCCCCGCCGCTGTAGACCCGGTCACCGCTGTCGACGATTTCTTCGTCCCCGAACTGTGCGAGCCCGAGGCTCTGCTCAGCATGGTCTTGCTGGCCGAATTGCTGGTGCTGGTGCTGGTGCTGGCCGAGCCCATGCTGAGCGGTTTCGACTGGGTGCGCCTGGCCCTGACCTCGCTGTTTGTGCAGTGGATCGTGCTGCTCTCAGCCGCGCTGCTGTGTCGCCTGCGCCCCTTGCTGGCGCGCCTGCCGGCGGCCCTGGCCGGAACCATCTGCAGCACCGTGGTGGTGGGGCTGACCCTGGCCTGTACCGTGGTGGCCGAGTACTACCAGCTGGGCGGGCCGTTGCCGCGTGCCGGGGAGATGAACCTGTACCTGCGCCATGCCCTGATCAGCCTGATCATGTCGGCCCTGTTGCTGCGCTATTTCTACCTGCAGAGCCAGTGGCGGCGGCAGGAGCAGGCCGAGCTGCGCGCCCGTATCGAATCCTTGCAGGCGCGCATCCGTCCGCATTTCCTGTTCAACAGCCTGAACAGCATCGCCAGCCTGGTGGTGGTCGATCCGGCCAAGGCCGAGCAGGCGGTGCTGGATCTGTCCGACCTGTTCCGCGCCAGCCTGGCCAAGCCCGGCAGCCTGGTGCCCTGGCGCGAGGAGCTGGAGCTGGCACAACGATATTTGTCGATTGAGCGCTATCGGCTCGGCGAGCGGCTACAGTTGCAGTGGGAGGTTGTCGATGTGCCGGACGATCTGCCGATTCCGCAACTGACGCTGCAACCCCTGCTGGAAAACGCCCTGATCTACGGCATTGCGCCGCGCATCGAAGGGGGGCTGGTCAGGGTCGAGGCGCGTTATGACAAGGGGGTGTTCCATTTGTGCGTGAGTAATCCTTATGACCCACCTGCTGAGCCGCCGTCTTCCGGCGGTACCCATCAGGCGCTGAACAATATCGATGCGCGCTTGGTGGCACTTTTCGGCGCGCGGGCCAGTCTCAGCGTAGAGCGCCGTGACGGTCGCCACTTCACCTGTCTAAGCTATCCTTGTGCCAGACCCATGCAGGAAGCCAGCGCAATATGAATGTCCTGATTGTCGATGACGAACCCCTGGCCCGCGAGCGCCTCAGCCGTATGGTGGGTGAGCTCGATGGCTATCGAGTCCTGGAGCCGGCAGCCAGCAATGGCGAAGAGGCCCTGAGCCTGATCGAGAGCCTGAAACCGGATGTGGTGCTGCTGGATATCCGCATGCCCGGCCTGGATGGCCTGCAGGTGGCGGCCAAGCTGTGTGAGCGTGAGGCGCCGCCGGCAGTGATCTTCTGCACCGCCCATGATGAATTCGCCCTGGAGGCCTTCAAGGTCAGTGCCGTGGGTTATCTGGTCAAACCGGTGCGCACCGAGAACCTCAGCGAAGCGTTAAAGAAGGCCGAGCGTCCCAATCGGGTCCAGCTGGCCGCCCTGACCCGGCCTGCCGGCGACAGTGGCGGTGGCCCGCGCAGCCATATCAGTGCCCGCACGCGCAAGGGTATCGAGCTGATTCCGCTGGATCAGGTGATCTACTTTATCGCCGATCACAAGTACGTGACCCTGCGTCACAGCGGCGGCGAAGTGCTGCTGGATGAACCGCTGAAAGCCCTGGAAGACGAGTTCGGCGATCGTTTCGTGCGCATCCACCGCAACGCCCTGGTGGCCCGCGAGCGTATCGAGCGTCTGCAGCGCACGCCGCTGGGGCACTTCCAGCTGTACCTCAAGGGCATGGACGAGGAAGCCCTGATCGTCAGCCGCCGGCATGTGGCCGGGGTGCGCAGGCTGATGCAGAACCTCTGACGGCTTGTCCTGTGGCCTGGTTCAGCGCCGGGCTACAGACCGGCCAGCCTGTTATTATCCCCGGCAGTTCGTCTTCTGGAATTGCCCATGTCCCGCGAAATCCGTATCGCCACCCGTAAAAGCGCCCTGGCCCTGTGGCAGGCCGAACACGTCAAAGCCCGCCTGGAGCAGGCCCACCCTGGCCTCAAGGTCAGCCTGGTGCCCATGGTCAGTCGCGGCGACAAGCTGCTCGACGCGCCGCTGGCGAAGATCGGTGGCAAGGGCCTGTTCGTCAAGGAACTGGAAACCGCCCTGCTCGAAGGCGAGGCCGATATCGCCGTGCACTCGATGAAGGATGTGCCCATGGACTTCCCCGAAGGCCTGGGCCTGTACTGCATCTGCGAGCGCGAAGACCCGCGCGATGCCTTTGTTTCCAACACCTATGCGAGCCTCGATGAGCTGCCCGCAGGCGCGGTGGTCGGTACCTCCAGCCTGCGCCGCCAGGCCCAGCTGCTGGCGCGTCGGCCCGACCTGAAGATCCAGTTCCTGCGCGGCAACGTCAACACCCGCCTGGCCAAGCTGGATGCCGGCGACTACGACGCCATCATCCTCGCCGCCGCCGGCCTGATCCGCCTGGGTTTCGAGGCGCGCATCCGCAGCTCGATCAGTGCCGAGGACAGCCTGCCAGCCGGCGGCCAGGGCGCGGTGGGCATCGAATGCCGCAGCGCCGACAGCGAAATTCATGCCCTGCTGGCGCCCCTGCACCATCACGACACGGCACAGCGGGTGATCGCCGAGCGGGCGCTGAACAAGCACCTCAATGGCGGCTGTCAGGTGCCGATCGCCTGTTACGCCCTGCTCGAAGGCGAGCAGCTGTGGCTGCGCGGCCTGGTCGGCCAGCCCGATGGCAGCCAGCTGCTGCGCGCCGAACAACGTGCCCCGGTGGCCCAGGCCGAAGCCCTCGGCGTGGCGGTGGCCGAGGCGCTGCTGGCCCAGGGCGCGGCCGCCATATTGCAGGCGGTGTATGGCGAGGCGGCTGCCGAGTGACAGCCTGGCGCCTGCTGCTGACGCGCCCCGCCGACGAGTGTGTGGCGCTGGCCCGGCAGTTGGCCGAGCAGGGTATTGCCAGTAGCTGCCTGCCGCTGTTGGCCATCGAAGCCCTGGCCGAGAGCGCCGAGCAGCAGGCCCTGGTGCAGCAGCTGCAGCGCTATTGCGCAGTCATCGTGGTGAGCAAACCAGCGGCGCGCCTGGGTCTGGCCCGGATCGCGCGAGACTGGCCGCAGCTGCCGGCCACGCTGCACTGGTTTAGTGTCGGTACAGCCACTGCACAGATCCTCCGTGAGCATGGTCTGAGCGTGCACTGCCCGGCGCAGGGGGATGACAGCGAAGCCCTGCTGGCCCTGCCGCAATTGCAGCAATGCCTGGCTGCCGCGCCCAGTCCCAGGGTGCTGATCCTGCGTGCTGACAGTGGCCGAGAATTACTCGCCGAGCGCTTGCGCGGCCAAGGTGTGCAGGTTGATTACCTGCCACTGTATCGCCGCCGGCTGCCGGATTACCCGGCGGGCACCCTGGTCGAACGGGTTCGAGCTGAACGCCTGAACGGTCTGGTGGTCAGCAGTGGACAGGGCCTGGCCCATTTGCAGCAACTGGCAGGCATGGACTGGCCGGCCCTGGCCCGTCTACCCTTGTTTGTACCCAGCCCGCGGGTGGCCGAGATGGCCCGAGCCGCAGGCGCGCACTCTGTTGTGGACTGTCGCGGCGCCAGCGCCGCGGCCTTGTTGGCGGCGTTGCAGATGCAGGCTGCCCCCGACCTCTGACGCAAAGGATGGATCTGTGAGCGAAGCGACTCCCCCTCAGGAACAACAACAGTCCGTAACGGATAGCACGTCTTCAACCCCAGTCAGTCCGCCCAGCGCGCCTCGCCCGCCCAAGGCACGGGGTAACGGCCTGGCCTTCTGCGCCTTGCTGGTCGGTGCGGCGGGTGCCGCTGCCGGCGCCTGGGGCTTGTGGCAGCTGCAGGGGCTGCAGCAGCGCGAGCAGCAACAGCTTGAGCAGCTGCAGCAGCTCATGGGGCAGACGGCCAGCCTCGGGCAAGCCAGCCAGGTGCTGGAGCAGCGCGTGCAGCAGTTGCCGCCGGCCACCGAACTGGACAGCCAGCGGCGTCTGCTGAGCCAGCTGCAGGGCGATCAGCAGCTGCTCAATCAGCGTCTGGAAAGCGTGCTGGGTGCCAGTCGTCAGGACTGGCGCCTGGCCGAGGCCGAGCACCTGTTGCGCCTGGCCAGTCTGCGTCTGTCGGCGCTGCAGGATATCAACAGCGCCGAGGCCCTGGTCGCCGGCGCCGATGAAATTCTGCGTAGCCAGGACGATCCGGCCGCCTTTGCCGCGCGCGAGCAACTGGCCAAGAGCCTGGAGGCCTTGCGCACCACCTTCGATCCGGATCGTACCGGGCTGTTCCTGCAACTGGGCGCGCTGCGCGACCAGGCTGCCAGCCTCAACCCGCTGAACCCCAACTTCGCGACTGACGGCGGGGTGCTGGGGGAACTGGCGGCCAGCGAGCCGACCAGCTGGTGGGCTGAATGGCTGGAGGTGATGTCCCGCTATGTGCGTCTGGACTTCAATGCTGCTGAAACGATTCGCCCACTGTTGGCCGGGCAGAGCCTGGGGCAGGTCCGTTTGGCCCTGAGCATGGCGTTCGAGCAGGCCCAGTGGGCGGCGCTGCATGGCCACACTGAGGTCTATCAGCAGGCGCTGCGCCAGGCCAGCGAGGTGCTGCAGGGCCACTTCAATGCCGAGAACCCGGACAGTCGCGCCCTGGCTGCGCGTATCGACGAGCTGCGCCAGCGCCCTATCGAGGTGCAGGTGCCCGATCTGGCCGACAGCCTGGTCGCGTTGCAGGCCTATATTGCCCGCAAACAATCGGCTCGCGAGGCTTTGGGCAGTGATGCTGAAAGCCAGGAGGCCCGCCCATGAAGCGTGCCTCTCTCTGGCTGTTGCTGTTGCTGGGGGCTGCGGCCCTGGCTCTGCTTGGCCTGGCCATTGCTGAACACAAAGGCTATGTATTGCTGGCCTACAAAGGTTTTCGCTACGAATCCAGCCTGTGGGCGTTCGTGGCGTTGCTGCTGGCCCTGTGGCTGCTGCTGTATCTGCTCAAACTGATGCTGCGCCTGAGCCTGACCTCGGTTGGCCTGGTCAATCCCTGGTCGGGGCTGCACCGCACGCGGCGGGTGCGCCTGGCCTCGGCTCTGGGCTTTGTCGACCTGGCCGAAGGGCGTTGGGCTCAGGCCCTGCGTCATCTGCGCCGGGCTGCCGAGAGCGAGGAGCAGCCGTTGATGTATTACCTGGGCGCAGCGCGGGCGGCGCAGCAGCTCGGGCAGATCGAGGAAAGCGATGCGCTGCTGGAAGCGGCGCTCACGCGTCAGCCCAAGGCCGAGCTGGCCATCGCCCTGGCCCATGCCGAACTGCAACAGGCCCGTGGTCAGGCGGCGCAAGCCCAGGAAACCCTGCAGGTGATGCGCGAGCGTCACCCGCAACACCATCAGGTGCTGCGTCAGCTGCAGCAACTCTATCTGCAGGAACAGAACTGGTCGGGGCTGCTCGGCCTGCTGCCGGAGCTGCGCAAGCATCGCCTGCTGGGGGATGCCGAGCTGGCCGAGGTGGAACGCCAGGCCTGGCGTGGCCGCCTGCGCAGTATCGGGCTGAACAGCGGGCAAGGTCATGACGAGGCGCTGCAGGCCCTGCGCAGTGCCTGGCAACAGCTCTCCACCGCGCAGCGCCAGGAACCCGCGACCCTGGCGGTATACGCCGAGCAGTTGCGCGGCCTGGGTGCGGAAACAGAGGCCGAGAGTCTGCTGGCTGCGGCGCTGAAGCGTCAGTACGACAGCGCCCTGGTGCGTCTCTATGGCCTGCTGCGAGGCCAGGATCTGCACCGCCAGTTGCAGCTGGCCGAGGGCTGGCTCAAGGCCCACCCGCAGGATGCCGGGCTGCTGCTGACCCTGGGCCGGCTGTGCCTACACAGCCAGCTGTGGGGCAAGGCGCGCAGTTATCTGGAAAGCAGTCTGGCCTTCGAGCCCCACCCGGAAACCTGCGTCGAACTGGCCCGTCTGCTCGCCCAACAGGGTGAGGTGGAGGCCAGTAACCAGTATTTCCAGCAAGGCCTGGCGCTTCTGGATCAGCGCCTGGCCGGCGCGTGAGAATGGCCAGCCCGGACCCTGCTGCGCGGGACCGGGCTGCGCGCTCCGCTGGCCCGGCGCTCGCAGCTCAAGCCGTCTGGCGGTGCTATCAAACGCTTGTATGAAATTATCTCCGGAGCTGTCTTGATGGCACCGGCCCGCGGGCATAATCTGGCTCGCAGGTACCGCCGGAAAGTTGCCGTTCCACGGTTTTCTTCCCAAGCTCGTGCATAAGCTGACAAAAAAACGTCTTGCGCGGGTCTATAAAACAAATAGCAGTAGGGAAGCGAGGTCACCATGCTTGAGAGTTGTCAGAACGCACAAGAACGCTGGGGTGGGGTTCACCAACTGATCGACCGCTGGCTGCAGGAACGCAAGGAGCTGGTCGAGGCCTATGCCGCCATCAACAGCTCGCCACAAGCCCCCAGCGCCAATGCCGCTGCCCTGCAGAGCTTCTGCGAAGTTCTGGTGGACTATGTGTCCGCCGGGCATTTCGAGGTCTACGAGCAGCTGACCAATGAAGCCAAGGCCTTCAACGATCAGCGCGGCCTGGATCTGGCCAAGCAGATCTACCCTCGGATCGAGGTCATTACCGAAGTGGCGCTGGCCTTCAACGACCGTTGCGACAACGGTGACTGCCGCGACACGGTGTCCCTGCTCGATGAGCTCAAGCGCCTCGGCCAGCTGCTGCATGAGCGCTTCGAGCTGGAAGACTGCCTGATCGAGGTGCTGCATAACGCCCATCAGAACCAGGTTGCCCCGGCTCTTTAGGCGTCTCTCTCAGTTACGGATATCGAGCAGTTCGATCTCGAATACCAGAGGCGAATGGGGCGGAATCAGATCACCTGCCCCTTCGGCGCCGTAGGCCTGGGATGAGGGAATCACCAGGCGCCAGTGGGCGCCCAGCGGCATGCTCGGCAAGGCGCTGCGCCAGCCGGCGATCACGCTGTCCAGCTTGAACCACTGCGGGCTCAGGCTCTCATCGAACTGGCTGCCATCGGCGAGAAAGCCCACATAACGTACCCGAATACGGCTCTTGGCACTCGGCTTGGGGCCACTGCCTGCACGCAGCTGCTGCATCAGCACACCGTTGTCCAGCACCCTGACCCCGGCCTTGGCTTTCTCGTTGGCGAGAAAGCGTCGCTCCGCCGCCTTGGCTTTTTCGTGGCGCTGCGTAGCGCCCTCCAGCAGCGCCTCATGCTCGGCCAGCAGGCTGTCGATGCGGGCGTTATCCAGTTGCAGCGGTTCCTTGCGATAGGCCTGGTCGAGGCCTTTGAGCAGGGCCTGCAGTTGCAGGTCCGGTACTTCCTCGCGCAGCCGCTCCCCCAGGCGCACGCCCAGGCTGTAGGCCAGGTCATGAGCATCGTCGGATGCCTGGGCCAGAGGGGTGAGCAGGCACAGCAGCAAAATAAGGCGTGGCATGGGGGCTCTCCAGGCGGGGGTGCGGCGATTATGCCAGCCTCCAGTGGCTGCTACGAGGTAGCGAGGCTGCGCCAAGGCGGTCTAGTATGAAGCCATCTTCACCCGCCAGGAGGCGCGTCATGTCGGCTAGCAAGAACAGCAAGAAGAAGTCTGTCAGCACCCCGCTGCATCTGTTGCAGCACCTTTCCAGCAGCCTGCTCGAACATCTGGAGGATGCCTGTTCACGGGCTCTGATCGATGCCGAAAAACTGCTGGCCAAACTGGAAAAGCAACGGGGCAAGGCCCAGGAAAAACTGCACAAGGCCCGCACCCAGCTGCAGGATGCCGCCGTGGCCGGCAAGGCCAAGGCGCAAGCCAAGGCCAAGAGCGCCGTGGCTGAGCTTGAAGAGTTGCTGGACGCCCTGAAAGAGCGTCAGACCGAGACGCGTCACTATATTGCCGAACTCAAGCGTGATGCCCAGGAAAGCCTGAAACTGGCCCAGGGTGTGGGCAAGGTCAAGGAAGCGGTGAGCAAGGCCCTGGATAGCCGTGCGGCCAAGGCCCTGCAGGTCAAGCCCGAGGCCAAGCCGGCCGCGCGCAAGGCCCCAGCCAAGCCTGCAGCCCGTAAACCAGCCAGCAAGGCTGCTGCGCCTACAGTTAAGGCGCCCGCCAAGCCTATGGCCAAAGCGCCCGCCAAGCCCGCGGCCAAACCTGCGGCGAAGAAGCCCGCCGCAGCCAGTCCGGCGCCGAGCAAGGCAGCGAGCAAGCCCGCAGTGCAGAAGGCGCCTGCGACTAAGCCTGCAGTGAGCAAGCCTGCTGCCAAACCGGCAGCCAGGCCAGCGGCGAAAACCCCTGCGGCCAAACCCGCCGCTAAACCTGTTGCGAAAAAACCGGCAGCCAAACCTGCTGCCGCCAAGCCGGCGGTGGCCAAGACTGCCGAAGCCGTTGCGGCTCCTGCCGCCAGCAATGGCAGCACGCCTCCGAGCGCTGTTTAAGCGCTCAGTTGAACCGCCGCGCTGCGCAATCTGTGCAGCGTGGCGCGATCAGCGGATGCGGGAGCCAGGCTTTCCAGCCAATACCCTGCACTGCCCTGGTCGCCGCCAGACCAGTTCCGCGCGCATATCGCCAGGCGCTGCAACTGCTCGCGCTCGGCGTCCAGTTCCATCACCTTGATCTGCTCGCGCAGCCGCGCCAGCGTCTTATCGTCCCGAGCCGCCTCGCGCCACTGCTGACGCAGCTGGCGCAGCGGCAGGACTACCTGCGCCTGCCAGGGGCGGGCCAGTTTATCCAGTGCGTCGGCCCGCGCTTCGTCACAGGCAATCTGCCGGCGCTCCAGCCAGGCGGCACAGAGCAGCAGGCAGACATCCGCCCCCTGTCCCTGCAGCTGCAAGCAGGCCGCCTCCACGCCGGGCTGGCGGTAGAGTTCCTGGGCAAAGCGCCAAAGGTCGCTGGGCATGTGGCTCCCCGAGTAAGTTATGAGTCTCTCTGATAGACTCCGCCGCCATTATGATCCGACTCCAGAACCTCACTCTACAGCGTGGCCCCCAGCGTTTGCTGGAAGATGCCGAGCTGACCCTGCATCCCGGCCACAAGGCCGGCCTGATCGGCGCCAATGGTGCCGGCAAATCCAGCCTGTTCGCCTTGCTGCGCGGCGAACTGGCGGCCGATGGCGGCGACTGCTTTATTCCCGCCACCTGGCGCATTGCCCATATGCGCCAGGAAGTGGACGCGGTAGAACGCCAGGCGGTGGACTATGTGCTCGATGGCGATGTGCAGCTGCGCCGGGTGCAGGCCGAACTGGCCGCTGCTGAAGCCGCCCATGACGGCGCCGCCATCGCCCGTCTGCACAATGAGCTGGACAACCTCGACGGCTACAGCGCCGATGCCCGGGCGCGCAAGCTGCTGGCCGGCCTGGGTTTTGACAGTGCGCAGATGGATGGCCGGGTCGGCGACTTTTCCGGTGGCTGGCGCATGCGCCTGAACCTGGCCCAGGCGCTGATGTGTCCCTCCGACCTGCTGCTGCTGGACGAGCCGACCAACCACCTGGATCTGGATGCCATTCTCTGGCTGGAAGGCTGGCTGCAGAGCTATCCCGGCACCCTGTTGCTGATCTCCCACGACCGTGACTTTCTCGATGCCGTGGTCGACCATGTGGTGCATGTCGAGCAGCGCAAGCTGACCCTCTATCGCGGCGGCTACAGCGCCTTCGAACGCACCCGCGCCGAGCGCCTGGCTCAGCAGCAGCAGGCCTACGAGAAGCAACAGGCGCAGCGCGCCCATATGGAAAAGTACATCGCCCGCTTCAAGGCCCAGGCCACCAAGGCGCGTCAGGCGCAGAGCCGGATCAAGGCCCTGGAACGCATGGAGGAGCTTTCGGCGGCGCATGTCGACTCGCCCTTCGACTTCAGCTTCCGCGAGGCGGACAAGGTGTCCACACCGCTGCTCAGCCTCAGCGAAGGCCGCCTGGGTTATGGCGACAAGGTGGTGCTGGAGCAGGTCAAGCTGAGCCTGGTGCCTGGCACCCGCCTGGGTCTGCTCGGCCCCAATGGCGCCGGCAAGTCGACCCTGATCAAGAACCTGGCGGCCGAGTTGCAGCCCATCAGCGGCCATCTGCAGCGCGGCGAGAACCTGGTGGTCGGCTACTTCGCCCAGCATCAGCTCGATGCCCTGGATGACAAGGCCAGCCCGTTGCTGCACTTCCAGCGTCTGGCGCCAACCGAGCGCGAGCAGACCCTGCGCGATTTCCTCGGTGGCTTCGATTTCCGTGGCGCCCGTTGCGACGAGCCGGTGCTGAATTTTTCCGGTGGCGAAAAGGCGCGCCTGGCCCTGGCGTTGATCGCCTGGGGCAAGCCCAACCTGCTGCTGCTGGACGAACCGACCAACCACCTGGATCTGGAAATGCGCCTGGCCCTGACCATGGCCCTGCAGGAGTTTTCCGGCGCGGTGGTGGTGGTGTCCCACGACCGTCATCTGCTCAAGAGCACCACCGACGAGTTTCTCCTGGTGGCCGATGGCCGGGTACAGCCCTTCGATGGCGACCTGGACGACTACGCCCGCTGGCTGGTGGACTACCGTCTGCGCCAGACGCCGGCTGCCACTGCGCCGAGCAACCCGGACAAGACCGACAAGCGCGCCCAGCGCCAGGCCGCCGCCGTGCTGCGCCAGCAACTGGCGCCGCACAAGCGCGAGGCCGACAAGCTGGAAAAAGAGCTGGGCCAGTTGCACGAGAAACTCGCGGCTGTGGAAGCGCGCCTGGGCGATAGCGCGATCTACGAGGCGGCGCGCAAGGACGAACTGCGCGATGCCCTGGCCGAACAGGCCAGACTGAAGAGCCGTGAAGCCGATCTGGAAGAGCGCTGGATGCTGGCCCTGGAAACGCTGGAAGAACTGCAGCGGCAGTTGGCGGAGAGCGAATGAGCGAGTGGATGCAGCTGCTGGATGGCTGGCCTGAGCCGCTGATCCGCGCCGGTCAGGTTGTGCTGATTCTGCTATTGGCCTGGCTGGCCCAGCGCCTGCTCAGTCGTGGTATCAGCCGACTGGGCCAGCGCTACAGCCTGCTGCCGCCGGAAGTCCTGCTGGCGCTGCGCGGTTTTCTGCGCTGGCTGATCATCGGCAGTGCGCTGATGCTGGTGCTGGAGCGCCTGGGCGTGTCGGCCACGGTGCTGTGGACCGCCCTGACCGGCTTTACCGCCGTGGCGGCGGTGGCCTTCTTTGCCATCTGGAGCGTGCTGTCGAACATGTTCTGCGCGCTGCTGATCTTCACCATGGGGCCGTTCCGCCTGGGCGATACCGTGGAGGTGATCGAGAGTGCCGACAAGCCTGGGGTCAAGGGCCGGGTGCTGTCGATCAATCTGTTCTACACCACCCTGGAAGATGTCAGCGAAGAAGCGGCCGGCGCCTTGCTGCAGGTGCCCAACAGCCTGTTCTTCCAGAAGTCGGTACGGCGCTGGCGATAAGTCGTAGGCGGCTCGCCAGCCTGCAGCGTCAGGAGTAGGCTTGCCTATTCATTCCCCTAGTTGAGGTAGTGCGTCATGGCCATGGAAACCTGGCTTGCCTTTTTCGTTGCCTGTTGGGTGATCAGCCTGTCCCCCGGTGCCGGTGCGGTCGCCTCCATGAGTGCCGGCCTGCAATACGGTTTCTGGCGCGGCTACTGGAACGCCCTGGGCCTGCAGCTGGCCCTGCTGGTGCAGATCGCCGTGGTGGCCGCCGGCCTGGGCGCGGTGCTGGCGACCTCGGAGCTGGCCTTCAATCTGATCAAGTGGTTTGGCGTGGCCTACCTGGTCTACCTGGGCTGGAAGCAGTGGGTCGCCAAGCCTGGCGAGATCAACACCGCCGATGGCGAGCGTCCCCTGGGACGGCCCCTGACTCTGGTGTTGCGCGGCTTTCTGGTGAATGCCAGCAACCCCAAGGCGATCATCTTTATCCTCGCCGTGCTGCCGCAGTTTCTCGATCCCAAGGCGCCGCTGCTCAGCCAGTACCTGCTGATGGCCCTGACCATGGTGGTGGTCGATCTGATCGTGATGGCCGGCTATACCGGCCTGGCCGCCCGGGTGCTGCGTGCCCTGCGCTCGCCGCAGCAGCAGCGCCTGCTCAATCGCACCTTCGGCGGGCTGTTTATCGGTGCGGCGGCCCTGCTGGCCACGGTGCGGCGCACCGCCTGATTCACCAGGGGATGGGCTGCCCGTCCCAGGCCCAGAAGCTGCCGCTCTGTTCCGGCCCATGGTGCGCCACCTGCTGCAGCAGGCAACGGGCGGCGTACTCGGGGCTGAACAGCTTGTCCTCGGCGACATTGGCCTGGAAGGGCCGCGACAGCTCGGTGTCGGTGGTGCCGGGGTGCAGGCTGAGCACGCAGCTCTGCGGGTTGAGGCGCTTCAATTCGATGCTCGCCGTGTGCAGCAACTGGTTCAGCGCGGCCTTGCTGGCGCGGTAGCTGTACCAGCCGCCCAGGCGATTGTCGCCAATCGAACCGACCCGCGCCGAAAGCATGGCCACCGTGCACGGATGGCGACCGCGCAGCAGCGGCAGCAGATGCTTGAGCAGCAGGATGGGAGCAAAGCAGTTGCTCTGGAAGCTGGCCATCAGTCCGGCCAGATCCACCTGCGCCAGGCCCTTTTCCGCCTTGGCGGCGTCCGTGTGCAGAATCCCGACGCTGCACAGCAGCAGGTGCAGGTGGCTGATCTGCTCGCGCAGCTGGGAGGCCAGTTCGGCCAGCGCCGCTTCATCACGAATATCGCAGGGCAGCAGCTGCAGACGCGGGCCATGGTGCCGGGCCAGCTGCTGCAGTTCGGCGCTGTCCTGTACCTGGCGGGCCAGGGCAAAGACCTTTGCCACCTCCGGGCGTTCCAGCAACTGCGTGGTCATGGCCAGACCGATGCCACGGCTGGCGCCGCAGATCAGCACCTGGGCCGGTTGCTCGATACGTTGCCAGAAGTCCATGGGCTCTTACCTCATCTTCGTTTGACCCTCGCTCGGGCATACTAGCCGCTCAACAGAGAGGAACGTTAACCCATGCGTGTCTGGATCGATGCCGATGCCTGCCCCCGGGCCGCTCGGGATCAGGTGGTGAAGTTTGCCCTGAAGCGCGGCTTCGAGGTGGTGCTGGTGGCAGGGCAGGCGGTGCCACGGCCGAGCTACAACTGCGTACGCCTGGTGGTGGTGCCCAGCGGCCCGGATGCGGCCGATGATCATCTGGTCGAACAGGCGGTGCCGGGGGAGCTGGTGATCTGCAGCGACGTGCCCCTGGCCGCGCGCCTGGTGAAAAATGGCGTGGCCGCCCTCGACCCCCGGGGCAAGGAGTTCGACGAGGGCAATATGGCCGACAAGCTGGCCACCCGTAACCTCTTTACCGAACTGCGCGAACAGGGCCAGATGGGCGGCGGCCAGGGCGCCTATGGCGAGAAGGAGCGCCAGGCCTTTGCCAATGCCCTAGATCGGATTCTGACCCGGCTGATGCGTTAGTCAGATGTCACAGTCCACGTAGGGTGGAAAACCGCGCAGCGTTTTCCACCGGGTGGTGGTGGATGTGAAGAGCGACATCCACCCTACGGAGCCTGCAGCGGCGCTAGCCGCACAGATAGGTGCCGGTGCCCACCGCCACCAGGGTGCCGTCGTCGCTGTGCAGTTCGCTGCGTACCACCGCCACCTTGTTGCCCGAGCGCAGCAGCACGGCCGTGGCGGTAAAGCGCTGGCCGCGGCCGGGGCGCAGGTAGTCGATACGCAGGTCGATGGTGCCGAGCTTGGACAACCGGCTCATGCGTTCGCTGCCGGACAGGTGCTGGTGCTTGTCGAAGGCGCCGATCAGCGCCATGGCGCCACCGGCCACATCCAGCAGCGAGGAAATTACCCCGCCATGCAGGATGCCCTGAACGAAGTTGCCGATCAGCTCGGGCTTCATCGGCAGGTGCATGGTCACCCGCTCCAGGCTCAGCTCATCCAGTTCGATGCCGAGCATCTGGTTAAAGGGAATGCGCTGAAAGAACGCGGCCACGGCCTGTTGCAGTTCGGGCTCGAAGGCGGGTGTGGTGCTCATGGGGCGGCATCCTGAGGGAGAGGCGATCAAACTGCCGCAGGGCGCAGCGCTTGGCCAGGGCCGCGGCAGGTGTGCCACGACCATTGGCATAAACAACCTGCTGGCTGGCCGCTATTAGTCCAGGCTGTCCGCGTAAGCGGCTTGCCCCTCTCCCTAGCCCTCTCCCCAAAGGGGAGAGGGGGCTAATCGGAGAAATCGTCCAGCTCTAAATAGCCTTCAGCGCCAGCTAGTCGTGGTGGGTCAGCTCCAGCACCCGATCCACCAGCTTGTTGATGCCCGAGGCTGCCTCGCTGATGGATTGGGCCAGCATATAGGCTGGGGTGGTCACCAGCTTGCGCTCGCTGTCTTCGACGATTTCGCTGACTTCGCATTCGTGGTGCTGGGCGCCCATCTGGGTCAGGGCGGCGGCGGTGTCATGGTCGTTGCCGATGGTGCAGACCACCCCGGCGCCGAAGATCTTCGCCGCCAGGGCCGGGGCGATGCAGATCAGGCCCACCGGCTTGCCGGCCTTGACGAAGGCCTGGGTGGCCGCCAGCACGTCGGGTTGCACGGTGCAATTGGCGCCGCCGATGGCGAAGTCGGAGAGGTTCTTCGCCACGCCGAAGCCGCCGGGCAGGATCAGTGCATCGAAGTCGCCCACATGCAGCTCGCGCACGTCCTTGATCTTGCCGCGGGCGATACGCGCCGACTCCACCAGCACATTGCGCGTCTCGTCCATCTCGTCGCCGCTGTAGTGATCGACCACATGCAGCTGCGCCACGTTGGGGGCGAAGCACTGCACCTGGGCCCCGCGCTGGTCGAGGCGCAGCAGGGTGATCACGCTCTCATGGATTTCCGCGCCGTCGTATACACCACAGCCGGAAAGAATCACCGCCACGTTCTTGTTCATCAAAGGCTCCTGTGCGCATGCCACTCGGCTCGTCTGGGCAGGCTGCCCAGCTGTTGTCGTCAAATGCCCCCTGTCGTGGCATCCCGCGTCGCGAGACGGTGACAGGCCAGGGCTAGTATGAGCTGAGTAATATCACGTTCAGGCGCCACTATGAATTACATCCTTTACGCCGTGCCCTTCTTCTTTTTGCTGATCGCCCTGGAACTGCTGGTGGATCGCTGGCGCGGGGTCAGCACCTACCGTCTGGCCGATGCCATCAACAGCCTCAGCGCCGGCGTACTGTCCACCACCAGCGGCCTGCTGACCCGTGTCGTTGGCCTGGTGGCCTATACCCTGGCCTGGCAGCAGCTGGCGCTTTTTGAATTGAGTGCCGACAGCCTCTGGGTGTGGCTGGTGGCCTTTGTCTTCTATGACTTCTGCTACTACTGGAACCACCGCCTGGGGCATGAGCGCAACGTGCTGTGGGCGGCCCACTCGGTGCATCACCAGAGTGAGGACTACAACCTCTCCACCGCCCTGCGTCAGACCAGCACCGGCTTTATCTTCGGCTGGATCTTCTACCTGCCGATGGCCCTGGCCGGGGTGCCGCCGCTGGTGTTTCTCACGGTGGGTGCGCTGAATCTGCTTTATCAGTTCTGGGTGCATACCCGCCATGTGCCCAAGCTCGGCTGGCTGGAGTGGGTCTTTATCACCCCGTCCAACCATCGGGTGCACCATGCGCAGAACCCGGTCTATATGGATCGCAACTACGGCGGGGTATTTATCCTCTGGGACCGGCTGTTCGGCACCTTTCAGGAAGAACTGGATGAAGAACCGGTGATCTTCGGCGTGACCACGCCCCTGGCCAGCTGGAACCCACTGTGGGCCAATGCCCAGTTCTATGTGGCGCTGTGGCGCGACGCAGTGCGTGCCGAGTCCTGGTGGGACAGGCTGCGCATCTGGTTTATGCCCACCGGCTGGCGCCCGGCCGATGTGGCGGCCCAGTACCCCCAGGCCAAAGCCGACCTCAGCCAGTTCGTCAAATTCGAGGTGCCGCTCAGTGGCGCGCAGAAGGTGTATGCAGTCCTGCAGTTCACTGTCTATCTGCTCGGTGGCACCTACCTGCTGGCGGTGGGCGAGGGCCTGAGCCTGCCGGCCCTGCTGCTGGGATTGGGCTGGATGGCCTTTGGCCTGTATGTGATCGGCGCCTGGCTGGAAAACCGGCCCCAGGCCCGGCGCCTGGAGATGCTGCGCCTGGCCCTCAACCTGCCGCTGGCCTGGCTGACCCTGCAACTGGGCCTGCTGGCCGCGCAGCCGCTGTTCTGGCCGCTGCTGCTGGCTTACAGCCTGCTGAGCCTGCTGGCGTTGTGGTGGACGCCCAGGCGGATGCCGGTTCCGGCATAAGCGCTCCCCGCGTGCGGCGCCACCCTGGCGCCGCCGGTCGATTCAGTGCAGCCTTGTGCCTGCACCTTGCGGCAAGCCGTCGCAGTTCTGTCGTGCGCTGTCATTCTTTGGTCATAATGAGCGCCTATAACTGTCACACTTGCCCGTCGACCCGGGCTCTGGAGCCTGTCGTGAGCTTTACCCCCGCCAATCGCCTGTTCCCCGCCACCCGTCTGCGCCGCAATCGTCGCGATGAGTTCTCGCGGCGGCTGGTGCGTGAGCATCGCTTGAGCGTCGATGACCTGATCCTGCCGGTGTTCGTCCTCGATGGTGAAAACCGCCGCGAAGCCATCGCCTCCATGCCCGGGGTCGAGCGTCTGTCCATCGACCAGTTGCTGATCGAGGCCGAGAAGTGGGTGGCCCTGGGCATTCCGGCCCTGGCCCTGTTTCCGGTCACGCCGCTGGAGAAAAAGTCCCTGGATGGCGCCGAGGCCTGGAACCCGGACGGCATCGCCCAGCGCGCCATCCGCGCCCTGCGCGCGAAATTCCCCGAGCTGGGGTTGATCAGCGATGTGGCCCTGGATCCCTTCACCACCCATGGTCAGGACGGCATTCTCGATGAGAATGGCTATGTACTGAACGACATCACCGTCGATGCCCTGGTCAAGCAGGCCCTGTCCCATGCCGAGGCCGGTGCCCAGGTGGTGGCGCCCTCGGACATGATGGACGGCCGCGTACAGGCCATCCGCGAGGCCCTGGAGCTGGCCGAACAGCCCAATGTGCGCATCATGGCCTACTCGGCCAAGTACGCCAGCGCCTACTACGGGCCGTTCCGCGATGCGGTGGGCTCGGCCGCCAACCTCGGCAAGGCCAACAAGGCCAGCTACCAGATGGACCCGGCCAACGGCGACGAGGCCCTGCACGAAGTGGCGGCGGACCTGGCCGAGGGCGCCGATATGGTCATGGTCAAGCCGGGCATGCCCTATCTGGATATCCTCTGGCGGGTCAAGGACGCCTACAAGGTGCCCACCTTCGTCTACCAGGTCAGCGGCGAGTACGCCATGCATATGGCCGCGATCCAGAATGGCTGGCTGAGCGAAGCGGTGATTCTGGAGTCCCTGACCGCCTTTAAACGCGCGGGTGCCGATGGCATCCTCACCTATTTCGCCGTGCGCGCGGCCGAACTGTTACAGCAGGGCCAGTAGGCCCCGGGAAGCTCAGATGAACACCGAAGGACTCAGCAGCGAATTGGATAACCCGCCTCAGCTTGCGCCCCAGGACGAGGCCCCGCCAGTCGAGGCGGTGGAGGCGCCGCCCGTCGAGGTGCCACCACCGGCTCCGCTGGTGGTGCCGAACCTGGACGACAGCAGCCTGTATATCCACCGTGAACTGTCCCAGCTGAAGTTCAATATCCGCGTGCTGGAGCAGGCGCTGGACGAGTCCTACCCGCTGCTCGAACGTTTGAAGTTTCTGCTGATCTTCTCCAGCAACCTGGATGAGTTCTTCGAAATCCGCGTGGCCGGGTTGAAGAAGCAGATCAACTTCGCCCGCGAACAGGCCGGTGCCGACGGTCTGCAGCCGCACCAGGCCCTGGCCCGGGTGGCCGAGCTGGCCCATGAGCAGGTGGAGCGCCAGTACGCCATCCTCAACGACACCCTGTTCCCGGCGCTGGCCAAACACCACATCAACTTTATCCGCCGACGCTTCTGGAACACCAAGCTCAAGGCCTGGGTGCGCCGCTACTTCCGCGACGAGATCGCGCCGATCATCACCCCCATCGGCCTCGACCCGACCCACCCCTTCCCCTTGCTGGTGAACAAGAGTCTGAACTTTATCGTCGAGCTGGAAGGTATCGACGCCTTCGGCCGCGATTCCGGTCTGGCCATCATCCCGGCGCCGCGCCTGCTGCCGCGCATCATCCGCGTGCCGGAGGAAGTCGGCGGCCCGGGGGACAACTATGTGTTCCTCTCCTCGATGATCCACGCCCATGCCGATGACCTGTTCCAGGGCATGAAGGTCAAGGGCTGCTACCAGTTCCGTCTGACCCGTAACGCCGACCTGTCGGTGGATACCGAGGACGTCGAAGACCTGGCCCGCGCCCTGCGCGGCGAACTATTCAGCCGGCGCTACGGCGACGCGGTGCGTCTGGAGGTGGTGGATACCTGCCCGCGACCGCTGCTGGATTACCTGCTCAAGCAGTTCAACCTGAGCGAGAGCGAGCTGTATCGGGTCAACGGCCCGGTCAACCTGACCCGTCTGTTCAGCATCACCGGTCTGGAAAACCACGCGGATCTGCAATACACCCCGTTCACCCCGGTGATCCCCAAGCTGCTGCAGAACGCCGAGAACATCTTTAGTGTGGTCAGCAAGCAGGACATCCTGTTGCTGCACCCCTTCGAGTCCTTTACCCCGGTGGTCGACCTGCTGCGCCAGGCGGCGAAAGACCCCCATGTGCTGGCGATCAAACAGACCCTGTACCGCTCCGGGGCCAACTCGGAGATCGTCGATGCCCTGGTGGAAGCGGCGCGCAACGGCAAGGAGGTCACCGCGGTGATCGAGCTGCGCGCGCGTTTCGACGAGGAATCCAACCTGGCCCTGGCCAGCCGCCTGCAACAGGCCGGCGCGGTGGTGATCTACGGCGTGGTGGGCTTCAAGACCCACGCCAAGATGATGCTGATTCTGCGCCGCGAGAATGGCGAGATCGTCCGCTACGCCCACCTCGGCACCGGCAACTACCACGCCGGCAACGCCAAGCTGTACACCGACTACAGCCTGCTGACCGCCGACGTGGCCCTGTGCGAGGACGTCTCCAAGCTGTTCAGCCAGCTGATCGGCATGGGCAAGACCCTGCGCATGAAGAAGCTGCTGCATGCGCCCTTCACCCTGAAGAAGACCCTGCTCGACCTGATCGCCAAGGAAACCGCCGCCGCGGCCGAAGGCAAGCCGGCGCATATCATCGCCAAGTTCAACTCGCTGACCGATCCGAAGATCATCCGTGCGCTGTACAAGGCCAGCCAGACCGGGGTGAAGATCGACCTGGTGGTGCGCGGCATGTGCTGTCTGCGCCCGGGTATTGCCGGGGTCTCACACAATATCCAGGTGCGTTCGATCATCGGCCGCTTCCTGGAGCACACCCGGGTGTTCTACTTCTTGAATGGCGGCGAGGAGAAGATCTACCTGTCCAGCGCCGACTGGATGGAGCGCAACCTCGACAAGCGCGTCGAGACCTGCTTCCCGGTGGAGGGCAAGAAGCTGATCCTGCGGGTCAAGAAGGAGCTGGAAAGCTACCTCACCGACAACACCCAGGCCTGGCTGCTGCAGCCCGATGGTCGCTATGTGCGCTGCAGCCCCAGCGGCAACCAGAACCCACGCAGCGCCCAGGCCGGCCTGCTGGAGAAATTGACCGCGCCTGTGGTCAGCGTACGCTAATGGCTAGGGTGCGCCGTGCGCACCCAGCTCTCATGGGGAATTACCGGTGCGCATAGCGCACCCTACGGGCCCGGGCTTAGCGCACGCTAAGTTCGATACCGACCCGCTTGAGCCAGTCTGCTTCGCGCACGAAGTCGGCCTGGGTCAGGGGGTTGGCTTCCAGCCAGTTGTCCGGGAAGACGATTTCCAGGCTCTGCTCGCGGGCCAGTAACTGAACCTGGGGCATTTCCTGACCGCCACGGATATGGTGGAAGAGGATGGCAAAGCGCAGCAGCACGCACAGGCGGATCAGCTTGATGCCATCGGCGCCGAATTCGGCGAACTTGTCCTTGGGAATATTGCGTCGGTGACCGCGCACCAGCAGGGCCAGCATCTGCTGATCCTGGCGGGAGAAACCGGCCAGGTCCGAGTGTTCGATCAGGTAGGCGCCGTGCTTGTGGTACTGATAGTGGGCGATATCCAGCCCCACTTCGTGCACCTTGGCCGCCCAGCTGAGCAGCTCACGGTGCCAGTCCTCCTGCAGTTGCCAGTCGCCGGCGACCTTGTCCAGGGCCGAGAGCGCCTTGCTTTCCACCCGTGAGGCCTGCTCCAGGTCAACGTGGTAACGCTCCATCAGCGAGCTCAGGGTGCGCTCACGCACATCCTCGTGCTGGTGGCGACCCATCAGGTCATACAGCACCCCTTCGCGCAGGGCGCCTTCGGAGTGGCTCATGCGCTCGATGGCACAGGCGTCGAAGATGGCTTCGAGAATGGCCAGGCCGGCGGGGAAGATGGCCCGGCGATCCGGCTTGATGCCGTCGAGGTCGAGCTTGTCCGTCTCGCCGATCTTGAACAGCTTGCGCTTGAGCCAGGCCAGGCCCTCGGCATTGACCTCGCCGCTGCCCAGCCCGGCGGCCTGGATGGCCAGGCCGATGGCCTTGATGGTGCCCGAGGCGCCCACCGCATCCTCCCAGCCGAGACGGCGCAGGGCGTGCTCGATGCCCATGATCTCCAGGCGCGCCGCGGTGTAGGCCTGGGCATAGCGCGCCGGGGTGATCTTGCCGTCGCGGAAGAAGCGCTGGGTAAAGCTGACGCAGCCCATCTGCAGACTTTCGCGCAGCAACGGCTCGAAGCGCTGGCCGATGATGAACTCGGTACTGCCGCCGCCGATATCGGTGACCAGGCGTTTGCCCGGGGTATCGGCGATGCTGTGGGACACGCCCAGGTAGATCAGACGCGCTTCCTCGCGCCCGGAGATCACCTCCACCTGATGGGACAGCAATTCTTCGGCGCGGCGAATAAACTCGGCGCGGTTGCGCGCCTCGCGCAGGGCGTTGGTACCGACAATGCGTACCGCACCTTCGGGCAGGTTGGCGGTCAGCTGGGCGAAGCGGCGCAGGCAATCGAGCCCACGCTGCATGGCTTCCTCACTGAGCATGCGCTCATCGTCCAGACCGGCGGCCAGCTGCACCTTGTCGCCCAGGCGCTCCAGAATGCGAATCTCGCCATGATCGGCCTTGGCCAGCACCATATGAAAACTGTTCGAGCCCAGGTCGATGGCGGCAATCATGGGAAAGGAGTCGATGGAAGGATGGGCCATGGTGCTGAGATCTCGATGCGTGATGCGCCATCCTGCCACGATAGGGCGGACACGCCAACGCATTGCGTTGTCGCACAGGGCTATGACAATCCGACGTTTGCAGACACTCATAGAAAGGCTCAATGGCCGGTGCCTTCCTGTGTGACCCAAGCCGGGCTATGATGCGCCCATCTTTTTGCATCCGATTACGGAGACTGTCCATGAGCGAATTCATCACCAACGTCAGCGACGCCAGCTTTGAGCAAGACGTGCTGCAGGCCGACGGCCCGGTTCTGGTCGACTACTGGGCTGAGTGGTGCGGCCCGTGCAAGATGATCGCCCCGGTGCTGGACGAGATCGCCAAGGACTATCAGGGCAAGCTCAAGGTGTGCAAGCTGAACATCGACGAGAACCAGGAAACCCCGCCGAAGTTCGGCGTGCGCGGCATCCCGACCCTGATGCTGTTCAAGAACGGCAATGTCGAAGCCACCAAGGTCGGTGCGCTGTCCAAGTCGCAACTGGCCGCTTTCCTCGATAGCAATATCTGAGTCCAGGCTGTGCGAGAAGCCCCGTAAAACACGGGGCTTTTTTATGGCCCGCCATCCATGGCGGCCACCCTTCGGGCCGTCGCTAGCGACGTTAGAAATGGCTCCCGGCCATTTTTTATATCTGGGGGTATGTCGGCCGCCCTTACCCGGCGCTACGTGACTTTCACCTTAAGGGCTGGACGTGCGAATAAAGCCGGTGGTACATTCGGCCTCGCTGTATTTTCTATGCAGCGCCCTGCAAGCCGTCGCCGACAGTTCCTGCGCGAATACCTTCGAAATCCGCTGGCGAACCTTTCGCTATCTCAGCGGCGCGGCCTCCCAAGCTGAATAGCTTATTTCCCTCCTAAAATGATCATGTCATTCCTATGAATCTGACCGAACTCAAGCAAAAGCCGATCACCGAACTGCTGGAACTCGCCGAACAGATGGGCCTGGAAAACATGGCCCGTTCGCGCAAGCAGGACATCATCTTCGCCTTGCTGAAGAAGCATGCCAAAAGTGGCGAAGAGATCTCCGGTGATGGCGTGCTGGAGATTCTCCAGGACGGTTTCGGCTTTCTCCGCTCTGCGGATGCCTCCTATCTGGCCGGCCCCGACGATATCTACGTCTCGCCCAGCCAGATCCGCCGCTTCAACCTGCGCACCGGCGACACCATCGTCGGCAAGATCCGCCCGCCGAAAGACGGCGAGCGCTACTTCGCGTTGCTCAAGGTCGACACCATCAACTACGACCGCCCCGAGAACGCCAAGAGCAAGATCCTGTTCGAGAACCTGACGCCGCTGTTCGCCAACAAGCGCCTGACCATGGAAGCCGGTAACGGCTCCACCGAGGACATCACCGGCCGGGTGATCGACCTCTGCGCGCCGATCGGCAAGGGCCAGCGCGGCCTGATCGTCGCCCCGCCGAAAGCGGGCAAGACCATCATGCTGCAGAACATCGCCAGCAACATCACCCGCAACAACCCCGAGTGCCACCTGATCGTCCTGCTGATCGACGAGCGCCCGGAAGAAGTGACCGAGATGCAGCGCACCGTGCGCGGCGAAGTGGTCGCCTCCACCTTCGACGAGCCGCCGACCCGCCACGTGCAGGTCGCCGAGATGGTGATCGAGAAGGCCAAGCGTCTGGTCGAGCACAAAAAGGATGTGGTCATTCTGCTCGACTCCATCACCCGTCTGGCCCGTGCTTACAACACCGTGATCCCCAGCTCCGGCAAGGTGCTCACCGGTGGTGTCGACGCCCACGCCCTGGAGAAGCCCAAGCGTTTCTTCGGTGCTGCGCGCAATATCGAGGAAGGCGGTTCGCTGACCATCCTCGCCACCGCGCTGGTGGAAACCGGCTCGAAAATGGACGAGGTGATCTACGAGGAATTCAAAGGCACCGGCAACATGGAGCTGATCCTTGACCGCCGCATCGCCGAGAAGCGCGTATTCCCCGCCATCAATATCAACCGTTCCGGCACCCGCCGCGAAGAGTTGCTGACCGGCGAGGAAGAGCTGTCGCGTATCTGGATTCTGCGCAAGCTGCTGCACCCGATGGATGAAATCGCCGCCATCGAGTTCCTGATCGACAAGCTGAAGACGACCAAGACCAACGAAGAGTTCTTCCTGTCGATGAAGCGCAAGTAAGCATCTGCTTTGCGCCACAAGGCCGGGCTTGCCCGGCTTTTGTGCATCTGGACGTTGCATCATCCTTCTGAAAGACCGACTTCGGCGCTAAACTTTGCGCCCCGATTGGTCCGCCCCCTATGAGGTCCCAGCATGCAGTACCGTGACCTGCGCGACTTTATCCGCGAGCTGGAAAAGCGCGGTGAACTCAAGCGCATCCAGACCCCGGTGTCGCCGGTGCTGGAGATGACCGAAATCTGCGACCGCACCCTGCGCCGCGGCGGTCCGGCGTTGCTGTTCGAGAACCCCACGGGCTTCACCACGCCAGTGCTCGGCAATCTGTTCGGCACCCCCAAGCGGGTGGCTCTGGGCATGGGCGCCGAGGAGGTCAGCGAGCTGCGCGAAATCGGCAAGCTGCTGGCCTTTCTCAAGGAGCCGGAGCCGCCCAAGGGCCTGAAAGACGCCTGGAACAAGCTGCCGATCTTCAAGAAGGTCCTGAGCATGGCGCCCAAGGTGCTCAAGGATGCGCCCTGCCAGGAGGTGATCGAAGAGGGCGAGGCCGTCGACCTGACCAAGCTGCCGATCCAGCACTGCTGGCCGGGCGATGTGGCGCCGTTGATCACCTGGGGCCTGACCATCACCAAGGGGCCGAACAAGGAACGGCAGAACCTCGGTATCTACCGCCAACAGGTGATTGGCCGCAACAAGCTGATCATGCGCTGGCTCAGCCACCGGGGCGGCGCCCTGGATTTCCGCGACTGGTGCCAGAAATACCCGGATCGTCCCTATCCGGTGTGTGTGGCTTTGGGCGCGGATCCTGCGACCATTCTCGGCGCGGTCACGCCGGTGCCGGATAGCCTGTCCGAATACGCCTTCGCCGGCCTGCTGCGTGGGCACAAGACTGAACTGGTCAAGGCCCGTGGCAGCGATCTGCAGGTGCCGGCCAGCGCCGAGATCGTGCTGGAAGGCGTGATCCATCCGGGCGAGACCGCGCCGGAAGGGCCCTATGGCGATCACACCGGCTACTACAACGAAGTGGACAGCTTCCCGGTGTTCACCGTCGAGCGCATCACCCGCCGCCGCGATCCGATCTACCACAGCACCTATACCGGCCGCCCGCCGGATGAGCCGGCGATTCTCGGCGTGGCGCTGAACGAGGTGTTCGTGCCGATCCTGCAGAAGCAGTTCCCCGAGATCACCGACTTCTACCTGCCGCCGGAAGGCTGCTCCTACCGCCTGGCGGTGGTGACCATCAAGAAGCAGTACCCCGGCCATGCCAAGCGGGTGATGCTCGGGGTGTGGAGCTTCCTGCGCCAGTTTATGTACACCAAGTTCGTCATCGTCACCGACGACGATATCAACGCCCGTGACTGGAACGACGTGATCTGGGCCATCACCACGCGCATGGACCCTAAACGCGACACTGTGATGATCGACAACACACCGATCGACTACCTGGACTTCGCCTCGCCGATCTCGGGTCTGGGTTCGAAGATGGGCCTGGATGCCACCCATAAATGGCCGGGCGAAACCACGCGCGAGTGGGGCCGGGCTATCGTTCAGGATGAAGCGGTCAAACAGCGCGTCGATGCGCTATGGGCCGAGCTGGGAATCGATTGATGAAGGTCACCTTCAACCCCTCGGGGGCGCAGATCCAGGTCGAACGCGGCGAGCGCATCCTCGATGCAGCCCGACGCCTGGGCTACGACTGCCCGCAGAGCTGCCGCAACGGCAACTGTCATATCTGCGCGGCGCTGCTGGTCAACGGCCGGGTGCGCCAGGCCGGTGAAGTGCTGGAGCATGGCGAGGTGTTCGCCTGTCTGGCCGAGCCGGAGGCCGACTGCGTGCTGCTCTGGGATGGCGTGCTGGCCCCGGGGGAACTCCCGGTGCGCGAGCTGAGCTGCCAACTGCTCGGTTGCGAGCCCCTGGGCGGCGATGTGTTTCGGGTGCGCCTGAATGCCCCGGCGGGCAAGGCTGTGCGCTATCACGCCGGGCAGTACCTGCTGCTGCAACGCCCGGACGGCGAGATGGCGGCTTTTTCCCTGGCTTCGGCGCCCCATGCCGGGCGCGTGCTGGAGCTGCATATCCTGGCCCGCGACGAGGCCACCCTGAACCTGCTGGCCCATTTACGCGAGCAGGGGCGGGCGCGGGTGCAGCTGCCCTTCGGCGATACCCACCTGGCCGAGCTGCCGGATGGCCCTCTGGTGCTGATCGCCGCCGGCACCGGCATGGCGCAGATGCGCAGCCTGATCGAACACTGCCGGGCGGCCGGCTTCAAGCACCCGGTGCACCTCTACTGGGGCGCGCGTCAGCCCGAAGATTTCTACCAGATTGAGGAGTGGGCAGCCTGGAGTCAGCTGCCGAACCTGTTCCTGCATCAGGTGGTCAGCGACAGTGCCAGCTGGCCGGGGCGGCGTGGCCTGCTGCACCAGGCGGTGCGCGAGGACTTCCCCGATCTGGTGGCCCTGCATGTCTATGCCAGCGGCTCGCCGACCATGGTCTACGCCACCCTGGATGCCCTGGTCGAGGCCGGCATGGGCGCCGAGCAGATGCGCGCCGATGTCTTTGCCTATGCGCCGCGCGGCTGAATGAGAAAAGCCGCCCGGAGGCGGCTTGGTAGGGTGGATCACGTTTCACCGATCCACCAATTTGGGCGTGAGTGGTGGATGAATAAAGCGTCATCCACCCTACATTTACCGCACCTGCACCACCACCTTGCCCACGGCCTTGCGCTGGGCCAGGTGATTGATGGCATCTGCGGCCTGTTCCAGGGGGAAGGTCTGCGAAACCAGGGGCTTGAGTTTGCCTTCGGCGTGCCAGGCAAACAGCTGCTGGAAGTTGGCGGCGTTGTCCTGCGGCTGGCGCTGGGCAAATGAGCCCCAGAATACCCCGACCACCGCCGCGCCCTTGAGCAGGCACAGATTGACCGGCAGCTCGGGGATGCGCCCGCTGGCAAAGCCCACCACCAGCAAGCGGCCGTTCCAGGCGATGGAGCGAATGGCCTGATCGAACAGGTCGCCGCCCACCGGGTCGTAGATCACATCCGCGCCCTGGCCGCCGGTCAGGCGTTTGACTTCATCCTTCAGGCTGCTGGCGCTGTAGTCGATCAGCTCATCGGCGCCGGCGGCCTTGGCCACTTCCAGCTTCTCGGCGCTGCTGGCCGCGGCGATCACCTTGGCGCCCATGGCCTTGCCGATTTCCACTGCCGCCAGGCCGACGCCGCCGGATGCGCCCAACACCAGCAGGGTTTCGCCGGGTTGCAGGTTAGCCCGTTGCTTGAGGGCGTGCATGGAGGTGCCGTAGGTCATGCCGAAGGCTGCGGCGCTGGCAAAGTCCATGCTCGGTGGCACGGGGATGACGTTGTAACCGGGCACCGCCACTTCTTCGGCAAAGCTGCCCCAGCCGGTCAGGGCCATGACCCGGTCGCCGACCTTGAGGTGGCTGACCTTCTCGCCCACGGCCTTGACCACACCGGCGGCTTCGCCACCCGGGGAGAAGGGGAAAGGCGGCTTGAACTGGTACTTGCCCTCGATGATCAGGGTGTCGGGGAAGTTGACCCCGGCGGCATGCACTTCCAGCAGGATCTCGTTCTTCTTGGCTTCGGGGCTGGCAATCTCTTCCAGCACCAGGCTGTCGGCAGGGCCGAAGGCTTTGCAGAGTACGGCTTTCATGGGGGGCTTCCTGGAAACTGAGGGGTGGAGCGGGCTGCGACCGATTGCCGCGCCGCACTGTTGTGCCTGCAGTGTAGGTGCCGAGGCCTGTCGGTCAACGAGCATGGCCGCACCTGATGGGGCGATATAAGTCTCGGGCTTGGGTCTGGCGTCGCGCCTGGCTATGCTAGGGCCATCGCCCTCAAGAGTGTTGCCCCCGTGAAAGCATTGGTCGTTGTCTTGCTGAGCCTGTTCGTGTCCCTGCCGCTGATGGCCGAGGAGGAAAAGGCGCCGCCGCCTGCCGCCATCTATATCAACCTGTTCCCGGCCCTGGTGGGTAATTTTGGCGAGGGTCCCAAACTCAAGTTCTACAAGGCCGAAGTTTCCCTGCGGGTGGAGGGTGCCGAGGATGAGGCCAAGGTCAAGCATCATGACCCGCTGATCCGTAACCAGTTGGTGATGCTCTTTTCGCAGCAGAGCGAGGCGGCGCTGGAGGCCCCGGATGCCCGCGAAACCCTGCGCCAGGAGGCGCTCAAGCAGGTGCAGCAGGTGCTGCAGGAGGAAGAGGGCAAGCCGCTGGTGGTGGACCTGCTGTTCAACAACCTGATCCTGCAGCGCTGAGTGGCCCCCATCCCGAGCAGCTTCAGCGTAGTGCCAGAATCGCCTGCCACTGCGCTTCGCTCACCGGCATCACCGACAGGCGGCTGCCTTTCTGTACCAGGGGCAGTTCCAGCAGGGCGCTCTGCTGCTTGAGCAGGCCCAGGGGCAGTACCCGTGGGAAGGCCTCGACAAAGCTTACGTCCACCGCGCTCCAGGGATTTTTTTCGGCGCTGGCCTTGGCGTCGAAGTAGTGACTGTCCGGCTGCAAAGCCACAGGGTCGGGGTAGTGCCCGTTACTGATGCGGCCGATTCCGGCGATGCCCGGCTCCGGGCAGCTGGAGTGGTAGAAGAAGAACAGATCCCCTGGCTGCATGGTGCGCAGAAAGTTGCGTGCCTGGTAATTGCGCACCCCGTCCCAGCGGGTTTCGCCCAGGCGCTGCAGGTCGTGGATGGATAATTCGTCGGGTTCGGACTTCATTAGCCAATAAGGCATGAACTTTGCTCCATTTTTCCGGTCTTTGAGCGGGCAGACCCTGTCAGTCAGGCAACCCTAATGTCTTTGCGGGCCTTGAGGTGAGCCGGGCGCAGGCCGCCAGACACTCCATAACAAAAACGATCGCGGCTTAACCGCGTGCAACATGCCTTCAAGGGGGAGGCATTCGATGAAACGCAAACCCGATGTCATGTGGGTACTGGTCATTCTGTTCACTCTGGGTGTGGTTACCACGGGTTACACCCAGAGCCTGTGGGATCGTCAGAATGAGGTACCGGTCAGCCAGTCGCAGTCCGCTGGTTGATCAGGAGGCCGCCGCAGGGAGCGCGGCGCCCCTTTGCACAGGGGGGTTATAGATACCATCCCCGATCCGTCACTGTGCCCTGTAGCGGCACGTCCCAACTGGCCACGGCCAGACGTTCTACCTGTTGGCAGGCATGGGCCAGGCCCAATAGCGTCGGCTTGTGCCAATTTTTGCGCAGTTGCCGGTAGCCCAGGCTGCGATCATAAAACCCGCCGCCCATGCCCAGGCGTCCGCCGTGGCGATCAAAACCCACCAGGGGCAGCAGTACCAAATCCAGGGTCCAGACCTTGCGTTGCCGCTTGAGGTTGCGCCGTGGCTCGGGAATGCCGAAACGATTTTTCACCAGGCGTTCGCCCGGCACGATGCGTTGAAACACCATCTTGCTCCGCGGCCAGGGGCTGAGCACCGGCAGGTAGGTGGCCTTGCCGCGGCGCTGGGCGGCGCGCAGCAGCGGGCGCGGGTCGATCTCGCCATCGTTGGGCAGGTACAGGGCAATATGCCGGGCGCGGCGAAAACTCGGGTGCTGGGCCAGTTGCCGATACAGGTCGTGGGCCGCGAGGCGCTGCGCGGTGGCGCTGAGGGCGCGGCGTTGCTGGCGCAGCAGGCGGCGCAGTTGCGCGCGGCTCAGGGAAGTGGCATCGAGCATGGGCTTATAGGCAGGCCGCCATGCCGCGAACGGGCAGGGCGCTAAAAGAGGTGACTCCCCGACGTGCCGCTGTCGGTTTAGCCCTTGAACCCGAAAGTTCAAGGTGGAGGTTGCAGGAGGCGTTAAGGCTTTCCGTCAGGCGGACATGCACACCGGCCTCAACATGCAACCCCCGGGTTTGTGCGTATCGGCTCAGGGACATCACCGACTGGCGCACACTCCAGGGAGCGGGGGCCAGTATACCCGAAACCGGCGCGCTGCAATCAGGCGCCTGGGCCATCCGCATCACTCAGCGCCGTATCGACCCGGCCAAGCAGGGTGCGCAGGTGCTCACGGGTGCTGCTGGCCTGCTGGTCGAGGTGCTGCTGTTTGTGCAGCAGGTCGTGGGTGATATTCAGGGCCGCCATTACCGCCACCCGGTCGGCACCGATGACCTTGCCGCTGGAGCGGATCTCGCGCATCTTGCCGTCCAGATAGCGGGCGGCGCTTTCCAGGTTGGCCCGTTCTTCCGCCGGGCAGGCGATGCAATATTCTTTGTCCAGGATCTGGACGGTTACGGTATTCGACTGGGTCATGAGTCCTGCTCCAGGGCTTTAAGGCGCGAAATCATGGATTCGACCTTGTGCCGGGCCATTTCGTTCTTTTCGATCAGATGGGCGCGTTCCTCGCGCCAGGCCTTTTCATTCGCCAGGAGAAGTCGGTTGTGGGCCTTAAGCTGCTCGACGCGCTGGATCAGCAGGTCCAGCTTGGTCGTAAGGGCTTGCAGATCGGCGTCTTCCATGCGGACTCGCTAGGGCAAGGGATGACCGGACTATATAGGCGCGTCTGGCTCCGTGGTCAAACCCTCGGATAGTCTTGGCGCGCCTGCCGGTGCTAGGATACGAGGCCTCCATTCTAGTGATTGCGCCGTCTGGCGCCTAGTGATCTATGTCGACTTCAAGTTCCCCCTATGCCGCTTTTGCCGCGCTGCTCGCCAGTCACGGTGTTTCCATCTCGCCTGCCGAGTTACATGGTCTGTTGCTGGGGCGCAGTTGCGCCGGGGCCGGTTTCGACAGTGAGGCCTGGCTGCAGGATGCCGCCGAGCTGCTCGGTGCCGAGCCCGAGGATGCTGTACGTCAGGCCCTGATCGGCCTGCAGGAAATGGTCAAGGGCGAGCTGGCCGGCCAGGACGTGACCCTGGTGCTGCTGTTGCCCAGTGACGATGCGCCCCTGGTCGAGCGCGCCGTGGCCCTGGGCCAGTGGTGCCAGGGCTTTCTCGGTGGCTACGGCATTATCGCCGGTGACAGCGCCCTGAGCGCCGAGGCCATGGAGGTGTTGCAGGATCTGTCGGCCATCGCCCAGGTGCAGAATGCCCTGGAAGAATCGGAAGACGGCGAAAGCGATTACATGGAAGTCATGGAGTACCTGCGCGTGGCGCCGCTGCTGCTGTTCAGCGAGTGCGGCAAACCGCTGGCCGCAGTGGAAAAACCTTCGCTGCACTGATTTTTCTGTAACCGCAACCGGACTTAATCTGCCCATGATCAGCATCCCCAAGTCGGAATACGCCCGTCGGCGCAAGGCGCTGATGGCGCAGATGGAACCCAACAGCATCGCCATTCTGCCGGCTGCGCCGGTGTATATCCGCAACCGCGACGTCGAGCATATCTACCGCCAGGACAGCGATTTCCAGTACCTCTCCGGCTTCCCCGAGCCGGAGGCGGTGATCGCCCTGATCCCGGGCCGCGAGCATGGCGAATATGTGCTGTTCTGCCGCGAGCGTGACCCCCAGCGCGAGCTGTGGGATGGCCTGCGCGCCGGTCAGGAGGGCGCCATCAGCCAGTACGGCGCCGATGATGCCTTTCCCATTGGTGATATCGACGACATCCTGCCGGGGCTGATCGAGGGTCGCGACCGGGTCTATTCCTCCATGGGCACCCACCATGAGTTCGACCGCCAGCTGATGGAGTGGATCAACGTGATCCGCTCCAAGGCGCGTCAGGGCGCGACGCCGCCCAATGAGTTCATCACCCTGGAACACCTGCTGCATGATATGCGCCTGTACAAATCGGCGGCCGAGATCAAGGTGATGAAGGAAGCGGCGGATATCTCCAGTCGCGCTCATGTGCGGGCCATGCAGACCAGCCGGGCCGGGCTCTACGAGTATCACCTGGAAGCCGAACTGGATTACGAATTCCGCAAGGGCGGGGCGAAGATGCCGGCCTATGGCAGCATTGTCGCCGCCGGCAAGAATGCCTGCATCCTGCACTATCGCGAGAATGACGCGCTGCTCAAGGACGGCGATCTGGTGCTGATCGACGCCGGCTGCGAGATCGACTGCTATGCCAGCGATATCACCCGCACCTTCCCGGTCAGCGGCAAGTTTTCCCCCGAGCAGAAGGCCATCTACGAGCTGGTGCTGGCCGCCCAGGAAGCCGCCTTCAAGGAAATCGCCCCCGGCAAGCACTGGAACCAGGCCCACGAAGCCACGGTGCGGGTGATCACCGCCGGCCTGGTGGAGCTGGGCCTGCTCAGCGGCGAGGTGGATGCGCTGATTGAAAGCGAGGCCTACAAACCCTTCTATATGCACCGTGCCGGCCACTGGCTGGGCATGGACGTGCACGATGTCGGCGAGTACCGGGTCGGCGGTGAATGGCGTGAGCTGGAAGTCGGCATGGCCATGACCGTGGAGCCGGGCATCTATATCGCCGTGGACAACCAGGACGTGGCCAAGAAGTGGCGCGGCATCGGTGTGCGCATCGAGGACGATGTGGTGGTGACCAAGAGCGGTTGCGAAATCCTTACCACGGGCGTGCCCAAGACCGTGGCCGAGATCGAAGCCCTGATGGCTGCTGCCCGCAGCGCGGCGGCCTGAGCCATGCACAAGGTGGATATCGCCATTATCGGCGGCGGCCTGGTCGGCGCCAGCCTGGCGGTGGCGCTGCAGGCCGAAGCCAAGCAGCGCGGCTGGCGGCTCTGCCTGATCGAGCCCTTTACCCCGGGGGCGGGTTACCAGCCGAGTTACGACGCCCGCTCCACGGCGCTGTCCTTTGGCTCCCGGCAGATCTATGAACGCCTGGGGCTGTGGGCGCAGATCGGCCAGCGCGCCGAGCCGATCAAGCAGATTCATGTCTCCGACCGTGGCCGCTTTGCAGCCGCCCGCCTGTGCGCCGAGGACGAAGGCGTGCCGGCCCTGGGCTATGTGGTGGAAAACGCCTGGCTGGGTGAGTGCCTGTGGCAGGCCCTGGACCCCGAGGTGGTGCAATGGCTTAGCCCGGCCCAGGTGGTGCGCATGCAGCCCCTGGCCGAAGGCTATCGCCTGAGCCTGGACCAGGGCGATGAGATC
The DNA here is from genome assembly GCF_009763245.1 of Pseudomonas xionganensis. Lineage (GTDB taxonomy): Bacteria > Pseudomonadota > Gammaproteobacteria > Pseudomonadales > Pseudomonadaceae > Aquipseudomonas > Aquipseudomonas xionganensis. The sequence continues at coordinate 148,265 of NZ_WKJZ01000001.1, read as the reverse complement.
GACTGCGCCCTGGCGATTATGGCCGAGGGCGGGCGCAGCGGCCTGCGTGAACAGCTGGGCATTCAGGTGCTCAACAGCCCCTACGGGCAGAGCGCGCTGATCGCCAATATCAGCTGCGAACACGCGCATCAGGGCCAGGCCTTCGAACGTTTTACCGAAGAAGGGCCCATGGCCATGCTGCCCCTGGAAGGTCAGCGCTGCGCCCTGGTCTGGACCCGCGCGAGTCTTGAGGCCGAGCGCCTGCTGGGGCTGGACGATGGCGCCTTTCTCGCCGAGTTGCAGCAGGCCTTCGGCTACCGCCTGGGTCGCCTGCTCAAGGTCGGTGCCCGGCATCTCTACCCCCTGGCCCTGAATGCAGCCCAGGAGCAGGTGCGCCGCCATCTGGTGGTACTGGGCAATGCCGCCCACAGCCTGCACCCGATTGCCGGCCAGGGCTACAACCTGTCCCTGCGTGACACCTGGGTGCTGGCCGAGACCCTGCTGCAGAGCACGGCGCCCCTGGGCGACCTGGCCACCCTGCAGCGTTACCTGGCCAGCCAGCAGACTGACCAGAGCCTGACCGTGGGCTTTTCCGACCAGGTCACCCGCCTGTTCAGCACCGGTCAGCCGCTGCTGGCGGCCGGGCGTAACCTCGGCCTGCTCGGGCTGGATCTGTTGCCACCGGCCAAGCGCTGGTTTGCCCGCCAGGCCATGGGCCTGGGCACCCGCGCGGAGCCCTGAACCATGAGTGCAAAGAAACTGGCGCGCAAGGCGCGTCTGCTGCGCTGGGCCATGAACCTGTATCCGCCCTACCTGGGCGCCGGCGTGCGGGTGCGGCAGATCAGCGCGGACTTCCGTCAGGTGCAGGTGAAAATGGGCCTGGGCTGGTATAACCGCAACTATGTCGGCACCCAGTTCGGTGGCAGCCTGTATTCCATGACCGATCCCTTCTTTATGTTGATGATCATGGAGAACCTGGGTCGCGATTACATCGTCTGGGACAAGGCCGCGCGCATCGACTTTATCGCCCCCGGCCAGGGCCCGGTATATGCCGACTTCAGTATCGACGACGGCTTGCTCGACAGCATTCGCCAGCACACCGCCGACGGCGACAAGTACCTGCCCGAGCTGCATGTTGAAGTGCGCGACGGCAGCGGCAGCCTGGTGGCGCGGGTGCACAAGACGCTTTATGTGCGGTTGAAGCCCCGCGTTCGGCAGGCCGCTTAAGAAGCTATTCAGGGCCTGCTGCGCGTCGGCTAAACGGCGTCGGGAACGACCTTTATCTTTATTCGCGAGCCCTGAACCGGCTCTTAGGAAGAATGATGCAAGCGGATCTGATCATCGTAGGCGCCGGCATGGTCGGCAGTGCCCTGGCCCTGGCGCTCAAGGAGCAGGGGCTGGATATCATCCTGATCGATGGCAGCCCCCTCAGCGTCAAACCCTTTGACTCCAACGCAGCCTTCGAGCCGCGGGTCAGTGCCCTGTCCCTGGCCAGCCAGCGGGTGCTGGAGCGCATCGGCGCCTGGCCCGGTATCGCCGCTCGGCGTCTCTGCGCCTATGGCGAGATGCAGGTGTGGGACGGTTCCGGCACCGGCCAGGTGCATTTCAGTGCCGCCAGCGTGCACGCCGAAGTGCTCGGCCATATCGTCGAGAACCGGGTGGTGCAGGACGCCCTGCTCGAATGCCTGCACGAAAGCCCCATCGGCCTGCTGCCCGGCGCCCGCCTGGAGCAGTTGCGCCGCTCCGGCGACGGCTGGCTGCTGACCCTGGCGGATGGCCGTGAGCTGCGCGCGCCCCTGGTGGTGGCCGCTGATGGCGCCAACTCGGCGGTGCGCCGCCTGGCCGGTTGCGCCACCCGCGAATGGGATTACCTGCACCACGCCATCGTCACCAGCGTGCGTTGCAGCAAGCCGCATCAGGCCACGGCCTGGCAGCGTTTTACCGACGACGGCCCGCTGGCCTTTCTGCCCCTCAGCGGCCCGTCTGGCGAACACTGGTGCTCCATCGTCTGGTCGGTCACCCCCAGCGAAGCCGAACGCCTGATGGGCCTGGACGATGAGGCCTTCCGCCGCGCCCTGGGCTTCGCCTTCGAGCACCGCCTGGGCGAAATCCTCCAGGCCGATCCGCGTCTGTGCATCCCGCTGCGTCAGCGCCACGCCAAACGTTACGCCGAACCCGGTCTGGTGCTGGTCGGCGACGCCGCCCACAGCATCCACCCCCTGGCCGGGCAGGGCGTCAACCTGGGCTTTCTCGATGTGGCAGTGCTGGCCGAGGTGCTGCTGCACGCCCACGCCCGCGGCGAGGCCCTGAGTGATATCAAGGTGCTGAGCCGCTACGAGCGCCGGCGCATGCCGCACAACCTGGCGATGATGGCTGCAATGGAAGGCTTCCAGCGCCTGTTCCAGGCCGACCCCCTGGCCGTGCGCTGGCTGCGTAACAGCGGCCTGAACTGGGTGGACGACCTGCCCGAAGCCAAAGCCCTGTTCGTACGCCAGGCCCTGGGCCTGTCCGGCGATTTGCCGGCGCTGGCCAGGGCCTGAGTGCGCTGCCTTGGCCTGGGGGCCTGTCACCGAAACGGCGAAATTGATCCGGATCATGGACGCTTCAATCAGGTAGGTAAGAATTGTTGAGAAACTAAATGGTATTCACTACTATTTGATTCCTTACTTTCTTAACCGCGAGGCCGTCCCATGCAGCTCAGCAAGTCCTTGTTCGCCGCGTTTACCCTTAGCGCCCTGGCCGGTGCCGTGCAGGCCGCCGATGAAGTGGTGGTCTACTCCGCCCGCATCGACGAGCTGATCAAGCCGGTGTTTGATGCCTATACCGAAAAGACCGGGGTCAAGGTCAAGTTCATCACCGATAAGGAAGCGCCGCTGCTGGCCCGTCTGCAGGCCGAGGGTGCCAACACTCCGGCGGACATGCTGATCACCGTGGATGCCGGTAACCTCTGGCAGGCTGAGCAGGAGGGTGTGCTCAAGGCCCTGGACTCCGACGTGATCGAGGCCAATATCCCCGCCCAGTACCGTTCCAGCACCGGCAGCTGGACTGGCCTGTCGCTGCGCGCGCGGACCATCTTCTACTCCACCGAGCGGGTGCAGCCTAACGAGCTGTCCACTTATGAGGCCCTGGCCGACAAGAACTGGGAAGGCCGTCTGTGCCTGCGCACCAGCAAGAAGGTCTACAACCAGTCGCTGACCGCTACCCTGATCGAAACCCACGGCGCGGAGAAGACCGAGGAAATCGTCAAGGGCTGGGTCGCCAACCTGGCCACCGATGTGTTCCCGGACGACACCGCGCTGCTGCAGGCCATCGACGCCGGCCAGTGTGATGTGGGTATCACCAACACCTATTACTACGGTCGTCTGGTCAAGCAGCAGCCCAACCTCAAGGTCAAGCCGTTCTGGCCGAATCAGGCCGATCGCGGTGTGCACGTCAACCTGGCAGGTGCCGGTGTGACCAAGCATGCGCCCAATGCCGAGGCCGCCCAGAAGTTGCTGGAGTGGATGACCACCGAGGAAGCCCAGGGCCTGTTCGCCGCTCTGAACCAGGAGTTCCCGGCCAACCCGGCGGTGCCGGCCTCGCCTGAGGTGGCTGCCTGGGGCAGCTTCAAGGCCGACTCCATCGCCACCGAGGTGGCCGGTAAGCGTCAGGCCGAGGCCACCATGCTGATGGATCGCGCTGGCTGGAAGTAAGCGCGCCGCCGTCAGTGGCTGGCGTGTGAGCAGGCTGGATGTCGTTGCTACGCGAACCCGTCCTGCGACTGCAGTTATACTCGACGCCCCGGCCTGGTCCGGGGCGTTGTGTTTTTCGTCTTGAGGATTTTGCGTGGCCCATCCTGCCCAGCGCCGTTGGTATCCCGTCGCCTTTGCCGTTGCCCTGCTGGTGCTGCTGCCATTGAGTGTGCTGCTGCTGAGCTGGCATGAGATCGATCGGCAGATCTGGGCGCACCTGTGGCAGACCCAATTACCGCGCCTGATGGCCAATACCGGGGTGCTGGTGCTGGGGGTGGGGGTGGGGGTCACCCTGCTGGGGGTCAGCCTGGCCTGGCTCACGGCCCTGTGCGAGTTCCCCGGGCGGCGCTGGCTGGATTGGGCGCTGATGCTGCCCTTCGCCATTCCCGCCTATGTACTGGCATTTGTCTTCGTCGGTCTGCTGGATTTTGCCGGGCCGCTGCAAACCCTGCTGCGTGACTGGTTCGGCAGCGACCTGCGCCTGCCGCGGGTGCGCTCCACTGGCGGGGTGATCATCGTCCTGGTGCTGGTGTTCTACCCCTATGTCTACCTGCTCGCGCGCAACGCCTTTCTGGCCCAGGGCAAGGGCCTGATGGAGGCGGCGCGGGTGCTTGGGCTGACGCCCTGGCAGGCATTCTGGCGCGTGGCTCTGCCCATGGCGCGGCCCGCCATCGGCGCCGGTCTGGCGCTGGCAATCATGGAAACCCTGGCGGATTTCGGCGCGGTCTCGGTGTTCAACTTCGATACCTTCACCACCGCCATCTACAAGACCTGGTACAGCTTCTACAGCCTGACCAGCGCCACTCAACTGGCCAGCCTGTTGCTGCTGGCCGTAATGCTGGTGCTGTATGGCGAGCGCCGTGCCCGCGGTGCGGTGCGTCCGGTCAATGAGCGGCCGCGGGGCAAGGCGCTGTATCACCTGCGTGGCGGCCAGGCGCTGGCCGCCAGTTTCTGGTGCGGTCTGGTGTTCGCCTGTGGCTTTGTCATCCCGGTGCTGCAGTTGCTGGTGTGGTTCTGGCAACGCGGGCGCTTCGATCTGGATGAGCGCTATGTTGCCCTGATCCTGCACACCCTCTACCTGGGCGGCATGGCGGCGCTGATTACGGTCAGCGTGGCCCTGGCCCTGGCCTTTGCCCGGCGCCTGGCGCCGACCCGGCTGATGCGCACCACCGTGGGGGTGGCCAACCTGGGCTATGCCCTTCCGGGTTCGATGCTGGCGGTGGCAATCATGCTGGCGTTCAGCTGGCTGGACCGCGAGCTGGTGATTCCGTTGTCCAGCGCCCTGGGTGGGGCCGGCAAACCCTTGTTGCTGGGCAGCCTCTCGGCGCTGCTGCTGGCCTACCTGATCCGCTTTATGGCGGTGGCCTATGGGCCGCTGGAAAACAGCCTGGCGCGCATTCGTCCGTCCCTGCCGGAGGCGTCGCGCAGCCTGGGGGTGGGTGGTGTGGGTCTGTTCTTCCGTGTCTATCTGCCGCTGCTGCTGCCCGGTGCCCTGTCGGCAGCGTTGCTGGTATTCGTCGATGTGCTCAAGGAAATGCCGGCCACCCTGCTGATGCGCCCCTTCGGCTGGGACACCCTGTCGGTGCGCGTTTTTGAAATGACCAGCGAGGGGGAGTGGGCGCGGGCCGCGTTGCCGGCCCTGACCCTGGTGCTGGTGGGGTTGTTGCCGGTGATTCTGCTGATTCGTCGTTCGGCGCGGCGGATCGGCTAGCAGGCCGTTGAAAAACTACCTGCGTGGGCAATCCTGCGTTAAAAACGGCCTCAAAATGCTCATTTACAACACGTAAACTCCGCTTTTTCGGCCGTTTTTGCCTTGTCTTGCCTGCCTCGCCTACGTTTTTCAACGGCCTGCTGGTGCGCGGCGGTTAGTCGCGCAGGGAGATTACCGGCCAGCCGCGCTCCAGGGCGGTAGTGCGCAGTATCTCGTCCGGGTCCACGGCCACCGGGTGGCTGGCCACTTCCAGCAGGGGCAGGTCATTGCGCGAGTCGCTGTAGAAATAGCTGCCGTCCAGGCTATGACCGGTTTCCTGCAGCCACTGGTCAAGGCGCACCACCTTGCCCTGCTGATAGCAGGGGATGCCGGCGATCTGCCCGGTGTAGCGGCCGTCCTGCATGCCGCATTCGGTGGCCAGCAAGGTCTCCACACCCAGGCGCTTGGCGATGGGGGCGGTGACGAAGCGGTTGGTGGCGGTGATGATCACCAGCTTGTCGCCGGCTGCGCGGTGCTGCTCCAGCAACGCTTCGCCCTTGGCCAGGATCATCGGCTCGATCACCTCGGCCATAAATTCACGGTGCCATATCTCCAGCTGAGCCATGCCGGTGCGGCCGAGAATGGCCTGGCTGAAATTCTGGTAGGCCACCACGTCCAGCTTGCCCGCGCAGTAGTCCGCGTAGAAGGCATCGTTGCGCGCCTGGTATTCGGTGGCATCCACCAGACCGCGCTGGCAGATAAAGTCGCCCCAGCTGTGGTCGCTGTCGCCGGCGAGCAGGGTGTTGTCGAGGTCGAATAAGGCCAAACGCACGGGAGCACCTGTGAGCACAAAGCAGAATGGGCGCCAAGGATAGCGACTTTTCCGAGCCTTTCCCATTCGCCCGCACCCCTCATGGCCGCTTGCGTTGCTGCTGCCGCGGGCTTTGTGGAACAATGCCGTAACATGCGTTTACGAGGTTGTGCGCCGTGATTGACTCGGATGGTTTTCGCCCCAATGTCGGCATCATTCTGACCAATGATGTCGGCCAGGTGCTGTGGGCGCGTCGGATCAACCAGGACGCTTGGCAGTTCCCCCAGGGCGGGATCAATGACCATGAGTCCCCGGAAGAAGCGCTGTACCGCGAATTGAATGAAGAAGTGGGCCTTGAGCAGCAGGATGTGAAAATTCTCGCCTGCACCCGGGGCTGGTTGCGCTATCGTCTGCCCCAGCGTCTGGTGCGCACTCATAGCCAGCCGTTGTGCATCGGGCAGAAGCAGAAGTGGTTCCTGCTGCGCCTGACCGGTGCAGAGGAGAGGGTGCGCATGGACCTGACCGGCAAGCCGGAATTCGACGGCTGGCGTTGGGTCAGTTACTGGTATCCCCTGGGACAGGTGGTGACATTCAAGCGCGAGGTGTATCGCCGCGCCCTCAAGGAACTCGCGCCGCGCCTGCTGGTGCGGGACTGAAGCCAACTTAGAGTCGAGCCATGCTCAATACCCTGCGCAAGATCGTCCAGGAAGTAAACGCCGCCAAGGATCTCAAGGCGGCGCTGGGCATCATTGTGCAGCGGGTGCGCGAGGCCATGGGCAGCCAGGTCTGTTCGGTCTACCTGCTTGATCCGGAAACCAACCGTTTCGTCCTGATGGCCACCGAGGGCCTGAACAAGAAGGCCATCGGCAAGGTCAGCATGGCCCCCAACGAGGGTCTGGTGGGCCTGGTTGGCACCCGCGAGGAGCCGCTCAACCTCGAACATGCCTCCGAACACCCGCGCTACCGCTACTTCGCCGAAACCGGCGAGGAGCGCTACGCTTCCTTCCTCGGCTCGCCGATCATCCACCACCGCAAGGTGATGGGCGTACTGGTCATCCAGCAGAAGGAGCAGCGTCAGTTCGACGAGGGCGAGGAAGCCTTCCTGGTGACCATGAGCGCTCAGCTTGCCGGGGTGATCGCCCATGCCGAGGCGACCGGTTCGATCCGTGGTCTGGGCAAGCAGGGCAAGGGCATCCAGGAAGCCAAGTTTGTCGGTGTGCCGGGCTCGCCCGGTGCTGCCGTGGGCACCGCGGTGGTGGTGCTGCCGCCGGCCGATCTGGATGTGGTGCCGGACAAGACGGTGGACGATATCGCCGCCGAACTGACCCTGTTCAATAACGCTCTTGAGGGGGTGCGCTCGGACATGCGCGCCCTGTCGGCGAAGATGGCCACTCAGCTGCGCCCGGAAGAGCGCGCCCTGTTCGATGTGTACCTGATGATGCTGGAAGACGCCGCCCTGGGCAGCGAGGTGGTGAAGATCATCCGTACCGGGCAGTGGGCCCAGGGTGCCCTGCGCCAGGTGGTCAGCGAGCACGTCAATCGCTTCGAACTGATGGACGACGCCTACCTGCGCGAGCGCGCCAGCGACGTCAAGGACCTCGGTCGGCGCCTGTTGGCCTATTTGCAGCAGGCCCGGCAGCAGGCCCTGGTCTACCCGGACAACTGCATTCTGGTCAGCGAGGAGCTGTCGCCGACCATGCTCGGCGAGGTGCCCGAGGGCAAGCTGGTGGGCCTGGTCTCGGTACAGGGCTCGGGCAACTCCCATGTGGCCATCTTTGCCCGAGCCATGGGTATTCCCACGGTCATGGGTGCGGTGGATCTGCCCTACTCGAAGATCGACGGCATCCAGCTGATTGTCGACGGCTACCACGGCGAGGTGTTTACCAACCCCAGTGAGGCGCTGCGCAAGCAGTATGCCGATGTGGTCGAGGAAGAGCGGCAGATGGCCCAGGGTCTCGACGCCCTGCGCGCGCTGCCGTGCGAAACCCTCGATGGCCATCGCATGCCGCTGTGGGTCAACACCGGCCTGCTCGCCGATGTGAAGCGCGCCCAGGAACGCGGCGCCGAAGGGGTCGGTCTGTACCGCACCGAAGTGCCCTTTATGATCAAGGAACGCTTCCCCAGCGAGAAGGAGCAGCTGGCCATCTACCGCGAGCAGCTGGCGGCCTTCCACCCGCTGCCGGTGACCATGCGCAGCCTGGATATCGGCGGTGACAAGGCCCTGAGCTATTTTCCGATCAAGGAAGAAAACCCCTTCCTCGGCTGGCGCGGCATCCGCGTCACCCTCGACCACCCGGAAATCTTCCTGGTGCAGACCCGCGCCATGCTCAAGGCCAGCGAGGGCCTGAACAACCTGCGTATCCTCCTGCCGATGATTTCCGGCACCCAGGAGCTGGAGGAGGCCCTGCACCTGATCCACCGTGCCTGGGGCGAGGTGCGTGATGAAGGCACCGATGTGCCGCTGCCGCCCATCGGCGTGATGATCGAGATTCCCGCCGCGGTCTATCAGGTGCGCGAGCTGGCGCGTCAGGTGGACTTTCTCTCGGTGGGCTCCAACGACCTGACCCAGTATCTGCTGGCGGTGGATCGCAACAACCCCCGGGTCGCCGACCTCTACGACTTCCTCCACCCGGCGGTGCTGCAGGCCCTGGTCAAGGTGGTGGAGGGCGCCCACGCCGAAGGCAAGCCGGTCAGTATCTGCGGCGAGATGGCCGGCGACCCGGCGGCTGCGGTGCTGTTGATGGCCATGGGTTTCGATGGCCTGTCGATGAACGCCACCAACCTGCCCAAGGTGAAATGGTTGCTGCGTCAGCTGAGCATGGGCAAGGCCAAGGAGCTGCTGGCTCAGGTGATGAGCATCGACAGTCCGCAGGTCACCCATAGCACCCTGCAGCTGGCCCTGCGCAACCTGGGGCTGGGGCGCATGATCAACCCGGCTTCGGATATTCAGGCCTAAGCAGACTTTCTGGCTCCCCCCGTAGGGTGGATGACGCGCTTTTCATCCACCCTACACCCGTACCCTCAACACCTGATCCGCACCTCCCCCACTGGCTCACCATCCGGGCCAAAGCTGCGTTCGATAATCTGCCAGCCACCATCGGCCTGCAGGACCAGCGCCGTGCTGGCGCGGGTGCCGTAGCCAGGGCTGACGATAAAGGCGCTGGACAGCAGGCGCTCCACCTCAAGCGTGACCCCGGTTTGCGGCAGTTCTTCGTCCGCCGCGCGCGCGCGGTCGGCCAGCAGCGCCAACAGGGCATCCGGCTCGGGGCGGTCGAGGCATTGGCGCAGCGCCTCGCGGGTGCGCTGTAGCTTGGGCCAGGGTGTATTCAGGCTGGCGTTGGATAGCCCATAGACGCCCGCAGGCAGGCGCCGTGGCTCGCCTTCGTGGGAGTTGAAGTGATAGAGCTGCTGGCGGTCGCCCAGGAGCAGGTTGAAGCCGCTGTACTGCTCGTGCTGGATCTGCCGGAGATAGTCGGCTGGGCTCAGCTTGCCCTGCAGGTAGCCGCTTACCAGCTCGCCCCGGGAGCGCGCACCCTCGGCCTGGCCCGGGTCGCGGATATTGGTCAGGGCGGCAAAGCGCCCAGCCGCATCAATACCCAGCCAGGTGCCACCGGCCTGCAGGTCGCGCCCGGCCAGCAGCCCCGGTGTTTCCGGCCATTCGCCCAGGGGCAGGCTGGGGCGGGCGTGGAACTCGTCGCGATTGCCCGCCAGCAACAGCGGCAGCGGATGCTCGGGGCGCCAGGCGAAGACGATCAGACACATGGGAACGGCTCCAGAAACAAGAGGTTCAGCTTGCCGCCCGCCCGTACCGCCTGCAACCCTGAAGAGCCGATGCATGTCGCTTTCGGCGCAATGGCCGAGCGGTTACCATTGCCGCCTTGTCTGTGGGGGTGATGATGGAACTGCTGCTTTATCTAGTGCTGGGCGCGGCGGCCGGGGTGTTGGCCGGGCTGTTCGGTGTGGGCGGCGGCATTATCATCGTGCCGGTGCTGGTGCTCAGTTTTACCGCCCAGGGTTTCGAACCGGCGGTGCTGACCCATCTGGCGGTGGGCACGTCACTGGCCACCATCATCTTTACCTCGATCAACTCGGTAATCGAACACCAGCGCAAGGGCGCGGTGCGCTGGCCGGTGTTTGCCTGGATGACCCTGGGCATCCTGCTCGGTGCCGGTTTCGGCGCGGCCACTGCGGCGGCCATTCAGGGGCCGCTGCTGCAGAAGATCATCGGCGTGTTCGCCATTCTTATCGCCATACAGATGGCCTTCGAATTGAAACCCAAGGCCAGCCGCACGGTCCCAGGCAAGGCTGGGCTGACGGCGGCCGGCGGGGTGATTGGCTGGGCCTCGGCGATTTTCGGTATCGGCGGCGGTTCGCTGACCGTACCCTTTCTGACCTGGCGCAGTGTGCCCATGCAGCAGGCGGTGGCCACGTCGTCGGCCTGCGGCCTGCCGATTGCCCTGGCCAGCGCCCTGGCCTTTATCTGGCTGGGCTGGGACAAACCGGCGTTACCCGAGTGGAGCCTGGGCTTTGTCTACCTGCCGGCCATGCTCGGGATTGCCATCACCAGCATGTTTTTTGCCCGCTTCGGCGCGCGCCTGGCGCACAAGTTGTCGCCGCGCCTGCTCAAGCGCCTGTTTGCCCTGCTGCTGCTTGCGGTGGGTGTGAATTTCCTGATTTAAGGAGTTTTTGATGCTGCCTTACCCGCAGATTGACCCGGTGGCCCTGGACCTTGGGCTGATCAAGATCCACTGGTACGGCCTGATGTATCTGGTCGGTATCGGCGGTGCCTGGTGGCTGGCCTCGCGCCGTCTGGCCGGCTTCGACGCCAGCTGGAACAAGGAAAAACTTTCCGATCTGGTGTTCTGGGTGGCCATGGGCGTGATCCTCGGCGGGCGCCTGGGCTATGTGCTGTTCTACGATCTGGCCGCCTATATTGCCGAACCGGCGAAGATGCTGCGCATCTGGGAGGGCGGCATGTCCTTCCATGGCGGGTTGCTTGGGGTGATGCTGGCCACCTGGTGGTTCGGCCTGCGCAACAACAAGAGCTTCTTCCAGCTGATGGACTTTATCGCGCCCCTGGTGCCGATCGGCCTGGGCGCCGGGCGCATCGGCAACTTTATCAACGCCGAGTTGTGGGGCAAGGCCACCGACCTGCCCTGGGCCATGGTCTTCCCCACCGATCCTGAGCAGCTGGCGCGCCACCCGTCGCAGCTGTACCAGTTCGCCCTGGAAGGCGTGGCCCTGTTCACCATCCTCTGGTTCTACTCGCGCAAACCGCGGCCGACCATGGCGGTGTCCGGCATGTTTGCGCTGTGCTACGGCATCTTCCGCTTTATCGTCGAATTCGTCCGCGTGCCGGACGCCCAGCTCGGCTACCTGGCCGGCGGCTGGCTGACCATGGGCCAGGTGCTGTGCCTGCCGATGATCCTCGGCGGCCTGGGCCTGATCGCCTACGCCTATAACCGCCAGGCTGCACAGGAGGCCGCCCGATGAAACAGTACCTCGACCTGATGCGCCTGGTGCGCGAAACCGGCACCTTCAAGCAGGATCGTACCGGCACCGGTACCTACAGCCTCTTCGCCCACCAGATGCGTTTCAACCTGGCCGATGGCTTCCCCCTGGTGACCACCAAGAAGTGCCACCTGAAATCCATCATCCACGAGCTGCTGTGGTTTCTGCAGGGTGACACCAATATCAAGTATTTGAAGGACAACGGCGTACGCATCTGGGACGAGTGGGCCGACGAGAACGGCGACCTCGGTCCGGTATACGGCTACCAGTGGCGCAGCTGGCCGGCGCCGAACGGTGAGTCGATCGACCAGATCAGCAAGCTGATCGAGATGATCAAGAACAATCCGGACTCGCGCCGCCTGATCGTCTCGGCCTGGAACCCGGCCCTGGTGGATGAGATGGCCCTGCCGCCGTGCCACGCGCTGTTCCAGTTCTATGTGGCGGACGGCAAGCTCTCCTGCCAGCTGTATCAGCGCTCGGCGGACATCTTCCTGGGCGTGCCCTTCAATATCGCCAGTTATGCCCTGCTGACCATGATGATCGCCCAGGTCTGCGACCTGCAGCTTGGCGACTTTATCTGGACCGGCGGCGACTGCCACCTGTACGCCAACCATATCGAACAGGCCGACCTGCAGCTGACCCGCGAGCCACTGCCGTTGCCGACCATGCGGCTCAATCCCGAGGTGAAGGACATCTTCGCCTTCCGCTTCGAGGACTTCGAGCTGCTCAACTACCAGGCCCATCCGCATATCCCCGCCCCGGTGGCTGTCTGACCTGGGTGCAGAGCGGTCATAAGTTTTCCCGGATGACCACCCGCCCCCTTGTCGCTACAATGCGCGCCATTCGCTGCAGCGGGCCTTTGTTCAGGCCCGTGTCGGCTCCCGCGCAAGCGGGGCAAGCCGCCTGATCGCAGCTTCGCCACGCCCGGAAGGAGACACCCATGGGACAGCGCACCCCCCTCTATGACCTGCACCTGGCCCTGGGGGCCAAGATGGTGGATTTCGGCGGTTGGGACATGCCGCTGCATTACGGCTCGCAAGTCGAGGAGCATCATCAGGTTCGCCGCGACTGCGGTGTGTTCGATGTGTCCCATATGACCGTGGTGGATGTGCAGGGGCCGCAGGCCATGGCCTATCTGCAGCGCTTGCTGGCCAACGATGTGGCGCGCCTGCAAAGCCCGGGCAAGGCCCTCTACAGCGCCATGCTCAATGAGCAGGGTGGGGTGATCGATGATCTGATCGTCTACCTCACTGCCGAGGGCTATCGGGTGGTGCTCAATGCCTCCACCCGTGACAAGGACCTGGCCTGGATGCGCCAGCAGGGCGCCGAGTTCCAGGTACAGATCGAGGAGCGCAGCGAGCTGGCCATGCTCGCCGTGCAGGGGCCCCATGCCCGCAGCAAGACGGCCGAGCTGGTCAGCCATGCTCGCGCCGAGCTGATCCGCGCGCTCAAGCCCTTCGAAGGCCAGCCGGAGGGTGACTGGTTTATCGCCCGCACCGGCTACACCGGTGAGGACGGACTGGAAATCATCCTGCCCGCCGATCAGGTGGTGGCCTTTCTCAATGACCTGGTGGGCGCCGGTATCGCCCCCATCGGTCTGGGCGCCCGCGACACCCTGCGCCTGGAGGCGGGGATGAATCTCTACGGCCAGGACATGGACGAAAGCGTCAGCCCCCTGGCGGCCAATATGGCCTGGACCCTCGCCTGGGAGCCGGCGAGCCGTGACTTTATCGGCCGCGCCGCGCTCAAGCGCCAGCAGGATGAGGGCGTGGCCCAGCGTCTGGTCGGCCTGGTGCTGGAAGAGCGTGGCGTGCTACGCGCGCATCAGGTGGTGCGGGTGGAAGGTCTGGGTGAGGGTGAGATCACCAGCGGCAGCTTCTCCCCGACCCTGGGCAAGTCCATCGCCCTGGCCCGGGTGCCGGCCGCTACCGGCGAGCGTGCCGAGGTGGAAATTCGTGGCAAGTGGTACCCGGTGCGTGTGGTCAAGCCAAGTTTTGTGCGCAATGGCAAGGCATTGATCTGAAGCCACTGGGCAATTTTTACCCGCCGGCCTGCCAGTCTGGCGCAGGCCTGCTAAATTTTCCGGACGGCGTGGTCGCCGTCCCGTCTGATGAGGAACGACATATGAGCAATATCCCCGCCGATCTGCGTTATGCCGCCAGCCACGAGTGGGCGCGCCTGGAAGCCGACGGTAGCGTGACCGTGGGCATCTCCGACCATGCCCAGGAAGCCCTGGGTGATGTGGTGTTTATCGAGCTGCCGGAAGTGGGCAAGAGCCTGGCCGCAGGCCAGGAAGCCGGGGTAGTGGAGTCGGTCAAGGCCGCTTCCGATATCTACGCGCCTATTGCCGGTGAAGTGATCGCCATCAACGACGGCCTGGCCGACAGCCCGGAGAGCGTCAATAGCGACCCCTATGGCAGCTGGTTCTTCAAGCTCAAGCCAAGCGACGCCAGCGAGCTGGACAAGCTGCTCGACGCGGCGGCCTACAAGGCCAGTGCCGACGCCGACGCCTGATACAACCTCTGCAGCAACGACAAGGCCCCGCAATGCGGGGCCTTGTCGTTATAGGGCTATTGGTTGTGGAGGAGTAACCTGGCCAGTCGAGGTGGTGCATTCAGTAGCGTCAGATCCTTTCAGCCAGCACTGCGGGTCGGTGGATGGATAAAGCGCCATCCACCCTATGCCACCCGTTTTGCCACATGCCAAGGTGCAACAGGCTCACGAGCAGGCTTCAACCCGCAGAATCACCCCGTTCTGCCCGATCACCCGCACCTGGCTGCCGGCCGGCAGGTCCGGGCCGCTGACCAGCCACAGGCTGTCGCCGGCCTTGATCTTGCCGCGGCCATCGACAATGGCTTCATGCAGGATGAACTGGCGCCCCTGCAGCTCGCTGCCGCGCTGGTTCAGGCCGGGCTGGTCGGAGGGTTTGGCGGCGCTGCGCTGGCGACGCCACCAGAACACGGCGGTGAGGATCGACAGCAGGCCGAACAGGATGTACTGCCAGGCCCAGGGCAGCTCCGGGAAGATAAAGGTCAGCACGCCGACACTGGCCGCCGCCAGGCCGACCCAGAGCAGGTAGCCGCCGGCGCCGAACACTTCCAGGATCAGCAGCAGGGTGCCCAGGGCCAGCCAGTTCCAGTACGACAGCTGTTGCAGGTAGTCGAGCATGGCTTAGGCCTTCTTGTCGCCGAAGGTGGCCTTGACGATTTCGCCGATACCGCCCACCGCGCCGATCATCTGGCTGGCTTCCAGCGGCATCAGGATGACCTTGCTGTTATTGGCGCTGGCCAGCTGGCCAAGGGCGTCGATGTATTTCTGCGCCACGAAGTAGTTGACCGCCTGCACGTTACCGCTGGCGATGGCCTCGGAGACCATGCGGGTGGCTTCGGCTTCGGCCTGGGCGGCACGCTCGCGGGCCTCGGCTTCGAGGAAGGCGGCCTGGCGCTCGCCCTCGGCTTCGAGAATCTGCGCCTGCTTCTTGCCTTCGGCGGTGAGGATGGCGGCGGCGCGCAGGCCTTCGGCTTCGAGGATTTGCGCACGCTTGATGCGCTCGGCCTTCATCTGCCCGGACATGGCGGCCATCAGGTCTTCGGGCGGGCTGATGTCCTTGATTTCGATACGGGTGATCTTGATACCCCAGGGCGCGGTGGCTTCGTCCACGGTCTTGAGCAGGCGTTCGTTGATCGCATCACGCTGGCCGAGCATGGCGTCCAGTTCCATGGAGCCGAGCACGGTGCGGATATTGGTCATCACCAGGTTGCGGATGGCGTGCTCCAGGTTGTTCACCTCGTAGGCGGCCTGGGCTGCGTTGATGATCTGGAAGAAGCAGATGGCATCGATCTGTACCGTGGCGTTATCGGCGGTGATCACTTCCTGGGGTGGGATATCCAGGACGTTTTCCATCACGTTGAGCTTGCGCCCGATCTTGTCCATCACCGGGATGATGATGTTCAGGCCCGGTTTCAGGGTGTTGGTGTAGCGGCCGAAGCGCTCCACCGTCCACTCGAAGCCCTGGGGCACGACCTTGAAGCCCATAAAGACGATGGCCACGGCCAGGCCAACGAAGAGAAAAATGACGCTGCCGACTTCCATAGGTAAAGCTCCATGCTTGGGGGTAAGGGGTATCTAAGCACAGTTACAACGGCTGTGCGGTGGCCGCCGCTGATTCCAGGGCTGCCATGGTCGGCAAGGCCTTGATCAGCCGTTCGTCCCAGTTGTAGGGGTCCGGTGCGTAACGCAGCTTGCCGTCGCGGCCGGCTTCCACCGTCCAGTAGGCGATCAGCAGCGGAGCGGGGCGTTGCAGGCGGTATTCCTGGGTATTGCCGCTGGCGATGCGCTGTTGCACCTGCGCCAGCTCGTCCGCGCTCAGCAGCCAGGCCAGCAGGGTGTCGACCCCCTGTACGCGTACGCAGCCGGAGCTGAAGGCTCGCGGCGCCTTGTCGAACAGGCGCTGGCTGGGGGTGTCGTGCAGGTAGACGAAGAAGGGGTTGGCAAAGCGCAGGGCGACCCGGCCCAGGGGGTTCTGCGGGCCGGCGGCCTGGCGCAGGAGAATCGGCCCGGGGTTGTCCCAGTCCAGGCTTTGCGGGTCGAGCGGGTTGCCGTCGCGATCCAGCACGCTCATCTGCTGGCGTTGCAGGTAGTCGAGGTCTTCGCGGATGGCCGGCAGCTTGTCTTCGCGCAGGATGGTGGGCGGCACTGTCCAGGTCGGGTTGAGGGTCAGGCGATTGATCTGCGAGGCCAGCAGCGGCGTCTTGCGATCTGGCCGGCCGACCTGGGTGCGGCTGCGCCAGAGGGCCTGGCCCTGGCGCATGACCAGCAGCTCGGCGGCCGCCACATTGATCAGCACTTCACTGTGGCGCATGTCGTCTGCCAGCCAGCGCAGGCGTTCCAGGTTGGCGCGCAACTGCTCGCGGCGGCGCTGGGCGTCCAGGTTCAGGGCATCCAGGCTGGCGGGGCCGAGAATGCCGTCGGGCTGCAGGCCATGGTCGGCCTGAAAGGCTTGCAAGGCCTCTACCGTAGCCGGATCGTAGCGTTCGCCGAGATCTGCCATTGGCGTCGGCAGGTAGCCTTCGGCCTCCAGGCGGACGCGCAGAATGGGCAGCCGTTGATCGGCCTGGTCGGGCTTGAGCAGGCGCCCGGCGGGCAGCTGGGGCCAGCTCGCCAGGGGCTGTCGGCGCTGCTCGGCATAGGCCTGACGCAGGCGCTGGTACTGTGGCGTGGCCGGGCGGGCATTGGCAAAGGCCTGGGCCGGCGTGGCCAGGTGATACAGGGCCGTGCTGAGCAGGTTGTTGGTGTGCTCGGAAGGTTCTTCGTCCGCACGCCAGACAGGCTCCAGGCGCTGCTGCGGTAGGCGGCCGTGACGTAGATGGTGCAGGGCTTGCAGGTAGCTATGGCTGGTCAGCAGGTCGGCGCAGCTGAGGGGCGCCTCCGGTTCGTGTGGTGTCAGCTCGGCCAGGGGGTATTCCAGGGGTTGCAGGCCATCGTCGGCAAGCTGGGCAATCTGCTCGCGCAGTTGGTGCAGCTGTGCGGCGCTGTGCCAGGCCGGCTGGCCATCGCGCAGCAGATAGAAGTCGATGAGACGCTGGCGGGCGTTATTGTCTAGGCTGGTTGTAGCACTGCAGTGGGCGAGGCGGCTGCTGAGCGTGAGGCGCAGTTGCTCGCTGGTGAGTGCGGCCCGATCCGTGGCTTGCGCGACCAGTGGCAGGCTGAGCAGTAACACGCTCAGGTAGTATGTATATTTATTGACCAATTCTCTGCTCCAGTCCTTGGCTCAGTATGGCACCCCGTTTTGGGCTGCAACTGGGTCAGTATAGGTGTTTGGGGGATGAGGTTTATGACAGGACGTCGCAGTCATTCGCGTTTTTGAGGTATTTCGCCCATGTTCGGACGTTTTGGCCGGTGCTGTCTGGCTGGCTTGTGGTTGGTCTGTGCACCGCTGTTGGCGGCTGATCTGCCCAAGCCTGCTTTGCAGACCGAGTTGGCCCGGGTGGCGCCGGGGTTGAATCCGCAGGCTCTGGAGCACGCCCTGGCGGCCATGCAGTGCGCCGTCAACCACGGTGCTACAGCGGCCCGGCGTCTGGCGGTCATCGACTATTCCCTGCCGTCTTCGCAGCGGCGCCTGTGGATTTTCGACCTGCAGCACAAGCGCGTGCTGTTGCATGATTTTGTGGCCCATGGGCGTGAGTCGGGGGAGCACTTCGCCGAGCGCTTCTCCAATGTGCTGGGCAGCCACCAGACCAGCCTGGGGCTGTTTCGCACCGCCGAGAGCTACAACGGCAAGCATGGCTATTCCCTGCGCATGGACGGTCTGGAGCCGGGCATCAATGACCTGGCCCGTGAGCGGGCCATCGTGATTCACGGTGCCGGTTATGCGCACCCGCGCTGGGTGCGCAAGCATGGCCGTCTTGGCCGCAGTCTGGGTTGCCCTGCGGTGCGGCCGGAAGTGGCGCGCATGGTGGTGGACAAGCTCAAGGGCGGGCAGTTTCTCTTCGCCTGGCATGCGGATCAGCGCTGGTTGCAGCGTTCGGCGGCGCTAAATTGCCGGCCCCAGCAACTGGCCAGCCTGCGCTAAGCGCTATTTCTGTTCACTCTGCGGGGTGACCCGCAGCACTTCCTCGATGGTGGTCAGGCCGGCGGCGACCTTCTGCGCGCCGGACAGGCGCAGGCTGCGCATGCCCTCCTTGAAGGCATGGCGGCGCAGGGCGACCAGATCGGTGTCGGCGCTGATCAGGGGCTTCATGGCGTCGTTGATCAGCATGATCTCGTACACCCCGGCGCGCCCACGGTAGCCGGTGTCGCGGCATTCCAGGCAGCCCACGGCGCGGTGGGCCTGGGTCGGCAAGGGCGCATTCCAGGGCTTGGTCAGGCTCTGCCAGCCGTCTTCGTCCAGTTCATGGGGCGCCTTGCAGTGCGGGCACAGGGTGCGCACCAGGCGCTGGGCCATGACCCCAAGCAGGGTGGACTTGAGCAGGTAATGCGGTACGCCCAGCTCCAGCAGGCGGGTGATGGCGCTGGGGGCGTCGTTGGTGTGCAGGGTGGACAGCACCAGGTGGCCGGTCAGGGCCGCCTGGATGGCCATCTCGGCGGTTTCCAGGTCGCGGATCTCGCCGACCATGATGATGTCCGGGTCTTGACGCATCAGGGCGCGCACGCCGCTGGCGAAGGTCAGGTCGATATTGTGCTGCACCTGCATCTGGTTGAAGGCGCCCTCGATCATCTCGATCGGGTCCTCGATGGTGCACACGTTGACTTCCGGCGTGGCCAGCTGCTTGAGGGTGGTGTACAGGGTGGTGGTCTTGCCCGAGCCGGTGGGGCCGGTGACCAGGATGATGCCGTTGGGTTGACAGGTCATGCTCTGCCAGCGTTTCAGATCGTCCGGGGAGAAGCCCAGCTGGTCGAAGCTTTTCAGCAACACCTCGGGGTCGAAGATCCGCATCACCATCTTCTCGCCGAAGGCGGTGGGCAGGGTCGACAGGCGCAGCTCTACTTCGCCGCCGTCCGGGGTCTTGGTCTTGACCCGGCCGTCCTGGGGTTTGCGCTTCTCCGCCACATTCATCCGGCCCAGGCTTTTCAGGCGGCTGACCACCGCCATGGTGACCTGCGGCGGGAACTGGTAAACGGTGTGCAGTACGCCGTCGATACGAAAGCGCACGCTGCCTTGCTCGCGGCGCGGTTCGATATGGATATCGCTGGCGCGCTGCTGGAAGGCGTACTGGAACAGCCAGTCGACGATATTGACGATGTGCGCGTCGTTGGCGTCCGGCTCCTGATCCTGGGCGCCGAGGCTAAGCAGTTGCTCGAAGTTGCCGACGCCGCTGATCTTCTGATCCGAGGCCGAGGCGCCACTGACCGAACGGGCCAGGCGATAGAACTCGATGGTAAAACGCTGGATATCCGCCGGGTTGGCCACCACCCGCTTGATCGGGCGTTGCAGCACATGGGTCAGATTGGCTTCCCAGGCGTGGATAAAGGGTTGGGCGCTGGCAATGGTCACGGCCTCGCTGTCTACGGCGACAGCCAATATTTTGTGGCGTTGCGCGAAGGCGTAGGACATCAGCGGCGTAATGGCTGCCACATCGATCTTTAGCGGGTCGATACGCAGGTAGGGCTGGCCGGCCAGCTCGGCCAGCCACTGGGTCAGGCTCTCCAGGTCGAATTTTTTGCCGGGGTGCCTGAGGTCGTCGACCTGCTGTGCGGCAAGAAATTCCAATGGATGTAGCTGATTGTTCACCGCGCTGCGGCGGATAGCCAGGCACTGCTCGGCACTGTTCTGATCGATGCGGCCCTGGGTGACCAACTCGCGCAGCAGATCGGCGAGGTCCAGTTGGCGGTCGGGGCTGGGCGAGGCGAGTGTGGGCATGGTGCTTCCTGGCGCGTTGTAGGCAGGTCATCGGCACCAGCCTACAACGTTTGGCGTTTTTAGCGCACCAGCTGTTTCCAGGCTTTGAGCGATTGCACAATCTGCGCCTGGGTCTGCCGCTCCGGTAACAGCTCCACAGTGATGGCTTGGCAGGCCAGGCTGTGCAATTTGCCCAGTTCTCCGAACAGGCGATCGGTTTCCGCGACGTCGAGCGCGCTGCGGGCCAGACGCAGCCAGACCAGTAGGCGCTCCAGGCGTGGCAACTGCTCGCCCAGGTCTTCCGGTTGCTGCTGGTAGCGCTTGAGGACCAACGCCTGGCCTTCTTCGCCGATCAGGGTGGCCAGCCAGCTGGCGAGCGGCGCGGCGCCCTGGCGATTGCCGCGGTTGTTACGTCCGGCCGTCCAGCCACGCTGCAGCAGCCAACGGGACAGTTGCAGGGACAGCAGGCCCCAGCGGTTGCCCTGCAGCTCGGCGGCGAACAGCGCCGGGGCGTTATGCCGCAGGCTGTCGTCCTGTTGCCCGGCCAGCAGACGTGGGCGCCAGTCGGCCAGCAGGGCATCCAGGGCTTCGCGCAGTTCCCGGCTGCTGGCGCGTGGTGCAGCCTGGCCGAGGCTGCCGAGCAGGGCGCGCAGGTCGATCAGTTGCTGCAGCCATTGCTCCAGCAGCTTCCAGTGGCCATTGAAGCGGTACTGCTCGGCCAGGCGCTGGCTGCTGCCCAGCAGGTGCCAGGCCAGCGCGCTGAAAGCGTCGTCCAGGGGCATCTCACCGTTCAGCTCGGGCGCCGGCAGGTGCAGGCTATAGCTGCCGGCATCGAACAGGCGGTAGCCGCGTTCGGCCTTGCTGATGTCGCAGGGCATCAGGGGCAGGTCGGCGGCCAGCTCGCAGGCCAGCTCCAGCAGGGCGGCGGGCTCGCCCTGGCGCAGCTCCAGTTCCAGCTCGCAGATTTCTTCCTCGCCTTCACCGGCGATCACCTTGCCCAGGTCCAGCGCGGCTTCGATCACCGTCCTGGCCTTGCCGCGGCCCCAGGCGATCTCCGCCTTTTGCCGGGTGAAGTCGGTGCTGAAGAGGGGCGTCAGCTGTTTCTTGTCCAGCTCGGCCAGGCTGGCCGGCCAGCAGCTGTCATCGAGCTTTTTCAGGTCCAGTTTGGCCTTGCTCAGGTACCAGTCCCACTCGTTGCGCTCGGACAGGCCGGCAACACTCTGGCCGCGGGTCTTCAGGGTCTGGATGATCTGCTCGCCGTCGCGGCGCAGGCGCAGGGCAACCTTGGCCTGGGCCAGATCACGGGCGGGGGTGTCGTAGTACTGATTGAACAGCTCGCGTTGCTCCCAGCCACTCTTGTTGCGCTTCTTGAGCAAGGGGTGGTCACGCAGGGCGTTCAGGGTTTCGCGACTGACCCGCAGTTTGATTTCGGTTTCTTTGTTCATGCTGATGAGGATCAATGCCTAGTATGAAATTGTGACAGCCTGATGACGTGCGCTGGCGATCGACGGGGACGATCCCTATACTTGCCGACTTCTCAACGCCGGGGTTCACCCTATGCCAGCCAACCCATTCGCCAGTCTGTTCGGTCGTTCGCCTATCGGGCCGATGCAGAAGCATTTCGCCAAGGCCCACGAGTGTGCGGCCAACCTGGTTCCTTTCTTCGAAGCCGTGATGGCCGCGGACTGGACCAAGGTCGAGCAGGTGCAGAAGGAAATGGCCGCTCTGGAACACGAAGCCGACAAGCTCAAGAAGAGCGTGCGTCTGCATTTGCCCAAGAGTCTCTTCCTGCCTGTGCCGCGCTCGGATCTGCTGGAGCTGCTCAGTGTACAGGACAAAGTCGCCAACCGTGCCAAGGACATCGCCGGGCTGATGCTCGGCCGCGAGATGACCATTCCCGAGGCGCTGCAGCCGTTGATGCGCGCCTTCGTGCAGCGCACCGTGGACGCCAGCGCCCAGGCCCTGAAGGCCATGAACGAGCTGGACGAGTTGCTGGAAACCGGCTTCGGTGGCCGTGAGGCGGCGCTGGTCGAGTCCATGGTCATGGAGCTGGAGCAGATCGAGCGCGACACCGACGTGATGCAGATCGATGTGCGTCGCGCCCTGTTCAAACTGGAGAAGGATCTTCCTCCAGTCGATGTGATGTTTCTCTATCAGATCATCGAGTGGATCGGTGATGTGGCCGACCGCGCCGAGCGCGTCGGTAACCGACTGGAACAACTGCTGGCGCGCTAAGCGCCAGTGTCCTTTCTGGAATCTACGGATTAATTATTTATGTCTCTGATTGCGGACTACGGCCTCGTATTGCTGCTGCTCGCCTGCCTGTTCGGCTTTTTCATGGCCTGGGGTGTGGGCGCCAACGACGTGGCCAATGCCATGGGTACCTCGGTGGGCTCCAAGGCGCTGACCATCAAGCAGGCGATCCTGATCGCCATGGTCTTCGAATTTGCCGGCGCCTACCTGGCCGGCGGCCAGGTCACGGAAACCATCAAGGGCGGTATCGTCAATGCCGACCTGATTCCGCCGGAGCTGATGGTGCTGGGCATGATGTCGGCGCTGCTGGCGGCCGGCACCTGGCTGCTGGTGGCCTCGACCCGCGGCTGGCCGGTATCCACCACCCACTCCATCGTCGGTGCAGTGATCGGCTTTGGTGCCGTGGGCATCTCCATGGACGCGGTCAACTGGTCCGGGGTCGGCCCCATCGTCGCCAGCTGGGTGGTGTCGCCGCTGCTCTCCGGCATCGTCGCATTCGGTCTGTTTGTCAGCGTGCAGAAGCTGATCATCGACACTGACGAGCCCTTCCTCAACGCCAAGCGTTTCGTTCCCCTGTATATGTTCGCCACCGGTTTTATGGTGTCGATCATGACCCTGTCCAAGGGCCTCAAGCACCTGGGCCTGAACCTCTCCAGCGGGCAGAGTCTGATCCTGTCCCTGGCAGTCGGCGCCGCGGTGATGCTGCTGGGTATCGCCCTGCTCAGTCGGATCAAGATCGACACCGAAGCCGACAAGGATTTCCACTACGCCAGCGTGGAGAAGGTCTTTGCCGTACTGATGATCTTCACCGCCTGTTCCATGGCCTTCGCCCACGGTTCCAATGACGTGGCCAACGCGGTGGGTCCGCTGGCGGCCGTGGTTGGGGTAATCCAGAGCGGTGGTGAAGCGGTGGGCGCCAAGGCTGCACTGCCCAGCTGGGTGCTGCTGCTCGGCGCCGTTGGCATCGTGGTCGGCCTGGCCACCTATGGCTACAAGGTGATCGCCACCATCGGCAAGGAAATCACCGAGCTGACCCCCAGCCGTGGCTTTGCCGCCGAGCTGGCTACCGCCACCACCGTGGTCGGCGCCTCGGCCATCGGTCTGCCGGTGTCCACCACCCACACCTTGGTCGGCGCGGTACTGGGCGTGGGCCTGGCCCGCGGTATCGGTGCACTGAACCTGGGCGTGATCGGCAAGATCTTTATGTCCTGGCTGATCACCCTGCCGGTGGGTGCGGCGCTGTCCATTCTCTTCTTCTTTATCCTGCGCGGCATCTTCGCCTAAGCTTTTATCTGCGCAGGCGATGCTTCTATGATGGGGCTCGCCTGCGGAGATAAGCCATGCCCCTTCCTTCTTTCAAAGAGCAGTTCGCCGCGCTGATCGCAGCGCCTTCGGTGAGCTGTACCCAGGCTCACTGGGACCAGAGCAATCGCCCTGTGATCGAGTTGCTGGCCGCCTGGCTGGGCGACCTGGGCTTTGCCTGCGAAACCCAGGAAATTTCCCCCGGTAAATTCAATCTGCTCGCCAGTTACGGCAGCGGCCCTGGCGGCCTGGTGCTGGCCGGCCATAGCGATACCGTGCCCTTCGATGCGGCCCTGTGGCAGAGCGATCCGCTCAAGCTCACCGAGGTGGACGGGCGCTGGGTGGGCCTGGGCAGTTGCGACATGAAGGGCTTCTTCGCCCTGGTGATCGAGGCCGTGCAGCCCCTGCTGAACCAGCGCTTTCAACAGCCTCTGCTGATTCTCGCCACCTGTGACGAGGAAAGCTCCATGTCCGGCGCCCGCGCCCTGGCGGCAGCCGGCCGGCCACTGGGGCGGGCGGCGGTGATCGGCGAGCCGACGGGCCTGAAACCCATTCGCCTGCACAAGGGCATCCTGATGGAGCGCATCGATATCCTCGGGCAGAGCGGTCATAGCTCCGACCCGCGTCTGGGTCATAGCGCCCTGGAGGCCATGCAGGACGTGCTGGGTGAGCTGCGTGGCTTGCGCACGCAGTGGCAGCGTGAGTTCAACAACCCGCAATTCAGCGTGCCGGTGCCGACCCTGAACCTGGGCTGCATCCATGGCGGCGATAATCCCAATCGCATCTGCGGTCAGTGCGCCCTGGAGTTCGACCTGCGTCCGTTGCCGGGCATGGACCCCGAACAGCTGCGCGCCGCCATCCGCCAGAAGCTGGTGCCAGTGGCCGCGCAGCATGGCGTGCGCATCGATTATGGGCCGCTATTCCCCAGCGTGCCGCCCTTCGAGCAATCCGCCGATGCCGAATTGGTGCGTTTGGCCGAGCAACTCACTGGTCATAAGGCAGCATCGGTAGCATTTGCCACCGAAGCGCCTTATCTTCAGCAGCTTGGTTGCGAAACCCTGGTGCTGGGGCCGGGCGATATCGATTGTGCCCACCAGCCTGGCGAGTATCTGGAGTTATCGCGCATCGAGCCGACCCTGACGCTGCTGCGCCAGCTGATTGCCCATTACTGCCTGCAACCGGCCACCCCTGAGTCATCCGGAGGAGAGAACGCGTGAAGCTGCCCCTACTGCGACGATAAAGCGCCCGCGGCTGCTCCGTCCGGCGTGCCCTGCACGCCCCATGCGTCCCTATCCTGACTCAAGGTTTTGCTCACAATGTTTGATCACGTCAACTGGCTGCGCCACGCTTCGCCCTATATCAATGCCCACCGTGACCGCACCTTTGTGGTGATGTTGCCGGGGGAGGGGGTTGCCCACCCGAATTTCGGCAATATCGTTCACGACCTGGTGCTGCTGCACAGCCTCGGCGTACGCCTGGTGCTGGTGCACGGCTCGCGCCCGCAGATCGAGGCGCGCTTGGCCGCCCGCGGGTTGACCCCACACTTCTACCGCGACCTGCGGGTCACCGACGGGCCGACCCTGGAGTGCGTGATCGACGCCGTCGGCCAGTTGCGCATCGCCATCGAGGCGCGCCTGTCCATGGACATGGCCCGCTCGCCTATGCAGGGCGCGCGGCTGCGGGTGGCCAGTGGCAACTTCGTCACCGCCCGGCCCATCGGCGTGCTGGATGGCGTCGACTATCACCACACCGGCGAGGTGCGCCGGGTCGACCGCAAGGGCATCAATCGCCTGCTCGATGAGCGCAGCATCGTGCTGTTGTCGCCGCTGGGCTACTCGCCCACCGGGGAGATCTTCAACCTGGCCTGCGAGGATGTGGCTACCCGCGCCGCCATCGAACTGGATGCCGACAAGCTGCTGCTGTTCGGCGCCGAATGCGGCCTGCTCGACGAGGCCGGCAAGCTGGTGCGCGAGTTGCGCCCGCAGCAGGTGCCGGCCCATCTGCAGCGCCTGGGCAACAGCTACCAGGGCGAATTGCTGGACGCCGCGGCCCAGGCCTGCAGTGCCGGTGTGCGCCGCAGCCATATCGTCAGCTATGCCGAGGATGGCGCCCTGCTCAGTGAGCTCTTTACCCGCACCGGCAACGGCACCCTGGTGGCCCAGGAGCAGTTCGAGTCCCTGCGCGAGGCGACCATCGAGGATGTCGGCGGTCTGATCGAATTGATCACTCCGCTTGAGGATCAGGGCATTCTGGTACGGCGCTCGCGGGAGGTGCTGGAGCGTGAGATCGAGCAGTTCAGCATCGTCGAACGCGAAGGGCTGATTATTGCCTGTGCGGCGCTGTACCAGATCGCCGACTCGGATTTCGGTGAGCTGGCCTGCCTGGCCGTCAACCCGGCCTACCGCCATGGCGGGCGTGGTGATGAACTGCTTGAGCGTATCGAGGAGCGGGCCCGGGCCCAGGGCCTGAAAACCCTGTTCGTGCTCACCACCCGCACCGCCCACTGGTTCCGCGAGCGCGGCTTCGAGCCCAGCAGCGTCGAGCGTCTGCCGGCGGCGCGGGCCTCGCTGTACAACTACCAGCGTAATTCCCAGGTATTTGAAAAGGCGTTGTAGGGATTGCGTGGGGAGGTGGATGTAAACAGCGACATCCACCCTACGGGCTGAAAGAGTGGTGGATGCAAGAAGCTGCATCCACCCTACAGGTTGGCGAGGAGAAGTGGTTTCAGGCCGATGTTTGCGTAGGGTGGATCACGCTTTACCGATCCACCAGACCGTTGAACCTGCATGGCGCCCAACCCCGGAGGTCAGGCGATCTTGTGCTGGTGCAGTTGGTACTGTTCCTGGCCGTCATCCCAGCCGGCCTCCCAGGCGGCGACCAGCACCTCGGCGCTGTGGTTGTGGCGATGCCCGGGCTGGCCGGTGAGACCGGCCATATAGCCTTGCTGGTAGGCCTTGTTCAGGCTCTCCAGGCTCCAGTGCCGGTCATCTTCCATAATATCGGGCGCCATGGCGCTTACTCGCAGAGAACATACCCTGGCAATGCTAGCCCTGCCCTGGGGCGCTGTCCGTGCCGCTGATCCTGTCCTGGCTACCACTTGCTGGCTTTGTGCGGCGCATCACTAATTGGGCGAGGCCAGGATGCTGGCCTGATAGGCCGCGGCAAAGCTGTCGAAATCGCCTTCTTCGTGGGCTTCCAGCTCGGCCTGCTGCTGCAGGGATTGGGTGGCCATGGCTTCGAACCCGGCCAGCTGCTCGGCCTCAAGAGGCTGCTGGCGGAAGTACTCGGCATGGGTCTGGCTCTGGCGCAGGGCAAACTGCACGAAGCTCTGGCCCTGCTGCAGCTCGGCCAGCACCTGGGCCGACGGCGTCAGGCTGGGGTCTTCGACCTTGGCGCGTTGGGCCAGCAGGGCCTGGCCATGGGCATCACCGCCCTGGCTCTGATCCAGCAGCTCGGCCAGGGGGCGGATCTGCTCCAGCAATTCATCGGCCCAGGCCTGCAGTACCACCGGCTGGCCGTTGCGTTGCAGCAGCAGGCCGGGGCGGCGGCCTTCCTTGACCACGGTCAGGAAGTTATCGGTGCAGGCATGGCACTCGCCGCTTTCCAGCAGCGGGCTGTCGGCCAGGGCGCAGAACAGCAGGAAGGCGTCGAGAAAGCGCGCTTCGGTCAGGTCGATGCCCAGGGGCAGGAAGGGGTTGATATCCAGGCAGCGCACTTCGATGTATTGCACGCCCCGGGCCATCAGCGCCTGGATCGGTCGCTCGCCGCTGTAGGTCACCCGCTTGGGGCGGATATTGGAGTAGTACTCGTTTTCGATCTGCAGGATGTTGGTGTTCAGCTGCAGCCACTCGCCATCCTTCTTCGCGCCGATCTCGACATAGGGCGGGTAGGGCGTACCGACCGCCTGGCGCAGGCTGTCGGTGTAGCTGGTCAGGTCGTTGTAGCAGGGCGTCAGGCCGGCCTGGGCATTGCTCTGGTAGCCCAGGTCGCTCATGCGCAGGCTGGTGGCGTAGGGCAGATACAGGGTGTCGTCATCCAGCGCCTGCAACTGGTGCGGCTGGCCGCGCATAAAGCCCTTGTCCAGAGCCGGTGAGGCGCCGAACAGGTACATCAGCAGCCAGCTGTAGCGACGGAAGTTGCGGATCAGCGCGATATAGCGCGCCGACTGGTAATCCCGCGCGCTGCGCGTGTCGCCTTCGGCCTGCTGCTGCAGCTGCCACAGGGCTTCCGGCAGGGAGAAGTTGTAGTGGATGCCGGCAATGCACTGCATGGTCTTGCCGTAGCGCAGGGCCAGGCCCTTGCGGTACACATACTTGAGTTCGCCGATATGCGAGCTGCCGTAGCGGGCGATCGGGATCGTCTCCTCGTCCGGCAGGGCGCAGGGCATGGACGGGCTCCATAGCAGCTCGTCACCCAGCTTGCTGTAGGCGAAGCGATGAATCCGCTCCAGATCGGCCAGGGTGGCTTGCGGGTCAGGCTCGGCCGGGGTGATAAATTCCAGCAGCGACTCGGAATAGTCGGTGGTGATCTGCGGGTGGGTCAGCGCCGAGCCCAGGGCTTGCGGGTGCGGGGTCAGGGCCAGCTGGCCCTGGCCATCGACGCGCAGGCATTCGCGCTCGATACCGTGCAGGCACTGGGAAAGCAGGGGCAGGTTGGCGCGCTCGCCAAGCTGGGCCAGGCGGCGGTTTAGTAGGTCGCTCAAGATTGCATTCCTTCACGCATCGGTTGCCCCGATATGGGGACGCCAGGCGTGCTCTACAAGGGGTCGAATAAACCGCTTCAAGCGGTCGATAGCGCTTTATAACCCGAGGCGGGTAAAGAAGGTTATAGCTGGGCGCAGTGCATTTGTGTCAGGGCCACGCGGTGGCGGGGGTGGCAGTGCGTAGGGTGGACATGCCGGAGGCTTGTCCACCGCTAGCGGAACCGAAAACATAGCCGGAATACGAGCAGAGGGCCTTGGTGGACATGGCGTTGCCATGTCCACCCTACATCAAGCCTCAGGATGATCCTACTTTTTCAGCTGCTTGGCATTGGCAAACAGCGCCGCCATGCCGCCGCTGGCCGGGGCCGGTTTGTCCTGGCTGGAGTGGCGTTCGCTGCGTGGCGTATTGCCGCCCGGCTTGCCACCACGGGATTGGCCGCCGCGCGGGCCTTCGATCTTCTCGCCGGGTGTGTCGCCCATGCGCATGGACAGGGCGATGCGGTTGCGCGGGATATCCACTTCCATGACCTTGACCTTGACCACATCGCCGGCTTTCACCGCTTCATGCGGGTCCTTGATAAATTTCTCCGACAGCGCCGAGATATGCACCAGACCGTCCTGGTGTACACCGATATCGACAAAGGCGCCGAAGTTGGTGACGTTGGTCACCACGCCTTCGAGCATCATGCCCAGCTTGAGGTCATTGAGGGTTTCCACGCCGTCCTGGAACTCGGCGGTTTTGAACTCGGGGCGCGGATCGCGGCCGGGCTTTTCCAGCTCGCTCAAGATGTCGCCGATGGTCACCAGGCCGAACTGCTCGTCAGTGAACTTCTTCGGGTCCAGGCGCTTGAGGAAAGCCGAGTCGCCGATCAGCGAGCGGATATCGCGGCCGGTGTCCTGGGCAATGCGCTGCACCAGGGGGTAGGTTTCCGGGTGTACAGCCGAGGCGTCCAGGGGGTTGCTGCCGTTCATCACACGGAGGAAGCCGGCGGCCTGTTCAAAGGTCTTGTCGCCCAGGCGCGGCACCTTGAGCAGCTCGGCGCGGGACTTGAAGGCGCCGTTGGCGTCTCGGTAGGCGACGATATTCTGCGCAAGCGTCGTGTTCAGCCCGGAGATACGCGCCAGCAGGGCGGCGGAGGCGGTGTTCACATCGACGCCCACGGCGTTCACGCAGTCCTCGACCACCGCATCCAGGCTGCGGGCCAGCTTGAGCTGGGACACATCGTGCTGGTACTGGCCGACGCCAATGGATTTCGGGTCGATCTTCACCAGTTCGGCCAGGGGGTCCTGCAGGCGGCGTGCGATGGAGACCGCGCCGCGCAGGGACACGTCCATATCGGGGAATTCCTTGGCCGCCAGCTCCGAGGCCGAGTACACCGAGGCGCCGGCTTCACTGACCATGACCTTGGTCAGCTTCAGGCCTGGCAGCTTCTTGATCAGCTCACCGGCCAGCTTGTCAGTCTCGCGGCTGGCGGTGCCGTTGCCGATGGAGATCAGGTCGACCTTGTGCTTGCTGCACAGCCTGGCCAGGATCGCCAGGGTGCCGTCCCAGTCATTGCGCGGGGCGTGGGGGTAGACCGTGGCGGTTTCCAGCACCTTGCCGGTGGTATCCACCACCGCCACCTTGCAGCCGGTGCGCAGGCCCGGGTCGAGGGCCAGGGTGGCGCGGGGGCCGGCCGGGGCGGCCAGCAGCAGGTCGTGCAGGTTACGGGCGAAGACGTTGATCGCCTCGTCCTCGGCGGCCTCGCGCAGCTCGCCGAGCAGGTCGGTTTCCAGGTGGGTGTAGAGCTTGACCTTCCAGGTCCAGCGCACCACCTCGCCCAGCCATTTGTCGGCGGCGCGGCCGCGGTTGGCGATGCCGAAGCGCTCGCCGATCATCACCTCGCAGGGGTGCAGGGTGCCCGGCGTTTCATCGCCGACCTTGAGGCTGACGCTGAGAATGCCTTCGTTGCGCCCACGGAAGATGGCCAGGGCGCGGTGCGAAGGGGCGCCCTTGAGCTTCTCGTCGTGCTCGAAATAGTCGCGGAACTTGGCCCCCTCGTTTTCCTTGCCGGCGATGACCCGGGCACTGAGGGTGGCGTTGTCCTTGAGGAAGCCGCGCAGGCTGCTGAGCAGGTTGGCGTCCTCGGCAAAGCGCTCCATGAGGATGTACTTGGCGCCTTCCAGCACGGCCTTGAGGTCGGCAAAACCTTTCTCCGCGTCGATAAAGCGTTCGGCCTCGCTTTCCGGGTTCAGCTCGGGGTTGCCGAACAGCGCGTCGGCCAGCTCGCCCAGGCCGGCTTCCAGGGCGATCTGGCCCTTGGTGCGGCGCTTCTGCTTGAACGGCAGGTAGAGGTCTTCCAGGCGGGTCTTGGTGTCGGCCTGGTCGATTTCGCGCTTGAGCTCGGGGGTCAGCTTGCCCTGTTCCTCGATGCTAGCGAGGATGCTGGCGCGGCGCTCGTCCAGCTCGCGCAGGTAGCGCAGGCGCTCTTCCAGGTTGCGCAGCTGGGTGTCGTCCAGACTGCCGGTGACCTCTTTGCGGTAGCGGGCGATAAAGGGCACGGTGGCGCCTTCATCGAGCAGGGCCACGGCGGCGGCGACCTGTTGCGGGCGCACGCCCAGTTCATTGGCAATGCGGTTGTTGATGCTGTCCATATAAAGGCTACCCACAAGGCGGCCATGCCTGCGGCATGGCGCGCGAAAATTCAGTTGAGCCGGTGCGCTCTGCCCTCATTCGGCGCTGCGCGCCACCTTCTCCCGGAAGGTGAAGGGCAGAAAAGCCTGTCGCGTCGCGACTGCTGCGTCGATACGGCGCGCATTATAAACACCCTGTTCGCTGCTGCTGGGACGCCGTTGGGGAAAAATCTGCTAACAATGGCCTGCATGTTGGTTGCGGCTTCTGCGCCATAATGCCGGCAACTGCATACTGCCAGCGCGTCCGTGCCCGGCGGATGCCTGGTCAAGGAGCCCTGAATGAGCAGCACTGCACTTCCCGTTGAAGGCGAAAAGATCCTGATCGTCGATGACGACGCCCGTTTGCGTCGCCTGCTGGAACGCTTCTTCGATGAACAGGGCTACCGCGTGCGTGCGGTGGAAAACGTCGAGCAGATGGACCGCCTGCTGGCCCGCGAGCTGTTCAATCTGGTGGTGCTCGACCTGATGCTGCCGGGCGAGGATGGCCTGTCCGCCTGTCGCCGCCTGCGCGAGGGCAACAACCAGGTGCCGATCATCATGCTCACCGCCAAGGGTGACGAGGCCAGCCGTATCCAGGGCCTGGAACTGGGCGCCGACGACTACCTGGCCAAGCCGTTCAACCCGCGTGAGCTGCTGGCGCGGATCAAGGCCGTGCTGCGCCGCCAGGCGCCGGTGGTGCCGGGCGCGCCGGGCAGTGAGGACGAGACGGTAAGCTTCGGTGACTACGAATTGAGCCTGGCCACCCGCGAGCTGAAGAAGGGAGGCGAAGTGCATATGCTCACCACCGGCGAGTTCGCCGTGCTCAAGGCCCTGGTGCAGCATGCCCGCGAGCCCCTGACCCGCGACAAGCTGATGAACCTGGCCCGGGGCCGCGAGTGGGATGCCCTGGAGCGCTCCATCGATGTGCAGATCAGCCGCTTGCGCCGCCTGATCGAGCCGGACCCGTCCAAGCCGCGCTATATCCAGACGGTCTGGGGCGTGGGCTATGTCTTTGTGCCGGATGGCAGCAAGTAACTCGCCCTAGGGTGGATGACGCTTTATTCATCCACCTCTGTTTCTACTCGGTGGATCGATAAGGCGCGATCCACCCTACGACCCCATCGAGCAACCATGAAAACCCCGCTCTGGTTCCCGCAAAGCTTCTTCGCCCGCACCCTGTGGCTGGTGCTGATCGTGGTGCTGTTCTCCAAGGCGCTGACCCTGGTTTATCTGATGATGAACGAGGACGTGCTGGTCGATCGCCAGTACAGCCACGGCGCGGCCCTGACCCTGCGTGCCTACTGGGCGGCGGACCCGGAAGACCGCGCCACCATCGCCGAGGCGGCCGGGCTGAAACCCGTGCCCCATGCCCAGGTGCCGAATACCGAGCAGCACTGGCCCTACAGCGAGATCTTCCAGCGCCAGATGCAGACCGAACTGGGCCCGGATACCGAGGTGCGGGTGCGGGCCAAGAGCCCGCCGGCGCTGTGGGTAAGGGCCCCGGCCTTGGGTGATGAATGGCTGCGGGTGCCGCTGTATCCGCACCCGTTGCGCGGCCAGCGGATCTGGAACGTGCTCGGCTGGTTCCTCGCCATTGGCTTGCTGTCCACCGCGGCGGCCTGGATCTTCGTCATGCAGCTCAATGCGCCGCTCAAGCGCCTGGTGTTCGCCGCCCGGCAGATCGGCCAGGGGCGCAGTGTACGCCTGCCGATCAGCGATACGCCCAGCGAGATGACCGAGGTGTATCGCGCCTTCAACCAGATGGCCGAGGATGTCGAGCAGGCCGCCCGCGAGCGTGAGCTGATGCTGGCCGGTGTGTCCCATGACCTGCGCACCCCCCTGACCCGCCTGCGTCTGTCCCTGGAGTTTCTGCACAACGACTCCGAGCTGACCGAGGACATGGTGCGCGATATCGAGGATATGGATGCCATCCTCGATCAGTTCCTGGCCTTTATCCGCGATGGCCGCGACGAGCCGGTGGAGGCACTGGATCTGCTGGAGCTGATCCGCGAAGTGGTGGCGCCCTACAACCAGAAGGCCGAGGTGGTGCGTCTGTGCCTGGAGCCGGTGCCAGCCTTTCCGCTGCGCCGGGTGTCGATCAAGCGCCTGCTGGTCAATCTGATCGAAAATGCCCTGCGCTATGGCGGCAATGCGGTGGAGGTGGCGGTATCGCTGTCCGGCGACTGCAGTGCGCCCTATGTGGTGCTCAGCGTGCTGGATCGTGGTGCAGGGCTCGACCCGGCCGAGCTGGGCAGCATCTTCAACCCCTTTATCCGCGGCGATCGCGCCCGGGGCGGCAAGGGCGCCGGTCTGGGCCTGGCGATCGTCAAGCGTATCGCCGCCCTGCATGGTGGCAGCGTGGAGCTGCGCAATCGTTCCGGCGGTGGGCTGGAGGCGCGGGTGTGCCTGCCGCTGGGGTTGCTGTTGCCGCGCGACGCGGTCTAGGCAGCGCCTATATTCAGGGGCGGACATGCCGCAGGCTTGCCCGCCAGCGCGCTGGGCGAGGCGCCCCGCAACTGGCTGGTCATCTTCCCGGCATAGACTTTGCTGATCCTCCGGTTGAGCTGAACTATGCTCAAAAGGTCCTGCCGAGTGTTCGTCATGTGCTGGCGTATGCACGGCCGGCTTCCGGCATTGTCTGCAGGTATCCCTATGCCAGCTGCTCCCGACCGTTTGCCCAGATGGACCTGGTGGCTGCCGCTGCCGGTGTTGCACCTGGCCACCTGGCTGGCCCTGGCAACCCAGTTTGCCGATGGGGCGGCGCTGTTGCACCTGCCGTTGGCCCTGGCCCTGGTGATGACCCTGTGGTGGGGGCCGCGGGTGTTGCTGGCGCTGTACCTGAACTCCATGCTCAGTATTCCCCTGTGGGGCCTGGACTGGCAGTGGGCCCCCCTCTATGCCGTGCCTGAAACCCTGGGCGTGGGGCTGGCCTGGCTGTTGCTGCGGCTGCAGCCGATCGAGGTGATGCTGCCTCATCTGCGCCACTTGCTGCGCCTGATGCTGCTGGGGGTGTTGCTGCCGCTGATTCCGGTGGCGCTGGGGGTGCAGAGCAATCTCTGGCTGACCGGCCTGTTGCCCCGTGAGCACCTGCTATCGGCCAGCCTGACCCTGTGGCTGGCCGATAGCCTGACCACCCTGGCGGTGGCGGTGCCCCTCTTGGTCTGTCTGGGCCCGCACTTGCAGCAGCGCGGCTGGCTGGCCGCGCCCCAGGCTGGGGCGGAGCTGGACAAGCTGGGGCCATGGCCGCCCTGGTACCTGTTGCTGGCGCTGCTGCTGGGCATGCCCTGGGCCCTGGGCTGGTTGCCGCTGAGTCTGAACCTGCAACTGATCGGCGTGATGCTGCTGGGCCTGGCCCTGCCCTGGGGCTTTGCCGGAGCACTCTGTGGCGCCCTGCTGACCACCCTGATGGTGCTGCTCTGGCCCCTGCTGCAGGGGCTGAGCGATACCCTGGTCTGGCTCGACCCGCAGCGTCAGGAACTGCACCTGAGTGTGCTGCTGTTTGTGATCGCCACCCTGCTGGTGGGCCGTGCCCTGAGTGACCTGCGCCAGGCCCTGGGGCGTAGTGCGCAGATGCAGCAGCAACTGGCCCTGGCCAACCTGGCGCTGGAGGCCAGCCCCCTGGGGGTGATGATCATCGATGCGCGCCAGGCGCAGCAGCCGCTGCTTTACTGCAATCCGGCCTTCGAGCGTATCAGTGGCTATAGCCGGGACGAGAGCCTGGGGCGCAACTGGGATTTCCTCCTGGGCAGCGATCATCAACAGCAGGAACTGGGCAAGTTGCAGCGTGCCACTCAGGCCGGCGCACCTTGCGCTGTGGTCTTGCGCACCTACCGCAAGGACGGCAGCCAGTTCTGGAGCGAACTGACCCTGGCCCCCATGGAGGATGAACAGGGGGTCAGCCATTTCGTCATCCTCCAGCAGGATGTCAGCAGCCGTGAGCTGCTGGCCGCCCAGGTGCGCCAGCAGCGTGAGGAGCTGTTGCGCCAGAGCTACCTGTTCAGCCAGACCGAGGACATCGCCAACCTCGGTGGCTGGGTGCTGAACATGCCCGAACGCAGCATGGACTGGAGCCCGGGCTGTTTCCGCATCTACGAACTGGACCCCAAGCATGGCACCCCGGTGCTGGACGAGGCCCTGGACTACCTGGATGCCAGCGGCCGCGAGCTGGCCGAGCAGACCCTGCAGCAGCTGATCAGCGGTCAGGACCGCTTCGATATCGAAGTGCGGCTGCTCACGGCCAAGGGCAAGAGCCGCTGGGTGCGCATCCGCGGCGTGGTCGAGCGCGATGGTGCGGAGCTGGTCAAGGTATTCGGCGCCCTGCAGGACGTCAGCGCGCGCAAGCATGCCGAGCAACAGCTGCGCGAGCGCGACGAGCGCCTGCAGCTGTTCTTCGAGGCGCCGCTGATCGGCATGGCCCTGACCGGGCCCAGCTTCGAGTGGGAGGAGGTCAACGACAAACTGTGCAGCATCCTCGGCCGCAGCCGTGAAGAGCTTCAGCAGTCGACCTGGGCCAGTCTGTCGCTGGCCGAAGAGCTGGTGGCCGAGCAGGCCCTGCTCAATCAGGTGCATGCCGGGGCGCAGGAGGGCTATGAGCTGGACAAATGCTTTGTGCGCCCCGACGGCTCCCGGGTGCAGGCGCGCCTGAGCCTGCGCGCGGTGCGCCATGCCAGTGGGCGGGTGCGCATGTTTCTGCTGCTGGTGGAGGATATCAGCGAGCGCTTCCAGGCCGAGGCGCGCTACCGCACCATGATCGAGCATGCCCCGGAAGCCATCGTGCTGTTCAGTCCGCGCCAGGGCATGGTCGATTGCAACGAGAATGCCCTGCGCCTGTTCTGCTATAGCCGCAGCGAGTTGCTGGGCAAGAGCGTGCTGGAGCTGAGCCCGCCGCGCCAGGCCGATGGCCGCGAGTCGGCGCTGGCGGGGGAGGGCTATCTGCGTCGCGCCATCGAGGGTGAGGCGCCGGTGTTCGAGTGGCTGCACCGTGACAGCGCCGGTCGGCAGATCCCCTGCGAGGTGCGCCTGGTGCGCATGCCGGGCGAGCCATTGCTGATCCGCGGCAGCATCACCGATATTTCCGAGCGCCAGCGCTACCAGCACGAGATCGAACGCCTGGCCTACAGTGACGAGCTGACCGGTCTGCCCAATCGCCGGCTGCTGCTCGATCGCCTGCAACATGCCATGGACCGCGAGCTGCGCGAGAACACCCTGGGCGCGCTGCTGTTTATCGATCTGGATCATTTCAAGACGGTCAACGACAGCCTCGGGCATCTGGTGGGTGACGGCCTGTTGCGTGAGGTAACCATGCGCCTGGCGCGCCAGTTGCGCGCCGAAGACACCCTGGCGCGCATGGGTGGCGACGAATTCGTGGTGCTGCTCGAAGGCCTCGACAGCTGCCCGCAGGTGGCCGCCGAGCATGCGGCCGCCGCGGGGGAAAAACTGCTGAAAAGCCTTAACGGCAGTTGCACCATCGACGGTCACGAGCTGTCCATCAGCGCCAGCATCGGCATCGCCCTGCATCCCTTTGGCGCCCAGGTGGCCGCCGATGTGCTGAAGCAGGCCGATACCGCCATGTACCGGGCCAAGCATTCCGGGCGCAACGCCTTGCACTTCTTCGCGCCGGAGATGCAGGCAGCCATCGACCAGCGCCTGCTGCTGCAGAGTGAGCTGCGCCAGGCCATCGCGCGCAATCAGCTGTACCTGGTGTTCCAGCCGCAACTGGCCCTGGCCACCGGCCGGGTGGCGGGTGCCGAGGTGCTGGTGCGCTGGCGCCACCCGGAGCGCGGCGAAATCATGCCGGCGGACTTTATTCCCCTGGCCGAGGAAACCGGGCTGATCGAGGAGCTGGGTGTCTGGGTGCTGGAACAGGCCTGCGCCAGCCTGGCACGCTGGCTGCCCCGCTGGCCGCAGCTGGTCCTGGCGGTCAACCTCAGCCCCCGGGAGTTGCGCCAGGCCGGCTGCGTGCTGCGCGTGCGCGACTGCCTGCAGCGTCACGGTCTGCCGGCCACGGCCCTGGAACTGGAAATCACCGAAGGGGTGCTGGTGGAGGATGTGCAGCAGTGCATCGCCAATATGCAGGCGCTCAAGGCCCTGGGCGTGCGCTTTGCCATCGACGACTTCGGCACGGGCTATTCATCCCTGACCTACCTCAAGCGTCTGCCCCTGGATCGGCTGAAGATTGACCGCAGCTTTACCTGGGATATGGATGGCAGCGATGGCAGTGGCCTGATGCTGGTGCAGACCATCCTGGTGATCGCCCGCAACCTGGGCCTGGAGTGCGTGGCCGAGGGCATCGAAACCCCCTGGCAGTACGATTGCCTGCGGCGCAATGGCTGCTCCCTGGGCCAGGGATTTCACTTCAGCCGCCCGCTGGTCGAGCGCGAATTTATCGCCTGGCTGGAGGCGCATCAGGGGTAGGGATTATGGGGGCGCTACTTTAGTCTGCGTCTCGGCATCCCTGCCGCGTCCTGTGGTCATCTGTGCCACCGGCCCGACCATTGCTGGCCGGGCGTTTGCCGGGGCGAAGCAGGCTTGGCCTACTTCCGGCTCAGCCCTTGCCCTTGGTGCGGGTCAGATGCGGGCCGCCGTTCTTTTCCAGGTACTGGATCACCAGGCTGGCCACATCCTTGCCGGTGGTGGTCTCGATGCCTTCCAGGCCGGGGGAGGAGTTCACCTCCATCACCAGCGGCCCGTGGTTGGAGCGCAGGATATCCACCCCGGCCACCGACAGGCCCATGACCTTGGCCGCGCGGATGGCGGTCATGCGCTCCTCGGGGGTGATCTTGATCAGGCTGGCGCTGCCGCCGCGGTGCAGGTTGCTGCGAAACTCGCCGGGCTTGGCCTGACGCTTCATCGAGGCGATCACCTTGTCGCCGACCACGAAGCAGCGAATATCCGCGCCGCCGGCTTCCTTGATGTATTCCTGCACCATGATGTCCTGCTTGAGGCCCATAAAGGCCTCGATCACCGATTCGGCGGCCTTCTCGGTTTCACAGAGCACCACGCCGATGCCCTGGGTGCCTTCCAGCACCTTGATCACCAGCGGGGCGCCGTTGACCATGTCGATCAGGTCGGGGATGTCGTCGGGGGAGTGGGCAAAGCCGGTCACCGGCAGGCCGATGCCGCGCCGCGACAGCAGCTGCAGCGAGCGCAGCTTGTCGCGGGAACGGGCAATGGCCACCGACTCGTTGAGCGGGAACACCCCCATCATCTCGAACTGGCGCAGCACCGCGCAGCCATAGAAGGTCACCGAGGCGCCGATGCGCGGGATCACCGCATCAAAGCCTTCCAGTGGCTTGCCCCGGTAGTGGATCTGCGGCTTGTGGCTGGCAATGTTCATATAGGCGCGCAGGGTGTCGATCACCACCATCTCATGGCCCCGCTGCTGGCCGGCTTCGACCAGGCGGCGGGTGGAATACAGGCGCGGATTGCGCGACAGCACGGCGATCTTCATTGGGCACCAGGGTCAGCGAGGGTGGGTTTGTCTTGTACGTAGGTCAGCGCCGGGTTGACCAGCAACTGGCCGTCGACCAGGGCCTTGGCCCCCAGCAGCAGGCGGTAGCGCATGGTCTTGCGGCAGGTCAGGGTGAAGTCCACCGGCCACTCGCGCGCGCCCAGGGTGAGCAGGGTGCGGATCACATAGCGCGACTGCGCCTGGCCGTTGGAGCTCTTGATCTTCTTCACCGACAGCAGGGGCGCCTCGCAGCGGTGGCGGCGCTGCACCAGAGTGCCGATATGGGCGGTGAAGCGCACCCAGGGCTGGCCGTCACGCTCGAAGGGCTGGATATCACTGGCGTGCAGGCTGGAGGTGCTGGCGCCGGTGTCGATCTTGGCGCGCAGGCCGATCACCCCTAGCTGCGGCAGGTTGATCCATTCACGCAGGCCGATCACGGCCAGTTGGTCGAAGCTTTTCACGCTGGGCGCCCCCTGATTTGCCGGGCATTCTAGTTGGCCCTTATGACAACTGCATCAGGCAAAATAGCCTCATTTGAGTTCAGCAGCGGATGGCGGATGAAAGATAAAGACGACGACAAGGTGCGACTGGACAAATGGCTATGGGCGGCGCGTTTCTACAAGACCCGGGCCCTGGCCAAGGCGGCTATCGAAGGCGGCAAGGTGCATCACCGCGGTGAGCGCTGCAAACCCGGCAAGGAACCCAGGCTGGGGGACGAA
Source organism: Pseudomonas xionganensis (assembly GCF_009763245.1). Classification (GTDB taxonomy): domain Bacteria; phylum Pseudomonadota; class Gammaproteobacteria; order Pseudomonadales; family Pseudomonadaceae; genus Aquipseudomonas; species Aquipseudomonas xionganensis. Next base: position 109,127 of record NZ_WKJZ01000001.1, on the reverse strand, counting down.
TATGTGATCCGCAGCGGTTTCGATGAGCGCACCGTGGTCGTGCTGGGGCTGTCTGCGGTGCGCCGGGGCGCTCCCGAGGCCCAGCTGCTGTATGCCGAAACCCCGGAAAGCGTGCAGCGCCGCGAGCAGGCTACGCAGCAGCGCAAGGCCGGCGCCCTGGGGCTGCAGACCGATGGCAGGCCGAGCAAGAAACAGCGTCGTCAGTTGCACAGTTTCAACGAGCAGCGGGTGGCCAGCCATCCCTGGGCGGACGAGGAGTAAAGGGCGGCTGCTCGGCGAGTGCAGCCCCAGACTGATCAACTCTCCAGCCGTTGCAGAAAGGCCAGCAGCAGTCGGCTATTGCCGCCGCTGCTCAGTCGCCAGCGCCCTGTCTCCTGCTCCAGCAACAGGCCCTGACCATCCTCCAGTCGCTGCCGCTGGCCGTGCGGCGGGAGGCACTCCAGTGCTGCCCCGGCCAGGTGGTAGATCATCAGCACCTCGCTGCAGTCCAGCCAGGTCTCACCCTCCAGTTCTCGGTACTCCAGGCGCTGCCGCCAGCGGTCGCGGCGACTCATCAGATTGAAATCCTGCACCGGGCCGTCGAGCAGTTCGGCCTGCACCTCCAGCTCGCCGGCAAAGCTCACTACGGGGTTGTGCGAATCGAGGATGACCGCCTCGGGCATGTTCAGGCGCAGCCCCGCGCCACTGAGCAGGGCCAGGCTGCGGTCGATACCGGGAAAGTGGGAGAAGGGCCCGCCGCTCGCCACCCGGGCGCTGCTGATCCGCCAGTCGAAATCATCCAGTCCGGCGCCAGGCGGGGCGATGGCCAGTTCCAGGGTGACGCCCTGGCCATTTTTCCAGGGCAATTGACGGGCGCTGCGGCTGTCGATCAGGCGGATGGGCATGGGGATTCTCATTGATTGGCTTATATGTATATACATTACCCGATAGTCGCTGCACAGCCCACCGGCTGAGCCTGACGGCCGCTGGTCGGCTTGCACGGCCGTTCCGGTTCAGTTTCGCCGCTGTTTTTCTGCGTGAGCCGCCTATTCCAGGCGCTCTCTGAGGGTGGTTGGGTTTGCGTGCTGGGGGTTGACGACTGACCAGTCAGCTTCTAATGTATATACAACTTCGATCAAGGAGCGCCCCATGTCCACTCCCTCTCTGCTCTGGCGTGAGCTCTGCCTGTTCGATGGGCTGAGCACCCTGGAAGGGCCAGTCAACCTGCTGGTGGCCGATGGCAAGGTGGCGGGCCTGTGGCCGAGCCGTGAGTTTCCCGAGTCGGCGGCCCTGGGCGCCATCGAGGCCGGGCGGGGCGGGGTGATGACCCCGGGGCTGGTGGATTGCCACAGCCATCTGGTCTATGCCGGCAATCGCGCCGGCGAGTTCGAGCAGCGCCTGGAAGGCGTCAGCTACGCCGAGATCGCCCAGGCCGGCGGCGGCATCCTCAGCAGCGTGCGCGCCACCCGCGCGGCCAGCGAGGAAGAGCTGGTCGAGGCCAGCCTGCCGCGCCTGGATGCCCTGCTGGCCGATGGCGTGACCACCCTGGAGATCAAGTCCGGCTATGGCCTGAGCCTGGCCGATGAGCTGAAGATGCTGCGAGTGGCGCGTCGCCTGGGCCAGCTGCGCCCGGTGCGCATCCGCACCAGCCTGCTGGCGGCCCATGCCCTGCCGCCGGAGTTTGCCGGCGACAGCGACGGCTATATCCGCCTGATCTGTGAAGCCATCATCCCGGCCGCAGCCGCCGAGGGCCTGGCCGATGCGGTGGATGTGTTCTGCGAACATATCGGCTTTAGCCCGGCCCAGTGCGAGCGCGTATTTCAGGCCGCCCAGGCCCATGGCCTGGCGGTCAAGGCCCATGCCGAGCAGCTCTCCAACCAGGGCGCCAGCGCCCTGACCGCGCGCTACCGGGGCCTGTCCGCCGACCATATCGAGTTTCTCGACGAGGCCGGGGTGCAGGCCATGGCCGTCGCCGGCACCGTGGCCGTGTTGCTGCCTGGCGCCTTCCATACCCTGCGCGAGACCCAGTTGCCGCCCATCGAGCTGCTGCGCCAACACCAGGTGCCCATGGCGGTGGCCAGCGACGCCAACCCCGGCACCGCGCCCATCTGTTTTCCGACCCTTAACCTCAACCTGGCCTGCACCCTGTTCCGCCTGACCCCGCGCGAGGCCCTGGCCGGCATGACCGCCCATGGCGCCCGCGCCCTGGGCCTGCCCGAACTGGGGCGGATCGCAGTCGGGGCAACCGCCGACCTGTGCCTGTGGGATGTACAGCAGCCGGCCGAACTGGCCTATGCGGTGCAGCCGGGGCGTCTGCGCCAGCGCATCTTCAACGGCGCCATCACTTACCGCAAAGAGGAGGCCGGCCATGCAGGCTGATCGCAATTCCATGCACCTCTGGCAGGGCCGTATCGACCCCGAGGCCGACAGCCCGCGCTGGCATCAGTGTGTCCAGGCGCTCTGTGCCGACAGCCAGCCCGGCGTAGCCCTGCTCGGTTTTGCCAGCGATGAAGGTGTGCGGCGCAACCAGGGCCGGGTCGGCTCGGTGAATGGCCCGCTGGCCATGCGCAAGGCTCTGGCCAACCTGGCCTGGCATCGCCAGGGCGCGGCCTATGACGCCGGTGATGTGGTCTGCGCCGATGGTGATCTGGAAGGCGCCCAGGCGCGCCTCGGCGCCCATGTCTGCGCCCTGCTGGATGCCGGGCATCTGCCGGTGGTGCTGGGCGGCGGCCATGAGGTGGCCTTCGGCAGCTGGCAGGGCATCGCCGAGCATCTGGCCGGCGGCACGCCGCGTATCGGCATTATCAATTTCGACGCCCACTTCGACCTGCGCGACCCGGCCCATGCCCGTTCCTCCGGCACGCCCTTTGCGCAGATCGCCGAGCAGTGCGCCGCCCGCGGCTGGCCCTTCGCCTATGCCTGCCTCGGTGTCAGTCGCGCCAGCAACACCCGCGCCCTGTTCCAGCGCGCTGCCGAGCTGAATGTGCTGGTGCGCGAGGACCGCGAGATTCGCGAGGCCAGCCTGGCCAGCATCGACGCTGACCTCTCGGCCTTTATTGCCGGCTGCGATGCCATCTACCTGAGCATCGATATCGACGTGCTGCCCGCCTGCGAAGCGCCCGGGGTCAGCGCCCCGGCGGCCCGTGGCGTGCCCCTGGCCCTGCTCGAACCGCTGCTGGAAGGCATCCGCGACAGCGGCAAGCTGCGCCTGATCGACCTGGCCGAACTCAACCCCGAACACGACATCGACAGCCGCACCGCCAAGGTGGCGGCGCGCCTGATCCATCTGCTGACCCTCAATGGCTGATAGCGCCATGCAACCCGATTGCACCCTGCAAACCGACAATAAGGAGCCCACCATGAGCCATACCGATCCGCGTCACGACCCCAGCCGCCATATCGCCGCGCCCACCGGCACCCAGCTCAGCTGCAAGAGCTGGCTGACCGAAGCGCCGCTGCGCATGCTGATGAACAACCTGCACCCGGACGTGGCGGAAAAGCCCGAGGATCTGGTGGTCTATGGCGGTATCGGGCGCGCCGCGCGCAACTGGGAATGCTTCGACAAGATCGTCGAGGTGCTCAAGCGCCTGGAGGACAACCAGACCCTGCTGATCCAGTCCGGCAAGCCGGTGGGTGTGTTCGAAACCCACAAGGACGCGCCGCGGGTGCTGCTGGCCAACTCCAACCTGGTGCCGGCCTGGGCCAACTGGGAGCACTTCAACGAGCTGGATCGCAAGGGCCTGATGATGTACGGGCAGATGACCGCAGGCTCCTGGATCTATATCGGCAGCCAGGGCATCGTCCAGGGCACCTATGAAACCTTCGTCGAGGCCGGTCGCCAGCACTATGGCGGCAACCTCAAGGGCCGCTGGGTGCTGACCGCGGGCCTCGGCGGCATGGGCGGCGCCCAGCCCCTGGCCGCCACCCTGGCCGGCGCCTGCTCGCTGAATATCGAATGCCAGCAGAGCCGCATCGACTTCCGCCTGCGCACCCGTTATGTGGACGAGCAGGCCACTGATCTGGACGATGCCCTGGCGCGCATCGACCGTTACTGCAGCGAAGGCCGCGCGGTGTCCATCGCCCTCTGTGGCAACGCTGCGGAGATCCTGCCGGAGCTGGTCAAGCGCGGCGTGCGCCCGGACATGGTCACCGACCAGACCAGCGCCCACGACCCGCGCCACGGCTACCTGCCGATCGGCTGGAGCTGGGACGAGTACGTGGCCCGCGGCAAGACCGAGGAGGCTGTGGTGGTCAAGGCCGCCAAGCAGTCCATGGCGGTGCATGTGCAGGCCATGCTGGACTTCCAGAAGATGGGCGTGCCGACCTTCGACTACGGCAACAATATCCGCCAGATGGCGAAAGAGGAGGGCGTGGCCAATGCCTTCGACTTCCCCGGCTTCGTCCCGGCCTATATCCGCCCGCTGTTCTGCCAGGGCATCGGCCCGTTCCGCTGGGTGGCGCTGTCCGGCGACCCGGAAGACATCTACAAGACCGACGCCAAGGTCAAGGAACTGATCCCGGACGATCCGCACCTGCACAACTGGTTGGATATGGCCCGCGAGCGTATTTCCTTCCAGGGCCTGCCGGCGCGTATCTGCTGGGTCGGCCTGAAGGACCGCGCCCGCCTGGCCCAGGCCTTCAACCAGATGGTCGCCAATGGCGAGCTGAAGGCGCCCATCGTGATCGGTCGCGACCACCTCGACTCCGGCTCGGTGTCCAGCCCCAACCGCGAAACCGAGGCGATGAGGGACGGCTCCGATGCCGTGTCCGACTGGCCGCTGCTCAACGCCCTGCTCAATACTGCAGGCGGCGCCACCTGGGTCTCGCTGCACCATGGTGGCGGGGTCGGCATGGGCTTCTCCCAGCATGCCGGTGTGGTGATCGTCGCCGACGGTTCGGCCGATGCCCACGCCCGCCTCGGCCGCGTACTGCGCAACGACCCGGCTACCGGGGTGATGCGTCACGCCGATGCCGGTTATGAGATTGCCATCAACTGTGCCCGCGAACAGGGCCTCGACCTGCCGATGATCGCCGCCACCCAAGGAGCCCAAGCATGAGCGCGCTGACCCTGACCCCCGGTAGCCTGACCCTGGCCCAGCTGCGCGCCGCTTACCAGGCCCCCGTGCGCCTGAGCCTGGCCAGCAGCGCCCATGCCGCCATCGACGCCAGCGTCGCCTGCGTCAACGCCATCATCGCCGAGGGCCGCACCGCCTATGGCATCAACACCGGCTTCGGCCTGCTGGCCTCGACCCGCATCGCCAACGACGACCTGGAAAAGCTGCAGCGTTCCCTGGTGCTGTCCCACGCCGCCGGTATCGGCGAGCCCCTGGACGACGCCATGGTGCGCCTGATCATGCTGCTCAAGGTCAACAGCCTGGCCCGTGGTTTTTCCGGTATCCGCCGTTCGGTGATCGAGGCGCTGATCGCCCTGATCAATGCCGAGGTCTATCCGCATATCCCGACCAAGGGCTCGGTGGGCGCCTCCGGCGACCTGGCGCCGTTGGCCCATATGTCCCTGGTGCTGCTCGGTGAAAGCCAGGCGCGGCACAAGGGCCAGTGGCTGCCGGCCAGCGAGGCCCTGGCCATTGCCGGCCTGGAACCCATGACCCTGGCGGCCAAGGAGGGCCTGGCCCTGCTGAACGGCACCCAGGTGTCCACCGCCTACGCCCTGCGCGGGCTGTTCGAGGCCGAGGACCTGTTTGCCGCCGCGACCGTGTGCGGTGGCCTGACCGTGGAAGCCGCCTTGGGCTCGCGGGCGCCCTTCGATCCGCGCATCCATGCCGCCCGGGGCCAGCGCGGGCAGATCGACGCCGCCGCCATCTATCGCCACCTGCTCGGCGACAGCAGCGAAGTCGGCCGCTCCCACGAGGCCTGCGACAAGGTGCAGGACCCCTACTCGCTGCGCTGCCAGCCCCAGGTCATGGGCGCCTGCCTGACCCAGCTGCGCCAGGCCGCCGACGTGCTCGGCGTCGAGGCCAATGCGGTATCGGACAACCCCCTGGTGTTCGCCGCCGAAGGCGACGTGATCTCCGGTGGCAACTTCCACGCCGAGCCCGTGGCCATGGCCGCCGACAATATCGCCCTGGCCATCGCCGAAATCGCCTCGCTCTCCGAGCGGCGCATCTCGCTGATGATGGACAAGCATATGTCGCAGCTGCCGCCGTTTCTGGTGGCCAATGGCGGGGTCAACTCCGGCTTTATGATCGCCCAGGTCACCGCCGCCGCCCTGGCCAGCGAGAACAAGGCCCTGGCCCACCCGCACAGCGTCGACAGCCTGCCGACCTCGGCCAATCAGGAAGACCATGTGTCCATGGCCCCGGCCGCCGGCAAGCGCCTGTGGGAAATGGCCGCCAACACCCGTGGCGTGCTGGCCATCGAATGGCTGGGCGCCTGCCAGGGCCTGGACTTCCGCCAGGGGCTGAAAAGCTCGCCGCTGCTGGAGCAGGCGCGCCAGGCCCTGCGCGAGCAGGTGCCCTACTACGTGGAAGACCGCTTCTTTGCCCCGGATATCGCCGCGGCCAACCAGCTGCTGGCCAGCCGCGTGCTGAATCCGCTGCTGCCAAGCGGCATGCTGCCGTCGCTAACCTAATCGGGTTCGTTGGTGGGGTGGACAACGCGAAGCTTGTCCACCGCCTTGGCCTGCTGCAACGGTGGGCAAGCGGAGCGTTGCCCACCCTACGTTGCGGCTGGTTGACGCGCTATGATCCGCGCACCGGATAGATCCAAGGAGCCGCTGTGAGCAGTAACACCCCGCGCTACAAGGCCATCGAGGCGTTTCTGCTGGAGCGCATCCACAGCGGCGCCTACCCGGTCAATCATCAGATCCCGGCGGAGGAGCAGCTGGCGCGGGACTTTGCCGTGAGCCGGATGACCGCCAACAAGGCGATCAACAACCTGGTGCAGCAGGGCTATCTGCTGCGTCAGGCCGGTCTCGGCACCTTCGTCACCGACCGCAAGGCCGAGTCTTCCCTGCATGAGGTGCTGAATATCGCCACGGAAGTGCGCGCACGCGGCCATGTCTACAGCAATGACGTGATCCGCTGCGAGGCGCTGGCCGCCGACGATGAGGTGGCCCTGCGTCTGGGCCTGCGCCTGGGCGGCGAGGTGTTCCACAGCATTCTGGTGCACCGCGAGAACGGCGTGCCGATCCAGCTGGAGGATCGCTTCGTCAATCCGCGCTGGGTGCCGCATTATCTGCAAACCGACTTCGCCAGGCAGACCCCCAACGAGGTGCTGGTGGCCAGCTGCCCGATCAGCGATGTGGAGCATGTGGTGGAGGCGGTGCTGGTGGACGAGCAGGTGGCCGCCTGGCTGGAGATCGACCCCGCCGCGCCCTGCCTGAGCGTGATCCGTCGCACCTGGTCGGACGAGCACCTGATCAGCTATGCCCGGCTGATCCACCCGGGCGATCGCTACAAACTGCGCTCGACCCACAAGCGCAGGGGCTGATTACACCTCTGTCTTGGTAGGGTGCGCTGTGCGCATCATCGCGGGTTCGCGCTTAGTTGCCGGTCAGCTGCTCGGCCAAGCCCGGGTTGTCGATATAGGCATTGCGATTGCCCTGCAGCGCCTCGATACGATCATTGCGCGCCTTTTCATCGGCATCCGGCGGGTCCATCTGATGCCACTGCTGGTACATCGGCAGTGACCCCAGGATGGGCAGGCCGTATTCGCTGTGCATATAGAAGATGGCACGGGCCACGTTGCCCTTGACCTCGTCGCGGGGCTCCACCAGCTTGAAGCTGGCCTTCAGCTCGCAGCCGATATCGGCAAACTTGCTCGGTACGCTGTCGTCCAGCTCGCCGAACTCGGCATTGCGTCGTGCCAGCTCCACCCGGGTCAGGGCCGGATAGAGGTTGTGCAGGTCGGCGGCCATATAGGGGAAGCTGGGGGTCATGATGCTGCACTGGCGGTCAGTGATGCAGCGCAGCGCGCTTTTCAGCTGTTTAGTGCTGTAGATCGGGCTGGCAGTGAACTGGCTGCTTTCGCCATTGAAGGACTGGGCGCAGAACAGCGAAGTGCCGCCAAGGGGGTAGACATCACGCCAGAGTAACTGGCTGGCGATCTTGCTGTCGCTGATCTGTTGCTGGCCGTTGGCCAGGGCGGGGAGGCTGAGACTGGTTGCCAGGCAACCGAGGGCAAGAATAACTGCTCGCATATAGGGCCCCGTGGGCCGCTACTTGAGGCGGCCGATTGTTTTTGTAAGACAATTTCAGTCTAACAAGACCTGTGTCACAAAATAAACCCGTGCCTTGGTTCGGCAGGGCCCCGTGTAGGCAATGGCTTACACGGTCTGCCGGCTTTAGCCCCTGTTGGTACTTTGGTGCAAGGGCTAATCTGCTGCCCATGGACGTCGCGCAGGAAGCGCAAAATTCTTAACAAGGACACGCTGGACAGCTGCCAGGATGGCAAGCAGATCAAGGATGTCAGGACGCTAGTCTGCAAAGGCCCCGCAATCGCGGGGTTTTCTTTTTTCTACCCCTTTATCTCTCTAGCCCGGGCGCGGAGTGTGCTCAGCCCTCGCCATTGAGCCGAGATAGGCGGAGCTGTAGGGTGCGCCGTGCGCACCGCGGTTGAGCGCCGAGTTGCTGCGCGCGGTGCACCCTACTTGAGGTAAGCCAGACGCTGCATTCAGGCTGCGCGGCGCGCGTTCTGCAGCTCGGCAAACCAGTCCAGCGTCTCATCCCACAGGCGCTGCGCGGCCGGGCGGAAATAGCCCATATGCCCCACCGCGCCCAGGCCCTCGGCCTGGGAGTCGAGGGTGCGTGCCTGGTAGGGCGCGCCGGTATAGGCGGCCATAAAGGCGTCCCGCGAGGCGGGCGGGGCCCACAGGTCGTCCAGGGTATTGGCGGCAATGATCGGTGTGCTGACCCGGGCAAAGCGCTCGGCCAGGTCCGGCATCCGCGGGTCCTCGAAGAAGTAACGCGGGTAGCTGCACCAGCGCTTCCACTGGGTGTACACGCCCATGGGCAGGTCTTCACCCATGCCCAGCTTGCTCCAGGCCAGATAGCCCTTGTAGCGGGTCAGCAGCGGGCCGACCAGGCGCCACATGGTCAGCACCTTGAACTGCTCGGCCCTGGGCATCCAGCCATGCCAGCCGGCGCCAGTGCCGAAGGTGTAGAAACCGGCCACCTGATCGTGGTTGGGCAGCAGGCCGAAGGCATGTCCGCCGAAGGAGTGGCCGACCATATACAGCGGCCGTTCGGGATGCTGGTGCTGGTCCACGGCGGCGGCTAGGTCGAGGTGCGCCCAGTCCAGATAATCCATCTTGAAGCCGCGCAGGCTGTCCGGCCTGGACTGGCCGATGCCGCGGTAATCCAGGGTCAGGGTGCTGTAGCCGCGTTGTGCGGCGTATTCGGCAAAACGCCGGTAGAAGCCCTGGGGCACACCGGTGGCGCCGGCAACCACCAGTTGCGCCAGCGGTTCCGGGGCGTGGTACAGCGTGGCAGTCAGCGGATAGCCGTCGCGGGCCTGTAGCTCCAGGGTTTCGCTGAGAATGGCAGTACGGGTCATGCTTGCGCTCCTCGCGGCAGTTGCTCGCGGGTCAGGTTGAACAGGGCGGTGGCGGCGCGCTTGAGCGGTTCGCTGCTGCCGGCGACGCGGGCCTGCAGCAGGCCGCCTTCGTACAGGGCGACAAACAGCGCGGCGAGGTTGTCGGCCTGTTCGTCGGGGTAACCTATCCCTTGCAGTTGCCGGCTCAGGGCCAGGCGCACGGTGGCGAAGCTGCGCTGCAGGGCGGCGCGAATCTGCACATCCTCCGGGCCGCTCTCCAGGGCAATGGTGGCCAGCGGGCAGCCGCGTTCGAACTGGCTGTTCTCCAGCTGCTGCAGTGCGCCCTGCAACCAGCTGTGCAGCGCCTGCAGCGGGTCCGCCTGCTCGGTAAAGAGGCGGCTGAACAGGCTGTCGATGCGCTGGCTGATATGCTCGATGGCGGCCACCGCCAGCTCGCTCTTGCCACCGGGGAAATGGTGATAAAGGCTGCCCTTGGGCGCACCGGCCATCTCCAGCAGTTCATTCAGGCCGACGCCATGCAGCCCCTTGCGTTGCAGGGCGTCGGCCATGGCCTGGATCAGTTTGTCGCGGGTAGTGATCTTCTTCATGGGCTAAATATATAGACCGGTCGGTCTAATCCGCCAAGCCCTTTTGTCGGGTCATATGCAGGGCTGATTATTGTTGATCACTTTGTTGAATGATTTCTGTGCTGATAAATGCGGCGCTGATTGGCTTCTGTCGTGCCGACTTTCCGCTACCATCGGCTTCTTTCCCGCATGCCGATAAGGATTTCCCCCATGTCCATTTCCACGCTTATTTTCCTGTCCGTTCTGGCGGCGCTGATCTTCTATGTGATCGGTATCTACAACCAGCTGGTCAAGCTGCGTAACCGCTTCCAGAACGCCTTTGCCCAGATCGAGGTGCAGCTCAAGCGCCGTCATGATCTGATCCCCAATCTGGTGGAAACCGCCAAGGGCTATATGGCCCATGAGCGCGAGACCCTGGAAGCGGTGATCGCGGCGCGCAACAACGCGGTCAATGGCCTCAAGGCCGCCGCCGCCGAACCGGGCAACGCGCAGCGCATGGCCCAGCTGGGGGGCGCCGAAGGCCTGCTCAGTGGTGCCATGGGGCGTCTGAATGTGGTGATGGAGGCCTACCCGGACCTCAAGGCCTCACAGAATATGCAGCAGCTCAGCGAGGAACTGAGCAGCACCGAGAACAAGGTGGCCTTCGCCCGCCAGGCCTTCAACGATGCGGTGATGGCCTACAACAGCTACAAGCAGGCCTTCCCGCCGGTGCTGCTGGCCGCCAGCTTCGGCCATGCCCAGGACGCCAGCTTGCTGCAGTTCGAGGACAGCGCAGCGATCCAGGCCGCGCCGAAAGTGTCCTTCTGACGCCGGGCTGCAGGGATGAACTTTTTCCAAGAGCAGGATCGCGCCCGGCGCAACAGCGGGCGTTTGCTGGTGCTGATGGCGCTGGCGGTATTCAGCCTGATCAGCTTGAGCAGCCTTGTGCTGGGCGTGCTGTGGCAGATATTCGGGCGCGAGGGCGACTCCCTGGGACTGCTCGCCGGGCCGACCACTCTGCTGCCCAGCTGGGATCAGGTGGCGCTGGTGGCACTGGCGGTGATCGCCGTGGTGCTGCTGGGCAGCCTGTATAAAAGCGTGCAGCTGAGCCAGGGCGGCCGGGCCGTGGCCGAGCGCCTGGGCGGACGTTTGCTCAATCTGGCGCCCCAGGGCCTGGGTGAGCAGCGGGTACTTAATCTGGTGGAGGAGATGGCCATCGCCTCGGGCACCCCGGTGCCGCCGGTGTATGTGCTGGACGATGCCGGGATCAACGCCTTTGCCGCCGGGCTGACGCCCCAGGATGCGGTGATCGGCATCACCCGCGGGGCCATCGATCTGCTCAGCCGCGACGAGCTGCAGGGGGTGATCGCCCATGAATTCAGCCATATCTTCCATGGCGATATGCGCCTCAACACCCGCCTGGTGGCGGTGTTGCACGGCATCCTGCTGCTCGGTCTGATCGGCGAGTTTCTGCTGCGTGGCAGCAGCCGGTCGCGACACCGCAGCAGCCGTGACAACTCGGCCGGGGCGATTCTGGCGGCGGGTGCCTGCCTGTGGATACTGGGCTATGCCGGAACCTTTTTCGGCAACCTGATCAAGGCGGCGGTCAGTCGTCAGCGGGAGTTTCTTGCCGATGCCGCGGCGGTGCAGTACACCCGCAACCCCGAGGGCATTGGTGGCGCGCTGCAGAAGATCGGTGGGCATATGTATGGCTCTCAGCTGCGTGCCGGGCATGCCGCAGAATTCAGTCATCTGTATTTTGCGGCGGGTATTCGCAGTGCCATGGCCGGCCTGCTGGCCACTCACCCACCCCTGGAACAGCGTATCCGCCGTGTGTTGCCAAGCTGGGATGGCCAGTATCCCCAGGTGTCGATGCTGAGTCTGGCGGGGGAGCGGGCGACGCCGGAGCAGCGTCAGGTTGCCCAGGCCTGGGACCAGGTTCTGGCCACCCCCGCTGCCGGTTTTGCGCCCGCCGCGGCGCTGGCCGCCATCGCCCGTATCGGCGACCCCCAGGCGGGCCACCTGCAGCAGGCCCATGGCGTTCTCAACGAGCTGCCCGAGCCGCTGCAGCGCGCGGCCCATCAGCTGGACGGTGCTCAGGCCCTGTTGCTGGGGCTGTTGCTGGCCCGTGAGGCGCGCGCCCGTGAACAGCAACTGACGCTGCTACAGCCCTTGCTCGATGCTCAGCTGCTGGCCGGTTTGTACGCACTGGAGCCGTTATTGCTCCAGCTGCCGGCAGGGCAGCGTCTGAGCCTGGTGGATCTGGCCATGCCGGCACTCAAGCAGCTGAGCCCTGAGCAGTTCAGTGTACTGCGCGGGCAGATGGCCAAGCTGATCCGCGCCGATGGTCGGGTGGAGCTGCTGGAGTGGACGCTGCTGCGTATTGTCGAGCGCAATCTGCGGCCGTCGCGTCCGCAGGATGGCCGCTACCGGCTGGTCGAACTGCAGGCCGAGACGCAGGTGCTGCTGTCCTTGCTGGCCCATGAAGGCAACGTGACGCCCTTTCAGGCCCAGGCCGCCCTGACCCATGCCAGTGCTGAACTGCCTTTCGGGCCGTTGGCCTTGCTGGATGCTGAGCAGAGCGACCTGGCGGCTCTGGAGGCCGCGCTCAAGCGTCTCAACCAACTGCTGCCCCTGCAGAAGCCGCAGCTGCTCAAGGCCATGGCTCGCTGCATCGAGCATGACGGCGAGATCACGGCGGCCGAGGCCGAATTGCTGCGCGCCGTGGCGGATATCCTCGACTGCCCGATGCCGCCTCTGCTCAAGGGGGCCGTTCAGCCGTTACCGGCCTGATCCGCAGGCAGCGGCTGAAAAGCCTGGGTGCTGGCCTGAGTGGTTAAACGTGCTGCGCCACCCAGGCGGCATAGGCGTCGATAAATTTCTGCAGAAAGGGGCGGATGCCGTCGCCGAGCATGCCGGCCTCCTCGAAGAAGCTGCCGGCGCCGCCCAGGTAGGCTTCCGGCTGCTGCATCATGTACACGTCGAGAAACACCATGCACTGGCGCAGCGCGTGGTTGGCACCGAAGCCGCCGATGGCGCCGGGCGAGGCGGTGAGCACGGCGCCCGGCTTGCCGCTGAACACGCTCTGTCCGTAGGGCCGCGAGCCGACATCGATGGCATTCTTCAGCGCACCGGGCAGGGAGCGGTTGTATTCCGGGGTGACGAATAGCAGGGCATCGGCGCCGCGCAGCTGCTCGCGAAAGCGGGTGTAGGCCTCGGGCGGGCTGTCCTGGTCGATATCCTCGTTGTACAGTGGCAGATCGCCGATTTCGACGATCTCAAGCTTCAGCGAAGCCGGCGCCAGCTCGGCCAGGGCCAGCGCCAGACGGCGGTTGATCGAGGCCTTGCGCAGGCTGCCGACCAGCACCGCGACCTTGTGCGACTTGTTCATGGCGATTCCTTTTGTTGTGCCCCAATAACCTGCTGCATTCGCTCAGCTCCACTGAACTTAAGCTGGACCGGACCTGTAGGGTGCGCCATGCGCATCGGTATTGCGCTGCCAAATCTGGTGCGCACAACGCACCCTACCTATAGCCGCCACACTACAGGCTGAGCCTAGTCTTTATGCAACTCATGATGGGTACGGAGCCATTCCTGTAACCGGGGGTGGACTGATAACTATAGTCCGCCCTGGCCACTGTACTCGCCGGCAAAGGCCGCCAGCAGGTCCTCGACAAAGGCGCGCTGGGCATCGCCCGGTGGCTGGCCGCGATGGCTGGCCAGGTGGAACTGCACCTCGAAACCCAGTGCCTCGGCCTGCAGCGCGCGCAGGCGGCCGCTGGCCCGCCAGGGCGCGGCGATATGCTCGGGCAGGTAGCCGATATGCCGGCCGGAGAGGATAAAGGCCAGGGTGCCGTCCACCTGCTCGGACTGCGCCGAGCTGGTCGCGCTCTGCAGCGGCTCGCGGGCCTGGATAAACCGGTAGGGGTGGTGCACCCGGTCGGCCTGCTGCAGCTCGTCCAGGCTCGGCTCGGCCCCGCTGAACAGCGGATGGCCCTGGGCGCAGTGCAGCACCTGGCGCTCGCGAAACAGCGGCTGGTAGTCCAGGGCCGCCTGGTTGCCGGAGAAATAGCCGATGGCCAGTTGCAGCTGATCCTGCAGCAGGCGCCGTTCCAGCTCGGCGGGCATGGCGGTGAGCAGTTCGATCTGCACCGCCTGGTTGCGCCCGCGAAAGCGCCGGATGGCCTCTGCCACCTGCTCCAGCACGGCCGGCGCCAGCCCCTCGGACAAACCGATATGCAGGCTGCCGAGCAGCTTGTCGGCCATGCCCTGGGCCTCGTCCTTGAAGGTGTCGATGGCCGCGAACAGCCGCCGGGTCGCCGCCAGCACCTGCTCGCCCTTGGCCGTCAGGCGAAAGCCGGCCTTGCCGCGCTGGCACAGGCGAAAGCCCAGGCGTGTCTCCAGCTTGGCCATCTGCGTGCTGATGCTGGACTGACCGATGCCCAGCTCACCCTGGGCCGCACTGAAGCCGCCGCATTCGACCACGGTGACGAACAGGCGCAGCAGCTGCAGGTCGAGGTCGCGCAGTTGGCTGAGCATGCGGGCTCCATACATTGATAAATACAGATGCCAGAGTAGATCACTTCATATTTATCCGAAGCAATGCCAGGCGCAGGATAAGCCCCATCCAATAACAACGATGAGGCACCCCCCCCCATGCGCCAGGCCATCCTCCCCCTGCTGCTGTGCAGCGCCTTCGCCGCCCAGGCCGAAGACAAGGCCCTGAACCTCTACAGCTGGTCGGCCTATATCCCCGAACAGGCCCTGCAGCGCTTCAAGGACGAGACCGGCATCCGGGTCAAGTACGACATCTTCGACAGCGCCGAAGCCCTGGACAGCAAGCTGCTCACCGGTGGCAGCGGCTACGACGTCGTCTTCCCCGCCTCCAGCGGCCTGGCCCGGGCCATCCAGGCCAAGGCCGTGCAGCCGATCCAGCGCAGCCGTCTGAGCAACCTGGATAACCTGGACAGCGAACTGCTGGCCAAGCTGGCGGTGGCCGACCCTGGCAACCAGTATGGCGTGCCCTATACCTGGGGCACCGTGGGCCTGGGCTACAACAGGGAGGCGCTGGAACGGCGCCTGCCGGGCGTGCCCACCAATAGCCTGGACCTGCTGTTCAAGCCCGAATACGCCAGCCAGCTCAAGGACTGCGGCATCGCCGTGATCGATTCGCCCCAGGAGGTGATCAGCATCGCCCTCAACTACCTGGGCAAGGACCCCTACAGCAGCGATCGCGGCGACCTGGCCGCGGTGCAGCAACTGCTCGCCGGCCTGCAGCCCAACCTGCGTTATGTGGGTAGTGGCCGGCATATCGACGACCTGGCCAAGGGCGAGATCTGCCTGGCCCTGACCTACAACGGCGACGCCTTGATGGCCGCCGACAATGCCCGCGAGGCCGGCCAGCCGTTCAGCGTGGAATACCGTATCCCGGTAGAGGGCACCCTGATCTGGTTCGACACCTTGGCCATTCCCGCCGACGCTCCGCACCCCGAGGCCGCCCACGCCTTTATCGACCATATGCTGCGCCCCGAAGCCATCGCCGAGTTGACCAATAGCGTGTTCTTCGCCAACGCCAACCAGGCCGCCACCGCCCTGGTGGACGAAGCCATCACCGGCGACCCGGATATCTACCCGCCGGCCGACGTGCGCGCGCGACTGTTCAGCGAGCAGCTGATGCCCCTGCGTCAGCAGCGCGACCGCACCCGTATCTGGACCACTTTTCGCAGTCAGTATTGAGGGCAGGGCAAATGGAAGCATTTAACGGCAACGACCTGGCGATCACCCGCGACAGCCTCTACGGCACCTACTCGGAGCCGACCTACGCAGGCGTCACCAGCTTTATGCGCCGGCGCTACTCGCGTGACCTCAGTGGCGTCGATCTGGTGATCACGGGCGTGCCCTTCGACACCGCCACCACCAACAGGCCCGGCACCCGCTTCGGCCCGCGGGCGATCCGCGCTGCCTCCATCACCAGCGCTTGGGAGCGCCACTACCCCTGGGAATTCGACCCCTTCGACCACCTGGCGGTAATCGACTACGGCGACTGCAACTTCGATCATGCTCTGCCGCACAAGATTCCGGCGGCCATCGAGGCCCATGCCGAGCAGATCGTTGCCGCCGGTTGCGGCCTGCTGACCCTGGGCGGCGACCACTTCATCAGCTACCCGCTGCTTAAGGCCCATGCGAAAAAACATGGCAGCCTGTCGCTGGTGCATTTCGATGCCCACAGCGACACCTGGCCGGATGCCGATGACAGCGAGCAGGGCGTCAGTCACGGCACCATGTTCTACCACGCCGCCCGCCAGGGCCTGGTGGACCCGGCGCGCTCGGTGCAGATCGGCCTGCGCACCACCAACGACGACACCCTGGGCTTCCAGGTGCTGGACGCCCCCGAGGTGCACCGCTGCGGCGCCCAGCAGATCGCCGAGCTGATCCGCGCCCGGGTCGGCGATAACCCGGTGTACCTGACCTTCGATATCGACTGCCTCGACCCGGCCTTCGCCCCCGGCACCGGCACTCCGGTATGCGGCGGCCTGAGTACTCACCAGGCCCTGGAGATCCTGCGTGGCCTGCGCGGCATCAACCTGGTGGGCATGGACGTGGTGGAAGTCTCGCCACCCTACGACCACGCCGAGATCACCGCCCTGGCCGGCGCCACCGTGGCCATGGAGATGGTCTGCCTGTATGCGGCGCGGCATAAGCTGGGGGAAAAGATCTAGGGTTTGTTGACGTTTCGTTCGCGGCCGCGCCGGAGCCAGTTTTTGCGCGAGGCAAGGCACGAGATGCGAAGTTTAGCCAGCTAAATGAGCCATCGAGAAACGCAGCATCGCGCTAAAACTGGCCCGGCCCTTCGGGTTGCGCGGCAACGCGGTTCGCGACGAAACGTCAACAGACCCTAGGGTGGAAATCGCGGTTTATGTTCACCCTGAGCGTCTATCTCGATTGCCCAGGGGGGACCGGTAAAGCGTGGTCCAGCCTGCGGCTAGCGGCTTGTGGGCAACTGTAGGAGCGGCTTTAGCCGCGAAAAACGTGCCTTGGGCGGCCCGCGTCTACGACCCCTGCAACTGGTAATGCCGCTTCTTGCCCAGGCTTAGCCGGCGGCCCAGCTGCCAGGCCTGCAGGGGGCGGTCCGGGTTGCTCTGCCGCTCGCCGTCCAGCAGCAGGCCGCCGCCGGCAGCCAGGCGTCGTACCGCGCTGCGCGAAGGTTGCAGGCCGTGGCGCAGCAGCAGGTCGGTCAGGCTCAGACCTTGGGCCAGATCCTCGGGGCTGACGCTGAGCTGCGGCAGCTCGGCATCGGTGTCCTGTGCGCCAAACAGGGCCTGGGCTGTAGCAGCGGCGTCGCGGGCCGCCTGCTCGCCATGGGCCAGGGTGGTGGCGGCATTGGCCAGGATGATCTTGGCCTGATTCAGTTCGGCGCCGGTCAACGCACTCAGACGCGCCACTTCCTCCAGCGGCAGCTCGCTGAACAGGGCGAGAAAGCGCCCCACATCGGCATCGTCGCAATTACGCCAGAACTGCCAGAAGTCGTAGGGCGAGAGCTTGTCGCCATTGAGCCACACCGCGCCGCTGGCGGATTTTCCCATCTTGCGCCCGTCGCGGGTGGTCAGCAGCGGCATGGTCAGGCCCAACAGCGGCGGGCAACCCTGGCGCCGGCCCAGCTCCACGCCATTGATGATATTGGCCCACTGGTCGGCACCGCCCAGTTGCAGGGTGCAGCCATGCCGGCGCGCCAGCTCGGTAAAGTCATGGGCCTGCAGCAGGGTGTAGCCGAACTCCTGAAAGCTCAGGGAATGCTCGCGATCCAGGCGGTTGCGCACCGCATCGAAGGTCAGCAGGCGGTTGATGGAAAAGTGCCGGCCGACCTGATCGAGAAATTGCAGGTAGCCGATGCCATCCAGCCAGTCGGCGTTATTCACCACCATGCCGTCGCCGGGGCCATCACCCAGGCGGATATAGCGAGCAAAACAGCCGGTTATGCCGGCGATATTGCGCTGGATCTCATCCTCCGTGAGCAGTGGCCGGCTGCTGTCGCGAAAGCTTGGGTCGCCGATGCGCGTGGTGGCGCCGCCGATCAGCAAAATCGGCCGGTGCCCGGCGCGCTGCAGATTGCGCATCAGCATCAGCGCCTGCAAATGGCCGACATGCAGGCTGTCGGCGGTGGCATCGAAACCCAGGTAGAAGGTCACCGGGCCCTGGCTCAACGCCAGGCGCAGGCCATCGAAATCGGTGCACTGGTGGATAAAGCCGCGGGCTTGCAGCTGATCGAGCAGATCAAGGGTGTTGCTGGACATGGATGTCTCCTGATTGAAGGCAAATGCCCGAGGAGACTGGAGGGGAAACGCGATATCCGAGCCGCCTCAGGCGGATCGGACATGCAACAACGCATCTACCGCCTGGTAAGAGGGGGCAGGGCGTAATAAAACGCAGCGATAGGGCAGATGTGTCTGTGCATGGCTGGGCACTCTAGCGTTTCGACGCGTCAAGTCAACCGCCGCACGACCCGGCGCCAGGCTGGCCATGGGCCAGGCATTGAGGCACAGTGAGGGCAATCGTTCTCCTTGGTGCAGTGAATCTTCATGTTCAATCCGTCACACGCCAAGCCGCTAGTGAACACTGGCGCCGGTGTTGCCGACCTGCAGGATGTAGGGCAGCGCTCGCTGATGCGTATGGTCTTTATCACCACCGGGCTGACCCTGGGGGTGTTCTGTGTGCTGCAGTTCATGGCCGGCAACCTGCTGCTGTCGGCCCTGGAATTGCTGGTCACCGGGCTGCTGTTCTGGGGCGCCTGGCGGATCACCGGGGTGCGCCGGCTGATGCCCTGGATCTACGCCTACCTGCTGCCGACCTTCTGTTTTCTGCTGTATATCATCGTCATCCCCGGGGCCTCGAAAACCGCTTTTGTCTGGGTCTATATCATCCCGGTGCTGTCCTACCTGTTGCTCGGACGCAAGCGCGGCAGCCTGCTGGCGCTGCCCTTTGTAGTCGGCGCCTGCCTGCTCTATGTGTACACCTACCCGGTCAGCCTGACTCCCGAAGGCCTGATCGACCTGGGTAATGCGATCTTTTGCGGCCTGCTGCTGATCGTCTTTGTCCACCTCTATGAAACCCGTCGCGCCGCTGCCCACCAGCAGCTGCAGCGCATGGCCCGCACCGACGCCCTGACCGGCGTGGCCAGCCGTGGCAGCTTCCAGCAGAGCCTGGAACAGAGCCTGCGAGAGTCCGAACGCAACCAGAGCAAGCTGGTGCTGGTGCTGCTGGATGTGGATCACTTCAAGGCGGTCAATGACCAGTACGGCCACGATGCCGGCGACCAGGCCCTACGGCATATCTGCAACAGCCTGAGCAAGCGCCTGCGCGCCACCGACACCCTCGGCCGCCTGGGCGGCGAGGAATTCGGCCTGCTGCTGCGCAACACCGACCGTACTGGCGCCGAGCCCCTGGTCGAGGCCCTGCGCCTGCAGATCAACAGCACCCCTCTGGCCTACGGCGAGCACAGCATCCCGCTGTCGGTGACCCTGGGCCTGGCCGAGTGGCCGCTGGATGGCCGCAGCCTGGAACAGCTCTACCGCACCGCCGACCGCCGCCTCTACCGGGGCAAGGAGCAGGGCCGCGATCAACTGGTCAGCCGCGACCCCAGCCCCGCTATCGAATAGCCCCGCGCCAGGCGCGGTCAGCGAATCACCTGACGCGCCGTCTGCAAATAGGCCTGACCCTGCTGCTGCACCGTGGCGTTATCCGCCGTCTCCGAGGCCACATGCACCTGCTCCAGGGTCTCGCCCAGGGCGGCGAAATCCTGATTGATCCGCTTCAGGGCGTTTTCCAGGGTATAGGTCAGCTCATGGATGCTGTGCAGATCGGCGGCGCTCAAGCTACCCTGGGCCAGAATCGCCTCCAGCTTGGCGTTGTACTCACTGAAATTGGCCACCGCCTCCGGCAGGCTGGCCGCGGGCTTGCCTTTGTAATGATCGACCACCCGTTCACTGGCCAGGCCAGCGGCACTGAACAACAGGGCAAGGGACAGGGCGGAGAGTTGCATAAAGCTGCGCATGGGAAGGTCCTTTCTCGAATTTAAGAAATACCCCAGGGCGGCCACCACGATGAAGGCTCGCTGCGCTGGGTAGGACCGAATTTATAGTTATGAGAATAACTATCATTGACGATAGTCAATTATTCTCTTTATGCACCGCTTGCAGATGCGGCTCGCTATGGAAGTGAAGGCCGGAGGCATCGCTAAAACGCAAAAGCCGCGCAGTGCGCGGCTTTAAAGGTGGTGGGCCCACACGGACTCGAACCGTGGACCAAAGGATTATGAGTTGCCTAGAAACGCTGCAAACCCAGTGAAATCGGGCGTAGCTTATCGTAGGTACAGTTAGCTGAAAGTAGCGTTATAGAGAGGCTTAGGCGTAGTTTAGCGAAATCTGTAAAAGCTGGGCACTGTACCGCCATTGTACTGATTTTTGTACCGTTTAGGCTTCAGAGGCGAGTTGTTTGCCATAGTGAGTCTGAGCTGCATCGTCGGTAACGGCGACGCCCGTCTGAAGAACTTCGTGCTGCTGTACTCCGCCCCCACCTAGCGCGATGCATTGGTTAGCGACTGCCTACGATAACGTTGAACCCACGGCCTACATTCCAGAAAGCGCACTGGAGCAAGACTTTAGGCAACAAGATCAATGCAAGGGTGCTCGACTTCGCTCAAGTTTGTGGTGTGACGGAACCAGAGGAGAGTTCGCGAGCAGTTGAGCGCGTTAGAACGCACTCTGGCGCACTCAACTGAGCTGTGCGAGCAGACGACGCACGTGGTTGCTTTACTCTAGGGCTGCTCAGATCCGTTCATTAAAATATTCGGATAATCGCCCGAGTGAGCTGCAACAGCTCACGGCTCATTGGTTGGTGATGCAGCACTACTAGCGCTGTCTGAAGAAATCTTTTACTGCTTCAATCAGAAATTTTGCAGAAATATAAGCGCCATAACTGTGTATGGAGTCATCTTTCTTCGAGTCGCATAGGTCTACAACGGTTTTGGCGCATATACATGGTGGCTTGTGCGGCGAAAGCTCTGCTGCGCGATGAATGGCAAATACTTCCATATCCAATGCAGTTACTTTTCTGTGGATGGATTTTATTTGCTCAATGAATTTTTTATCAGCAATTACAGCTGACCCGCTCGTGAAGATGCCTGCCACTGGTGAATGCGCTGCAGATGGTCGTGCTCCTTTGTGACCGCTCTCAATCCTATTGATAAGATCTGGATCGTTGATTAATGCTTTGAGGTTCGTGAGTGTTAGGTGATCTGTGGGTACTTGATACGGCTCGTTTAAGAAGCCGTCAGACGCCCATTTCCCTGACTGGTACTCATAAGCCATGCTGGAGATTATTAGCTGTCCAAGTTCGGCGCGCCCTTCGAATCCTCCGCATATGCCACTCATTCCTACCATCTTGGGCTTGAATTTGTCTATACATGCTCCAGCAGTGATGGCGGCATTTACTAGGCCCATTTGTGGCAGCAAAATTACAGATCCCTTGTTTTCTCCTAGTTCAATGTCGAAGCAGTCAATGCCTCCACGCACAATGTGCTTTCCGGGTGTCAAAGCGATGTAAGGATTTCGTTCTTCCTGTAGTGCACAAAATATCAAGAAGTCAAATCTTATGTTCTTTTTTAGCTGGGTGAGTAGGTGGTCAAGTGTTGACTGCCATCCCTTTTTGTTCTGGAAATTCGCCAGTATGCATCCATTAGCTTCGAAGTAGTCTCGTAACTCAGGGAAGTCTGCTGGGTATGAGCTAATGGCTAAAAGAAGGGCGTCGTCTTTTCCGGCTTTTATAATGCACTCCAAGATGGCCTTGCCATTCTGTGATGTCGTGCCATTATCTATATTTGGTAGGTTGAGATCGATTATAAAAAGCCCAATATCATTGCTGAGCGCGGCAGAGAAATCGCTCATGTTTTTAGCACGGATGATGTGCTGCTCAGTTATGCCGTGCTGGTTTAAGTGTGAGGTGATGGCGCGTGCTTTATTGTTGTCATCCTCAATTAGCATTATTTTCATTGTAGACCTCTTAGCAGCGTTACAATTTTCTGAAGAGTTGGCTGTGATTTGTAATGGTACAGAACTGCACCGATAACATTTTGGTTGTATTTTTCTTTGATGACCTTGGGCGAGTCTTTTAGCTTTATTTTCTTGCCGCTGATGTAGAAGTCGGGGTATTGGGTCACAATTATAATGTTTGTTGTTTTATTTTTTGACTTTAATGCGCGCAGTACTTCGATCCCGCCTTGTGCTTGGTCATGTCCCTTGTTTTTGTCTTCGGCGCTTTCTCCAAAAGTTGAAAGGGCCATGTCAAGAATTATTAGTTCGTAGTTTTGACTCATTACCTTTAAGACTGCGCTGCTAACGCCGTCAACAATTTCAGGCGTGGAGCCGTAGACATCCATTACGCATCTGCATATTTCATCGCGTTTATGGATTTCATCCTCTACTAGCAAAATATTCATTCGTCTCCACCTGCGGGGTCTTCCGTTACTGTTTCCATATGCATCCTGAATCCAAGATCCAGCTCTCTTGTCTCGTCATCAAAATTGCAGTGGACAGTGTGTGTGCTTTCACAGGTTCGCGTTATGAACTTTACTTTCTTGATGCCTGTATATCCTTCGGTGACCATATCGGTGCCAGCCTCCTTCGAGGCAATCGCGCTGAGAATACGATCTTTAGATTCCGCGTATTTTTCTTCTGAAACGATGGATTTGATACTGATGGAAACTACATCTAGGATGGCCCCTGGTTCTTTGTTGTTGATGCATGCTTCTACTCTTATTCGGGTATTTTCCTCGCCATGTTTATGAGCATTCTGAAGGAGCACTGCTAGGCAGTCGTATAGGCGGTGTACGCTAATTCCAGTGTATTTTGTATTTACAGCATCTCCGATAAAGTCTACGCAGTTTTGTCTGTTGAGCTCGATTAGTATGATTTCGCAAAGATCTCGAACTGATGCTGAAATGAATCCTGTCTGTGGCACTTGAAACCAGTCAGCCACCTTTCTGAAGACTTCATTTACTGCCTCATGTAGCTCTGCCTTCATTTGTCCTTCAGTTAGACCATTGCTGGAGAAGGACTTGTCAATGCTGGCATTTGCTTCCTTTAATAGTGTGGTTTTAATAAAGCGTGCGGCATTATCAAGTTGCGGGGTGATCTGCTTCCAGCAAAAAGCGATTATTAGATCGTTCAAGAGTTCGCTTGTGCCCGTGGTTTTGAGCGTGCTGGTGAGTTTTCTAATATTTTCTTTAGTAGTTGAGTCGTCTAGATCGAGATTCGCGTTGAACAACGAACCGGCGGATTTGAATTGAAGGTGGTCTCTTCGTAACTTGTCAATTATTGATTTATATGTGCCCAGCCAGCTTTCAATGGTGCGTCGCATAGTGGGGGTTGATGTGATGCTCTGGAATTCGCGCTTTCTTAGCACTGCATCAACCGTATCTGTTGTGACTCCGTCCAGGGTGTTGTGCCTGATGCGCCGACCTAAATATGATTGAATTCCAAACTCAGTGTTTAGGCAGAATTGTTCAAAGGCATCTTTCGCGATTTGTGAGATTAGGTATTCACTCTGATCGCTTATGTGAAGAACAATAAAACCACTTTCATTTCTGGCTTCAATGCTCGGAAATAGAGATCTATATTGCTCTGTTGAAACTGTTGGGTTGCTGTCAAGCCATTTCTTCATTGAAACGCTGTCAACATACATTCGACTATTATCAAAGTACTGCTGTAATTTGGCCACTTTTGAACGGGTCGTTATTCCGTCGGCCTCAATGATGTATTCGATTTTATTAAGCTTTTGACCTACTGTTCTAAGAATTTCGCATCTTATCTCTGAGGCTTGGGAAGCATTTTTAACAAGAGAATACATTTTCTCCAGCGTGACTTCGTCGAGTGACCTGACGATATATCCAGCGATCTGGGGCGAGTCATTGAGTAGGTTGTTAATGAAATCTACGATAGAGCCGTTATGCTTGTTGTTTACATGCCAGATGAAGTCGGATCTAAACTCAAAGTCAATGTCTGGGTCTACAGATTTTTTTCTGAAAAGTGCAAGGGCCAATACGGCTACTAAGCTCTTTGTTTCGTGGGGCGCGGTGAGGTGTAATGCTCTCATCTCCTCTTCGCTTAGCAGCATCTCTAGTTCTATAGTGTTCTCGAATATATATTTTATGTCATCTTTTGTTAGGCTTATAATATTCAAATGATTATTTATGAGCTTGAGGAAAAGGTAGGTTCGATGGAATGTGTCCATTCGAATCGGTAGATGCTCATTTATAGTGGTCTCGTCAGGTGCGAGAAGAAACTTTTTATCGTCTAGGGGTGGGGATATTTTTGAGATATCTATGTCGGATATTTCTGCAAGCAGTCGAGCTCCGATAACACGGTCTATATCGCTTCTATATAGGGCATATTTGGGGTGCTCAAGGAAGGCGGCAGATGCTCTATAGAGGTCTAGAGTTGGGAGGCCTTCTTCGTTCTGTGATCTATAGTGCTCGGTAATAATATTTTCTGGGCAGTTATTTTTTATGGAATTGGTGGTGTTAAATAATTGCTCTATAAACTCGGCGCATAGATTCTTCTCTAGTTCTTTTTGGGCTGCGTTTAATCGATCATTCAGGTTGAATATCGTGATGATGGAGTATACGGTGTCGACTAGGCAGGATTCTGAGGCGCGCAATAAAAAGCCAGCACAGTCATCTTCGCTCAATGGAGTTGGGACGAAGTTGCTAAGGGCGATTGTCTTTCTGATATCTCCGCCTACTTTACCAACTGATGCGCTGGCTCGCCTCTGGGCTACTTGGAATAGAGATATTTTGGGGCTGATGTTCTCGAGGGCACTAAAGTGCATTCCTGGACTGTCTTTGTGAAGTATCTCATCTTCAATCTGGGTTACGGTGCTGAGTGAAGTTGGTGGGATTTCTCTGGAGCTGCGGATGTATGCGAGCTTGTATGACAGGTAATTTGATGCGCCGTACTTTTTTGCAAGAATAAGCAGGTTCTCTAGTGCGTCTTCCAAGCTCGTGGAGTCTATTCGTGATAGCGCACGTATATGATCTAGGACATCAAGTGCATCGCGTATTGTTGAATTAATGTAGCCGGCGGTGTAGCAAATCTCTTTTTTCCACTCTAGGGGTGAGGTGGTTATTATATTGTAGAGGTCTGCACTTTTTTTCTTTCTTTCTTCATTTAGCAAATTGTGGGGGCCTTTTAAAATGGCCCCTATGGTCTTTAAGTCATCCAGAGTGTTGTTTTTTCTAATTTCTTCAATTTCATTGACGCTAAGTCTAGATTTCGAGCTATGCCCCCTTAGTAGGTTTCTCTTGTTTGGGTTTTTAATTTTAGATATCAGCGAATGCACTTGAGGCTTTTGATTCGCTTTGGGGCTATGGAAGACTCGCGCCATGTTTTTAAAAATCCGATTTCTTTGATGTTGTAAGTTTTAGAGATTTTGTAAGGTTCTGCATTTGGGGAATGCCGAACATCCCCAAAACTGCTGCCCCGCTTTCGCCCCTGATTTCACGGTACGAATCAGCAGCGCACTGCCGCATTTCGGGCATTGACGCTCGGCTGTCGGATCACTCCGGCGTTTAAGGTTTTGCACGTGCTCGCGGTGGGTGGCGAGCGTCGGCGCGCGGCGGCCGGTTTGCAGGGCATGCAGCATGGCGTCGACTTCAGCTTCGCTGAATAGCGGCTGCTGGAATGACTTGATATAGCGGATAAAGCCGATGCCCTGGGTGACGTTGGCCGGTACTTCGGTTTTGAAGGTGCTGCCGCCGACGAAGGTGATGACCGAGTGTAGGTGCGCGGGATCAACGCCAAGGGTGGCTTCCAGGGCTTTGAGGTGTTTGTAGTTCTGTCGCAGCGGGTTCTGGAATTTGAACGCGCGCTTGTAAAGCTTCTGCGTCCACTGCGCCTGCTTCTCGCTGCCGAAGATCCAGCCGCTCATGTTCTTCGTTTCCAGCACGAAGATGCCGTAGGGCGAGAGGAAAACGTGGTCGATCTGCGTGGTGCCGTCCGGCGTGTTCAGGGTGACGTTGTGCAGGCGGCGGTAGGTCTGCTTATCCAGCTGCCAATGGGCAAACAGCCGTACCAGGAGTTCGCCAATATGACCCTTGGCCCATGGTGACTTGAGCAGGCCGATCAGCAGCATCAGCGGGATAAACCAGCCCAGTGTGCCCCAGACCTGGGCAATGATGGGGGTGAAGTCCATTTCCTGTCCTTGGTAATCCTGAGTTAACTGGATAGTACCGAAAGTAGGCGTAATTGGACGAAAGAATTCTGGCGGACAAACCCGCCCGAGAATCAGCGGGCCACGGGTGTCGCCAAATGGCCGCTGCTGGGCTTGCGTGAATAACGCAGGGTATCGTTGTGCAACTGTTCCAACACCTCGGTTAGCCCGGCGCGGCGTAGGCCCTGTTCGGCCTCTGCGCGCAGTTCATCGAGCCATGGGGAGTGCCCGGAGTAGTGTGGCCATAGCTCATGGTCGGCTTCCAGGGGGTGAGGGTGGCATCTGTCCAGCCAGTGGGGAATAAGCCCTTTATGGTGGCTCAGCTGATACAGGGAAGCCGCATCCAGCTGCGAGCGGCGCATGAGGGCACCGTGGTGATGGGCAATTGCTAACACCTGCAGAAGATGAATCAGGCTGGGCCAATGCTTGAAGTCTGCACCTTCGGTGAGGTGGTAAAAGCGCCTGCACGCCGAATGGTCTTCGTCTAACCGCTCCAAAACTAGGGCGTAATAGCCTTCTGAGTCTGGCCCGATTTCGCGGATGTCGGGTGTGAGCAGATGCAGTTTGAATTCGAAGTCGGCCTCAGGTGTGCGCTGCTCCTGAAACCATTGATGCAGCTCCCCCGGCGCTTTGTAGCTGAAGAGGTGCTGGTGGGCTGAGTCGCTTTGCCCGGTCAGCCAGCCTTCTTCCAGCGCGAAATGCTGGTTGAGCCAATCGAGATGTGTCTGCCGCAAGACCAGCTTGAGCTGATCGGCATTCGACCATTGGTAGGCACTTAGCTGTAGCGCTTCCGGCAGCAGGGCATTGATCTCAGTGCGGGCCACGCCATGGGCTTCGAAGGTCGCCAGTACGCGTGCTGCCTGCTGGCGTACCGGGTTGCGCCGCTCACTGAGCCAGGCAAACAAGCGCTGCAGCAAATCAATCCAGTCCTTGGGGTTCATGCGGCAGCTCCTGCGTTAGCGGGTGAAGAGTGTGTTTATGCCGAAGCCTTTCTGCCGCGCTTGGTCTTGGACGCGGCGGCGCGTTGGGCTTGGATGCGCTCCAGCAGCACGCTGGCCGGTTCGTCGTTCGGGTCTTGGGGGACCAGTTCGCCTCTGAAGGCTTTGGCCAGACAATATCGCCGGGAGCGATATTGGGCAGCCGCAGGCTGGGCCGAAGGCCCGAGCGCAGGGACGCGCGAGTCCATGCTTTGGGTCAGGTGGTCGATACGGCGTTTGGCCGAGGCGACCTTGGCTTCCAGCTGGTCGGCACAAAATCGCCGGGAGCGATTTTGGACAGCAGCAGGCTGGCCCGAAGGGCGAATCACAGGGATGTGATTCGCCAAGGCGAAGAGTTGTTCGACGCGGCTCACGCCGATGCCTTTCTGCCGCGCTTGGCTTTGGGCGTGGCGGCGCGTTGGGCTTGGATGCGTTCCAGCAGCACGCTGGCCGGTTCGTCGCTCGGGTTTTGCGGCACTAGTTCGCCTCTGAAAGCCTTGGCCAGGATACTTTGGGTCAGCTGGTCGATACGGCTTTTGGCCGAGGCAACTTTGGCTTCCAGTTGGTCGGCGAAGGCGAAGAGCTGTTCGATGCAGCGGACGATTTCGGTTTGTTCGGCCTGCGGCGGGAGTTCAATCTCAAAGCTTTTTAAGAAACCAAGATTAATCCGCGGCCGTGTTGCCCCGTGAACGGATTCCCTAATTCGTTGGTAGGTGTGTTTGGCTGCCAGTGCGTACATCACGAAGGATGGATTCGCAGTAGTGTCATCTATGCGCAGGCAGAAACAGTCTGCTTTGTTGATGAAGACCTCCTCGCTCTTGGGGAGGCGACATACACGAATCTCTTCATCTACGAACGAGGAAAACAGGATGTCGCCCGTTCTAAGCGTGTTTTTGGAGAGTTCAGCGTGCTTTGCCACGCTAATAAATGTCTTCTTCTCTCCGATAAAGCTCAGATGGCCGATATTCTCAAGTCGGACGACACGGACACCTTCTGCTGTGTAGTCATCTGATTTGAGCTTTGAGCCGAATGGGCCGTCGAATGCGCTACTGCACAAAGCACCTACGGGCACTGTTTTCCAGCATTCAGCGCTTTGTAGCGTAGCTCGCCACTCCTCCGTCAACCGCCCGGAAACGGCGGCGGCGAGGACGGATTGGCGGAAGCGTTTGAGCAGCGCGGGGATGCCGTCGATGCGGGCTTTGAGGGTATCGACCTGGGCCAGCAGTTCGTCGAGTTTGGCGGCGATGCGGGTTTGTTCGGCGAGCGGCGGCAAGCTGATTTCATGCGCCTTAATCACTGCCTGTGAAATGTTCGGCTGAGCTCCGCCCTTTCCTTTTTCAATGAAGGCATCTTTTTCATTCTGTAGCAGTCGGTACAAGAAATCCGTATCGGTCAGGCCTTCGACTGGAATACCTACAGCACATGCTTGGTTCGTTGCTGCATCAACTCCGAGAATGGCTGTTTTACCGATGGTGGCCCCGTACATCGCAATAGCTACTGAGCCAGCAGGAAAGATTTTGGCACTAGACCCACTCACGGCTGCTTCAGTAATGCTCTCTTCGGTGCTTTTTACGTAGCGAGAATTAAGCTCGCCACTTTTGATCCAGGGTATTGAGCCGCCGTAGAAGCTGGGCTCACTGCGAGACGGTGTTCCGCCTGATCCCCAGACAGCGATCTCACCGAGTGAGGTTATTGCCCACCCCTCTGGCAACTCACTCATCCCCAGCCTCCTGAACCACCGAAAGCCCCATCACCTCCGCCATCAACTGCTTCTGCGCCGCCACTTCATCGCCAGCCCCCAGCGCCTTCATCAGCTCTTCCAGCTCATGCAGCGCTTCGGTCAGTTCGGCCATGGCCTCGCCGGCCAGCACTTCCGGGGCCGGAAGGTCGGCGGCATCGAGGCTGCTGTCGTCCTTGAGCCAGCTGATATCCAGCGAGTCGCCACGCTCGCGGATCTGCTCGCGGGTGAAAACGCGGAAGCGGCTCAGCTCGCCAATCCCTTCGACGTTTT
The DNA here is from genome assembly GCF_009763245.1 of Pseudomonas xionganensis. Taxonomy (GTDB): domain Bacteria; phylum Pseudomonadota; class Gammaproteobacteria; order Pseudomonadales; family Pseudomonadaceae; genus Aquipseudomonas; species Aquipseudomonas xionganensis. The sequence continues at coordinate 79,842 of NZ_WKJZ01000001.1, read as the reverse complement.
CGGCGCGCGGGCTGTGGCCGTTGGGATCATCGCCGTAGGCGTCCTCGAAGGGTTTGAGGTGCGCCGCGCCAAAGGGCGTGCGTTTGCCGAAGCTCGGCATATTGCTGCGCAGATCAAAAATCCACACGCGCTGGGTGCAGCCCTGTTCCTGACGCGGATTGGCCTGCGTGCCTTTTTGGAAGAACAGCACATTGGTCTTTACGCCCTGGGCGTAGAAGATGCCGGTGGGTAGACGCAGGATGGTGTGCAGGTTGCACTTGTCCATCAGGTCGCGGCGTACGTCGGTGCCGACGCCGGCCTCGAACAGCACGTTGTCTGGCAGCACCACGGCGGCGCGGCCGCCGGGCTTGAGGCCGCGGTAGATGTGCTGAAGGAAGGCCAGCTGCTTGTTGCTGGTGCGGTAGGTGAGGTCGTCGCGGGTCGGGCCGCCGCCGCCCTTGGCGGTGCCGAACGGCGGGTTGGAGAGGATCACGTCGACCTTGGGCAGGTTGGCGCCGGTCTTACCGAGGGCGTTGCCCAGGTGCACCACGCCTTCCTCATCGCCTTCCATGCCGTGCAGCAAGGTGTTCATCAGGGCTAGGCGGCGGGTGCCGGGCACCAGTTCGATGCCGACAAAGGCGCGGTTGCGCTGGAAGCTACGAGCTTTCTCATCGAGGTCGTAAAGGTCGTCGGTGTGCTGCTTGATATAGGCATCGGCGGCAATCAAGAAGCCTGCGGTGCCAGCAGCCGGGTCCTGGATGGTTTCACCGGGCTGCGGCTTGAGGCAGTTGATGATGCTGTCGATCAACGGACGCGGAGTGAAGTACTGGCCCGCGCCGGATTTGGTTTCGCTGGCGTTCTTCTCCAGCAGGCCTTCGTAGAGATCGCCCAGACCATCTTGGCGGGCGCTGAACCAGTCGATGCCGTCCAGGCTTTTGATCAACTGTTCCAGGTGACGCGGTTCTTTCAGGCGCGTTTGCGCGTCGGCGTAGATGGCGGCGATTAGCGGGTCGCTGTTCTTGCCCAGATCCAGCAGCATCTGCCTGTAGTGATCGAGCAGGTTGAGACCGGATTTGTCGGCCAGATCGGGCCAGCGTGCCCCCTCAGGCAGCTTGTGGGCGAAGTTATCGTTGTTCTGGACTTGCTCGTATTCCATCTTGATAAACAGCAGCAAGACCAGCTCGGTGACGTAGTCGCTGTAGTTGATGCCGTCGTCGCGCAGTACGTCGCAGAGGTTCCAGAGCTTCTGAACGATATCGGAGTTGGTCATGGGGCTTCCTAGCAGAAATAAAAAACCCGCACGATTTGTGCGTGGCTGCCGGCGCAGTCAGAGGCATGGCGGGTATGTGGTTGCCGAGGGTAGTGGCCAAAGCGGGGCTTTTCAAGGATGGCCATGCGCGCCTTAGTTACCAGCGGGGGGCTGTAATGCTGTGCGTACCTGGGTGACGGCGGTATTTCGCCCGGCATCCAGTATCTGCCGGGTGAAGAGCGTTGCGTAGGCGGCGGCGTCAGTGTGTCTGCCATCCAGGCGAGGATGCAGGCGAGCCTTGAGCTGTTGGCTGCTTTCGTGTTCACCCACCTGCTCGCCCAAGGTATCGAGCAAAGCACCTTCAAGGCACTGTGGCCGCCAAAGAATGATTTCATAGCCCTCTTTGGCGGCGCGTTTGTAGTCAGCTTCGTCAGGTGGCAGGTCGGCATCCAGCAGGAACAGACGTCGGTCATAGTCCTTGCCCTGGTACTTGCGAATGGCGTGGGTGATGACGTTGCCCGGCGAGCCGCCATCACCCGCTTCGACCTTGACGCTGATGCCGCTGTCGCGCGGGCAGTAGAGCTGTTTCATATGGGTTACGAAGGCTCGGTCATCCGCCCCTTCGCCCACCACCAGCAGGGTGCTGCGCATGAGATTGCGCTGCGCTTTGCGCACTGCTCGCTTCATAGATCCGGCACCCCACCAAGGGCACCTGCCATGTATTTGGCATAAAGGTTGTCGTCGGCTCGTAGGCCCTGAACTTCATCCAGGCGCCAGGCTTCGGAGCATTGGTCACGCTTCTCGCAGAGGTAGACCTGATGCTTCTGCAGATGGTTGAGCAGCTCCGGTGTGTGACAGGTGAAGATCAGTTGGGCCTGATGCGGATTGCTGTGTTCGAAACGAAACCAGTCGAGAATGCGTGGCATCAGGTGTGGGTGCAGGTCGTTGTCGATTTCATCGATAACGGCGATACCGCCATACTCCAAGGCATGCAGGATTTTCCCTAGCAGCACGAAAGCGGACTGTGTACCGCTGGATTCGTCAAAGAAGCTCAGCTCGAACTCGTGGCCAGCGTTGTTGCGGTGCAGTCCGAAGGCTTCGTGTAGCGTACTGGCGCTGCCATCTTCACGGGTAATTACGCGCTGGCGAATGGCGATGTCGCTCAGGCCAAGGTCAAACTCGCGCATGGCTTCCACCATCCGCACCTTGAGCTGGGGTACCTGCTCATAATCCCTCGCTGCGACAAACACCTCGCCATGCTGGAAGTGGCGCCGGCCCATGGCGTTGACGTTGCTGGTCACCCGCTCGAAATACTCGATGAAAGGTTGCGCTTCGCGAATGTCGTAGCTGTGGGCGGCGGCCAGCAGTGACGCATTGGCACGAATGCTTTCGGCCTGGGCCTTGGGGAAGGGAAAGCCTTTTTGCTTGAAGCTGAAGCCTTCGCCATGACGCTCGCGGCGGAACAGGTAACTGAACTGGCTGCTGGTTCGTTGCAGCAGAACTTCTCGGATCACCTGCCCCGACTGAAGGGCGAGCTGATAGCGATGTTCGACGCCGGCCAGCAGGAAGTCGATTTCTATGAGCGTCTCTTCTGAGGCGTGCAGACGATGGGGGCGGTAAAAAATCGCACTGTCTGGGTCGTTCTCCAGAAACGAATCACAGATGAACCAACTGAGAAACGCCAGTGGCTTGATGAGCTGTGTCTTGCCTGAACCATTGGCCCCAACCACCGCTATGACTTTGTTCAGCCTGCTGCCATCAGCCAGGTCGATATCGAAGCCGGAGGGGGTGGGTTTCTTGCCGAGGGTGAAGTCGACTTCGGTTTCGCCAGCAAAGCTGTAGAAGTTCGAGATACGCATGGACTTGATCATATTCTTCAACTTCTAACGAAATTTTGTTGATTCTTGGCTTTAATTGAGTTTTTGGCAAGCGTAAAAGTAGAGAGGTCTTAGCGTGTTGATGCGGGCGGGTTGCGCTTAGTGCTCCCACAGCGGGGTAGCTGAGCGGCCGGGGGCTGGGTGGGGACATCGACAGGCCGCTTAGCTGTGAGCCGATTAGCAGGTTTATTCGGCTCATTGGGTGAGCCAATTGTGTGGGCTAACCGGCTCTGTGTTTCGTTTCAGCAGCCGGGTACCCGCAGTTGCTGGCCGACAGTGACGGCCGTGACCTGAACAGCGTTGAGGGCTTGCCGGGCAACGGGGTCGAACTGGCGGTTGCAGTTGAACTGGCCATCCATAACCCAGTCCTCGCCCATGGTCTTGATCATCTGGTTACGCCAGATATCGGCGGCCTCAATGGCAGCGTCCTCAACCTGCACGGCTTCCAGCAGCACTTCCATAAAATCGACAGCGCGCGGGCCTTCCCAGTGGCCGTAAACGGATGGGTCATATGAGTTGCCGCAACCGCTCAGGCAATCGGCGTGGTAGCTCAAGCCGCCGCCGGAGGCTTGTTCGAACGCACCGAAGGTCAGGGGTTGGCCAGGGGTCGGTGCGTAATCGCCAACGAATTGAGTCAGGTCGGCTTGGCACTGGGGGGTTAGTTCCAGGCGCAACGTACTGACGCTGCCTTCAGTCATGGTGGCGGTGATGTTGCAGCCCTGAACGCGGAACTTGTGCTCGTCGCCAAAGGACTCGCGAGGGATGCCCGCAATGGACTCGAAGTAGCGCTGGTTGGTGCCGAGCATTTCACCGTTGAATACTTCGGCCACGGTGCTTGCTTGGGCCAGGGAGCAGGCACCGAGCAGCACGCTGCCAATTAGGGTTTGGGGGAGCTTTTGCATGGGGACTTCCTTGCCGTTGGGTTAGCTGGCCTGGGGCCAGAGATGTTGGTTGAGCGTGTCCAGTACTGTATCCAGGTTGCCGCCCAGGTTGCGATCCAGCGCCTTGAGGCCGCCATCGTTACGGAAGGCATCGTTGACCTGCTGCGGGTCGATGACCACCTCATGCACCAGTTGCTTGGCCAGACGATCCAGCCATTTGCGTTGCACGGGCGTCCAGGGCTGCAGGCTGTAGATGGTCTGCATGGCCTGGGCCACACGCTGGTCGAAGGGCAATAGGGCCTCGCCGATGGCGGCCTGGCGGATATAGCCGATGATGCTGGCGGCGATTTCCTGGTTGGTCTGATTGCGCCAGGCGCTTTTCAGGCTGGCTTCGCTGAAACCATGCTGGTCGAGCAGCAGGCGGACTTCGCGCAGTTGCTCGCGGGTCAGGTCGCGGGGGCGGTTGACCACCACGCCAAGGGCGGCGGACTGGTTGAGCTGGGTGCGAATAAAGTCGTTAAAGCTTTCCAGGTAGTCAGCCGGCTTCTGGTTTTTTCCGTAGTTTTGCTCGCGCAGCAGTAGTTCGTCGCTGTGGGTGGAGATAACCGGGTAGTTCTCCGAACCGAGCAGGGCGCTGACGGCAGCGAGCTGGTTGAGCAACTGGCTGTGTTGGCGGACGAAGTTGGCCGCTTGCTGCGGGCCAAGGTCGTGCAGATGTTTATGTAATTGGGCCGGCTCAACGCCCCACACTTCTTGAAGCTCATCGAGCTTTTTCTTCAGCGTGGGTTTGTCCTCGGCCTTGTGCTGGGCCTTGCGCAGGATACGCATGACGCGCTGGCTCAGTTGGTCGAGCACGTCATGGGCGTGGCTGCTGTCGTCCTGGCTGCCGGGTGCGTCATGGCTGGCTCCGCTGGTGAGTTCGCTGACCAGTTGCTCCAGGCTGATGTTGGGGTTCTTCACCAGGGGCTTCATGGTGTCGACCGCTTCCAGGCTGGCGTAAAGATCGACGGGGTCGTAGATGCGGAATACGGTTTTGCCGATGTCGTCGCAGCGACGGGTGGCGCGGCCTTTCATCTGCTCGTAGAGGATGCGCGAACGTACGCGACGCATGAACACCAGGTTGCAGATTTTCGGTACGTCGATACCGGTGGTGAGCAGGTCGACAGTGATGGCGATATTGGGGGTGGGCTCGTTCTTGTAGCGGCGAATCAGCGTTTCAACCTTGTCGCTCTGGCCGGTGATGATTTCCACTGCGGCCTGGTTGTACTGCTCGCCGTAGGCTTCTTTGAAGGCTTCGTCGAGTAGGTTCTTGACCCGCTCGGCATGGGCCTGGTTGACGCAGAAGATCATGGTCTTCTCTTCGCCAAACGGGTCCAGCTCCTTGGCCAGTTCATCACAGATGACCTTGTCAAAGGCCGGGGTGATCACGCGGCGGTTGAACGACTCGATGTTGAAGCTGAGTTCATCTTCCAGCTCGGCTACGTCGACTTCGCCGGTTTGGGTGTTGATAACGCTGACCGACTCGCCTTTCTCGAAGCGGATGCCGTGCTTGCTGAGCTGGGTTTCGTAGCGGATCGGTGGTTCGTGATCTACCAGCCAATCGTCGGCCACGGCCTCGCGGTAGCTGTAGGTGTACACCGGTTTACCGAATATCTCACTGGTGTGCTTGGCCGGGGTGGCGGTGAGGCCGATACGGCAGGCGTCGAAGTGGTCGAGCACGCGGCGGTATTGCGAGAGGTACTGGCTGTGATCACGCACGGCCAGTTCGCCTTCGGTCATTTCCTGGTCGAGGGTATAACCCCGGTGGGCTTCGTCGACGATGATGCAGTCGAACTCGCCCACGGGCGGCGGGTTATCCGAGCGGAAGATGCGGCTGACCATGGCTTGCACGGTGGCGACCTGGACGCGGGTTTCCGCCTCGGCGGCCATATCGCCCAGCTCTTTGATGTCGTAGATCTGCGCCAGGGTGTGGTTCTGCTCAAGCGTGGTGTCGTTGAACGAGTCAATGGCCTGTTGGCCGAGGGCGCTGCGGTCAACCAGAAAGAGGATGCGTTTGAAGCGTTCGGCCTTCAGAAAACGGTACATCAGGCCAATGATGGTGCGGGTTTTCCCGGTACCGGTGGCCATGGCCAGCAGGCAGTCACGCTGATTGTTGGCCAGGGCCTGCTCCACGGCCTGGATGGCTTTTTCCTGGTAGTCGCGCAGCTTGAGGTAGGCGAAGCCTTCGGCCTTGAGCTTGGTTTCGGCGTCTGCCTGGCTGCGTTTGAGCAGGTCGAGCAGGTCATTCGGGGTGTGGAAGTCAGGCAGCGGCCTGCGCGTGTTGGCCGGGCTGCGCAGGTCACGGAACCAGGTGCCGGACTGTTCGGCGAGCTGCTTGATAAAGGGCCGGCCGTTGCAGGCAAAGGCAAAGGGCACGCGGAAGTGGCCACCCTGGCCATCGTTCCAGGGTTGCGTTTGACCCGCTAGCAGCCAGGGCTGCTGATGCTCGGTCGTCAAGTTGAACTCACGGGCATAGCGCTCGGCCTGGGGGATGCGGTCGGCGATATTGATGCGCTTACGCTTGGCTTCAACGATGGCAATGGGCGTGAGGCCGGCGAACAGCACGTAGTCAGCGCAGGCTTTGGGGCTGCTGGTGGGCCACTCGGCAATGGCCTTGTTCTTGCCCTTCTCCGGGCGCGCTCCCTTGCCGTAGGTGAGGTCGAGGGAGTCGGCCTCCCAGCCGGCATCTATCAACTGTTGGTCGATCAAGATGCGGGTCAGGTCTTCGGATAGGTCGAAGCTGTTGCTGGCCTGCTGAGTCAGCTTGGCGACCTGTTTGCTGGCTTGGGGCTGGGCTGCCAGTTGCTGCTGCAGAGCTTTGAGGCTTTGTTCGTGCTCACTGCGCAGCTTTTGCAATGCGGCTTCGTGTTCGGCTGCTAGCTGCTTATGGCTGCGTGATTCGGCATCCATCTGCTCGGCAAGCACGGCGTATTCTTCGGCTTCGCGCCTGTGCAGCTCGGCCAGTTGCTGGTTGCTTTCCAACTGCTGACTGGATTCGCTGAGCTGCGTCTTGAGCTGTTCGATCTGACTTTGCAGGTCGCGCAGCGGAGCGCTGGGGTCTGCGGGGGTGACGAAGGGGCCGGGTTTGAACGTATGGGCGTTCTTGCCGAAGCACTGGTGATACCAGATGGCTAGGGCGCGGGCGACCTTCAGCCCATCCATGGCCTCACGGTGCTGAGTGCGAAACTCGTGGGTTGCCTTGTTACCCTCGACGCGCAGGGTATGGAACAGGCTGCGGATGTTCTGATCCAACTGGATCTCGCGGCTGAGCTTGTAGAGGAGATCGGACTGCGTGGTGGTGGCATCGAACTCGATGCCGGCGCGACTGGCCAAATCCTGGGCCAAGGCTTCGCCGAGTTGACGCAACTTGATCAGGGTGGTGTTGGGATCGCTGGCGAAGACCTGCTCGGCTGTGCTCGCAAGCTGCAGGAAAACCGGGTCGTGCTCCTGGAGAAAGGCGAAATTACTGCTGGCTGCCATGGTCGATCCTTCGGTTACGTTCCACTCATTACGCCAAACGGGCTCTATTACGCGTAAGTGGCTGCAGCTTAACGAAGGTGAGCCGAGTTTGGCCATGGCACTGAGTTGCTCAGTATTCAGCTTTGCCCGTGCGCGGCAGGCCACGGGCCTTCCTCAGCCGCGTTTCACTTTGCGCTCCATGCCTCATAGCCCTGACGCGCAATTTCCTTCTGCGCTAGGTCGTTTTTAGCGCCGCCCAGTTGTCGCAAGGTCAGCAACATTTCCAGCAGTACGCCATCCATGCCTTGCAGGCCGTTACTGCCTTGGGGCTCTCCAGGTGCCAGATCTGTCATCCGCTCGACTGCTCGCCTGAGCATCTGCAACTCATCCATGACGGCATCTTCGCGTTCCAGCCGGTTGCGTAGGTAGGTGCTCAGCGGTAGCTCTGCTGCCATCGCCTGGGCCTCGTACAGCTCTCGTTTTTCCACCGTCAGGCGGAGTGGTATTGCGTCCGCTAGTCTCATATCGCTCCGTAGTCGCCTCCGTATACAGCTGCCCCCTTGTAGAATGGGGGTTTCAGCTTGGTGTGTAGTCGCCTCGCAATACAGCTTTAATGGCTTATTTGTCGAAAACTCTATTAAAATCAATGCCTTGAGTGCGCCTGCAAGGTGCGTATGGTGTATAGCAAAAAAGCTGTGTTTTAAGGGCAGCCAACATCCCCAGAACACCTCGGTTTTTAAGGGAAACTGCTATCAAGAGGGTCTGTGTAATCCCCAACGGCTTGTCCGTTGGCAGAGGTAGCTCAAAAGTAGCAATCAGGTAGCAGCTAAATAGCAGCTAAATAGCAGTTAGATAGCAAGAAAGAAGCAGATCACGCATTTATCAGGCAGGGATGATGCAAAAATCATCCAGGAATGATGCAGAAATCACTCAACTTTGATGCAAAGCACTCCGGTCGAAGATGAATACATTCTGAAGACAGAAAGACAACAGTTAGAGAACACTTAGAAGACAGAAAAGCAACAGTAGGCAACTGAAAGACAACTGGGAGACAACAAGAAAGCAACAGTCTGGTGCTGCGTTGAATACAAAGCCTACCTCCTGCCACTAACTACCATTGCCTTGAGCTGGCTTCTTGCGAGCGTGGCTGCTGTTTTTGCTCCTTGGGTAGTCGGGACAAAGTCGCCGCTACGATGGCGCTGAAGGAGTCCATGAAAATACTGAATGGGCGACTGCGTTATGTGCCCAGGACGCGCCATCGCTTTGGACAGCTCGGCCAGTAGAAATCTTGCTTCCTGATCCGGTGTGTTGCGTAGCAAAACGGTAATTTGCTCCCGCTCGCCTGTGGATAACTGCCCAAGTGGCTCGGGCTCCGGTGTAGTAGGGTTATAGTTATAGTTATAGTTAACCCGCCCCCTATCGATAGGGTATGGATAGGGTATCGATAACCTATCTGGGGAGCCTTCATCTGCTGCCGATGAAGGGCTAAAAGCGTTGGAGACGAGCCCTCGGAGCTCTCCGTTCTCGGGGAGCCGTTGGATCAAGTCATCGGTGTAAAGCGTGCGCCATTGCTCGGGTAGCTCCCGAATCTGGTTGAATGTCTTCTGCCGAAGCGTTGGTCCTAGGGCCATGCGCGGGGAGTTGTGATCCCACCAGATGTGAACCCACACGTAGCTCTGCTCTGGTTCGTATTCGATGAAGCCTGCATCTTGTAGCCGGCGCAAAATCGGCATGAATTGGGATTCGGTATCCCAGCCCATTTCAGACGCAGCAATGCGCGGAACAATCTGGTAGGCGCCAATGATGTTGCTGAAGGGGCAGGTCAGCAGATAGGTGAGCGTCGACCTGTCTTCCTGAGTCCTGCCAGCCATTTTAGGCGACCGCCAGAATGCAGAATCATTGATAGTGCGTTGCCTGCTCATGCGCTGGCCTCATCAATCAGCCGCGCAATGCCTTGAGTTTTGAAGTAAACACGGCGACCGATTTTAAGCCGGGTATCCCGCAGTTTTTGGGCGAGCTCAGAGTTTCCAGATAGAGTTATGCGTAATCCATCTTTACTTCTATGAAGAATGTCTGCGACTTGTTCGATTGAAAGTAGAGGGGAGCCTTGAAATTTATCAAGTAGTAGTTGTTCTGTATTCATTTTATATGCTCCTAAAGCATCGATTATGCTGGTTTCTCCAGCTAGCGTTTATTTTCGCTAAGTGGCGATGGCTTCAGGTTATTTGCTGTCAATCTACGCAGTCAAACACATGCTTTGAGTGTTTTTGCGGATATCTGTCCTTGTTTGGTTGTCCCTGTTTCGAGTCGGTAGTTGATTTCACTAGTATTTTTTCTGAATTAAATTGTTACAGCATGGGTGATGTGGAGTGGATGATATGGTCTTGGCGATGAGGCTTTAAGCCGGGACCTGATCTGCGCTGTATGTCGATGCACGGCATTACCCATTTACGGCAAGGCCCCTGCAGTTCGGTGGACTTGTCCGCCGGGCTGCAGGGGCCATAGTTTCTTTCGATCCAGCTTGAACAAATAAAGTCTGATTAGTCCTATTGCTACCGATCTAGTTTGTCCAGCTTCGCAACCAGATCCTCGGCGCGCAGGTGCGTGTAACGTTTCAGCATCTGCATCGACTTGTGCCCGCTGATGGCGGACACCTCCTGGTCGGATAGGCCGCCCTCGACCAGCCGGCTAACAGCCTCATGGCGCAGGTCGTGGAATCGCAGGTCGGGCATGCCGAGTTTTTTCTTCAGCAGCCCCCAGGTCTTGGTGAAGGCATAGGGGCGGCGTTTGTCGTCCTTTCCCGGTTCGCCAAAGAACACCAGATTGCAGTCCTTGGGGCGAGCGGGGTTCTCCAGGGCTGACTTGAAAGTCTCGGTGGCCAGCTTGGTGAGGGGGACAGTTCGGGCGCTGTCGTTCTTGGTGTCTGCAAGGCGCACCACGCGCTTTTTCAGGTCGACCTGCTGGCAACGTAGTCCGGTAATCTCTGACGAGCGCATGCCGGTCTCCAGGGCGATGCGGACGATCCAGCCCAGCATGGGGTTGCTGTGGTTGTTCACTGCGGCGAGCAGGTGTCTTTCCTCTTCGGCGCTTAGCCTGCGGTCGCGCCCATCACCAGGGCTTGGTTTGCGGATATTCAATACTGGATTGAAGGTGAGCCCCAGGCCCCATTCCTGGATGGCCACGGTGAACAGGTGGCTGAGCAGGGCAAGCTCCAGGCGCACGGTATTGTTGCTGGTAGGGGCGCCGCGCTTGCTCAGGGTGCCTAGGCGGGTGTCGCGGTAGTTGGCGATGATCTCGGCGGAGAGGGCAGCCAGGGAGTATTTTCCTAGATGCTGGATCAGCTGCTTGGCTTTGGTGACTTCCGCCTTCCGCGTGGTAGGTTTCTTGCTGGGCGTCACCTCGGCCAGATAGCGTTCAAGGGCTTTCTCCAAGGTCATGCGTTCGGAGCCGCTGCGCTGGATGTACACGCCCCTGACCATTTCATCTTCGGTGCGGCGCGCCCAGTCTTCGGCATCACGTTTGGTTCGGAAGGTTTTAGTGTTGGTCGGCCAGCCAGTTTTGCGCACCAAGGCTTTCCAGGTACCGGCTTCGGTTTTGACAATCGTGGCCATGTTTTTGAGCTCCAAAGGCGTGCGGCTGTACCGGCACTGTACCGAATTTGTACCTTTGGACTATAGGACTGTTTCGCAGCGTTGCGCTGCAGAAAGTAAAAAGCCGCGCAGTGCGCGGCTTTGAAGGTGGTGGGCCCACACGGACTCGAACCGTGGACCAAAGGATTATGAGTCCTCTGCTCTAACCAACTGAGCTATAGGCCCTCAGAGGCCGGCGGATTATACCGATGCAGTCTGGCCCGCGCCAACCGCGTGGCGGGGTTCGAGGAAGTTTTGTGCGAAGGCGTCGGCGGGAATGGGGCGGCTGATGACGAAGCCCTGGATCTGTTCGCAGCCTTCTGCGGCAAGGAAGAGTTCCTGGGCCTTGGTTTCCACCCCTTCGGCGATCACGGTCAGCTGCATGCTGCGGCCCAGGGCGATGATGGCGCGGGTGATGGCGGCGTCGTTGGCGTCGTCGGGCAGGTCGCTGACAAAGGAGCGGTCGATTTTCAGCGTGTCTACCGGCAGGCGCTTGAGGTAGCTGAGCGAGGAGTAGCCGGTGCCGAAGTCGTCGATGGCCAGTTGCACGCCCAAGGCTTTGAGCTGGTGCAGCAGGCTCAGGGCTTCTTCGGCCTTGTTCATGATGAAACTCTCGGTGATTTCCAGTTGCAGCAGGCTGGCCGGCAGCTGGTGGTCTTCCAGCAGGCTGGCGATGCGCTGCAGCAGGTGCGGCTGGCGCAGCTGGATGCCGGTGAGGTTGACCGACAGCGGGCCGAAGGGGGCATGCTGGTTGTGCCATTGCTGCATCTGTCGGCAGGCCTGCTCCAGTACCCAGTCGCCGAGGGGGATGATCAGCCCGGTTTCTTCGGCCAGGGGGATAAAGCGGTCGGGGGCAATTTCGCCGAATTCCGGATGATGCCAGCGCAGCAGGGCTTCGGCACCGACCAGGCTCTGGTCACGCAGGCTGCGTTTGGGCTGGTAATAGAGTTGCAGCTGGTTCTGTTCGATGGCGCGGCGCAGTTCACGCTCCATGGCCACGCGTTCGGTGGCCTGGAAGGTCAGGTCGCGGGTGTAGCGCTCGATGCGGTTGCGCCCGCGGGCCTTGGAGCGATACATGGCGGCGTCGGCGTGTTTGATCAGGCTGGCGACGTCGTCGCCGTCTTCCGGGTAAAGGCTGATGCCGATACTGGCGCTGATAAAGAGTTCCTGGGTATCCACCTTGAACGGTTGGTTGAAGCAGCCGAGCAGTTTCTGCGCCACCTGTTCGGCGTCCCTGAAGGCGTGCAGGCCGGGCAGCAGGATGATGAATTCGTCGCCGCCCAGGCGGGCCACGGTGTCGATGTCGCGCAGCTGGTTTTTCAGGCGCAGGGCGATGCTTTTCAACAGCAGGTCGCCCACCGGGTGGCCGAGGCTGTCGTTGATGTGCTTGAAACGGTCCAGGTCGATAAACAGCACGGCGCCTTGCAGGCTCTCCTGGCGCGCTTCTTCCAGGGCATGGCGCAGGCGGGCCTCGAACAGCATGCGATTGGGCAGGCCGGTGAGCGAATCGTGGTGGGCCTGGTGATCAAGGCGGGCCTGGGCGTGCTTGAGCGAGCTGATATCGGCAAATACGCCGACGAAGTGGGTGATGCGCCCGCTGTCGTCATGCACGGTGCTGATGGTCAGCCAGCTGGGAAAGAGTTCGCCATTCCTGCGCTTGTTCCAGATCTCGCCCTGCCAGTGGCCGGAGGCGGCCAGGCTGTGCCAGAGGCGCACGAAGAAGGCGCTGTCGTGGTTGCCGGAGGCCAGCAGGCGTGGCGACTGGCCCAGGGCTTCGCTTTCGCTGTAGCCGGTGATGCTGGTGAAGGCCCGGTTGACGGCGGTGATACGTTGTTCGATATCGGTGATCATCACGCCTTCGGCGGTGCTTTCGAAGACGGTGGCAGCCTGTTGCAGACGCTCCTGCATCTGGGTGCGTTCGGTGATGTCGCGGGCGATGGTGAGCATGCAGGCATCACCCCCGACCTGCATGGGCTGCACGGACATTTCGCAGTAGCGCAGGCTGCCGTCCTTGCGCCGGATATTGGCGCAGAAGCTGGCCACTGAGCCCCTTTTCTGCAGGATGCCGATCATGCGCAGACGGTCTTCAGGATTGTCCCAGATGCCCAGCTGCACGGTGGAGCTTTCGCTGGCCTCTTCGATGCTGTAGCCGGTGATCTGACTGAAACCCTGGTTGACGTCGAGTAGGTGGCCATCGCTCACGCGGGTAATCAGCAGGCCGTCGGGAGACGCATGGAAGGCCTTGGCGAACTTGGTTTCGGAGAGTTGCAGGCGTTGTTGGGTGTCTTTCAGCTCGCTGATGTCGCGCACCACCACGACCAGGGTGGGGCGGTTGGCCAGGGCGATCTTCTGCGCCGAGATCAGGCCGGTGAATTCGCCGCCGTCGCGGCGGCGGAAGGCACCTTCGATATTGTGCAGGTTGCGTTCACGCAACATCTGCAGGATGCGTGGACCGATGCCTTGTTCAATCCACAGGCCCAGTTCGGTGCTGGTATGGTCAATGGCCTCGGCGGCGCTGATGCCGAACTGCTGCTCGAAGGTGTGGTTGACCTCCAGCAGGCGTCCGCTGTCCATGTCGATCAGGGCGATGACGTCGGGGCAGTTGTGGAAAACCGAGGCGAATTTCTGTTCGGACAGGGCCAGGGCCTGCTCGGTGGTTTTCTCGGCGGTGATATCGATCATCAGGCCGCGCAGGTCCTCGTTTACGGCCTGGGTGCTGAGGGTGACGATATCGCGCACCCAGATCACTCGCCCATCGGCGGCGCGCATGCGGTAGTCCATGCTGTGGTCGCGCCCGGCCAGGGTTTCGCTGCGACAGTAATCCAGGGTGCGCTGCATGTCGTCGGGGTGCATCACGCGGCCGAGAAAGTCGGGTTGCAGCCATTCGTGCAGGGGGTAGCCCAGCCATTTCTCCGCCTGGGGCGCGACATAGGTAAAGCAGAAGTCACTGGGGCGCATTTGCCAGGCGACGGCGTTGAGGTTTTCCACCAGGCCGCGGTAGTGGGCTTCGCTGTGGCGCAGCTGTTCTTCCAGGCGGCTGCGGCTGGTCATTTCCTGGCGCAGGCGCTGGTTGATACGCAGGATGCTGGCGATGATGGCCAGGGCAATCAGCAGGCCCGGCAGGCCAAACAGGAGCAGGCTGCGCCAGAACGGGCGGCGGTCGATCAGGCCCTGCACCCACTTGTCCTGGAGGGCTTGCATCTGTGCCGGTCCCAGGTCGGCGAAGACCTTGTCGAGGATGCCGATCAGGATGGCCTGGTCTTTCGGGGCGGCCATGGTCAGCTGGTAGCGATACGGGGTTTCGCCGTTGACCAGGATGCCGTCAAGCTTGAGCTGGCGCAGGTTCCACACGCTGGAGGCGAGGTCGCCCACCATGGCGTCGGCTTCGCCGGTGGACAGGGCGAGCAGGGCGGCGGACACCGTGGGCCGTGGCAGCAGCTGGATCTGCGGGTGCAGGCTGCGCAGCAGTTCGTGGGGCGCATAGTCGGCCACCACCGCGACCCGTGCTGTGCTCAGTTCGCGCAGGTTGCGCGGCTGCGGGCCTTGCTCATGGGTGAGGATGACAATGGGAAAGTCCAGGTAGGGGCGGGTAAAGCTCAGGTATTGCTGGCGCTCGGGGGTGGCCATGACCGCGGGTAGCAGGTGCAGCTGGCCGGCCCTGGCCTGCTTCATCACTTCGCTCCAGTCGTCCAGTGGGGCGGGCGTCAGGCGGATATTCAGACGCTGTTCGATCAGCTGGACATAGTCGGCAGCCAGGCCGCTGTACTGCCCCTGCTTGTCACGAAACTCGAAGGGCGGCCAGGCGTTGTCGATGCCCAGGCGCAGTTCGGGGTTGTCGCGCAGCCATTGCTGCTCGTCCGGCGTCAGTTGCAGGGCGGCAGCCGGCAAGGTCCAGATGGCCAGACACAACAGGAGGGTGGCCGAAACACGCGACATGGGGGCGGCTCGTCTTGCGGGGATACTGTGCAGTGTAGACCGCAGTTGGCCGGGGGTGAAAAGCAAAACCCCCGCTTTTGGCCGGGGGTTCTGGTTTTACTCGTCGAGGAAGGAGCGCAGGTGCTCGCTTCGCGTCGGGTGGCGCAGCTTGCGCAGCGCCTTGGCCTCGATCTGACGAATACGCTCGCGGGTCACATCGAACTGCTTGCCGACTTCCTCAAGGGTATGGTCGGTGTTCATGTCGATGCCGAAGCGCATGCGCAGCACCTTGGCTTCCCGGGCGGTGAGGCCGGAAAGGACTTCGCGGGTGGCTTCCTTGAGGCTTTCGACCGTGGCGACGTCGATCGGGGACTGCATGGTGCTGTCCTCGATAAAGTCGCCCAGGTGCGAGTCTTCGTCGTCGCCGATCGGGGTTTCCATGGAGATCGGCTCTTTGGCGATCTTCAATACCTTGCGGATCTTGTCCTCGGGCATTTCCATGCGCTCGCCCAGCTCTTCCGGGGTCGGTTCGCGGCCCATCTCCTGCAGCATCTGGCGGGAGATACGGTTGAGCTTGTTGATCGTCTCGATCATGTGCACCGGAATACGGATGGTGCGCGCCTGGTCGGCGATCGAGCGGGTGATCGCCTGGCGAATCCACCAGGTGGCGTAGGTCGAGAACTTGTAACCGCGACGGTATTCGAACTTGTCCACCGCCTTCATCAGGCCGATGTTGCCTTCCTGGATCAGGTCGAGGAACTGCAGGCCGCGGTTGGTGTACTTCTTGGCGATCGAGATCACCAGGCGCAGGTTGGCCTCAACCATTTCCTTCTTGGCGCGGCGAGCCTTGGCTTCGCCGATGGACATGCGCCGGTTGATGTCCTTGATCTCGGCCAGGGTCAGGTTGCACTCGGCTTCCAGGTCGGCGAGCTTCTGCTGGCAGCGCTGGATATCGGCCTGCAGGGCGCCGATGGCTTCGGCGTACTTGGCCTTGCCCTTGGCCAGGCCAACGGCCCAGTCGGCGTCCACTTCGTTGCCCGGGAACAGGCGCAGGAAGTCGGCGCGGGGCATGCGCGCATCACGCACGCACAGCTGCATGATGGCGCGTTCCTGGGCGCGCAGGCGCTCCAGGGCGCTGCGCACATGGGTGACCAGGGCGTCGTACTGCTTGGGCACCAGCTTGATCGGCATAAACAGCTCGGCCAGGGCGACCAGCTCGCTGATGCCTTGCTTGCTGCTGCGGCCGTGCTTCTTCAGGGCCTTCTGAGCTTTTTCCAGCTGCTCGGCTACGGCAGTGAAGCGGCGAGCCGCTTCCTCCGGGTCCGGGCCGCCGTCGCCTTCTTCTTCCTCGTCGTCGCTGGCGTCGTCGTCTTCATCATCGCTGTCATCGGCGGCGTCACCGTCTTTGGCAGGGATGGGGGCGGCGGCTTCGGCCGGCACGACGTCGTCGTCCGGGTCGATATAGCCACTGAGGACTTCAACCAGGCGACCACCTTCGGTGGTGACGCGGTTGTATTCGGCGAGGATGCTGTCCACGGTGCCGGGGAAATGGGCGATGGCGCCCATGACTTCGCGGATGCCTTCTTCGATGCGCTTGGCGATTTCGATCTCGCCTTCGCGGGTCAGCAGCTCCACGGTACCCATTTCGCGCATATACATGCGCACCGGGTCGGTGGTGCGGCCGATATCGGTTTCCACAGCAGCCAACGCAGCGGCGGCTTCTTCAGCGGCGGCTTCGTCGGTATCGGCTTCGGCCAACAGCAGGGCATCCGCATCCGGGGCAGTCTCGAATACGTTGATACCCATGTCATTGATCATGCGGATGATGTCTTCCACCTGTTCCGGATCGGAAATATCCTCCGGCAGGTGGTCATTGACCTCCGCGTAAGTCAGGTAACCCTGCTCACGACCGCGGCTGATCAATTCTTTCAAACGAGATTGCTGTTGCGCTTTTCCGGACATAACACCCTATCCACTGAAGGTCTTGGCGGGCTAAAAACAAGCCGCGGATTATACCTGAGTAACACCTTTGAGCGCCAGTTGAGGCGAGGAATCACCGGTTTATGGGTTGCGGCTCAGCAAGTGGCGCAGCTGATCTTTCTCTTCTGCGCTTAACTCGCTTTGACGGGCTTTACGCAGCAAATGTTCCAGGCTGCGCTCACGTTGGCGGGCTACTAAGGTAGTTATAGTGTCGAAAAACTGTTGTTCAAGGTTGTCGGCCGAAATCAGCCATTCCTTCTCGGCCAGGGCGCGCAATAGACGGCCCTGTTCGGTACCGTGCCAGCGTGCGATCAGTTGCAGCGAGCGCAGCTGGGGGTTCTTCTGCAGCGCGCCGAGCAAGGCCACCAGCAGCTGGGCGTAGGTGTCGTCTTCGCCGGCGAAGTGACTGACATCCTCGACTTTCTGCGCCAGCTGCGGGTGGTGCAGCAGGGTGCGCAGGGCGCTCAGGTGCGGCGATTCGACGCTGATGGCGGTGCGCGGCGGGGCATAATCGCCCTGGCCCTTCTTGCTCCACTTGCCGCCTTCTTTCTTCCAGTTGCCTTTGCCCTTGCCCGGTGCGCGCTCAAAGCTCGGTTGCGCAGCGGCTTGCTCATAACTGGCGAAGTCCGGGCCGGCCTCGTGGTAGGCGCTGTCGGGAATATCCGGGTAATCCGGATAGTCGCTCGGCGGTGCGCTGTTCGCCGTTGGGCTGGATGAGGCACCTGGGGTGCTGCGGGGGGTGTCCTGCAGCTGGTTGAGGGTGTCGCCGGAGAGGCCGGTGATTTCGCTCAGGCGCTGGCGCATCAGGGTGCGCAGGTTGTTGCCGGGGATCTTGTCGATCAGCGGTGCGGCCAGGGTCACCAGGTGCGCCTTGCCTTCCAGCGAGCGCGGGTCAGCTTCTTCCGTGAGTTGCTGGAAGAAGTAGTCGGCCAGGGGCTGGGCGTGCTGGTTGATGCGCGCGCGGAAGGCGTCGGTGCCTTCGCTGCGTACCAGGGTGTCCGGGTCTTCGCCGTCGGGCAGGAACAGAAAGCGCGCGCGGCGGCCGTCCTGCAGATTGGGCAAGGTGGCTTCCAGGGCGCGCCAGGCGGCGTTGCGCCCGGCAGCGTCGCCGTCGAAGCAGAACAGCACGCTGGGTACGATACGGAACAGGCGCTTGAGGTGTTCTTCGCTGGTGGCGGTGCCCAGGGTGGCCACGGCGTTGCGCAGACCCTGCTGGGCCAGGGCGATGACATCCATGTAGCCCTCGACCACCATGATCTCGTCAAGGTCGCGATTGTGCTTGCGTGCCTCGAACAGGCCGTACAGCTCCTGGCCCTTGTGGAATACCGGGGTTTCCGGCGAGTTCAGGTACTTGGGCTTTTCATCGCCCAGTACCCGGCCGCCGAAGGCAATCACCCGGCCACGGCTGTCGCGGATGGGGAACATGATGCGGTCGCGAAAACGGTCGTAGCGTCGGCCGTTCTCGGCGTTGTCGATCAGCAGGCCGGCGTCGATCATGGCCTTCTGCTGCAGTGCGTCGCCACCCAGTTGCTTGAGCAGGTTGTCCCAGCCGGGCGGGGCAAAGCCCATGGCGAAGTCACGGGCGATTTCCCCGGACAGGCCGCGACCCTTGAGGTAGTTCACCGCGGCCTTGCGCGCCGGGTGGTTCTTCAGGGCCTGCTTGTAGTACTCGGCGGCGGCCTCCAGCAGCGGGTAGAGGGGCGAATCGCTGGGTTGGCGCGGCTTGCTGTTGCGGCCGCCTTCTTCGCGTGGCACTTCCATGCCGGCGCGCTTGGCCAGATCCTCGACCGCCTGGGGGAAGTCCAGTTGGTCGTGGTCCATGACAAAGCCCAGGGCATTGCCGCCGGCACCGCAGCCGAAGCAGTAGTAGAACTGCTTGTCCGGGCTGACGCTGAACGAGGGGGTTTTCTCTTTGTGGAAGGGGCAGCAGGCGGTGTAGTTCTTGCCGGCCTTTTTCAGCTGAATGCGCGAGCTGACCACGTCGACGATGTCGGTGCGGTTGAGCAGGTCATCGATAAAGGACTGTGGGATCAGGCCGGCCATAGGCGCTCAGCATAGTGCTGCGCAAGGCAGCGGAGTAGAGGCGGCAAAAACTAAAAGACTCCGATCGTCACCCGTGGGTGGCGCGGAGTCCAATAGCGAAGCCCGGCCGTGGCCGGGCATCAGGCGTTGTGCGTGTAGCTAAGTGTGCAGGCGAAAGCCGCAGTGCTTAGTACAGACGAACGCTGCGACGCTGTTCGCGCTGCACTTTCTTGGCGTGACGCTTAACAGCGGCAGCAGCCTTGCGCTTACGCTCGGCGGTCGGCTTTTCGTAGAATTCGCGCGAACGTACTTCAGCCAGTACACCGGCTTTTTCGCAGGAGCGCTTGAAACGACGCAGAGCTACGTCGAAGGGTTCGTTCTCTTTAACTTTGACGGCTGGCATCCAGGGCGTACCTTCTTTTTTACCGGGGGTCACGTACTCCTGGCAAAAAGGCGCGGGAGAACGTAGGTTTTTAAGGGTTGCGGATGTTACCGCCTCATCGCGCGGAATGCAAAGCCTCTGATCGAAAAGCGCTGGCCGGCATGCGGCGTCGGCCATTATTATGCGCGCCTTTGTCATGCCCCTTCCTTATTAAAGGCTCTCCCCATGCTGGTTCTGGGACTGGAAACCTCCTGCGATGAAACCGGTGTCGCGCTCTATGACAGCGAGCGCGGCCTGCTGGCCGATGCCCTGTTCAGTCAGATCGATCTGCATCGGGTCTATGGCGGCGTGGTGCCGGAGCTGGCTTCGCGCGATCACGTCAAGCGCATGCTGCCGTTGATCCGCCAGGTGCTGGATGAGGCCGGCTGCGTCGCCACCGATATCGACGCCATCGCCTATACCGCCGGCCCCGGTCTGGTCGGGGCGCTGCTGGTGGGTGCTTCCTGCGCCCAGGCCCTGGCCTTTGCCTGGGATATTCCGGCCCTCGGTGTGCACCATATGGAAGGCCATCTGCTGGCGCCCATGCTGGAAGAACAGCCGCCGGCTTTTCCGTTCGTCGCCTTGCTGGTATCCGGCGGCCATACCCAGCTGGTGCGGGTCGATGGCATTGGCCAATACCAGCTGCTCGGCGAGTCTCTGGACGATGCCGCCGGCGAGGCCTTCGACAAGACCGCCAAGCTGATGGGCCTGCCCTATCCCGGTGGCCCGGAGATTGCCCGTCTGGCCCAGCAAGGCGTGCCTGGGCGCTTCAAGTTCCCGCGGCCGATGACCGACCGGCCGGGGCTGGAGTTCAGCTTCAGCGGCCTCAAGACCTTTACCCTGAATACCTGGCAGCAGTGCCGCGAGGCGGGTGATGACAGCGAGCAGACCCGCTGCGATATCGCCCTGGCCTTCCAGCAGGCGGTGGTCGACACCCTGACCATCAAGTGCAAGCGCGCGCTCAAGCAGACGGGGCTGAACAGTCTGGTGATCGCCGGTGGGGTCAGTGCCAACCAGTCTCTGCGTCAGTCCCTGGAAACCATGCTGGGTGAGTTGAAGGGCCAGGTGTTCTACGCGCGGCCGCGTTTCTGCACCGACAACGGTGCGATGATCGCCTACGCCGGATGCCAGCGTCTGCTGGCCGGGCAGCACGAAGACCTGAGTATCAAGGTGCAGGCCCGCTGGCCGATGGAGCAGTTGCCGGCGTTATGAGCCGGCTTCAGCTTGTTTATTAGAAGTGTCGTTCACGCCCGGCCATCAGGTCGCGTAGATTGCCGCGATGGCGCCAGACGATCAGCCCGGTAAGCGCGCAGACCGGCAGCAGTGCTGCAGGTTGCTGCCAGGCCAGCAGGGGCAGGGTCAGGGGTGTGGCGATCAGGGCGGCGAGTGAGCTGGTGCGAGTCAGAACAAAGGTCAGCAGCCAGGCGCTGATGGCCAGTAGTGCGGCCGGTGGATACAGGCCCAGGAGCATGCCGGCGGCGGTGGCCACGCCCTTGCCGCCCTGGAAACGAAAGTACAGCGGATAGAGGTGGCCGATCACCGCGGCCAGGCCGATCCAGGCCTGGTGCTGCAGGTCGAAGCCCAGCAGGTAGGCGGCCAGTACCGGCAGCAGGCCTTTGAGCAGATCACCGAGCAGGGTGAGGATGGCCAGGCGTTTACCGGCTACCCGCAGCATATTGGTGGCCCCGGGGTTGCCCGAGCCACTGGCGCGCGGGTCCGGCCCATCGGCCAGGCGGCTGAGCAGGATGGCGAAGGACAGCGAGCCGAGCAGATAGGCGAGGAGCGCCAACAGCCAAAACATGGTATCCATTCCGGGGCGGGGAAGCCCCGATTCTAACTAGGTGCGGCTCCCTTGTCGTGCCGCGGAGAGCGTGCTTGGACACAGTTTTTATCGAAGGTCTGGAAGTCGACACGGTGATCGGGGCTTACGACTGGGAACGGCAGATTCGCCAATGCCTGCGTCTGGATCTGTACCTGGGCTGGGACAACCGCCCTGCGGCTGCCGGCGATGACCTGGACAAGGCCCTGGATTACGCCAGCGTCTCGCAGCGTGTGCAGGCGTTTGCCAGTGAGTCGCAGTTTATTCTGGTGGAAACCTTTGCCGAGCGTCTGGCCGAGTTGCTGATGGCCGAGTTCCAGATTCCCTGGTTGCGCATCAAGCTGACCAAGCCCGGCGCCGTGCCGGCGGCCAGTGGTGGCGTGGGTGTGGAGATCGAACGCGGATGTCGCTGACGCCGGTACTGCTGGGGCTTGGCAGCAATATCGAGCGCGAGGCGCGCCTGTGCGCCGGCCTCGATGCCCTGGCCGAGCTGCTGCAGGAGATGCGCTGCTCGCCGGTGTTCGAGAGCCAGGCGGTGGGCATCAAGAGCGGGCCGTTCTTCAATCTGGTAGTGGCCGGCTACAGCGACCTGCCGCTGGGCGAGCTGGACCGCCGGCTGAAATTCATCGAGGCGCAGAATGGCCGCTACGCCCCTGAGCGCAAGGGCCTGCCCCTGGATATCGACGTGCTGCTGTACGGCGAGCAGGTGGGTAACTTCGATGGCCTGATCCTGCCCCGGGCGGAAATCCTCAAGAACGCCTTCGTCCTCTGGCCGCTGGCCTTGCTGGTGCCGGATGCGCTGCATCCGGGTGAGCAGCGCAGCTTTGCCGAGCTGTGGCAGGCCGCGCAGATCCAGCAGCAGCTGCATCCGGTGCCCTTCCAGTGGCGCGGCGCCGAATTGACCCCGACCGAGCTGCTTGGCGCCTGAGCGCTGTCGGCGCCTGTGTCTGTGTCGGGGGAGGGCAAATGGCTGCGCGGCGTTTAAATCGGCCGCTTAAGGTGTGCTGACGATAATCGCCACTCGGCGGTTCTCGCTGCGGCCCTCGGCTGTTGCATTGTCGGCGATGGGCTTGCTCTGCCCCATGCCGCGCGTTTCGATCTTCTCCGCCTGCATGCCGGCCGCTTGCATGACCCCGGCCACGGCCTGGGCGCGCAGCAGCGACAACTGCTGGTTATAGCTGGCCGAGCCGACGTTGTCGGTATGGCCTTCCAGGCTGACCTGATCGATGCCTACGTTGAGCAGGGCGCGGGTGATGGTGCCGAGCTGGGTCTGGCTGTTGCTCGATACCTCTTGCGAGTCGGTATCGAACAGCACCTTGCCGGACAGGCCCAGCTCCCAGCCGCTGTCGGTCCATTGAAAGCCGTGCTGTTTGAGCACCGCCACCTGTTCGGCGCTGAGGCCCTTGGGGCTGCTCTGGCAGCCGGCGAGCAGGGTGCTGGCGCATAGCATTCCAAATACAACCAATCGCATATACCTGCGCATCGTAAAGCTCCTTGTTATGGGGTCAGGGTTTCCTGGGGTTGGGCCAGGGTGCGGCCGCCCTGGTTGCGTTTGGCGTGGTACATGGCCACGTCGGCCTGATGCACCAGGGCTTCGGGGTTGTTGGCGTGCTCCGGGTAGAGGGCGATGCCAATACTCAGCGAGGTGGTGATCTGGCCACCTTCGGGGAGTTCGATGGGGCTGTGCATGCTGTCGATGATCTTGTCGGCGATCAGCAGGGCGTCTTCTTCGCCATGAATGGGTTTGAGCAGCACCGCAAACTCGTCGCCGCCCAGGCGTGATACCAGGTCGCCCTCGCGCAGCAGGCCGCGCAGGCGCTGGGCGATGGCGATCAGGACGGCGTCACCGGCGGCGTGGCCGAGGCGATCGTTGATTTCCTTGAACTTGTTGCTGTCGAGAAACAGTACGGCCATCTGCGTCTGGCTGTCGCGGGCTTCGCGCATGGCGCCCAGCAGGCGCGACTCGAAGAAGGCGCGGTTGGGCAGGCCGGTGAGGGCGTCGTGGCTGGCCTGGTGGGCCAGGGAGGCGTTCTCGCGTTGCAGTTGCTGTTGCCAGGTTTCCAGTTGATCAAGCAGCGCATTGAAGTCTTCGGCCAGCTCATTGAGGTCGGCAATATGGGTGGCGGGCACGCGGCGATTGAAGGTGCGGTCGATGGAGATGCCGTGCGCCACGTTCGACAGGTCGCGCAGCGGCTGGGTAATGGCCCGCTGTATGCGGCGCGAGCCATAGGCGGCGCCCAGGGCGCTGAACACCAGGCTGGCGGCCAGGCCGAACAGTCCGCCCAGGACAAAGCGAGCCAGGGTGGCGCCCTGGCCACTGAGTTGCAGCTCTCCGATGGTCTGGCCCTGATAGAGAATCGGCTGGCTGACCCGTTGCGGCAGCAGCAGGCGGGCGATCAGTTGTTCACCGCTGCCGAGCAGGCCCTGG
Organism: Pseudomonas xionganensis; assembly: GCF_009763245.1. Taxonomy (GTDB): domain Bacteria; phylum Pseudomonadota; class Gammaproteobacteria; order Pseudomonadales; family Pseudomonadaceae; genus Aquipseudomonas; species Aquipseudomonas xionganensis. The sequence continues at coordinate 56,144 of NZ_WKJZ01000001.1, read as the reverse complement.
GCAGTGGCGTCGAAACTGGCCATGGTCTGGCCTTGCTGGTTGAGGACCGTGGCGCTGGCCACTTCCTCTGTCGAGCTGATCAGCTCCAGGGCTTCCTGCACGGCGGCGCGGTCATCGAAGACCACGGCGGCTTCCAGGGTATAGGCCAGGGAGCGGGCGATCAGTTGCAGGTTGTGCTCGGCGTAGCTGCTCAAGGCCAGTAGGCTGACCAGGGTCAGCGACAGGCTGCTCAGGCCCATGGCCAGCAGCGCGACGCGCAGGTGGGCGCTGTGTAGCAGGCGGCGCAGGGTGGGGCGTGAGCGGCTGGTGGGGTTCTTTCTCCGGTTCACGGTTGCGCCTCGCTACGGCGCCCCAGTTGCAGAACATTGGGGTGGATGCGCAGGCCGCTGCGGGCCACGGTGTCCAGGTTGACCTTGAAGGCAACGCGCTCATCGGCAATGCCCAGGCAGAACAGACTGCCCTCACTGCACTCGCGGGTGGTTTCGCTGATGGTCAGGATGGGTTTGCCCACCAGGCGGGCAAAGAGCGCCTGGCGCTGTTCGTCCGGGAGGATACCGAGGTAGATGGCCTCGCACTCGGTCTCCAGCAAGGGGCTGCTGGCCAGCAGGCGCGTGGCCTGCACGGGATGTCCGATTTCCCGCGGATGGTCTTGCCAGAGCAGGTCGGCATATTCGGTGGGGGCAATCACGCATAGGCGCAAAACAGCTGGCGGCTGGGGCCAGCGCGTATAGCCGAGGATGCCGTAGACCACGTTGGCCACCTTGCTGGCGCGCAGGGTGGCGCTGTTTGCCGCGTCGCTCTCGGCCAGCGTGATATGCCCCGGTGCCAGTAGCAGGATGCTCAGCAGCAGGGCAGTCAGGTGGCTTGGGTGCGGGCAGCGGCGTGGCAAAGGCTATCTCCAGTCAGGTCGCCCGTGGCGAGGATCGCAGGTGCGAGCGATAGAATTCTGGCGTCAAATAAACGGGTAAAAACGGCTGCAGCCTTAGTGCGGCAAGGGACGCAGCCTATCAGGCTGGCCTGGGTGAAGGCCAGCGAGTCGCTAGAAAGCACGCGCCGTCGGCCTCTGCATCAGGTCAGGCGGCCGCTGGCTTTTCAGTCGTCTGTTAGCCGGGCGCGCGCAGCAACGCCGGCGCTGCTTCCGCGTCCGCTGCTTCCAGCTCCTTGAGCAGTGCCGCCTCGGCCTGGGCTGGCAGGCGCAGCCCGGTGCCGGGGAACTCGATGGCGGCCAGGGCGCCATGGGCGTGATTGTGCAGAATCAGTACCTGCTGGTTCTGCAGGCAGTCGAGTATCGGCAGCGACACCTGAAAATTGGCCGACAGGCCGCGTTCGCAGATATCCGGCATGCGTTCACGCCGCTCATACCATTCCGCCCGGCGCTCGTTGTACTTGGCCCAGGCCAGCAGCAGGGCGCCGATGGCCAGGCCCACCAGCAGGTACACCAGCAGGGTATCCAGGGTTTGCAGGAACTCGATGCCGAACCACAGGCGCGGACTGTTCTGTTCGCCCTGCAGTAGGCCCTTGACCCCCTGCATCACCAGGTAGGCCATGCCGGCCCAGGCGGCCAGGGTCAGGGCGATATCGATAACGCGCGGCAGCAGACGCTGTTGGGTTCTGATCAACAGGCTCATGGGTTCACTCCTTTGATGCCGCGGTCCGGGCTGGTCCAGCGGGCACGCTGCTGGCGGCGGCGCAGCATGACCTTGGGGAAGCTGACCAGGGTGGTAAACAGGGTGAGCATCCAGAACGCCAGGGGGTACCAGATGATCCAGAACAGCGAGCGCGCCAGCCCCTGCTCGTAGCGTCGCTCGATCAGCAGGCTGAGACTGAACTGCAGCAGGCACACGCAGGCCAGTACCAGGCCGGTAAAGGCGGGTGGCAGCATGCTGGCGACCTGCAGTTCTGCCGGCAGCTCGACCAGCAGGCCGATGGCGAACAGCAGCATGGACAGGGCAAAGGTGAAGGCCCAGATCGCCGACAGGCTGAATTCGATCAGCAGCGGCCACATATAGCGGTAGCGCCATACCCAGATGCTGCCGACGTTTTTCAACAGCACCTCGGCGCCGCCCTGGGCCCAGCGCAGGCGCTGTTTCCATAGCCCGCGCAGGGTTTCCGGCATGAGAATCCAGCACAGCGCGCGGGGCTCGTAGAAGATCGACCAGTGATCGAGTTGCAGCTTCCAGCTGACGTCGATGTCCTCGGTGATCATGTCCTCGCTCCAGTAGCCGATGCGATCCAGGGCGCTGCGACGGAAGGCGGCGATTACCCCGGAGACGGTGAAAACCCTGCCGTAGACGCGCTGGGTGCGTTTGATCAAACCGATGATGGAGGAGAACTCGCCGACCTGAATGCGCCCAACCAGGGTCGAGCGGGTGCGGATGCGCGGGTTGCCGGTGACGGCGCCGACCCGTGGATTGTCGATCAAGGGCGCCACCAGATAGGCCGCAGCATCCTGGTCAAGCAGGGCGTCGCCGTCGATACACACCAGGTATTCGCTGCGCGCCGCCAGGGCGCCCATGCGCAGGGCCACGGCCTTGCCCTGGTTCTGCGCCAGGTGCAGCACGCGCAGGCGCGGCTCAGTGGCGGCCAGCTGGTCGAGCACTGCGCCGGTGTTGTCGCTGGAGCCGTCGTTGATGGCGATCACCTCGATCGCGCTGTAGCGCTGGGCCAGGGCGGCGCCGATGGTGTCGATGGCGTGCTCGCCCTCGTTGAAGCAGGGGATCAGGATCGACACCAGCGGCTCGCCGGCCAGCTCTGGCGGCGGCACCTCGCCGCTATTGGACCAGGGCCAGTGACGCTCCCAGTGCAGCCAGAAGTAAGTGCCGCCGGCCATCCACAGGGCCGACATAAACAGCGGATAGAAGAACACGAAGTCCAGCAGCACGTCGCCGGTCAGGCTCAGTGCCACGCCCACGGGCGCGCCGAGCACCAGCAGGAGAATCAGCAGGGCATAGATACGGTCGATCATGGCAGGGGGTACCAGGCATTGGAGAGCGCCGGGCGGATGCGTTGCAGCCGCGGCTGGTCATTGAGGAAGTCGTCCGGGTAGTAGCCGAAGTGGCGTACGCCGTTCCATTGCAGGCGGCGCATCCAGGCGGCCAGTTGCGCCTCGTCCACGGGGCCGTTGTGGCCGCTGCGCCAGTCCCGGGCCTGCAGTTCGAACACCGTGCGCTCCAGGGCGCCGGGGCGTTTGCCGATCTGCTGCACCAGGCGATCGAGCCAGGCATTGCTCTGCGCGGTCTCGACGCCTTCCATCAGGGGCATGGCCATGGGCGCGGTCCAGTCATAGGCGCCGAGGAAGTCGTCGAGGTTCTGCGCGAACCAGGTTTCGCTATGGGGGTTGAGGATCGGCTGGGCGAATAGGTTGCGTGCCGTCTTTACCTGGGGCCCGCGAATAGCCCGCACCCTGGCCGTCAGCTCGGCGGTGAAGTCGATCAGGTAGCGACTCTTGAAGCGGGTCCAGCGTTGCAGTTGCTCTTCGTCGCCGCGCAGTTGGGCAATATCCCCGGGCAGGCCGGCAGCCTGATAGGCGGCCAGGGCGGCCGGGCCGGCATCCTCGAAGTCCGACAGCAGGGCGTCGTCGTGGAACAGCAGGCCCTGGAAGTGGGCATGCCGCGCCAGGTCTTCATAGATTTCGCCGATCTGCTGGCGCACCTGCGCATCGAAGGGCGACAGGCGCCGGTATTGCTCGGTATCCACGCTTACCGGGGCGTCCGCCGACCAGCGCTGCACCCGTGGCAGGCTGGCATGCAGGTCGAAGCTGAGCACCGGCATCCAGGCGAAGACCTCGACCTTGGCCCGGGTGCGCAGTTGCCAGGCTGCCCGGTTGAACAGATCGGCGCGCATGGGCAGGTGGCGGTTGGGGAAGTACAGGGACTTGACCAGGCCGTCGCCCTCGGGGTCGGCATAGGCCTGAAGAAACACGCTGCTGACGCCCAGGTCGGCGATGCGCTGCACCAGGACGCCGAGATTTGCCTCCATCTGCTGCGGATCCGGGTCGTAGACATAATCCAGATCCACGTGCACCACGCGCATCGGCCCGCGTTCCTGCACCAGGCTGACCGCTGCGGCGAAACGCTGGATATCCGGGTCGCCGCTGAGCAGCATGCGCGGCCCCTGCTCCAGGCTGGCGAAGTCGCCCAGGCCGTTCTCCAGGGTCAGGGCCAGTTGGTAGCCCTGCTCACCAACAATGCGCAGCGCGCTGCCGCTGGCGGCGCCGTAGGGCCAGACCCAGACCCGTGGCGCGCGGCCGGTGGCGGCTTTGATCTTGGCGCTGATGCGTGCCACATCGGCACCGATCCGCGCCTGGTATTGCGCATCGCTTTCATAGCGCTGGCGCTGCGGGTCGTACAGGCGGGTGGCGGCGGCCGGCTGCTGGTTGCCCTGGGGGTTGGCCCGGGCGCCATAGTGCAGGGCGTCGGTATGGGCGGCGATTTCCACCAGGCCGCTGGCGGCGATTGCGCGGATCTGCGCCCAGGTGGCAAAGCGTTCGCGTGGCGTCTTGAGCCCGCCGAAATCCACCGGCTGCCCGGCCTCTGTGTCCATCCAGACGCCCACGGGGGCCAGGATCGCCGGCCATTGATAGGCCTTGAGCAGCGGCAGCACGCGGCTGTGGAAGCTGCTGAAGCCGTCATCGAAACTCAGCAGCAGGGGCTTTTCCGGCAATGCCGGGCCGCCGTCGCGGGCGGCCAGCAGTTGGTCCACGGAAACGGCCTGGAAGCCCTGCTCGTGCAGCCAGGCCAGTTGCTCCAGCAGTTTGGCGGTGCGCACGGAGAGAAAGGCCTGGTCGGCCTCGCCGTCCTGTACGTCGTGGTAGGCCAGGGCCAGCACCTGGCCGGTCGGCCAGGGCGTTTCGCTGATGGCCTGGGGGCGTTCCTGGGGCGCGACAAAGGGCGGCGCCTCGCTGGCGCAGGCGGCAAGCAAAGCGATCCCCAGGCCCAGTAGCAGGCGGGAGTAGAAAGAAACCATGGGTAATCCTTAGAAGCGATAACGGAGGTCGAACTGCAGGCGGTATTGCTGTTCACGCTCGCCGTCGTAGGTGCGGCTCAGGGCGCTCAGCATCAGCCCGCCATCGAAGCGGTCATCCAGGCGCAGGCGCTGGCCATAGCCGATCTGGCCCAGGGCTGCCGCGCCATGACCCTGCTGGACGGTGCTGCCCAGGCCGACCTGCAGCTGCTGGCTCCATTGGGTCTGGTAGCGGCGATAGAGCACCTGGCTCCACTGCAGTTGCGGCACCAGGCTCAGCTCGCGGCCGGGGTTGTAGTAGGGCACCTGATCCGAGCCGCTGTTGTGGCTCAGACCCAGGGCCAGACCGGCATCCAGCTGCCAGTGCGCAGCGGTGTGCAGGCGCTCACTGCCATCGAGTTGCAGGCCCAGGCGCTGGTTGCCGTCGCTGAAATGCGCGGCACTGGCGGAAAGACGCCACTCGCGGCGCTCATCGGCGCGCCAGCGCAGGTAGCCGTCCAGGCTGTCGGCGCGAATATCGGCGTTCAGTGCCCGCAGGGGCGTGGCGGTAGAGAGGCGCTGGGCCGACCAGCCGTACTGCCAGTGATCGTCCAGATCATGGCTGCCACTCAGGCGCAGGCCCAGTTGCCGACCATGACCATAGTCATGGCTCGACAGTTCGGCCTCGACGCTGTGGTTGCGTACCCGCCAGTCCAGGCCGGCGCGTTGCCAGCGATGCTGGGCACGCCCTTCGGTAAACTCGCCGCTGCCATAGCCGGCGCCACCGAACAGGCGCCAGTCATGGGCCAGGGGCGTGCTATAGAGCAGGCTGTCGATGCCCAGCTCATGGCTGCCTGAGACATCGCCGCCGGCGCCCAGGCCGCGATAGCCGGACAGGCGCAGTTCGGCCATCTCATGCACCTGGCGCAGGCGCTCAAGGCGCTGGGCGCGCAGGCTTTCCGGGTTGCGGGCGATCACGTCATCGGCCAGCAGCTGCAGCTGACGCCACTCCTGCAAGGCCAGGGCGGCCATGCCCTGCTCCACTTCCAGGGCCAGGTTGCGCGGTGCCAGGCTTTCCACCACCTTGAGTTCGTCCTCGGCATGCCGGGCCCAGCCACGGGCCAGGTACAGCCCGGCGCGGCTGGTGCGCAGCGCGGCGTTGTTCGGCGCATTCTCGGCCAGCTCGGCCAGGGCCTGTTGCGCCGCCGGGGTGTCGTTGCCAAACAGGTAGGCGCTGGCCAGCAGCTCCTGGGCCTCCAGCCAGCGGCCATTGGGCTCGGCCTCAGCGTTGCCGGGCAGGAACAGGCGTGGGGGCTCGCTGGCGGCCAGCTGTTCGGCCAGTGCGCGGGCCTCGTCCAGCTGCTCGCTCTCCACCAGGGCGAAGAACAGGCTGCGCTGGTCGTTGAGCCAGTCCGGGTGTTTGGGATTTTCCCCGGCCAGCACCTGACGGTACAGGCTGGCTGCCTGCTCGGGCTGACGCAGGTAGAGGAAGGCCGCCGCCACCCAGCGCAGGGCATAGGCTGGCAGCGTCACCTGCTCCTGCTGCAACTGCTGATATGCCTCGATCAGTTCGGCCATGCGCACCCGCGCATGCAGGGCCCCCAGGCGGTCGATACGCAGGCGCAGGTGATCGCGCCGGGCCTCGGGCAGCCCGGCCCATTGCTGCAGCAGTGCATCGGCGTCGGCCAGGGCGCGGTCGGCGATCATAAACCGCTCGCTTTCCCGGCGCGTGGCCAGGTCGGCCATGCGCACCCGCTGGGCCAGCAGATCCCCCTGCAACTGGCGTTGCTGGGCCGCATCGAACAGCTCGGGGTGGCGCGCCAGCAGCTCCAGGGCGGGCTGCACCAGGCCGCTGTGTTGCAGACCCTGCCCATAGGCGCGTACTACCTCGGCGTGCCCGGGTGCCAGGTCGCGGGCCTGATCCAGTTCGAACAGGGCCGCATGGGGTTGGCCTGCGCGCTGGTAGGCATAGGCCAGGGCCAGGCGGCGTTCGGCATCGCTCGGCGCTTGCGCCACCAGAGCCCGCCCCAGCTCAATGGCGCGGGCACTCTGGCCGGCATCGGCCAGGGTCAACAGCTGGCCGAGCAGCAGGGCCTGATGACCGGCAGACAGTGCCAGGCCGCGTTGGTAAGTCGCCAGGGCCTGGGGCCAGCGCTGCAGATTGCGGTAGCTGCGGGCCACCACGGCGAGGATGTCCGCCGGCCAATCCCGCTGCTTGGTCCAGCGCTCATAGTGTTCGACCACCTCGGCGTCTTCACCGGCCCAGCTGGCGATCAGCAGGTGATCCTGGCGATAGCGGGCGGAGCTCGGGTCTGGCTGGCTGCGCAGGAAGTTCAAGGCCGGCTGGTAATCTCCGGCGCGAGCTTGCTCGATCAGCTGTTCGTAGCTGCCCTGGGCCTGGAGGCTGCTGAATAACAGGCCGGCGCAGAGCAGAAGCTGGGTTTTGGGCAATAGCTGTTGCAGCGCGCGCCGGGGCGCACGGGGGTGATTGGTATCCGAGGTCACGGACGAGATCCCTGTCTGTTGAAGGCAATGCCTGGCTAGGCATTTTTTTGACGAAGTTGCGCATCATACACGAAAACAGCATTTTTCTGACGCTTTCTTGGGCGTCTGGAAAAATCGGCTATTCGCGATTCCACGAGCGGCGATTTTATGGCGTCTGGGCTACTGCGCCTGCTGTTGCTTGTAAGCCTTGAGTGCCTGTAGCCGCTCGCGCTCCAGCGCTTCGCCCAGCTCCGCGCCCTTGAAGCCCTGGGCCAGCAGCGGCTGCACCGCTACCTGGCGGGCCGCGTCGGCGGCGCCGAGCAGGTAGGCGGCCTGGGGATACTCGCGCTGCTCGAAACCCAGGCGGCCACGGGCGTCCATCTCGCAGGCGGCGACAAATTCCGCGAAGCGCTGCGGGCGGCGGAACACATCGAAACTCTGCAGCAGCTTGAGCAGGGTGCTGGGCTTGAGTTCCAGGGCGCGGTGGCCGTGGGTGTGGTATTCGCCCACCAGCAGGGCCAGTTCGGCGCAGTCTTTTGGCGCCTTGCAGCGCTGGTTGATGATGCGGATCAGCTTCAGGCCCTTGTGCTCGTGGGCGATATGCCGCGGCCATTCGCCCTCGGGCGTCAGACCCTTGCCCACATCGTGGAGCAGGGCTGCCCAGCGCACGGTCAGCGGCTGCTGGTGTTCGGCGCATTGGCGCAGCACGCTGAGCACATGCACGCCGGTGTCGATTTCCGGGTGATGGGCCGCCGGCTGGGGGATGCCGAACAGCGTGTCCACTTCAGGCAGCAGGGCCTTGAGGGCGCCGCAGTCGCGCAGCACCTGCACGAACACATCCGGGCGCGGCTCCAGCAGCGCGCGGGAGATTTCCTTCCAGCTGCGCTCCGGGGTCAGGGCATCCAGTTCGCCGGACTCACTGAGCTGGCGCATCAGCGCCAGGGTCTCCGGGGCGACGCTAAAGCCCAGGGGCGCATAGCGGGCGGCGAAGCGGGCGACGCGCAGCACGCGCAGCGGGTCTTCGGCAAAGGCCGGGGACACATGGCGCAGCACCTTGGCCGCCAGGTCGCGCTGGCCGCCGTAGGGGTCGATGATGTGGCCCTGGTCGTCCTCGGCCATGGCATTGACGGTCAGGTCGCGGCGGATCAGGTCCTCTTCCAGGGTCACGTCCGGGCTGGCATGGAAGATGAAACCACCGTAGCCGCGCCCGCTCTTGCGCTCGGTGCGGGCCAGGGCGTATTCCTCGCCGCTCTGCGGGTGCAGGAATACCGGGAAATCGCTGCCCACCGGACGATAGCCGAGGTCGAGCATCTGCTCGGCGCTGGCGCCCACCACCACCCAGTCGCGTTCCGTGACTGTGCGCCCCAACAGGCGATCCCGTACTGCGCCGCCGACTTTGTAGATCTGCATCATGCTTCCTCCGCTGAGTGGGGAGGATAGCGGCTGGCCGGTGCTCAGGGGTAGCCCGGTAGTTCTGGGTTATGGCCTGGCCTGGGGGATTTGCTGCACTAGCGCCTGGGCCGCCCGCTCCAGCAGTTCGGCGCTGTCCTTGTCCGGGCTCAGACCGGTATGGATCAGGCCTTCCCAGAGGATTTGCTGCTGCGGGCTGGTCAGGCGCAGGCGCAGGGTGCCGGTGCGGTCGCGCAGCGGGTGGATGGCCTGATAAGGCCCGAGGGGCGAGGGCGGAGCCGTGTCCACCTTGACGTCCAGAGGGCTGTCCTGCAGCGCCAGCCAGTAGTAGACCTGGATCTGCGCCTGGGGGTTGTGGCGGTAGCCGCGCTGGCTCAGGCCTGCGCGCAGCAGCTGGGCCAGCTGCTGGTAGCGTTCGGCAAAGGGTGGCTCAGCCGCAAGGCTGTGCTCGGCAGCGATCAGCTCGAAGGTCTGCCGCCCGAGCAATTCATCGGTGGCCGGGCTAAGCACCTGCACCTGCGGCAGTGGGCTGCTGCAGGTGGCCAGGGCCAGGCAGAGGAGAAGGACGGCGAACAGGCGCATCTTGGCATTCCAAAAAGGTTGCGGCCCATGCTGGGCATCAGGCACCGGGCACGCAACCGATCAAATGGGCGGAATCACCAGATCCAGCCTGGGGTAATCCCCCTCGTGTTCGGCCTCGGGCTTGGGCGGCACATGCTGGGTGCCGATCAACTGATCGCCCTGCATGACTTCCAGGTGGATATCGAAGCCCCATAGGCGGTGCAGGTGCTTGAGCACTTCGTCGGTGGAGCTGCCCAGGGGTTTGCGATCGTGTTGCTGGTGGCGCAGGGTCAGGGAGCGGTCACCGCGGCGGTCGATGCTCCAGATCTGCACATTGGGTTCGCGGTTGCCCAGGTTGTACTGCGCGGCCAGGGTTTCGCGGATGGTGCGGTAGCCCGGTTCGTCATGGATGGCCGGGACAAAGAGTTCGTCCTTCTGGTCGTCGTCCAGCACGCTGAACAGCTTGAAGTCGCGGATCACCTTGGGCGACAGGTACTGCAGGATAAAGCTCTCATCCTTGAAACTCTTCATGGCGAACTTGAGGGTGCTCAGCCAGTCGCTACCGGCGATATCGGGGAACCAGCGACGGTCTTCCTCGGTGGGGTTTTCGCAGATGCGGCGGATGTCCTGGTACATGGCAAAACCCAGGGCATAAGGGTTGATGCCGCTGTAGTAGGGGCTGTCGAAGGGTGGCTGGTAGACCACGCTGGTGTGCGACTGCAGGAACTCCATCATAAAACCGTCGGTAACCAGGCCTTCGTCGTACAGGTCATTCATCAGGGTGTAGTGCCAGAAGGTGGCCCAGCCTTCGTTCATCACCTGGGTCTGGCGTTGCGGGTAGAAGTACTGGGCGATCTTGCGCACGATGCGGATCACCTCGCGCTGCCAGGGCTCCAGCAGCGGTGCGTGTTTTTCCAGAAAATACAGGATGTTTTCCTGGGGTTCGGCGGGGAAGCGCTTGCTGTCCTTGTCGCTGCCCTTGCTGGCGCTCTTGGGGATGGTGCGCCAGAGGTCGTTGATCTGCTTCTGCAGGTGCTCCTCGCGATCCTTCATGCGCCGCCGTTCTTCCTCGGCGGAGATGGGGTAGGGGCGCTTGTAGCGATCCACCCCGTAGTTCATCAGGGCGTGGCAGGAATCGAGCAGGTCTTCCACCGCGTCGATGCCGTGGCGTTCCTCACACTGCATGATGTACTGCTTGGCGAATACCAGGTAGTCGATGATCGAGCTGGCGTCGGTCCAGGTGCGGAACAGGTAGTTGCCCTTGAAGAAGCTGTTGTGGCCGTAACAGGCGTGGGCGATCACCAGGGCCTGCATGCACATGGTGTTCTCTTCCATCAGGTAGGCGATGCAGGGATCGGAGTTGATCACGATCTCGTAGGCCAGGCCCATCTGCCCGCGCTTGTAGCCCTTTTCGGTGGCCAGAAAATGCTTGCCGTAGGACCAGTGGTGATAGCCCAGGGGCATACCCACCGAGGCGTAGGCGTCCATCATCTGCTCGGCGGTGATCAGTTCGATCTGGTTGGGGTAGGTGTCCAGCGCGTAGCGCTCGGCGATACGGCTGATCTCGCGGTCGTAGGCGCGGATCAGCTCGAAGGTCCATTCCGAGCCGGTGGACAGCGGTTGGCGCTTTTTCTCGGTGGCGGTCATGGCACGGCCCTCAGGTCGTCATTCGGCGCTGGAACAGTTCGCGGAACACCGGGTAGATGTCGCCGGCCGATACAAGCTGCTGCTGGGCAAAGGTCTCGGCAAAGGCCTCCGCCACCTGCTCGTACTCGTACCAGAGCGCCTGGTGTTCGCGCGGGGTGATCTCGACGTAGGTGAAGTACTGCACGAACGGCATGATCTGCTTGATCAATATATCCCTGCAGATGGGCGAATCATCATTCCAGTTGTCGCCATCCGACGCCTGGGCGGCATAGATGTTCCACTCGTTGAGCGGGTAGCGCTCGGCCATGATCTCCTGCATCAGCTTCAGCGCGCTGGAGACGATGGTGCCGCCGGTTTCCCGGGAGTAGAAGAACTCCTCCTCGTCCACCTCCTTGGCGCTGGTGTGGTGGCGGATAAACACCACCTCGATCTTGTCGTAGTTACGCTTGAGAAACAGGTACAGCAGGATAAAGAAGCGCTTGGCGATGTCCTTGGTCGACTGGGTCATGGAGCCGGACACGTCCATCAGGCAGAACATCACCGCCTTGGAGCTGGGGTTGGGCTGCTTGGTCAGCAGGTTGTACTTGAGGTCGAAGGTGTCGAGGAAGGGCACGCGGTTGATGCGTGCGCGCAGTTTGCTGATTTCCTCCTCCAGGGCCTGGATATCACCGAAATTGTCCGGTTCCTCCAGCTTCAGGCGCTCCAGCTCGGCCAGGGCCGTTTTCAGCTTGGCCCGACTGGAGCCGGACAGGGCAATGCGCCGGGCGTGGGCCGAGCGAAGGGTGCGGACGATATTGATCCGTGAGGGGTTGCCCTCGTTGCTGATGCCGGCGCGCACGTGCTTGAAGGTGTCGCTGCCGGTCAGATGGCGTTTGACCAGGTTGGGCAGCTCCAGATCCTCGAACATAAAGTCGAGAAATTCTTCCTGAGTGATCTGGAAGACGAACTCGTCCATGCCTTCGCCGGAGTTGCTCGCCTTGCCCGAACCCGGGCCGCCGCCCCCGCCTTGCGGCCGGGCGATACGCTCGCCAGCGGTGAACTCCTTGTTGCCCGGGTGCACCGTGGTCTGCCGGCCGCCACGGCCATGGTGCAGCACCGGCTCGTCGATATCGCGGCCGGGGATGCTGATCTGCTCGCCGTGTTCCATGTCGGTGATGGAGCGACGGCTGACGGCCTCCTCCACTGCCTTCTTGATATGGTCGCGGTAACGCCGCAGAAAGCGCTGGCGATTCACCGTGCTCTTGTTCTTGCCGTTCAGGCGGCGGTCGATCACATGGCTCATAACTGCCCTCCGTGCACTGCAGGTCTCAGGCGCAGTGGCTGGCAGGGCGCTGGTTGGCGCCCTGCCGCGTTTGCGGGCCTGTTACCTCAGGCCGCGTTATTGCGATTTACGCACCCGCAGATACCACTCGGAGAGCAGGCGCACCTGCTTCTCGGTGTAGCCGCGCTCGACCATGCGTTTGACGAAGTCGTTGTGTTTCTGCTGATCCTCCTTGCTGGCCTTGGCGTTGAAGCTGATGACGGGCAGCAGGTCTTCGGTGTTGGAGAACATCTTCTTCTCGATCACCACGCGCAGCTTCTCGTAACTGAGCCAGGTGGGGTTCTTGCCGTTGTTGTTGGCCCGGGCGCGCAGCACGAAGTTGACGATCTCGTTGCGGAAGTCCTTGGGGTTGCTGATGCCGGCCGGTTTCTCGATCTTCTCCAGCTCCTCGTTGAGGGCCACGCGGTTGAGGATCTCGCCGGTTTCCGGGTCGCGGTATTCCTGATCCTGAATCCAGAAGTCGGCGTACAGCACATAGCGGTCGAAGATGTTCTGCCCGTACTCGCTGTAGGACTCCAGGTAGGCGGTCTGGATTTCCTTGCCGATAAACTCGATATAGCGCGGCGCCAGGTATTCCTTGATAAAGCGCAGGTAGCGTTCGCGGGTCTCGGCGGGGAACTGCTCCTGTTCGATCTGCTGTTCCAGCACATAGAGCAGGTGCACCGGGTTGGCGGCGACTTCGTGGGGGTCGAAGTTGAACACCTTGGACAGGATCTTGAAGGCGAAGCGGGTCGACAGGCCGTTCATGCCCTCGTCGACGCCAGCGGTGTCACGGTATTCCTGGATCGACTTGGCCTTGGGGTCGGTGTCCTTGAGGTTCTCGCCGTCGTAGACGCGCATTTTCGAGTAGACGTTGGAGTTGTCCGGCTCCTTGAGGCGGCTCAGTACCGAGAACTGAGCGAGCATCTTCAGGGTGTCCGGGGCGCAGTGGGCGTTGGCCAGGGAGCTGTTGACCAGCAGCTTGTCGTAGATCTTGATCTCGTCGGAAACGCGCAGGCAGTAGGGCACCTTGACGATATAGATACGGTCGATAAAGGCTTCGTTGTTCTTGTTGTTACGGAAGCTGTGCCACTCCGATTCGTTGGAGTGGGCCAGCAGGATGCCGCTGTAGGGAATCGCCCCCAGGCCCTCGGTGCTGTTGTAGTTGCCCTCCTGGGTGGCGGTGAGCAAGGGATGCAGCACCTTGATCGGCGCCTTGAACATCTCGACGAATTCCATCAGGCCCTGGTTGGCCCGGCACAGGGCACCGGAGTAGCTGTAGGCGTCGGCGTCGTTCTGCGGGTATTCCTCCAGCTTGCGGATATCCACCTTGCCGACCAGGGCAGAGATGTCCTGGTTGTTCTCGTCCCCCGGCTCGGTCTTGGCCACGGCGATCTGGTTGAGGATCGAGGGGTAGAGCTTGACCACGCGGAACTGGCTGATGTCGCCGCCGAACTCCTGCAGGCGCTTGGTCGCCCAGGGCGACATGATGGAGTTCAGGTAGCGCCGTGGAATGCCGTATTCCTCTTCGAGGATGGCGCCGTCCTCGGCATCGCTGAACAGCCCCAGGGGCGATTCGAATACCGGCGAACCCTTGATGGCATAGAAGGGCACCTTCTCCATCAGGTGCTTGAGTTTCTCGGCCAGCGACGACTTGCCGCCGCCCACCGGGCCCAGCAGATAGAGGATCTGCTTCTTCTCCTCCAGACCCTGGGCGGCGTGGCGGAAGTAGGACACGATCTGGTCGATGCACTCTTCCATGCCGTGGAAGTCGGCGAAGGCCGGGTAACGGCGGATCACCTTGTTGGAAAAGATCCGTGACAGGCGCGGGTCGGTCGAGGTGTCGAGCAGTTCGGGTTCGCCGATGGCCATCAGCAGGCGCTCGGCTGCCGAGGCATAGGCGCTGCGATCCTGCTTGCACAGTTCGAGGTACTCCTGGAGGGTCAGTTCCTCCTGCCGAGTCGCTTCGAAACGTTGTTGGAAGTGGCTGAATATGCTCATGACTTCACCTCGCTCGATGCTGAGAGCCGGGGCGGGATCGGTCGGGCGCTGGTCGTTCCGGCGGGAGTCGCCGGGATTAATCCCCCAGTACACCTAAAAGTCTTACCGATGGCCCGGATGCCGGTGGACCGGCTCTACCTTGTTTTGGGTGGCCTGGACTAAGAATAGTTCGGAATCGGCGAGGTCAAGGGGCGGCGAAGGATAACAGGATATTACCGCTGGTCGGGAATGCCCGGCAGGCCACGACCCGCGCGGCCTGGGGCGGGGAAAAATTTATTCTTCCGGGCTTTGCGCGGTGTCGCCCGGGTAGGTGGCGCGCCACAGTTCAAAACCACCATCGAGGCTGTACACCTCGCTGAAGCCCTGGCCCACCAGGTAGGCGGCGGCGCTCTGGCTGGAGTTGCCGTGATAGCAGGCGACGATCAGCGGGGCATCCAGATCGGCGTTGCGGATAAAGTCCGCCAGGGAGTGGTTGTCCAGGTGCTGCGAGCCGCTGATATGACCCAGGGCAAAGCTCTGCGGGTCGCGGATATCCACCACCACCGCGCCTTGCTGGCGCAGGGCCTGGGCCTGCTCGGGGGGAATGCGTTTGAATTCGCTCATGCGGGCTCCTTACAGTCGCAGCTATGACGTTCGTCGCTGTCGATGTTGATCAGGGTCATGCGGGCGCCCCATACGCAGCCGGTGTCCAGGGCGATGACATTGGGTTCCTGGCACTGGCCTTCCAGGGCTGCCCAGTGACCGAAGATGATGCGCTGCTCACGAGTCTTGCGCTGCTTGTGGCTGAACCAGGGTGCGTAGCCGGGCGGCGCGCTGTCCAGGCCTTCCTTGCTTTTCAGATCCAGGGTGCCATCGGCCGTGCAGAAGCGCATGCGGGTCAGGTAGTTGGTGATCACCCGCAGGCGGGTGACACCGTGCAAATCCTTGTCCCACTTGGCCGGTTCGTTGCCGTACATGCCGTCGAGAAACAGCGGCAGGCGCGCATCGTCACGCAATGCTTCCTCGACCTCGGCAGCGCGCTTGAGCGCCTTGCCGATGCTCCACTGCGGTGGGATGCCGGCATGCACCAGGGCGGTATTGCGGGCTTCATCGTAATGCAGGAGCTTCTGTTGGCGCAGCCAGTCGAGCAGGTCGGTGGCATCCGGGGCGTCGATAATTTCGCGCAGGGTGTCGCCCTTTTTCAGACGCTCGATATTGTGCGCCACGGCCAGCAGGTGCAGGTCATGGTTGCCCAGCACGCAGGTCAGCGCGTGGCGGATGGAATAGAGAAAACGCAGGGTTTCCAGGGACTGCGGCCCGCGATTGACCAGATCGCCGACCAGCCACAGCTGATCCTGGGCCGGGTCGAAGGCCACGCGCTCAAGCAGGCATTGCAGGGGCTTCAGGCAACCTTGCAGGTCACCGACTGCATACACCGCCATCAGTGCAGGGAGCCCGGAACAGCCAGGCGAAAGGGGGCGATCAGGGCGTCGAAGCGTTTGCCGTCTTCGGCCAGCATCTGATAACTGCCCTGCATGGTGCCGACCCGGGTGCTCATCACCGTGCCGCTGCTGTAGGTGTGGCTCTTGCCGGGTTCGATCAGTGGCTGCTGGCCGACCACGCCGGCGCCGCGTACTTCCTGCACGCCACCGTCGCCGTTGGTGATGATCCAGTGCCGCGAGAGCAGTTTGGCCGGCAGCTGGCCGTTGTTGTTCACGGTAACGGTGTAGGCGAAGGCGAAGCGGTTCTGCTCCGGCTGCGACTGCTCCGGCAGATAGCGGGTGACGACGCTGACATCGACCTGATAACGGGGATCGCTCATAGGGGCTGGCTCGCTCGGCTGCTGCTTATTTTAGTCGGCATTGCCGGGCTGCATGGCCAGTTGATCGGCCAGGCGGACAAAGGCTGCCAGATCCAGTTGCTCGGGGCGCAGGCTGCCATCCACCTCGGCGGCTTCGATGGCGCTGGCCGGCAACAGGGCCTTGAGGGTGTTGCGCAGGGTCTTGCGCCGCTGGTTAAAGGCTTCGCGCACCACCCGCTCCAGCAGGCGATGATCCTTGGCTGGATGCGGTAGCACCTCGTGGGGCACCAGGCGCACAATGGCCGATTCGACCTTGGGTGGCGGATTGAAGGCGCCGGGGCCGACATTGAACAGGTGCTCGACCCGACAGTGGTACTGCACCATGATCGACAGGCGCCCCCAGTCGCCCCCGCCGGGCGTGGCGGCCAGGCGTTCGACCACTTCCTTCTGCAGCATAAAGTGCATGTCGCGGATCAGCTCGGCGTTATCCAGCAGATGGAAGATCAGCGGGGTGGAGATGTTGTAGGGCAGGTTGCCCACCACCCGCAGGCTGTGGGGTTCGGCCTGCAACTGGCTGAAGTCGAACTTCAGGGCATCGCCCTGGTTCAGCTTGAAGCGCGGGTTGTCGCCGAACTGGCCTTGCAGGATCGGGATCAGATCGCGGTCCAGTTCGATCACGTCGAGCTGCGCGCCGCTGCCCAGCAAACCCTCGGTCAGGGCGCCCTGACCCGGGCCGATTTCCAGCATGCGCTCGCCTTCCTTGGCGCGGATGGCCCGCAGGATGCGGTCGATCACCCCGGCGTCGTGCAGGAAGTTCTGGCCAAAGCGCTTGCGCGCGCGGTGTTGGTAGTCGGACATCGGGGGTAGCTCCAAGCTTCAAGCCGCAAGCTTAAAGCGCAAACAAAGAGCGGCAGTTTAACAGCATTGGCGGCGCAAGCCGTAGCGCCGCCAATGTGTGAGCCTGGTTTCAGGCGCGGCTGGCGGCCATCTGGTAGGCGGTTTCCAGGGCCACCTGCAGGCTGCCGCCGTCGATTTGGCCGCTGCCTGCCAGATCCAGGGCGGTGCCGTGGTCCACCGAGGTGCGGATGATCGGCAGGCCCAGGGTGACATTCACCGCCGCACCGAAACCCTTGTACTTGAGCACCGGCAGGCCCTGGTCGTGGTACATGGCCAGCACCGCATCGCAGTGTTCCAGGTGCTTGGGGGTGAACAGGGTGTCGGCCGGCAGCGGGCCGATCAGCTGCATGCCCTCCTGGCGCAGCTGCTCCAGGGTCGGTTCGACAATCTCGATTTCCTCGCGCCCCAGGTGGCCACCCTCGCCGGCATGGGGGTTGAGGCCGCAGACCAGGATGCGCGGCTGGGCGATGCCGAACTTGTTTTGCAGGTCGGCATGCAGAATGCGCGTGACCCGCTGCAGGCGCTCGCCGGTAATGGCATCGGCCACCTGGCGCAGCGGCAGGTGGGTGGTGACCAGGGCCACGCGCAGGCCACGGGTGGCGAGCATCATCACCACCTGCTCGGTGGCGGTGAGTTCGGCGAGAAACTCGGTATGCCCGGAGAAAGCGATGCCCGCCTCGTTGATCACACCCTTGTGCACCGGGGCGGTGATCATTCCGGCGAAGGTGCCGTCCAGACAGCCCTGGCCGGCGCGGGTCAGGGTCTGCAGCACATAGGCGGCATTGGCCGGGTCGAGCTGGCCGGGCCGTACGGGTGCAGCCAGCGGCGTATCCCAGACATACAGGCTGCCGGCGGGTGCCGGCTGCTGCGGCCAGCGTCCCGGGCCTACGTCGAGCAACTGGATCTGCACACCCAGCTGAGCCGCTCGCTCGCTCAGCAGCTGGCGGCTGGCGATGGCCACCAGGGCGTGGGGCTGCGCATCGCGGGCCTGCAGCAGGCACAGATCGGGGCCGATACCGGCGGGCTCGCCCGGGGTCAGGGCGAAAAGGAGGGCAGTCATGCAGGGCTCTCGTCAGTCAGGTGTGGGTCTATCTTAGGTCTGCGCGGCAGAAACGAAAAAGCCCGACAGCTGGGTCGGGCTTTTAACGGTATCAAGGGTCAGAGCTTGGTTTCGACGTAAGCCTCGTCGCGGATCTGGCGCAGCCAGGCCTGCAGCTCTTCCTCGTACTTGCGATTGCGCAGCAGGTTGGCGGCTTGCTGCTCGCGGAACTGCTCACTGGTGTCGGTGGCGCGACGGCCGAGGACTTCCAGCACGTGCCAGCCGAAGGGGCTCTTGAACGGCTTGGACAGCTCACCCGCCGGGGTCTGTTCCATCACTGCGCGGAATTCCGGCACCAGGGCATTCGGGTCGATCCAGCTGAGCACGCCGCCATTGAGGGCCGAGCCTGGGTCTTCGGAGAAGTTCTTTGCCAGCTCGGCGAAATCTTCCCCGGCCTTGATGCGCTGATACAGACGCTCGGCCAAACGCTGGGCGTCGGCTTCGCTGCGGATCTCGCTGGGCTTGATCAGGATATGGCGGACATTGACCTCATCACGCACCTGGCTGTCGCCGCCACGCTTGTCCAGCAGCTTGAGCATGATAAAACCGCCTGGGGTGCGCAGCGGCTCGGTCACCTGGCCGACGCCCAGGGCGCTGATCATGCGGTCGAAGGGCGGAGGCAACTGCCCGGCCTTGCGCCAGCCCATTTCGCCGCCTTCCAGCGCGGTTTCACTGGCGGACTGGGCGATGGCCAGCTGGGCGAAATCGGCGCCTTGTTGCAACTGCTGGTACACCTCCTGGGCCTGGCGCTCGGCTGCCTGGATGGCGCTGGGCGATGCACCTTCCGGCACGGGAATCAGGATATTGGCCAGGCGAAACTCGGCGGAGAGCTGCATCTTGCCCAGGTCCGAGGCGAGGAAGTTCTGGATTTCCTGATCGGTGACCTGAATACGTTCGGCCACCCGGCGCTGGCGCACGCGGCTGATGATCATCTCGCGCTTGATCTGGTCGCGGGCGTCCATATAGGACAGACCGTCGGCCGCCAGGGCAGAGCGGAACTGATCGAGGTTCATGCCATTGCGCTGGGCAATGGTTTCCATGGCCTGGTTCAGTTCTTCATCGGTGATGCGGATGCCCGAGCGTTCACCGATCTGCAGCTGGATATTTTCGATGATCAGGCGTTCCAGCACCTGCTGGCTGAGCACATGCTCCGGCGGCAGGGCCGCGCCACGCTGGGCGATGGTCTGCTGCACTTCGCGCAGACGGGTGTCCAGCTGGCTTTGCATGACCACGTCGTTATCGACGATGGCCACGACCCGGTTCAGTGGCTGTACCTGGGCCTGGGCCCCGGTGGTGATCAGCAGCGCGCCCAGCAGCAGCGGGCGCATGCAGTTAGAAAGCTTTGTCTTCACGTTCACGGTAACCTTGAATGCCTTCGTCGAGGAAAGTCTCAACCTTGTTGCCCATTACGCCACCCAGGCCCTTGAGCACTATTTGCAGGAATATGCCGCTATCTGCCTGGTCGTTACGAGAGGGATTGAGGCTCACTTCGTCGTAGTCAATCCAGTAACGGTTGATCAGGCGCAGTTTCCAGCAGCAGCTGTCGTACTCGAAGCCGGCAAAGGCTTCTATCGTACGGCTGCGGTTGTAGTCGTACTGCCAGCGAGAAATGGCGCTCCACTGTGGCACGATTGGCCAGATGACGGAGAAGTCATGCTGGCTGACTTTGTAGTAGTCCTTGATGTACTCGGGGGAGCCCGGTGTGCCGTAATCGCCTCCGCCTACAATCCAGTCACCACTGGCTTCGTCATAGCGTACGGTGTCATTTCGGTAGCGGTAGCCGGCGTTAACGATCTTGTTCGGATTGGCTTCCGGCTGGTAATGGAACATGGCGCTACCCGAGCGGGTGCTGCCAGAATCTGGGTCCCAGTTGAAGTCGGAGCTAAAGCGCCAGTCTCGGTTAAAGCGATAGAGATAGTGCAGCGCATAGGGCGAGACCGACGCCTGGGCGTCACCTCGGGTGCGATAGTCAAGACCAGGCATCTGTACTTTTCTATCGCGGAAGTAGAATGCCTGTCCGATGCTGAAGCGTTGGCGCTCAAAGCCATTCGCCTCGATCCAGCGATTGGTGACGCCCAGGGACAGGCGATTCTCGTCACCTATCCGATCAGTGCCGGAGAAGCGGTTTTCGCGAAACAGCGAAGCATAGCTGAACGAATATTCACCGCTGTCGAATACCGGAATATCTGTTTGATCCTCTTCCGGTACGTAGAGATAGAAGAGTCGCGGCTCCAGGGTCTGGCGGTAGCTTTTGCCGAACAGTTGGGTTTCGCGATCGAAATAAAGTCCGCTGTCCAGGCTGAATGTGGCAATACCACGGTCCTGGCTGTCCTTGAACGTCTGCTCAGGCAACAGGCTGTTTTTACCTTGACTATCCAGGCTAAGGTCATAGTTGGTGTACAGATATTTGACCTTGGGTGTCACAAAGCCCCATGTCCAATTCAGCGGCAGGCTGATGGACGGCTCCAGATGCACGCGCTCGCCGTTAGCGCGGGCCAGACCCCGCAAGCGTTCGTCATACCAGTCTTCAGTGTCGCCATCTTCGTCACTGAACAGACCCGAACGTAGATTGCGATCAAAACGCACGTACTCGGTGCGATAGCTAAAGTCCAAACCGCCCGGATGGAATGGCAGCTCGCCATTGAGGGTCAGCTGCGGCAGGCGATTGTAGGGGGTGACATCGGTGATATTGGCCAGTTCATAAGCATGCGCGCTCAGGCGTGCGGTGTAGCTGTCGCCTCGATAGGTCAAGGTGCCGCGCTGATCGACATGACTGCCGGCATCAAGGCCCAGATCGGTGTCAAGGTCCTGGAAGTAATAAGGGTCGCTGATATCGGTGTAGTCCACTTCAGCCAGCAGGCGCGAATCCAGGCCCTGCTTGTGCTGCCAGCTGTACATCCAGCGCTGATCCTCGTACTCGGACATCAGCTTGCGGTCGTCGTTGCTGTCATCGAGGAAGGCGCCGCCCACCTGGCCTTCACTGCTCTTGGTCAGGTAGCGGAATTCGCCTTCCATCAGCAAGCCGCGATCGGTCATATAGGTGGGGTACAGGGTGGCGTCGTAGTTGGGCGCCAGGTTGAAGTAGTACGGCGTTTTCAGCGTGACGCCATTGTCGCTGGAGCTGCTGATGCTCGGCGGCAGGAAACCGGACTGGCGACGATCATCGATCGGGAAATAGATATAGGGGGTGTAGAACACCGGAATGTTCTTTACCCGCAGGGTGACATTGGTCGCGGTGCCGAAGCCGGTGGCCGGGTTCAGGGTGATGTTGTTGCCCTTGAGGTGCCAGGCGTTGCTGCCGGGTTCGCAGCTGGTGTAGGTGCCGTCTTTCAGGCGAATGATCGCGCTCTCTTCGCGCTTGGCGTACAGCGCACTGCCGCGGGTATGGTTGGCGTGCAGCACGTACTCGGCGTTGTCGACCTTGGCCTCACCGTTGTCCAGTTGCAACTCGGCGCGGTCGCCGACCACCAGCATGCCCTGGTCACGCAGGCGCACATTGCCAACCAGCTCGCCGCGGTTTTCCAGCTGATACAGGTTGGCCTCTTCGGCTTCGACCTGCATGCCGGCCTGGCGCAGCACCACGTCACCGGCCAGGGTGGCTACCTGTTCTTCCTGCTCGAAGCGCGAGGCCTTGGCCGACACGAACATGGGCGCCTCATCCATCGGCGTGGTGTCATTCATCCCCGGGCGAGTCGGCTCGATATAGGCCCCGGCGCAGTAAGGGCCAGCCTCGGCCAGCTGGGCGGCGGTGAGTTTTTCCCGTGGCACCCAGTCCAGATGGCTATAGTCGGCGCTACGCGAGGCCAGGCCCTTGCCGCGGCTCTCGGTCACCAGCGTAACCTGTTGCTCTGATTTGGCTTGGCTGCCGTCCTGCGTACTTTCAGCAACCGCGCCGCGTGGTACGGGGCGAGCCGGCAGGGCCGCGGTGGCGCTCTTGGGCGTACAGGCCCAGCCGCCGGTTGCCGATGCCTGGCAGTCATACTGCTCGGCGGCGCTGCTGTATTGGACGGCTAGAGGTTGCAGTGCCAGCAGGCTACCGGTGACCAATAGGGGGAATTTCTTGCGAAACGCGGGGTATTTTACTGCCATCTTATTTTATCCGGGCTTCCTGCGCGCCATGCCCTGAGGCCGCACGCCTCTCGATGGGCTTGAAAAGATGCTGGATAATAAAGCATGACCCGCGCAACGGCTAGCGCCGTCGGAGACCCTTGTAATGCCTGATCAAGATATACGCCTGCAACAGCTCGAAGAGTGGTTGAACCCTAAGCTGCCGGCGTTGTTCGCCGCCCGTGGCTGGGGCGCTGTGCCTGTGGCCAGCCTGACAGCGGCCAGCAGCGATGCCAGTTTCCGCCGTTATTTCCGCTGGCAGGGGGGCGCGCACAGCCTGATTGTGATGGACGCGCCACCACCCCGGGAGAACTGCCAGCCCTTTGTGCAGGTCGCCGCCTTGCTGGCCGAAGCCGGTCTCAATGTGCCGCAGATTCTGGCCGCCGATCTTGAGCGAGGCTTTTTGCTGCTCAATGATCTGGGCCGGCAGACCTACCTGGATGTGATCAACGCAGACAACGCCGATGCGCTGTTTGCCGACGCCCTCAAGGCCTTGCTGGCCTTCCAGCAACTGCCCATGACCGCGCCGCTGCCCAGTTATGACGACGCGCTGTTGCGCCGCGAGTTGCAGTTGTTCCCCGAGTGGTATGTGCAGCGCCACCTGGGTGTGCAATTGACCGAAACGCAGCAGGCGCGCTGGCAGCGGGTCAGCCAGTTGCTGATCAATAGCGCCCTGGCGCAGCCCAAGGTGTTGGTGCACCGGGACTATATGCCGCGCAATCTGATGCTCAGCCAGCCCAACCCCGGGGTGCTGGATTTTCAGGATGCGGTCTACGGCCCGGTTACCTATGACGTTACCTGCCTGTTCAAGGACGCTTTTCTCAGCTGGCCCGAAGCCCGTGTGCAGGGCTGGTTGCGCCAGTACTGGGAGCAGGCACGCGAGCTGGGTATCCCGGTGCAGGCCGAACTGGAGGACTTTTTGCGCGCCAGTGATCTGATGGGCGTGCAGCGCCACCTCAAGGTGATCGGCATCTTTGCCCGTATCTGCCACCGCGATGGCAAGCCGCGCTACCTGGGTGATGTGCCGCGCTTCTTTGCCTATATAGATGAAGTGCTGGCGCGTCGGCCTGAGCTGGCCGAACTGGGACAGTTGCTGGCCGAGCTGCGTGAGCAGGCCGGGGTGCCGGCATGAAGGCCATGATCCTGGCTGCCGGTAAGGGCGAGCGCCTGCGCCCTCTGACCCTGCATACGCCCAAGCCGCTGGTGCGCGCTGGCGGTGTGCCGCTGATCGAGTATCACCTGCAGGGGCTGCGGGCAGCCGGCTTTAGCGAGGTGGTGATTAACCATGCCTGGTTGGGCCAGCAGATCGAGGAGCATCTGGGTGACGGCGCGCAGTTCGGCTTGAGCATCCGTTACTCGGCAGAGGGCGAGCCGCTGGAAACCGGTGGCGGCATCTTCCAGGCGCTGCCGCTGCTGGGGGATCAGCCTTTCGCCCTGATCAATGGCGATATCTTTACCGACTACCCCTTTGCCGAGTTGCGCCGGCCGCTCAAGGGCCTGGCCCATCTGGTGCTGGTGGATAACCCCGAGCATCACCAGATCGGCGATTTTGCCCTGGCCGACGGGCAGGTCACCGATGCCCGAGAAGGTCAGCCGAGCCTGACCTATAGCGGTATTGCCGTGCTTTCGCCGGCCCTGTTTGCCGGCTGCCAGCCAGGCGCCTTTAAGCTGGCACCGCTGCTGCGCCGGGCCATGGCCGAGGGCTTGGTAAGCGGCGAGCGCTATGCCGGCTGCTGGATCGATGTCGGCACCCATGAACGGTTGGCCCAGGTCGAGCGTCTGCTGGAGGCTGGGCGCTAGATGCTCTGGCCGGTTACCTTGCTTGGCGCGGCGGCGGGCTTGGCCGTGGCCAGCATTCCCGGGGCCCTGCTCGGTGGCTTGCTGGGGCAGGTGCTGGACCGACGCCTGGGCTTGAACTCCTGGGCAGAGCTGCGTGAGCGCCTGGGCGGTCGGGCGATGCCGGGTGAGGATGAACTGCTGTTTATCCTGCTGGGGCGTCTGGCCAAGTGCGAAGGGCGCGTGCTGCCGGTGCATATCCAGCAGGCGCGTGCCGAGATGCAGCGCCTGGGCCTGGACAGCGACGGGCAGCGTGCGGCCATCGCCGCCTTCAACCGTGGCAAGACCGGCAGTGACCGCTTGCGAGGTTTGCTGCGTCGGCAGCGCGGTCAGGCCGAAACCCTGCTGCGCGCCGGCTGGCGTATGGCCTGGGTCGATGGCCAGATCAGCCGTAACGAGCGTGAACTGCTGCTGCTCTGGGGCAAATGGCTGGACGTGCCGCAAGCTCGCCAGGAGGAGTGGCAGGCCGCCTATGGGCCAAGGCAGAAGGCTCCGGTCAGCACCGCAAGCGCCAGCTATCAGCAGGCCCTGCGCTTGCTCGGCGTGGCCGAAGGCAGCGACCCGGCACAGATCAAACGTGCCTATCGACGCCTGCTCAGTCGCCATCATCCGGACAAACTGGCCGGCAGTGGTGCCAGCCCCGAGCGGGTACGTGAGGCCACCGAGCGCACCCGGGAGTTGCATCAGGCCTATGATCTATTGCGTCAGCGTCACGGCTTTCGCTAGTAAGCCTCAGGTTGGTGTGGTCTGCGCTATTTGTCCTGCACTTGCAGGCTGAGCCAGCCGCGGATGCGGCGATATAGTTGTTCCTGTTCGGTTTCGCGATTACCCGGCAGCGCCTTCATGGCGATCTGGATATAGGTTGCATGCTGCTGGCGCTTGCTCGCCTGCATGCGCCGGCTGGCCGCCTGGCGTTCAGGCAACTGATCCTTGTAGTAGAAGTCGCCGGTAGGCAGTTTCAGCGTCGGGATCAGCTCATCCAGCGGCGGGCCGTAACCGCTGGGCAGGCTGACGGAGACCAGCAGCAGATGACGGACGTTCGCGGGTTGGCGTTCACTCAGATAGCGGGCCGCCCAATAGGCGCCGCTGCCATGACCGAGTAGCACAATGCTCGGTGCCTGCTGTTGCTCGGCCAGGGCAATGGCTGCCTCGATACGGGCCATCACCCGCTTGCCGTGGGCTTCGCGGCGCGCCTCGGGCGTTTGCGGGGTGGCTGTCGGCGCTGGGGCATCGGCCAGCTGCTGCTCGGTTTCATCGGCCGCTTCGGGGGCGGGTGTTTCTTCACCGGACGGGGTGCCCTCTTCTGTCGCGTCTGTCTCGGGGGCCTCTTCAGCGGCGCTGAACTCTGTCTCGGCCTGGCGCACGGGTGGCGCCTCGCTATTGGCATCGGGCAGCGTCACGCTCAGACTGTGCCAGCCGCCATCGGGCAGTTTGCGTCTGAGGGGGCCAATGACCTGCGGCCAGTCGGCACTCTCGTTGTCTCCCGGTAGCAGGATCACCGCGCCTTTGGCTTCGCCGCTATTGGCTGGCAGCCACAGGGCGAGAAAGTCTTCTTCGGCGGCCTGCAGCTGCTGTTGCTCCTTGAGTTCCAGCTGGCGCTGCAATGCCCGGGTGTCCAGCTCGCTGCGCTCAGGCAGGGGCACACGCTCTATGCTGGGTGTCTCGTCCGGCGACTCCGCGTTGCTGGCCGCCGGGTCAGTGGCGGCGGCAGCTTCCGGGCTGTCTTCGGCCCAGCCAGGGCGGGCCAGGATGCAGAGCAGCAGGCAGGCAAGCAATGGACGCGCAAGGCGGGGCATGGAGATGTCCTCAATAGAGCCGTGTCCTGAGCCTAATGCCTGCAAGTGTCTTTGTCAGGTTGATCCTAGTCATACCCGCGCGTGATTCGTTTAAGTTAGCGTCAGGCCATGCTGGCCAGTCATCGGGAGTACCCGGCAGTGTTGCGAATTTTACTGGTGTTGCTGTGTTGGCCCCTGCTGGCCTGGGCAGAACCGGCCGCCTTGCCGTTGCGCCCGGCCTATACGGGTGAGCAGCAGGCCTGGCTCAGGGCCCATCCGCAGCTGCGGGTGGGCCTGATCATGCAGGCGCCCTGGGCGCAGTTCGATCGTCGCCAGCAGCTGCTTTCCGGGGCCAATGTCGAGCTGATGACCCGTCTGCTGCAAGCCATGCAGGTGGAGCCGCAGTGGCTGCGCTTTAGCGAACAGGCCGAACTGGAAGCGGCCCTGGCTCGTGGTGAAGTGGACCTGGCCCCGGGGCTGCAGCAGACCCCGGCGGGACTCCGGCGCTGGCGCTACTCCGACCCCTATATGCGCGTGCCGCAGCTGGTGGTGGGGGAGCGTCGCGGCAGCAGTGCGGTGGATCTGGATCGCCTCGGCCGGGATGACAAGGTGGCCGTGCGTGGCCCGGGGCCGACCTTCGAATACCTGCGCAATACCCATGGCAATCTGCTGCTGCAGACCGTGGCCAATGAGCGTGCAGCCCTCGATCTGCTGTTGAGCCAGGAGGTCAGCTACGCGGTGGTGGACGAGGCGCGCCTGAGCCTGTTGCTGCGCGAGCCGCAGTTCGCCGGCCTGAGCATTGTCGGTGATATCGGCCTGCCGCAGCTGCTGCGCATCGCCAGCCGGCGGGATGAACCGCTGCTGGCCGATATCGTGCGGACCACTCTGCAGGCCATGCCGGCACGGGAGCTGGATCGCCTGCAGAGTACCTGGTTCCCGCTCAATACCCGGGGCCTTGGCAACCCGCTGGCGTTCTGGAAGGGCCTGAGTCTACTGCTGGTGCTGGGACTGGGCGGCACGGCCCTGAGCCTGGCCTATCTGCGTCGTCAGCGCCGCTTTCTGGAGCGCCAGTTGAGCGAGGCGCGCGGCGTGCTCAGTCAGCGCGAGGAGGCCGAGCAGGCCCTGCGCCTCAGTCAGTTCTCCATCGACCACAGCACCGTCGGCATTCTCTGGGTCAACTGGGACAGCCACCTGCGCTATGCCAATCTGGCCGCCGAACGGATGCTCGGTTATGCCCCGGGCGCCCTGG
Source organism: Pseudomonas xionganensis (assembly GCF_009763245.1). Lineage (GTDB taxonomy): Bacteria > Pseudomonadota > Gammaproteobacteria > Pseudomonadales > Pseudomonadaceae > Aquipseudomonas > Aquipseudomonas xionganensis. The sequence goes on along the minus strand of NZ_WKJZ01000001.1, from coordinate 29,057 downwards.
TCGACCTGCCTTTGCAACGTCTGCAGCCGGGGATGACCATGCAGCGCTGGCTGGATCTGTGGCGCCAGGCCCGTGGCGGCAATGAGGCCCTGCCCGGTTTTGAAGTGGACTGCCTGCGCGCCGATGGCAGCAGTCTGCCAGTGGCCTTGTCCCTGAGCTTTCTGCGCTTTGGCCTGAGCGAGTACCTGGTGGTGTTTGTCACCGATATCACCGAGCGGCGCCGCGCCCAGGCCGCTTTGGAGGAAAGCGAGGCCCGGCTCAAGGGCATTGCCGGCAATGTGCCGGGGCTGGTGTTCCGCCTGGAGCGGGCAGGCGTCGGCCAGGTGGTGGATTTTGCCTATATCAGCGAGGCCAGCCTGGAGCTGGTGGGCTGGCCAGCGGCCGAGTTGCAGCGGCGCGAGCGCGGTATTCGCAGCCTGGTGCACCCGCAGGATCAGGAGGCTTATGAGCGCTCCCAGGCGCTGGCGCTGGACAAGGATCGCGACTGGTACTGGCAGGGCCGTATCCTCACCCGCGCGGGCGAGCTGCGCTGGGCCGATATCAAGGCCACCGCCCGCAGCCTGGGCGAGGGGCGGGTGGTCTGGGACGGCATCGTCTGGGACATCACCGAGAACAAGCAGGTGGAACTGGAGCTGGCCGACTCCCGCGCCCGCCTGCGCGAGCTGGCCGCCCACCTGGAAAGCGTGCGCGAGGAGGAGAAGGCGCGTATCGCCCGCGAGGTGCACGACGAGCTGGGCCAGGTGCTCACCGTGCTCAAGCTGGAAACCGCCATGTGCGAGCTGGCCTTCGCCGGTCAGGTCGAGGGCCTGGATGAGCGCCTGGCCAGCATGAAGAAGCTGATCGCCAATCTGTTCCAGCTGGTGCGTGACGTGGCCACTGCCCTGCGCCCGCCGATCCTGGATGCCGGCATCGCCTCGGCCATCGAATGGCAGGTGCGCCGCTTCGAGGCGCGCACGCAGATCCCCTGCCTGGTGGAGGTGCCGGACAACCTGCCGGCGCTCAGCGACGCCAAGGCCATTGGCCTGTTCCGTATCCTGCAGGAGGCCCTGACCAACGTGATGCGCCATGCCGGCGCCCACAGCGTCCAGGTCTACCTGCGGGTCGAGGCGGGCGAGTTGTGCCTGTGGGTGATTGATGACGGCAAGGGCTTCGACCCGGCTCAGCGCAAGGCCGGGCAATCCTTCGGCCTGGTCGGCATGCAGGAACGCATCTTTATGCTCGGTGGCCAGTTGCAGATTGACAGTCAGCCGGGCGAGGGGACTACCCTGACGGCTCGCGTGACCCTGGATACGGAGGAAGTAGCGTGATTCGAGTGGTGGTAGCCGAAGATCACACCATCGTGCGTGAAGGCATCAAGCAGCTGATCGGCATGGCCCGGGACCTTGAGGTGGCCGGCGAGGCGAGCAATGGCGAGCAGCTGCTGGAGACCCTGCGCAAGGTCGAATGCGACGTGGTGCTGCTGGATATCTCCATGCCCGGGGTCAACGGCCTGGAAGCCATCCCGCGGATTCGTGCCCTGGCCAGGCCACCGGCGATTCTGGTGCTGTCCATGCACGACGAGGCGCAGATGGCTGCCCGCGCCCTCAAGGTCGGCGCCGCCGGCTACGCCACCAAGGACAGCGACCCGGCCCTGCTGGTCACGGCGATCCGCAAGGTGGCTGGCGGCGGGCGCTATATCGACCCGGAGCTGGCCGACCGCATGGTCTTCGAGGTGGGTCTGACCGACTCGCGGCCGCCCCACGCCCAGCTGTCCGAGCGCGAGTTCTCGGTGTTCGAGCGTCTGGTGCGCGGCGAGGGCGTCAACGATATCGCCCTGCATCTGGCGGTCAGCAATAAGACCGTGAGCACCCACAAGGCGCGCCTGATGCAGAAACTCGGCCTGCATTCGGTGGCCGATCTGGTGCGCTATGCCATGGAGCACAAGCTGCTCTGAGAACCTGTTGACGATCTGCTGCGCGTCGGCCCTGCTGCGTTAAAAACAGGCTCGAAATGCTCATGTACAAAAGTACACTCCGCGTTCTCGCCTCTTTTTGCCTTGCATAGCTCTAGCTCGCGAGATCGTAAACACGTTCCCAAACCGTGCCTGCAGGGTATTTGCTATTGCCTTGCAGAGTGTCTGCGAGTTGCCGCACGCGGCCTTTGCCCTGTTTTGTGGCGGCCGATTCTCTGTAGGGATTGCCCTACAAAAACTTCTCCCCTTGCCTGATAACAGGTTGTCATCCCGCCCGATTCTGTCGCCCGCATAACCCTCCTAGTCTTGTGCCATCAGCGTGCAGACAACAACAAAAGGTGTGGCGATGAGTGGGTCTCAGGCAAACGATGTATTGGTCAGCTTTCGTGGCGTGCAGAAGAGCTATGACGGCGAGAATCTGATCGTCAAGGATCTCAATCTGGATATCCGCAAGGGTGAGTTCCTTACCCTGCTGGGTCCTTCCGGTTCGGGCAAGACCACCAGCCTGATGATGCTGGCCGGTTTCGAGACCCCTACCGCCGGCGAGATTCTTCTCGACGGGCGCTCCCTCAACCGCCTGCCGCCGCACAAACGCGATATCGGCATGGTGTTCCAGAACTATGCCCTGTTCCCCCATATGACCGTGGCCGAGAACCTGGCCTTCCCCCTCAGCGTGCGCGGCCTGTCGCGTACCGACAGCGCCGAGCGGGTGAAGAAGGCGCTGGCCATGGTCCAGCTGGACAGCTTCCGCAACCGTTATCCGGGCCAGCTTTCCGGCGGCCAGCAGCAGCGTGTGGCCCTGGCCCGTGCCCTGGTCTTCGAGCCGCAGCTGGTGCTGATGGACGAACCCCTGGGTGCCCTGGACAAGCAGCTGCGCGAGCATATGCAGATGGAGATCAAGCACCTGCACCAGCGCCTGGGCGTGACCGTGGTCTATGTCACCCACGACCAGGGCGAAGCCCTGACCATGTCCGACCGTGTCGCGGTGTTCCATCAGGGCGAGATCCAACAGATCGCCGACCCGCGCACCCTCTACGAGCATCCCAGCAACACCTTCGTCGCCAACTTTATCGGCGAGAACAACCGCATCAGCGGCCAGCTGCTCAGTCGCGACGGCGAGCGCTGCGTGATCGGCCTGGCCCGTGGCGAGCAGGTCGAGGCCCTGGCGGTGAATGTCGGCGAAGTCGGTGAGCCGGTGACTCTGTCGATCCGCCCCGAGCGGGTGCGCCTCAATGGCCACAGCGAAAACTGCCGCAACCGCTTCTCCGGGCGGGTGGCCGAATTTATCTACCTGGGCGACCACGTGCGTATCCGCATGGAGGTCTGCGGCAAGGAAGATTTCTATATCAAGCAACCCGTGGCCGAACTGGACCCAGCCCTTGGCGTGGGTGACCTGGTGCCGCTGGGCTGGCATGTCGAGCATGCCCGCGCCCTGGATCCGCTACAGCCGGACTGAGTGACAACAACTGACCCAAGTGACACAGAGGAGATTACAACAATGATGAAATCCCTGAAACTCGCGGCACTGGCCGCCGGCGTGGCCTGTGCAATGCCGGCGCTGGCGGTGGACCTCACCGCCATTTCCTTCGGCGGCGCCAGCAAGGAAGCGCAGATCAAGGCCTTCTACAGCCCCTTCGAAGAGGCCACCGGCAACAAGATTCTGGCCGGCGAATACAACGGTGAAATGGCCCGCATCAAGGCCATGGTCGACACCAACAGCGTCAGCTGGAACCTGGTGGAAGTGGAGTCCCCGGAGCTCGCCCGTGGCTGCGACGAGGGCCTGTTCGAGCCGCTCGATCCGGCCATGTTCGGCGACCCCGCCGAGTTTATCGACGGCGCCATCCAGCCCTGCGGCGTGGGCTTCTTCGTCTGGTCCACGGTACTGGCCTACAACGCCGACAAGCTGAGCAGCGCGCCCAGCGGCTGGGCCGATTTCTGGGACGTGGAGAAATTCCCCGGCAAGCGCGGCCTGCGCAAGGGCGCCAAGTACACCCTGGAATTTGCCCTGATGGCCGATGGTGTGGCACCCAACGAAGTCTACGAAGTGCTGGCCACCCGCGAGGGCGTGGACCGTGCCTTCCGCAAGCTCGATGAGCTCAAGCCGCATATCCAGTGGTGGGAAGCCGGCGCCCAGCCGCCGCAGTACCTGGCCTCCGGCGACGTGGTGATGAGCTCGGCCTACAACGGTCGCATCGCTGCCGTGCAGGCGGAAAGCAACCTGCAGGTGGTATGGAACGGCGGTATCTATGACTTCGACTCCTGGGCCATCCCCACCGGGGCGAAGAACCAGGAACTGGCCAAGGAGTTTATCGCCTTCTCCGTGCAGCCCGAGGCGCAGAAGGTGTTCGCCGAGAACATCGCCTATGGCCCGGCACGCAAGCAGGCCATCGATCTGCTGGCCCCCGAGCGCCTCAACGTGATGCCCACCACCCCGGAAAACATCAAGGGCCAGGTGGCCATCGACGTGGTGTTCTGGGCCGACTACGGCGAGCAGCTGGAACAGCGCTTTAACGCCTGGGCCGCTCGCTAAGACCTGGCTGCAGCCCACCGGCTGCAGCCCGCTTTACCCATCGCGTTGTCCGGTTTCCGTGTCGGTACGGACAGCGCGACCCTAATTCCAAGCCGCCTCAAGCGGCATCTGCCTGCGGAGTTGTTCATGGCCAGTGTCCTGTCCGCCACCGATAACGCGTTGCCCGGCCCCAGCCTCAAGCAGAAGCTGGCCCGCGCCGAGCGTGTCAATCGCCTCAAGTCCAAGGCACTGATCCTGCCGCTGGTGGTCTTTCTCCTGCTGACCTTTATCGTGCCCATCGTGGCGCTGTTGTGGCGCAGCGTGGACAACCCCGAGGTGGTCAGCAGCCTGCCGCAGACCGTGGCGGCCATCGAGGCCTGGGACGGTCGCGGCCTGCCCGATGAGGCGGTCTATCGCGCCATGGCCCTGGAGATCAACGAGGCTCGTCAGCAACGCGCCCTGGGTGATCTGTCCAAGCGCCTGAACATGGAGCAGGCCGGTTTCCGCAGCCTGATCAACAGCACCGCGCGCAAGCTGCCGTTTGCCAGCGAGCCGGCTTCCTACAAGGCCGCCCTGGAGCAGCTGGACGAGCGCTGGGGCGACCCGGCCTACTGGCAGGTGATCCGCCGCAACACCAGCAGCATCACCCCCTACTACCTGCTGGCAGCGCTGGATCATCGCATCGACGACCTCGGCGAGCTGGCCCGCGCCACCCCGGATCAGGCCATCTACCTGGATATCTTCGCCCGCACCTTCTGGATGAGCCTGGTGATCACCGCCATCTGCCTGGTACTGGCCTACCCCCTGGCCTACCTGCTGGCCAATCTGCCGACCCGGCAGAGCAACCTGCTGATGATCCTGGTGTTGCTGCCGTTCTGGACCTCGATCCTGGTGCGGGTGGCGGCCTGGATCGTGCTGCTGCAGTCCGGTGGCCTGATCAACAGCGCACTGATGTCCGTCGGCATCATCGACGAGCCCATGCAGCTGGTGTTCAACCGCAGCGGCGTCTATATCGCCATGGTCCACATCATGCTGCCGTTCATGATTCTGCCGATCTACAGCGTGATGAAGGGCATCTCGCCCACCTATATGCGCGCCGCCGTGTCCCTGGGTTGTCATCCGTTCGCCAGCTTCTGGCGGGTGTACTTCCCGCAGACCCTGGCCGGGGTCGGGGCCGGCTGCCTGCTGGTGTTTATCCTGTCGATTGGCTACTACATCACCCCGGCGCTGCTGGGCAGCCCCAACGATCAGATGATCAGCTACTTCGTTGCCTTCTACACCAACAGCTCGATCAACTGGGGCATGGCCACCGCCCTCGGCGGCCTGCTGCTGGCCGCCACCCTGGTGCTCTATGTGGTGTACAGCTGGCTGGTCGGCGCCAGCAAATTGCGCTTGGCCTAAAAAGCAGCCTGCGTAGCAGGCCTCTGATATCCCTCTCCCCCAACCCCTCTCCCACAGGTGGGAGAGGGGAGCCAAAAGCTCAAGTGGAGTAAGCCGTTATGCTCAGCCCCTATATGTCACCCATTGAACGCATCTGGCACTACAGCCTGCGCACCCTCTGCGCGCTGGTGCTGCTGTTTCTGATCCTGCCGGTGCTGGTGATCATTCCGCTGTCGTTCAACTCCGGCAGCTTTCTGGTCTACCCGCTGCAGGGCTTTTCCCTGCGTTGGTATGAAGACTTCTTTATGTCCGCCGACTGGATGCGCTCGCTGAAAAACAGCCTGATCATCGCCCCGGCCGCCACCGCTCTGGCCATGGTGTTCGGCACCCTGGCGGCCATCGGTCTGACCCGCGGCGAGTTCCGTGGCAAGGCCCTGGTGATGAGCCTGCTGATTTCGCCCATGGTGGTGCCGGTGGTGATCGTCGGGGTGGCCAGTTACCTGTTCTTCGCCCCCCTGGGCCTGGGCAACAGCTACCTGTCGCTGATCCTGGTGCATGCGGTGCTCGGCGTGCCCTTCGTGATCATCACCGTGTCCGCGACCCTGCAGGGCTTCAATTACAACCTGGTACGCGCCGCCGCCAGCCTGGGCGCCTCGCCGCTGACCACCTTCCGCCGGGTGACCCTGCCGCTGATCGCGCCGGGGGTGATCAGCGGGGCGCTGTTTGCCTTTGCCACCTCGTTCGACGAAGTGGTGGTGACCCTGTTCCTCGCCGGCCCCGAGCAGACCACCCTGCCACGGCAGATGTTCAGCGGCATCCGCGAGAACCTGTCGCCGACCATCGCCGCCGCCGCGACCCTGCTGATCGGTTTCTCCATCCTCCTGCTGCTGACCCTGGAGTGGCTGCGCGGCCGTAGCGAGAAGCTGCGCACCCAGCAGCCGTCCTGAACCACCCAGAACAAGAGAGCCCCATGAGCCTGCAATTGAATGATCCCAGCCTGCTGCGCCAGCAGGCCTATGTGAACGGCCAGTGGTGCGAGGCCGACAGCGGCGCGCGCACCGAAATCCGCAACCCGGCCACCGACGAGCTGATCGGCAGCGTGCCGAATATGGGCCGCGCGGAAACCCGCCGCGCCATCGAGGCCGCACAAGCCGCCCAGCCGGCCTGGCGCGCGCTGACCGCCAAGGAGCGGGTGGGCAAGCTGCGCCGTTGGTACGAGCTGATCCTGGCCAACCAGGAAGACCTGGCGCGGATCATGACCGCTGAGCAGGGCAAGCCCCTGGCCGAAGCCCGTGGCGAAATCGCCTATGCCGCCTCCTTTATCGAGTGGTTCGCCGAAGAAGCCAAGCGCGCCTATGGCGATGTGATCCCCGGCCACGCCACGGACAAGCGCATCCTGGTGCAGAAGGAGCCGGTGGGTGTTACCGCCGCCATCACCCCGTGGAACTTCCCCAGCGCCATGATCACCCGCAAGGCCGGCCCCGCGCTGGCCGTGGGCTGCGCCATGGTGCTCAAGCCGGCGCCGCAGACGCCGTTCTCGGCCCTGGCCCTGGCCGCACTGGCCGAGCGCGCCGGCATTCCGGCTGGCTTGCTCAGCGTGATTACGGCGGACGTGGACGCCAGCCGCGAAGTGGGCGGCGAGCTGTGCGACAACCCCATCGTGCGCAAGCTGAGCTTTACCGGCTCCACGGGCGTGGGCATCAAGCTGATGCAGCAGTGTGCACCGAGCCTGAAAAAACTCTCGCTGGAACTGGGCGGCAACGCGCCCTTTATCGTCTTCGACGACGCCGATCTGGATGCGGCGGTGGAAGGGGCGATCATCTCCAAATACCGCAACGCCGGGCAGACCTGCGTGTGCGCCAACCGCCTCTATGTGCAGGACGGCGTGTATGACGCCTTCGCCGAAAAACTGCAGGCGGCGGTGGCCAGGCTCAAGGTCGGCAACGGCATGCACGAGGGCATCACCACCGGTCCGCTGATCAATGCCGAGGCGGTGGCCAAGGTGCAGCGCCATCTGCATGACGCCCTGGAAAAGGGTGCAACCCTGCTGGCCGGTGGCAACAGCCTGGGCGGCAATTTCTTCGAGCCGACCATCGTCAGCGGCGTCACTGCGGATATGGCCGTGGCCCGCGAGGAAACCTTCGGCCCGCTGGCGCCGCTGTTCCGCTTCGAGGACGAGGCCGAGGTGATCCGTCAGGCCAACGACACCGAGTTCGGCCTGGCCGCCTACTTCTACGCCCGCGACCTGGGCCGGGTATTTCGCGTGGCCGAGGCCCTGGAATACGGCATGGTCGGCATCAACACCGGAGTGATCTCCACCGAGGTGGCGCCCTTTGGCGGTATGAAGTCCTCCGGCCTGGGCCGTGAAGGTTCGAAATATGGATTGGACGAATACCTGGAGATCAAATATCTCTGTATGGGTATCTAGGCCCGCCACATAACCCGTAGGAGCCAGCTTGCTGGCGATGCTTTTGCTCTACAGAGATCGCCAGCAAGCTGGCTCCTACAGAAGCAGACATTCCGCAAGATAGCGGCGAATGAGGACCTTATGAGCAAGACCAACGAATCCCTGATGCAACGCCGCAACGCCGCCGTACCACGCGGCGTCGGCCAGATCCACCCGATCTTCGCCGACAAGGCCGAGAACGCCACCGTCACCGACGTCGAAGGCCGCGAATTTATCGACTTTGCCGGTGGTATCGCCGTACTCAACACCGGCCACCTGCACCCGAAGATCATCGCTGCCGTGCAGGAGCAGCTGGGCAAGCTGACCCACACCTGTTTCCAGGTACTGGCCTACGAGCCCTATGTAGAGCTGGCCGAGAAGGTCGCCGCCCGCGTACCGGGTGACTTCGCCAAGAAGACCCTGCTGGTCACCACCGGCTCCGAAGCCGTGGAAAACGCGGTGAAGATCGCCCGCGCCGCCACCGGCCGCGCCGGTGTGATCGCCTTCACCGGCGGCTACCACGGCCGCACCATGATGACCCTGAGCCTGACCGGCAAGGTCAATCCCTATTCCGCCGGTATGGGCCTGATGCCCGGCGGCGTGTACCGCGCCCAGTACCCCTGTGAACTGCACGGCGTCAGCGTCGATGACGCCATGGCCAGCATCGAGCGCGTGTTCAAGAACGACGCCGAGCCCCGCGATATCGCCGCCATCATCATCGAGCCGGTGCAGGGCGAGGGTGGTTTCTATGTCGCGCCCAAGGAATTTATGCAGCGCCTGCGCGCCCTGTGTGACCAGCACGGCATCCTGCTGATCGCCGACGAAGTGCAGACCGGCGCCGGCCGTACCGGCACCTTCTTCGCCATGGAGCAGATGGGCGTCGCCGCCGACCTGACCACCTTCGCCAAATCCATCGCCGGCGGCTTCCCGGTGGCTGGCGTATGCGGCAAGGCCGAGTATATGGACGCCATCGCCCCGGGTGGCCTGGGCGGCACCTATGCCGGCAGCCCGATCGCCTGCGCCGCGGCTCTGGCGGTGATGGAAGTGTTCGAGGAAGAGAAACTGCTGGACCGCTGCAAGGCGGTCGGCGAGCGCTTGGTCACTGGCCTGAAAGCCATCCAGGCCAAGCACAAGGCCATCGGTGATGTGCGCGCCCTGGGCGCCATGATCGCGGTGGAGCTGTTCGAGAACGGCGACCTGCACAAGCCCAACGCCGCCCTGACCGGCCAGATCGTCGCCAAGGCCCGCGACAAGGGCCTGATCCTGCTGTCCTGCGGTACCTACGGCAACGTGCTGCGCATCCTGGTGCCGCTGACCGCGCCGGACGCCCAGCTGGACCGTGGCCTGGCCATCATTGCCGAGTGCTTTGACGAGCTGGCATAAGCGCAACGGCTGTATGGAAAACCCGCTTCGGCGGGTTTTCTTGTAGCGGCGACCTCGTAGGGTGGATGACGCTTCACCCATCCACCAACTCCCATGGTGGATGAAAAAAGCGTCATCCACCCTACGCGCTGCGGCATATCCGCCTGCCGACCATCGTCCCAGCGACGATTCAGAATGCCCTCGGTTACAATGCGCCCCTTTCGTGAATGCCACCGAGGTGCGCCATGCAACCCTTCGCCATTGCTCCGTCGATCCTCTCCGCCGATTTCGCCCGCCTGGGTGAGGAGGTGGACAAGGTCCTCGCCGCCGGCGCCGATATCGTCCACTTCGATGTAATGGACAATCACTACGTACCCAATCTCACCATCGGCCCGATGGTCTGCGCGGCGCTGCGCAAATATGGCATCACCGCGCCCATCGACGCGCACCTGATGGTCAAGCCGGTGGACCGCATCATTGGCGACTTTATCGAGGCCGGTGCCACGTACATCACCTTTCACCCGGAAGCGTCTGAGCATATCGACCGCTCGCTGCAGTTGATCCGTGATGGCGGCTGCAAGGCCGGCCTGGTGTTCAATCCGGCCACCCCGCTGGACGTGCTCAAGCACGTGATGGACAAGGTCGACATGATCCTGCTGATGAGCGTCAACCCGGGCTTTGGCGGGCAGAAGTTTATTCCCCACACCCTGGAAAAACTCAAGGAAGCCCGCGCCCTGATCGACGCCAGCGGCCGCGAGATTCGTCTGGAGATCGACGGCGGGGTCAATGTGCAGAATATCCGCGAGATCGCCGCCGCCGGGGCCGACACCTTTGTTGCCGGCTCGGCCATCTTCAACCAGCCGGACTACAAGGCTGTGATCGACGCCATGCGCGCCGAACTGGCCCAGGTGCGCTGATGACCGCGCTGGAGCGCCTGTTCACCGGGCGCCTGCCGCGTCTGGTGATGTTCGACCTGGATGGCACCCTGGTGGACTCGGTGCCGGACCTGGCCGCGGCCATCGACCGCACCCTGGTGCTGCTCGGCCAGCCGCCGGCCGGTATCGAGCAGGTGCGCGACTGGGTCGGCAACGGCGCCCGGGTGCTGGTGCGCCGCGCCCTGGCCGGTGGCCTGGCCCATGAGCATATCGACGAGGCGCGGGCCGAGCAGGCCCTGGAGCTGTTTATGCAGTGCTACGCCGAGGGCCATGAGCTGACCTGCGTCTACCCCGGCGTGCGCGAGTGCCTGGACTGGCTCTACGGCCAGGGCATCGAACTGGCCATCGTCACCAACAAGCCGGAGCGTTTCGTCGCCCCGCTGCTGGATGAAAAAGGCCTGGGTGGCTACTTCCGCTGGATCATCGGCGGCGACACCCTGCCCCAGCAGAAGCCCGACCCGGCGGCGCTGCTGCATGTGCTGCGTCTGGCCCAGGTCGAGGCGAGCGACGCGCTGTTTGTCGGCGACTCGCGCAACGACGTGCAGGCGGCGCGGGCGGCCGGCGTCACCTGCGCAGCCTTGAACTACGGCTACAACCATGGCCGGCCGATTGCCGAGGAAAACCCGGCGCTGCTGCTGGAGAACCTGCTCGACTTGCTGCGGGTACAGGGGCAAGACAGTGCGGAAGGCTGCGTCTGGCCCCATCAGCAGGCTTTGCCGGGCCTGGCGGGTTGATTCGGCGCAGGCCCTGCGCTAGTGTGGCTCCACTTCAATCCCGCCTGAATTAAGAGAGCTTCGTGGTGGTTAGCTGCATGCGCCGGTCGACCCGCACCGACATGAGAATCATCAAGGCCCTGGCCCGTTGGCGCTGGCGCCTCTGACCTGATCCTGGCCGCTACGGCGGCGCGCCTGCACTCGACCGTTTAAACCTCAAGCCACGAGGCTGATCATGACCCGCGAAGAATTCCTGCGTTTGGCCGCTGCCGGCTATAACCGCATTCCTGTTGCCTGCGAAACCCTGGTGGATTTCGACACCCCGCTGTCCATCTACCTGAAGCTGGCCGACGAGGCCAATACCTACCTGCTCGAATCCGTGCAGGGCGGCGAGAAATGGGGGCGTTACTCCATTATCGGCCTGCCGGCGCGCACCGTGCTGCGCGCCTATGGTCACGAGGTAACGGTCAGCGTGGATGGCGTCGAGGTTGAGCGCCATCAGTGCGAGGACCCGCTGGCCTTTGTCGAGCAGTTCAAGGAACGCTACAAGGTGCCGACCCTGCCGGGTCTGCCGCGCTTCAATGGCGGCCTGGTGGGTTACTTCGGTTACGACAGCGTGCGCTATGTCGAGCCCAAGCTGGCCAAGGGCGTAAACCCGGATGCCCTGGGCACGCCGGATATCCTGCTGATGGTCTCCGATGCGGTGGTGGTGTTCGACAACCTGGCGGGCAAGATGCACGCCATCGTTCTGGTCGATCCCGCCGATGAAGGTGCGCTGGAACAGGGCCGGGCGCGCTTGCAGGAGATTTTGCACAAGCTGCGCCAGCCCATCACCCCGCGTCTGGGCGTGGATCTGGCCGCGGCCAGTGGCCCGGAGCCGGATTTCGTCTCCAGCTTCAAGCGCGATGACTACGAGAATGCGGTCAAGGCGATCAAGGAGTACATCCTTGCCGGCGACTGCATGCAGGTGGTGATCTCCCAGCGCATGTCGATCCCGTTCAAGGCTGCACCGATTGATCTGTACCGCGCCCTGCGCTGCATCAACCCGACGCCCTATATGTACTTCTTCAACTTCGGCGACTTCCATGTGGTCGGCAGCTCGCCGGAGGTGCTGGTGCGCCTGGAAGATGGCCTGGTCACGGTGCGGCCGATTGCCGGCACCCGCCCGCGCGGCGCCACCGAGGAGGCCGACCTGGCCCTGGAAGAGGACCTGCTGTCGGACGCCAAGGAAGTCGCCGAGCACCTGATGCTGATCGACCTGGGCCGCAACGACGTGGGTCGGGTGGCCAGCACCGGCAGCGTCAAGCTCACCGAGAAGATGGTGATCGAGCGCTACTCCAACGTCATGCATATCGTCTCCAACGTCACCGGCCAGCTGAAGGAAGGCCTGACGGCGATGGACGCCCTGCGCGCCATTCTGCCCGCCGGCACCCTGTCCGGCGCGCCGAAGATTCGCGCCATGGAAATCATCGATGAGCTGGAGCCGGTCAAGCGCGGCGTCTATGGCGGCGCGGTGGGTTACCTGGCCTGGAACGGCAATATGGATACCGCCATCGCCATCCGCACGGCCGTCATCAAGGACGGCGAGCTGCATGTGCAGGCTGGTGCCGGCATCGTCGCCGACTCGGTGCCGGCCCTGGAATGGGAAGAAACCCTGAACAAGCGTCGCGCCATGTTCCGCGCCGTTGCCCTCGCCGAACAGACTGCCGAATAAGGGGTTGTGCCATGCTTTTGATGATCGATAACTACGACTCCTTTACCTACAACGTGGTGCAGTACCTGGGCGAGCTGGGTGCCGATGTCCATGTGATCCGCAATGACGAACTGTCTATTGCCGAGATCGAGGCGTTGCAGCCCGAACGTATCGTCGTGTCCCCCGGCCCCTGCACGCCGAGCGATGCGGGGGTGTCCATCGAGGCCATCCTGCACTTTGCCGGCAAGCTGCCGATTCTCGGCGTGTGCCTGGGCCACCAGAGCATCGGCCAGGCCTTTGGCGGCGACGTGGTGCGCGCGCGCCAGGTCATGCACGGCAAGACCAGTCCGGTGTTCCACCATGACCTGGGCGTGTTCGCCGGCCTGAACAACCCGCTGACCGTGACCCGCTACCATTCCCTGGTGGTCAAGCGCGAAACCCTGCCGGACTGCCTGGAAATCACCGCCTGGACCCAGCATGAGGACGGCTCGGTGGATGAAATCATGGGCCTACGCCACAAGACCCTGCATATCGAGGGCGTGCAGTTCCACCCTGAGTCGATCCTCACCGAACAGGGCCATGAGCTGTTCGCCAACTTCCTCAAGCAACAAGGAGGCCTGCGTCCATGAATATCAAGGAAGCCCTTAATCGGGTGGTCAGCCAGCTGGATCTGAACACCGCCGAGATGCAGGACGTGATGCGCGAGATCATGACCGGCCAGTGCACCGACGCGCAGATCGGCGCTTTTCTCATGGGCCTGCGCATGAAGAGCGAGACCATCGACGAGATCGTCGGCGCCGCGCAGATCATGCGTGAGCTGGCCGCGCCGGTGCGCATCAATGCCAGCCATCTGGTGGACACCTGCGGCACCGGCGGCGATGGCATGAATATCTTCAACGTCTCCACCGCTGCCGCCTTTGTGGTGGCTGCCGCCGGAGGTCAGGTGGCCAAGCATGGCAACCGCGCGGTTTCCGGCAAGAGCGGCAGCGCCGACCTGCTGGAGGCCGCCGGGGTCTACCTCAATCTGGCGCCCGAGCAGGTGGCGCGCTGCGTCGAGTCGGTGGGCGTCGGCTTTATGTTCGCCCCGGCCCACCATGGCGCCATGAAATACGCCATCGGCCCGCGCCGCGAGCTGGGCCTGCGCACCATTTTCAATATGCTCGGCCCCATGACCAATCCGGCTGGGGTCAAGCATCAGGTCCTCGGTGTGTTCAGCAAGGCGCTGTGCCGGCCCCTGGCCGAGGTGCTGCAGCGCCTGGGCAGCGAGCATGTGCTGGTGGTGCATGCCCAGGACGGCCTGGACGAGATCAGCCTGGCTGCGCCGACCTTCGTCGCCGAGTTGAAGGATGGAGTGGTCAGCGAATACGTGATCCAGCCGGAAGATTTCGGCATTAAGAGCCAGAGCCTGATCGGCCTGACCGTGGACGATGCCGCCCAGTCCCTGGCGCTGATCCGCGATGCCCTGACCAAGCGCAGCAGCGAGCAGGGGCAGAAGGCCGCCGACATGATCGCTTTGAATGCCGGTGCGGCCATTTACGCCGCCGACCTGGCTGCTACCCTCAGGGAGGGCGTGCAGCGCGCCCACGATGCCCTGCATACGGGCCTGGCCTGGGAGAAATTGCAGGAGCTGGTGTCCTTTACCGCCGTCTACAAGCAGGAGAATGCCGGGTGAGCGTGCCAACAGTTCTGGAAAAAATCGTCGCCCGCAAGGTCGAGGAAGTCGCCCAGCGCAAGCTGATCGCCAGCCTCGCCGAGGTCGAGCAACTGGCCCGCAGCGCCGATGCCCCCCGCGGCTTCGCTCGCGCCCTGCTGGAGCAGGCCAAGCGCAAGCAGCCAGCGGTGATCGCCGAGATCAAGAAGGCTTCGCCGAGCAAGGGCGTGCTGCGCGAGGACTTTCGCCCAGCCGATATCGCCCAGAGCTACCAGGCCGGCGGCGCCACCTGCCTGTCGGTGCTGACCGATGTGGATTTCTTCCAGGGCAGTGATCAGTACCTGCGCGAAGCCCGGGCCGCCTGCGGCCTGCCGGTGATCCGCAAGGATTTTATGATCGACCCCTACCAGATTGTCGAAGCCCGCGCCCTGGGCGCCGACTGCGTACTGCTGATCGTTTCCTGCCTGGAAGATGCGCAGATGGCCGAACTGGCCGCCACCGCCAAGGCCTTCGATCTGGATGTGCTGGTGGAAGTGCACGACGGTGACGAACTGGAGCGCGCGCTGAAAACCCTGGACACGCCGCTGGTGGGGATCAATAACCGCAACCTGCATAGCTTCGAGGTGTCCCTGGAAACCACCCTGGACCTGTTGCCGCGCATTCCCCGGGACCGTCTGGTGGTGACCGAGAGCGGCATTCTCAACCGCGCCGACGTCGAGCTGATGGAAATCAGCGAGGTTTATGCCTTTCTGGTGGGCGAAGCCTTTATGCGTGCGGAAAACCCGGGTGCGGAACTGGAACGCCTGTTCTTCCCCGAGCGCAGGCGAGTGATCAGTACCCCGGATGTGGAGTGATCCACCCAGACAAAAAAGCCGACCTTAGCGTCGGCTTTTTTTGTCTCTGGCGCTGCTGGCTAGCGCGTGCCAAACACCACCATGGTCTTGCCTTTGACATGCACCAGCCCCTGTTCCTCCAGGGCCTTGAGCACGCGGCCGACCATCTCCCGGGAGCAGCCGACGATGCGGCCGATTTCCTGGCGGGTGATCTTGATCTGCATGCCGTCGGGGTGAGTCATGGCATCGGGTTGCTTGCACAGATCGAGCAGCGTGCGGGCGACGCGACCAGTGACGTCGAGGAAGGCCAGGTCGCCCACCTTGCGCGTGGTATTGCGCAGACGATCGGCCATCTGGCTGCCAATGGCGTAGAGGATTTCCGGGTCCTGCTGGGTCAGCTCGCGGAACTTGGCATAGCTCAGTTCCGCCACTTCGCACTCGGTCTTGGCCCGTACCCAGGCGCTGCGCTCCTGCTCGTGGCCTTCCTTGTCGAACAGACCCATCTCGCCGAAAAAGTCGCCGGCATTGAGGTAGGCGATGATCATTTCCCGGCCATCATCGTCTTCGATCAGGATGGTGACCGAACCCTTGACGATAAAGAACAGGGTCTCGCAGCGATCGCCGGCATAGATGATGGTGCTTTTGGCGGTGTAGCGGCGGCGGTGGCAATGCGCGAGGAGTTTGTCGAGATTTTTTATTTTAGGTGTGAGGGTAATAGCAACCATGCCCGAATCCCGAATCTATAAAGGTGAGCCGTTGTGCGGCTGAGTTCTAATAATAGTTATCCGTACAAGTGTGCCAGCATTCCGGCGCCAGCTTAACAAAGCCTCCATGGCGAGGTCCTGTTTTGCGACCTGGCTAACACTCAGCAGGGAACTTTGCCGCCCGGACAGATTCTCGGCGAGTAAAAGTGCTGTGCTAAGCTGCCTCCCTTTTTAACAGCGGAGCCTGAGTAATGAAAGCGCGCATTCAGTGGGCCGGTGAAGCCCTGTTTATCGGTGAGTCAGGCAGTGGCCACGCCGTGGTGATGGATGGTCCGCCCGAAGCCGGTGGCCGCAACTTGGGTGTGCGCCCCATGGAGATGGTGCTGCTCGGCCTGGGTGGCTGCAGCAACTTCGATGTGGTCAGCATTCTGAAGAAGTCCCGTCAGGCAGTGGAAAGCTGTGAGGCTTTCCTCGAAGCCGAGCGCGCCAGCGAAGAGCCCAAGGTGTTCACCAAGATTCACCTGCATTTCGTGGTCAAGGGCCGTGGCCTGAAAGAGGCTCAGGTCAAGCGTGCGGTGGAGCTGTCGGCGGAGAAGTACTGCTCGGCTTCGATCATGCTTGGCCGTGGTGGCGTGGAAATTACCCATGACTACGAGATAGTCGAGTTGGGTTGAAGGTCGCAGGCGGTTGATTAGAACGCAGAGGGCGCCCCAGGGGCGCCCTCTTGGTTTTTGTGCGGTGTTTAGATGCGGTAAGTACTCTTGGTCATCACCTTGGACAAGAGGCTCATGCCGAACTTGATCGGTGCCGGGAAGCGCAGGCCGCCGGCCTCCAGGGCGCTGGTGGCGTGCTGTTCCTCATCCACGCGCATCTGTTCGAGGATGGCGCGGGACTTGCGATCCGCCTCGGGGATCTGCTGCAGGTGTTCATCCAGGTGCTTGACCACCTGATCCTCGGTGGCGGCGACAAAACCCAGGCTGACCTTGTCGCTGATCAGCCCGGCCGCCGCGCCGACGCCGAAGGACAGGCCATAGAACAGTGGGTTGAGCAGGCTCGGTTGGCTGCCCAGCTGGCGAATGCGTTGCTCGCACCAGGCCAGGTGATCGATTTCCTCATCGGCGGCATGCTCCATGGCCTTGCGCACCTGGGGCAGCTTGGCAGTCAGGGCCTGGCCCTGATAGAGCGCCTGGGCACATACCTCGCCGGTATGGTTGATGCGCATCAGCCCGGCCACATGCTGGGCCTGCAGCGGGTCCAGTTCCGCCTCTGGCTCGACGATGGCGGGGGATGGGCGGCCCGGTTGGCCGCTAAAGGGCAGCAGGGTGCGCAGTGCGGCATCGGCCTGCAGCAGGACGCGATCAAGCGGTGAGAAGTGACGTTCGCTGGCCATGGGGACCTCCGGCGCGGAAAACCTGTGCAGTTTACTGCAAACTGCTGGGCAAGGTTTGATCAGGATCAGGGCGCATGGCGGCTCTGGTGGCCCGGATCAACCTGGCGGCCAGTGCATCTGGCGCTGACCCAGCACATGCATATGGATGTGATGCACGGTCTGTCCGCCCAGGTCATTGCAGTTCATCACCACCCTGAATCCCTCCGCGCAGCCCTGCTCGTTGGCCAGGCGCTGGGCGGTAAAGAGAATATGCCCGGCCAGGAGCTTGTCTGCCTCGCCCAGGTCATTGAGGGTGCTGATGTGTTGCTTGGGGATCACCAGAAAATGCACCGGGGCCTGCGGCCCGATATCGTGGAAGGCGATAACCTGGTCATCTTCATACAGCTTGCGCGCGGGGATGTCTCCGGCGACGATCTTGCAGAACAGACAGTCCATGGAAGCCTCCTGGCCTGGTGGAAGTGACTCAAGTCTAGAGGACAGGGAGCCTGCGTGAAAAACGATATTCATGACCTGGGGTTGGTGCTCGACTCCAAGATCAAGCTGATTCTGATCGAGTCCTGGGACGAGGCGCGGGTGCTGGAAACCCTGACCGGGCTGGCGATTCGCCGTGGTGTCGGCCTGCAGGTCTGGTCCGCGACCGAAGGCCTGCGGCGCCTGAGTTTTGTCGACGGTCAGGCCGACAGCAGCACCCAGGAGCCGGAAGCAGCGCTCAAGCTGATCAAGGCCGATCCGCAGCCGACCCTCTATGTGCTGTGCGATCTGCACCCCTATCTGACCGATAACCCCAGGCTGGTGCGTCTGCTCAAGGAGATCGCCATGGCCGAGGCGGTCGACAAGCCGACGCTGATCCTGGTGTCCCATGCCCTCGACCTGCCGTCTGAGGTGCAGCGCTATGCCGCGCGCTTCAGCCTGGCGCTGCCATCCGAGGAGGAGTTGCTGTCCATCGTCCGGGACGAGGCCGCGGCCTGGAGTACACGCAACCGCAACGCCCGGGTACGCACCGATAACCGCACCCTGCAGCAGGTGGTGCAGAACCTGCGCGGCCTCAGTCATGGCGAGGCGCGGGCCCTGGCGCGCAATGTGATCTGCGACGACGGCGCCATTACTCAGGAAGATATCCCCGAGCTGAACAAGACCAAGTTCCAGTTGCTCAACCTCGATGGCGTGCTCAGCTTCGAGTACGACACCGCGCGCTTCGCCGATGTCGGTGGTCTGCACAACCTCAAGCGCTGGCTGGGCGAGCGCCAGGCGGTGTTTCTCGAAGGCAAGGCTGCCGATATGCCCAAGGGCGTGCTGTTGGTGGGGGTGCAGGGCGGTGGCAAGAGTCTGGCGGCCAAAGCTGTGGCCGGGCTCTGGGGTTTGCCTCTGCTGCGCCTGGACTTTGCCAGCCTGTACAACAAGTTCTTCGGCGAAACCGAGCGCAATCTGCGCGAGGCCCTCAAGCTGGCCGAACAGATGGGGCCCTGCGTGCTGTGGATGGATGAGGTCGAGAAGGGGCTGGCCACCGGTGATAACGACGGTGGCGTGAGCCAGCGGGTGCTGGGTACCTTGCTGACCTGGATGGCCGAGCGTCAGACTCCGGTGTTTATGGTGGCCACCGCCAACGTGATCGCGCGGCTGCCGCCGGAGCTGGTGCGCAAGGGCCGCTTCGATGAGTTGTTCTTTGTCGACCTGCCGGATGCCGGCGTGCGCGCCGAGATCTTCCGCATTCATCTGACTCGCCGCGAGCTGCCGCCGGAGCGCTTCGACCTGGCTCAGCTGGCGGCGGCCTGCGCAGGCTTTTCAGGCGCTGAGATTGAGCAGGTGGTGGTCAGCGCCCTGTATGCCGCCCAGGCCCAGCAGCAGGCTGTGGATCAGACCATGCTGTTGCGCGGCATCCAGAGCACTTCGCCGCTGTCCGTGGTTATGGCTGAAGACTTGGACGCCCTGCGTGCCTGGGCCGCAGGGCGCACGGTGAGCGCCGGTTAGTGCGCGCCGGACAGTCCTAGCAATGCCGGCAAGGCAATGGCGGCCACGATTGCGGCTATGATGACTCCCAGCCAGAGCCAGGCCAGCACCTTCACCGCCATGCTGTTTGGCGGTGGTGGCGGGCCGTAGCGGTTGGTATCCGTGCTGCCGGGGATGATAAACAGCAGCAGGGAGAACACCCCGCCCACCACCGGTACCAGGGTCAGCAACAGCAGCCAGCCACTCCAGCCAATATCGTGCAGGCGCTGCACTCCGAACATGATGCCGACCACCATAACGCCAATGCCCAGCGCAGCCATCAGAATGCCGCCGAGCAGCTCTGATACAGCCATTAGGCCAGCGGCGATGCCGAACAATGGCAGGCAAGCCAGCACCAGTACCATGGACCAGGCCAGATAGCGCAGGCGGCCAATGCGGCCCTGGATGCCGAAGGGTTTTAGCTCACCGAACTCCGGCAAACTTTCCGCCACGCTGGTTTTGGGCGTGCTGTAGGGGTTGGCAGCCTGTTCGGGTTGGGTGTTGGGAGTGGCGGCGCTTGTAGCGAGTTGTGCCTGACGAGCGAGGTACTTTTCGATCACGATACCGCAGGCCGAGCAGGCAACGGCCGTTGCCTGCTCATGGCCGCACTTGGGGCAGGTCATCGTGCTGGGTTCTGCCGTGGTTGTGCTTTCCTGTGTCTCGTCCGGGTGGTCGTCCGTTGCTACCAGGCTCAGGCTGGCCGCCAGGTCCTGTTCCTTGCGGACCTTGGCCCCGGCTCGTTGCAGGGCGCTGAGATAATGATCGGCCTCCGTTTCGCTGAGGTTGCGCTTGATTTCGATGGGGCTGCCGCTGAAAAGTGCCTCGATCTTCGCCATATCGCTTTTGAACAGGCGCGCCAGATTGTCCTTAGTCGTCTCAAGACCTACATCAGGCATCAGTTCGCCACTAAAGACAATCTTGAAGCGAGGCTGGCTCATATCGGTTTCCTTGTCCTGAGGGCGGCGACAGTGGCTACAGACTAGCTGCCGCGCCGCGCTGTAAACAAGCGGGCGGCGGGCAAAGATCGCGCTGCTTCACATTCTGCCGTCAGCCAGGCCAGCGCTGCTGCAGCGCGCCAACCTGGGTCAGCGCCGCACGGTATTCCTGATCCAGGCGCGCCACCAGTTCAGCGACGCTGGGCAGATCATTGATCACGCCGACGCCTTGGCCTGCGGACCACACGGTTTTCCAGGCTTTGGCTTCTTCATCCATTGGCTTGAGCTTTTCGCCGTAATTGATTTCGCCCTTGTTCTGTAATTGCTTAAGGTCGTAGCCCGCCTGCTCCAGGCTCTGGCGCATAAAACTGGCCGGCACCCCGGAGACTGCAGGCGTGTGGATGATATCGGCGGCACGGGCCTCCAGTAGCATCTGCTTGTAGGCCTCTGATGCGGCATTTTCCTGGGTTGCGATCAGGCGCGTGCCCATATAGGCCAGATCCGCCCCCAGCAACTGGGCGGCCAGCACCTCATGACCGCGGTTCAGGCAGCCGGCCAGTAGCAGGGTCTTGTCGAAGAACTGACGGATTTCGGCCAGCAGGGCGAAGGGACTCCAGGTGCCGGCATGGCCACCTGCTCCGGCCGCTACTGCGATCAGGCCATCGACCCCGGCCTCTGCCGCCTTCTCGGCGTGGCGACGGGTGGTGACATCATGGAACACCAGGCCGCCGTAGCTGTGTACCGCATCCACCACGTCCTTGACCGCTCCCAGACTGGTGATCACCAGTGGTACCCGGTGCTCCACGCAGAGTGCCAGGTCGGCCTGCAGGCGCGGGTTGCTGCCGTGTACGATCAGATTGACCGCATAGGGCGCGCATTGATCATCCAGGCCCGCCTCAATTTCTTCCAGCCAGGCCTTGAAACCGCTGCTTTCGCGCTGATTGAGAGCGGGGAAGCTGCCGACTATGCCGCTGCGGCAGCAAGCGAGGACAAGCGCCGGGTTTGACACCAGAAACATCGGAGCGGCAACCACTGGCAGGCGTAGACGTTGGGCGAGCAGGTCAGGCAAAGACATAGGCAATCCTCTTGTCGAGTAAGGTCAGAAGGGACGAACCACAACCAGGATGACGATTCCTAGCAGGGCCAGTACCGGGGCTTCGTTGAACCAGCGGTAGAACACATGCCCGCGACGGTTTTCGCCGCGGGCGAAGGCTTTGAGTTGGGCGCCGCAGACAAACTGATAGGCGATCAGCAGCAGCACCAGAGTTAGCTTGACGTGCATCCAGCCCTGGCTGAAGTAATAGCTGGGGTTGAGGCTGATCAGCCATAGGCCAAGCACTGCAGTTGCGATCAGTGAGGGCCACATAATGCCGCGGTATAGCTTGCGCTCCATGATGCAGAAACGTTCGCGGCTGACCTCGTCCGTGCTCATGGCGTGGTAGACAAACAGTCGCGGCAAGTAGAACAGGCCGGCGAACCAGCAGACCATAGCGATGATGTGCAGGGCCTTGAGCCACAGATAGAGCATGTTGGGCACTCGTTGGTGGAAATTGCCCCGATAGTAGAGGCCAGGGCCCCGTCCGTCACCACTGGCGGTTGGCCCCTGGCCGAAGCGGCTTTATCATCGGCAGCTTTCCAATGCGTTGCAGACAAAGGGGCAAGTGATGATCAAGGTCGGAATCGTCGGCGGCACAGGCTACACCGGTGTCGAACTGTTGCGTCTGCTGGCGCAGCATCCCCAGGCCCAGGTCGAGGTGATCACTTCGCGCTCAGAGGCGGGCCTGCGTGTCGATGAGCTGTATCCAAACCTGCGCGGTCATTACGATGGCCTGGCCTTCAGTGTGCCGGATGTGGCGACTCTGGGCGCCTGCGATGTGGTGTTCTTTGCCACGCCTCATGGCGTTGCCCATGCCCTGGCGGGCGAGCTGCTGGCTGCGGGGACCAAGGTCATCGATCTGTCCGCTGACTTCCGCCTGCAAGACGCCGAGGAGTGGGGGCAGTGGTATGGTCAGCCCCATGGCGCGCCCGAGTTGCTGCCTGAGGCGGTGTACGGTTTGCCTGAAGTCAACCGTGAAACGATCAAGCAGGCACGTTTGATTGCCGTGCCGGGTTGCTATCCGACTGCCACCCAGCTGGGCTTTCTTCCGTTATTGGAGTCCGGTCTGGCCGATGCGACGAGTCTGATTGCCGATTGCAAGTCTGGGGTCAGCGGCGCCGGCCGTGGCGCCAGCGTCGGCTCGCTATTCAGCGAGGCTGGCGAGAGCATGAAGGCCTACGGCGTCAAGGGCCACCGTCATCTGCCAGAGATCCGCCAGGGCCTGCGGCGCGCTACCGGTGGTGAGGTAGGGCTGACCTTCGTGCCTCATCTGACCCCGATGATTCGCGGCATTCATGCCACCCTTTATGCCCGCGTGGTGGATCGCTCGGTTGATCTGCAGGCGCTGTTCGAGAAGCGTTATGCCGATGAGCCTTTTGTCGATGTGATGCCCGCTGGCAGCCATCCGGAAACCCGCAGCGTGCGCGGCGCCAATGTCTGCCGGATTGCCGTGCACCGGCCGCAGGATGGTGATTTGGTGGTGGTGTTGTCGGTTATCGATAATCTGGTCAAGGGCGCTTCCGGTCAGGCCGTGCAGAACATGAATATCCTCTTCGGCTTGGATGAGCGCTTTGGCTTGTCCCACGCGGCACTGTTGCCCTGATGGGCGGCTGGGAGGTTCGCCCGGCTGATCCGGGGCGTATTCGGCGCCAGGTGTTTGCCTGGCTGTTGGTGCTGGCGGCTATTCCCCTGGCTTTTTATGCCGGGTGCTATTGGCAGGCGTACAGTGTTGCCCAGCAGGGGCAGGAATCGCCTGCGGAGTCGGCTCGGGTCGTCGAGCTAGAAGGGCAGTTGGAGCGTCTGCGTCAGCGCCTGGCGGTGCTCAGCAGTGGTGAGAAGGTCAGTCAGCAGGCCAATGAGCAGAGCCGTCTGACCATCAAGCTGCTGGAAGAACAGATATACAAGCAGCAGCAGGACCTGGCCTTTTATAAGGGCGTGCTGGCGCCTGCCAGTCGCCGCGAAGGCCTGCGTGTGCGCACCTTTGAGGTGCAGGCCACGGACAGAAGCGGAGTTTTCCGCTACAAGATACTCCTTAGCCGTGTGGGCAAGGGTGATGCTCAGCTGGAAGGGCAGTTGCAGGTAACCCTAGCTGGGCAGCAGGGTGAAGAAGAGCAAACGCTGGAACTGGCGCCTTTGACCCAGGGTTTAGCGGATGCCTTGAGTGAGCAGTCGATCCCTTTCGCTTTCAAGCATTTTCAGGCGATTCCCGAGGCTGGGCGCTTTGCCGAGCTGCAATTGCCCGAAGGTTTTGTTCCGCGCGAGATCAGGGTGCGCGCCGATGTGGAGGGAGAAAAGCCCATCTTGCGCACGTTCAAATGGAACAACGAGGAGTAAGTCGTCCCTATGTGGAATAAAGACAAAAGCAAAGCTGATCTGCAGCGCTTCAGCGGCAAGACCAGCCTGGTTGCGGTAGGCGCCGAGCTGCAGGGTAATCTGCGCTTTCAGGGCGCCGTACAGGTTGACGGCAAGGTCAGTGGCAACTTGCTGACCACTGAAGGCATGGTCCGTGTCAGTGCCCAGGGGCAGGTTGAAGGCGAAATTCGTGCCCCCCATATTGTCATCGACGGCGAGGTGATCGGCGATGTACATGCCAGTGTTCATCTGGAACTGGGTGCTCGCGCACGGGTGCGTGGCAATCTCTATTACGGGTTGATGGAGATGGCCATGGGGGCGCAGATAGAAGGCCGTCTCTGTCATTTGCAGGATGAGCCGCGTCCATTGGAGCTGCCCGAGAGTCTTGATCCGGCAGAATAGTTGACCGCTTTTCTCGGGTAAGCGGATAATGCCTGCCATTACGCAGTATGGCGTCTAGCGCCGGGAGTAACTCAATGAGCGTCGAAACCTTCACCCCTACAGCCCTGATTTTCACTCAGGGCGCTGCGAGCAAGGTGAAGAGCCTGGTCGAAGAAGAAGGCAATCCGCGCCTTAAACTCCGTGTCTTTGTGACCGGAGGCGGTTGTTCTGGTTTTCAGTATGGCTTCACTTTCGATGAGGAAGTGGCCGAGGACGACACCCTGGTCGAGCGCGAAGGCGTCAGCCTGGTGGTCGACCCGATGAGTTTCCAGTATCTGGCGGGTGCCGAGGTGGATTATCAGGAAGGTCTGGAAGGTTCTCGCTTCGTGATCAAAAACCCCAATGCCACGACCACCTGTGGCTGTGGTTCGTCTTTCTCGATCTGAATGCTGGTGCCGAACTCAACGCCGCGCGATTTGCGCGGCGTTTTTGTTTATGGGTCAGGCGGGATAGATGGCGCCCAGCACCCGCAGACCCTTGGCGCCTGTGACGCTGGGGCGGTTGCCGGGGATGCCTTCCAGGCAGCAGTGGGCCAGCCAGGCGAAGGCCATGGCTTCGACCCAGTCGGCGGGGACTCCGTGGGCATCGGTGCTGCTGACCTGGGCGTTGGGCAGAAGCGCCGCCAGGCGTCGCATCAGCTGCAGATTGTGCGCGCCGCCACCGCAAACCAGCAGCTCTTGAGTGTCGGTCTGGGCGCGGTGCAGGGCGTCGATGCAGCTCTGCGCCGTCAATTCCAGCAGGCTGGCCTGAACATCGGCTGGCGCATAGGAGGGCTGCTGGCTTAGGCATTGATCCAGCCAGTCCAGATTGAACAGCTCTCGCCCGGTGCTCTTGGGGCCCTCTGTCTGGAAGAAAGAGGTGTTCAACATCGCCTGCAGCAGGTCTGCTTGCACCTGGCCACTGGCGGCCCACTGACCTTCTTTATCGTAATTCAGTCCCTGATAACGCTGAATCCACGCGTCCATCAGCGCATTGCCTGGGCCGCAGTCGAAGCCTTGCACGGGCTGGCCTGGGGTTAGCAGGCTGAGGTTGCTGAAGCCGCCGATATTCAGAACGGCGCGAGGCTGCGCGGGATTGGCGAACAATGCGTCATGGAAAGCCGGTACCAGTGGAGCTCCCTGGCCGCCGGCGGCCAGATCACGGCGGCGAAAGTCTCCTACCACACTGATTCCGGTTAGCTCGGCGAGTAGGGCGGGGTTACCGATCTGGATGCTGAAGCCGCGTGTTGGTTCATGGCGAACCGTTTGGCCGTGGCTGCCGATGGCGCGAATGGCGCTGGCCGCCAGGCCCTGCGCGCTCAGCAAGGCCTGGATGCCGCTGGCCGCCAGGGCGACCCAGTGCTGTTCGGCGATGGCTGCGCGGGCCAGTTCGTCCGGGCCGGGGCTACACAGTGATAACAGCTCACTGCGCAGGGTGCCTGGCATGGGTAGGAAGTGGGTGGCGACCAGAGTGCAGTGCTCAGCCTGGTCGATCAGGGCGATGTCCAGACCATCCAGGCTGGTTCCGGACATAAGGCCCAAATAGAGGGGCATGGGCTTAGCGCTGATTAAGGGCGAGCAAAGTGGAGCGTTCTTTGTCCATCTGCGCCATCAATGGCTTGCTCAGTTGCATAAAGCGGGCTTTTTCAGCGCTGGCAATGGGGTCCGCCATCGGCAGCTTCTGGCTGAGCGGATCGACATGCACACCATTGACCTGGAACTCATAGTGCAGGTGCGGCCCGGTCGACAGCCCTGTAGTGCCGATATAGCCAATGATCTGCCCTTGCTTGACGTTGGCGCCGTTACGGATGCCCTTGGCAAAGCCCTGCATATGGGCATAAAGCGTTCGGTAGCGCTGGCCATGTTGGATGATAACGGTGTTGCCATAGCCGCCATGGCGTCCCGCCAGGCTGATGCGGCCATCACCTGCAGCCTTGATAGGCGTGCCACGAGGTGCTGCATAGTCCACGCCTTTATGAGCGCGGATCTTGTTCAGGATGGGGTGCTTGCGGCCAGTGGAAAAACGCGAGCTGATCCGGGCAAAATCCACCGGGGTGCGGATAAAGGCCTTGCGCATGCTTTCGCCATTGGCGTTGTAGTAACTGGTGCTGCCCTGCTTGTTGGTGTAGCGCACGGCGGTGTAGGTCTTTCCTCGGTTGGTGAATCGGGCAGAAAGAATATCGCCGGTGCCGACCTGCTTGCCCTCTACCACTTTCTTCTCATAGATCAGTTCAAACTCGTCTCCTTCGCGAATATCCATGGCGAAGTCGATGTCATAACCAAAGATATTGGCCAGATCCATGGTCAGGCCGTGACTCAGGCCGGCGCGTTTCGCTGAGAGGAACAGCGAGCTGCGGATCGTGCCGTGGGTGTAGGCTTGCTGCACCTCTGGTGTTACCAGTTCACGCTTGAAGTCAAAGCCGCTATCAGTTCTGGTCAGGGCCAGGCTTTCCAGGTCGCTGAGCCGGGTATGCAGGCCCTGCAGTTGACCGTTTTCGTCCAGTTCAAAGTTAAGGGTTTGGCCTACCTTGAGGCGGGTCAGCTGCTTGGCTTCTTTGCTGCTGCCCAATACCTCGTGCAGGGTCGTGGCGGAAAGCCCGATTTTGCTGAAAAGAGTCGAAAGGGTGTCGCCGCTGGCGACGGTTAGGCTGTGTAGCTGCTGCCCACCGCTGGCATCTTCGTGCGAGGACGCCTGAGCTGTGGAAGGTTTGTCAGTTTGGGCGAACGGCGAATTGGGGCGTTGCTCGGCTGTATGTGGCTCTTTGGCGGCGTCGGACTCAAGCGCAAGGACTTCAGTCGTGCCGTCTAGGTCAAGGTCAATATAGGTCTTCTGGGCTTCTACTTCGCGGGTAGGAAAAATCAACAGGGCCAGGCTGAGGAGGGCGGCGACCCCGCTGGCGGCCAGGATATGGCCTTTGGGGTAGAGAGGTGGCGCTTTAGCTGGAGAGGTCATAGGCGTCTTTTGGCTTTGAAAATGAATGAAAATAGATAAACAAAATGATGAATATGCACTAACTGTATAAAATATAACCAAAATGAGTCGTAGGCAACCCTGCTTGTCGCGAGACGGTCTTGAGCTGGCCTCAGCATGGTCAAGAACTTGTGCTTTGTCTGCGATCTTGTATGGTTGGTTCCCTTTGGTTTTCGAGTGGTCGTGAGTGCTGTCATGAAGTCGGTTGAAGAGCAGTTGGCGCTAATCAAGCGCGGCGCAGAAGAGGTTCTGGTTGAGGCTGAGCTGGTCGAAAAGCTCAAGCGGGGTCAGCCGCTACGGATCAAGGCAGGCTTCGATCCGACCGCGCCGGATCTTCACCTTGGTCATACCGTGCTTATTAATAAGCTGCGCCAGTTCCAGGAGTTGGGGCATCAGGTGATTTTCCTGATCGGCGACTTCACAGGAATGATTGGCGACCCGAGTGGTAAGAGTGCTACCCGTCCACCTCTCACTCGTGAGCAGGTGCTGGAGAATGCCGAGACCTATAAAACTCAGGTCTTCAAGATTCTCGATCCGGCCAAGACTGAGGTGGCCTTCAATTCCACCTGGATGGATCAGATGGGGCCTGCAGACTTTATCCGTCTGACCTCGCAATACACCGTTGCCCGCATGCTTGAGCGCGATGACTTCAGTAAACGTTATTCGACCAATCAGCCAATCGCCATTCATGAGTTCCTTTATCCGCTGGTGCAGGGCTATGACTCGGTCGCCTTGCGCGCGGATGTCGAACTGGGCGGTACCGACCAGAAGTTCAACCTGTTGATGGGGCGCGAGCTGCAGCGTGCCTACGGCCAGTCCTCGCAGTGCGTTGTCACAATGCCGCTGCTCGAAGGTCTTGATGGCGTGAAGAAGATGTCCAAGTCCTTGGGCAACTACATAGGTATCCAGGAAGCGCCGGGGGTCATGTACAACAAGCTGGTCTCAATGCCGGATGCCTTGATGTGGCGTTACTTCGAATTGCTCAGCTTCCGCTCCATGGGCGAGATCGAGCAATTCAAGCGCGATGTCGAGGCTGGAGCTAATCCGCGTGACATCAAGATCAAGCTGGCTGAGGAGATAGTGGCGCGCTTCCATGGTGAAGAGGCTGCAGCCAGTGCGCACCGTTCTGCTGGTAATCGCATGAAAGATGGCGAGCTGCCGGATGATCTGCCGGAAATTGAGCTGGCTGCGGCGGAGGATATGCCGATTGCTGCGCTGCTGAATAAAGCAGGCTTGGTAAAGAATGCCGCTGTGGCGCGTGATCTCCTGGGCTCGGGTGGCGTGCGCGTGGATGGCGGGGTGGTGGATCGCTCCTTTATATGCAGGCTGGATAGCACCCATGTGTATCAGGCTGGTAAGAAGGCTTTTGCCCGGGTCACCCTGAAGGCCGAATGAAGTTGGCAATAAGCGTTGGTGGGGAGATCCTGCGGCCCATAATGCGTGCCTCTTGCGCTGCAGGAATCCATTTAACTGCTTTTAAAACAATGGTTTAAGTTGAATTGAGGGGTTGCAAAGCAGTGAAGGCTGCGTAGAATGCGCCGGGCTGGCAGGGTGGCGGTTTGATCCTGTTGGTGCTTTGATCGGAAGCGATCAAAGAGGTGGTTGACAGTGGTTTGAAACGCTGTAGAATTCGCCTCCCGCTGACGAGAAGCTAGAAGCAGATCGAAGGCGCAAGTGGTTGAGTAGAAAGGCTTTTCTGAAAAGAATTTTGAAAAACAGCTTGACGGAAAG